>NZ_JAKXMK010000038.1 GCF_022524485.1 Pseudonocardia alaniniphila
TCAGAGCTGATCACGGCATGATCTGAACCGCAGAGCCTCACCCGGACCGAGCTACACCACTCGACGGGACGCGACCGCCTCAGTGCGATCGGGAACGCCGGATTGAGCGTGGCAGTCGTGGAATGAGTGCGCGTTCCGTGCTGGGTGACGTGGAAGTCGAAGGACGGGTTGAGTGTGATGGTCATCGTGTCTGTTCTCCTGGTGTCGTACGGGCTGGAGTCATCGGTTGGAGCCACTTTCTTCCTTTCCTGCATGGGCGCTACGCCCTCTTCGTAACGGTGGGATGGTGGGGACTTCGGGCGCGTTCGTGATGTCCTCGACGGTCATCCTGAACTGCTCGGGGTAGGCCTCACGCCGGGTGCGGCGAGCGGGCTCGGTGCACGGGGAATCGGTGGTTCCTCGACAGGAGGATGACCGCATATCAACTTTTTCGGTCACCGACCGGCTCCGTAGCCATCAAGCTAGACGCGGATGCTGGACCGAAATCTGTATCCTGGAGACAGGATATGAGCAAAAACAGACACACCGAGGTCACCGCGGTCCCGTTCCGGGCCTCCATCGGAGCCCCGCACGGGGTCGAGGTGATGGACTTCGCCGGGCTACTCGCCCGCGCCCACGGTCATGGCATCGACCCCTCCGGCCCGCTGCGCCCGGCATTTCACCATCTGGTCACTGTGCGCTCCGGCACGCTGCGCTACGCCTTGGACTTCACCGAGCACACCCTGTCCGAGGGGGCCTGGTTGTGGGCGCGCCCAGGCCAGATCCTCCAGTACGGCCCTGAACTCACCGAGGCTCACGGCACCGTGGTGCTCTTCCAACCCGGTTTCCTCAGCACCCCGACCGCTGAGGCCACACGTACCGATCAACTGGCAGCCGGTCAGCCACTCATTCCTCAGACCGACTACGAGCGGCAAACCCTGCGACACATGCTGGATCTCCTGGAGCGCGAACACCAGCGGCATGACGACCTCCCGCCCGACGTGCACATCGAGGTGGTCCGCCACTTGCTCGCCGCGCTCGTGCTGCGCCTGGCTCACCTCAACGGCCCTCTGCCCGGCGACGTCCCGGGCAACGAGGCGTACCGACGCCTCCAGCAGGCGGTGGAACGGGACTTCGCGCGCACCCACCGGGTGGAGGACTACGCCAAACAGTTGGGCTACAGCGTGCGCACCCTCACCCGCGCAACCCGAGCCGCGACCGGATCCGGAGCCAAGCAGATGATCGACGACCGCGTGCTTCTGGAGGCCAAGCGACTGCTCGTACACACCGACCTGTCGAGCACCGCGGTCGCTGAACGGCTCGGCTTCCCGGGGTCCACCGTCTTCACCCGCTTCTTCCGCCAGCGCACCGGGGACACCCCCACCGCGTTCCGCTCCCGCGCGCGCGGCAACCTCCGCTGACCGGCGGTCGGAAGGCCGCCGACGACTCTCCTCGGCGGGTCAGCCGGGTGGAAAACCCTACTCGAGCTGGGGTGTCGTAGCTCCGGACGGTGGGGCTCGCTCCATCGCTCCCGGAGATTCGATCGCGCATGGTTCAGCTATCCCCTGCTGCAGGTGGGGATGCCGATACGCATTCAGCTGAAACCAAGAGGAAGACCGTGACCAGCCCATCCGACGTTCTCATCCGCGAATCGTCGCCTTCCGACGAGCCTGTGGCGGTGAGCTCACGCGGCTGCGCGGTGATCACAGTGCTGCTCGTCTCGACGTTCGTCGTCATCCTGAACGAGACGATCATGGGCGTGGCCCTGCCGGTGCTCCTGACGGACCTGCACGTGGACGCGAGCGTTGGCCAGTGGCTCACCGCAGGCTTCCTGCTCACGATGTCGGTCGTCATCCCGATCACCGGTTTCCTCATCCGCCGGGTGCCGACGCGGTTGCTGTACGGCATCGCGATGACGCTGTTCAGCGCAGGCACCCTCATCGCCGCGTTGGCGCCGGACTTCCCTGTCCTGCTCATCGCGCGCGTGGTGCAGGCCAGCGGCACCGCGATCCTGTTCCCGCTGCTGACGACCATCGTCATGAAGCTCGTGCCGCCGGCACGTCGAGGCACCGTGATGGGCTACATCTCGATCGTCGTCTCGGTCGCAACGGCCGTCGGACCGACCGTCTCCGGCGTTGTGTTGAGCCTGTTGGACTGGCGGTTCATGTTCTGGCTCGTGCTCCCGATCGCGATCATCGCCCTGGTGCTGGGCCTGCGCCGGATCTTCGACATCCGCGAGCCCGGCCGCACACCGATCGACGCGCCGTCGGTCGTGCTCTCCGCGCTCGGCTTCGGCGGTCTCGTGTACGGGCTGAGCATCATCGGTGGAGAGTCGGGACGCACATCGCCTGTCATCGTGTGGATGTCGTTCGCCGTCGGCGTCGCCTGCCTGGTGATCTTCATCGCCCGGCAGCTGGTGCTCCAGCGCACCGACAGCGCGCTCCTCGATCTGCGCACGTTCCGATCGCGGACGTTCACCGTCGCCACGGCGTTGATGATGCTGATGATGGCGATCTTTCTCGGCACCGTCGTCCTGCTGCCGATCTACATGCAGAAGGTGCTGATGCTCCCGCCGCTGTCCACCGGCCTGCTCCTGCTCCCGGGAGGCCTGCTCATGGGCCTGCTCGGGCCGGTGGTGGGTCGCCTGTACAGCCGCTTCGGCGCGCGAGCCCTCGTCGTGCCGGGCGCCATCGCGACCAGTGGCGCCCTCTGGACCACCACCCTGTTCAGCCCCGAGAGCCCGATCATGCTGGTGGTGGGCTTCCACCTGCTGCTCAGCGTCGGGTTGGCGTTCGTGACCACGCCGCTCTTCACCGCCGGTCTCGGCGCGGTGCCCCCACGCCTGTACTCCTACGGCAGCGCCATCTTCGGCACCACCCAGCAGCTCGCGGGCGCGGCGGGGGTGGCCCTCCTGGTCAGCGTTCTCGGCCTGCGGTCGGCAGACCTCGCCGCCGGGCGCGCACCTGTCGTCGAGCAGACGGCGGGCGGGGTGCATGCAGCGTTCGTCGTCGCCGCATGTCTGTCACTGATCATGGTTGCCTGCGCCTTCTTCGTGCCGAGGGCCACCGCGAGCGTCAGGGCAAGGCAGGAACGATCCGTTGCGGAACGCGAGCCCGTCCGCTCGGGCGATGCCGCACTGCGGCGGCCCCGGCGGACCGGGACAGCGCCGGCCTGCCCGCTCGCGGCTGCTGCAGTCCGTGCGGTGACCGATCTGCGGACGATCCTCCGTCCCGGCCGGGACGTACAGCACGCGTGCCAGTGATGCGGCCCATCGGGACCGGAGGCACATGGCGTCACCGGTGGCGGCCCGGCAGAGCTTCCTGAAGTTTGGTCTTCACGCCCTGCCTGACCAGGTGGAAGGCCTCAGGGTCACCCTTCAGCACGGCTGCGAGCATCGATTCGGCCTGTTCGAACGTGGCGTGCGGCGGGATCGGCGGCACCTCGGGGTCGCAATGGACGTCAAGCACGGCGGGGCGGCCGGCGGACAGAACGCGGTCCCATGCCGGGCCGAGCTCGTCCGGGGACCTCACGGTGATCGCCTCCAGCCCAAGCCCCCGGGCGAAGTCGGCGTAAGAGACATCGGGCAACACCTGCGACTCCTCGAACTTCGGGGCCCCGCCCATCGCCCGCAGCTCCCACGTCACCTGGTTGAGGTCGTTGTTATGCAGCACGCAGACCACCAGACGACGATCCGTCCACCGCTCGGCGTAGCGGGCGATGGTCAGCAGCTCGGCCATTCCGTTCATCTGCATCGCGCCATCTCCCGTGATGGCGATCGCCGGTCGATCGGGGTGGGCGAACTTGGCCCCGATCGCGTACGGAACCGCAGCCCCCATCGTGGCCAGGGTGCCCGACAGCGACGAGCGAACCTCACCACGGATACGCAGGTGACGCGCATACCAGTTGGCCGCCGACCCCGAATCCGAGGTGACGATCGCGTTCGACGGCAGCCGCTCGGACAGCTCCCACACGATCCGCATCGGATTCACCGGCTCCGCGTCGACCATCGCTTCGCGCTTCATGGTGTTCCACCACCCGGCGACGTTCTTCTCGATCTTCTCCCGCCACGCCCGGTCCGTCGGCCCGGACAGCATCGGCAGCAGCGCCTGCAACGTCGCCCGCGCGTCGCCGACGAGGTTGACCTCCGTCGGGTAGCGCATCCCGATCAACGTGCCGTCCAGATCGATCTGCACTGCCCGCGCCTGACCGAACTCGGGCAGGAACTGCGAGTACGGAAAGTTCGATCCAACGATCAGCAACGTGTCGCAGTCGCGCATCAGCTCATAACTCGGCCGGGTGCCCAGCAATCCGATCGACCCGGTGACGAACGGCAGCTCGTCGGAGAGCACGTCCTTGCCCAGGAGCGCCTTCGCGACGCCTGCGCCGAGGACATCGGCCACCTGTTCGACCTCCACCGCCGCACCCCGCGCGCCCTGCCCGACCAGGACCGCCACCCGCTGCCCCGCATTGAGCACCTCCGCGGCGCGCACAATCTCCGGCTGAGACGGAAGCAGCATCGGCGGCTTCAGGCCCGGCCCGCTGGAAGGCACCTGCTTGAACGCGTGGGCAGGCGGGGAGTAGTCCTCCGTCTGCAGGTCGCTCGGGATGATGATCGCCGTCGGGGCGCGCCGGGTCAGCGCCGTACGAAACGCGCGGTCGATCGCATTCGGCAACTGCTCAGCAACGTTGACCTCGACCAGGTAGTCACTCGCAACGTCCTTGAACAAGGCCTGCAGATCCACCTCCTGCTGATAGGATCCACCCATCGCGCTGCGCTCGGTCTGCCCGACGATCGCCACCACCGGCACGTGATCCAGCTTCGCGTCATACAACCCGTTCAGCAGATGGATCGCACCCGGACCCGAGGTCGCCATACACACCCCGACCCGCCCGGAGAACTTCGCATAACCCACCGCCTCGAACGCCGACATCTCCTCATGCCGCGACTGGACGAACCGAGGCCGGTCATCAGCCTTCCCGAAGGCCACGATGATCCCGTTGATCCCGTCCCCGGGGTAAGCGAAGACCTCCTCGACCCCCCACTCCCGCAGCCGCCGCAGAACATAGTCACCCACTGAATCCGTCACGTTCACCCCTTGCGTCGTCGACCCGTGAGAGCTCCTCCCGATCGACTACCCGATGTGCCGCTGCTGATATCCCGAAGCGGGCTCGGGATCTCACCGGCCCTGGGGTGTGGTGCGTGATTCAGGCCGACGGGCGGCGTGGGGCGCCACGGACGGTGCACCAGAACGCACTCAGCTCCCGAGGATCCGAGGCCTGCCGCATCCGCGTGGATGTCTGCTCGCCGAACCGTCCACGCAGCGCGCGGGCAGCCGCGCGCTCCGCTCCGCGAATGAGCTCGCTGGTTCGGACGGGGGCTCGCGAGCACAACACGGCGATGAAACCGAAGCGCCGCTGCCCGCTCCGGACCTTCTTTCGCCACGCCGGCAACCAGAGGATCTCGGCGCTCATCGGCGGTTCGCTGTCGGCGCATACCGCGCGGACCAGCGCGGCCTCGATGACATGCGGATCGGTCTCAGCCGGAGCCTTCACTCGAACGACAGCCATTACCGGATTGGCCGTCCCCGCATACAGGGTCTTGGTGCGCTGCAACTGTTTCTTGCCCATCAGTCCCCCGGAGATCGAGTGAGCGCCGATAGTGACCGCTGGCTGCTCAGCGGCTCCTACCATGTCATACGACGATGAGATGCCGGGCCTACAGCCCGTTGAATCCGTCAGGCGACGGTTCGGCGTACGACGTCGGCCACCACATCTTCGAGTCGACCCGCCCGCGCGTACGCCGCTCGTTGTATCCGCGAGCCGGTACCCCGCCGCACCAGCTCGGCGCGCAGGTCACCCACCACCGCCTGCTCGCCTGCGTCCTCGAGCGCGGGGCGTACGTGAGCAAGTAAGGCGTCCAGCACGGCAACGGCAGGCGCAGGCCGAAATCTCCGCGGATCGATCAACTCCGTCTCCAACCCTGACCGCCCGGCCCGCCACATCGCGAGCCGGAGCAGTTCGGTGCGGATCTGCCAGACAGGTCGGCCGACCCGCCACTCCCGAACCGCCGTCTCCACCAATGCCCTGCACACAGCCGCCACCAACACCGCGTCGTCGGCATGCAAGCAAACGTCGGACACGCGAACCTCCACGGTCGGATACCGATCCGACAATCGCGCGTCGAAATAGATCATTCCCGGGTCCAACAAAACGTCGGAATCGATCATCGCGCGTACCGTCTCCTGGTAAGCCCGAGCCGAGCCGAATGGTTCGGTGGGTCCCGCCGAGGGCTGACGCGCCCACACCTGCGAGCGGAAGCTCGCATATTTCGAGTCGCGGCCCTGCCAGAACGGCGAGTTGGCCGACATCGCGAGGAGCGGAGCGAGCCAGGGTCGAATCCTGTCCAGCACGGCTACACCCTCTTCGTCGGAGTCCACCGCGACGTGCACGTGGCAGCCGCAGGTCAGCTGCTCATGGATGGTCAGGCCGAACCGCTCGGCCATCCGCTCGTAGCGACGCGACGGCGTGAGCGACGCGTCCACGGGCAGCGGTGATGTCCCCAGTGCTGCGATCTCGACACCCATGGCGTGGGCCGATGCCGCCATCCGGCAGCGCGCCG
The DNA here is from genome assembly GCF_022524485.1 of Pseudonocardia alaniniphila. GTDB lineage: Bacteria > Actinomycetota > Actinomycetes > Mycobacteriales > Pseudonocardiaceae > Pseudonocardia > Pseudonocardia alaniniphila. The sequence goes on from NZ_JAKXMK010000038.1 coordinate 6,599, forward strand.
CCCTGATCTGCGCCGCCAGTTCGTCCAGCGACTTGCACGGATCCGTCTCGACCTCGACCTGCTCGAGTTTCAGCTCCGCCGCAACCCGGCCGCCCGACCGCTCCCCGGCAACTCCCAGCACCGCCGACGCCGACGCGCGGGGCCGTCCGTCCCTGCCATCGACGAGCAGGAACTCCTCCTCGACACCGAAAGTGCGCAATGCCCTGTCCCGACTACCCGGCCGGCCGGTGATGCGAGAACAAACGGTAACCGACCCTGGTCCCGGCGTGGAGGTCCTGTGCGTGACACCGGCGAGATACTCAGCCGGTATCGCCCGTGTCGCTGTGGGGTGCCCCTACCGGCTTGGACTCCGGTGAGCCGCGCTGGCGCAGATATACGGCCAGCACGGCCATCGAACCCACAGCCAGCATCTCCGACTGCCAGTTCTGCGTGGTCCGGTTCCAGAAATCCGGCTCGCCAAGATAGCCGAGCCAGCTCACCGGGTCCTGGCGGCCACGCAGCTCCTCGGCGTTGTACGCCGCCCAGCCGGCCACGGACTGGGCACCCCACGACAGCAGGAAGATCCCGCCCATCACAAAGCCGAGGGAGCGGGAGAACACCGGAACGCGCCAGTCGCCCGCACGTGCCCAGCGAGGTGAGTCGGCCGTGGTGTGACGGCCGATGCGCTGCTCCTCGTCCGACTCCAGGCCGACCTGGTCCACCGGCTTCGACTCGGACGAGCCCCGCTGCACCAACCACACAGTGGCGAAGATGTAGAGGAAGAACTGCAGGTACTCCGACTGCCAGTTCTCCACGACATCTACGGCGAACGACGAGGAGGTGAGGTACTGCGCTAGCGAGACGGGTTCGCTCCCGTCACTGACCTGCTGGTCGTTGAAGTTGGCATGTCCCGAGAACGCCTGCCCGGCCAGCATGACGAGGAACAGCACACCGAAGACGATGCCGAGCCCGTTGTCGTGCAGCACCCGCCACACACCACCGCGCTTCTCGGATGTCCCGGCCGAGGTGCTCATCGTCCCAGCAGTCCGATCGCGATGAAGTACGCGAGGCCGACTCCGATCACGGCCAGGTAGATCACGAACAACGCGCGTGTCGATGTCATGGGCCCTCCACGCGGCAGGCATATGGCGCGTCGCCGCGGGAACGGCAGCCCGCGGCAGTGACCTTCCACCCGCTGCCGGTCTTCGTCAGGAACACGGTGTCACCGACGAGGTGCACCTGCGCCTGGTCGCCCCATACCGTCGAGGACTGCACCGGCCCGTGCAGAAGCTCCAGCTGAGCCGTCGCCTGGGCGCACGGACGGCCCGACTGCGCCTCCACCGTCGCGACGGTGGCTGGTGCGAGCATCTGGCATCGGGCCGATGGGTCGGCTGCCGCGAACGCCGAGGCCACCTGCTCCACCTGCTGCTGCTCCAGATCGGCGCACCCGCACAGCACCAGGGCCGCAGCGACCACCACCGCAGCCCGCACCTGCACCGCTGACCGACGATGCATGGAAGCGCCTTCCCCTCTCCCCTTGGTCAGCAAACCGTCCAGAACCGATGGACCACACCGCGGTGCCGTGGCCGACAACCAACTCGTGGTGCCGTCGGCTTCCGGAGACTCTGTGGGTCTCACGCTCCGCGGGGGACTACCACCGGACGCCGCCGATCACACGCGCTTGATCGAATGATCGCGATCGGAGGCTCGTAATGATCCTCTACGAAACCCGAGCGGCGGCTGATCGACTGGACCGTCCCTGGCCCCTGGCCGGACAAAAGGCGAGGTTCGGGCCGCTTCCGTGCACCGTCCACAGTGCACCTCCACGTGCCGGCGGACCCCACCCGTATCGGCGAAAAAACACCTGCCCCCCAAGACGGCGTTTCGTCCGGGGCACCGAACGGGAAGCTCTGGGACCAGATCACTCACCCGAGTCATTCGTTCCTCGAGGAGGCCCACGGTGGACGCCACCGTCCTTGCCCTAATCATCCTCGCGGTGGTGTTACTCGTCGCCGTCGTCGCGATGGGTGCCATGCTCGCGAAGCGCAGGCGGTCCGAACAACTGCAGAAACAGTTCGGACCGGAATACGAGCGACAGGTCATGGAGACCGGCGACCGCAAGGCCGCCGAGACGGACCTGCAGGCTCGCCGGCAGCGCCGCGAAAAGCTCGATATCCGCGATCTGGACAACGAGGAGCGATCCCGGTTCCAGCACGAGTGGGACACGGTGCAACGTGGCTTCGTCGACAGCCCGGAACGCGCGCTGGATGGAGCCGACGCGCTCGTCGTGAGTGTGATGAAGGCGCGCGGATATCCGGTCGGGGACTTCGACCGGCGCACCGAGGACCTCTCGGTGGATCACGCCGACGTCGTGCGTCACTACCGCGATGCTCGCGCCGTCCGCGACGCCTCAGCACGAGGCGGGGCCCGCGACAACGGCGGTGGGGTCGACACCGAGCAGCAGCGCCACGCACTCACGTCCTACCGCTCGCTCGTGGAGGCGCTGCTGGGCACGCGTTCGGCGGAACACGCCGGCCACAGCACCGACAGGAACGCCGACCGCACCGACGCCGGCACCCCCGTGCACGCCACCAAGACCGATGCCCACCGACAGACCCAGGAGCCCACACGATGACGCAGCACGTCTCGCGCACCGACCACGACGGCTACACCGGCGCCGACCACCCGGAGAACGTCGCCGATCCGCGCTCAGGCCACGACATGGCAGTCGACGGCACCCGCCGCGGTACGGCCCACGACAGCGACCTGGGCGCCGACCGCACGGCAGCCGGGGCCGACCCGCGCGGTGGGTACGACGCCGACCGCGGCGCGGACCATGACGGCACGATCGGCACTGGCCGCGCGACTTCCGTCCCCGGCACCCGTGGCGACCAGGACATGGCGGCTCACGACCTCGGCCACGACACGCACCGCGGGACCGGCCAGGTCGCTACGCACCGACAGGTCGATCACCCGCAGGCGCAATCGTCTCCCCACGCCGATGGCCCCGGCGAATCCGATCGCGAGCCCCTCGTCCCGCAGCAGCGAGCCACCGAGTACGGCCGCCGCTGGGACGCGGTGAAGGGCGGATTCGTCGACGAACCGCGACATGCCGTCGCCGAAGCCGATCAGATCGTGGCCGAACTGCTCGAGGAACTGCAGAAGTTGTTCCACGACCAGCGCCGCGACATCGAGCACGGTATCGAAGCAGAATCCACGTCGACCGAGGACCTGCGAATGGCCCTGCGCCGATACAGCAGCTTCTTCGCGCGGCTGCTCTCGGTCTGACCTACAGGGATCGCCCACTCGCACGAACCGACGGTGGTGACCAGGAACTGTACTGGCCACCACCGTCGGTTTCGCATGAATTTATGCGATCCCGCCTCTGATGATTCACTCCTGTCGTGCTGAATCCAACGACCGCAACAAATCGGCAAGACCGCCGGCAGCCCGGCCATGCAGCCTGGCGCTCGTGCGCACAGGCTCGGTGGTGGGACACGTGAGCCGGTATCCGGCCTCGTCGAGTCGCCGCCACAAGCCGTGGTCCTCGCCGGGCCCGTCCTTCGGAAATCCCCCGACGGCGACATAGGCGTCGGCCCGCATCCCCAGGTTGGCGCCGTAGACGTGCATGTGCCGATCGCCGTCCAGACGGTCGCCGACGAGCGCGTGGTACTGCTGCTGCGCCGCGATCGAGAGACGGTTTCCCCCGCTGAGATCCGCCAGCCCGGCAACGCCACACACCCCGGCCCCGGCGTGCCGCAGGTGCGCGAGGGCCCAGTCCGGCGGCACCGTGGTGTCGGCATCGGTGTGCAGGAGCCATGTGGCGTCGAGCCGGTGGGGACGAAGCCGCTCGAGAGTCAGCCGAACGCCCAGGTCGCGGACGGCGCCCACGCCCGAACCCGCCACGACGTGCGGCTGTCGTACAGACGGGGCACCACCTGCACCAGACCAGCGCCCCGAGCGCAGATCCGTCGGCACCGACCTGGTGCCCGGCACCACGATCCGGCCGGCTGAGGGGATCGTGCGCCCGCCATGCCCGGGCCCGGGTGCGTCGACCGCCCGCCGGACGCCGGACGCCGCGATGCTCACGGCCGCTGCTGCGGGCCAGTGCCGCACCAACTCGTCGACGAGTGCGGGCGTCTCGTCCGTGCAACGGTCGAGCACCACGGTGACCGCCGTCGTGATGCCGTTCGCCAGTTTGTCGATCGCTGCGCGGACGCTGCGCAGGCACGCGCCGATCCGTTCCTGCTCGTCACGCGCAGGAACGACCACCCCGACCGCGGCGATCCGGCACCACCTGTTCACCTGCGCCGCAGAACGTGCAGAAGGAACTCCTCGTCGGTGTGCTCCACCAGGACGTCGAGCTCGGGACGCGCGGACAGCAGCCGATGGGTGGCACCGGCATCCCGCGGAGCTTCGGGCGGCCAGCCGCGCCAGTGGACCACGACGATGTCCGCACCGGGTTCCAGTGCCACCAGCGTGCGATCCACAGTGGCTGCCAACGTGGAGTCGTCGAGGTAGTAGAGGACCTCGCTGAACACGGCGAGATCCAGGGCCTGTGCCGGCACCGCCTCGGGCAACGCGGCGGACGTGACCTGAACCCCCTGTGCGGAGCGGCACAGCTCCCGAGCGCGCTCGGCGGCCGCCGGAACGGGATCGGACGCGAGCACCTGATCACACCGGCCGGCGATCTCCAGGGTGAGCTCACCCGTGCCGCAGCCCGGCTCGAAGGCGAGGCGGTAACGATCCCGAGGCAGGCTCGCGAGCACGACAGAACGCTTGCGCCGCTCGTACCAGGAATCCGCGCGCCATGGATCCTTGCCCTCGGCGTAGAGAGCGGCGAACCGTTCGATCGGAGCCGACTCGACACGCGGCTCCCGGAACAGCAGGTCGGTGTCGCGATCGACATGATCGAGCAGTCCGGCGGCGAGAACCGGTGGCGAGCCGTCCGGCCCCGGCTCCACCTGCGACGCGAAGCACCGGACGGCCCGTCGGCGCGCCGTGCGTGCCGCCTCGTCGAGCGGCACGACTCGCGCTCGCTCCCATGGCACGGACGGGTCGGCCGGATCGGTCCACGCCCAGGTCCAGATCGGATAGGACCACCCGTGCGCCGAGACCGGCGCCACGGCAGCAGCGGCGTTGCCTACCGCTCGATGGTCGGGGTGCGGGTCGGCGGGCCACGGCGCCAGATAGGCATCGGCATCCGCCAGCACGCGTTGGAGCGCCTCCCGCAGGTCGTCGCCGTGCGCATCCAGAGCGGAGTCCGGCAACCCGAGCCACTGCACCGTGATCTCGCCCAACGCCTGCGCCTGCAGCGCCGCGGCCAGCTCTGCCCGGCGGATCACCCCGAGCTCGCGCCGGGCCACGTCACCGAGCCCCGGGTAGGCGGCCTCGCCGTCGGTGGCCACGACAAGTGTGATCACCGCGCCTGCCCTGTGCAGGGCACGCAGCGCGCCACCGGCACCGAGGGTCTCGTCGTCCGGATGCGCGGCCACGACCACCACACGCCCGTGCGCGGCGGCATCGAAGGGTGGCGGACGGCGCTTCTCGATCATCCGACTCCACGCGGACAGCGCGGTAATCGGTCGCACCTGTGCCGCCGCCGTCGACCGGTCGCGAACGGCCGGAGACGACTGATGCGCGGCGCTCATCGGGCGCCCCGCATCGCCAGCACGCTCGCGCCGAGCGCCGCATGGTCGCGCTCGCCGTGATGCTGCCGGATGTAGAGCGACAGATCCGCCAGCGCCTGAGCGAGATCCCCGTCGCGGCTGAGTGCCGCCGCGCCGACCATCCGTGGAACACGCTCGACGACCTCGCGCGCGGCCCGCTCGACCGCGCAGCGCACTACGGCGAGGCTGCCCGTGTGATCAGCGTCCGGTGCGGCGTCGAGTGCGTCGGCCGTGCGCAGCAGCAAAGCGGATGCGGCCTCCATCAGGGCGTGCAGCTCGCCGAGATGGGCGAGCTGGTGGGGATCGGCGGACGAGCGCAGACAGGCGATGGCACGGTCGAGCAGGCCGGCCGCACCACCCCACCACACCGCTGCCACGCCTCCACCGCCCGCGGCGAACCCCGGCCGGGTGGTGTACCAGCCTGCCGGGCCGATCAGCGCGTCGAGCGACACCGGGACACTGTCGAACCGGACGTCGACGGTGTCGGCCGCGGCCATCGCCGCAGTGGCCCACGTGTCCGGCTCGGGTACGAGCCCGGGCTGATCGACGGCGATCTCGACGAGCACGCGGCCGTCGGCCGGCTCGGGTGCGTCGGCCACGACGAGCGCGCGGTCGATCGTGTGCGCCCCCGAGCAGAACCGGACGGTGCCGTGCAGCGCCAATCCGTCGTCGGACCGGACGAGGCGGGCGCCGGTGCCGCCGGATCGCGAGGCCCACACGCCGTAGAGCGCCTCGGAGCGAGCCTGCCGCGCCGCTTCGGCCAGGATCGCCACGGCGTCGGTGTGGCCTTCCACGAGCCGGGCCAACCCGAGATCGCGCCTGCCCCATCCGGCAAGACCCAACCACCGCGCGGCCGTACGCCCTCCCGACGGAAGCGGCAGCTCGAGTTCTCCGGCGGACAGCAGCCCGCGCAGCTCGCCCTCCACAAGTGCGACGTCGCCGAGATGGCCTTCCCGCCGTCGCGCATTCACCATCGCTCGCACGACGATCTCTTACCCCAGCTCAGGCAGCCCAATCCTCAGCGGACCGCGCCCCGTCCTGTTGGAGCGAGGCCTGTCGCAGCTCCAGCGGGACGAGAGGGCGCGTCGGTCCGGATCGATTGGATGGGCGTGCCGTTCGTGCGGTGGGAACGGGCTTCGGGAAACCGAGCGAGCGTGCGTTCGTGCAGATCTGTCGGGTGGGCGGGCCGTTCGTTTCGGGGGTGGCTCGGGCTCGGCGGCGTAGAGTCCCCCTGCATGGACGCGGCGACGCGCGTGCTCGTCCTGGCCAATCGGACGGCGGATTCCCCCCGGCTGGTCGCGCAGCTTCTCGCCCGCCACACCCGGGGCCCGATCGCCGTGACGCTGCTTGCTCCCGCAGCGTGGGAGATCCAGGACCCACACGGAGGCACGGAGTCTGCGTGGCGGCGGCTGCGAGCGGCCCAGAAACTTCTGCAAGCCGACGGGATAGAGGTCTGCTGCAAGATCGGCGATCCGGACCCGATGACCGCGTTCGAGCGCGAATGGCAAGCCGGCCGCTACGACGAGATCGTCGTCTCCACCCTCCCGAGATACCTGTCGAGATGGCTTCGCGTCGACCTGCCCCACCGGATCAGGAAAGCCGCCGACGTCCCTGTCACGCACGTCATCGCCTCTCCTGAGCCGGCGGACGTGGGCTGAGCCGAGCGCAGCCCTCGACCTGTTCAGCCGATCAGTCCAGGCAGAACTCGTTGCCCTCGGGGTCGGTCATCACGATGAAGCCGGCGCTCATCGGGGGAGCAGGCTCGTCGCGACGCACCCGCGTCGCTCCCAGCGCGACGAGCCGGTCGCACTCGACCTCCAGCGCCGCCATCCGCTCGTCTCCCTGCAGTCCGGGGGCCGCACGGACGTCGAGGTGGAGGCGGTTCTTGGCGGTCTTGTCCTCCGGCACCTGCTGGAAGAACAGCCGTGGACCGTGCCCGTCCGGGTCCTCGACGGCCGATCTCGTGTTGCGCTGCTCCACCGGTACGCCGATCCGCGCGAGGAAGTCGTCCCAGGCGGCCAGGGGGTCGGCGCCCTCGGGCAGGTCGGCTCCGGGCGGGCCGGGGTGGACGTAGCCCAGCGCGTCGCGCCAGAAGGACGACAGCGCCCGCGGGTCGTGGGCGTCGAAGGTGACCTGGATGTGACGGCTCATCGCGTCTTCTCGCTTCGCATGGAGCCACCCTGACACGCCTAGCGGACAGGATCGGTCCGCTATCTCTGGCAGGCTTGCGACATGGCCGTGGCAGGCGGTGACGAGCGGGGTACGACGGAGCGAGTGCTCACCCTGCTCGGGCTGCTGCAGCAGCGCCCGGTCTGGACCGGCCCCGAACTCGCCGGCCGGCTCGGGGTCACGCCGCGCACGGTCCGGCGTGACGTCGAGCGGCTGCGCACGCTCGGCTATCCGGTGCATGCCAGCCAGGGTGTCGGCGGCGGCTACCAGCTCGGCCCAGGTCAGGACCTGCCGCCGCTGCTTCTCGACGACGAGGAGGCGATCGCCACCGCGGTGTCGCTGCTCGCCGGCGCGGGTGGCGCGGTCGCCGGTGCCGACGACGCCGCGCTCCGGGCGCTGACCAAGCTCGACCGGGTGCTGCCCGTCCGGCTGCGGCACGAGGTGCGCACGCTCTCCCGCTCGGTGGAATCCTTCGGCGGAGGCCGCACGCCGGTCGACCCCGAGGTGCTCATGACGCTGGCCAGAGCCTGCCACGACGAGGTCGAGGCCGGCTTCGACTACCCGTCCGGGAGCGAGGTGCGACGGCGGCAGGTCGAGCCCTACCGCCTGGTCGCTTCCGACCGTCGCTGGTACCTCTTCGCCTACGACCTCGATCGCGCGGACTGGCGCAGCTTCCGCGTCGACCGGATGACTGATGTGTCGCCGCGGACCTGGTCCTTCCGCCGGCGCGCGGCGCCCGACGCGGCGACGTACGTGCAGGAGGGAGTGGCGAGTCGGGTCTACCGGCACCAGGCGCGCTTCCTCGTGCACGCGTCGGCCGACACGGTGCGCGCGCAGATTCCGGCGTCGGCGGCCGTCGTCCGGCGGCGAGACAGCGAGCTCTGCGAGGTGCTCAGTGGCGCGGGCAGCCTCGATTTCGTGCTCATGCACGTGGTCCTGCTGGGGCACGACTTCGAGGTGCTCGACCCTCCGGAGCTCCGGGGACGCTGTCGCGCGCTGGCGGAGAGACTGCTGGCGGCCGGTGCCGCGGGCTCGCCGGTGCCGGACGTGGAGGAGTGATGAGCCGCCACCGCGCCGGCGCTTCCCGGCCGGTCAGCCGGAGTTCGGGTGGGCAGGAGGCAGCGGGAGTTCGGCGCTCAGGGTGGTTCCTGCGCCGGGCGTGGTGTGAATCGAGAGGTGTCCACCGAGTGCCTCGGCCCGGTCGGTGAGTCCGACCAAGCCGGTTCCGCGGGTGGGGTCGGCGCCGCCTCGGCCGTCGTCGCGCACACAGACCCGCAGCACGGTGCCCGTGTCGCCTTCGGTGGTGTCGATGGTGACGTGGACGCTGGTGGCGTGCGCGTGTTTGGCGACGTTGGTCAGGGCTTCGGCGACCAGGTAGTAAGCGGCGGTCTCGATCTGTTCCGGGAGCCGGCCGTCGGTGTGGATGTCCATTTCGACCGGGACCGGGCAGCGGCCGGCGAGTGTGTGGAGTGCGGGAGGTAGGCCGCCTTCGGCGAGGAGGGCGGGGTGGATGCCGCGAGCGAGTTCGCGCAACTCGTCGAGTGCGCTGCCGGCGCGGGTGGCCAGGTCGTCGAGCTGGGCGGCCAGCTCGTCAGCGTCGGGTGGCACCAGCGCCTGTGCGGCGCGGGCTTGCAGAGCGAGGGCGACCAGTTCCTGCTGGGCGCCGTCGTGCAGGTCACGTTCGATGCGGCGCCGGGTCTTGTCGGCAGTGGTGACGATGCGGGCGCGCGAGGTGGTGAGCTCGGCGTAGAGCTGGGTGTTGTCCAGGGAGACGGCCAGCTGGCCTGCAATGAGTATGACCGCGTCGAGTCGTTCGGCGGTGAACGCGGCGCGGATGAGCCGGTTCTCCAGCAGCAGCACGGCACGCAACCTGCCCCGGCTGAGGATCGGCACGGCCAGCAGCGAGCAGCAATCCAGGTCGGCGAAGTAGGGGTCACGGGCGAAGCGGTCGTCGCCTGCGGCGTCGGGGACCACCAGCGGTTCCCCGGTGCGCTGGACGTAACGCAGCACCGACAACGGCACCACATGGTCCTCGGCAGTGCCCGTGACCTGGGCGGCCTTGCTGTCGGGTGCGGGGAGCAGCCAGTCGTTGCGCTCGGTGTTCCACAGCAGCAGCTGCACGCCGGTGGCACCGGTCATCTCGCTGAGCACCTCGACGACGCGGGCGTGCAGGCGGTCGATGGTGGTCTCGGAGCTCAAGGCTTGTGAGGCGGACAGGATGCCCAGCAGGTCGAGCGTGCCCGTGGTGACGGTGCCGTGGTGATGCAGCAGATCAGCGGGCTGGTCACCGTCCTGCCCTGCGGTCGCGTCGGCGTGTGGCCGCAGGGTCGGGTAGGCCCAGTCGAGTTGGTCGACCTTGGCGCTCGCGCCCCAGGCCGCGTAGAGCTGGCGGGCCTGGGCGAGCAGGTCGCGGCCGGCGTGTTCGAGGCCGCGGGCCAGGTAGAAGCGGGCGGCGCGTTCGGAGATCAGAGCCCGGTGCCAGGGCCGCGCGCGGCCGGCGACCTCGCGGCGGGCCGCGTCGAAGGCCAGCCCGGCCACCCGGTAGTCGCCCGCCGCCCAGGCCCGCTCGGCTTCGAGCAGCCGCAGCAGGTGTACGAAGTTGTCCGGGGCATCGGCGGCGCGAGCCGCCAGCCAGCGCATCGTCTCGTCCAGTTCGGACAGCAGAGCGGTGGACTCGTCACCGTGGCAGACGCGGGCCTGCTCGGCGAGGGCGAGCCCGCGCAGCAGGTGGGCCACGGCACTCGGGTAGGTGCCCAGGGTGGCCGGTAGCGGCATCGCCGCCGCTGCGGTGTGCTCTATCAGGGCTGCCGAATTGCCGAAGATGGCGGCGACGATCGCGCGGGTGAGATGCGCCCGGAACAACGCGAGCGGGTTGTCGGCGTATCGATCGGCGGGAACCGCGTCACCGGCTCCGACGAGGAGCTCACCGCGCAGCACGTCGGCCAGCCACCGGTGCCCGGCGAGTGCCTGACCGGTCTGTTCGTTGCCGGTACGGCGGACGAAGGCCAGCGCCGCCTCCACCTGGTCGATGAGGTGGTCGAGGGTTGGTGTGCAGTCCTGCAGGAGGTAGACGGTCGCGTAGTAGGCGTAGCCGGCGTACGCGTGGTCGCCCCCGGCTATCAACCCGTCGCGGGCGCGCTGAGCGGCGTGAACACTGTTCTCGATGGGCTCGAACCAGCAGCTCAGCACGGCGAACATCCAGCGCGCGTGCGAGGTCTCGGGCTCGTACCCGCGAGCTTCGCCGACCTCCAGGAGCCGCCGCAACGCCTGGTATCCGGCGGCGCTGTCGCCGCGCTGTGCCACGGCGTGGAGGGAGGCGAAGCAGCCTGCGCCGAACAGGGTGCGGCCCGGTCCGTGCTCGATCCAGATCCGCAGACCTTCGAGGCTCAGCCAGGCGAGCATGGAGTGGTCGGCGAAGTACGCGGTCGGCAGGATCGCGTCGAGGAGGCGGATCGCTGCGAGCAGCCTCGGGTCGGTGATCTCCGGGCGAGCCAGATCCTCCGCGGCGTCGGTGGCCAGCCACCGGTGCAGATACTCGAACCGCTGGGCGAGTTCCTGGTCGAGCTGGTCTGCCGCCGGCGGGATGATGCCGCACTCGCTGAGCGACTCCAGGCCCAGATCGAACGCTTCCCTGAATCGTTCGCGGTGGGTCAGGCTGCGCACCTGCACCGCCGTCGCGTCGGCACGTCGGATCGCGTCGGGGCACATCCCCTCGATCGTGCGGTACTCCTCGTCCGCCTCCTCCAGCCGTCCCAGGCTGTACAGGGCCGCGTGGCGGCGGGTGTGCACCTCCATGAGCGCGGCGGTCTCCTCCGGCTCGATCAGCTGTTGCGCAGCGACCAGCAGCCCGTTCACCAGGGCGCATTCCCCGACCAGCGCCGCTTGGTCGGCGGCGCGGCGCAGCAGCCGCACCGCACGCTGTCGCTCCCCCGCGTCGGTGACGTCGTCGATCACCGCCAGGTACTGCTCGGCCGCGACCGCGAACAGCTGCGGCACCTCGGCCAGGCGCCGGGCCATGGCCAGCTGCAGCGCGCGCCACCGCTGCGAGTCCAGCCCTTCGAGGATGACCTCGCGGGTGCGGTCATGGCGGAAGCGCACGGCGTCACGAAGCCCGGTCTCCACCACCAGGACGCCCTCAGCGAGGAGCGGCGCCAGCTGCAGCTCCACGACACCCGCCGGAGCGGCGGTGGCTATCGGCAACAGGCTCACCTCGATGCGTCCACCCAAGCACGCCATCGCCTCGACCAGCTCGCGGGAGGTCGGCGGCATCGCCGCGACCCGCGCCGCCAGCAGCTCGGCCACCTGGGGTTTGCCCAGGTGAGCCCGCGCGGCCGCGTCGTCCCACCGCCACCCGGCGCCTGTCACCGTCAGCACGCCCTCGTGTCGCAGGGCGTTGAGCAACTCCACCGTCTCGTACGGGTTGCCGGACGTGCGCTCGTTGATCACCTCGACCAGGCCCGCTGCCGCGGCGCGCTCGACGTGCAGCATCTCGGCGACCATGGTGACCAGGCTCGGCACCGGCAAGTTGCCCAGCTCCAGCAGTCGCACGCCGTCCTGCTCGCGCCACCGGGCCAGCAGCGCGGCCCGCGGATGTGCCGGGTCCACCTCGTCTTCTCGGTAGGCCCCCACCAGCAACAGGCCCTCGACCGGCTCCTCGCTCAGCACGAGATCGACGAATCCGAGCGGGGTGCGCCCGCCCCACTGCATATCGTCGACGAACACGACCACCGGCCGTTCCCGCGATGCAACCGCCCGCAACACCTGCACAGCCGCCCGCTGCATGCGCACCTGAGCGGTCAGCGGATCCCCCGCGTCGGGCGCCACCCCCAACAGCGCGGCGAACTCCGGGAGCACCGCACTCAACAGACCCGCGTTGGCCCCAACCGCCTCGACGATCCGTCCGCGCACCACGCTGAGCTTGTCCTCCGGCTCGGCCAGGAGCAGCCTGCCCAACGCCCGGAACGACTGGAAACCCGCGCTGCACTCCAAATCCCGCCGGTACTGGTCGAACTTGCCGGCGACGAACCAGCCGTCCCGGCCCGTCACCATCGGTCGCAGCTGATCCACCAGTGCGCTCTTGCCCACCCCGGTCGAGCCGCTGACCAGCACTCCCTGGCAGCGGCCCGTCAGCGCCTCCTCGAAAGCGGCCTCCAGCGCGGCCATCTCGGCCTCGCGTCCCACGAGCCGGGAGGGCGGTAGCAGCCGCGCCGAAACGTCGTGCTCGCCGATACGCACCGGAGCGGCCACCGGATGTGCCTGTGCCTCGCACACCTGCTCCAGGTCGTAGGCCAGGCCTTCCGCGGTCTGGTAGCGGTGGTCGGGTTCCTTCTCCAGCAGTCGCATGACGATCTCGGACAACGGCCTCGGCAGAGCCGGGTTCACCTGGGCAGGCGGCACCGGAACGCGAGCCAGGTGATCGTGTGTGAGGCGCAACGGGTCGCCCGAGCCGAACGGCGGATCGCCCGTTGCCAGCTCGTACAGCGTCGCGCCCAACGCGTACAGATCGGCCCGCTGGTCCACCGACCGGCCGGTGCGGCCGGTCTGCTCGGGGGCGAGATAGGCAAGCGACCCGACGATCTCGGTGTGGTGCGTGAACGCCGGACGCAGCTCGGCGATCGAGGTCGCCAACGCGAAACCGACCAGGCACGGAGCGCCGTCACGGGAGACGACGATGTTGGCCGGAGTGATGTCGCGGTGCATCACCCCCCGGCGGTGCATTCCTGCCACCGCCCGAGCCAGTGCCGTCGCCAGCCGGATCAGCTCGTCGACGGCCAGCGGTGTGGCCAGGTCGGCCAGGGTGATCTCACCGGCGTCGGCGAGCACGATCGACCCCGGGTACCGCGGCGCATCCAGCAGCTGCGCGACCCCGTCGGCGCCACGGAGCCGCTCCAGGATCGCCACCTCGTGTCGCAGCCGCCGCTGCGCGTCCGGCCCCAGCGGCTCCTTGCGGACAACGGCGCCCCCCGGCAGGGACAGCCGGGTCACCCGCGTACGTGCACTCACCCGCAGCGGTGCCGCAGCCGGAGCGGGCGGATCCCGGCCCGGCAGCACGCTGTCCGTCCCCATCCGACACCTCCGCGGGCGCTTCTACGCTTGACCGCCTCCAGCCCGACAACGCTCGCTGTTGCGGTACCGCCAGGTCCAACGCCGTGCTCGGTCTCGATGAACCTGACGCAGGCGAGCATCCCCCGGGTAGCTCGGAGACCGACGATCACGGCTGCGGGGCCGTGAACGGAGTCTCTGCAGCAGCACCGGGGAAATACCCGCTGAGCTGCGCGAGCCTGCGGTGCGACTCTACCGGGAGACCAGGCTCGAGCCGATGGCGCGACGGCCGGCCGCGCAACTGACACGGATCCCGTCAGGACGAAAAGGTCCGCGGCGAGCGACGCCGGCCTTCACCAGAGCCCACGGTGTTCGCTTCCGGCCCCAGCCTCGATCTGACAACCTGCACACATGACGTCGATCCGAAAGGTCCATGCCGCGTAGGCACCCCGCCCGCGTACGCGCCCTCCCCCGGCGACAGCGGCCCACCGCGATCCCGGGCCTTCCGATCTCGACGAGCCGCGCTCTCGACAGGCTCGGGCGACGCCCGCTCACATCGAGAAGCATCAGCAGCGATCTGGCCACCTGGCGCAGGGTCGCGCGTATGCCGCGATCGGCCCTCTGCAGAGCCAACAACGATTGGGTCCGGTTCGTCGGGCCGCTCGCCCGCACCACGCTCGAAGAGGCGATGCTCGCTCTGAACCGGCGTCAGCGTGCAGCGCTCCGTCGTGAGGTCGCGCCGCTGGACGTCCTGTTCGAACAGAAGACCCTAAACGATCCGCTGGCGAACCCGTCTCTGCCCTGGTGGTCCAGACGCTGCTGAGCCGGGTGGCCGCGACGAGGTCCTCTCCTCAGAACCAGCGAGTCTTGTCGACGACGTTGATCAGGTCTCGGCCCGCGACGAACCGCCGGGCGTTCTCGGGCTCCTCATGACCGTCGGGCACGACAACGAGCCGCAGGACGTGGCGATGACCCTGCAGGTCCGGGACACGCGCGGAGTCCCGCGCGCCGACCTCCGCCAGGGTTGGCCTCCATATCGGCAGTTCGGGACCGGGAACCGCGCTGGACACAGGTGGGCGGCCCCAAACGTCGATCATCAGCGTACGGGGTGATCGTCGACGTGGAGCGCCCCGGCGGACGTGAGCCCGACGCCGGGCACGTCGAGCGTGACGAGCTAGGCGCACGCCGCGGAGGAGACGAGCAGGTCGCCGATCGCACGACGCGCCACATCGAGCGCGACCCGCTGCCCGACGCTCGCCGCAGGTCCACGCACCCAGACGTCGGCTTCCCACCTGACGACCGTGCCCTCGGGCGCCTCGACGAAGGAGATCGCCAATTCCACGTCGATCACGTGCGGACCGCGGCGTCCGTGGACGCGCAGCGAAGCGCCGCTCTCGTCCGCTCGTTCGGTCACGACGCGGGCGGCGATCGGCTGGCTGCCGAACGGCGTGGCCGGGGTGACGAGAGCGGTGAACCCGCCATCCGGCGTGGAGGCGACATCGCTGAGTGCCTCCACCCCGGCCAGCTTTTCCGGCTGCGTCCCCAGGACGCGCAGGGCTCCCACGCTCGAGGCCGCCGTGAACTGCCCGCCGACCTTCACCGCGCCACCCGCACCTTCGCGTCGTCGAGACCGTTGAGCACGTCCAGGACCCGCTCGGGTGGGTTGAACGAGTCGAGCACCATGCCGGCGTCACCGACGGCGTCCTGGATGGCCGCGCACACGGCGTGCAGCGGGGCGCCACCGCCCTCGCCCATGCCCTTGGCCCCGATCGGGGTGAACGGCGACGGGCTGATCACGTTGTCGTAGCGGAGCGACGGCATGTCCATCGCGGTGGCGGCGTGGTAGTCGTAGAAGTTCGCCGCTGTCGGCTGCCCGTCGGCGGTGAAGCCGAAGTGCTCGTACAGCGCGCCGGAGATTCCGTGCGCGGCCGCACCGTGCACCTGCCCCTCGATCACCATCGGGTTGATGGGCGTGCCGCAGTCATCGACCATGCCGTAGCGCAGGATCGTCGTCTGACCCGTCTCCTCGTCGATCTCCACCACGCACGCGTGGATCTGGGAGGCGTAGGTGAGGCTGAGGTTGCCGTACCTGCGGTCGAGGTCGAGGCTCTCGAAGGGGGCGCGATAGATGGCGCGGCCGACGAGACCCACCTCGTCGGCGATGTCGGCGGGCAGATCCGACGGGGAGAAGTGCACGATCCCCGCCACCGCCGCGAACGGCAGCGCACGCTCCGGCTCTCCGCGCACCACCGCCTGGCCGCCGACGAGCTCGATGTCATCCGCAGACGCACCCAGGATCGCCGCGGCCACCAGCCGGATCTCCCGGGCGAGCTTCCTCGTGGCGTTGAGGATGGCTCCGATCCCGGTGACGGCGAACTGCGAGGCGTACGAGCCGGAGAAACCGGTCTGCGCCGAGAGCGAGGAGTCGCCGCCGCGGTGCACGATCACGTCGTCGTAGGCGACGCCGAGCATGTCGGACACCACCTGCGCCACGGTGGTCTCGTGCCCCTGGCCGAACGCGACGCCCCCGGTGATCGCGTAGATCGAGCCATCGGCGCCCATCCGGACCAGTCCGCCTTCGCTGTTCCCGCCGAAGGGGAGGTGCTCGTAGATGATGCGGGCCTGGCCGAAGTTGTTGGTGCCGGAGTCCAGGGTCGAACCGATCCCGATGCCGATCCGCTTTCCGGATCCGCGCACCTGCTCTTGCAGCTTCCGGGCGTCCTCGTAGTCGATGAGGTCGAGCGCCTTGCGCAGCGAGAGCGGGAGGTCGCCGGAGTCGTACACGCATCCGTTGACGGTGGTGTAGGGGTACTGATCAGGCTGCACATAGTTCTGCAGCCGGAACTCCACGGGATCGAAGCCCAACTTGTGGGCCGCGATGTCCATCATGCGTTCCACCAGCCACATGTGCTGCATGCGCGAGTACCCACGGACCGGGAGCACCGGCCCCTTGTTGGTGTACACCGACCGGAACCGCACCTTGAGGTGCTTGAGCTGATAACAGGCGTTGGCAACGTGGGTCCAGATGACTGCGCCGAGCGGCTCGTAACGGGTATAGGCGCCCAGGTCGTCCACGGCGTCGTAACTCAGCCCGAGAACGGTGCCGTCGTCCTGGACGGCCAGCCTGACGTTGTGGAACCACCGCTCGTTGCCGTGCCCGCCGGTGAGGTGGTGCTCGGTGCGTGTCTCGGTCCAGCGCATCGGGCGGCCGAGCTTGCGCGCGAGCAGCGCCACCGCGGTGGCAGCGACGTACATGCCGATCTTCACGCCGAACGACCCGCCGAAGTCCTTGCTGACGATGCGGATCTTCTCCGCGGAGTGACGCAGCGCCGCCGCCATCATCAGCGTGGTGACCTGTGGCTGTGCGCAGCCACCGGTGATGGTGAAGGTGTCCGTGCCGCGGTCGTGCGCCGCGGTGACGGCGTTGCACTCCAGCGGCGTGGCCGAGAAGCGGTGGAAGTGCAGCTCGTCGACCTCGATCACGTGGTCGGCGTGCTCGAACATGAACTCGGTGTCGCCCCAGTCGTAGGTGCCGTCCCAGGCGACGTTCGAGCCGATCTGGTCGTGGACCAGTGGGGCTCCGTCCTGCACAGCGGCCCTGGCGTCGACGACGACCGGCAGCTGCTCGTAGTCGACCACCACCGCCGCGGCGGCATCGCGGGCCGCCTCGCGCGTCTCCCCCGCCACGGCGACCACGGCCTCGCCGACGAATCGCACCTTGCCACCGGAGGTCAGGCATCGGTCGACCTCGGCGTCGGCGGGCGGGCCCTGCAGTTCCATGAAGCCGTCGGTGAGCTCCTCGGACTCCTCCGGAAGCAGACAGCCGAGGTAGCCCTCCACCTGCTCGGTGGCCGACACATCGATCCCGACGATGCGGGCGTGCGCATAGGGCGAGCGGACGAAGACCACGTACCCGAGGTGGGCGATGGGGGTGTCGTCGCCGAACTCGCCCTGCGCCTTGAGGAGCCGGTCGTCCTCCTTGCGGGGCATCGCCCGGCCCGTCACCGGCCGGGTGCCGGCCTTCGTCGCGGGCTGCGTGGCGGTCACTGCCCCGCCTCCTCGTGAGCGGCGCCGTGCGGGAGCGGGACGACCTGACCTGCGGCCGCCCGGACAGCTCGCACGATGTTCTCGTAGCCGGTGCAACGGCAGATGTTGCCCTTGAGCGCACGGCGCGTGGACGCTTCGGTGACGTCCTCGCCGGACTCGATGAAGTCGGTCGAGGTCATCAGCATGCCCGAGGTGCAGTAGCCGCACTGCAGGGCGTGGTGGCGCTTGAACGCGGCCTGCAGCTCGTTGAGCGTGCCGTCCTCCGCGGCGAGTCCGGCTGCCGTCTCCACGCTCGTGCCGTCGGCCTGCACGGCCAGGACCATGCAGGACTTGACCAGCTGACCGTCCCACCGGATGGTGCACGCCCCGCAGTTGCCCGTGTCGCATCCGATCTTGGGTCCGCGCTCGTCGAGCGCGTCCCGCAGCCAGTGCACGAGCAGCCGTCGCGACGGAACGGTGTCCCGCACGGTTCGGCCGTCCACCGTGACCGTGACGGGGTGGACGTCGGGCCCTGATGATCCGACCACGGCACCCTGCCGTGGACCCGCCTGTTCGATCGTCACGAGGCGCCTGCTTCGACTGCAGCGGCGACGGCCCGTCGCACCTGGACCTTGGACATGCGGCGCCGGTATTCGGCCGAGCAATGAACGTCGTCGACGACCTGCACGTCGGCGCGGTCGAACGCCTCGCAGGCGACTGCGGCCAGCTCGGAGCCGGCCGGGCTTCCGGCCAGCGCGGCTTCGACGCCGTCGAGACGTTGCGGCGAGCCCAGGACCGCGCCGAGCACCACGCGCGCGGTCTGCACTGTGTGCTCGCGGACGTCGAGCCGAACGACGGCGCGGGCCATGGCCCATGAGTCCGCCCCCACCTGAAGGTGGCGGTGCACGACCCGGGTCCCGTCAGCCACCGCCGGGATCTCGACGGCCGCCAGGATCTCGCCGCGGCACAGCGCGGTCGTGAGCGTGCCCGTGAAGAACTCGGCAGCGCTCAGTCTCCGCTCGCCGCCGACCGCAGCCACGACGAACACCGCATCCAACGCCGTCAGCAACGGCGGGAAGTTGCTGGTCGGATCGTTGAGGCAGCAGTTGC
Organism: Pseudonocardia alaniniphila; assembly: GCF_022524485.1. Lineage (GTDB taxonomy): Bacteria > Actinomycetota > Actinomycetes > Mycobacteriales > Pseudonocardiaceae > Pseudonocardia > Pseudonocardia alaniniphila. The sequence goes on from NZ_JAKXMK010000038.1 coordinate 25,594, forward strand.
CGCCGATCGTTCCCCGGTTGCGGACCTGCCGGTCGACCAGGCCGGCCGCCATCGACGCGACCGCGGGTACGTGTTGCCGCACGACGGGGTCGGCGGCCAGCCGCGCGTAGGTCACCGCCGCACCGATGGCGATGCTCCCGTCGGCGGAGGCCGTGATCGTCGCGAGCTCATCGAGCCGGTGCACGTCCACCAGAGCCGTGGGCGCCACCAGATCGAGCTTCATGGCGTTCACCAGCGTCTGGCCACCCGCAAGCACCGCAGCGCCCTCGATGGCAGCGAGCATCGACACGGCATCGCCGATCGATTGGGGGCGGAGATAACGGAAGGGTGGAAGGATCATTGACACAACCTCGCATTTCCGGGGTTCTTCCCGAACGCCTCAGCCGACGCGAATTTCGTCGCCGTCCGGAGCGGAGCACTCGGCTCGTGCCGGTCAACGAACGGTACTCGACCCCCGGGCGACACAGGGAACGATCGCCGTCGATGCAACCCATCATTGTTGCCGATAGTGTTGAAGTCGACATGGCGGCGGCGCGTTCCGAACCGGCTCAGGTGAAGACCCGGCCGCCATTCACGAATAGGTTCTGTCCGGTGACGAAGTCCGAGTCGCGGCTCACCAGGTAGTGCAGTGTCCCGACAAGGTCCTGCGGCACCATCTCACGCTTGAAGGCCCGTTCGTTCATGAGTGCCGTGCCCATGGCGGGATCCTGTCGTGACGAATAGCCCTCGTCGTGCGGTATGTAGCACGGTGAGATGGTGTTGACGGCGATCCCGTGCTCGCCGAGCTCGCGCGCCAACGCGCGCGTCAGGCCGACGATCGCCGCCTTCGACGAGACATAGTGAAGGAAGCCGGGTACGCCTGTGGGCACCGTCATCGACGAGGTGTTGACGATCTTGCCGTATCGGCGCTTCTTCATGTACGGATACACCGCCTTGCAGCACAGCCACGTGCCCATGACGTTGACGTCGAAGGCCATCTGCCAGTCCTTCGGGGTGAGCTCGTCGAAAGGCGTCTTCGCGATGCTCGTGAAGTACCCGGCGTTGTTGACCAGCGCGGTGATCGAACCCCACTCATCCACCACAGTCTCTGCCATCATTCTCGAGTCGTTCTCGCTGGTGACGTCCGCTTCGATGCCGAGCGCGTTCCCGCCGTTCTCCGTGATCTCCGCGGCGACGGCCCCAGGACCTGCGATGTCCGCGACGACGACGCGGTAACCACGCTTCGCCAGATCCAGGCAGTACTGGCGGCCGATTCCCTTCGACCCGCCGGTGACGATGACGACGCCGTCGGTTGCCGACTGCCCCGTTGCTTGGTGCTGCACAGTGCCCTCCGCACTTCCGTCAGGTCAGGAACGCTCCGCGTCCAGCAAGCAGGACCGGGCTGTACAGCCTCGGTGGTCTCGGCCATGGAAGCGAACGTGCGTGGCGTCGGCACGCGCTGACGACAGCGCCACGTCGATCATCACGACCTTGCGGCCGCGGTGGTCGCGCGCCGCCACCTCGTGTGCGGCTCCCCTCCCTTCCCCGCACATCAGTCCACGCAGATCGACATCTCGGATCGCCGAGCGGTACCCCGCGAAAGCGCTCGGCGTGATCCGTTCTGTGGACGACACGCAGGCGGAGCACTCACGTCCGCGCCGCCGCAACCGGCACGTCCCATTCCATTGCCAGCTTCTTGAAGCCCCGGGCGAAGAAGATGGTGTCGCGAACGGCCGAGGCCTCCCCGGCGGCGACCTGGAGTCGAGGCAGCCGCTCGAACAACCGTGGGATCGCCACCTTCAGCTGCAGCCTCGCGAGTGGGGCGCCGAGGCAGGCGTGGCTTCCCTTGCCGAATGCGAGGTGGGCGTTCGCCGAGTTGCGCGTGACATCGAAGACATCCGCGCGCTCGAAGACGTTCTCGTCGCGGTTGCCCGAGGCCCAGTGCACCATCACACGCGCGCCGGCCGGGATGTGCACCCCGGCGAGGGTGGTGTCGGTGCGCACCGTCCGGAACAAGCCCTGTGCCGGGGACTCGAACCGCAGGATCTCCTCGACCATGGTCGGAATCCGCTCGGGATCCTGCTGCACGGCGGCAAGTTGGTCCGAGGCGGACAGCAGCGTCACGAGCCCATTGCCGATTGCGCGAGTTACCGTCACGTGCCCCGCGATGATGAGGTTCATCGGAACCCGCATCGCCTCGATCATCGTGAGAGCCTCACTCCCGGCCACACCGGCGCCGAGGAGCCCGGACATCAGGTCCGTGCCCTCACCGCCCGCGCGCTGCTCCAGCGCGTCCATGAAATAGCGCTGCATCGCCACGACGTCCTCGGCGCAGGCCACCAGTTCCCCGACCGGATCAGTGGCCTGCATGAGGCGCAGCCAGTTGTAGCTCCAGCGGTGCAGCCGGGGGACGTCCTCCCGGGGGACGCCGAGAATGGCCGTGATCGCCATCATCGGGAGGGGCCACGCGAACCGCTCGATGATGTCGGCGCATCCATCACTCACGAACGCGTCGATCAGCTCGTCGACAGCGCGCCGGATGGTGTCCTCCATGTCGGCGATCCGCTTGGGCGTGAACGCCCTGCTCACGAGCAGCCGCAACCGCCGATGGACGTCGCCGTCGCTGTCGGTCAGGGTCGGTGAGAGCGGCCAACCTCGGGCGAGGGTGTCGAGCACAGGCCTAGGCCATGGCTGCGTCGACGCCCGCACCGCGTTCTCGGACGAGTACGTCTCCGGCTCCCGAACGACGATCATCACGTCCTCGTAGCGGCTCACGATCCACAGGTCGTGCTCCGCGTCGTGGAAAACGGGTCTGTCCGCTCGCAACTGCGAGTAGACGGGATAAGGATCAGCCAGCTGCTCGGGCGCCAGCGGGTCGAACTGAACCGGGCAGGCGTTCACAGCAGTCGCCTCCTTCGAGAATTTACTTTCACATTGATTGACTGCGCCACAAAAAGGCTACGACGACAACCGTCATTTCCTCGGCAACACTATGCCGATCGAATCAGCACCGGAAATGATTGGCGTCAATGGACGTCATCATGGTCGTCGATGGCACCGGGGATCACAGCTCATGGGCGAGCGACGTAATCCGGTCGCGAAGCCATTTGTGGGCAAGATCCCCCGTATGGCGTGGGTTCCAGTACAAGGCCTCATGGATTGTCCGCAGTGGTAACGGGCACTCGACGATGCGCAGCCGGGCCGCCGCAGCGAGCGGCTCGGCGAGCCTTGCGTACGTGAGGCTGGCGAGGCGGGTGCCGGCGACGAGGAACGGCGCAACGACGAAGCCCTGTGTGGTGACCTCGACCGAGAGGTGCACGCCCATCCTTTCGAGATCGGTGTCGGCGATCGGCAAGACGCTCCCCCCACTGAAGGCGACGTAGCGCAGCTCAGCGAGCTCGTCCGCCGTCACCGCGTCACCGACCTCAGGGTTGTCACGGTCGACGACCAGGACGTGCCGATCGGTGAACAGCGGTGTGTGCGGGAAGGCCAACCGGTTCTCCGTGAGCTCGGTGGGGACGATGATCATGTCGACCTCGCCTCGACGGAGCTGGTCGGCGAAGCCTGCCTCCACCGGCTTGACGCTGATGCGCACGTGCGGAGCCTCGTCGGTGATCGCGCCGAACAGCGGCCGGAGCAGCACCATCGTGACGTAGTCGGCAGCGACGATCGTGAACGCGGCCCGGTCCGTTCTCGGGTCGAAGGCACGTGAGCGAACCAGCACCGCCTCCGCAGCAGCCAGCGCCTCCCGCACCGGCCCGACCAACGACTCGGCGAGCGGGGTAGGCATCAGTTGCCGTCCCTGCCGGACCAGGAGTTGGTCGTCGAAGTGCTTGCGCAACCGCGCCAAGGACGCACTCATCGCAGGCTGGCCGACCGATGTCCGTTCGGCCGCGCGCGTGACGTTGCGTTCGGAAAGCAGCGCGTCGAGCGCGATGAGGAGATTGAGATCAACGCTCGACAGACCCATGCCGACAAAACCTCCAAACATCATTGTCATCGATGACCGCCATTAGAACAAATCAGTCACGACGATATCACCCAGCGCCGGTACGTCCGGCGAGATCGATTTCGCCGGATGAATGGGCTCGACTCGAATATCGAATACGACCGCGAGGCAGCTCCCTGGCCGATTGACACCACCGGCGCGGTGTTCCGGATCGCGTGGCCTTCCCGCCGATGCGGCGCAGGCTGTGGCCGCCGCCGTGGTGACGGCCGACCAGCGCGGCATCGGCTCGCACAGGCTGATGCCGGCCACCTCCTTCGAAGCATCCATGCCCCGCCCCGCGGCCGATCGCCCGCGGCGCCACGGGGCCATATCCGCAGGTCAACGCAAGATCGCTGCAATCAGTTCGCGTCGGTCCCCGACCGTGACGTCCCGCCTGTCACATTCGGGCCGCCTGCGGAGTCCTAGGGGTGGGCATCGATCCCGATCGGCAGCGCCGAAGCCGGCGCTGCCGAAGGACGGCACGGGCGGGTTGCGCAGCGACGGTGCGCCGGCTCGGGAAGGGGGCATGGGGAATGAGTACGACGTCAACGTCGGCGTCCCGCGGCGGTAGCCGGGCGGCGGGCACTCTCGACGGGCTCGACCAGCGATACCACCCGGCCGCGGGGCTGCGGAGGCAATTCAACAAGGTCTTCCCGACGCACTGGTCGTTCATGCTCGGCGAGATCGCCTTGTACAGCTTCATCGTGCTGCTGCTGTCCGGCACCTACCTTGCGCTGTTCTTCGACCCGTCGATGACCGAGGTCGTCTACGACGGTCCGCTGGACAACCTGCGCGGCGTCCACATGTCGCGGGCATACGAGAGCGCCTTGCACATCTCGTTCGAGGTCCGCGGCGGGCTGTTCATCCGGCAGGTCCACCACTGGGCGGCCCTGCTGTTCATGGCGGCGATGGTCGCCCACATGTGCCGCATTTTCTTCACCGGCGCCTTTCGCAAGCCGCGCGAGGCGACCTGGGTGATCGGCGTGCTGTTGATGCTGCTGGGCTTCTTCGAGGGGCTGACCGGCTACACGTTGCCCGACGACCTGCTGTCCGGCACCGGCCTGCGAATCGTCTCGGGAATCACGATGACGGTTCCGGTGATCGGGACATGGGCCCACTGGTTGCTGTTCGGTGGCGAGTTCCCCGGCCACGAAGTGATCCCGCGGTTCTACATCCTGCACGTGCTGCTCATCCCGGGCATCCTGCTGGCCCTGATCGCGCTGCACGTCGGGCTGGTGTGGTTCCAGAAGCACACCCACTTCCCGGGCCCCGGCCGCACCGAGCGCAACGTGGTGGGCGTGCGGATCCTGCCAGGGTTCGCCGCGAAGGGGGGCGCGTTCTTCGCGGTCACCGTCGGCGTGATCGCCATCATGGGCGGGGTCTTCCAGATCAATCCGATCTGGAACTTCGGCCCCTACAACCCGGCGCACGTCTCGGCCGGCTCGCAGCCCGACTGGTACGTCCTCTTCACCGAAGGGATGGCCCGCATCTTCCCCCCGTGGGAGCTCTCGCTCGGGAACTACACGATCCCGTCGGCGTTCTGGGGTACGGCGGCCTTCCTGCCGCTGCTGTTCATCATCGCCGCCATCTATCCCTGGGTAGAGCGGCGATTCACGAAGGACGACGCGCTGCACAACCTGCTGCAGCGCCCGAGGGACGTCCCCGTGCGCACGTCGCTTGGCGTCATGGGCATCTCGTTCTACGCCGTTCTCGTGCTCAGCGCCAGCAACGACCTGATCGCCTATTTCTTCGACATCTCGCTCAACGCCACCACCTGGGCAGGCCGGATCGGGGTGCTGGTCGTCCCACCGATCGCCTACTACGTGACCTACCGGATCTGCATCGGGCTGCAACGCTCCGACCGCGCGGTGCTCGAACACGGCATCGAGACCGGCATCATCCGCCGCCTGCCACACGGCGAGTTCATCGAGGTCCACCAGCCGCTCAACGGGGTCGACGCGCACGGCCACCCGATCCCGCTGGCCTACCAGGGCGCCCCGGTGCCCAAGCGGGTGAATCAACTCGGTCTGGGAGGCGCGCCCGTGCCCGGGTCACTGCTCACACCCGACCCGCCCGAGCAGACCGCGGCCCTGGAACAGTCTCGGGCGAAGAGGATCGCTATCGCGAACGGCGAGGTGGTGACGGCTGCGCGCGCGAGCGATGGGGATCGTCCTCATGCCTGACGTCATCACCGCGCCCTGACGCCGAGAGCCTGGACGTCAACGACAGAGAACTCACGTTCAACGGGCTTGGCTCCTGGGGCGATCGAGCAAGATCGCCTCACGGCCGTGCCGGGTGAGTCCATGCCGTGAACGAGCGCCTCGGGCGCAGGCTTCTGGCGCGCACCGGCGCCACCACCGACCCGGCGGACGGGCGTACCCGAGTATCTGCTGCGCGGGTGAGCAGTTCCAGCGAGCCGTGTGACGTTCCCCCGCTGCCATCGACTACCTGACGTGTGCCTACGACCAGCAGGGACAGGCTGGAATCGGGCCCCGTCCCTATATTCGAAGACATAGCCCACGCCACGCTCACCGACTTGCTGGCAATGGCGGATCCACATCCGGCGCTGGGCGCTGAGCGAAGGATGGGCGTCGGACTGCACCAGGACGGCGGCCCGTGCGTCCGCTCGCGGCTCAACGACCCGCGCCACCCTTCGGGCCGCCGTCCCTCTGTGTTCAAAAGGTCGGAAAAAGGACTGGACCGTGAGTTTTGCTACGATCAACCCCGCGACCGGCAAATTCGTGAAGGACTTCCCGCTGCAGTCGAACGAGGAAATCTTTGCGGCGCTGGGCGCCGCGGACGAGCGTTATCGCGAGGACTGGAAATTCAGGCCGGTGGCGGATCGGGCCCGGATCGTCGGCCGTGCCGCCCAGATCCTGCGCGAGAAGCGGGATGAATATGCAGGATACCTCACCCTGGAAATGGGTAAGGTCACCCGCTTCGCCTATATCGAGGTCGATCTTGTCGCAGACATCCTCGATTATTACGCCGAACACGGGGAACGGTTCCTTGCGGCGGAGTCGCTGCCGGAAGAGCCTGGCGCGACGGTGGTGTCCGAACCCATCGGCGTCATTCTGGCCATCGAGCCCTGGAACTTCCCCTATTACCAGCTGGCCCGCGTCGTCGCACCCCAGCTCGTAGCGGGCAACGTGGTCATGCTGAAGCACGCCCAGAACGTGCCACAGTGCGCACTCGCCTTCGCACGACTGTTCGTGGAAGCGGAGGCTCCGGAGGGTGTCTACACCAATCTCTTCTGCAGCATTGAGCAAATCGCCAACCTGATCGACGATTTCCGCGTGCGCGGCGTCGCGCTGACCGGCAGCGAGAGGGCGGGGGCTTCTGTCGGCGAACGCGCCGGGCGCAATCTCAAGAAAGTGGTCCTCGAATTGGGGGGAAGTGATCCCGCCCTCATCCTGGAAGGCGCGTCTCTCGAGCACGCGGTCGAGCAAACCGTGATGGGTCGCACTTTCAACTCGGGACAGGGCTGCGTCAACATCAAGCGTGTGATCGTGGTGGGCAAGGAACGGGGCAAGGAGATGCTAGCCGCCTTGACGGAGCGATTCGCGGCGATCCAGGTGGGCGACCCCACGGACGAGACCACGCTGCTCGGCCCCATGGCCAGCGAACGCGGCTTGGATGGACTGCTCAGGCAGGTCGAGGACGCCAAGGCCGCAGGCGCGAAGATCGCGTATGGCGGCAAGCGCGTCGACCGCCCCGGGTTCTACGTCGAGCCAACGATTATCACGGAGATCGCCGAGGACAACCCGCTTTACCAGCAAGAGGCCTTCGGCCCGGTGCTGTCCTTCTACGTCGTGGACAGCGAGCGAGAGGCGATCGAATTGGCCAATGCTACGCGTTACGGCCTGGGCGCGTACGTCTTCGACGAAGATGTCGAACGCGCCAAGCAGGCCGCCTCTCACATCGAGTCCGGCATGGTTTACATCAATTCGTGCTTCGTCGACTCGCCACGCCTTCCTTTTGGTGGTGTCAAGAACTCCGGATTCGGGCGCGAGCTGTCGAAATTGGGCATCGGCGAATTCGTGAACCGCAAGCTGCTGCGGGTCTCCGACCCGGTCTGAGAAGCCATCCGTCAGTGAAAGTGGTCGCCGACAGCGAAGGTCGACACGTAGCTACTGACCCCTGACTGGGCTCGGGTCGCCAGGACGACGCTTTGCTCCGGCGGCCCGAGCCGGTAAGAGGTGTCCACGATCAAACCGTGGCGAACGACTTGAGTCAGGATGCTACGACCAGCAGGGACAGGCTGTGAACCGTGACCGGGTGCAATAGTCGTGAGGGCCCTCGTACCGCCTCGCCGGGCGTTCTGAGGTGCCGATACGGCACGCGGCCCTGCAGGGAGGCCGGGTGTCGGGCTACGCCAGGAAGGTGGGCCGCGAGCGTCTCCCGCTCATCCGATGGAACCACGTCTCTGTGCGAGTAATGGCCGGGTCGTGAGGCTCGGCAGACAACGTAGAGAGAGGCAGGGTATGCGCTTCGCCATCGCCATTCCGCAGTTCGCCACCGACCCGCGAGAGGTGCGTCGCTTTCTGGGTCGTGTCGAGGAGCTGGGTTTCGACGGCGCGTGGACGCAGGAGCAGATCATCGGCAGCAAGTCGGCGATCGGTAGCAAACCTGTGATCAGCCCGCTCGAGCTGCTCGCCTATGCCGCGGCCTGCACGGAGCGGATCCGGCTGGGGTGCGCCGTGTTCGTGACACCGCTACGCAACCCGGTGCACCTGGCCAAGAGCATCACCTCGCTGGACCAGCTCAGCGGCGGCCGGATCGACGTCGGCGTAGGTATCGGCGGCCAGAACCAGCCGTTCGCGGCTTTCGACTCGAGTCCGGAGCATCTGGTCACCCGCTTCACCGAGGGCCTGGACCTGATGAAGCGGTTGTGGACCGAGCCGGCGGTCACCTTCGACAGCCAGTTCTGGCAGCTCGTCAACGCGCCGATGGAGCCGAAGCCGGTGCAGCGGCCGCACCCGCCGATCTGGTTCGGCGCCAACCACCCGAAGGCAGTCCGACGCGCGGTCGAGCTGGGCGACGGTTTCATCGGTGCCGGATCCTCGACCACAGCCCGGTTCGTGGATCTGGTCAAGATAGTTCGCGAGGCCAAAGACGAACTCGACCGCCCCGACTTCACGATCGCCAAGCGGGTCTACGTGGCCCTCGACGACAACGTCGATCGCGCCCGCACCCGCACCGGCGAGGTACTGGACTCCTTCTACAACCGTGGCGACATCACCTCAGTCGCGGTCTATGGTCCCGCGCACGATGTGGTCCGCGGACTACGCGAGGTCGCCGACGCGGGCGCGGAAACCATCGTGCTCAACCCGATGTTCGACGAGTACGAGCAGCTGGAGCAGCTGAAGGCTGAGGTGATCCCGCAACTGAGCTAGCGGCTCTCGGCGAGCAGGTTGTGCACGGCCGCCTCGATGTGTTCGGCATCGATGCCTGCCGCGTTCAGCAACTCCTCGGGCGTGCCCGATCCAGGCATCTCGTGGACGCTGAGGTGGACGATGGTCAACGACCTGGGCCCGTGTGCGAGCAGTGCGTCCGTCACTGCCGACCCGACGCCGCCCTCGGGATGGTGGTCTTCAGCCACCACGAACCGGCCGCCCGTCGCGTCCGCCGCGGCGATGAGGGTCGCGGTGTCGACGGGTTTGACCGAGTACAGGTCGATCACCCGCGCTCGGACCCCGCGCTCGGCGAGCCGGTCGGCCGCGGCGAGGCATTCGTGGACCGTGACGCCCGCGCCGACGAGGGTCACCGCGTCGGACGGGTCGGACCGCAGGACCTTCGAGCCGCCGACCGGGAAACGTGCACCCGTCTCGTAGAGAACGGGGTAGGCGCCGCGCGTCGTACGCATGAAGCTGATGCCGGGTGTGCCGACCATGGCGTCCACCAGGGCCGCCGCGCTGGTGGCATCGCTGGGATACAGGACCGTCGAGCCCTGCACGGCGCGCATCATCGCGAGGTCCTCCAGGGCCATCTGCGATGGGCCGTCGGCACCGATCTCGACACCGCAATGCGAGCCGACCAGACGCAAGTCGGCCCGGGAGATCGCCGCCATCCGGATGAAGTCGTAGGCGCGGGTGAAGAACGCGGCGAACGTGGAGGCGAACGGGATGTAGTGCCGCACGCTCAGACCCACCGCCGCGGCGACGAGTTGCTGTTCGGCGATGAACATCTCGAAGTAGCGGTCCGGGTAGGCCTTCGCGAACTGGTCGGCGTGGGTCGAGTTGCTCACCTCACCGTCGAGGGCGACGAGATTCGGGTACTGACCGCCGAGTGCGGCAAGAGCGTCGCCGTACGCCTGCCTGGTGGCGACCCTGTCACCCACCGAGTAGCTCGGAAGAGTCGCCGAGGTACCCGGTCCGTCGACCGCGGTGGCGGTGTCAGCGTCGATGTCCGGCACCGGCCCGCGCACCAACAGGTTGCGCTCGCCGCCCAGTTCGGCGATGGCGCGCTCGGCCATGTCCTTCGGGAACGTCCTGCCGTGCCAGCCTTCCCGGTCCTCGACCTCGGAGAATCCACGGCCCTTGATGGTGCGCGCGAAGATCACGGTGGGCCGGCGTGCCGCACCGTCCGCCGCTTGGGTGAGCACGGAGTCGATCGCGTCGACGTCGTGGCCGTCAACGGTCAGCACGCGGGCGCCGAAGGCCTCGGCTCGCCGAACGTAGGTGTCGATGTCCCATTCGAGCTCGGTGGGCCCGCGCTGGCCGAGCCGGTTGACATCGACGATGGCGGTCAGGTTCCTCAACTCGTAGTAGGCGGCCTTGTCCAGGGCCTCCCAGATGGACCCTTCCGCCATCTCGCTGTCGCCGCACAGCACCCACACCCGGTACGGCAGGCGATCCAGGTACTTGCCGGCCAGGGCGACACCGACGCCGTCGGGCAACCCCTGGCCGAGCGACCCCGTGGCGACATCCACCCACGGCAGCACAGGGGTGGGGTGCCCTTGCAGACGGCTGCCGAAGCGCCGGTACTCCCCCACCAGTTCCTCGTCGGACACCACACCGACCGCCTTGAATATCGAGTAGAGCAGCGGCGAGGCATGTCCCTTGGAGAAGATCAGGTGGTCGTTGCCGCGAGCGCCCGGCTCGTCCCAGTCGTAGCGGAGGTGCCGAGCCACCAGCACGGCGAGGATGTCAGCGGCAGACATGCTCGAGGTGGGATGCCCGGAACCGGCGCTGGTGCTCGACCGGATGGAGTCCACACGAAGTTGCTGGGCGAGTTCGCGCACCGTGGAGAGGTCGATCGTGGTCAGCGGCTGACGTGGTCCGGTCACCGTCAGGCTCCTTGGATGAAGGCGAGGAGGTCGGCATTGATCCGATCCTGATGCGTGGCCGTCAGGCCGTGCGGGGCGCCTGGGTAGTAGATCTCCCGCGCGCCTGCGATCAGCCGTGCCGATTTCGGTGCCGAATCCTTGACCGGCACGATCTGGTCGTCCTCGCCGTGCATGACCAGCGTCGGAATATCGAACTTCTTGAGATCGTCCGTGAAGTCCGTCTCGGAAAATGCTTTGATGCTCTCGTAGGAGTTCTTGAGGCCGGCTTGCATGCTCCACAGCCAGAACTGGTCCAGCATGCCTTGGGAGACCGTGGAACCCGCCCTGTTGGCTCCGTAGAACTGGGGTGCCAGGTCCTGATAGAACTGCGATGGATCTTTCACGAGACCTGCCCGGAGGTCGTCGAAGAACTCCAGTGGCAGACCTTCAGGGTTTTCCGCGGTCCGCAACATCAACGGCGGCACGGCGGCGATGAGCACCGCCTTGGCCACTCGACCCGTCCCGTGACGGCCGATGTAGCGCGCAACTTCCCCACCGCCGGTCGAGTGGCCGACCAGCGTGGCATCGTTCAGGTCAAGGGTGTTGAGCACTGCCGCGAGATCGTCGGCGTAGCCGTCCATGTCGTTGCGGGCCGAGGCCTGGCTGGAGTGTCCGTGGCCGCGCCGGTCGTGCGCGACGACGCGGAAGCCGTGCTGGGCGAGGAAGAGCATCTGCACATCCCAGGCGGCGGAACTGAGCGGCCACCCGTGCGAAAAGGTCACGACAGGCCCTTCGCCCCAGTCTTTGTAGTAGATCTCGGTGCCGTCGTCAGCAATGATCGTACTCATTCCTTGATCCTTTCCTGAGGCCCGAATAGTGGCCGACCATAGCCGCCGTGGCCTTGATTGTCATAGGCCTCGACGTCTCCCGAGGTGCCCGCCTGCCAGCGGGTCGTGGGCATCGGTGGTATGCATTCTGTGCAGCCCTGGGGGTTCATTCACAAGAACCGTTGGAGGATTCGTGGTGAAGGAACCGGCGAGCCGGCGCTCGTTCTCCGGGCGACCGGGGTGCCAGGGCGGCGAGGCGGACGTCCGCGCTGGGGTGCAGCTTTGCCGCTGCCCGCAGACCGTCCGCTACAGCAGCTCGTCCGCGACGACCTGGGCCGAGTGCGCGTTCGGCTGAGGTACCAGCCGTCTCCAGCATCTCTATGCAACCCCGCGCAGCGGGTCTGGCCCGCCACCGGATCCTCCCCCGGCCCCGGCCACGAGACCTGTCCGCGATCTTGGTTGGCATGGCGGCGCGTGACCGGTGCAGGCCAAGGCGTACTGTCAATCGACAATGATTGTCAATGCAGATATGCGCGCATGCTGATGTGAGGGAGTGCAAGTCATGCCATTGCTCGGGCTGCGGTGCGGTGCCGCGATCGCTGGTGTCGCCGTAGTCGGTCTTGTCGTGGCCGGTTGCGGATCGTCCGCGGACACGTCGTCATCGGCGCCGCCGACGAGCGGTGCGGCGCCCGTCGGAGCGATCCCGGTGGTGGCCTCGACCAACGTCTACGGCAGCGTCGCCAAGGCGGTCGGAGGTGATCGGGTCGCAGTGACGTCCATCATCGACAGCCCGGATGCCGATCCGCACGAGTACGAGACGACGCCTGCGGACGCCGTCAAGGTGGGTGAGGCCAAGGTCGTGATCATGAACGGCGGGGGGTACGACGACTTTGCGGCGAGGCTCGTCGACACGGCGAGCACCAAGCCTGCCGTGATCAACGCGGTCGATGTCTCGGGCCTCGAGACGCAGGTACCGGCGGGTGAGGAGTTCAACGAGCACGTCTGGTACCACCTCCCGACGATCAAGAAGGTGGCCGACCAGCTGGCGAAGGACCTCGGAGCCGTCGACTCGGCCGATGCGTCGACCTTCACCGCCAACGCGGCGGCGTTCAACGCCAAGATCGACGCGCTGACCGCGAAGCTGGACGCGATCAAGACCCAGCACACGGGGGACAAGATCGCCATCACCGAGCCGGTGCCGCTGTACATGACCGAGGCGGCAGGCCTGCAGAACGCCACGCCGGAGAAGTTCTCCGAGGCCATCGAGGAAGGCACCGACCCGCCTGCCGCAGTCCTGAACGAGACGCTCGGGCTCTTCACCGACAAGACCGTGAAGGTGCTGTTGGAGAACTCGCAGACCGAGAGCCCGGCCACCCAGCAAGTCGAACAGGCCGCCACCGCGGCGGGGATTCCGGTCGAGGGCGTCACCGAGACGCTGCCGGCGGGTGTCGACGACTATGTGGCCTGGCAGTCGCAGCAGATCGACACGCTCGCCAAGGACCTCGGTAACTAGATCACGACCTGACGGCCGGTCGAAGCAGTCGGCGATCATCGCAGTTCGGTTCTCCCGCGACCGACCTGCTACCCGCCATCCTCGTCAGGGCAACCGGATCGCAACGACCTCTGCGGCGATCTCACCGTCCGGGCCGCGATAGGTGATCCGGTTGCCTGCGCGGGCGCCGACGAGTGCCCGACCGAGCGGGCTGTCGCGGGTCACGGCCTGCGTCGGATCCGGAGCCTCCTCGGGGATTGCCACGACCAGCATCGTGGTGGTGGTGCCATCGCCGAACCGCACGGTCACCTCCGTGCCGTCGGGTAGGGCGTTCGCGGCCGGCCGCTCGGTCCTGCCCGCGAGCACCTCGGTGATCTCCCGGATGCGGTCGGTCACCCTGCCGAGGTCGTCGACGCGTTCGAGGCGCTGCGCCTGGTCGCCGTAGTCCTCCACGGCATCGTTCTCGCCGATGGCCTCGACGAGCTCGTGGCGTCGCGAGCTCAGCTCGGCGAGCTCCTGCTCAAGGCGTCGCTGGATCTCGGCAGTCAGCCGCGGCCCTCTGCCGGATGGCTGGTCGTTCATGGTGCTCGCCTCCTCGGCACTGCTTGCGCCCGGGTCTCCGCTCGCCCTCACGAACGTAGCCCTCGGGACCGGATTCATCCTCTGCCCGACCACGCGATCGTGACTCCCGGATTCGCCTGAACGGCGCTGGCGGCGTTGCTTCGAACGGAGCTGGGCGAGCGTGGCGGGTTTTGGCCTGCGGCGGGGCGAATGCTGTGGTCCACGCCACGTTGTCCGGGTCGGAGATTTCCCGGTCACGACCTGGACAACGCGGCGATTGGGAAATACGGGATCGAACAGGACGACCGGATACCTGCCAGCATTACTCCGAGGGCTCCCGTCAGCACCTGAAGATGACGACCGCTGGCAGTGATGCGCTGAGTGTGGCGGCACGGCGATCCTGTTGTTGTGAAAAGACCGTCCACTCACCCTTCGGGGCGGAGTCGGCCGGTGAGGGTCGGGAGGGCAGTGGCATGAAGCAGCAGGTACCCCGAGGGCAGGTGCGCACCTTGGCCGGCCATGCCCTGGCGCACTGGCTGGCCGCGGAGGACCAGGCCGAGGACGCCGGCAGGCTCGACGCCGACGACCGGCTCACATGCCACGTGCACGGCCGGTGGATCCACCAGTGCGTGTCTTCCCGAATCCACGTCAACCCGGTCACGCGACACCGTTGGTGTCGTGACTGTGAGACGGAACTGACCGTTGCCGTGGACGAACTCGCGCGAACGGTGACCATGCGATGCCCGCGCTGCAAGCAGGGCAGCAGCACTGCCACCACCAGGCTGTTGACGGCCTGCCGAGCAAGCCTCAGCCACGCAGGAAGCACGACCCGGGCCCGCATCGCAGCGTGACCCACCGGTTCCACACGTCCACCACCGCGCCGTAGTCGAAGCACTTCATGCCGCAACGGTAGGCAGGCTAGCTCCCGGCCTGTCCCCCGTGGAGTGCATTCGTCGATCGGCCGGCCTGTGTCGGACGCGCCCGGCCCCGCACCGGAAAGTGCGGGCGACGAGCAACAGCGTGACTAACGAGCAAGCGCAATATCTGAGGGAGAATATCGTGTCTGTCCAATGCGAAGAGGTGCGACAGCGGCGCCCGAATGTGGGGAGATGGCGAAAGAACGCGCAGACCCCCACGGTCTCCACACTGCCGGATCACGGGCCCGTCAAGGCCGCGGCTGAGAAAACAGCGAGCGGTCGGGCGCCGGGAGATATCGGGACGCTGCGTCAGCTGTGGCGCTTCCGCAGCTACGGCCAGACCGAGATGCGGTGGCTGGTGCTCGGTGTGGGGATGCGGGCGTGTGAACTTGCCGCCGATCTGGCTACCCCGTGGCCGCTCGCCCTTGTCATCGACGACCTGCTTCGGGGTCAGCACAAGAGCGGCCCGCTCAACCACGTGGCCACGTGGTTCGGCGGATCGGCGGTGGCCATGCTCGCGGTCGCCTCGGTCGCGGTCCTGCTGATCACTGTCGCGTCCGGGGTGTTCGATTACCTGGGCGACAGGTTCATGAACGGTGCGGGTGAACGAATCAGCTCGCGCATCCGGTCGGACGTGTTCGGCCATGTGGAGCGGTTACCGCAGGAGTACCACGACCGGCAGGCCATCGGGGAGTTGACCAGCCGGGTGGTCACCGACACCGAGCGCATCGAAGGCAGCCTCACCGACCTGTTCTCCGTCCTGCTTCCGGGCGTGCTCGCCCTGCTCGGCACCGCCGCCGTACTGATCGCGGTGGATTGGCAACTCGGGCTGATCACGCTGTGCGCGGCGCCGCTGGTGTTCTTCACGGCCGTCCGCTATGCGCGGTTGACCCGGGTGAACTCCCGCCAGCGACGTGCTGCGGTGGGCGAGCTGACCGGGTTCGTCACCGAGTCGCTGCAGGGCATCCGCACCGTGCACGCATTCGGCAGCCAGGACCTGGAGGACCGGCGCTTCGGCTCGACCAACAACCGGGTGCTGAGCATCGGGCTGCGCGGAGTGGATCTGAGCGCTCGGTTCACCCCGGCGCTGGAGTCGGTCGCCGCGATCGGCACCGCCGTGTTGCTGTTCGTCGGCGGTTTCGGCGTGCTGCACAGCTGGTGGACCGTCGGACTCCTGGTCGTGGTCACCAACTACCTGCAGAACATCCTCAAGCCGATGAAGCAACTGGCCAAGCTCCTGCCCAGCTTCACCCAGGGCGCGGCCTCGGCCGAACGCGTCGCGGCCATCCTGGACGAGCCCCGCGCACACGTCGCCTCTCCCGCGGGCCTGCCCGCCCGAGTCGCCGGAGAGATCGAGCTGCGCAACGTCTGCCTGGACTACGGGCGAGGCCCGGTGCTCAACAGACTGGACCTCACCGTCGAGGCGGGAGAGCGGATCGCGTTGCTGGGTGGCAACGGCGCCGGCAAGTCCACCACACTCGCACTGATCGGCGGGCTGTACCGACCCACCTCCGGGGGTGTGCTGCTCGACGGGCTGTCGGTGCCCGACGTGGCCGAGCACTGGCTGCACCAGCAGGTGGCCATGGTCCTGCAGGACACGTTCCTGTTCTCCGGCACCCTGGCCGACAACCTGCGCTACGGCCGGCCCGACGCCACCGACGAGCAGATCGCCCAGGTGGCCGAGGACGCGCTCGTCACCGAGTTCGCCGACCGGCTGCCCGACGGGCTGAACACCACCATCGCCGCCGGCGGAGTCGGACTGTCCGGCGGACAACGCCAACGGGTCGGCATCGCACGAGCCCTGCTCGTCGACGCTCCCGTCGTGCTGCTGGACGAGCCCACCGCCGGACTCGACAACACCGCCGAGGAACTCGTCGTGCTCGCACTGACCCGGCTGGTCGAAGGCCGCACCGTCATCATGACCACCCACCAACCGGCGCTGACCCGGCTCGCCACCCGCACCGTGCACCTGCAGCGGGGCCGTGTCCTCGACGAGGCGCCGGCAACCGTAGGGGCGGCCGCGTGATGGGCGGAATCAGCGAGTGGCCGCGCATGATCGGGCCGGCCGCGGACAACCAGGTGATCATGATCATCCGGCACGCCGAGAAGCCGAGACGATCTAGAGCGGCGCAGGCCATCACGCCTGAGGGGGAGCACTCCAAGCACTCCCTCACCGTCGCCGGGTGGATGCGCGCGGGCGCGTTGGCCGCGCTGTTCGCCCCACACGGCGCGGAACCGCCTGCCGGGTTGTACCGGCCGGACGCCGTCTACGGCCCGGCCTACGAGCCAGGCCGCAGCGTTCGATCGGTCCAGACCGTGACACCCGTGGCCGCCCGGCTCGGACTCGACGTCGTCACGCGCTATGCCGCGGGCGAAGAGGCATATCTTGTCGACGAGCTCATAACACGCCCTGGCGCCACCCTGGTGGCCTGGAAACACAGCGCCATCATCAAGATCGCCGATCACCTCGGCGACGTCACGCCCACCCCACCCGTGCGCTGGCCGGGCGCCCGCTTCGACATGGTGTGGACCTTCACGCGCAACGGGAGCGGCTGGCGGTTCGCGCAGATCCCGCAGATGCTGCTACCGGGCGACCTGCCCTACCCGATCACCGATCCAGCCCTTGTGGCAGCGGCCGCCTGACACGTCGTTCGGCCCCGGGTCACCCCTCAGCTCGGGGTCGGCACGAACGTGGCAGACGGGACCGGCACCGGCTCTGAGCGCTCACGCGCATCAGCGCCGGTGCCGGTACGTTTCGGCCCCAGGGATTCCGGACTACACCAGCAGCACCACGGGACCGCCGTTGGCGCCCGCCATGGCCCGCTCCAGCGCGGTCGCCGCGTCGGCCAGCGCCAACGCGGCGCCGACCGACAGGCGCAGCCTGCCGTCGCCCAGCAGCGTGCACAGCTCCTCGAGCTGCGCGGCGTCCGGGCGCACGTAGACGTCGGAGACGCTGATGCCGCGGACGCTCTCCGGAGGATCGCCGGTGATGGTCGCCAGCCGGCCGCAGTCGCGCACTGCCAGGACGGCGTGCGAGCTACCACCACGGGCGGCGTTGACCGCGCCGTCGACGCCCACGCCGCCGGTCAGCTCCCGGACGAGCTCGGGCCACCGGCTGTCGTGATAATCGAGCACCTCGGCCGCTCCCGCCTCCGCCACCCGGGCGGCGCTGGACGGTCCGGCGGTTGCGATGACCCGCGCCCCGCGGAGGGCGGCGAGCTGCACGATCAGCCCACCGGTCGTCCCACCCGCGCCGTGGACGAGGACGGTGTCCCCCTCGGCGAGCTCGAGCGACTCGGACAGCACCTGCTCCGCGGTCAGCGCAGGCACCGGGAACGCGCCGGCGACCTCCCACGACACGCTCGGAGGCTTCCGCACGACCAGACCGGCGTCCACGAGGACGCGCTCGGCCCAGCAGCCCTGCTCACGCAGCTGCACGGGGTGACCGAGGACCTCGTCGCCGGGTGTCAGACCCAGCACCTCGGAACCCACAGTGACCACCCTGCCGGCCGCCTCGACGCCGAGCGCCATCGGTGCCTCCCGGCCGACTTTCCACTCCCCGGTGCGGACCAACTCGTCCCAGTTGCCGACCCCGGCCGCGACGACCTCGATGACGGCCTCGCCCGGACCGGGATCACGGGGTTCGGGGAGGTCGAACACCTCGACCTGACCACCGAACTCGCGCACTCCAGCGGCACGCATCACGCATCCTCAATTTCATCGCGAGCGTAGAACAATCTGCAGTCCTTTCCTCTTCAGCTGAGACCATAGGCACGGGCCGATGATTCCGTCACCTCCTGTTCAACCTTTCCCCCGAAGGTATATGCCGGTGACAGCACGGGCAGCACCCGATCCACGTGCACCAGCACGGCACGGTTCGCGGGATATCCGGGCCCGTTGACGCCGAGCAGCCAATCGTGCAGCCAATCGAAGACTTCATCGCCCGGATCCCGGAACTCGGCATGGCCCTTGATCCGGTAGCCGCGCCGGCGAAGGAAGTCGACGGAATTGATCTCGAGACGATTGTCGTGCTGGAGGTTCGCGATCGTGCCCGGCGAGTTGATGTCCATGAAGGCGACGTGCGTATCGTCGTACACCCGCACGGAGGCCTTCGGTGAGAGACTGGGCGAGCCGTCCGGATCAATGGTTGCCACGAACGACAGCCGTGCCTGTTCCACGACGCTCCGGACGTCCTCGTCGACATATGCCATCACTTCTCCCGATCATCCAATTTCCGCCGAGGTCGAGCGAGCTCAGACGGCGGGAGCGACTCAGCTGTCGCAACTACGACGGTACGAGACGGAAGCGGGTCGGCCGGGGTCCACTTGCTCAGCGATTTCACGGACCAATCAACCGGCGGCGGCAAATGGCGGGATCGGCTTTCGGTACCGGCCGCAGGAACTCACGAAGAAGGTTCGACCCTGTCCAGGAACGTCACGTCGATCTCCCCCGTCGGCAGCGGGACGTGCAGGAGTACGGCGCCGTCCGCCCTGACCTCGGCGGCGGTCTCGTGGCCACGCACCAGCACCCGATAGCGGCCAGGGGCGGGCAGCATGGTCGATGTCCGCAGCAGCCCGTCGACACAGCGGCCTCGCACCCGGTGCGGGCGGCCGAGCACCTCCGCGGCCCGAGCCGGGTCACCGGCCCTGAGCAGCTCGCGGACACGGGTGGACGAGCAGCCCGGGACGAGGTCGACGCCGTGGGCGGTGAAGTCGTGACGCAGCCCGAGGTGCGTCAGGAGCCGAACGTCGCCCGCCCCCCGGTGTCCGAAGCGGAAGTTCGCACCGACGACGACGTCGATGGCGCGCAGCGACCCGACCAGCACGTCGTGCACGAAGTCCACGGCGGGGGTACGGGCCATCGCCGCGCCGAAGGGTAGGACGAGCACGGCATCGGCTCCGTGCTCGTGGGCGAGCTCGACCCGGCGGTCCAGACTCACGAGTGGGGTGGTGTCGCGCGGTGGTCCGGCGACCGTTGCCGGATGCGGGTCGAACGTGGTGAGGACGACGGGCCGGCGTCGGCGCCGACCCACCTCGGCCGCGTGGTCGAGGAGGCGGGCGTGGCCACGATGGAGCCCGTCGAACACCCCGAGCACCACCACGGAGCGGCCCCACTGCGACGGGATCTGGTCGGTTCCGTACCAACACGTGGTGGTGGCCGGGGCGGGATGGACCATCGTGGCCGCCATCGGTCGTCTCTCAGCCATCGGATCAGGTGTCACCGGACACTAAGAGCAGAGGGGTGCCTGCAGAGCGGGGTGACCCGGATTGTCATGTACTCGAACAGCGGCAGGTTCCACAGGATGTCGTGCATCTCGTCGGAGGACTCCACGTCGAAAACGCTGACGTTGGAGTACCGCCCGACGACCCGCCAGAGATGTATCCACTTACCCTGCGCCTGGAGGTCTCGGGAGTAGGCCTTCTCCCTGGCCAGGACATCGACTCGCTCCCCGGCGGCGAGATCGTGGGGGATGACGACGTCCATCGTGACGTGGAAGAGCACGGACTCAGGCCCTCCGGAAGGCGCGGACCTTGTCGGGATCGAGGTCGACGCCGAGGCCCGGGCCGTCGGGCAGATGGAGCCGGCCGTCCGCGTAGCGCAGCGGCTCGACGACGATCTCCTCGGCCATCAGCAAGGGTCCGAAGAGCTCGCTCCCCCAGCTCACGCCCGGGGCGGCGCAGGCGAAGTGCAGTGCGGCGGCGGTGCCGATGGGCGACTCGATCGACGTCGCCCCGTGCGACGGAATCCCCCCCGCGGCTCCGATCGCGGCGATCTCCACGCTCGCGCGCAGGCCCCCGCATTTGGTGATCTTGACCGCGAGGATGTCCGCGGCACGCAGTCGGGCGATGCGCAGCGCGTCGGACGGCGTCCGCAACGACTCGTCGGCCATGACCGGAACGGGCAGCACCGCGTTGATCTCAGCGAGCGTCTCGACGTCATGTCCCGGAACAGGCTGCTCGACCATCTCGACCCCTGCCTCCGCCAGCCGCGGCAGGTGGGTGAGTGAGGTGAGCCGGTCCCAACGCGCGTTGAGATCCACCCGGACGCCCGCGACGCCCACCAGCTTCTCGGCGACGGCCTCGACCCGGGCGACATCGGCGGCCGGTTCCTGGGCGCCCATCTTGAGCTTGAACGAGTGGTGCAGGCCGGCGTCGAGCTTGCCGAGCGCCTCCTCGACGACGATCGGGGCGGCCTCGGCGCCGAGCGCCCATGTGACGGGAACGGAGGTGCGGGCCGGGCCGCCGAGCAGGGTGTGGACGGGAACACCGAGGCATCGCGCCCAGGCGTCGTGCAGCGCGACCTCCACCGCCGCCTTAGCGAACAGGTTCGCCGCGACGACGTCGGCGACGTCCCGCAACAGCCGGGCGATGCCGTCGACCCGCCGTCCCAGCAATACCGGGGCGACGTACCGCTCGATGATCACCTGCATGGTCTCGACGGACTCGCCGCCCCACCAGGGACCGGCGGGAACGACGCCTTCCCCCGTTCCCGTGACGCCACCCGCGGTGCGGACGAACACGTACAGCACCGGCTGGGCGTCCATGCTCACCCGTGCGAACCGGTGGGGCCTGCGCAGCGGGATGTCCACCAGGACGGTCTCGACGCGGTCGATCCGCAGATCGTCGCTCACGTTGTCGAATGCCTCTCAGGGGGCGGGCCGGCCCCGGCCTGGGTGCGGGGCCGACCCTGGGAAAGAAGGTCAGGCGCGCTCGAGCACGAAGTCGTAATCGACGCGAAGGCGGCCGTCGGGGCCCGGCTTCGGGTCGAGAACCAGGTCGTCCTTCACGGCCGAGGCGACATCGCCGTCGAGGTACTCGCCACCGGCGAAGTAGAGCTGTGTGGTGATCTGACGGAAGCCCTCGGCCCGGACCATGAGGTGCAGGTGCGCCGGGCGCCACGCGTGCCATCCGGCGGTCTTGATCAGCTTCCCGGTCGGTCCGTCCGTCGGGATCTGGTACGGGGCGGGCAGGATCGTGGTGATCTCGAAACGCCCGTCCTCGTCCACGGTGACGACGCCCCTGAGCAATCCCTCCGGAAGATGTGGGGCGAAGCCGGAGTAGAACCCGTCCGCCGCGTTCTGCCAGATGTCGACCTCGGCATTCGGCAGCGGCGCCCCCGCGAGGTCGCGGACCTGCCCGGCGAGCACCAGCAGGGTGCCCGGCTCGTCGTCGCGCATCGGGAGGGTGGTGACAGGCGGGAAGTGCTGCTGGTCAGGAAGGTAGTATGGCCCCTCGATCGAGCCCACGGTTCCCTGCTGCGACTCGGCGGCGACCTCCTCGACCACGTGCTCGACGAAGACGTCGAGGAACAGGGGCCACTCGCCGTTCTCACCGACCTCCATGAGCCAGCGCTTGGCGGTCTGGAACTCCGGGTAGGTGATCTTGTGTTCGCGGATGACGGCGTTCACCGCGTCGATCACGTCGTGGGCGACCGTGCTCAACCGCTCCTGCGACGACGCGGCCTGGCCGTGGCGGGCGGCACTGGCACGCGCCGCCTCCGAGGCGTTCGCGCCGGAGCCGGCAGCCGTTGGGCTGACGTCTGGCTTGGTCGTGGTCATGTGTCCTCCTTGTGGATACGCGTCAGCGGCAGAGCTGGGACACAACGTCGTTGTTGCCGATCAGGTCGGGTTCGGTGGTCTCGTCCGGCCAGGCCCGTGAGCCGCCGGTCGGGTCAGGTCGCTCTCTTTCACTTCCTCCCGAGCAGGCCGACGACCTGACTGTCACCCGGGTTGATGAGGTCGGGGACGGTCCAGCCGTCGAGGTCGTACTCGGACATGCACCGTTCGGCGAAGCCCTTCATCGCGTTCGCGGTGCCGGACTGCTCGGCGGCGAACAGCAGTTCCGCACGCACACCCTCGTGATTGCCCGAGTAGTTGCGCTCGTAGAGCTCGTGGCGACCGCCGAATTCGGAGCCGATCGAGTCCCAGATCAGCTTCATCAGCTTGACCCGGTCCACGGCGTCGTAGCCGTTCGAGCCGCGCACGTATTTGTCCAGATAGGGGCGTACCTCCGGCGACAGGAAATCGGCACTGTGCGACGGCAGGTAGATCAGCGAGGCGCCGAGATCCTGCATGATGATCTCGCGAACGCGCGGGTAGCCGAGCGTCATGAACCAGCGGTAGGCCAGCCCGTAGTCGGCGTTGGGCAGCTTCGAGCCGTTGACCCACTCGGTCGGGTTGGCGCACATCGCGTCCGACAGCCCCCAGAACATGTTCCGCCAGGCGATGACCTCACCGACGCGGGTCTGCACGCCGCGGAAGTCCTTGCTGCCGGTGACCTCCAAGCCCTTCATCAACAGCCCGCCGATGAAGTCGAGCTTGACCGCCAGACGGGTCACGCCGTGGAACGTGAAGCGTTGCAGGAACCCCGAACCCGGGAAGAACGACGAGACCTTCTCCGGGTCTCCGTAACTGAACACGTTCTCCCACGGGATCAGCACTTTGTCGAGCACGAAGATCGTGTCGTTCTCATCCATCCGCGAGGACAGCGGGTAGTCGAACGGGCTGCCCATGGTGTTGGCCTGCTGGGCGTACGAGGGCCGGCAGATCAGTTTCATGCCGGGCGTGCCCATCGGCACGGTGCAGACCAGTGAGTACTCCCGCTTCTTGATCGGCAGACCGTAGTGGCCGAGGAAGTTGTAGTGGGTGATCGCCGACCCGGTCGCGACGACCTTCGCCCCCGAGACGACAACACCCTTGTCGTTCTCCTCCTCCACGTGCATGAACACGTCGGAGACCTCGTCCGGGTTGCGGTGCCGGTCCACCGGCGGATTGATGATCGCGTGGTTCCAGTACAGGAGCCTCTCCTGGGACTCCTCGTACCAGCGCCGCGCATTTCGGGAGTACGGGTCGTAGTACTCGGAGTTCGCGCCCAGCGTGCCCAGGAACGCAGCCTTGTAGTCAGGGGAACGGCCCATGTACCCGTAGGTCATCCGTGCCCACTCGGCAATCGCGTCCCGGTCGGCCTTGAGGTCCTCCACCGAGTGCGGGGTCCGGAAGAACGGGTGCGTGACCCCGGTGCTGCCGGTGTCGGTCGCCGTGGTGAGCACGTCGGCCTTGGCCGGGTCGTGCATCGAGTCGTAGAGCCGGGCCGTCATCCGCACCGCATTGCGAAACGCCGGGTGAGTGGTGACGTCGGCGACCTTCTCTCCGTAGAGATACACCTCGCGCCCGTCACGCAGGCTCTCGACGTACTCGTCGCCGGTCATCGGTCGGGTTGCCCGGCCCTCGCCACTCGTGGGGGTTGGGACCGAATCCTGCTGCAAGGTCATGCGTTCCTCATTCCATGGTGATTCAGACATCAGTCGACAGCAGCCGGCGACCGAAATGTGGTGCCGACGCTGACGAATCGGGCGTCAGAAGCCGACGGAGGAGAACCAGGAAATGCCGCCGGGTCCGTCGGCAGAGTCGTCCCAGAGCAGCGGGTCGTGATTGCCGCCGAGATGGTGGAATTTTCCGGTGTGGAACAGCAAGGGCCGTCCGTCGTAGATCCGGAACTCCTGCACCTCGCCCAGGTACAGCACGTGGTCGCCGCCGTCGTAGTGCTGCCACGGTACGCACGAGATATGCGCCAGCGTCCCGTCCAGTCGTGGAGAGCCGCAGTCGTCGTCCGCCGCCCACGCCACGTCCTGGTTGGGCCGGCCTGCGAAGTGCAGTGCGAGGTCCTTCTGCGCCGCCTCGAGCACGTTGACCGTGAACGGTCGCGAATCGACCAGGCCACAGACCTTCGACCGCCGGTCCAGCGACACCAGTACCAGCGGGGGTTCGAGGGACACCGCGGTGAACGCGTTCACCGTCGCCCCGTGGGGTGCCTCGTCGTCGCCGCGGCAGGTGATCACCGTGACGCCTGTGGTGAAATGCCCCAGACATTTCCGGAGCTCTCGCGGATGAATCGCCATCGCTTGCCCCTCCTGAAAGGAACGCCGCCGTTACGGGATCCCGGTTCGTACCGGTTCTCCTGACGTGCGCGGGCGCGTCACGGTCGAGGAGCGCGGCGGGACCGGCGTTCGTCGAGCTCGTCCGCGCTCACCGGGATCAGCATCGGCCGGCCGGCAACGCAGAACATGGTGACCAGGAAATGGGTCTCGACGT
This sequence comes from Pseudonocardia alaniniphila, assembly GCF_022524485.1. Taxonomy (GTDB): domain Bacteria; phylum Actinomycetota; class Actinomycetes; order Mycobacteriales; family Pseudonocardiaceae; genus Pseudonocardia; species Pseudonocardia alaniniphila. Next base: position 50,715 of record NZ_JAKXMK010000038.1, read on the forward strand.
CGGCGAGATTGTTGCCGTCTTGGTAGTGGATCACGTCGCCGCCCGGTTCCCAGAAGCTCTCCCCGGCGCGTACGACACGCTCGGGCTCGCCCTCCAGCTCGAAGATCATCGCGCCCTGAACCACGTAGCCGAAGGCAGGGCCGGTGTGGCGATGGGGCGGGTTACCTGCGCTGCCCGGCGGCAGTTTGACCAGGAGGGTCATCACCTCTGACGCATCGGGCACCGGCGGAGCCGGCACGGAGCTGATGACCTCGAACCGCGGCGCGGGCGTCGTGCGGTTCGGGTCGTCGATGTGGTGCGAGTGGTCAACGGGCATGGCTACTCCTCACTGGTCCTGGAGGCGACCTGGCGTCACCGGGCTTCCGGTTATGACGAGACGGCGTCCCCCGTCTGTGACATCCGGCCCCGGTTCAGCGGTCGCAGACCGCAGTGGCTTCCGCCACACGACAGCCGCCGAGCACGTGTTCGGCGGCCGGTGGGTCGGAGGAGCGACCGGGTGCTCCTCCGACCCACCGGATCATGCGCGAACCCGTCGGGGGTTACCGGTCACCGGCGCCGGACTGCTGCGGCTTCGCCTGCTGGTCGACCACCGGTCCGGGGTGGCGGAGGTGCTTGCGCGCCTCGAGTTCCTCGGGCTCGACGTAGGTCAGCATCGGCTCATCGGGCTTGCAGGCCATGACGACCACGAACCGAGCCCAGACGTCACCGGGGTTCGCTGCCTGGTAGTGGATCCGGTCGCCGCCGGGCTCCCAGATCGTGTCGCCCTGCCGGATGAGGACCGGTGCATCCCCTTCCAGCTCGAAGATCATCTCGCCTTCCAGCATGTAGCCGTAGACCGGGCCGGAATGCCGGTGCGGCCGCGATCCCGGGTTGTTCGGCGGAATCTCGACGACCGCGGTCATCATGTGTCCGGCCGACGGGAGCTCCGACATGTCGTGCTCATCGAGCACTTTGATCTGGGTCTCGAGCTCAGCAGAACTCATGTCAGGTACCTACTTTCGACGCATTCTCGTGTTGTTGCTCTGCAACTGCAGACCGCGCCGGTGGCGCGGTGTTCGGAGACGGCCGCAATCGGCCGAGTGATGTGGTGATCGACCGGGAACGGGCCCCTCACCCGCGCGGCCGGGGGAAACCCGTCCGCCAGCTCGGGTGGGCAGGCGTCCAGCCCGCTGCCCGGGCCTTCGCGTTGGAGACGGCGCGGCCGACGGGGGCACCCTCGGGGAGCGGCACCGGCTGCGGGGCGGGCGCACCGATGCCGGCCGCGTAGACCGGCAGCCACTCGGTCGCCGGCGCGGGCTCGTCGTCGACGACGTGGTAGATCCCGTCGGGCCAGTCGAGGGACTGCACGGTCGCCGCGACCACATCGTCGACGTGCACGAACGACGTGATCGCGGGGTTCGCCTGCATCTGGCCGGCGGACACCGCGACCGCGATCCGCCCGCCGGGCGCGTACCAGGTCCCGGGCCCGTACAGCATTCCGTAGCGCAGCACGGTGCTGCGCGGGAGGCGGCGAGCCAGACCCTCCATGACGCCGACAGCCGTGCCTGGCACGATCGGGTCGTCCTCGGTGGCCGGCGTGTCGCCGTCCGGGAAGACCCAGGTGATGCTCTGCACGATCATCCGGTCGACGCCCGCGGCTGTGGCACCTGCCACGAGGTTCGCCGTGCCTTCGCGGCGGACCCGGGCATTGGCTTCCCAGTCGTTGCCGCTCAGATCCGTGAGCTGGTGCAGGAGGAGATCAGGCGCCGCCTCGGTGAGCGTGGCGGCCACCCGTTCCGCGTCATGGACGTCGAGGAGTACCCCGCAGGCACCGAGGCTCTCCAGGAGCGCGAGCCGGTCCTCACGCCGGGTCGTCGCGACCACCTCGTGCCCCGCGGCGACGAGCTCGGGGAGGATCCGGGATCCGATGACGCCGGTTCCACCAGCAAGCAAGATTCGCATGCCCACAGGACGGAGCAGCCGACCCGGACGTGAGGCGCCCGACGTCCGGACCGTGCTTCGTCACAGTGACGGAGGGGAGATCACCATGACCGCGCAGGAGATCGACGCCGAGGTGATCGGTGAGCGGCGGCGTCTGCTGTCGCTGGCGTTCCGCATGCTCGGCACCGTGGCCGAGGCGGAGGACGCCGTCCAGGAGACCTACATCCGGTGGTACCGGCTGAGCCAGGCCCAGCGCGATGCCGTCGAGGTCCCCCGCGCCTGGCTGACCCGCGTCGCGAGCCGGGTGTGCCTCGACGTGCTGGGCTCGGCCCGTGTGCGGCGGGAGCGCTACGTCGGCCCGTGGCTGCCCGAACCGGTGCCCTCCCTGGCCTTCACCGACCCGGCGCTCGATGACCCGGCCGACCGGGCCACCCTGGACGAGTCGATCAGCACGGCCCTGCTCGTGGTGCTGGAGTCGATGACTCCGGCCGAGCGGGTCGCGTTCGTGCTGCACGACGTCTTCGCGATGCCGTTCGGTGAGATCGCCGAGGTCGTGGGGCGCACGCCCGCCGCCTGCCGCCAGCTCGCCACCTCGGCGCGGCGGCGCGTGGACGGCACCCGGAGCGGCCGGGTCTCCCGGGCAGCGCACGACGCGACCGTTCGCGCGTTCGCCGCGGCGGCGCGGGCAGGCGACCTCATCGCGCTCGTCACGACGCTGGACCCGGACGTCGTTCTCCGCTCCGACGGCGGCGGCCTCGTGAGGGCGGCACTGCACCCGGTCCGCGGCTCGGACAAGGTGGCCCGATTCCTGCTCGGCGCCCTGGGGAAGAGCCCTGCGGCAGAGGTGCTCGAACTGGAGACCCCCGACGGCCTCGGCTTCGCGTTGTGGGCCGAGAGCCGGGTGGTCGGTGTCGTGACGCTCGAGGTCACGACGGACCGGATCACCGACGTCCGGATGGTCGTCAATCCCGAGAAGCTGACTCTCTGGAACTGACTCCTCACGATCCGGGCAGCTGCGTCGTCCTCTCCGGCAACAGAACCCGAAGGAGACGGACAGCATGACCCAGCAGGCAGGCATCGCCCGCACCGACGCCGACTACCGACGCATCGGCATCAGCCCGGACGTCGTCGCGGAGTGGGAGGACGGCGCCCGCACCGACGGGCGCCGGGGCACCTACGAGTGGTGGTATTTCGACGCCCACCTCGACGACGGCGCCACGCTCGTCGTCATCTTCATGACGAAGGACCTGTCCACACCGGGCAAGCCGCTGAGCCCGATGATCCGGCTGAACCTCGACGTGCCCGGCGGGCCCCAGTACAACGTCATCCAGGACTTCCCCGCGACGTCGTTCTCGGCCGGGACCGACCGCGCCGACGTCCGGATCGCCGGCAACGTCTTCTCCGGCGACCTCGCCCACTACGAGATCCGGGCCGACGTCGGCGGCGTGCGAGTCGACGTCACCCTCGACGCCGAGATCCGCCCGTGGCGCCCGCACACCGGCTACGTGGTCTTCGGGGAGGAGCAGGATCTCGAGTTCTCCTGGCTCCCTGCCGTCCCGCAGGGGACGGTTCGCGGCTCCTACGAGGTGGCGGGCGTGCGCACCGAGATCACCGGCGTCGGTTACCACGACCACAACTGGGGCAACGTCGGGATGATGTCGATCATCAACGACTGGTACTGGGCCCGCGGCCAGGCCGGTCCCTACTCGGTGATCGCCTCGTACGTCACCGCCCACGAGAAGTACGGCTACGAGCCGATCCCGATCTTCATGCTCGCCCGCGACGGTCGGGTCGTCGCCGACGACGCGTCGCGGGTCCGCTTCGAGGCGCTCGACACCTACCTCGACGAGAAGACCGGCAAGCCCGTGGCCCGCACCACCCGGTACCACTACGACGACGGCGACGAGGGCTATGTCGTCACCTTCACGAAGCAGCGCGACCTGGTCGCCAACACCTTCGTCGAGCAGATCACGGGCTGGCGCAAGATCGCCGCGCGCCTCCGCGGCGTCGACGGCGCCTACCTGCGCTTCACCGGCTCCCTGACGATCGAGCACCACAAGAACGGCGAGACCGTCGAGACGTTCACCGAGGAGGCGATCTGGGAGCTGATGTACTTCGGCCACGCCCGTACCGGGACGCTCAAGTAATCGAGTCCTGCGAGCTGACGGACTACGTCCGCTCGGCACCCTCGGCTCCACGGTGGTTCGTCGAGGTCCGGGCCGAGGTCAGCCGAGCTCGAGCCCGCGCGCGCCGTCACCAGCGGCGGCCACCCCCGAGCCGACGGCCTGCGGTGCCGACCATCGTCGTCCGGCGAAGTGGTGGTTGGCCCTGTGGAAGTTCCGGTCGCATCCCGGGCCGGCCCGGGCGTTCATCCGGTCGTTCGCCCCGCTCGTCGTGTGACGCAGGTGACTGATGTCCGGGCACCGGATCGCGGCACGCTGTCACAGATGGGGAGCGCCGTCCCGTCTTCACGAGGGCGTCGGGACTCCCGGTCGCCGAAGCACAGCGAGGAATCAGGACTGTCGTCAGAAATGCATTACCGCTGACCCATTCCCCGCCGGACAGGAGATTCGCACGATGGCCGCACGACGCACTCGCAGCGCTCAGACCGCATCGCACTGGGGCGTGTACCGGGTGGAGACCGACCGCGACACCGGCGAGGTGATGTCCACCAGCGGAGTGCCGTTCGACCCCGACCCGTCGCCCATCCAGGCCGCATTGCCCGAGGTGGTGAGGGACCGGTTGCGGATCGACCGGCCCTACGTGCGAGAGGGCTACCTGCGCTCGGGCGGCGCAGGCCGGGAGCGGCGGGGGGCTGAGCCGTTCGTTCCGGTGAGCTGGGACACCGCGCTCGACCTGGTGATCGACGCACTGTTGGCGGCCAGGGCGGCGGGTGGAAACGAGTCGCTGTACGGCGGCTCGTACGGTTGGGCCAGCGCAGGGCGGCTGCACCATTCCCCCAGCGTGCTGAAGCGGTTCCTCGGGCTGTTCGGCGGCTACACCGACAAGATCGGAAACCACAGCTTCGGCGCGGCACTGGGCGTCATGCCCTACATTCTCGGGCGTTCCGACGTCAGCCGGCTGGTCGTGCCGTGGCCGGAAGTGGTGGCCAACACGCGGCTGTTCGTGATGTTCGGTGGCGCATCGCTGAAGAATGCGCAGATCGATTCGGGTGGCGCGGTCAACCACGACAACGCCGAGTGGTTCCGAAAGGCGCACGCGGCCGGGGTCGATGTGGTGTGCATCAGCCCGTATCGGCACGACGTCCCGGACGAGGTCGCGCCGGAGTGGCTGCCGATCCGGCCCAACACCGACGTGGCGCTCATGCTCGGCCTGGCCCACACGCTGGTCGTCGAAGGCGTGGTGGACCGGGAGTTCACGCACACACACTGCACGGGCTACGCCGAGTTCGAGCGTTATCTCACCGGCGGTGAGGACGGCGTCGCCAAGGACGCCGGGTGGGCGGCCGGCGTGACGGGCTTGCCGGCGTCGACGATCGAGACGCTCGCCCGGCGGATGGCGGGCACCAGGACCCTGGTGAACACGGCGTGGGCCGTGCAGCGCGCCCACCACGGCGAGCAGGCTGTGTGGGCGACCGTCGCTGTGGCCGCGATGCTCGGCCAGATCGGCCTGCCCGGCGGCGGGTTCAGCCTCGGGCACGGCGCCATGAGCGGCATCGCACTGCCCTGTCCGCCAGGGATTCCCCGGCCGACGTTGCCGCTGGGGCCCAACCCGGTGACGGCGAAGATCCCGGTCGGGCGGGTTCACGAACTGCTGTTGCGGCCCGGCGAGACCATGGAGCACGACGGCACGGAGATTCGGCTGCCGCCCACTGAGCTGATCTACTCGGCAGGTGGGAATCCCTTCCATCACAACCTGAACCTCAACCGGTTCGTCACCGCCTGGCAGCAGCCCGGCACGGTGATCGTGCACGAGCCGTGGTGGAGCCCGCCGGCGAAGTTCGCCGACATCGTGCTGCCGTCCACCACCACGATGGAACGCAACGACATCGCGGCGGCCGAACACAGCCGCCATTGGATCGCCATGCAGCAGGTGGTGGCGCCGTATGCGCAGGCGCGCAACGACATCGACATCTTCGGCGAGCTCGCCGACCGTCTCGGGTTCGGGGCGGAATACCACTGCGGCCGGACCGAGATGCAGTGGCTGCGGCACATGTACGACGAGGCGCGAGCCACCGCCCATCACCGGGGGTTCGACCCACCGGAGTTCGACGAGTTCTGGGCGAGCGGCTCCTATGAGTTCCCGATGCCGGCCGAGCAGGCCACGCTGCTCGCCGACTTCCGCGCCGGACGGGCGCTGAACACGCCGTCCGGCAAGATCGAGCTGGTCAGTGAGGTGATCCGGGCGTTCGGCTACGACGACTGCCCACCGCACCCGACATGGCTGGAACCGGCGGAGTGGCTGGGCGGTCCGCGGGCCGCCCGCTACCCGCTGCACCTGCTCACCAACCAGCCCACGCACCGGCTGCACAGCCAGTTGGACAACTCGACGCTGTCCCGCGCGGCCAAGGTGTCGGGTCGCGAGGCGATCCTGATCAACGCCGAGGACGCCGCCCGCCGCGATCTGCGGGGCGGCGACGTCGTGCGGGTGTTCAACGACCGCGGCGCGTTCATCGCCGGCGTGCGGATCGTCGGGTCCGACACGCTGCTGCCCGGTGTGGCACAGATACCCACCGGCGCCTGGTACGACCCGTTGGAGCCCGGCGTGGTCGGCACGCTGGAGAAGCACGGCAACCCGAACGTCGTTACGTCCGACCGGGGCACCTCGAGGCTGACTCAGTGCCCGGCCGCGCAGACCTGCCTGGTCGAGATCGAACGATGCGACAGCCCGCCACCGGTCACGGCCTTCGACCTTCCCGAGATGGTGGACGAACGGCCGTGACCGACGAGGCTGAGTTGGCCGTCGTATGTGTCGAATCGACGTCCCAGGCGGCTATGGAGCGAGCAGAACCGTGTTGGGGTGGGCGCCGAGGCGTGTGTCGATCACCACGTCCCGGTTGGGGGCGTCAGGAGCCAGGTGACGTACCCAGATACTGGCCGCTGCGCCGTCGATGGTGAAGGGGCTGAGTACGAACGGGACCCGTGCGACGACCTGCCGGCCGGAGTTCTGATCGCGGTAGGGCATGGCGACGAGGTCGGGGTCGACGCGGCGTTGCAGGACCAGCGGAGATCTGCGGGCGGCGCGGATGAGCGTGGGTAGCCAGTTCGCATCGGAGATCCGGCTGCCGAAGAGCATGCCGGTGCCGGCTCTGCCGAAGACGGGTTTGGCGATCAACCGGGTGCGTCGGGTGGCGGCGGTGCGCAGCAGGTCCGGTTGGGTGGTGGGGTCGGTGGTGAGGCCCAGGCATGCGGTCCAGGGGACGTGGGTGTGGACGAGGTCCTCGTCGGGTGCGGTAAGCAGGCCGGCGGCCGCGTCCGCATGGATCCAGGCGAGCACTGCTTTGGAGGAGATCAGGTACGACTCGGTGCGTGGGAACAGTCCGAGGGTTGCGGTGCGGTCGGCGGCTCGGAGCGCGGCGAGGGCGCCGCGGTCGTATCTGATGCGGTGCCCGCCCCATTCCAGCAGCACCACGTCGATCGGGACGTCACCGGCCAGCAGTCGAGCGGCGGGGTCGAGGCGTAGGTCGGCGAGATCGGCCACCACCGGTTCCAGGCCCGCCCGGCGCACCGCACCCAGAGTGGAGCGGCCCGGTGTGTGGTGTCGGATCGTGTGGTGGTGGTCGCTCGCCCAGTAGGAGGGAATCAGCGCTCGCCGCGTTATGCCCTGGCTGTGGTCGGTGGGTGGTGTTCGGGCCAGGGCCGCGAATCGTGCCGTCACCGCGGACGGCGGCGGGGACAGGCCGCTGCCGGGGCACAGCCGGGCATAGCATTCCGCCAGTTGCGAGGACTGTCGGGTGCCGGCAAGGCGATTGCTGGTGTTGAGCTCCAGGAGCTGCGGTCGGCCCTGTTCGATCAGAAAGTCGGGGCGGGCGTAGCGGGTGAGTTCTGTGGCGACCAGCGGCCGGTCCGGATCCATCAGCGGAAGATCACGGGGAAACCGCAGCACCGCGTACAGCTCTCCCACGGTCGAGGCACGGCGACGACACGCCTGCACCCCCAGGTGCAACAACCGCGCCGCCACAGCTTCGAGATGCCGGTAGGACTGTTCGACGACGATCAGCGGCCGCAGAGGCTCCCAGCCCACGCCGTCGACGCCCTGAGCTCGGTAGAGATCCCACCCTGTCGACACCGTACGACGAGCGAGGAACTCGTGGCGCAGTTCTTCGGGCAGCGCCTCCCACGAATCACGCACCAGGGGAGGGAGCGGTTCGTGGCCGGCAACGGGCCGGCATGTTGTCCAAGTATGTTCCTCGTCTCGATGAGGGCGCACATGACGTTGCGATCCGGGCCGTCCCGCCCGGCTGAAGGAAGACACGTCACAGGAATGGCAGAGGCGGGTCCTGGCCGAAATACATCCCGCCGGCCCATTCCCACATTTTCCTCTTCGCCACCACGTGCTGGGCGATGGTATCCAGATCCCGCATCTGTCGCCCCAATGGGCAACCATCCTGGATAGCAACGGTGCCGACCGTGTCGACAAGCAGCCGGACAGCAGTGCGACACTCCGAAACCGTATGGGCGAAGAGGCCGACGAGCTGAGCCCGCTGCTCCAGGGAGGGCTCGTCGCCTGCCACGACCGTGCTCCAGATGGTGCCGACGGTGTCGTACACGTAGCTGCGAGCCGCGCCGACCATCGCTCGGGCCCGGGCGATATCGGCCCGGACATACGGTTCATTGCGGGCAGGGGTCATCTCCGGCATCAACAGCTTGCCGTCGAGAATCGACGCCGCCACTTCGCAGGCATCGAGCGCGACGCCCACGGGCACGCCGAAGAAATTGACCACGAACATTCCGCGCCAGCGGTAGAGCGGTCCGGACCGGTAGCTCTGGCCGTAGACCCAGGTGTTCTCTGCCGGTACGAATGCATCGTTGATCGCGTAGTCGTGGCTCCCGCTTCCGGCCATGCCCAGGGGGCTCCACGTGTCGAGTACCTGCCACTGTGCCGCCGGCAACATTGCTATCCGCGCCTCCGGCGTGCCGTCGGCGAGGAGCCGGGGCGACCCGTTCTCAGTGACACGGGCACCGCCCACGATGACGTCCGCATGAGTCACCCCACTGCCGAACGACCATCGACCGGACAGTCGATAGCCGCCGTCAGACACATCGAGGGTGCCGACCGGAGAGACCCACCCGGCAGTCACCGCGTCCAGATGGGGGTAGAGCGACCGGGCGGCGGCATCGTCGAGATAGCCGCTGTAGAAGCCGCTGTCGGAACCGATCATCGCGCACCAGCCGGCTGAGGCATCAGCACGGGACAGCGTTTCGATGATCTCGATCTGCCGGCAGATGTCGACCTCGGGCCCTCCCCACGCCGCAGGCATGGCCATGCGAAACACGCCGGTGGACCGGAGTGCGTCGACAACCGGCTCCGTCAGGCGGCGAGCGGCTTCCCCCTCGGCAGCGTGCTCCCGCAGCAACGGCCTGATCTTCTCGACATTGGCGAGGACAGCCCCACCATCCAACGCCGACCCGTTATCAGCCTGCACTGTGCTTGGACCTCAATTCCGTCGAATGGCGTGGCTGCGACAGCGCTGCACGGTCAGATCACATGAACGGCAGACTGGGGGCTTCCAGCGCCCACGCCAGAATCGCCTCGGCGTCGTCAATCGGCGGATAGATCAGCTCAGCGTTGATCATCTGCTTGACGTTCTTGGCATCCCCGCGGGTCGCAACGACCTTTCGGTTCCACCCGGTGGTCAGGACCGCACCGGCCGGACCGAGATCGAGGCACGTCACATACGCGGGAGGCGCGAAGACCGCTTGCTTCGTGCCGAGCAGGTCGGCGGCCGCGTTGACGCCGGCGAAGTGGCCCTGCGGTATGGCGTACTGGCAGCTCTGCGTCACCGTCTGCCCCTCCTCCACTCGCGGGGCCGCGGTATCTCCTGCCGCATAGACACCGGGCACCCCCACGACCTGGAGGAAGTCGTCGACTGCCAGCCGCCCCAGGTTGTCCCGAGGCGCCGGAACCTGCGCGGTCAACGGGCTTGCGACCATTCCGGCCGTCCAGATGACGGTCGCTGCCGCGATCTCGGATCCATCGGAGAGCCGGGCTCCCTCAGGTGTCGCAGACTGCAGGCTCACTCCGAGTCGCCGTTCGACCCCCAGCTCGTTCAGCGCTTCGAGAATCTGCGGTCGCGGACCCTCGCCGAGTTCGTGCCCGACATTCTCGTTGCGGTCGACGAGCACCACCCGAACAGGCTCGGTCTCCCCAGCGATGGCCCGCAGTCGCCAGCCCAGCTCGGTCGCGATCTCGATGCCGGTGAAACCCGCGCCCACCACAACGACCGTGAAGCGCCCGTCGGAAGCGGGCCTACTCGGAAGCCGCCGAAGATGGGCCTCCATAGCCGCCGCTCCGGCCAGCGTGTCGATGTCGAACAGGTGCTCGGCACCTGGCAACGAAGGACGGACAACGTGACTGCCGGTAGCCAGAACAAGCCGATGGTAGGGCAGCGCCATCGAGGTTCCGTCCCGCCCGACCCCGCTGACCTCCCGATTCTGGGTGTCGATTCCCGTGATCGTCGCTGCAACTCGCTCGACGCCGATCGGACCGAGAACCCGGTCGAGCGAAAGGCGCATGCGTTCCGGGTCAGCTTCGTAGAGGCGGGGTCGGATCACGAGGTCGTCCCCCGCGCTGACGAGCGTGACGCGCATGTCCGACTCGGGCACTCCTGCCGCCCGGCGCTGCCCCACCGCAGCTACCGCGGACCACACGCCCGCGAACCCGCCACCAATAATCAGAACTTCGGACACCAGGTCTCCTCGATCCTCGGCGATGTCAGTGATGAGCAGGTCGTCAGCGCGGTGTACGAGAGCGTCCAGTCGAAGCCGGGCCGTGGGTGCTCGCCGCGAAGGCCTGCTTACGGCGTGAGGACGAGATCGAACGTCGGCGGTGTGACAGGTTTCGCGCTCGGTAGATGTGCGTCACAGGGCGAACCGCCCGTCCGAGGCGGCCACGCTGTGACCCTTCGCCCCCGATCGTGAACAACGATCGGTGCTGTGACGATGACAACGCGAGCATCTCCCGCTTGTCACAGACAGCCGGTCCCTCTCGTCCTATGCCCATGAACAAGAGCAGGCTGATCTCCCGGCAGGTCACAGTTCGCGGCCCCACCGGCCTTCTCTCCACGGCGCTCACCAATGCGGACAGCCGCAATGAACTGGCGGCGTCGCGGGCCCGGATCGTGGTGGCCGCTGACGAGGCACGAAGGCGATTCGAGCGTGACCTCCACGACGGCGCGCAGCAGCGGATCGTCCTGCTGGCGCTGGAGTTGCAGAATGCGGAGGCAATGACCCCGGAGGGTCACGAGGAGCTGCGGGAACAGCTTTCCCGGATCGGCAAAGGGCTTGCCGGCGCGCTCGAGGACCTGCGGGAGCTCTCCCGCGGCCTCCATCCCGCGATCCTCTCCGAGGGCGGCCTCGAACCGGCCCTGCAGGTGCTCGCCCGCCGCTCGGCGGTGCCCGTCGAGCTCGAGGTGGATATCGACGGCCGATTCGAGGAGGGCATCGAGGTCGCGGCCTACTACGTCGTCTCCGAGGCGCTCGCCAACGCCGCCAAGCACGCCGACGCGTCAGTCGTCGAGCTCGATGTCCGAGCTCGGAACGGCGATCTGGACCTCGTGATCCGCGACAACGGTATCGGCGGGGCCGACCCGGCCAGGGGCTCGGGACTGATGGGTCTCACGGATCGCGTCGAGGCGCTCGGCGGGACGATGACAGTTGTGAGCCCCGTGGCCGTCGGCACCTCGATCCACGTCGAACTGCCTGTCGGTCTCCCGGCTTCTCGGTTGCCGTCGAGACGATGACCAACGATTTCTCACACGAGAACATCGACCCACGCTTTGTCACCAGGCGGTCGTCGAAGGATTCTTCGATCTACTCCGAGCGGCCGAGTCGGGGGTGGTCCGGACGCGGTTCTCGCAGGTCGAGGGGTCTTGCGAGGATCGCGGTTGTCGACCATGTTCTCCGACGCGACGTCCACGGAAGTCTTACCACAGCAATACGGAAGTTTTGCCGCAGTTTCCGGAAGCCTGCATACGGGCCGATGATCCGGAGACAGACGCCACAGCAGCAGAACTGATCTACCTGCCACAAACCGCACGTACCACGTTGCGCGAAGCAATGTTGCGTCGCACCGTTGCCCCGAAGCAATTATGGGGAGGTCGAAACATGTGCGGAATCTGCGGGTGGGTGGATTACGAGCGCGACCTGACGGCGCCCGACGCGCGGCAGGCGTTAGCGGACATGACGGCGACGATGGCCCCTCGCGGGCCGGACGACGTGGGAACGTGGGTGGACGGCCCGGTGGGCCTCGGGCACCGCAGACTCGCCGTCATCGACATCGAGGGCGGCCGGCAACCGATGACGCTGCAGGAGGGCGGCCGCACCACCTCCGTGCTCGTCTACAGCGGCGAGGCCTACAACTACCGCGAGTTGCGCGAGCGGCTGGCCGGGGCGGGCCGCCGGTTCGAGACCAGCAGCGACACCGAGGTGGTGCTGCAGGCCCACCGTGAGTGGGGCCGTCGCGACCCGCGCGATGCCGTGCGTGAGCTCAACGGGATGTTCGCCTACGCGCTCTGGGATCCCGCTTCCCGGGAGCTGTTGCTCGTGCGTGACCGGCTCGGCATCAAGCCCCTCTACTACTACCCCACCGAGCAAGGGGTGCTGTTCGGGTCCGAGCCCAAGGCGATTCTCGCCAACCCCCGCGCGGAGCGGGTCATCGACGTCGACGGGTTGCGCCGGGTGCTCGGGTTCGTCGCCGACCCCAGCAACGCCGTGTTCCGCGGCATGCGCGAGGTGCCGCCCGGCCACATCATCCGGATCACTCGAGAGGGCATCGAGCAGCTGCGCTACTGGGAGCTGACCGACACCGGGCACAGCGACGATGTGCCCACGACGGTCCGGCACGTTCGTGAGCTGCTCGAGGACACGGTCCAGCGGCAGCTCATCTCCGACGTGCCGCTGTGCACGCTGCTGTCGGGCGGACTCGACTCCTCGGCCCTGACCGCGCTGGCCGCCCGCTTCAGCGAGGAGCGGATCCGGTCCTTCGCCGTCGACTTCGTCGGCTACACCGACAACTTCAAGCCCACCGCGCTCCGCGGCACACCCGACGGCCCCTACGTGCAGGAGGTCGCGAAGTTCGTCGGTACCGACCACACCGACATCACCCTGAGCTCCGCCGAGCTCATGGACCCGGAGGTGCGGGCGACCGTATGGCATGCCCGCGACGTGCCGACCACGATGGGCGACGGCGACACCTCTCTCTTCCTGCTGTTCCGCGCAGTTCGGCAGGGCTCGACGGTGGCGCTGTCCGGGGAGTCTGCAGACGAGGTGTTCGGTGGCTACGTGGGGTTCCACGATCCCAAGATGGTCGCGGCGGACACGTTCCCGTGGTTGCTCGGTCCTTCATTTCGCGCCCTCGACATAGGCCAGTTCCTGGACCGCGGACTGCTCCAGAAGCTGGACCTCTCCGGCTATCTCGACGACCAGTACCGCAGGGCGCTCGCGGAGGTGCCCGAGCTGACCGGCCCGATAGCGGCGAACCCGCACGAGCGACGCATGCGCGAGCTCTGTTACCTCTACCTCACCCGGTTCCTCCCGAACTTGCTCGACCGCAAGGACCGGCTGAGCATGGCCGTGGGTCTCGAGGTCCGCGTGCCCTTCTGCGACCACCGCCTCGTCGAATACGTGTTCGGCACCCCGTGGGCACAGAAGACCTTCGACGGGCGGGAGAAGAGTCTGCTGCGCGCCGCGACCGCGGACCTGCTGCCGCAGTCGGTGGTGCAGCGGGTCAAAAGCCCGTATCCGGCCACCCAGGACGCGGCCTACGACGAGATGCTGCGCACCAAGGTCGCCATGCTGATCAAACGGCCCGACTCCGCGGTGGCGCCCCTCCTCGACGCCGACGACGGCGCCCTCGGAGATCCCAGCAGGTGGGAGATCAGCAGGGCGGGGCTGGAGCAGATGCTGTCGCTCGATGCCGTGCTGACCCGCTACGGCGCCACGCTCGCTCTCTGAGACGGGGATGTGACGCCGGATCCTTGAGTCCGCGACGAGCGATACCGCGAGGTTCCGCCGGGCCGCGAGCATGGCGTTGTACTGCGGGTGGGCGTTCACCGACTGCAGCGCGAGGCCACCACCGATCTCGCCGTGCCCGCGATTCGCCGCCGCACGATGATCGGTCATTGATCACAGCTCCATCCCGCGTCCACGACGAGGGACGGCGGTGAGTCGCTTTCCTCGCCCTCCCTCGTCGGAATGGCGTCAGGGCTTCGAGACGCGGTAGCGCAGGTGGGTCACGGACCCCGCGGCAGGGTCCGCCACCGGGATCAACTCGGCACGTTCCCCGGCGAACAGCCGGGTGCCCTCCCCCAGCAGCAGCGGGACGAGGTGGATGAACACCTCGTCGAGCAGGCCCGCCCTGAGCAACTCCCGAGCGACCTCTGCACCCAGCACCCGGACGTCCTTGTCCCCCGCGGCCTCCTTGGCGTGCCGGGCCGCGGCCTGCAGCCCCTCGAAGGTGAACGTCCCGCCGTTGTCACCGAGGAGGTTCTCCCTGGTCCGGTGGGTGACCACGAAGGTGGAGACGCCAGGCCAGGGCGTGCCGCCCCACGGGCGCAGGCCGAGGTCGAAGGTGTGCCGTCCGATGACGGCGGCGCCCACCGTCGCATTCAGCTCCCTCGAGACGGCCAGGTCGACATCGCCATCCGGCCCCTTGCCGGCGTGCCACTCGTGCAGCCGCTCGCCACCGTCGCCCATGGGCTCCTCGTCGCGGACGTTCGGACCGGTCGTGAACCCGTCCACGGACATCGACACATCCAGCACGATCTTGCTCATCGCGAGCCTCCTCGATCCGCCGGCGCCGCCGTCCGGCGCCGCTGCCGACCTTGGCCGGTTCGTCGGGATCTCCCGATACTTTTAGCCAGGACTAAAGGCTGCACCGCGGGCGGAACCAGCGTGGAGGCTCGATGATCGTGTGGCGGCTGCTGCCGGAGGACGTCGCGCGGATCAGGTTCGCGTTCTCGCCGCTGTTCGAGCTCGTGTTGAGTCTGGTGGTGCTACGCGCGCCGGGCGAGCACTCGTTGCACCTGCCCTGGGTGCGTGCGACCCGTGCCTCGGTGGCCGACCTCGACCTCGCCGAGGTGTTCGCGATCACTCCGGTGCACGGGTGGATCGCCGACTTCATCACCCCGGCTCCATCCCAACCGCAGCCCGACATCGCCACCGAGCTCGACGCGGTCCTGCGTACCGAACCGCAGCGAGTGATCAGCGACATCGCCGACGTTCCGAACGTGCCCGAGGAGGTGGCCCGCCGGATCCGCGCGGACCCCGAGGCCGCCCTCATCCGCATCGTCGACACGCTCGAGAGGTACTGGAACGCGGCGATGGCCGAGCACTGGCCCCGCATCCTGAGCCTCCTCGACGCCGACGTGCTGTGGCGGTCACAACGGCTCGCCGGCGGCGGCTTGCACGCGCTGTTCGACGACCTGCACGAGACGGTCACCCTCGACGGCGACCGGCTGACCGCCGCCGATCCTTTCGAGTACACCGGACAGCTGTCGGGAGCAGGTCTCACCCTCGTGCCACACGCGATGGGGTGGCCGTGGGTGCGCAAGTTGACCGGTCGCCGGAAGCCGGGGTTCGCGGGCGAGCCGTACCAGCCGATGATCGCCTATCCGGTCCGGGGCGTCGCGACCTTGTGGGAGGCCGCTCCACCGCCGCCCAACGCACTCGCCGCCCTGATCGGCCGGACCCGCGCCGCCATCCTGACCACCCTCGCCGAGCCGGCCACCACCACCGAGCTCGCCCGCCGGATGGGGCTCACTCCCGGAGCCATCAGCCAGCACTTGTCCGTTCTGCACGCCAGTGGACTCGTATCTCGGACCCGGACCACCAGAACGGTGCTCTACCGCAGAACCGCACGGGGCGACGTCATCACCGAATAGCCGCCTCGCGATCAGTGATCATGCGCCGAGGCGGTCTGGCCGACCACGTACGCTGTGTCCGGACATACTGTCCGATAATCGGGGGGAAGCGTGATGACGGTTCAGCGGCCCACATTCGTCCTGGTTCCCGGAGCCTGGCACCTTCCGTCCACCTGGGATCTGCTGCGCGGGGAACTCGACGCCCTCGGCTACGCGAGCCGCGCGGTGAAGCTGTCGACCACCGGCCCTGATCCACGAGGCGGTCTGCGGGAGGACGCCGAGGCGATCCGCGCGGCGATCGAGGCGATCGGCGGCCCGGTCGCCGTCGTCGCCCACTCGTACGGCGGCATCCCGGCCACCGAGGGCGCGGCAGGCCTGCCCAACGTGCAGCGCCTGATCTACCTGGCCGCCTACGTCCCGGACGTCGACGAGTCGATGTACACCCTGCACGGCATGCCTGACCCCGATTCGGCGGAGGGCGTGTTCCCGATCGGCTCGGACCCGCGGGCCCAGCTCTACGCCGACGTCCCCGAGGCCGTGGCCGACCTGGCCGTCAGCCGGCTCGTCGACCAACTCCACCAGCCGTTCGCCGACCACGTGACCCGCGCCGCGTGGCACACCGTCCCGTCGGCCTACATCGTCGCCGAGCAGGACGTCTCGCTCCCGGTGCAGCTGCAGGAGCAGATGTCCTCCCGCGCCAAGACTGTTCACCGGATCCCGACCAGCCACTCGCCGTTCCTGTCCCGCCCGGCCGAGCTGGCGGCGCTCCTCGACGAGATCGTCACGGGCTGACCGCGAGGCCGACGGCGCCGCGGGCGAGACCCGTGTGGCCCGGTGCCTGCCCTCAGCTCGCGCCTGCTGTCACGGACCGTGGCGTAACGGCGTCGCAGGGCCCGGCCGCACCTCATGATCAGCATTTGGGGACGCGCTGCCGTGCCATCAGCAGCTGCAGACCCCCAACTGGTGATCATGAAACCGCCGGACCGGCAGACGAACGAACGGCCGCCCCCCACCCCGGCCGGATGGCCGGCCCGGCGAGCACCTCGGCTGATCAGCAATTGGGGACCCGCAACTGGGCCAGCCACAGCTTCAGGCCCCCAAACGACGATCATGAAACCGCGAGATCCGGCGGGCGGACGAACGAGCGGCCCGCCCGCCCCGACCTACCGGACGAGAGTCACGCTCCTTCAGCTCACGAGTCCGCGGGCCTGGCGGGCACCCCGGCCAACCTCATGATCAGCAATTGGGGACCCGCAGCCGTGCCATCAGCAGTTGCAGACCCCCAACTGGTGATCATGAAACGCGGGCCCGCCAGGCCACGAAACGAGCGGGCCGCTCACCCGGACTTATCGGGCGGAGGTGCCGCTCGCTCCCTCGCGTACGACATCACGATCGCGAGTGGTCAGACGCTCGAACGCCCCCAGGCCGATACCAGCGGCGACGTCGCGAGGTCGGGCAGCAGACCCGCGTCGAGGTTGGCGAGGTGCTGGTTGGTGGCAGGACTCGTCGAGCGGTCAGCGTGCAGCGAGACGCAACGAGCGCACGGTCGAGCGGACCACCTGTTCCTTGAGAAGGGCGGCTTTCCGACCGGTCACGATCAGATCCTTGGGTTTGTCGTCCGCGCCGACGAACTGAACCAGCCCATTGCGCCGCCCCAGGCTCATGACTTGCGCGTAGTACCGGAAGGACAACGGCTTCGGTCGCTTTCCACGCAGCTCGGCGACGATGTTCCTCCCGGCGCGCGACCCGAGCGGCAGAGCAGTCGCGCACGCCATCCGCAGTTCTCCGGCAGCCGCGGTGCGCGCCGCGGCCGCGTCTCCGACCACGTAGATGTCGGGGTGGGAGACCGATCGCAACATCGCGTCGACCTGGATCCGCCCGTCCACGGTCAACGCCAGGCCTGCGGATCGTGCGATCTCGGCGTTGGCCCGCAGGGACGCCGTCCATACGATCACGTCGGCATCGAGATCTTCCGGTGCCGCCGGGCGTCCCTCCTCGAGGCTGATACCCAGATCGCGGAACGTCGAGCGCACGTGGGTCCGGCCCTTCTCCGACAACGCGGGGCCGACCTCGCCCGCGGTGACCATGCTGATCTTCCAGGCCCGCTCTGCCTCGGCCAGCTCGCTCGCCATCTCCACGCCTGTCGCCCCACCACCGACGACCGTCAACGTGCCCGGGCCGTCGTCGAGACGCTTGCGTAGATAACGCGCAGTTTCGGAGGTGAACAGGCGTCCGTCCTCAGTGGAACCATCCCCGAAGGTCTGCGTCCGGCTGCCGAGTGCGTAGACGAGGAGGTCGTAGGGGTGACGCCTGCGGTCGTCGGTGACCACCTCCTTGCGAACAGGGTCGATGTCCGTCACGCGGGCTGCCACATGCCTGATGCGCTTCTTCTCCAGGAATGACGACAGCGGATGAGAGATGTCGTCGCGTCCGGCAGCCACCTCGTGTTCCCGGACCCGTTCGCTGAAGTGGGCCGCAGGATCGATCACCGTGACGTCCGCCTCATCAGCGGCCCGCAGTGCGGCCATCAGCCCGCCGTAGCCGGCACCGAGCACGAGAACACGATCGCCGGCCGTTTTCCTCTTGTTCGTCATGGCACCACGACGGATCAGGGTCGGCCCGTGTGACATGGGGTCTCGCCACCTGGGGTTGTCCCGGTGTCACACGCCCGCATGCTGCGTCGTCCAGATCACGGGTGCGGGCGAAACCGCGTAGCCAGGCAGCGAGAGGGTCCGGAGATATGCAGGGAGCGGTGTATGCCGTAGCCAGGGGCCGGTCATGAACGACGAACGGTCCCTGGCCACCGCCTACACGCGGGCACGGCCCCGACTCGAGCGGATCGCCTACGCCATGACGGGTAGCTACGCCGAAGCCGAGGACGTCGTATCCGACAGTTGGCTACGGCTGATCGCCGCACACGCGAGCGAACCCGTGCAGAACGTCGAGGCCTGGGCGACTGTCGTCGTCGCCCGCCGCGCCCTCGACACCCTGCGCTCCGCTCGCGTACGCCGGGAGACCTACGTCGGGCCGTGGCTTCCCGAGCCGTGGCTCGAGGCACCTCCGGCATCAGATCCCGCCGAGCGGGTGGCACTCGACGACTCCGTCAGCTTCGCGCTCATGGTGGTGCTCGAGACGCTGAGTCCCGCCGAGCGCACCGCATGGGTCCTCCACGACCTGTTCGGCATGGAGTTCTCCGAGGTCGCTCAGGTTGTCGGACGGACACCGGCCGCGGTGCGACAGCTCGCCGCGCGGGCACGCAAGCACGTGGCTGCCGGCACGCCGCGTGTCAGGGTCGACCACGCCACACACGAGGCAGTCGTCGCCGCGTTCAGGCGAGCCACGATCGACGGTGACCTACCCGGCCTGATGACGGTGCTCGATCCGGACGCGACTCTCACCAGCGACGGCGGCGGAAAGGTCCGTGCGGCCCTGCGACCCGTACATGGAGCGGACCGGGTTGCGCGGCTACTCATAGGGCTCGCGAGTCAGTTGGACAGCAACAACCATCCGATGTCGGTGATGGTCAACGGCGCGCCTGGGTTCGCGATCCTGAAAGGCGGCGAGTACGACTTCGTGATCTCCCTGACGGTCGAAGACGCTCGCATCACCCGGGTCGACATGGTTCGGGCACCCGACAAACTCGCCACACTGCCAGAGGATGAATCCAGCGCTGGAACCGGAGAAACACACACATGAACGAGCGAAGCTTTCCGTCGGTTGCCGTCACTACCGTCACCGTGGTGAGCGCCGGTGTTCTCATCGGACTCGGCGTATGGATGTGGGGATGGCCGGCAAGCTTCTCCGCCTACGTCAACTTCCCCATACATGTTCACTTTCTGCACGACATGGGCGTCTTCCACATCGGGCTGGCCACCGGAATGCTCGTTGCCCTGTTCCGGCGAGACGCGATATACGCGGTGCTGCTCGGCTTCACAGTGATCTGCGTATTGCACGCGATCAACCACGTGATCGACCTCGACATCGGGGGCAACCCCAGCGACCCGTACCTGATCGCCGGGCAGGCCGTCATCAGCGGTGTCGGCGTCTGGTTGCGTGGGCGTCAGCTCGCAGGCCAACCGCAACGGGCGGACACAGCCGATCGGAGCACGTCGTCCTCCTGAGCAGCGGACGGACCGTGAATTCGTTCGCCGCATGAGCCGGTCGGACCGCCCGGACCCCGTTATGTCACTGAACTGGCGGGGGTCCTCGGCCGCCGGCCGGCAAGCAACGAGTCGCCCAGGGTCCAGACCGAGGCGCCCAGCAGTACGAGATCCTTGATCAGGAATTGACCGACCGGTGACAGCGCAGGGAAACCTCCGGCGGAGGCATCGCCGACCCCCGGGGTCGTGAACAGGAAGCTCAAGGTACTGAGGAACACGAGTGTCGCAAGAACGGAACCAACGACAGAAGACCGGGGCAACACGAGCTTCAGACAGATCAGCACGGCTGCGGCGATCTCGACGGTTCCCAGCACGTCGGAGAGCGTTCGAACGGTGAGAACGCTGTCCATCCAGCTCATCAGTGGGCTATGTGATATGTACTGCTGAATGCGAACCGCCTCTGATCCCGTGTACTTCAGCGCCCCGATCCAGGCGATTACGACGGCGAGGCCATACCGCAGGATGATCATTCCTGCGGTCGATACCCGCCCTTCGATCGCATGCATCAATTCGATCGCAGTGGCCACCACTTTGTACTCCTCCTCTGCGTACGACACGCAACCCGACAGTACGACGGACGCCGAAGTCCGCGGTATTCATCGGCAGCGATCGCGCCTTACAGGCCCATGACGATTCCCCGGTTGCCGTAAATGTCCAGCCCGCGTTTGTTGACCCGCTTCTCCGGCACGCTGTGCTTCTCCGGGCTGAGCGCCTGCTACGACGTGCACTGGATCGTGGAGGAAGGGCCGGGCTGGGGTCGGCCAGGGCGCCCGTCAGCCGAGAAGCTCCTCCGGCACGTCCACGAGCCGGCTGCGCAGGTACTCCCCCAGGCCCTTCGCCTGCGGGTCCGGTCGGGTGGACGAGGCGACGCCCGCGCCGAGGATCCCGTGCACCACGACGTTCAGCGCCCGCAGGTTGGGTAGCGGCCACACGTCGATCGGCAGGTCGGCGGCCTCGGGCCCGAGCAGCTCGCGGGCCTTGTCGGCCGTGAAGAAGCTGCGCAGCCAGGCGTACTCGGCATCCGTGCGTGTCCACAGCCCGACGTTGGCGTTGCCGCCCTTGTCCCCGGACCGCGCCCCACACACCGCACCGAGCGGAACCCGCACACGCGGCCCGTCGGAAACGGCAGCGGGGACGGAGATCCGCGGCGCCGGAGGCACCTCGCCGACCTCCGGGTCGACGATCACTCGTCGCTGCCCGTCGGGCAGGACGACCGCGTGCTGCACAGCCGAGCGCGCGACGGTCGCGGGCCGGTAGATCCCGTACGTGGACTCCGGGGTGGGTGGGGTGGTGGTGTGGAACCCCGCGTACCCGCCCAGCGCCAGCTCCATGGTGGCGCCCGAGAACGAGCGCCCGACCTTGCGCGGGTCCGGATCCTTGACCGTGATCCGCAGGTGGGCGGTGGCGCGGTCGTTCGACGGCGCGTCCGGGGTGTCGAAGCGCAACAGCCGGACGTCGACCTCGGCGAACCGGTCCTTGCCGCCCAGCACGTCGAACAGGAGGGCCTCGGCGTGCGCGGCCTTCGCCTCGATGTCCAGCCCGGTCAGCACGAGTGTCATGGTGTTGCGGAAGCCACCCGCGTCGTTGAGCGCGACCTTCAGCGTCGGCGGCGGCGCGCTGCCGCGCACCCCGGAGATCCGCACCCGGTGCTCGCCCTCCTGGGCGAGGCGGATCGTGTCGAAGTGCGTGGTGCAGTCCGGGCCGAGGTAGGAGGGCTCGGCTATCTCGTAGAGCAGCTGGGCGGTGACGGTGCCAACCGAGACCAGCCCGCCGGTGCCCGGGTGCTTGGTGATCACCGACGATCCGTCCGCAGCGACCTCGGCGATCGGGAACCCGGGGTAACGACGATCGGTGATCTCGTCGAGAAAGGCGTAGTTGCCGCCCGTCGCCTGCGGCCCGCACTCGATCACGTGCCCGGCGGCAACCGCGCCGGCAAGGGCGTCCCAGTCGCCGTGCCCCCAGCCGTGCCACCAGGCCGCGGGCCCGACGACGAGGGAGGCGTCGGTGACCCGCCCCGTCACGACGACGTCGGCTCCGGCCGCAAGGGCCTCGGCGATCCCCCAGCCACCGAGGTAGGCGTTGGCGGACACGGGCTTGCCCCCGACGGGCGGGGTGATCGCTCCCAGCGAGCCACGCAGATCGTCGCCCTCGACGTGCGCGACCTTCACATCCAGCCCGAGCTCGGCGGCGACCTTCCGGATGGCCGCGGCCAGCCCGGCAGGGTTGAGCCCGCCGGCGTTCGCGACGATGCGGATCCCCTTGTCCAGGCACGTTGCGAGTACGGCCTCGACCTGCGTGAGGAACGTCCGCGCGTATCCGGCGGAGGGATCCTTGGCCTGCGCCTTCGCCAGGATGAGCATGGTCAGCTCGGCGAGGTAGTCGCCGCACAGCACGTCGATCGGTCCGCCCTCGACCATCTCGCGGGCGGCCTCGATCCGGTCGCCGTAGAAGCCCGAGCAGTTACCGATCCGGACAGCGCGCCTGCTCATCCCGACTCCTCGCTTGCGCTCGTCGGCCGCGCCGCTCCCCCGAACTGTCCTGGCTCGCGGCCCTTGCCCGCCGTCCCCGCGAAGGCCTGCCCGATCTCGGCCCACTCCAGCGCGGCCGGCCCGGTGGCCGTCAGCGCGAGGTCGTCGCTGTGGCGCCGTTGGGTGATGAGGAGGGCGAAGTCCAGCGCCGGTCCGGTGATCCGGTCGGCCGCGTCCTGCGGACCCCACGTCCACCGCGACCCGTCGGGCGCGTCGAGCTCGACCCGGACCGGGACGTCCGGCATGGCACGGCCGTGGACCGCGTAGCTGAACGCACGCGCCCCGACCCCGATGTGGGCGACGTGCCGCAGCCGCACGCTCGGCACGCGCGCCACCCCGAGCGCGTCGGCGACGTCCTGACCGTGCGCCCAGGTCTCCATGATCCGCGCCGTGAGCGACGACGCCGCGCTCATCGCCGGCCCGAACCAGGGAACCCGCAACCCCGGCTCGAGCCCGCGGAACGTCTCGACCAGGTGCTCCCGCGACCGGTCGAACCAGCGCAGCAACTCGGCCCCGGGCAGGTCGCGGTACCGCGCGGCGACGGCGTCGGGGTTCACCCCGCCTGCGGCCCGTATCCGCTCCAGCTCGGCGCGGAAGGCGTCGGGGTCGACGGCCGACTGCACGGCGACGTCGTCGAAGTACGCCAGGTGCGAGACCTGGTCGGCGATCGTCCAGCCCTCGGCGGGCGTGTCACGCCGCCACCCGCTCTCGTCGAGGCCGGCAAGCAGCCCGCGCAGCTCGGCGGACTCGGCCGTGAGGTCGTCGGCGAGCGCTGTCATCGAGACGGGCACGGTTACCTCCCCTGCCAGACGGGGGCCCGCTTGTCGCGGAACGCCGCGGGCCCCTCCTGCGCGTCGGCCGACCGGTACACCGGCGCCCAGATCTCCTCCGCGCGGTCGTAGGCCTCCGCGCGGGTGTGCTCGGCCGACAGGTACGCGGTGCGCTTCGCCGCCCGCACCGACAGCGGGGCGTTCGCCGCGATCCGCTCGGCCAGTGCCTGGGTACGTTCGCGCAGCTCCCCGGCCGGCACCACATGGTTGACGAGCCCGACCTCGCGGGCCCGATGGGCATCGAGCGGATCGCCGGTCAGCAGGATCTCGAGCGCCACCCGTGGAGGTACGAGCCACGACAGCGGCGCCGCCCACGGCGATCCGCGCCCCACCTTGACCTCGCTGACGGCGAACCGCGCATGCTCCGCGGCGACGACCAGATCGCACTGCTGGGCCAGCAGGAAACCGCCCGCGTACGCGACGCCGTTGACCGCCGCGATCGTCGGCTTGTCCACGGCCACGTTGCGCCGGAACTGCGGGAGGAAGTCCGGTGGCGGGACCCCCAGACCGGTCTCGGCCATCTCCTTGAGATCACCGCCTGCGCAGAACGCCTTCTCCCCGGCCCCGGTCAGGACGAGCACGGCGGCGGAGTCGTCGGCGACGAACCGGCGGGTGCCCTCCCACAGCCCGTCCCGCACGTCCTTGCTCATCGCGTTGCGGGCCTCGGGACGGTCGATGGTCAGCCAGGCGACGCCGTTCACCACCTCGTACGTCGTGCTCATCGCACTCCCTGCGCGTAGCCGATCTCGGTGTCGTCGAGCCGCAGCGCGACCCGACCGGCATGGTCAGCCGTGGCGCGGCGCAGCAGAGTGGCGATGCTCATCGTCGAACTCCCCTCCGGAAGGCCTCGGCCCTCTCGACGGCCGACCGGTTCACCCGGACGTCTCCGGCCCGGGCTCCTCCACCACGGCCAGCACCTGCCCGGTGCTCACCTGGTCGCCGGGCGCGACCGCGATCTCGGCGACGATCCCGTCGACCGGCGCCGCGACGGTGTGCTCCATCTTCATCGCCTCCAGCACCAGCAGCGGCTGCCCCGCCGTGACCGCGGCGCCGCGGGTGGCGAGCACCCGCACGACGCCACCGGGCATGGGCGCGAGCAGCGATCCGGCGTGGGCGACGGCGTTCGGGTCGGCGAAGCGCGGTACCTCGGCCAGCGCGGCGGATCCGTCGGGACCGTCCACATAGGACCATCCCAGGACGCGGTGCACTGCGTAGGCGCGTCGCACGCCGCCGACCATCAGTTCCACGGCGTCCGGCGTAGCCCACAGGAGCCGGACGGGAAGTGGATCGCCGTTCACGGCCAGCTCCAGCCCGGTCCGGCGGAAGGCGTAGGTGACCTCGAGGGTCTGCTCGCCGAGGGTGTAGGCGACGCGCTGTGGCATCCCGCCGACGTTGCGCCAGCCCGACGGGAGCCCGCCCACCACCCGCGCCGCCGCCCGGTTCGTGGCCTGGGCGGCGAGGGCGGCGGCCGCGGCGTGCACCGCTCCACCTGCGGCGCCCGAGCTGAGCACAGCGGGATCGTTCCTGGTCAGGTAGCCGGTGTCGGTCCGGCCGGCGAGGAACTCCCGCTCACGGAGAATCCCGACGAGCAGATCGCGGTTGGTCGTCACGCCGTGGATCTCGGCCCGCTGCAGCGCCCGAGCCAGCGTGCGTGCGGCATCGGTACGGGTGCGGCCGTGAGCGATCACCTTGGCCAGCATCGGGTCGTAGTGGGTGCCGACGACCGAGCCGTCGACGACGCCGGAGTCGACGCGCACGCCGGGCAGCGCGGGGACGCGGAAGCGGTGCAGCGTGCCGGTGGCGGGCAGGAAGCCCGCGGGGACGTCCTCGGCGTAGAGCCTGACCTCGATCGCGTGCCCGGTGATCGCGGCGCCGGTGACCTCCGGGGGCAGCTGCTCGCCCTCGGCCACCCGCAGCTGCAGCTCCACCAGGTCCAGCCCCGTGACCAGCTCGGTGACCGGGTGCTCCACCTGCAGCCGGGTGTTGACCTCCAGGAAGAAGAACCGCCCGTCGCGGTCCAGCACGAACTCCACGGTGCCTGCGCCGGTGTAGCCGATCGCCTTTCCGGCAGCCACGGCCGCGGCGCCGAGCTCGGCGCGCAGCGCGTCGTCGACGACCGGCGACGGGCTCTCCTCGACGATCTTCTGGTAGCGGCGCTGGATGGAGCACTCACGCTCGAACAGGTGCACGACCTCGCCGTGGGCATCGCCGAGGATCTGCACCTCGATGTGGCGGGGGTCGACCACGAACCGCTCCAGGAACACCGTGCCGTCCCCGAACGCCGACGCGGCCTCCCGCCGCGCACCCTCGACGGCCGCGGCGAGCTCGGCGGGGTCACCGACGACGCGCATGCCGCGCCCGCCGCCCCCGAACGCGGCCTTGACCAGCACCGGGAACCCGATGTCGGCCGCGACCGCGGCGAGGTCGCTGTGCTCGGTGACAGTGGCGCCGGGCAGGACCGGCACCCCGGCCTTCTCCATGAGGGACTTGGCCTCGATCTTCGACCCCATCGACGCGATCGCGTCCGGCGACGGGCCCACGAAGATCAGCCCCGCCTCGGCGCACGCCCTGGCGAAGTCCGCGTTCTCCGACAGGAAGCCGTACCCGGGATGCACGGCGTCGGCGCCGGTGGTCGTCGCCGCGGCGACGACGAGGTCACCGCGCAGATAGGTCTCCGCCGGAATGGCCCCGGGCAGGCGCACCGCCTCGTCGGCCAGCCGGACGAACGGAGCGTCGGCATCCGGGTCGGAGTAGACCGCGACGGTGGCGATGCCCACGGCGTGGGCGGTGCGCATGACCCGCGCGGCGATCTCCCCGCGGTTGGCGACCAGGAGCTTCGAGATCATGCCTTCACATCCGGAAGACGCCGAAGCCACGACGGCCGGCGACGGTGTTCGAGTGGACGGTGGACAGCGACATGCCGAGCACGGTCCGGGTGTCGCGGGGGTCGACGATGCCGTCGTCGTAGAGCCGGGCGGTGACGAAGAAGGCATGTGACTCGGCCTCGATCTGGGCCTCGATCGCCGCGGTCCGGCTCCGGTCGGCCTCCTCGTCGAACGGCCTGCCCTGCGACGCGGCCGACGCCCGGCCGACGATCGACATCACACCGGCGAGCTGCGCCGCACCCATCACGGCGAGCTTGGCACCCGGCCAGGCGAACATCAGCCGCGGGTCGTACGCGCGGCCGGACATGCCGTAGTTGCCCGCCCCG
Organism: Pseudonocardia alaniniphila; assembly: GCF_022524485.1. GTDB lineage: Bacteria > Actinomycetota > Actinomycetes > Mycobacteriales > Pseudonocardiaceae > Pseudonocardia > Pseudonocardia alaniniphila. The sequence goes on from NZ_JAKXMK010000038.1 coordinate 77,405, forward strand.
AACGACGACGCCATGTTGATGGTCAGGTGCGGCACGGTGCTGTTGGTGACGGCGTTGATCATCTTGGCGCCGTCCTTGATGATCCCGCCCTGCTCGTACTGGGCGCCGACCATGTACCCGGTGGTGTTCTGCAGGAACACGAGCGGGGTGTCGGTCTGGTTGGCGAGCAGGATGAACTCGCTGGCCTTCTTGGCCTCCTCGCTGAAGAGCACGCCACGGTGGTTGGCGAGCACGCCCACCGGATAGCCGTGGATGCTCGCCCATCCCGTGACGAGCGAGGTGCCGTAGAGCGGCTTGTACTCGTCGAAGTCCGAACCGTCGACGGTGCGCGCCAGCACCTCGCGGGGATCGAAGGGCACCTTCGGGTCCGGGGAGATGATCCCGAGGATCTCCTCGGGGTCGTAGCGCGGTGGCTCGGGGTTCTGCGCCGCGGGCGGACCGAGCTTGCGCCAGTTGATGCGGGACATGATCTGACGGCCGAGCCGGATGGCGTCGTGCTCGTCGGCGGCGAAGTAGTCCGACAGCCCGGAGACGCGGGAGTGCATCTCCGCGCCGCCGAGCGACTCGTCGTCGGACTCCTCGCCGGTGGCCATCTTCACCAGCGGCGGACCACCGAGGAACACCTTGGCCTGACGATCGACCAGCACGGCGTAGTCGCACATGCCCGGCACGTACGCGCCGCCCGCCGTCGAGTTGCCGAAGACGATCGCGACCGTCGGGATTCCCAGCGACGACAGCTCGGTCAGCTCGTGGAAGATCCGCCCGGCGGGGACGAAGAGATCGGCCTGGGTGGGCAGGTCGGCGCCACCGGACTCCACGAGGTTGACCACCGGGAGCCGGTTGACCCGCGCGATCTCCAGTGCGCGCAGCGTCTTGCGCAGCGAGTAGGGGTTCATCGCGCCGCCGCGCACGGTGGCGTCGTGGCCGATCACCATGCACTCCACGCCGCACACCACGCCGATGCCGGTGAGCACGGACGCGCCGACCGTGAACTCGGTGCCCCACGCCGCGAGCGCCGAGAGCTCCAGGAACGGGCTGTCCGGGTCGAGGAGCAGCTCCAGGCGCTCGCGGACGGGGAGCTTCCCGCGGTCGCGGTGGCGCTGCATGTAGCGCTCCCCGCCGCCCGCGACGACCAGCTCCAGCTGCTCGTCCAACTGGGCCAGCACCTCGAGCTGGGCCTTGCGGTTGCTCGCGTAGGTCTCGGAGGACACGTCGAGCTGCGACCTCAGGACGGTCATCACACTTCCCCGTAATGCCCGGCGTGCAGCTCCCGGACCACGTTCTTCTTCTCGCGTTTCGGAACCGTACTGCTGTCAGGGGCCATGCCCTCGCAGCACTACGGCTCCGAAACGCACGTGCGTCCGCGCGACGTAGCCTGATCAAGGCCGCGCCTGCACGCCATCCACCGAAAGGCCCCGATGGACAGCGACACGATGCTCAGCACCACTCGCTCCGTCCGCTTGAAGCTCGACCTCGACCGGCCCGTCGAGCACGAGGTCATCGACGACTGCCTGCGCCTCGCGTTGCAGGCCCCCACTCCGGCGAACATGCAGAACTGGCGCTGGCTCGTGATCCGCGACCAAGGCGTCAAGAACGAGCTCGGTGCGCTCTTCCGCGAAGAAGGCACCGCCTACATAGCGGAGGAGGCCGCGGGCGCGCCCGAGCATGCGCTCCGCTCCGGCCGGCACCTCATCGACGTCATCGAGCGGGTCCCCGTGCTGGTCGTGCCGTGCCTGCTCGGCCGCCCACCAGCGGACAACAACCCCTTCGACCTGTCGGTGTTCTACGGCGGGATCTTCCAGGCGACCTGGAGTTTCCAGCTCGCCCTACGCTCGCGGGGCCTCGGATCGACCTTCACCACGTACCACCTGCGGCGAGCGGCCGAAGCGGCGAAGATCCTTCGCCTTCCGGACGACGTCACCCAAACCAGCCTCATACCCGTCGCCTACACCACGGTGACGGACTTCAAGCCCGCGCCACGCTTACCTGTCAGCGAGGTCGCCTACGCGGACCACTGGGGCACGCCACTGCGCTGACGGGCGTCCGTCACGTCGAGGTCAGTGTGCGCCGCGTTCGGCAGACTCCAGGTGCGTCCGGCCGTTCGACGTGGACAGGCCGCCATCGACAGCGATGCTCTGGCCGGTTATCCACCGACCGGCATCGGATGCGAGGAAACCGACGACGTCGGCGATGTCGGAGGGATGGCCCAGCCGACCCAGCGGGGTGCGGGCGACCAAGGCTTCCACCGGCACCGAGGACGCGGGAAATCCCTCGGTGGAGGTCGGTCCTGGTAGGACGCTGTTGACGGTGATGCACCGTGGGCCCACCTCGTGGGCGAAAACGCGGACGAGTTGCTCACCGGCGGCCTTGCTGGCCGCGTACAAGGCTTTCTCGGGCGGGCCCGTGCGGGTGGCCGTCGACGAGATGAACACGATCCGGCCTCCGTCACGCATCCTGCGCGCGGCCTCGCGAAATGCGAGAAAGGTGGCCTGGGCGTTGAGCGCGAAGGTGTGCGCGTAATCGTGATCAGTGGCCGTGGCCAAGGGGCCCGTCACGAAGCCGGCCGCGTTGAGTACCAGCACGTCAAGACCGCCGTAATGGCGCTCGGCCGAGTCGAAGAGGGAGAGAAGCTCCGCGGGGTCAGCCGCGTCCGCACGCTCCGATGTGGCCCGTCCACCCTGGCTCGCGATGGTGGCGACCACGTGCTCGGCCTCGGCGGCATGAGTGCGGTAGTTGACGACGACAGCCGCGCCGTCAGCGGCCAAGCGCAGTGCGGTGGCCCGGCCGATCCCTCGTGAGCTCCCGGTCACCAGCGCGACCCGGTCGGCAGCCACCCCGACCTCGCGTGACCTACTGCGCACGGACAAGGCCCAGCACGCGACCGGCCAGATCCACGGCGTGTTCGACGCTCGTGGCTCGGTCACGGAAGGTGAGGTCGACGAAGGCGTGGTTCACCGCGGCTTCGTCGCGAGCCCGCAGGATGGTCTCGGCGATGCTGTCCACCGAGTCACCGGCTTTCGTGTTGACGCGGAGGATGACGTCCAGCTCGTCCGGATCCCGGCCCGCGCGGGCAGCCGCATCCCGGATGCGGGCCATGGGGGTCGTGATGGTGGTCGGCTCGAAGGGGCCAGGAGCCACCGCTGGGAGGAAACCGTTGGCGCGCCGTGCCACTCGGTTGATGCTGGTCGATGTGGACGCGGGCATGTAGACGGGCGGGCCTGGGCGCTGCACGGGCTTGATGTCGACGTAGCTTGCGGCAGTGGTCCAGAACGCGCCCTTGTGGTCAACGGGGTTCGTGCTCCAGAACGCTGCGAGCGCGTCGAGGCACTCATCGAGGCGACGCCCTCGTTCCGCGATCGGAATGCCGACGGATCGGAATTCCTCGGGAGCCCATCCGGCACCGAGACCGGCGATCACCCGGCCACCGCTGAGCTGGTCGATTGTGGCGAGCGAACGGGCGAGCAGCGCCGGGGCGTACCAGGGTGTGATGAGCACGCTGCTGCCGAGGAGCGGCCGAGTGGTCACGACGGCGGCGACGGTGAGCGTCGCGAACGGGTCCAGCCCTGCCCGGAACTCCGTCGGAAACGCCGTGGTGCCCGGATAGTTGATCTCCGGCTCGAGTGGGGCCAACAGCCGGTCCCCCACCCAGAGGCTGTCCGCCCCCATCTCTTCGGCCTGGCGGGCGAACATCGCGACGCCTTCCGGGCGGTGGGCATGGCTGCCGAACTGCGGCAGGTTGAAGCCGATCTGCATACTCGGACTCCTCGTCCATCTCATCGGGCCACGACGACACTCGGGATTCGCGGCACCTGGGGGGTCAGCCAGCCGCCGTGAGCCGGCCGAGCGTTTCCTGTGCCTGATCGCGCAGTTCCGCCCGCAGCGGCGCGGGCATGTCCCGGAGAATGATCTCCACGTCTTCCGGGGTGCCCACCTGTTCGAGGAAGCCGACCAGAAGGTGTGCCCCCACGCCGGGCGTCGTCGCCCGGACCTGCCGGGCGAAGTCGTCCCACGCCTCGTCGGAGACGTGCTGGCTCAGCGCCGGGAGCAGGACGGGCTCCTCGTTTTCCAGATGGGCATGGACCAGGTCGCGGACGGCGACTGCCGCGTCGACGAGTGCAGTGCGACCGGGTGCATCGACCGAGGCCGCGGCGAGCGCCTCCAGGGCCGCCTCCAGTTGGTCGTGCTCAGCGCTGAGGCGGGTCAGCGGCTCAGCGATCCCAGGCGCCAGCTCTTCGATCATCGGCCAGAGAACGTCGTCTTCCGATTTGTGGTGGCTGTCCAGATGCGCGACGAGGAAGTCGCGCAGCTCGGCCAGGGCGGTCCCGGAGGCCGCCGGGTTCGCTGCGGCTTCTGCCAGGACGGTGCTGGCCCTGCGATGGGTGTCGTGCACGAGGCGGGTATGGACGACCGCGGTCATCGTGGAGGCCTTCACCCCCGCCACCGTATGAGCATAGGCCCCTATGGTCAATATTCGACACTGTTGCCGCCAGTACTATCCGGCGATGCGCTCGTACAACTCACCGCGACGACGGGACGCCGCGCTCGCCACGCGCGAGGCGATCCTCGAGAGCGGACGGAGGCTGTTCCTCGCCAACGGCTTCGCGCAGGTGACGGTCGCGGACATCGCCAAGGACGCGCGAGTGGCCGTCCCGACGGTGTACGGCAGCACCGGCGGCAAGGCAGCGATTCTCGAAGCCCTGCTGGCACCGGCGGCCGCAGACCCCGCGGTCGAGCAAACCCTCACCGGGATCGCGGCGACCGATGACCCGCGTACGGTCATCGCGATCACCGCGGCGGGCACCCGGCAGACACACGAGCGGCACTGGGAACTCGTCTGGAACCTGCTCTACCGCAATCTGACCGAGCCGTCCGCGGCGCCCGTCCTGGACGCGAACAAGGCGGCCTACCTCAGCGCCCTCACGGCCGTGGCCGACCGGCTCGCCGCCCTGAACGCGCTGAAGCCGGAACTGGACCGCACCGCCGTGGTCGACCTGCTGTGGTTCTACCTCGGCCGGCCGGCCTGGTACACCCTCGTCGGCGAGCGGGGCTGGGACTTCGACCGGGCCGAGACATGGCTGGCCGACGCGGCCCAGCACGCCCTGCTGCACACGCTCCCCACATCACCAGGACAAGGATTGTCGTGACCCCCACCCATCGAGGAAGACGATGTTCCGGTCGATGGGATTGCGCCTGACAACATCATCACCGTCGACACCCATGACCTGCACGGCGTGGTCCCATGACCACACAGGGCGATATCGGGGCGTGGCATTTTCTCGGCACCGGAAGACATTTCCTCCTCGAGCATTGCCACAGCAGATACGGAGTGGCGATGCTCGAAACCATGAATGACGTGTCGTGGAGCCGGGGCACAGCAGGACGTGCACTTTGCGGACGTGCAGTGATCGAAGACGGCAATATCCGGTACGTCACCTGATCGCGCCGACTTCGACGTCTGCCCGCCGAGTCCGAACACAGGCAAAGTGCGCACAATGCAGTCCAAGACGGAGCGCAAATAGCGCCTCGAGATGTCATTATCGACACAAATCGGAATTAGGCAATTGCTGCATACGATTCTGCAGGTCAGCCTCACGGTCGTGCAGATTCACGAGTTCTCCAGCAAGGAGTTCGAAGACGCCGTCAGTGACTTCTTCATACCGGTGATCGTTCACAGCGGTCCAGATTTTCGCGGGCGGGTGGCGTTGCACGAGCTGGACAAGGACCTGACTCTCTCGCTGACGCGCTGGGGGGCCGAGATCGGCGGTCCGGACCGATCGAATGGCGGCGACTGCCTCACCGCACCGCAGCGACTCGACGCCGGACACGCCGCGATCGACCTGCTCGCCGTGGCGCTGCGGAGCGCCGTCCCGCGGTACCCGGAAGCGACGGCTCCGAAGGTGCTGCTGGAGATGATGCTCATGCACGTCCGCCAACACCTGGCCGACCCGCGGTACGCCTGCCTCGCGATGGCGGACATCGCGGCAGCCTTGGGCTTCGTCGAACGCGGGACGTTCCTGCGGGCGTTCCGGCGGTAGTACGGGATGACTCCCGACTGCTGGCGACGTGAGCATTTCCATTCCAGATCTGCTGCCGCAGCCGTTGACGAGGAAAAGTACCCCCGGCGACGAGAAAGCGCTCGCCATCGAGATCGCCGACATCATCGATCGATCAGCCCATGCGCCTGAAGCAACACCACATTCAGCTCCACATGAGATGCCGGAGGATTTCACGTGCGGATCGGCCACGCCATTTGCACCCAGAACTACTGGGACTGGAAGCGCTTCAACTCGGGCGTCGACGAACCCCTTGACTACCCCGACCACCGATTGACGTCCGAAGCGGTGGAGCTCGCAGTGCTCGCCGATGACCTCGGCTTCGACACGCTGTGGAGCACGGAGCATCACTTCAGTCCGTACCTCATGACGCCGTCGCCGATCCAGCTGCTGAGCTACCTGGCCGGCCGCACCAAGAACGCCGACGTCGGGTCCGCTGTGATCGTCCCCCCGTGGCACGATCCGGTGCGGTTGGCCGAAGAGATCGCGATGATGGACATCATGCTGGGTGACCGCACGTGTTTCCTCGGCTTCGGCCGGGGCGCCTCGGCGGACGAGTTCGACGGGCTACGGGTTCCCATGAGCGAGTCACGAGCACGATTCGCCGAATGTTTGGAGATCGTCCGCCGGGGTCTCAGTGAGACCAGGTTCTCCTTCGAGGGCGAGTACTACCACATTCCAGAAATAGAGATTCGGCCCAGTCCCCGCAGGGATCTCACCGAGCGAATGTACTGCGCATGGATGAGCCCGGAGACGCTCGAGATCGCGGCGATGCAGGGACTGGGTGCGATGTTCGCCGTCTCCCGGGAGCTGGCGGACTATCCGAAGGAGACCGCCGCCTTCAATGCGGCGCGCGCTGGAGTGGGCCTCGGTCCGTCAGCTCCGATCGTCATCAACGCCGTCGCTTGCGCCGACAGCGAACAGGAGGCCTACGAGCGAGCACTCCACTACGCGGAGTACCTGGAAAGCGTCGCCCTGCATTACAACTGGATAGACGCCGCACGGTACAAGAAGATCGGCGGCTACGACTTCTACGTCGCAAAGGGCGAAGCGCTCGGCGCCGAACAGACGCGGCGCGACGAAGTGGCGAAGGTTTTATGGGGCACCCCCGATCAGGTGATCGAGAAGATCGAGGCACTCCAACAGGCGGCGTCCGCCGGCGAGATCGCCTCGTTCTTCCGGTACGGCAGCATGTCCTACGAGAGCGCGGAACGAAACATGCGGCTGTTCGCAGAGAAAGTTCTGCCGGTCGTACAGAAGTTCCCAGAACCTGCACCCGGATGACCCCGAGCAAGGGGAACATCCACCGCACACGACTGATGGCCACCGCAGGAGCGTTCTGCCATGTGTGCGGTGGCCAGGAGGTGTGTGCCGTCGACGGCTAGCGCAGCGCCGCTGTGCGGCGAATCGCCACGCGGTTGACCGCCCACAGCGCGACGCCCACGAGCAGCACCACGACGACTCGCAGCAGGACCTCGGCCTCCTGCTGGGTCAGCAGAGCGACGCAGACCACTGCTCCCAGAACAGGCAGTGCGGTCGGGGCGCGGAAATGCTTGTGGTCCACCTGCTCCCGGCGCAGCACCAGCACCGAGACGTTCACCATCGCGAACACGATCAGCAGCAGCGCAACAGTCGTCGTCGCGAGCACGGCCAGCCTGCCGGTGAACACGAAGATCATGGCGACCGCGGTGACCGCGACCGCGGCGATCCACGGCGTGTGCCGGGTGGGGTGCACCGTAGCCAGGCTTCCGTGCAGGACCTTCTGGTCCGCCATGCCGTAGAGCATCCGCGATGCCGAGAGAAGGTTGATCAATACGCCATTGCCGACGGCGAGTGCGGCGATCACGGTGAACAGCGCCGCCGGCACGGCCAGCGGGCTCTGCCGCAGGACCTCGAGCAGCGGCGCGGATGACGTGGCGAGCTGGTCGCCGCCGACGACGACCGACGCCAGCACCGCGATGGTCAGGTACAGCGCCGCAGCCGTCAGCAGGGCGATCACCAGCGCGCGGGCGCACGCCCTGGCGGGGTTTCTGGTTTCCTCCGCCATGTTGGCGGCGTCCTCGAACCCGACGAACGCGAAGAAGGCGAGGCTCGTGGCCGCCACGACGGCCGCAATCACTGAGGCGTCGGCCGCGCCGGCCTCGGCTCCGCCGCCGGTGGCGGCGAAGTCGGTGAGGTTGCCCACTGCGCCGGTGCCGACCATGATCGCCGCGATCGCAGCCAGAATGACGAGTGCGAGCCCGCCGAGCTCGATGACGGTGAGCACGCTGTTGAAGCGCGCCGAGAGTGACACCCCCAGCACGATGATCGTCCCGAGCACGATGATCACGAAGACCGCGGTGACCAGCGTCGGGACGGAGAGCACCTCTTCGATGTACCCACCGGCGGCCAACGACAGCGTCGATGCGGAGTTCACCGCGGAGGCGACCATCGCGAACATCACCATGAACGTCACGAACGGCGCGCGGAACGCCTGGTGCACGTACGTGGCGGCGCCGCCTGCCCTGGGGTACTTGCTGGACAGTTCCGCGTAGCTGAACACGGTGAGGATCGCGAGCGCCAACGCCACCAGGAAGGGGATCCAGATCGCGCCGCCGACGTGCGCCGACATCTGGCCGACCAGCCCGTAGATGCCTGCGCCCACCACGTTGCCCAGACAGATGAGGACGAGCTGGCGCTGGCTCAGTGATCGGCGCAGCCGGCCGTTAGGCTGCTCCTCGACCGTGGCACCCGTGACATCGGCGTGCTCCATGCGGATTCCCCCCACCGCCACAACCGGACCAATCCCCCAATCCGGTCAATCGAGGCAGCATAGCTGTGATCGAGACCGATGAGGAGAGCACGAGCGCCGCCAGCTCGGTCGCTGTCACCGCTACGAGACAGCTGTCATGATCGTGCCGGTGATGATCGCTCTGGTGCAGCTCGCGGGCACACTCACCGTCCGACGGCTGGACGAGCGGCTGTGAGCGCGGCAACGGGTCGGCCCCGGCTGCTGCTCAGCGCGTTCGTCATGGCCACCACGTCACACATCCTCGAAGGCCAGTGGCGCCATCCCGACGCCCAGCAGCACCGCTTCGACGAGCTGTCACTGTGGACCGACCTCGCACAGCAGCTGGAAGAAGCCCGGTTCGACGCGATGTTCTTCGCCGACGTCGTGGGGCTGTACGGCAACTACCGCGGTAGCTGGGACACCTTCGTCACCGAGGGCCTGCAGATTCCGTCCCACGATCCGTCGGTGATGATCTCGGCTCTCGGGGCGGTGACCGAGCACCTCGGCCTGGCGTGGACGAGCTCCGTGATCCAGGAGCACCCGTTCACGTTCGCACGCAGGGCGAGCACCCTCGACCACCTGACGAAGGGCCGCATCGGCTGGAACATCGTCACGTCGGCACTGGAGAACTCCCACCGCAACTTCGGGATGCCAGGGCTCACTCCGCACGACGACAGGTACAAGTGGGCGGACGAGTACGTGGATGTCGTCTACCGGCTGTGGGAAGGCAGCTGGGACGACGGCGCACTGCTGCGCGACAAGGCGGGAAGCCGCCACGCCGACCCCAGGCGGATTCACAAGATCCACTATCAGGGCGAGCGGTACTCCGTCGAGGGGCCGCACCTGGTGGCCCCATCACCTCAGCGAACGCCGGTGCTGTTCCAGGCCGGCACCTCGCCGGCCGGGATGGCCTTCGCCGCCCGCAATGCCGAGGCCGTCTTCATGTTCGCCGGCTCGCTCGGCAACGCGGAGAAGGTGGCCACGACGGTGCGCAGGCTCGCGGTGCAGCACGGCCGCGCGGCATCCGACCTGCGGTTCTTCGCCGGGCTGTCGTTCGTGGTCGGCAGCACGGAGGACGAGGCCCGCAGGCGGAAGGCCGACTACGACTCCTACATGTCGCCCGACGGGCTCGCCGCGCACATGCTCGGCGGCATGGGCGTCGATCTCGGGGATGCCCCGCTCGACACGCCGTTGAAGGATTTGGAGGTCGAGGGCGCCCGGGGAGTGCTGCAGGCCATCATCGACTCGGTGCCGGGCGGCAACCCGACGATCGAGGACATGGTGCGTTATCGCGCCGAGCGGATGCGGCTGGTCGGCACGCCGGAGCAGATCGCCGACGAGCTCGAACGCTGGCAGGACGCGGGAATCGACGGCATCAACGTCATCAACCACGTCATCCCGGGCAGCTATACCGAGGTGATCGAAGGGCTGCTCCCCGAGCTGCAGAAGCGCGGGCTGGCACAGACCGAGTACCGCGCCGGAACCTTCCGCGAGAAGCTGTTCGCCGACGCACCCGGCAGACCGCCCGGCGACGGCAGGCTCGACGCGCGCCACCCGGCCGCTGCCCACCGCGGAGCGTTCCGCGACGCCGCTCGATGACGGTGGCCGGAACGAACAAATGCGAATGTGCCGACGGAATCGCCCCGCGTTTGGGCCTGATCGAAGCAATGTCGGTGGGATCACTCCGAGATCGCGACTCCTGTGCGTCGCGACCGGGTATTCGTGATCGGCAATGAAGCCAGCCACCACCGACCGGTCGCGGCGGGCACCGAGAACGAGCTGAACCCGCGAACCAGGCCCGTAGTCACCACGCCGGCCGGTTGCGGAAACCCGCCGCAGCAGATTCGAGGGCTCCCTTGCGAGGGCGACCCCGGCAGCCGCTGCCGAACCCCGAACGGGAGCCACCATGTCGACGATCTCGGCACCCTGCGCGCTGTACCCACGTCGACAACGGGGCGCCCCAGGCCGGCGGGCGTTCGCCGTTCCCGTGACGCAGCGGGAGATCGTGCTGCACGGCCAGCGGGTGACGTTCCTGGAGGCGGGCGCCGACTGCGACGGGCCGGTAGTCGTGTTGCTGCACGGACTGGCCAGCAGCTCTCGGACCTGGTCATCCGTTCTGCCGCTCCTGGGCCGTCACGCCCACGTCATCGCCCCGGATCTGCTCGGTCACGGCCAGTCCGCGAAACCCCGCACCGGGGACTACTCGCTGGGCGCCTACGCGACCGAACTGCGTGACCTGCTGCTCACGCTGGGCCTGGACCAGGCCACCATCGTCGGGCACTCGTTCGGCGGCGGCGTCGCGATGCAGTTCGCCCACCAGTTCCCCGAGATGACCGAACGCCTGGTCCTCGAGGCGAGCGGTGGCCTCGGCCAAGGCGTCACGATCGCCCTGCGCGCCGCAACGCTCCCCGGCACCCCGCTGCTCCTGCGCGCGCTCTCCGCCATCACCCCACCCTGGCTCGCCAAGGCCGTCCACTGGGCCATGCACGCCCTGCCGACGCTCAACGGACCGGATCTCGACGGCCTGGCCAGCGCATTCGCCTCCTTCACCGACGACGGAGCACGCGGCGCCTTCGCCCAAACCGTGCGCGGCGCATTGGATTGGTCGGGCCAGCGCCTGGGAGGCCTCGAACGGCTCTACCTCCTGGCCGACGTTCCGGTGCTACTGATCGGCGGCAACAGAGACTCGGTCATTCCGTTCCAGCACACGGTGAGCGCTCACGATTTGCTGCCCGGCAGCCGTCTGGAGATCTTCGACGGAGCGGGGCATTTTCCGCATACCGAGCAACCGCGCCGATTCGCCGATCTGCTCGCCCACTTCCTCATCACCACACATGCAGCGCACTCGGACCTGCAGTCGCTGCGCCGCCGCTTGCAGTCATCGAGCCCTACCGGTTGCGAGCCTCCGACAGAGGCAGAACGTGCCGCGCGGTCGTCCTGACGGAGGAGAACGGCCTTCCGGTCCGGGCCGTCACACGTCAGCGGGCGGTCGCGGCTTGCCGGCCACCGTGACGGTTTCGCCTGCCTCGAGCATGAGCAGCCGGTCGCTCAGCCCGCGCCGCGCGAAAGCCGGAGGGATCGCACTCGACTCCTGCGTGAGGTGCTGCCAAGCCTCCAGATGGATCGGGATCACCGCCGGGGCGCCGAGGATCTCGGCCGCCTGCGCGACAAGGCGCACGCCTACCTGCACTACTGCTGGGGGCACTGGTCGGCGCCTGGCCTCGTCGTCGACGGGCCCGAGTTCGAGCGACTCGTCGACGACTACGCGCGCCCCGGCGCCTTCGAGGCGTCGACGATCTGGTACCGCGTCGGGCCGGGCCACGTGGCGCGCAGTCTGGCCGAGACACCGCCCGAGCACGCCAATCGCATCAGCCCGCCCACCCATGTGGTGTGGCCGGAGTTCGACGCACTGTTTCCTCGTGCCTGGTCCGAGCGGCTCGACGGGTTCTTCGCCGACGTCCACATGCACCCCGTTGACGGCATCGGCCACTTCACCCCTCTCGAGGCACCAGCGCAGTTCGCCCGACTCATCGACCTGCACGGCCAGGGCTGAGCTTTCCGGCGTCGCTCAGGCGACGAAGGCTTCGATCGCCGCCAGGCCATAGACGCCCGCGCCGATCAAGGCGTCGGCGGTTTCCGCGTTGACGCCACCGAGGGCGTAGACGGGCAGAACGCTTCCCTTCGCGATTTCGCCCGCAGCGGCAACACCCAGCGGGTTTGCGGCCGAGGGGCTGTTGCTGGGAAACACCGGCGAGACCACCACCGCCTCGACACCGCAGCGCTCTGCCACGTGGACGGCCGTCGCGTCGTGTGCGGCGGCGGTGAGACGCCAGGCCGGATGGGCCGCGCGGAGGGTCGGGCCGGTCTCGACCAGGCGTTGGGGCAGGTGCAGTCCATCGGCCTCGATCGTTTCGGCGAGGGCAGGATCGGCGCCTGCCAGCAGGAGGAGCCCGCGGCGGCGGGCGATCTCGGCGAGACGGAGACCGCGCGCAACGGCGTCGGATGTGCCGAACGGCCGATAGACGATCCCCGCCCCCGTCGGCAGGCGCTCGGCGACGGCCTCCGGCTGGGGCGTGCGCACAGGATCGGTGAAGAACAGCAGGCGAGGTAGCGGGTCGCTCGTCCCGGCCCATGGGCGAAGTCGCGCCGCCGTTCCGCAGAGAGCGTCGAGGCTGTCCGATCGCTGATCCACCACTTCCGGCACCTCCGCCGCCCACGCTGCGCCGCGACGGCCGCGGTGGCCAGCCCCGTCACATGTCGAGGTGAGCAGGCGCACGCACGCACGCACTCATATCGGCCCACCTGCGGTGATCTCGGACATCGATCCCGGCTCGCCGACGACCCGTCTCCCGGATTCGGCGGCTGGCGGCAGGGAGACCGGCCACGGGCGGCGTGGACCCCGATCTATGAACCACTACACATGTCTTTGTCCCGTGAGAGCGCCGAGCGTAGCGTGAGGTCAGTCCTTACACGTATAAGGCATTCGCGAACTCAGCGCCGCGTCGCAGCGCCGTGAACGAAGCGAAATCAGACAATCCGTCCAGTCCGACAACGCACTGCCGCGTGCCGACAAAGTGTCGGAAATCGACGGCGGAACGATCGCCCTACGATCACCTCGAGCTGTCTCGGCCTCACGCGATCGAGAATGCCGCATTCGTACGTTTCTGCACCGAACTCCCGAGTCGACTTGGAGCCGCGCGTGAGATGGTGGAAGCTCGCCCTATTCGTCGGTGCGTTCGCGGTGGGGAGCACCGAGTTCATCGTGGTGGGCCTGCTGCCCCAGATCGCGGCCGACACCGGGGTCACGGAGGCCGCCGCCGGGCAGCTTGTGAGCGTCAACGCGGTGGCGTTCGCCATCGGCGCCCCGATCCTGGCCGCCGCCTTCGCGCGCGTTGATCGGCGGCGCGTCCTGATCGGTTCGCTCGCCGTCTTCGTGGCCGCTCACCTCATGGCCGCGACCGCGCCCGACTTCACGGTCCTCCTGGCGTCACGGGTCCTCACGGGCGCATCGTTCGGGCTCTACATCGCCACCGCACTGGCAGTCGCCGCGCGCCTGGCCGGACCCGCCAACCGGGCCGCGGCGATGGCCACCGTCGTCTCGGGAGTGACCACTGCGACCGCCCTCGGCGTGCCCGCGAGCACCCTGCTCGGTCAACACGCCGGATGGCGCGTGCCGTTGGCCGCGATCGCGGCGCTGGCCGTTGTCGGACTGGTACTCGTCCTGTTCACGGTGCCCACCCTGGGAGCAGACAACGGCCCGCCGCTCCGCGAGCGCTCGACCGCACTGCTCGCCCGCCCCGTCCTGGTGGGGCTCGCGGCGGTCGCGCTGTTCTGGGCGGCGTCGTTCACCGCCTACACGTACCTCGTCCCGATGCTGGAGAACCGCGCTGATGTCCACGGAAGCCTGGTCACCGTGGTGCTGTTCATCGCCGGACTCGGCGCCGTGTGTGGCAACGTGCTCGGCGGACGGGGCGCCGACCGATGGCCGCGGGCGACAGTGCTCGTCACCGCCGCGATCACGACGGCATCCCTGTTCGCCCTGCTGCCCGCCTTCAGAACGCCCGTAGGTGCCATCGTGCTGGTCGCGGTCTGGCAGCTCGCGGCGTGGTCGTTCGTTCCCGGGGCACAGGCCGCCCTCTACAGCGCCGGCGGACAGGCCGGGGACCTCGTGGTCTCGTTCGTGGTGTCCGGCTTCAACATCGGGATCGTCGTGGGAGCCGGGCTCGGCGGCATCGCGCTCGACGGCGCCGGGCTCCCGGGGGTCGGGTTCCTCGCGGCCGGGCTCGCGGTGATCAGCCTCGTCCTCGTCGCCGCGATGGTCAGGATGTGGCCCGCCACCGAGGTGGGCGCGCGAGCCGAGACCGCACCGGCAGCCGCGACTCCGGCACAGTCGGAGAACTGCACCCCCTGAAGCGATCGGGCCGGCGACGGCGCACCGAGGTCCCGCGTACGCAGCACCGGCGCGCGCCACCGGCCTGACCGGGTTGCCGCCCGCGTACGTCTTGGTGATCCAAGGGCGCGGCCGGCACGCTCGCGCGCTCGCGGAGGGCGTCTGCGCAGGACGGCCCTGAACCCGCCGGGATCACACCGCAGTGCAGCCGCAGAGCCACCGGACCCATCCACGCGCCTTTCGGCTTCACCCCTACCGCAGACCAGCCCGGTCTCACTCACGGTGAGCCGCAGGTTGGCGCGCGGGCGGCGGCATCGCGCCGGTGAAAGCCGCGGGGCCGACCCCGCGTCGATGACGTCGCGACTCACATATACAGCCGTAGACTTCCTCTGCCAGCGCGGTCTACGCTCGTAAACATGGAGCCGCAACTCAACGGCTGACGCGCTCTCGGCACGGGGTCGGCCCACCGACTCCCACCGCCGACCTGAAGAGCTGATTCACAGCGAGACACAAGGAAGACCATGCGATTCGCTTTCAAGACCTCACCGCAGCACAGGACGTGGCCCGACATGCTGTCGATGTGGCGGGCAGCCGACGACATCGACGTGTACGAATCGGGATGGACCTTCGACCATTTCTATCCCATCGAAGGTGATCCGTCAGGGCCGTGCATGGAAGGCTGGACCACGCTGACCGCACTGGCCCAGGCCACGAATCGACTGCGGCTGGGCACCCTGGTCACCGGGATCCACTACCGCCACCCCGCCGTGCTCGCCAACATGGCGTCGGCCCTCGACATCATCTCCAACGGTCGCCTCGAGTTGGGCATCGGCGCCGGCTGGAACGAACCGGAATCCCGCGCGTACGGAATCGAGCTCGGCACCGTGACGGAACGCATGGATCGCCTCGAGGAGGCGTGCCAGGTTCTGATCGGGCTCCTGAGCCAGGAGACCACCGATTTCGACGGTCGGTTCTACCGACTGCAATCGGCGCGCAACGAACCAAAGGGGCCACAGCGACCGCACCCGCCGATATGTATGGGCGGCAGCGGTGAGAAGCGCACGCTGCGGATCACCGCGAAGTACGCCGACCACTGGAACTTCGTCATCGGCACCCCGGAAGAGTTCGCACGAAAACGCGACGTACTCGCCGGCCACTGCGCGGACATCGGCCGTGACCCCAAAGAGATCACGCTGTCGGCACACATCTGGCTCAACTCCGAGCGCGACTGTCGAAGGGTGATGGATGAGGCGGCTGCCTTCGGCGAAGAAGGTCTGGACCTGGCGATCATCTACCTGCGACCACCACTAAACGCCACGGTGCTAGAGCCGCTCGCCGAAGCGATCCGCGACCGGTAGAGACACTCGCGACCGGTAGAGACACTATGGAGCCATAGTGGTGTCAGGAGCGCGGTCTCACAGCTCTACGGCTCCATAACGCTCTGGTCTTTCGTTGAACGAAAGCGATCCTTGGTTCATCGCGTGGTGTGGTCCAAGCTGTCTGAGCCGCCCCGATACCCGAAGGCTCGTCACCGGCCACGGAAGGCGGCCGATCGCACTACCCGGACCGTGGAGGATCTGAAGTGGCGTTTTCCGACGATCGCATGATCGGGGTGTCGATCAACAATCTGACCGGGATCACCGGCCACCGTTATGGACTCGGCGACATGCTGGACGCGGCATCAGAGGCCGAAGCCCTCGGTTTCGACGGCGTCTGGGTGCACGACGCGCCGTTGGGCCGCCGGACCATGGCGTCCTTCGACAGTCCGTCGATCCTCGCAGCGGTCGCAGCCAGGACACGGACCTTGAAGCTCTGCACGGGCATCCTGCAGCCCCATCTGCGCAACCCCGTGGCACTGGCGCTCACCTGGGCCACCATCCACGGGATCTCCGAGGGACGGCTGGTGATGGGGGTCGGCACGGGGGCGGGCAAGGGCACGCTCGTCAAGCGCGAGTACTCGGCGCTCGCGGCTCTCCGTCACAAGACCGATCTCGATCCCGAGGCGCTCTACGCCGAACGCGGCAGGCTCTTCACCGAGTGCATGGACGTGATGAACCGGCTGTGGCGCGAGGACAAGTTCTCGTATCACGGCGAGTTCTACCACTTCGACGAGGTGACCCTCGGCGAGGCACGGCCACAGACCCCGCCGCCGACATTGATGGGGTCGGGCATCTACGTACCGAAGGAATGGGGTGGCCCGGCCTCGCACATGTGGAAGAAGGAGAATGCCGGGAAGTTCATGCTCGGCAGGTACAAGCGCGTGGTGAACCACAGCGACGGGTGGATCGCGAACCACACCACGCCGGAGGAGTTCGACGAGGGCTGGGCGAAGATCGCGGCCTACGCCGCGGAGAAGCACCCCGGCAAGGCCCTCGCGGCGGCCTACAACTGTTTCGTCCACGTGGACGACAACCGGGAAAAGGCACGCGACGCGGCCATCGGCTATTTGAACCAGTGGCACACGATGATCACCGACGAGGTCGCGGACCGGTGGATCGTGACCGGCCCCGCGGAGGAGGTCGCCGAGAAGCTGGCGGACTACCAGCACCGCGGCGTCAACATCTTCCAGCTCATGTGCGCCTCACCGGACCAGCGCGAACAGATGCGGCGCATCGGCGAACACGTGATTCCGTTGCTGCGTTGACCATCTCCCGCCCATTTCACAACTTCATGAAAGGGATCTGCCGCGTGATGACTTCACTGGCGGACCATCTGGACAAAGGCGCGTCGCTCGGTCGTGACGAGCCCTGCCTGACGCTCGACGACACGAGCCTCACCTATGGCGAGGCGCTGGATCTGAGCTGTGCAGTGGCCCGAGCCCTGCACCGCTCGGGTGTGCAGCCGGGTGACAAGGTCGGGATCCTCTCGGCCAACGACGCGGTCGCCTACGTATGCGTGTTCGGGATCGCCCGCCGCGGCGCGGTGTGGTGCCCGATCAACCCGCGCAACGAGGCGGACGAGAACCGGGATCTGCTCGACCTGATGGACTGTTCCTGCCTGATCTTCCAGAGCAGGTTCGCGCCCTTGGTGGAGCGCATCGTTGCCGCGCTGCCCACACTGACGTTGCTGGTGTGCCTGGACGCCGAACTCGACATAGCGGTGTCGTTCGAGAACTGGCTGGCCGCCGCCGCGGCGGACCCGATCGGTCCGGCACTCGCCGCGCCACCCGACGACATCGCGGTGATCATGGGCACCAGCGGCACGACCGGGCGGCCCAAGGGCGTCATGCTGACGGCGCGCAACTTCGAGGTGCGCTCAGCGATGACGCTGTGGGGCTATCCGTTCGAGGGGCGCCCGGTGTTCCTGGCGATTTCCCCGCTCACACACGCGACGGGCATGTTCTGCCTGCCGATGCTGTCGCTCGGGGCGCAGATCGTCGTGATGCCGAAAGCGGACCTGACCGTGTTCCTGAGGCTGATCGAGCGTCACCGCGTGACGCATTCCTTCCTGCCCCCGACGTTGATCTACATGCTGCTGCAGCACGAGGGCCTCGCGGCCGCGGACCTGTCCTCGTTGCAGTGCATCATCTACGGCTCTGCTCCGATCTCCACCACCCGGCTCGAGGAGGCGCTGACCACCATCGGCCCCGTGATGGGGCAGGTCTACGGGCAATCCGAGTCACCGAACATGACGATGCTGTCGCCGCGCGATCACTTCGACACCGACGGCACCGTGGCCCGGTCGCGCCTGACGTCGGCCGGCAGGCCCGGTCCGCTGACCACGCTGGCGATCATGGACGGCCAGGGTCGGCTTCTGGACCGAGGTGAGCGGGGCGAGATCGTCGTGCGCGGCCCGGGCGTGTCGCCCGGCTACTACAAGAGCCCGGAGGCCACGGCAGAGGCGTCACGGTTCGGCTGGCACCACACCGGTGACATCGGCTACCTCGACGAGGAGGGCTTCCTGTTCATCGTGGACCGCGCCAAGGACATGATCATCACGGGCGGTTTCAACGTGTACTCGGTCGAGGTCGAGCAGGCCCTGATGACGCACCCGGCCGTCCGCGACTGCGCGGTCGTGGGGATGCCCGACGACAAGTGGGGCGAGCGCGTCACCGCGGTGGTGGTGCTGCAGCCCGGCACCGAGGCGACCACCGCGGAGATGATCGAGTACATGAAGCGGCGGATCGGAAGTGTGAAGGCACCCAAGGAGATCGTGGTGTGGTCGGACCTGCCCCGTTCCCTGATGAACAAGGTGCTCAAGACCGACGTGCGAGCCCGGATGACGGCGGCAGGCTGATGGCCACCGCCGAGCAGGTGGAGCGCACCGACCGGGATCACGATGAGCTGCCGAGCGTGGTCGTGCAGCGCAGGGTGGAGTGGCACGACACGGATGCGGCGGGCCACCACCATCACGGGGCGGTGCTGCGGTGGGTCGAGTCGGCGGAGTCGGTGCTGTTGCACCGGCGCGACGCGACGGCGTTGTACGGCCGCATCCCACGGGTGCACTACGAGGTCGACTACCTCCACCGGCTGTACTACGGCCAGGTCGTGGAGATCGAACTGGCCGTGCAGCGGGTCGGCACGAAGTCGGTGCGCTACGCCTTCGTGGTGCGCGGCGGGGGCACAGTGGCTGCCACCGGCAACCTGGTGATGGCCATGGCAGCTCGTGACAGTCCCGGCGCCATCCCGCTGCCCCCGGAGATACGGCGTGCGCTCACCACCGGTGGCCGTCAGCGACCGGAGACCATCGACTGACGGGAGCCGGGGCCTTGACTCCCTGACGTGAAACGGCTGCCTCAACGGTGCTCGATGAAGTCACGCGCAGGCATCGGACCGCCGGGGAATTGGTGGAGCCGCCCACCTGTCGCCAGGTCACCCAGTGGCACGCCGGCGAAACCCAGACGCTGGATCATGAGGCCGACGGTCGTCAGTGCGCCGGCCTCGTCGCCGGAGTAGAAGATGACCCGCTTACCGCCGTCGACCTCCGGATACGATCCGAGTTTCTCGGGGCTGTGCGTGTTGAACGCCTTGACCACCCTGGCCCCGTGCGCGTGACCGGCGACCACTTCGCTCGAGGTGAGTCCGCCGAGGTCGAACGGCTGGAACGTCGGGGCCTCGAGAGGGTTGGTGGTATCGATCAGGACCCGGCCCTCGAGGTCCAGCCCGTTCAGAGCGGCCGGAATCCGGCTCCACTGCACCGCCAGCACAACGACCTCGGCCGCCGCGGCGTCCGCTGTCGTGCCCGCCCGCACCCCGAAATGCCGAGCCAGTGGGGCAAGGGTCGCCGGCTCGCGGCTGTTACTGAGAACGATGTCCGACTCGCCGACAGCGGTCAGTCGTCGTACGAGTGCCTGCGCGATCGCACCCGCTCCGATGAAGCCGTAGTTCATGCGTGGGTTCTCTCCGTTGCAGTAGGGGTCAGACGCCGCGCAGTGGCACCTTCGCCGTACGAATGATTGCCGGCCGGCCGTCACGCCATGAAGCCTCCGTCGACGAGGAGGGTCGCTCCCGTCACGAAAGTCGCGTCCGGGCCGACGAGAAAGGAGATCGCCCCCGCGACCTCCTCGGGCCGACCGAAACGACTCAACGTGTTCATCGAGCGTTGGGTGTCTGCGAACGCCCCGAGGTCGGGGTTCATGTCGGTACTGATGGAGCTGACCTGCACGGAGTTGACGAGGATGCCGCGAGGTCCGAGGTCCCGGGCCCAGCCGCGGGTGTATGCGTCCACCGCGGCCTTCGTCGCCGCGTAGTCGCCGAGTCCGCGGAACGGCGTCCGGTCGGCAGCCGTCGAGCTCATCGAGACGATCCGACCGCCTTCGCCCATCACCCGTACCGCGGCACGGGTGGTGGCGGCGACACCGCGGATATTGGCGGCGAGTTGACGGTCGAACGAGGCGATATCGGCGTCCTCCGCGTCGATCGTTCCGGTCACGAACACGGCGGCGTTGTTGATGAGGATGTCGAGCCGGCCGAACGCATCCATCACCGAGTCGACGAGGCCCGCGGCCTGTTCCGAATCGGACTGGTCCGCGACGAAAGCTGCGCCGCGTACCCCGAACTTCTCGATCGCCTTCACCACATCCTCGGCCTGCTCGGCCGACGACCGACAGCCGATGGCGACGTCAGCGCCATCGCGGGCGAGCCGAACTGCCGTCGCCGCGCCTATGCCACGGGATCCACCCGTGACGAGGGCGGCCTTGCCGGCCAGCGCCTTCTCGGCCATGAGTCCTCCGGTTCCGGCCGCGCATCCGGCCAGTTATTGGAATGAATGTTCGTGGTCCTCTTTGCGGCAATGCCGCACGCCTACCCGGAGGGAGAGAAAGGCCTGTCCCGACGAGACGGAGGGCCCGCGCGTGGAGCACCGCGGTCTCCGGCCGATGACAGCGCGGCCGATAGCGCGGATCCTCCCCACCGTCGTCCTCGACGGTCGGCACGGCGTGGGAGAAGTCGCAGGTTGCGGCAACCGTTCGCGGGCTTCCCCACTATTTCTTGATCGTGCGATCAATATATAGGGCCGACGACCGGTCCTGTCAAACAGGCAGTTGAGGGTGCGGGATCGCCACCCTGAGGTTCAGGCCTCCCAGGGCAGGCGTCGCATGGTCAGATCGACGAGGCTCAGCAGCGTGTCGCGGCCGGCGCCGGACGCCGCCTCGACGACGATGCCTTCCGCGAGGGCGACCACGTACCGTGCGGCATCCCGCGGTTCGACGTCCGAGGGGAGGTCGCCGCTCTCCTGGGCCTGGGCGAAGCGCTCGGTGAGCATCACCTGGGCGGCCTTGCGGCGATCACACAGGTCCTGCCCGACCTCGCGGGCCGCGTCGCCGGTGACGAGCGCACCCTGCACCAGGAGGCAGCCGGCAGGAGTGGCCTCTCCCGTGGAGCTCTCCGTGGCCCCGGTGAGCCAGCGGCGAACCACCTCCCGGACGCTGTCGGCCTCGAGGCTGTGCGCGCCGTAGGAGAAAGAGGTGGCGACGTATCGGTCGACGACCTGCTTGAAGAGTCCGGCCTTCGAGCCGAAGGCGGCGTAGATACTGCCCGGCTGGAGGCCGGTCGCTTCGCGGAGGTCGGCCATGGTCGCGCCTTCGTAGCCCTTGCCCCAGAAGACGGTCAGCGCCGCCTGCAGGACCTCGTCTACGTCGAACTCGCGGGGACGCCCCCTCGCCATGACCCGCCTCCGAATTGCAAAGTGTGCGTTCAATATAAGACGTGACGCCGGTCCGGTATCGGGCGACGCGTGATCGTCAATGGCTCACATGAAATTGCGCGTGTGGAGGGCCGAGAGTTCGGCGGCCTCGTCGGGTGGGAAGCCGAGCCGGGCCAGCCGTTGCCGGCGACCGTCGTCCATCACACGGTGGAGTTCCTGTACCGCGTCATGGCCGCCGGCGATGGCAGCCGGGGTCCAGGAGCCTGCGGCCAGCACGACGAGCGCGTCGAACACATCGGCGTTGAGACCGGCGGTGTCGACCAGGGCGTCGTGTCGGCGTTCGATCGCCGTGCGCAGCTTGCCGCGCAGTGACGGGTCGCGTCTGCCCTGGTGTTCGAGGTGTGCGACGCCGAACGCGACGTGACGTGCTTCGTCGACCCGAGCGAGGCGAGTGATCTGCGCGGTGACCGGGTCCGGTGCGTGCCGCTCCAGGAAAGCCAGCAACGCAAGGAAGCTGCCCTCCCCGAGCACCGAGAGCAGGAAGGACGCCAGCGAGAAGTCCGGCTCGGCGAGCAATGTGGCCAGTGACGAGCGGCCGCCGGCCGACGAGGTACCCATCTCTCCGCCGTGCAGCAGGGCCCGGCGGGTGAAGACGTCCATGTGGCGAGCCTCGTCCGCTGCCTGCACGGCGAGCAGTTGCTGGACCTCCCGGAAGTGTGGGTGCACGCGAGCGAGCAGCCCGGCCGGGACGACGAGTGCGGCCTGCTCGTTCTCCACGAGGTAGGTCATGACCTGCACGACGGCCGACTCCACGTCAGCGGGCACGTCGGCGCTCGCGTCCCAGTCGACGGCGGTGGCCGGATCCCATTGCGCGGCGGCGGCGTGCGCGTAGAGCCGTGGCGCGAGGTCTGCCCAGACGACGTCACGGTCGTCGAGGTCGAATCGCCCCTCGGGCCCGCCGGCCTCGACCAGCGCGCCACGGGCGGCGAGACTCCAGCGGGCCGGTGGGCGGGCGACGATCCCGTCCGGTCCGGGGCCACCGGCGCGTTCCGCGCCCGCCCACCGGTCGGCCTCCGCGGAGCCGCGCACGAGCTCCCACCTGGCCGAGCGGTCGGGGACCATGGCGAAACCGTGGCCCTCGCGGCGGGCCCAGGCGCGCAGGTGCACCCCGAGGGCCGGATCGCCTCCGGTGACGGTGACCCGGCCGCCGATCGGCACCTCGCGCAGCGACCTGCGGACGAGGAGATGGGCGCCCCGCTCGAAACCCAGGAAGCCGAGATCGAGCGGGGCACCCGGGCGATGCCCGTGGGTCACGGGTCGTACTCCCGGGCGGTGACCGTGCCGGTCACGTCGTAGAACCCGGTCTCGTCGACGGCACGGGCGAGCTGGCCGAAGCCGCTCGTGCGGCCCGGCACCCACTGCCTGAGCCCTTCGAGGTCGAGCAGCGGGCGGACCTGTGGGTCGGCGTAGGACATCGACTCCAGCAGGCGCACGAACTCGTCGGCCTCGGCAGCGGGTGCGGTGTCGACGATCGCCATCGTGCAGTGGTCGTAGACGTCGGTCTGACCGAGAATTCGGGTCGACCCGCCCGGGAGCGTGCCCTCCTGCCCGAACAGCAGGTGGTTGCCGTCGATCATGCATGCGGCGTCGACCTCACCGGCGACCAGCGCGCGGGCGGCGTCGCGTTCGCCGCCGATGTGGTCGCCGTGCAGGCCCACACCGACGTCGAAGCGGCGGACGCGCAGGTCGGCGACACCGGCGTGGCGCAGGAACGACAGCGGGATCAGGGTCGACTGCGGCGAGTCGACCGCTCCCACGCCGACGGTGCGGCCCGCGAGATCGGCGAGTGAGGACGCGGGAGAGTCTGCGCGGACGACGACCACCGAGGTGAGGTCCTGGTCGGTGTCACGCATGACCGCCGAGCGGACCGCACGTCCCTTCGCGGCGGCCAACCGCTCGGAGCGCAGCCACGCCAGTGGCGAGTTCCACGCGGCGTGGATCCGGCCCTCGGCGAGGTCCTCGACCTGCCGCTCGTAGTGGGAGTACAGGACGTAGTCGAAATCCAGGCCCTGCCCGCGCAGCCACTGCCGGAACCCGTCCCAGATGGTGACGACCTTGGGGTCGTAGGCGACCCCGCCCATGATCAGCGTCATCAGGCACCCCCGAACAACGGCAGCCCGAGCGTGGCGCGACCGACGAAGTCGTGCAGCGCCTCGGTGGTCGGGGCCATCACCCGCGCGGCGAGGGCGTCCCGGTAGCGGCGCTCGATGCCCAGCTCCTTGCGGAACGCTGCGCCGCCGCACAGCCGCATCACCCCGTCGCCGACCTCGGCCGCGGCCTCGGCAGCGACAGCCTTGACCTGAAGTACCCGCAGGGTCGCGTCGTCTCGGCCGCTGCCCAGAGCGGAGAGGGTGTCGGTCAGGAACGCGCGGGTCAGGTCGACCCGGGTACGCAGGGCCGCGAACGCGAGGCGGCTGGCAGGCTGCTCGGCCAGGCTCTGGTCGAGGTGCTCGAGCCGGGCAGTCCTCAGGTGTGCGGCGGCCTCGTCGACGAGGGCCTGCATCAGCCCCAGCGAGACCGCGGCGTTGCCCACCAGGAAGGTGGGCAGCGCGGCACCCAGCGCCACGTCCAGCCCGGCGCCGTCGTCGCCGAGCCGCGCCGAGGTGTCGACGAGGGCACCGTCGGCGGCCATGGGGCGTGAGGAGTTGCCGCGGAGCCCGAACCCGTCGAACTCGCCCGCGACCCCGACGCCCGGCGTGCTCGCGGGCACCAGCCACAGCGTCATCGGGCCCGCCGCGCTCACCGGGCGGCTCGACCAGACGTAACTGTCGGCCTCACCGGCCGAGGTCACCCAACTCTTCGCGGCGTCGAGGCGCACCTGGCCGTCCGTGGCGGTCGCGGTGCTCACCGGCGCCCAGAAATGGCTGCGTGAGCCACGCTCGGAGAACGCCAGCGTGCTCAGGTGTTCACCGGCGGCGATCGCCCGCCGGACGTCGTCCGGGCCATGGTTCTCGATCACCGACACGGCGGCGTAGTGCATCAGCACCACCATCGCGACCGAGGCGTCCGCACGGGCGATCTTCTCCAGGGTCACGGCCACGTCGGCGAGCGAGCCACCGGCGCCGCCGACCTCGGAGGCGCTCAGCAGGCCCAGGACACCGGCGCCGGCCAACGCGTCTATGTCGGCGCGGGGGAACGTGCCGGTGCGGTCGACCTCGGCGGCCGACGGCGCGATCGTCCGTTCGACCACCTCGACCAGCGCGGATGCGGGTGAAATGACAGCGGTAGGCAACACAAGCTCCTCGATGGACCGCAGGGCGGTCACGACGGAGCGGAGAGCTCAGCTCGATCCAGGTACGCCGCCGCGACCGTAGGGGCACCGCCCGACCGGACGGCTGACAGCGACGGCTCAAAGTCGACGGAACACAGCCCCACCTCCCCGGCGCCGGGAGTGCGACCCGCGCGAGCGCAGCGGGTCGCACTCATGATCGAGTGTCCCCGAGAGATGATCGAGTGTCCCCGAGAGAAAGGGCAAGGACCCCGTACCGGACCGCGCTCGCTCGGACTACGTCACTCGACGACGAAGACCTAGTCGGCCGCGGCCATGGCCGGTCGCCGCCGCCTCGACACCACGTGGTCGACGCTCAACCGCCCGGAACCGGCCGCGGCGAGCGCGAGTGCGGTCGCGCCCACCAGCCCGGCCAACTCCCAGCCACCGTTGGAGACGAACACCCCCGACCCGATGTGCACGAACACCACCGCACCGAGCATCACCAGTGCGACGAGGACACCGACCACCGCTGTCGCTGCGCCGGCGAGGATCAGGAGACCGCCGAGAAGTTCGACCGCCATGACGAACACCGCCGCGACAGGAGCGGCGGGAATTCCGTTTTCGATGAAGCCCTCGGTGGTGGCGTCGATGCCCTTGGTCATGAGCTTCTGCCACCCATGAGCGATGAGGACGATGCCGAGGGCCAGCCGAGCCAGCAGGAGCGCAACATCTCGGGCCGGGCCGGGTAGAGCGCGGATCATCAGCAGAACCTCCCAGCTGTATGACCTTGACCATTCCGGGCAAGGTCATAAAACGCGCGAACTTCAGCTCCTGGGATACCCGCAGATTCACCAGAGGCCACACCGATACGCACGCCGCAACGCCGCCAACCGCGTTTCGCACCAGCCGGTCGCCGCGATTGCCCCACTCGACTCACCCGTGCGGAGTCTCGAGAGCCGACCGACCCGAAATCCCTACCGCGCCGTCGCCCGGCCGCCGACGGTCAGCGGACGGACGGACTACCGAGAACCTCGTTGAACGCCTCGGTGGACGACGGGTGCGTGTAGATCGTGTCGCGCAGCTCGCTCGCGGTCACGCCGTGGCGCATCGCGAGCGCGACGACGTTGATCATCTCCTGCGCGTCCACGCTGAGCAGCGCGGCGCCCAGCACGAGGTCCGTCTCGCTGTCGACCACGAACTTCATCAGCCCGCGCGTCTCTCCGACGATCTTGGCTCGCGGCATCGTGGCGATGTCCGCGACCGCCTTCTCGACCACCTTCACCCGCAGCCCGCGTTCGCGCGCTTCGCGCTCGGTGAGGCCGACGCGGGCGAAGGCCGGGGTCATGAACACCGTGTACAGCACGAACTTCCGGTCCGCGGTGGATCGTTCACCGCGACCGATGAGCTGGTCGGCGACGATGCGGTTGTCATCGAGGGAGATGTAGGTGAACTGCGGGCCTCCGTTGACGTCGCCGATCGCGTAGATGTGCGGCTGGCTCGTGCGCAACACCTCGTCCACCTCGATGGCGCCCGACGGAGTGGTGCGCACGCCGGCGCGGTCGAGGCCGAGGCCCTCGGTTGCGGGCTTGCGACCGGTCGCCGCGAGAATCTCGTCGGCTGCCAGCGTGTGCGTCGCTCCCCCTGCTTCGTAGGTGATCTCGACGCCGTTGTCGATATCGCGCACTTGCGTGACGTGAGCTCCGGGGATGAACCCGACACCGGCTCCGCGCAGGATGTCGGTGGCCGCATCGGTGATGTCCTCGTCCTCGCGCGCCATGATCCGCGCGGCCGGGTCGAGCATCGTGACAGCGCTGCCGAACTGGGCGTACATCGACGCGAACTCCACACCCACGTAGCCGGCCCCCAGGATCGCCAGGCGCTTCGGCAGGTGGTCGATATCGATCAGGTCGGTGCTGGTGAGCAGGCGCGAACTCTCCCGCAGGCCCGGGATGGGCGGGAGCACCGGCACGGCCCCGGTGTTGATCACGATGATGTCGGCGCTGAGGTCGAGCATGTCCACCTGGCCGGCGGTGACGCGCACGGTCTTGGAGTCGAGGAACGTCGCCCGGCCGGTGATCACGGTGACCGAGTCGAGCATGTCGAGCATGGCGTAGTTCTTGCCTCGCATGGCGGATGTGAGCGCACGCGTCTGTTCGACAGCCGTCCGGTGCCATTCCCCAGGGCTGCTTGCGCCGCGGCGCTCGGCGTGGTGGACGAGTGACTTCGTCGGGACGCAACCGATGTTGATGCAGGTGCCGCCGTACATCTTGGACGACTGCTCGACCATCGCGACGCGCTTGCCGAGCCGCCCCATCGTCGCGGCGAGCGTCTTGCCGCCCTTGCCGAACCCGATGACCAGGACATCGAAGTGCGTAGTCTCCATGTGTGAACGGTCCACCTCCAGAAGCGAGACGACCACGCGCTGACGCCTCACTTTTCGTCGGGATCGGCTCATGGACGGCGTGAGCCGCATCGTCCGACTGGCGCGGCTCGAGGGCAGGGTCGACGTGCGCTGCCTGCTGGCCGGGCGCATCACGATCGACAACGCGCCGGCCGGGCCAGGAGAGGTCCCGTTCCATCTGCTGCTCGACGGCCGCTGCAGCGTGATCTCGGGCGCGTCGGCTGTCGAGATGGGCCCCGGGGACCTGCTGCTCCTTCCGCACGGCGACGCGCACCGCGTGGCGGCGACCACGGGGCCGCAGCGCCGGTTCGTGGAGGAGCCGGGTGCGGCGTTCCCGACCCGGCGGACCGTCGGCGCCGAACCCGAGCTGGACCTGTTCTGCGGCCACTATCGCGCCGGGTCCGGTGCGGGCGCGCTGCTGTTCCGCTTGCTGCCGCAACTGGTGCACGTCACGCTCGACGCCCCCGCGTTCACCTTGGCGGAGGTCCTGCGTGGCGAGGCCCGCGCCGACGGCCCCGGCACCGGGGCCGTCGTCGCCGCGTTGTGCGACGCGCTGCTCGCGATGGCCCTGCGTAGCCGTCCCGATCAGCGCCTCGGCACGCCCAGCCTCTGGACCGCCATGGGCGACGACGCGCTGGGCCGGGTGATCGCGGAGGTCGTCGCCCGCCCCGGCGAAGCGTGGACGATCGAGCGCCTGGCCGACGGAGCGGCGATGTCGCGGGCCACGTTCCTGCGCCGCTTCACCGCCCGCACCGGTACGACCGTTGCGACGCTGGTGACGGCCATCCGGATGATGGTGGCCGCTGACCTGCTGGCGCATTCGGACCACTCGGTGGGCCGGGTGGCGGGTGAGGTGGGGTACCGCTCGGAGTCCGCCTTCACGCAGGCGTTCCGCGCCGCGCTGGGAACGTCACCATCGCGCTACCGGAAGGACGCCGCGCTGGGCCGATGACCGAGCCGCCAACCACCTGCTCACGGCGAGGCGACGAGCCCGAGGGGATCGCTGTGATGAGGCGATCTCGACAAGGAGGTACGTGATCTCGGGGCCCCCGGAGTGAGGGCCGCCTATCGTAACCAGCCGCGACGGTTGTTAAATGAGTGACGGGTGGTGTCCGACAAGCGATAGGAGCACGGCCAGTGGTGACCCGCGCGGAGCGGAACTCAACCGATCCAGATCTAGGGGTGCTCGCGGGCCGGCTGTTGTTCGGGGTGCAGCGCGAGCTGTTCACGGCACTGGCGGAGCTGGGTTTCGACGATTTGAAGCACAGACACGGAGCTGTCTTGGCGTACCTCGACGCCGACGGAGTGCGCCCATCCGAGCTGTCCCGTCTATCGCATCAGTACAAACAGAACATCGGCACACTTATCGACGAGCTGGAAGCTCTGGGGTACGTGGAGCGGCGGCCGGACCCGAGCGACGGTCGGGCCAAGCTTGTTTTTCCGACCGAGCGTGGGCTGGCCCAGATGCGCGCTGCCGATCTCATTCTGGCCGCCATGCAGCGGCGACACGCGCAGATCGTGGGGCGCGAGGAGTACCAGCGGTTCAAGCGTGTCTTTTTCCAGGTCACCGAGAACCAGCGCGGTTACATTCGCCATCTACCCGACGAATGATCAGTTCCCGGGATGCTGCAATACCGCTCCCGAGCACGGGATGAATTCTCCTGTTCGACGTGGGCAGAGTACATCCGTCCCGGCACGTCCGTTTCACGGTCACCGATCATGAAACGGTCGCGACGGCTTGCAGGCGGCTGACATGAGCATCTTTCTCGGGCCCAACTCGGTCACCCCCAGTCGACCACAGAGGCCGGCTCGGGGGCGGGCGTTTCATCGTCGGCCGGGAGGCATTTCCTCCTCGAGAATCACGGGAGCAGATCCGCCGTGTCCACCGGCGAGATGACGGATCATGGGTCCACCTCGGGGCCGGGAGCGATCCTCACGCGCCCGGCCCCGTCCGCACCGGGTCAGCCGTTCTTCGGCAGCGTGATCCCGAGACGCTCGGCGATCCACGCACGGACCGCAGGCCAGATCTCGGGGTTGGCCGGGTCGACGGTGTCGAAGTGGCGTCCCCCGGGGCATTCGACGAACTCCACCTGGCCACCCTGCGCCGTGATCGACTCGGCGAAGGCGCGGCTGTAGGCGGCAGGGACCGCCTCGTCCGCGTCGCCGTGCAAGGCCAGCACCGGCACCCCGCTCGCGCGCATCTGCGCGGGCGAGGTGACGGCGAAGCGCTCGGAGTCCTCGTCGGCGTGCACTCCCACGAGCAACGGGATGATGCCGCCCGTCACCGCCGCGGCGACCGCAGGCCACGCCTCCGGCCGGGCGGGCGGCGGGGCGCCCCAGATGGGCTCGGCGTCCATGTCCTCGAGGGCGGTGCCGAACTTCTCGCCGTCGGCAGCAACCAGATCGAGCACCCCGGACAACGACACGACACCAATCGGGCGCGCGACCGGGTCAGCACCGACCGCGCCCGCCGGCAGCGCCCCGCGCAAGCCGGCCCACGTCGCGAGATGACCCCCGGCCGAGTGCCCGACGAGCACGATCCGCTCCGCGTCGACAGCCGGATCGATGCCGACCATCGTGTCGACCGCAGCGGCGACGTCGGCGAACGTGCCCGGCCATCCTCCGCCTTCCTCGCCCACCCGTCGGTAGTCGACGTTGTAGACGGCGATCCCGAGGGACAGCAGGTCCTCGACCACCGGCAGGATCTGCCTGCGGTCCCACATCGCGGTCCAGTACCCGCCGTGGACCAGCACCACTCCTGGGAAGGGCCCGGCGCCCTCGGGCAGGTACAGCTCACCCACCTGGGACGGATGCGGCCCGTACGCGACGGTCCGCACCGCGCGCGGCCCGTCCTCGGCGTCGTCGTAGCGCGTCCCGCGGCGTCCCTCGACCAGCGAGTCGATCGTCGCGAAGAACGCCGCGATCTCGGGCAGGTTGCCCCCCTTGGTCGACGACTCGTCGTACGCGGCGTCGTCGGCCCACTCGACGGCGTCGAGCCACGTCCGCTCGTCCAGACGGATCAGCTTGGCAGCGATGAAGCCGCGACGGTCCACGCGAAACGCCTCGATCATGGCGTGGCGGGCCTTCAGCATTTCGGAAACGCGATCGTTTCCGACGACGAACGTCGTGAGTTCGATGACGGACACTACTCAGCTCCAATTCTCCGAGTTCCGAGGGCTGCGGAGCCGCGGTCAGTGGGCCTCGCGGGCGCCAGTGACGGACTCCTGAGGTTGTAGGGCAGGTGCGGCAGCGGAGGGCGCTGCGGCAGGCCTCGGCGGGAACAGCGTGCCGGCCGCGAGCGCCACGATCGAGCGCACGGTGATCGCACCGATCAGGACCGTGATGGCTACCACGACGATCCACGCCAACGCGATGTAACCGGACGGCCTCGTGATGACGAGCCAGTGCAGCGCTACGGAGGCCACGGCAGCCCACGAGAAGGTGAAGGCCCAGAAGCTGATCGTGAATTTCAGCCGAAGGAACATGGGCAGCAGCCGAACCTGAGAGAGGACGATCAGCATCCCGTAACCGGCCAGGAACTGCGCGACACCGTCGATTTTCCCGCCGTTGAGGCCGAACCAGGCCAGGCTGGCGACGGCGGCGGGAGCGACCTCGATCGCGAGTGTGGGCGTGAGCGCGGCCGGGAGCGCCGGGCGGAAGAAGAGCCGGGCCAGGATGATCGAGCCGAGGACGAACCAGCACACCACGCCGTAGCCGAACATCACGTGGCCGAGCACGGGCTGGCCGACCGCGCCGGCGGTCATCGCCGCGACCAGCCCGCCGGCCACGGTGGGCAGGAAGTAGCCCGGGTGAAGCTGGTCGAGCGCATAGTCGCCATAGATCAGCTGCCCGGTGAACCACGACCCGTGAATCACGGTGAGGACGATGAACAGGTCCGTCAGCACGGCACCGGTCGCCGGAGCGAGCGGGGCTATGCCGGTAGAGGCCAGAATCATCGGCGAGATCAGGGCGAGCGACAGGAACGGCCCGAGGACCGGATGGGTCGCGTCGTCACGAAGCACACCATGCCCGAGCGCACACGCGAGGTACGCGACGAGCGCTGCCACCCAGATGACCGCGGCGATGGCCAGGAGCGCCTGCGCGATCCACTGCGGGGCCAACCCGGCGCCGCCCGCCGCCGACCAGGTGCCCGCCAGCCCGGCCCACCCGAACGCGGCGCCGAAGATGTTCGGCGGAATGCGGGGCATCGTCACCGCTCGGGCGCTCATCCCGAACCGGCCCGCGGTCGCGGACGATCACCGGCCGAGAGACGCTCCGCAGGAGAACGGCTTGCCGCGGACCGCTCACCCATGCGCTCCCGGACCCCGGGCGCGACCTCCTCGGCGAAGAGCCGGATCTGCTGCTCGTCGGCCTGTTCCGGCCAGAGCACGAACGCCGTGAACGGCTGCTCGGTGGCCAGCCGGGTCAACAGCTCGACCCAGCCGGCGACATCGGCGCGGACCGGATCGGCGCCGGACTGCGCGAGCGGCCTCGACGCGGGGGCCCCCGCCTCGACGGTCCCGACGAGCTGCGCGACGCGCCGGATGCCGGCGGGATCACGGCCGGCGTCGCGCGCTGCCCGGCTCAGGACCTCGTTGCTCTCCGCCCAGCGCTCGTAGGGCAGGTACGAGGGGATCGGCGCCGCCCAGCCGTCGGCGACGCGTCCGGTGAGCTCGAGACTGCGCGGGCCCTGCGCGCCGACCCAGACCTCCACGCCCCCAGGGCCCGGTTGTTGCCCGCCGATCCCGCGGACTCGATAGAACTCACCGTCGTGGTCGACGGAGGCATCGGCACGCCACAGCCCGCGCATGATCGCGATTGCCTCATCGAGCGCCCGCAGCGCCTCTTGCGGGGTCCGCCGGGGCGCTCCCATGGACTCGATCGCATCCTGGTAGCCGCCTGCCCCGAGCCCGAGCTGGAAGCGGCCCCTGGACACCTGGCTCAGCGCGCTCGCCGTGCGAGCCAGTACGGCAGGTGGGCGCAGCGGCAGATTCGCTACGTCGGGGAACAGCTGGATCCGCTCGGTGCGGGCGAGGAGATCGCCCATGACGACGAACGCGTCGAGGTACTGCGGGGCGTAGGGATGGTCCTGGACGCCGATGTACTCCAGTCCTGCCTGCTCGGCCACCGCGGCCAGCCGACGGGTGGTGTCGAGATCGAGCGTCGGGGTCACGGCGACGCCGAACCTCAGCTCTGTCATGGGGTTCTCCTTCTCGGCTTGCCCGGTTCGTCGCCCGGTATCGACGACGTTCGCGCTGCCTGCGAGATCGAGGTACTGGATCTCGTCGTGGGCGGGCTGGCGAACATGGAGATCGCCAGCGAGTCGAGTATTGTGATCAATTCGGTCAAACAACGTATGGGACATATATTTACCGGAAGTTCGGCGCTCGGTCCCGATTCGAGACGTGGGGACCGGAGGAGCTGCAGCGGGTGCTTCGGTACGTGGCGCCGCACGTCCCGGCAGATACCGGCCGCGAGCAGCGGCCTGAAAGGAACATTCAGGACGATTCTCCCGCCATCACCAGCGAGGTCCGGGCGGTCCTGCAGGACGTCGAGCAGGACGGTGCCGGGCCGGGTCCTCGCGGCGGCGACGTCAAGGGTGGTCGACGCGTCTCGCAGGCGGAACGCACGAACCGCCGGACATCTCGCCGAAGGGGGGTTGCCTTCCCGATCCCTGCCTCACCGGCCCGGTCACGTGATCGCAATAGTCGGCGGCCGGCGTCTTGACACGTCACTATCTACACCAATCGGAATGTGGATATTGGCGGCAGGCAACTCTGGGAGCTAGCCTCGCGGCCGTGCGGATCCTCGAGTACTCCGGCGAGGAGTTCGACGACATCGTCGATGAGTTCTTCATCGCGGCGATCTCTCAGAAGGGACCTGACTTTCGCGGGCGGGTGGCATTACATGACCTCGGCGAGGGCTTGGCGCTCTGTCGGACGCGCTGGGGGCCGAGGTCGGCGGTCCGGACCGACCGGATGGCAGCGGGGGCGTCGGAAGGCAGCCGGATGCTCTTGTCCGTACAGGTCGCCGGCCGGGCCCACATGCTCCAGCGCGACCGTCTGGCCGATCTGGCGGCCGGCACGGGGGTCGTGACCGAGGCGCGCACTCCCTTCACGTGGGTCTCCCAGACCGAGATCCGGCAGCTGGTCCTGTCTTTCTCCCGCGAACTGCTGCCGCTGCGTGCCGCCGAGGTCAACGAGGGATGTGCGCGCAGCATGAACCTCACATCCCCCGCCATGCAGATGCTCGCCACCTACCTCGGCCGGTTGTTCGAGATCGCCGACAGCTTCACCGCGCCGCAACGGATGGACGCGGGGCAAGCCGCGCTCGACCTGCTCGTGATGGCGCTGCGGGACGTCATCCCCTCGGTACCGGGCAGCGACGGCTCCGCGAGGGTGCTCCTGGAGATGATGCGCACGCATGTCCGCGAACACATGGCTGACCCGCACCTGCAGGTGGACGAGCTGGCGCGGCGGCACCACGTGTCGGTCAGTCACGTGTACACCCTGTTCGAACGGATCGGGACCACGCCGGCTGCCTATCTCCGCGAGCAACGGCTACTCGCGGCACAGATGATGCTGTCGGACCCGAGGCACGCCCGCCTCGCGACGTCGGACATCGCGGCTGCGGCAGGGTTCCTCGACCGCAGGACGTTCGAACGGGCGTTCCGGCGGCAGTACGGGATGACGCCCGGCAACTGGCGCAGTGAGCATTGCCACTCCGGGCCGGTTCCCGCAATCCCCAACGAGGAAATGCCTCCCCGCTGACGAGAAAACGCCCGCCCCCGAGATGGCCCGGTGCGGTCAACTGGGGTCACCCTGGTGGGCTCCAAAGACGTTCATGCCGACCGCCTGCAAGCCGTCGCCGGTTCATGACCAGCGATCGTGAGATCGGACGTGCTCCTCCGGACACGTCCGATTCCGGAGCGAGCACCCGCAAAGGACAGGGGCCGCGATTGTTCGGCGCCCTGGCAACGGACGAGGAGGAGATCAGCATGGCAGGCCGTCTCGAAGGCAAAGTCGCTCTCATCTCCGGCGCGGCACGAGGGCAGGGACGGTCGCACGCGGTGTCGCTGGCGCAGGAGGGTGCGGACATCATCGCGTTCGACATCTGCCGCCGGCTCGACACGGTGCCCTACCCGATGGCGACACCGGAGGATCTCGAGCAGACGGTCAAGCTCGTGGAAGACCTCGACTGCCGGATCATGGCGCGTGAGGCGGACGTGCGTGACTCGGCGGCTGTGCGGGCTCTGGTCGATGAGGGCGTGGCCGAGTTCGGCCGCCTGGACGTGGTGTGTGCGAACGCGGGAATCGGCGGTGTTGCGGAGAACACCTGGTCGATAAGCGATCAGGAGTGGGAGGAGATGATCGCGGTCGACCTCACGGGGGCGTGGAAGACCGTGAAGGCGGCGGTGCCGGCGATGATCCAGGCCGGCAACGGCGGCTCGATCGTGATCACCAGTTCGGCCGCGGGCCTCAAGGGGATGACGGGTGCGGCGCACTACGTCGCCGCCAAGCACGGTCTGGTCGGTCTGATGCGCACTCTGGCCAACGAGTTGGCCCCGCATTTCATCCGGGTCAACACCGTGCACCCCACGGGCGTCAACACGCCGATGATCGTCAACGACTTCATGGCGCAGGTGCTGTCCCGCGCGGACGGCTCGGTCAACCTGCAGAACGCGCTGCCGGTGGAGATGATCGAGCCGCTGGACGTCTCGAATGCCATCGTGTGGCTCGCCTCCGAGGAAGCTCGCTACGTCACGGGCGTGTCGCTGCCGGTGGACGCCGGGCTCCTCCAGCGGTGACCAGCCCGGCCACCCCGGCCAGGAGACCGGACACGTTGTCGAGGGTCCGCGTCGTGCCATCGGACAGGTCGGACGTCGGTGAGGTCGTCGACATCATGTCGACCGCCTTCTTCGATGATCCGGTATGCCGCTGGTTCTTCCCCGACGAAGCACAGCGGGAGACGCAGCATCCTCCTTTCTTCTGGCCACTTGTCGAGGTGGCCTACGCCCATGGAGAGGTCTACCTGACCGACGATCGAACGGGGGCGGCACTGTGGCTCCCTGTCGACGTATCGGCCTGCCGCACCCGGACCCCGGACATCGCCAGGATGTTCGAGGGTTCCGTGGGGCGGAGCAGTGCTGCTCGAATCGGGGCTCTCGGAGCACGATCCGCGGAAATTCATCCCATGTCGATCAACCACGACTATCTGCCATTGATCGCGGTTCGCCCTGAATGGCAGGGTACCGGGCACGGGGCGGCATTACTCGATCATCGGCACGCCGCGCTGGACCAGCGCGGCAGGGCCGCCTACCTGACCGCCAGCAACCAGCGGAGCGCGAAGTTCTACGAGCGCTTCGGCTACCGTCGCCTTGCCGTCACCATCGACGTTCCCGGTGGTCCCAGCCTGTATCCCATGTGGAGAAATCCCGTCTCGCCTGATCTCGAAGCGAGGGTGCACGACGCCTCCGGCGGTTCGGGGTCGGGGTCGGGGACGGCCCGACGTTGCTGACATTGCGGACGCGGTGGCGGCCGCAGCGCTCGTCGACGAGGTCGACCGCGGCCTTCCGACCGTGGTAATAATCATCACCGGACGATCGCACGCCATGGCAAAGCGGGATTCTCGGTGGCGGTCGGCATCTTCCTCGCACCGGCCCAATCTCATGCGCACCGTTCGTAACCGGCGCTCTCGACCATTCGACGGGATACGCAGAAACATTCCTCGTCGCACACCGGCCCCGCGGATATGACCCGCAAGAGGTATGTCGCGGGCACGTGTGCAGTCCTTACGGTCGGCATGACCGTCGGGCGACGAATGGAAAGCTCATGTGACCCCATTCCACTTCGGCACATTCCTGGGCCGGCTCCGAATCCCGGCGACGGCGGTCGCACGTCGGGCACTGGTCGGCGACGGGGAACACGACTGAAAGCCGTCCCCACGGGGATCTGTTCGTAGAGAGGACATACGTATGACCCGCTCCCGCGGCCCGCACCGTGGACATTCACGCCCATGTCTTCACCTCGGCCTGTCATGAGCTCGTTGCTGGTCTGATGGAGCCGGAGT
>NZ_JAKXMK010000039.1 GCF_022524485.1 Pseudonocardia alaniniphila
CGCAGGCGGTGATGCCACCGAAGACGTTCACGAACACGCTCTTGACGTCCGGGTCGCCCAGGATGACGTCCAGCCCGTCGGCCATCACCTGCGCGGACGCGCCGCCGCCGATGTCGAGGAAGTTGGCCGGCTTCACACCGCCGTGCTTCTCACCGGCGTACGCCACGACGTCCAACGTGGACATCACGAGACCGGCACCGTTACCGATGATCCCGACCTGGCCCTTGTCGAGCTTGACGTAGTTGAGGCCCTTGGCCTTGGCCTTGGCCTCCAGCGGGTTCTCCGTGGTCTGGTCGACGAGCGCCGCGTGGTCGGGGTGGCGGAAGTCGGCGTTCTCGTCGAGCGTGACCTTCCCGTCCAGCGCGATGACCGCGCCGGAGGCGTCGGAGATCAGCGGGTTGACCTCGACGAGAGTGGCGTCCTCCGCCACGAAGGTCTCCCACAGCTTCGCGATGACCTCGGCGGCGGCGCCCGCCACCTCCTGGGGGAACCCGGCCGCGTCGACGATCGCCCGGGCCTTCTCCACGTCGCAGCCGGTGAGCGGGTCGATGGCCACCTTCACGAGCGCGTCGGGGCGCTCCACGGCAAGCTGCTCGATCTCCATGCCGCCCTCGGCGCTCGCCATGGCGAGGAAGGTGCGGTTGGCACGGTCGAGCAGGAACGAGACGTAGTACTCCTGCGCGATCTGGGACGCCTCGGCCACCAGCACGCGGTGCACGGTGTGGCCCTTGATGTCCATGCCCAGGATCGCCGCGGCCTTCTCATTGGCCTCTTCCGGCGTCTTCGCGAGCTTGACACCGCCCGCTTTGCCCCGGCCACCGGTCTTCACCTGGGCCTTGATGACAACGGCGCCCCCGATGCCGCGGGCCACGACTTCGGCCTCATGGGCCGTGATCGCGACAGAGCCGCGGGACACCGGGACGCCATGCCCTTCGAACAAGTCCTTTGCCTGGTGCTCGTAGAGGTCCACGCTGCGGCATCTCCTGTCTGACGGCCTCGTCACGGAGTGGTCGACTGTATGCAGTATGGAACAACTTTGTCCAGGGCTCTTGTGTTCCAGCTCACGTCGTGGTCATTATTTGGCATACAGTATGGAGGGGAGTCGTCATGGGAGCACCAGAACGCACTGCCGCCTTCCAGGAGGTGCGCGACTGGTACGGCCGTCGGTACCGGGTCGGGGAGGACCCGGTGGACCTCATCGGCCGGCCTCGATCATCGGTGCTACGCATGGCCTGGGTCCCGATGGCCGCTGTGGGCGTGCTGCAGTACGGCTACGGTGCGGCGGTCCCGGCCCTGATGGCGCGCAACGGCTGGGGGCTCGTCGGCGCGTTCTGGGTGCTCGCCGTGTGGATCGTGTTCCAGGCGGGCGTCGGCTTCCCCACCGCTTATCTGCGGGAGCGCAGGCGCCTCGACCCGCGCGCGGTGATGATCGCCGGCGCCGCGCTGAGCGCACTGGGCCTCGTGGCCCTGGCCCACACCACCAGCCTGGCCGCCGCGTTGCTCGGCTACTCGGTGCTCGGGGGAACGGGTGCGGGCCTCGTCTACGCGGCGTGCACGTCCGCAGTGGCCAAGTGGTACCCGGAGCGCATGGCCCTGCGGGTCAGCCGGGTGACCGGGGTCTTCGCGTACGGCTCCGTGCCCTTCATCATCGCCGCAGTGGTCGGGCTCCACGCCGGCAACATCACGCCGGTCTTCGACGTGGCGGCGGTCCTGCTGTTCGTGGTGGTGGCGGGCGCCGGCATCTTCTTCCGCGACCCACCGGCCCGCTGGTGGCCCGCGGAGGTCGACCCACGTGCGTGGGGGCTCGGCGCCACCGTCAACCCGGGACGGCGGAAGAACCC
Source organism: Pseudonocardia alaniniphila (assembly GCF_022524485.1). Lineage (GTDB taxonomy): Bacteria > Actinomycetota > Actinomycetes > Mycobacteriales > Pseudonocardiaceae > Pseudonocardia > Pseudonocardia alaniniphila. The sequence goes on from NZ_JAKXMK010000039.1 coordinate 1,842, forward strand.
GCCTGCGGTGCGCGAGTACTCGGCGATGCAGGCGATGCGCACGCGCGTCATGCCGGTTCTGTACGTGATCCTGCTCGCCGCCGGAGCGGTCTCGTTGTTCAACGCGGCGTTCGTCGTCGTCTTCGCCTCGGGCTTCCCTGCGGGCATCGGTGTGATCGCCCTCGCCGCAGGTGTGCTGGCCGGGGTGAACGGCGCCGGGCGGGCCGTATCGGTGGGGATCTCCGACAAGGTCGGGCGCTGCCGGACGCTCAACGTCGTGCTGCTCGTGCAGGCAGTGGCCCAGACTCTGTTCGCGCTGGCCGCGAGCACGCAGTCCAGCGTCGCGATGGTGCTGGCCGCTGTGCTCGCCGGCATCGGTGGGGGCGGTTTCTACCCGCTGTTCGCCAGCATCGCGAGGGAGTACTTCGGGGAGCAGAGCGCCTTCGAAGTGCACGGCCTCGTCTACAGCGCCAAGGCTCTCGGCGGGCTGCTGGGAGTGGGTCTGGCCGCGATCGCGGTCAGCTCGTGGGGCTTCGCCGTCACGTTCCTCGTGGCAGCGTTCGTGTCGCTCGGAGCAGCCTGGGCCACCGGCGCTCTGCAGCGGCCGGGGCTGCCCAGCACTTTGCCGTCAGCACGGGTGTCGAAGCAGAGCGCGGTCCCCTCGCGCTATGCCACCTGAGGCTACGGCTACCACCCATCCCTGGGCCGGCTCCGTGCGGGGAGCCGCCCAGGGATGGCCGCTGCGCCACGATCAGGAGGCGCGGGAGAACGGGGTGTCGGCGTGCACGGGCCGCTCCGCGCTGCGGAGCGGCTGTCCGTCTGCACCGGCCGCCCGATGGGCCTTCAGTGCGGCGTCCAGCCCGAGGCCGAGCGCCCGGCCATCGGCGTTGAAGCCGCGCGGCATCGTGGATAGCTCGTCGATGATCTTACGGAACGTGCTCATTCGTATCACCTCTGTTACTCAGTGTTCCCATTCCGCGGCCGAGCTATGCGGCCTGGCCACGGCTGCGCCGTCGGTACGGCGAGCAGGTAGGGCGCGGCTCTGCGCGTGAAGGGGCGATCCACGAACCCGGTGCTGGAGCGCGGGGCGGAGTGGATCCGGACGTCGACGAACTGCTGCTGGTCGTCGACGTGAGCCCGTCGGCGTCGACGGGAGAAGGTGTGGTGCTGCGGCCTAGGGCCGGCGACCCGTGATCGGGCGTGCGGGCGATCCGGCGTCAGCGCCGGACTTCTCGAGGTTCTGCTGCTCGAGGTAGGACAGGCGCGTGTGCTCGGTGTGCGCGTGCATGACCTCGCCTGCGCGATCCCCGTCGCCTGCGGCGATCGCGTCGATCAGCGCCGAGTGCTCGGTCCAGCTCTGTGCGCCACGGTGGCGGGCCACGGGCGTGTAGTACCAGCGCACCCTGCGGTCGACCTGGCTCGCGAGCTCGACCAGCACGTCGTTGCGCGAGAGCCGCATGACCGTGGCGTGCAGCTCGGCGTTGAGGGCCACCATGGTGGCGACATCCTCGGCCTCGAGCGCCGCGAATCCCTGGCGGCACAGCTCCCGCAGGTGCTCGACGCCTTCCTCCGTGGCGTGTTGCGCGGCCAGCCGAGCGGACTCGGTCTCCAGCAGCCTGCGTACGGCCAGGAGCTGATCCGCCTCCTCGACGGTCGGCGTGTGGACGTACGCGCCCAGGCCGGGCCGAAGGTCGACCCAACCGTCGTTCTTGAGCCACTGAAGTGCCTCACGCACCGGCTGCCGGGAGACTCCCAGCATCAGCGCGAGCTCACTCTCGACCAGGTGCTGGCCTGGCTGGAGATTCCGGCTGACGATCATGTCCAGAATCGCGCTGTACACGCTCTCGCGGAGCGGGACAGGCCGGGCGATACGTCGTGCACCGGCGGCGTCGGGCTGCGTCTCGGACAGTGACATCGTGGACTCCAGGTGGGACGGTGAGTCGATCCGGTCCCTTGCGGGGGCACTCCTGTCCGGTCGACTGCTTACAGCATACAAAGTGCCGCGGTACTTTGTCGCACTACCGGCGGTGAAGCTCCTCACGACATCCGCCCGATGTGTCCGTTTGGTGAACAGGTGGTGCCTGTCCGGTCGTGAGCACTCAGGCATGCTAACGGTGTGGCTGACGGCGACCTGCCGGTACGTGGATCACTGGTGCTCCCCGAGCGTGAGCTGCACTGGCGGTTCTCCCGTGCGTCCGGGCCGGGTGGCCAGGGTGTGAACACCACAGACTCGCGGGTGGAGCTGTCCTTCGATCTGGCCCGGTCCCCCTCGGTGCCCGAGCCGCTCCGTGAGCGGGCGCTGGGCAGGCTCGCCGCGCGGCTCGTCGACGGGGTGATCACGGTGGTCGCGTCCGAGCAGCGCAGCCAGCTTCGCAACCGTGAGTCCGCACGTGAGCGGCTGGCAGAGATCCTGAGGAAAGCAGTGGCAGCGGATCCGCCGCAGCGCAGGCCGACCCGGCCCACGGCTGGGGCGAAGCGCCGGCGGCTCGACGCGAAGACCCGGCGGGGCGCCGTCAAGCGGCTGCGCGGCCGACCCGAGGAGTGACGTTCGCGGCACCGCTCCCGCGCACCTCGCACCGGTGCCGGTGACAGATCAGACCCGACCGGTGGAGGGCGCGGCGCGCCCGTGCTCCTGGTCGGGCGTTGACCCCGTGACCGTGGAAGGATGGCGGACCGATCACGGACATGCCGAGCAGCACGTGCAGGAGGACCGGTGGCCAGCCCGACCAGCTCCAGCGGCGCGGAGGTTCCGCCCGTGCTGCCTTCGATCCCGCTATCGCGCGAGCCGGTCAAGCCGGCGTCGGAGCAGTCGATCGGCGAACTCGTCCGTGACGCCACCGCCCAGGTCTCCACGCTGGTGCGGGCCGAAGTGGAGCTCGCCCGCGCCGAGGTGACGGCCGAGGTGAAGAAGGGTGTGCAGGGCAGCGTCTTCTTCATCGTCGCGCTGACGATCCTGCTGTTCAGCCTCTTCTTCGCGTTCTTCGCCCTCGCTGAGCTGCTTGCCCTGTGGCTCAACCGCGCCGTCTCGTTCGCGATCGTCTTCGGGATCATGCTCCTCGTCGCCGGACTCTTCGGTCTCTTCGGCTACCTGCGGGTGCGGCGGATCCGCAAGCCGGAACGCACGCTCTCCAGCCTGAAGGAGTCGGCTCAGGTGCTGTCCCAGCGCGGCCGGGGCGAGCCGGACGGAGCCGCGGCGCACGAGCTGAACGGCCGACCGGCCTCCCGAGCACACTGATCGGAGTGCGCAGGGCCGGCCCGGACCCGTCGTCGGTCCGGCTGCCTGGCCCGTGGACCCACCGCGCGGTCTCGGCCAACGGCATCCGGCTTCACGTCGCCGAATGCGACGGGGGCGGCCCGCTGGTGGTGCTGCTGCACGGGTTCCCCGAGTTCTGGTGGTCCTGGCGCCACCAACTCGTCGATCTGGCTGAGCGCGGCTTCCGGGCCGTCGCGATCGATCTGCGTGGCTACGGCGACTCCGACAAGCCGCCCCGCGGCTACGACCTCTGGACCCTCGCAGGCGATGTCGCCGGCCTGATCCGTGCGCTGGGGGAGTCGCGGGCCCATCTCGTGGGGCACGACTGGGGTGGGCTCATCGCCTGGACGGTCACGGCGCTGCACCCGCGGCTCGTGCGATCCCTGGCCGTGCTCGGGGCTCCGCACCCGCTGGCGGTGCGTGCTTCGGTGCTGCGTGACCTCCACGGCCAGGGCCGCGCGAGCGCGAGCTACGCGCTGGGTTTCCAGCTGCCCCGCTGGCCCGAGCGCTCCCTGCGAGCGGACGACGGCGCTCGGGTGGTCCGGATCATGCGCGCCTGGGCGGGCCCGGAGTGGGCGGCCTCGGACGACTTCGCGGCGGCCACCGCGTGCTACCGGCGCGCGATCCAGGTGCCCGGGGTCGTGCACTGCGCGATGGAGTACTACCGCTGGGCCGCGCGCTCGCAGCTGCGGGCCGAGGGACCGCGGTTCGCCGCGGCTGTGGCCCGGCCGACCGCGGTGCCGGTGCTGCAGGTGCACGGCGCGCTGGACCCGTGCCTGCTCGTCCGCACCGCAGCGGCGTCGCGTCGGTGGACCGGCAGCGGGTACGAGATGCGCGTCCAGCCGGCCACCGGCCACTTCCCCCATCAGGAACGGCCGTCGGAGACGACGGCCCTGCTCACCCGTTTCCTGGCGTCCTGAGACCACCCGCCCGGACCGAGCAACGGGCGACCCGCAGGTGGGCCCTTACAGGGCGGCGCGGGCCACCAGCGCCGTGTCGGGGTTGTCGGCGAAGACCCCGTCGACGCCTGCGGCGAAGAACGCCTCGTACTCGGCGAACGCGTTGCCGTAGTCGGCGGCCGACCCGGCGCTGCGCAGGTTGGCCGGGAGGAACTCGTTCTCGTTGCGGAAGGTGTAGACGTGCACCAGCAGGCCCGCCGAGTGCGCGTCCGCGACGAGTGACGTGGGAGCGCCGAGCGTGCCGTCCGCGTGGCGGGCCACGACCATGTCCTTGGCCGGTCCGATGGCATCCGCGTAGGACGCGATCTCGGCGAGCTCTGCCGGGGTCACGAGGTCCGGGAAGGTACGAGGGTCGCCCGCGGCCGCGAGGTCGACCGGCGCGCCGGCGGCCCCCAGCAGCTGAACCAGCGGCACGTGCAGCTCGGCGCTCAACTGCCGCAGGTTGGTGGTCTCGAAGGACTGCACGAACACCGGCGCGTCCTTCCTGTTGAGTCCGGCGTTCTCCAGCGCGGCGACGAGCAGGGGCTCGAGGGCGTGGCCGATGGAGGAGAAATAGGTCGGGTGCTTGGTCTCGGGGTAGACCCCGATCTCCCGGCCGAGCTGGGCGGACAGGCGCTCGCGGAGCTGGAGCACCTCGTCGAACGTCGGGATCTCGAACCGGCCGTCGTAGATCGTGTTCTCCTGGCGGACGGCGGGGAGACGTTCCTTCGCGCGCAGCGTCTTGAGCTCGGCGAGGGTGAAGTCCTCGGTGAACCAGCCGGTTCGCGTGTCGCCGTCGATGGTCCTGGTCACCTTGCGCTCGGCGAACTCAGGGTGGTCGGCGACGTCGGTGGTGCCGCCGATCTCCGACTCGTGACGGGCGACGAGCACGTCGTCAGCGGTGCTGACGAGGTCGGGCTCGATGTAGTCGGCCCCCATCCTCGCAGCGAGCTCGTACGAGGCGAGCGTGTGCTCAGGGCGGTAACCCGACGCGCCGCGGTGCGCGATGACGAGCACCGTGGCCTCGGCGCTGCGGGTGGCCACCTCGGTGACCGGGACGCCGGTAGGGGCGGTTGTCAGGGTCGCAACGGGGGGAGCGGCCGCGGCGGTGCCGCGGACGGACGATGACATGTGCACCCACGATGCACTGTTCGGACGATGCCGCTGCCACCGGGAGGTGACCGGTGCCGGTCGAGTCGGTGAACGGCACATGCAATGCCGCTGGGCGACCGGCGTCCGCGGGATGGGTGTCTCGGCGGGCGTTACGATTCGAAGTCGTGCGCGTCCTGGTAGTGGGGTCCGGTGCTCGTGAGCACGCCATCGTCCTCGCCCTGGCGCAGGACCCGGAAGTCACGGCGCTCGCGTGTGCCCCGGGCAACGCGGGCACTGCTGCCGTGGCCGAGCAGCGCGGGCTCGATGTACAGGATGTGGCGGCGGCCGCGGCGCTGGCGCTCGACTGGCACGCCGATCTGGTCGTCATCGGGCCTGAGATGCCGCTCGTCGCCGGCATCGCCGACGTCGTGCGCGCCGCGGGCATCCCGTGCTTCGGCCCGACCGCGGCCGCCGCCCGCATCGAGGGCTCCAAGAGCTTCGCGAAGGACGTCATGGCGGCGGCCGGCGTGCGCACCGCCACGTCCGAGATCGTGGACACCCCGGCGCATCTGGACGCCGCGCTCGCCCGGTTCACTCCGCCGTACGTCGTGAAGGACGACGGTCTGGCGGCCGGCAAGGGCGTGGTGGTCAGCGCCGACTTCGACGTGGCGCGCGCGCACGCGAGCACGCTGCTCGACAACGGTCACCCGGTGCTGCTGGAGTCGTACCTGGACGGCCCCGAGGTCTCCCTGTTCTGCCTGGTCGACGGGGAGACGGTGGTGCCGCTGCTCCCCGCGCAGGACTTCAAGCGCGTCGGCGACGACGACACCGGCCCGAACACCGGAGGCATGGGTGCGTACGCCCCGCTGCCGTGGGCGTCGCCCGATCTGGTCACGGAGCTCGTCTCCACGATCGTCGCGCCGGTGGCGGCCGAGATGGTGCGCCGGGGCACTCCGTTCAGCGGCCTGCTCTACGCGGGGCTCGCCCTGACCTCCTCGGGCCCGGCGGTGATCGAGTTCAACTGCCGCTTCGGCGACCCGGAGACGCAGGTCGTGCTGCCGCTCCTGCGCACCCCGCTGGCACGGCTGCTGTACGCAACGGCCACTGGTGCACTGGCGTCCCAGCCTCCGCTGCAATGGGCCGACGGTGCGGCGGTCACGGTGGTGGTGGCGGCTGAGGGCTACCCGGGCCTCCCGCGCGCCGGTGACGTGGTCGCAGGAGCAGACGCCGACGGTGTGCTGCACGGCGGTACGCGCCGCCGGGACGACGGGGCGGTGGTGTCGTCGGGCGGGCGGGTGCTGTCCGTCGTGGGTACCGGAACGGATCTTGTGCTGGCCCGCGAGGATGCCTACCGTCGGCTCGAGGGCGTGCACCTCGCCGGCTCCCACCACCGCACCGACATCGCGCTTCGCGCCTCGCGTGGCGATGTCGAGGTTCCGCGCCGGGCCGAGGTTGTCACTCGATCGGGTGATATTGGGTAGCGCTCCTCACTGCACTGTTCCACCTAAAGTGCGTGCTCGGCGGCCGATCGGGGAGCTTCCACCACGTTCGGTCGCCGTTAAGGGCGGCTTGCGTCCGAACGGGTGGCAGTAGAAGGTTCCGCTGCCCGCCAGATTCACATCGTCGTCGCTCCCCGTGATGGCCGAGGTCGTGGGTCTGCTCCGGGTCATCCGTTCGCTCCCCCGAGAACTGAGGACTCGAATGACGAAGAACGCACGTCCGCGACACACCACTCAGAGCCGCGTGTCGCGCATCGCCGGCCGGGCCGCGATCGGTGTTCTGGGCGCGCCGATGGCCCTGCTCGCGATCGCCGGGCCGGCGGGTGCTGCGGAGGCCCACCTGGCCGACGCGGACGACGACACCGCGGACAGCACGGACGCCGGCTTCGACAGCTTCGCGGCCCTCCCCGGCATCGCCACGCCGGACCTCGCCGCGCTGCCCACCGACGGGCTGCCCACCGACGGCCTGGAGCTGCAGGGGATCGACCAGGGCCTGCTCGACCTCGCCAGCGGGGGCGCCGGCGTCGCCGACCTCCCGGCACTGGGTGCCCCGGACCTGAGCGCCCTCCAGCTGAACCTGCCGGCGGCGTACGCCCTGCCGAGCGTCGACGCGCTGCCGGCGCTGCCCGCGCTGCCGAGCACGGACGACCTCACCGCGCTGCCGGGCACCGACCTGCTCGCCGCGCTGCCCGCGCTGCCGAGCACGGACGCGCTTGCGCTTCCGGTCGCGCTGCCGGCCCTCCCGGTCGAGCTGCCCGCGCTGCCGACGAGCACCGACGACGTGGTCGACACCGTGGCCGGCGTGGCAGGCGACGTGACCGGTCTGGCCGACGACGTGACCGCCGACGTGACCGCCTCCCTGCCGCTCGACCTGCCGGTCGATCTGCCGGAGCTCTCCGAGCTGCCGATCTCCGTCGACCTGCCGGTCAACGTCGACCTGCCGGCGCTGCCCGTCCTGGGGGCGCCGAGCGCCGACGACGAGGCGTCCTCCGACGACGAGGCGACGGACGAGGACTCCGACGAGGCGGACGACGCCGACGACGCGGACGAGGCCGACGTGCCCGACGCCAGCGCGATCAGCGACGTGTTCTCGGCCGCCGACCTGGTGTCCAGCCTGATCTGAGCCGTGCTCGACGGCCGTCCTCCCACGGGGGGACGGCCGTCGGCCGCTTAGGCTCGGAGAGTGACCAACCCAGCTACATCAGAGATTCCGATCGCGACGCGTGCCGCTATCCCGGCGTTCCACGTCATGGACGTGCTCGCCGCCGCTGCCGAGCGCCGCCGCACCCACGGTGACGTGGTGGATCTCTCCGCAGGGCAGCCCTCCACCGCTGCTCCTCCTGCCGTGCGCGCAGCCGCCGTGGCCGCGCTGTCCGGCGATGTGCTCGGCTACACCGTCACGCTCGGGATCCCGGAGCTGCGTTCCGCGATCGCAGGTCACTACGCCCGCCGCTACGACCTCGACGTCCCGCCGGAGCAGGTGGTGGTCACCACCGGTTCCTCGGGCGGCTTCCTGCTGGCGTTCCTCTCCGCCTTCGACGCGGGCGACCGCGTGGCCATGGCCCGGCCCGGCTACCCCTGCTACCGCAACATCCTGACGGCGCTGGGTTGCGATGTCGTCGAGTTGCCCTGCGGGCCGGAGACCCGCTACCAGCCGACCGTCGCCATGCTCGAGGAGCTGGACGACCCGGTGCGGGGGCTGGTGGTGGCGAGCCCGGCCAACCCCACGGGCACCGTGCTGGAGCCTGGCGAGCTCGCTGCGCTGGCGGCCTACTGCGAGCGCAACGGGATCCAGCTGGTCAGCGACGAGATCTACCACGGCATCTCCTACGCGGGCGCCCCGGCGACCTCCTCCGCGTGGAGCACGTCGCGCGAGGCGATCATCGTCAACTCCTTCTCGAAGTACTTCTCGATGACGGGGTGGCGGCTGGGCTGGCTGCTCGTGCCCCCGCGGCTGCTGCGTCCCGCCGATCGGCTGGCCGGAAACTTCACCGTCTGCCCGCCGGCACTCGCGCAGCGCGCTGCGCTGGGTGCGTTCGACCCCACCAGCTACGCCGAGTCCGACTCGCACGTGGCCCGCTACGCGGTGAACCGGGGCCTGCTGCTCGACGGCCTGCCGCGGCTCGGGCTCACGCGCCTCGCCCCGGCCGACGGTGCCTTCTACGTGTACGCAGACGTCTCACACCTGACGGCCGACTCCATGGACCTGACGTACCGTCTGCTGGCCGCGACCGGGGTAGCGGTCGCGCCAGGTATCGACTTCGACCCGGTCGACGGCGGGAAGTGGATCCGGCTGTCGTTCGCGGGAGCCACCGACGACATCGCGGAAGCGCTGAGGCGAATGGCCGGGTGGCTCGGCCAGGCCTGATCCGGCTCTCAGTTCCCGGCTTGACCGAGAACCGCGCGTCCGGGGCGGGCGCCCGCTCCACGCCCCGACACGGCCGGCGCGCTGCCGGCTGCCCGTGAGGGCTCGACCGGCCCGATCCGCTCCAGCGCCGCCGTGATGTCGGCGTCGGTCAGGTCGGCGTGGGTCATCAGCCGGACCTGCCCCGACATCGTGGACGCCCGTACGCCCGCCTCCTCGAAACGGCGGATGGTGCCGTCCAGGTCGGCCACGGCCACCAGCACGATGTTGGTCTGGGGCTCGCCGACGAGCCACCCGCGCTCGCGCAGCCCGGCGGCCAGCCGCTTCGCGCGCTCGTGGTCCTCGGCGAGGCGGTCGATCCGGTCGAGCGCCACCAGCCCCGCCGCGGCGAGCACCCCGCCCTGCCGGACGCCGCCGCCGAGCATCTTGCGCAGCCGCCTGGCCTCGGCGATGAACTCGACGGACCCGGCCACCACCGAGCCCACCGGCGCCCCGAGACCCTTGCTCAGGCAGACCTGCACGCTGTCGACGCCGACAGTGAGCGTCCCCGGGGGGACGCCGAGGGCCACCGCCGCGTGCCAGAGCCGGGCCCCGTCGAGGTGGACCCGCAGCTTCGCGCCCCGGGCCGCGGCGACCACCGCGGCGTGCTCCTCGGGTGCGGTGACCGTGCCCCCGGCGGCGTTGTGCGTGTTCTCCAGGCACAGCAGGGTGGTGCGGAGCGTGTAGTAGGGGCCGATCGAACCCGCGGCGCGACGGACCGCGGTGGGCGAGACCTTGCCGGGACCGGCGTCGTACTCCAGCGGGCGCGGCATGCCACCGGCGAGCCAGGCGGCGGTGCCGAGTTCGGCGTCGAGCACGTGCGCGCCGGCAGGGGCGAGGAACGCGTCGCCACGGCCGAGGTGGTGCATCAGGGCGATGAGATTGCCCATGGACCCGCTGGGGGTCCATAGCGCGTCAGCCGCACCGAGCAAGCCCGCCACGCGAACCTCGAGCTCGCGCATCGTGGGGTCACGGTCGAGGACGTCATCACCCACCTCGGCGTCCGCCATTGCGGCCCGCATCTGCTTCGTGGGACGGGTGACGGTGTCGGAGCGGAGGTCGACAGGACGATCGGACGCCGTTGACCGCCGGGCTCGCGATGGAGATCGCACGGCGTCCGATTCAACCAGCAGGCGGCGGGCCGGTCGCGCGTGGGTCACGAATCCATCACAACCCAGGGCCGATCGGGTGAACCGGCACGCGGTCGTGCAACCTCTGGTCCCGTTCCCTACGTCTCTCCGCAGACGGCGACGCAGGGGCGCGCGGCGACACGGGAGGAGGGAACGCCCGGGTGGAAGAGGCCGGCGAGCGGGAGCTCGCCAAAGAAACACCCGAGTCGGCGACATCCGAGCCGGTGACGTTCGAGGAGTACTTCCGCGCGCGCCGGGACGGGGTCCGGCGCACGGCGTACCTGCTGTGCGGCGACTGGCACCGCGCCGACGACCACGCGCAGGCGGCGTTCGTCGCGCTCCACCGCCACTGGCGCCGGATCCGCGACCGCAGCGCCCTCGACGCGTGGATGCGCCGCACTCTCGTGCGTGCCGTGGTCGACGAGTCGCGGCGGCCGTGGCGCCGGGAGCGCTCCACCGCCGAGCCCGCCGACACGGGCGTGCCGTCCGACTCCGACGCGGTGGCCACCCGGCACGTTCTGGTGGACGCCTTGAGGTCGGTGCCGGCGCGCCAGCGCGCCGTACTCGTGCTGCGGTTCCTCGACGGTCTGGACGTGGCGGCCACCGCCGCGGCGCTGGGATGTACGGAGGGCACGGTCAAGAGCCAGACCGCCCACGGGCTCGAGGCCCTGCGTGCGGTGCTCGGCGACTCGCTCGACGACCTGCGGGCGACGGGGTAGGGGGAGAGGTGACGGGATGAGCGACATCGATGACCAGGAGCTGGGTGCACTGTTCCGTGCCGCGGCCTCCGACTCCGGCGCGCCACCGCCGGCGTTCGACCACGACTCGGTGCTGCGTGCCTCCCGGCGTGCAACCACCCGCCGCCGCCTGCTCATGGCGGGTGGCGCGATCGCCGTGTTCGCGCTGGCCGGCGTCGGGGTGGCAGTGGCGCTGCCCGGTTCTCCCGGCAACGGCACCACGGTCGCGGCGCCGATGTCGGCGGGCGACCGGGCCCCTCGGGCCGCCGCGCCACAGGACTCGGCCGGAGCCGCAGAGCGGGCGGCCGAAGGGGTAAGCCCGCTGAGCCCGCCGCTGGGGCCGGGCAACACCGAGTGCGCCGACCGGCAGGACCCCGCGGTGCGGGCGCTCGTCGACCAGGTGCTTCCCGAGGTGGCAGGAGCTCCGGAGGCGGCCACCACCATGGAGTGCCGTCCCGGTGGCGAACGTGGCGTCGCCGTGGAGGCGAGCGAGGGTGAAGCCACCGGGCTGCTGAGCGTGCAATACCTGCCCCCCGGTGTGGAGGCGGCGCTTCCTCCCGGCGCGGTCAGCGAGCCCACCGCCTCGGGCGGCACGGTGATCGTGAGCTCGAGCTCGTCCGAGGTGGGCGCGCCTGCACCGTTCGCGGGCCGGCTCGCGTCCGTGGCGGAGTACCTGGCTCCGCGTCTCTAGAGCGGGGCGAGAGACTTGCGAGATGGGCACCGCCAAGGGTGAGCGGCGGCGGCACGAGCTGGTGACCGCGGCCGCGGCGCTGTTGCGCTCCGGCGGCTTCGACGCCGTGCGGCACCGCGCGGTGGCCGAGCGTGCGGGGCTGCCGCTGGCGTCCACCACCTACTACTTCGCCTCGCTGGACGACCTCGTCACCGCGGCTGTCGACCGCACCAGCCGCGACGAGCTCGCGGAGGGCAGGCAGCAGCTCGACGCGCTCGCCGCAGCGCCCGTCGACACTCCTGCGCTCGTCGAGCTGGTGCTCGATCAGCTGCTCGGCCCGGAGTCGCGCGACGGGGGCCTCGATGCCGTGCTCCTGCGCTACGAGCGGCTGGTCGGTGCGGGAAGGCGCCCGTTCCTGGCGCCGCTCATGCGCGAGCTGCGTGGCGACCTGGACGCATTGCTCGCCGAGATCCTGCTCCGGTGCGGTCACCCACTCGACGACGTGGCGCTGCGCGACCTCGTCTCGCTCGTCGACGGTGCTGTGATCAGCGCTCTGATCGAGGCCGATCCCGACCCGCGGGTGGCCGCCCGCGAGGTGCTGATGCGCGCGCTCTGATGTGGAGCGCCTATCGTTTCTGCACGTGATCCCCAACGTGCTGGCCACTCGTTACGCGAGCCCCGAGCTCGTGCGGCTGTGGTCGCCCGAACACAAGATCGTGCTCGAACGGCGGCTCTGGCTCGCCGTGCTCACCGCGCAGCGCGACCTCGGCATCGATGTCCCCGATTCAGTGCTCGCCGACTACGAGCGCGTGGTCGAGCAGGTGGACCTGGAGTCGATCGCCGCGCGCGAGCGCGTGACACGCCACGACGTGAAGGCCCGGATCGAGGAGTTCGACGCCCTCGCCGGCCACGAGCACGTGCACAAGGGCCTGACCAGCCGGGATCTCACCGAGAACGTCGAGCAGCTGCAGATCCGGCTCTCGCTCGAACACGTCCGCGACCGCACGGTCGCCGTGCTGTCGCGGCTCGCCCGCCGGGCTGCCGAGAACGCCGAGTTGGTGATCGCGGGGCGCAGCCACAACGTCGCGGCGCAGGCCACCACCCTCGGCAAGCGGTTCGCCTCCGCGGCGGACGAGCTCCTCGTCGCCTACGCGCGGCTCGAGGACCTGCGTGCGCGCTACCCGCTCCGTGGCATCAAGGGCCCGATGGGTACCGCCCAGGACATGCTCGACCTCCTGGACGGGGACGCGGACAAGCTCACATCGCTGGAGGAGCGGGTGGCGACCCACCTCGGTTTCTCCGCCGTGCTCACCAGCGTGGGGCAGGTCTATCCGCGCTCGCTCGACTTCGACGTGCTGAGCGCCTTGCTCCAGCTCGCGGCCGCACCGTCGTCGCTCGCCACCACGATCCGGCTGATGGCAGGCGCCGAGCTCGCCACCGAGGGCTTCCAGCCGGGCCAGGTGGGGTCCTCGGCGATGCCGCACAAGATGAACAGCCGCTCCGCCGAGCGGATGAACGGGATGATGGTGCTGCTGCGCGGCTACGCCGGGATGGCGGGCGAGCTGGCCGGGGCGCAGTGGAACGAGGGCGACGTGTCCGACTCGGTCGTGCGCCGCGTCGCCCTGCCCGACGCGTTCTTCGCCATCGACGGGCTGTTCGAGACCACCCTCACGGTGCTCGACGAGTTCGGTGCCTACCCGGCTGTCATCGCCCGCGAGCTGGACCGCTACCTGCCTTTCCTCGCGACCACGGCGGTGCTGATGGCCGCGGTCCGCGCGGGCGTCGGGCGGGAGACCGCCCACGAGGTGATCAAGGAGCACGCCGTCGGCGTCGCGCTGGCGATGCGCGAGAAGGGCCAGACCGACAACGACCTCGTCGCGCGGCTGTCCGCCGACGAGCGGCTCGGCCTGCCCGCCGGGGCGCTCGACGGCCTCCTCGCCGACCCCCTGCGGTTCACCGGTGCTGCCACCGCGCAGGTGCAGGCCGTGGTCGACCGCGTCGCGCAGGTCGCCGACGCCCATCCCGAAGCGGCCGCCTACGTCCCTGGAGCGATCCTGTGAACCTCGTGCACAGCGGCAAGGTCCGGGACGTCTACGCCGACGGTGACGACCTGATCCTCGTGGCGTCCGACCGCCTCTCGATCTACGACGTCGTGCTCCCGACGCCCGTCCCGGACAAGGGCGTACTCCTCACCCAGCTGTCGCTGTGGTGGTTCGACCGCCTCACCGACATCACGCCGAACCACGTCATCTCGGCGTCGGACGTGCCCCCGGAGTTCGTCGGACGGGCCATGCGCTGCCGCAGGCTCTCGATGCTGCCCGTCGAGTGCATCGCGCGCGGCTACCTCGCCGGCCTCGGCCTGCAGGAGTACCAGAAGCACGGAAGCGTCTCCGGGGTGCCGCTGCCGCCCGGGCTGGTCGAGGGCTCGAAGCTGCCGGAGCCGATCTTCACGCCCACCACGAAGGCGCCGGTCGGCGAGCACGACGAGTTCATGACGTTCGAGGACGTCGTCGCCGCTCTCGGAGCGGACACCGCCGCGCGCCTGCGTGACCTGACGCTCGCGGTGTACGCGCGAGGGGCCGACATCGCCGGGCGGAACGGGATCCTCGTCGCCGACACGAAGCTGGAGTTCGGGCTGGATGCGGCGGGGGAGATCGTGCTCGCCGACGAGGTGCTCACGCCCGATTCGTCGCGGTTCTGGCCGGCCGATGCGTGGGAGCCGGGCCGCCCGCAGTTCTCGTTCGACAAGCAGTACGTGCGCGAGTGGTCGTCGTCGCTGGACTGGGACCGCACCCCGCCCGGGCCCGAGGTGCCCACCGAGGTCGTCGCGGCCACGCGCGCCCGATATGTCGAGGTCTACGAACGGATCACCGGCGACGACTGGTGATGGGCGCCGGAGCACCACCCACCCCACACGGCACAGCAAACCGCTGTTCACACCGGCGTGCGTTCATAGCTCCGTGGCAACGCTGACCGCACCTCGTCCGGTCGTGTCGTCCCGCCTGGTCGTCTCGGTGTCCGGGCTGACGCACGAGGCTCCTGAGTCCTTGACCCGTGGCATCGAGTTCGCCGCGGAGCTCGACGCGCGCGCCGTGCCGTTGTCCCAGCTGTTCCGGCCGCGCTCGGCGTCCGGAACGACGGAGGTGGACTCGCCTCTGGTGCGCTGGATGCACGAGCGGCGCGCGGCCGGGGACGCCATCGTGTTGCACGGCTACGACCACACCGCCGAACCGATCGGCTCGTGGCAGTCCTCGGTCCTGCCGCGGGTGCGCCGCCGCGCCGAGTTCGCCGCGCTGCCCCGCCACGAGGCCGGCCTCCGCCTGACGGCGGCCCGTCGCGCTCTCACGGCGCTGGGTCTGCGCACCGACCTGTTCGTCCCGCCGCGCTGGATGGCCTCACCCGGCACGGTCGAGGCCCTCCACGAGCAGGGCTTCTCAGTGCTCGCCGACGAGAACGGCGTGCGCTTCCTGCAGAGTGCCGCGGGCGCCGTGGTGCGGGCCAAGGTGCTCGGGTTCCGGGCTTCGGGGGAGCGCCACCCGCTTGCCGACGACCGGAAGGCCGCGGAGGCGTGGCGCTGCCGGGTGCTCGGCGCGGAGGTCGCGCGGACCGTGCGGCGCGGCGGGCTGGTGCGGATCAACATCCGTGCCAAGGACCTCAAGCGCGAAGCGCGGCGCACAGCGGTGCTGGCGGCGGTGGACGCCGCACTCGAGATGGGCGCCGTCCCCGCCACCTACCGCCTGACGGCGGGGGCACTCGCCGCCTGAGCGCGGTCAGATCGCGGTCGGCGTCTCCCGGTCGAGGACCGTGATCGTGGTCTTCTCGGGGCCGAGCTGCTCGAACAGCCCATAGTGCAACGCGGGGCGGGCGAGCACGGCCTCGTGGATCGGCACCGCCGTGCGCGGCGCCACGGCCCGCAGGTAGTCCACGGCCTCGGACACCTTGAGCCAGGGTGCCCCGGTGGGCAGGAACAGCACGTCGATCGGTGCCGGCGGTGGGGTGAAGGCGTCGCCGGGGTGCAGGTGAGTGCCGTCGATCAGGTAGGCGTTGTTGGGGATCACCGGGATGTCCGGGTGGATCACCGCGTGCTCCCCGCCGAGCACCTCGACCCGGGCCCCGCCCACCTCGAACGACGCCCCCGGCTCCACCACCTCGTGCTCGAACCCGGCGAGCTGCCCGGCCGTGCCGGAGTCGACGATCAGGCGGGCATCGGGGTTGGCCGACAGCAGCGCACCGAGCCGGTCGGTGTCGAGATGGTCGAAGTGCTGGTGCGTGACGAGCACCGCGTCGAGTCCGCCCACCGTTTCGAATCCGGACGAGAACGCCCCGGGGTCGAGGAGGAGTCGCGCGGCGCCGGTGTCGAGCAGGACGCACGAGTGGCCGTAATGGGTTGTCTCCACGGCCGACAGTGTCCCCATCCGTAGCCCGGCGTGCATGGTTCGCCTGCCCGGGGTCAGCTGATCCTGTCGAGGACCTCCGACTCCTCGTCCGGGGTGAGTCCGGCGCGGCGCGGGCGGTCCGGGCCGAGAGCCCGCTCGTGCGCGAGTGCTGCGCGGGCGGTGTCGGCGATCGGACGGCAGTGCAGGCCGGCCGCCGCAGCCGGTGCGGTGTCGCGGGCCAGCATCCCGGCATGCGACGCGGGCAGCCACAGCGGCAGCGACCGCGGCCCGGACCACGGCTGTACCCCGGCCGCTGTGAGCGCTTCCGGCGCGGCGGGGACGCGCTCCAGATCCGTGGCCCCGACGGCGTCGGCGACCTCGTCGAGCACCGCGCCCAGCGTGGAGCGGGGCCCGCTCGCGTCGAAGGTCCCGACGAGGTGCTCCTCCCCGGACCGCACGATCCAGTCGGCGAGGTCGCGCACGTCGACGATCTGGGCGGCCTGCCGGGGATCACCCGGGACGAGCGCCCGGCCGCCCCGCGCGAACCGGTTCGGCCAGTAGCCGAACCGATCGGTGAGGTCGTCCGGGCCGCAGATGAGGCCGGCGCGCACGATCAGCGCCCGATCGCCCGCGAGCTCCCGCACGACGGTCTCCGACGCCGCCTTGACCGGGCCGTACGCGGCTTCGTCGTCGGTGATGGTCTCGTCCGTGCGCGGCTCGACGAGCGTGTCACCGATGCCGTGGCCGGGCGTGGAGCTGTCGGCGTACACGCTGATGCTGGAGACGAAGGTCCAGTGCCCCGCGTTCGCCCCCACGGCGTCGATCGCCGAGCGCACCCACGGCAGCGCCATCCTGGCGACGTCCACGACCGCGTCGAACGCCTCGTCAGCCACGGGCTCGAGCGCGCCGGGAGCGTCGCGGTCCACCACGAGGAGCTTCGCGCCGGGGGGTACGGCACCGGAGGACCCGCGCGCCGCGCACACCACCTCGTGGCCTCTGGCCACGGCCGTGGCCGCCACCGCCCGGGAGAGGAAACGCGTGCCGCCCAGCACCAGCCATCGACCCATGCGAGGAGCCTCACGGACGGCGGCGCAGGGCGGCAATGGTGTTCGCCGTACGCTGATGACGTGGCAAAGGTCGTGGTGGACGTGATGCCGAAGCCGGAGATCCTCGACCCGCAGGGCCAGGCCGTCGCGGGTGCGCTCGCGCGGATGGGCGTGGCCGGGGTGGGGGACGTGCGGCAGGGCAAGCACTTCGAGCTCGAGGTGGATGACTCCATCGACGACGAGACGCTGCACCGCGTGGCGGGCAGCCTGCTGGCCAACCCCGTGATCGAGGACTGGGTGGTGACCAGGGCATGAGGATCGGGGTCATCACCTTCCCCGGCACGCTCGACGACATCGACGCGGCGCGCGCGGTGCGCTACGCGGGTGCTGAGCCCGTCGCGCTGTGGCACGCCGACCGCGACCTGCAGGGTGTCGACGCGGTGATCGTCCCGGGTGGCTTCTCCTACGGCGACTACCTGCGTGCCGGTGCCATCGCCAGCATGGCCCCGATCATGACCGAGGTCGTGGCCGCGGCCGGCCGCGGCACTCCCGTGCTCGGCATCTGCAACGGGTTCCAGATCCTCTGCGAGGCCGGGCTGCTGCCCGGAGCGCTCACGCGGAACTCGGGGCTGCATTTCGTCTGCCGCGATCAGCGGCTGCGGGTCGAGTCCTCCGCCACCGCCTGGACGGGTGCTTTCACCGCGGGCCAGGAGATCCTCGTTCCGCTCAAGTCCGGCGAAGGCCGCTTCGTGGCCGACGCCGCCACCCTGGAGCGGCTCGAGGGCGACGGCCGGGTGGTCTTCCGGTATGCCGGTGCGAACCCCAACGGGGCGATGTCGGCCATCGCAGGCATCAGCTCCGCCGACGGTCGTGTCGTCGGCCTGATGCCCCACCCCGAGCATGCGATCGACACGCTGACCGGTCCGTCACAGGACGGGTTGGCGCTGTTCAGGTCGGTGCTGCAGGGTGCGGCGTCCGCCGCGTGACAGCCCCGGTTGGACGCACCATGAGCGGCGCGATCTAGGCTTTCGGGTCCCGTCAACGCATCACGCTGCGGCGGCCCGCAAGGAGGAGCGCTCGGCATGACCCGAACCGTTCCGGCCGCTCCGCGCCATGTGTTGCTGGTGGAGGACGACCCCGGAGACGTGTTCCTCGTGCGCGAGTTGCTCGACGAAGTGGATCCAGGGCTCGGGGTGACGGTCGCGGAGTCCGTGTCCGAGGTGATCGAGCGTGGCCTGCTCGGGCGCTGCGACTGCGTGCTGCTCGACCTCAACCTCCCCGGCACCGACGGTCTCGACGGACTGCGCCGGATCCTGCGGACCGAGGGCGCCCCGGCCGTCTGCGTCCTCACCGGCCTCGACGACGAACACCTCGGCATCGCGGCCGTCGCGGCCGGTGCCCAGGACTACCTCGTCAAGGGCAAGGTCGACGGGCAGGTGCTGATCCGCGCCGTCCGGTACGCCGTGGAGCGGCGCCGGGCGGAGGCGAGCCTGCTGCGGCTGCGGGAGGAACAGCTCGCGGCAGCGGAGTCGGCTCGCCTCGAACGCGGGCTGCTGCCGTCACCGCTGCTGGCAGGCAGCCCCGTGCGGGCCCGGTCGTTCTACCGGGCGGGCCGCACCCGCTCGTTGATCGGCGGCGACTTCTTCGACGCCGTTCTCGGGCCCACCGGCACGGTGCACGCGATCGTCGGCGACGTCTGCGGCCACGGCCCGGACGAAGCAGCGCTGGGTGCGTTGCTGCGGGTGTCGTGGCGGGCACTCGTGCTGGCCGGCGTGGACGAGCCCCAGGTGCTGCCGAAGCTCCAGCAGCTGCTGGTCAGCGAGCGACACGACCGGTCGCTGTTCACCACGGTGTGCACCGTGGCGTTCCGCATCGACGAGAGTCCGGTCGGCGGGCGGCCGCAGACCGAGGTGCTCGTGCGCCTGGCAGGGCATCCACCACCGATCTCCCTGATCCCGCAGCCGCGGTCGGCGGCCGCGCCGGTCGGTCTGCCTCTGGGCGTGGCCGCCGATGCGACGTGGGAACCTGGGTGCGTCGCGCTCGGCGCCGAATGGGCGCTGCTGCTGCACACCGACGGCCTGATCGAGGGAAGGGGCCCCATCCCCGGCGAGCCGCTGTGGGAGGAGGGGTTGCTCGAGATGCTGGCGCAGGAGCGTGACACCGATCTGGAACAGCTGCCTGCCCGGCTCGTGGAGCGTGCGCACGACCTCAACGCCGGCCCGCTCTCCGACGACATCGCGATCCTGCTGCTCTCGTCGGACACCGCACCGCAGGACGCGCCTCAGGCCGACGCGGCACCGTCCGGTGCGGCGGTGCGATGACCGCGCTCGACCTGACGCCGCCGGACCAACGTGGAGAGGTGCGCCTGGAGCGGCTGGAGGAGGGTGGGCGCCACTGGCCGCTGGGGCGGATCTTCGCCCTCGGTGCGTCGCTGGCGGCGCTCTTCGCCGTGACCGTCGTGATCCTCGGTGGCGTCTCCCTGTGGCGGCTCTCCGAGACGCGGGTCGCGCTGCTCGACTCGGCAGGCCCCGCGTTGATCGCCGCGCAGCAGCTGTCGGGATCGCTGCTCAACCAGGAGACCGGCGTGCGGGGCTACGACCTGGGCCGGCGCCCCGAGTTCCTGCAGCCCTACCAGGACGGGCGCGTCGGCGAGGACGCGATGATCGCCGAGCTGCGCCGCCTCACCGCAGGCGGCCGCCTTCCCGGTCTCGACGCCCAGATCGACGCCGTGGAGCAGGCCGCGCAGAACTGGCGCACCCAGTACGCCGGGGCCGTTCTCACCGGTCCGCCCGGTGCGTCCGACCCGGAGCTGGGACGCGCTCTGTTCGACCAGGTCAGGACGAAGGTCCAGGCGCTGCTCGCCGACGTGCAGGCGAGGCGGGAGGCGGCCAGGCACGGCATCGAGAGCGCCTCGACGTTCCTGCTCGTCGTCGGGGTGGCGATCGCGGCTCTGCTGGCCTCGTTCCTCGTCGCCGCGGCCATCGGGTTGCGGCGGGGGATCATCCGGCCGATCTCGGATCTGGCGACGCAGGTTCGCGAGGTCGTGTCCGAGGACGCCACCCGGTCCGTCCGCGCCGGTGGCCCGCGCGAGATCGTCGGTCTCGGGGCGGACGTCGAGGCGATGCGCCAGCACATCCTGCGTGACCTCGACGAGGCCCAGGCGACCAACCGCCGCCTCGACGAGCAGGCCCAGGAGCTGGAGCGCTCCAACCGTGACCTCGAGCAGTTCGCCTACGTCGCGAGCCACGACCTCCAGGAGCCGCTGCGCAAGGTCTCGAGCTTCTGCCAGCTGCTGCAGCGCCGCTACGGCGGCAAACTCGACGAGCGCGCCGACCAGTACATCGAGTTCGCCGTCGACGGCGCCTCCAGGATGCAGCGGCTGATCAACGATCTGCTGGCGTTCTCCCGGGTGGGCCGTACGACCGAGAACTTCGTCTCCGTCGACCTCGGGGAGCTGGCGGCCACAGCGGCCGCCCAGCTCGAGTCCACCCGCGAGGAGGCGGCAGGCGAGATCGTCATCGGCGAGCTGCCGGTGGTCTCCGGCGACCGGGCCCTGTTGCAGGCCCTGCTGGTGAACCTGCTGGGCAACGGGCTGAAGTTCCACCGCACCGACGTGCCACCGGTCGTCCGCCTGGAGTGCAGGCGCGACGGCGACTTCTGGGAGATCACTGTCAGCGACAACGGCATCGGCATCGAGCCGGAGTACTCCGACAAGGTGTTCGTGATCTTCCAGCGGCTGCACGGCCGTGACGTCTATCCAGGAACCGGCATCGGGCTGGCGCTCGCGAAGAAGATCGTCGAGTTCCACGGCGGCCGGATCGGTCTCGTCGAGACCCCCGGCCCCGGCGCCGCCGTCCGGTTCACCCTTCCCGTGCCTCCTGAGGAGACCCACGAGTGATCGACCCCCAACCCCGGATCATCAACGTTCTGCTGGTCGAGGACGACCCCGGCGACGTGCTGATGACCCGCGAGGCCTTCGAGGAGTACCTGCACAACCGGCTCGACGTGGTGACGGACGGCGCGGCGGCGCTGGCCTACCTGCGACGCGAGGAGCCCTACACCGACGCGCCCCGCCCGGACCTGGTCCTGCTCGACCTGAACCTGCCCCGCCGCGACGGGCGTGAGGTGCTGCAGGAAGTGAAGGCGGACGAGGATCTGCGCCACATCCCGGTGATCGTCCTCACCACCTCCCAGGCGGAGGAGGACGTACTGCGCAGCTACCAGCTCCACGCCAACGCCTACGTCACCAAACCGGTCGACTTCGAGGGCTTCATCGAGGCCATCAAACAGATCGACCACTTCTTCGTGAGCGTGGTCAAGCTCCCGACGGGGAGCTGACCAGCGAGCGCGTGATCGACCCGACGTAACCGTCGGGGCGGACGAGTACCGCGGTGCCGTCCGCCACGTCGTACGCGCTGAACGCGTGCCCCTCGGCGTCCACCACCGCCGAGGCGGTCGCGCGTTCGCCGGGGCGGAGCACGGGGTGCACCGGCATTCCGGGCTCCGCCACCGTCGTATCGGCTGCGGTGGCGCCGAAGGTCAGCAACGTTGCGTGCGGGCCTCGGAACAGGTCGAACAGCCGGATCGCACGGCCGTCGGCATCGACCACAGGTGCGTCGGGGGCCCGATCGCCCGCCCGTAGCCTGCCGGGCTCGGTACGCGTGTCGCGGACCAGCGGGCTGTCCCGATACCCGACGTCGAGCTGGTGGGTCTCGGCGCCGCGACGGTGCGCGTCGGCGTCGCCCGCGACGTGCTTGCGCAGCAACGCGGTGCTGATGCCGAGCACTCTGGCCGCGACGGGCAGGCGCTCGGCTTCGTAGGAGTCGAGCAGCGGGACGGCCTCCGCCTCGGGGCCGCTCAGCGCAGCAGCCAGCTTCCAACCGAGGTTGTAGGCGTCCTGCACGCCTGTGTTGAGGCCCTGCCCGCCGGTGGGCGGGTGGGCGTGGGCAGCGTCGCCCGCGAGGAACACCGTGCCGTCCCGGAACCGGCGCGCCAGCCGCACGTTCGGCCGCCACACCGTGGTCCAGGCCAGCTCCCGCAGCCGCGGGGCCGAGTCCGGGCAGTACCGGTCGAGCACGGCCTGCAGCGTGGCGAGTGACGGTTCGGTGCCGGTCGCGTCGAGCGGGCAGGCGAACTGGAAGAGATCACCACCGGGCAGCGGGGTGAGCGCGACGCCGCTGCGCAGGTCGTGCTCGTCGGAGAACCAGTAGCCACTGCCATGGTCGAGACCATCGGCCCGCACGTCACCGAGCAGCATGCGGATCGACTCGTCGGTGCTGCCCTCGAACGGGATGCCCAGCGTCCTGCGGACGGTGCTCGCTCCGCCGTCGGCGCCCACCAGGTAGCTGGCCCGCACGGTCTCCTGCACGCCGTTGCGCCGGAGGGTGGCGGTCACGCCGTTCTCGTCCTGGGTGAACGTGACGAGCTCGGTGGCGAGATCGACGCGCACGCCCAGCCCGGCGAGCCGGTCGCGCAGGATGCCCTCGGTCCGGTCCTGCCCGAGCATCCACGGATTCGGGTGCGGCACGTCCGGTGTGGGCTCCTGCCAGTCGCTCATCCGCCTCTCGCCGAGGAAGCGCCCGCCCGCGTACGCCCGCATCGACGCCTGCGGGGAGCCGGCGGCCAGCACCGCGTCGAGCACGCCGAGATCGTCGAAGACCTCCAGGGTGCGCGGCTGCAGTCCGTCGCCGCGCGAGCCGACGGCGGGCGTGGCGGCCCGCTCGATGATCCGGGCGCCGACGCCGCGACGGGCCAGCTCGATGGCGAGGGTCAGCCCGGTGGGTCCGGCGCCGGCGATCAGGACCTGTGTGTCCACAACGCCCCCTTGGATGAATCCAAATTCAGTGAATCTTGATTCAGTTTGATCCGCTGCTAGCGTCCGCGTCAAGGAGGTGGGCGATGGGCCGGCCGGTGAGCACGGTCACGGGCCGCAAGGCGAAGGCGGCCGAGACGGAGGCAGCGCTGAAGGCAGCGGCCAAGCGCGTCTTCGCCGAGCGCGGCTACGTCAACACGAAGATCACCGACATCACGGCCGAGGCCGGACGTGCGGCCGGGTCGTTCTACAACCACTTCACCAGCAAGGACGAGCTGCTCGCCGCCTTGCTGAAGGACATGCTGGCCGAGGGCGACGAGGCCGCGGAGCAGCCGGCGCACAACCCCGACTTCACCGACCGGGACGCCGTGCGCTGGCATGTGGCGGCGTACTGGGCGTTCTACCGGCGGCACATCCCCGAGATGGTGGCGCTGCGGCAGGCCGCGATGGCGAACCCGGAGTTCGGCCTGCGGTTGCAGGAGATCCTCGCCGCCGACGGTGCCCATATGGCCGGGCACTTCGAGCACGTGAGGGCCGCAGGCATCCCGCTGCCCGGCGATCCGCGGCTCGTGGTGTCGGCGTTCCAGAGCCTGCTCGAACAGTTCGCCTACACGTGGCTGGTGGCAGGCGGCGACGGCACGGGCCGGCAGGTCGGCGACGACGAGGCGATCGACGTCCTGACCGACTTCATCTATCGCGGGATCGCAGGCACGCCGCCTGCGAACCAGGAGCGGTGAGGCTCCCCGCCGCCCTTACGTACGCTTGAACGGTGACGTCCGCCGCCACCGCGCAGCACACCGACACCGTCCAGAACGCCGCCGACAGCCCCGACCACCCGCAGCCCTACCGTGAACTCGGGCTGAAGGACGACGAGTACGCGCGCATCCGGGAGATCCTGGGCCGTCGGCCCACCGATGCCGAGCTGGCGATGTACGCCGTCATGTGGAGCGAGCACTGCTCCTACAAGTCCTCCAAGGTGCACCTCGCCTACTTCGGCGAGACCACCACCGACGAGATGCGCAAGCGGATGCTCGCGGGGATCGGCGAGAACGCCGGCGTGGTCGACATCGGGGACGGGTGGGCCGTCACCTTCAAGGTCGAGTCGCACAACCACCCGTCGTACGTCGAGCCGTATCAGGGGGCCGCCACGGGCGTCGGCGGGATCGTGCGCGACATCATGGCGATGGGCGCGCGCCCGGTCGCCGTCGCCGACCCGTTGCGTTTCGGCCCGGCCGACGCACCCGACACGGCCCGGGTGCTGCCCGGCGTGGTCGCGGGCGTGGGCGGCTACGGCAACTCGCTCGGCCTGCCGAACATCGGCGGCGAGGTCGTGTTCGACGAGGGCTACCTGGGCAACCCGCTCGTCAACGCGCTCTGCATCGGGGCGATGCGCACCGAGGATCTGCACCTCGCGTTCGCGTCCGGCACGGGCAACAAGATCATCCTGTTCGGCGCCCGCACCGGGCTGGACGGCATCGGCGGCGTCTCCGTGCTCGCCAGCGAGACCTTCTCGGGTGACGAGTCGGCGACCGGACGCAAGAAGCTCCCGTCGGTGCAGGTGGGCGACCCCTTCATGGAGAAGGTGCTCATCGAGTGCTGCCTGGAGCTCTTCCACGCCGGCCTGGTGGTCGGCATCCAGGACCTCGGTGGCGCAGGCCTCTCCTGCGCCACGTCGGAGCTGGCCAGCGCGGGCGACGGCGGGATGCACGTCGACCTGGACGCGGTGCCGCTGCGCGCCACCGGCATGACGCCGGCCGAGATCCTCTCCAGCGAGTCGCAGGAGCGCATGTGCGCCGTCGTGCGGCCGGAGGACGTCGACGCGTTCATGGCGGTGTGCCGCAAGTGGGACGTGCTCGCGAGCGTCATCGGCGAGGTCACCGACGGCGACCGGCTCGTGATCGACTGGCACGGCGAGACCGTGGTGGACGTGCCGCCGCGCACCGTGGCCCACGACGGCCCGGTCTACCGGCGGCCGGTGCAGCGTTCGGCCGTTCAGGACACGCTCGTCGCCGACGTCCCGGACCGGCTGAGCCGACCGGCCTCGCCCGACGCGCTGCGCGCGGAGATCCTCCGGATGGCCGCGAGTCCCAACCTGTGCAGCCGCGGGTGGGTCACCGACCAGTACGACCGCTACGTCCGCGGCAACACCGCCTCCGCCCAGCCCGCCGACGCCGGCATGGTGCGCATCGACGAGGAGACCGGGCGTGGGGTGGCCGTCGCCACCGACTGCAACGCGCGGTTCGTCGCGCTGGATCCGTACGCCGGCGCCCAGCTCGCACTGGCCGAGGCCTACCGCAACGTGGCGACGAGTGGTGCCGTGCCGCTGGCCGTCACGAACTGCCTGAACTTCGGCTCGCCGGAAGATCCGCACGTGATGTGGCAGTTCCAGCAGGCCGTGCGCGGCCTCGCCGACGGCTGCGTCGCGCTGGGCCTGCCCGTCACCGGCGGCAACGTCAGCTTCTACAACCAGACCGGTGAGCGGGCGATCCTGCCCACCCCGGTGGTCGGCGTCCTCGGTGTGATCGACGACGTGGCCCGCCGCGTCCGGTCCGGGTTCACGCGCGAGGGCGACACGGTGCTGCTGTTCGGTGACACCCGCGACGAGCTCGGCGGCAGCGAGTGGGCCAACGTCGTGCACGGTCATCTGGGTGGGCGTCCGCCGGCCGTCGACCTCGCGGCCGAGCAGCGCCTCGCGAGGCTGCTCGCGAGCGCCGCTGACGAAGGGTTGCTCAGCGGTGCGCACGACCTGTCCGACGGTGGTCTCGCACAGGCCCTCGTGGAGGCGTGCCTCGCCGGGGACCAGGGTGCCGCCGTCGAGCTGCCGCCGGCCCTCGACCCGTTCGTCGCGCTGTTCTCGGAGTCGGCCGGCCGGGTGCTCGTGACGGCCGCGCCCGAGCAGATTGACCGGATCCAGGCACTGGCGACCGATATCGGTGTGCCGGTCACCACACTGGGCACCACGGGCGGTGCCGCGCTGTCCGTTGCCGGCCTTCCCGGCCTGGCCCTGTCCGAGCTGCGCACGGCGTGGGAGGCGACCCTGCCGGGTCTTTTCGGCTGACCGGGAAGCTCCCGCATCACAGGACGGCCAACGTTGCGGCGATGTCATTGCGTAAAAGTGACTTTGCTGCAAGGGGGAGTCGGCGGGATAGGTTCGCGGCATGCCGGAGGAGATCGACGACGGCGCCCTCCGAGCCGTGCTGGACTGGCTCGACGGGGGTGCACCACCGGAGCGAGCCGTGCTGCGTGCCGCGGTGAAGGAGAGCCTCACCGCGGTCGCCGGCGCGGCGCCCGGGCGCAGTGTGGAAGTCCGCGTGCCGCCACTCGGCGCAGTGCAGTGCATCGCCGGGCCTAGACACGGACGCGGCAACCCGCCCAATGTGGTGGAGACCGATCCCCGCACCTGGCTGTCGCTCGTGACCGGGAGGCTGACGTGGGAGCAGGCTCTGCAATCCGGAACGCTGCACGCGTCCGGGTCCAGGAGCAGCGAGATCGCATGTTTGCTCCCTCTTTCCTGACCGGGTGTAACACCGCCCTCCCGCTGGGTGAATGCCAACACATGGTGGTGGCGCAAACACAGCCTGATACGGAGAATTGTCCGATCACGGCCAGTGCGGACCGAATGGGCGACGGGAGGTGGCCGCGTGGTGGCACCGCGCAGCCTTCCTGACGCAACCGCTCCCCAGTTCGGCCCGGGTGCGCGAACGGATGCCTACGACCGCGGCCGGATCGACCAGCTCGCCGCCCAGTGGGCCGAGCTCGGACCGGACGGTGGCCCCGGGGTCGCCGCCCGTCTGGCCACGCTGCTGCGCAGGCTGGCGGCCACGCTGCGCGCCGAGCCGTTCTGGCCGCTCGCAGCCAGGGAGATCGGGGCGGAGCTGCTCAGCACCGGGCTCTGCGGTGCGCCGGACCGTCCGGTCTACGTCGAGGACGTGGTGGCCCCGAGCCTGCGCCTGTTGCGGGAGGAGGCGGCCGCCGCGATCGGCGTGCCCGGGGCGGAGGGTGAACGGCGGCTCGTCGACGTGCTCGACGAGCTCCTCGCCGGAGTCATCGGCTCCCTGCAGGAACGCTCCGGCGCCGACCGCAACGGCGCCCACCGCAACGGCAGCGAGATCAACGGCAGCGAGATCAACGGCAGGAACGGTTCGGCCACGGTCGGCACTCGCGCCGACGAGGAGGCCGGCCCGGAGCACGGCTCCACGTCGGCCCGGATCGCGGCCGTCACGGGCCGGCACGTCCACGCGGTGTACGAGCAGTCGACGTTCGGCATGGCGATCATCGGGCTGGACGGCCTCGTCCTCGACATGAACGCGGCGCTGTTCCGGATGTACGGGCAGGAGGGGCCGCTGGATCAGCCGCGGCCGGTGTCCGACTTCGTCCATCCCGACGACGTGCTCGACGTCGTCGAGCGCTTCCAGCGCCTCGTCAACGGCATCCCGGGCGCCGTGCGGATGGAGATGCGGCTCGTCCGTCCCGACTCCGAGGTGGTCTGGGTCCACGTCACCGCCTCGCCCATCGTCGACGACGCCGGGAACCCGTCGCATCTGGTGGCCGTGGTCGAGGACGTCTCCGACCGGCACCGGCTGCGCTCCTGGCTCCAGGACGTCTCCTACCAGGACCAGCTCACCCGGCTGCCGAACCGGACCGTCACCGAGCAATGGCTGAACCGCGCCTTCGCCGACGACGGTCCCGAGCGGGTGGGGATCTGCGTCCTTCTCATCGACGACTTCCACACCGTCGGCGACGACCTGGGCGAGCAGACCGGTGACCGGCTCCTGCTCGCCGTCGCCGGCCGGTTGCAGCTGGCTGCCGACTGCCATCTCGTCACGAGGATCGGGGCGGACGAGTTCGCGGTGCTGGTGGCGGGCCCGGAGAACTGCGCCGACGTCGGACGGCTCGCCGATCGGCTGCAGGCCGCACTGGCGATCCCGTTCAACATCGACGGGCACAACCTGGTGGTGTCGGCCAGCATCGGCGTGGCCGAGTCAGCCACCGTGGGCGGGTCTGCGGCAGAGCTCCTCCGCGGCGCCGACGTCGCCCGCTCGTGGGCGAAGGCGCTCGGGGGTGGGCGCAGGGTGGTGTTCGACCCGGAGCGTGACGCCACCGAGTCGGCCCGGTTCGCGCTCCTGTCCGGGCTCCGCGGCGCGATCGAGCGGGGGGAGTTCCGGCTGGCGTTCCAGCCGCTCGTCCAGCTCGCCGACGGCCGGGTGCGCGGGGCGGAGGCGCTGGTCCGCTGGCAGCACCCCGAGCAGGGCCTCATCGGGCCCAACCGGTTCATCGAGCTGGCCGAGCACAGCGGCGCCATCGTCCCGCTCGGCCGGTGGGTGCTCGAGGAGGCGTGCGGTCAGGCGGCGAGCTGGTGGCGTGACCTCGGCCCCGACGCGCCGTTCGTGAGCGTCAACGTCTCGCCGTTGCAACTGGCCGAGCCAGGGTGGGTCCACGCCGTCACCAGCGCGCTCCGCTCCAGCGGCCTGCCTCCCGGGCTGCTGCAGCTGGAGATCACCGAGCAGGCCGTGCTGGGGGACGAGGACGTCGCCCTCGAGGCGCTCAACGCGCTGCGGGCCGCGGGCGTCCGGCTGGCGCTCGACGACTTCGGCACCGGCTACTCGAGCCTCGCCTGGCTACGCAGGCTCCCGGTGCACGCGCTCAAGATCGACGGCTCGTTCATCGATGGGCTGCGCAACCCGTCGGCCGATCCCACCGACTCCTCGATCGTTCGTGCCCTGGTCGAGATGGCCCACGCACTCGGCCTGGAGGTGACCGCCGAGTGGGTCGAGACGGCGGTTCAGGCCGAACGGCTCGCCGAGCTCGGCTGCGATATCGGGCAGGGCAGATGGTTCGGTGATGCCGGTCCCGGAGTGTGGGTGCCTGAGCTCCTTCGGCGTAGCATCGGGCATTGAGTCGTCGTCTGCGCAAGGAGCGTGTTGTGCCGAGTTCCCCCCGGAACGAGCACCCGACCGAACGCAATCCTCATCCCACCCCCGCCGACGGCGCTGCCCTCGACGTCATCGCGCTCGACCTCCCACCCCGCGAGGAGTGCGGCGTCTTCGGTGTGTGGGCGCCCGGTGAGGATGTCGCCAACCTGACCTACTACGGCCTCTACGCACTGCAGCACCGTGGCCAGGAGGCCGCCGGCATCGCGGTGTCCGACGGCCACCGCATGGTCGTGTTCAAGGACCTCGGGCTCGTCAGCCAGGTGTTCGACGAGCAGGTGCTCTCGTCGCTCAAGGGGCACCTGGCGGTCGGCCACTGCCGTTACTCCACCACCGGCTCCACCACCTGGGAGAACGCCCAGCCCACCTTCCGCACCACCGCCACCGGTAGCGGCATCGCCCTGGGGCACAACGGCAACCTCGTCAACACCGCGGAGCTACGCGACGAGGTGGCCGCATTGCGCGACTCCGCCAAGCCGGACCGCTCGGGCATCCGGTCGAGCACCGACTCGGACATCATGACCGAGCTGCTCGCCGCCACCGCCGCCGACACGGGTGTCGAGGAGGCTGCGATGCGGCTCCTGCCCCGGGTCCGGGGTGCCTTCTCCCTGGTGTTCGCCGACGAGCAGACGCTCTACGCCGCCCGCGACCCCCACGGCGTCCGCCCGCTGGTGCTCGGCCGCCTCGAGCGCGGCTGGGTGGTGGCCAGCGAGACCGCGGCACTGGACATCGTCGGTGCGTCGATCGTGCGTGAGGTCGAGCCGGGCGAGTTGCTGGCCATCGACGCCGACGGGATGCGCAGCTCCCGGTTCGCCGCCCCCGAGCCGAAGGGCTGCGTGTTCGAGTACGTCTACCTGGCGCGGCCCGACACCACGATCTCCGGCCGTTCCGTGCACGCGGCGCGGGTGGAGATCGGCCGGCGTCTCGCCGCCGAGCACCCCGTCGACGCCGACCTCGTGATCCCCGTGCCGGAGTCGGGCACACCGGCCGCGATCGGCTACGCGCAGGGCTCGGGCATCCCGTACGGGCAGGGCCTGGTGAAGAACGCCTACGTGGGGCGCACCTTCATCCAGCCCAGCCAGACCATCCGCCAGCTCGGCATCCGGCTCAAGCTCAACCCGCTGCGCGACGTCATCCGGGGCAAGCGGCTCGTCGTCGTCGACGACTCGATCGTGCGTGGCAACACCCAGCGCGCGCTGGTGCGCATGCTGCGTGAGGCGGGCGCGCTCGAGGTCCACGTGCGGATCGCCTCTCCGCCGGTGCGCTGGCCGTGCTTCTACGGCATCGACTTCGCCACCAGGGCCGAACTGGTGGCCGGTGCGCTGGACACCGAGGGCGTGCGCCGCTCGATCGGCTCCGACAGCCTGGGCTACGTCTCGCTGGAGGGCCTCATCGCCGCCAGTGAGCAGCCGCGCACCCGGCTCTGTTCGGCCTGCTTCGACGGCGAGTACCCGATCCCGCTGCCCGAGGAGGCGCGGCTCGGCAAGCATCTGCTGGAGAAGCTGGTACCTCCGGTTCTCGACGACGAGGTCGACGAGAAGGTGTCCGGCGCCGCTTCGGGCGATGCCGGCCCGCTGTCGGTCGGCTACGGTGCCGCCGACGCACTGCGCCGTCCCTGACCCACCCCATCCGACCTATCCGGGGCGCTTTCAGCCGGCCCCCAGTCACGCCAGGAGCGTTGCGACGATGCCGCCGACCATCTCGGGAGCCGACGGACCGAGAGCCAGCTACGCCGGAGCCGGCGTCGACATCGACGCAGGTGAGCGCGCGGTCGAGGCGCTGCGCCCGTTCGCCGAGAAGGCGAGCAGGCCAGAGGTGATGGGCGGTATCGGCGGTTTCGCGGGGCTGTTCGCGCTGAAGATGGGCCGCTACACCGAACCGGTGCTCGCGGCGTCCACCGACGGCGTCGGCACCAAGATCGCCATTGCGCAGGCGCTCGACAAGCACGACACGATCGGGCTCGACCTCGTGGCGATGGTGGTCGACGACCTCGTCGTGTGCGGCGCCGAACCGCTGTTCCTGCAGGACTACATCGCCGTCGGGCGCCTCGTGCCCGACCAGGTCGCCACCATCGTCAAGGGCATCGCCGAAGGGTGCCAGCAGGCAGGCTGCGCGCTGCTGGGTGGGGAGACCGCCGAGCATCCCGGGCTGATGGAGGACGGCAGCTACGACATCTCCGCCACCGGCGTGGGGATCGTCGAGGCCGACGCGATGCTGCGGCCAGACCGGGTGCGCCCGGGCGACGTGCTCCTCGCGATGGGCTCGTCCGGCCTGCACTCCAACGGCTACTCGCTGGCCCGCCACGTCCTGCTGGAGATCGCCCGGATGCCGCTGGCCGGGCACGTCGAGGAGTTCGGGCACACCCTCGGCGAGGAGCTTCTCGTCCCCACCAGGATCTACGCCCGCGACTGCCTCGCGCTGGCCGCCGAGACGGGCGTGCGCACCTTCGCCCACATCACCGGCGGAGGGCTGGCCCGCAACCTCGCGCGGGTGCTCCCGGCGGGGCTCGACGCAGTGGTGGAGCGCGGCACCTGGACTCCGGCACCGGTGTTCAAGCTGATCGCCTCCCGCGGCCGGGTCGACCGCGCGGAGATGGAGAAGACGTTCAACATGGGCGTCGGGATGGTGGCGGTGGTGCCGGCCGACGACGTCGACCGCGCTCTGGCCGTGCTCACCGCGCGGCACGTCCCCGCGTGGGTGCTGGGCGAGGTGCGGCGTGCGGGCTCCGAGGCGCCTGTCGACGGCCCGGTGCACCTCAAGGGAGACCACCCCCGCTTCTGACGCCCGCGCCGACCGGCTCGGGCCGCCGCTCCTGGGCGGGAACGTGCACGCCACGAGCGGCCGCCGGGATCGGCTCGCGGAGCATCGGCGGGTGCAAGGCCGTGGCGTCGCCGCGCCGGAACAGCTGACCAGGACGGCCGCGGCCGGTGCGCACCTTCTCGCCGGTGGGTAGCAGGAAGCCCGGCGTGGAGGTGACCTTCCGCTGGAAGTTGCGCGGGTCGATCGTGGTGTCCCACACCGCCTCGTACACGCGCCGCAGCTGCGACACCGTGAACTCCGGTGGGCAGAACGACGTGGCCAGCGTCGAGTATTCGAGCTTCGCCCTGGCCCGCTCGACACCGTCGGCCAGGATCCGCGCGTGGTCGAACGCCAGCGGCCCGACGTCGCGGACGGCGTGCCACGCCCCGGACCCGTCCGCAGGCCCGGCGAGACCGGGGAGGAGCGCGAGGTGGCCGACGGTCAGCACCCGGCCTCGCGGGTCGCGGTCGGGGCCGGCATAGCTGCCGAGCTGCTCGAGGTGATGGTGGTCGACGGTCAGTCCCGTCTCCTCCATCAGTTCGCGAGTGGCGGCGTCCAGGAGGTCCTCGTGTGGTCGCACGAATCCACCCGGCAGCGCTGGTTCATCGAGGAACGGTGGTGCCGGACGTTGCACGAGCAGCACACAGAGCCGGTCGTCGCGCACGGTGAGAACCACCAGGTCGACCGCCACCGCGAAAAGGTTGCCACGCATCGGATCTCACCCTGACGAGGAGATGGGCAGATGATCGAACGGGCAGACGCTACAGGTGGCCCCGGAGCGCACGAACGGACGACCTTGCCTTAACAAGCTTATGTATTGACAAGTGATCTTTGACACAGACATCCGGCGCCGGTGCCTCCCTGCTGATCTCGTTCGGTCCCCGGCCGAAGCGTCGGGGATCGTCGTACTCATCACCACTCTGTCGATCGTCTCCGGCCGCCGGTTCGTTCCAGGAGGCGCGCCGTCGTACTCTCGGGAACTCGAGGACGACTTCCGTGCTCTCGACGTGGCCGCGCGGCGCAGGGCCCCGCTCCCACGGCCTGACCAGCGCGGCCGACACCCCGGCCGCTGATCGTCACGGGTGCGCGGGCGGCGTGTGATCCGTGCGCCGGCCACGCTGCCCGTGGCAGGAGCGGGACGACACCGATGACGGAGCCATGGCGCAGTGCGCGATGGATCGGCGCTCCGCGGCGTCTGGCCGACAAGGCGGTCCGCCGGGTCCGGGAGAGCGGTCGCTCGGCACTGGCGCGGGCAGCGCGCCTGACGGGCGCGGCGGTGGCGGCTTTCGTGGCGGCGCAGCTGCTGGGCATGCGGGACCCGCCGCCCCTGATCGCGGCCCTCACAGCCCTCATCGTCGTGCAGGTGACCTTGACCAGCACGCTGATCAGCAGCGTGCAACGGGTGCTCAGCGTCGTGGTCGGTGTGGGTCTCGCGCTGCTCTTCGTCTCGGTGGTCGGGCTGACGTGGTGGAGCCTCGGCGCGATCGTCTCGGTCTCGATCATCGTGGGGCAGCTGCTGCGGCTGGGGCCGCAGCTCATCGAGGTGCCGATCAGCGCGATGCTCGTGCTCGCGGTGGGCTACTCCGCCGGGGCCGAGAACGCCGCCGTCGACCGCACGCTGGAGACGCTCATCGGCTCGGCCGTGGGCGTTCTCGTGAACATCCTCTTCCCGCCCGCCGTGAAGGTGCGGTCGGCAGCGTCGGCCGTGCTGCGCCTCGCCGAGGAGATCGCCGAGGTGCTCGAGAGGTCGGCGGAGGAAATGGAGTCCTCGCTGTCCGTCGACGTCGCCGGTCGCTGGCTGGAGGACGCCCGCCGGCTCAACCGTCACGTGCAGCGGGTCGACGGGGCCCTGGAGCACGTGGAGGAGAGTCGTCAGCTCAACGTGCGGGCGGCGCTGGACACCCGCCCGAGCGCCCCCGCCCTGCGGGGTGGGCTGGACGTCCTCGAGCGCTGTGCGGTGACGATCCGGGGCCTGTTCCGCAGTGCCTACGACACCGCGCGCACGGTCGAGTCGGAACCGGACCGTGCGGACCCGGATCGCGTGGACGCTGACCGTGTTGATGCCGAGGCCCGCCGGCTGTACGCCGATCTGCTGCGCGGGCTGGCCGGCGTCGTGCGGGGCTTCGGGAGGCTGATCTGCGCCGAGTCGACGGGCCAGGGCCCGCACCAGAAGGAGAACGAGCTCGCCGCGGCGTTGCAACGGCTGCACGCGTGCCGCAGCCGCGCGGCCGAGCGGCTCCTGGTCGATCCGGGTAAGGATCGGGTGATATGGGACTTGACCAGCGCCTTCACGCTGGCGGTCGACCGGATGCTGGCTGAGCTCGACGTCGTCGAGCACGCGCGGTTGCGGGAGGAACGGCGCCGCGCCGCCGCCCGGAGGCGGACGGCCCGCGCGATGGGGCGGCTGCGTGACACGAGCCGGCAGCTGGCCGACCGGCCGCGAACGAAACGGAACACCGGCTCCGCGAGTAGA
Source organism: Pseudonocardia alaniniphila (assembly GCF_022524485.1). GTDB lineage: Bacteria > Actinomycetota > Actinomycetes > Mycobacteriales > Pseudonocardiaceae > Pseudonocardia > Pseudonocardia alaniniphila. Next base: position 35,980 of record NZ_JAKXMK010000039.1, read on the forward strand.
GGCTCCCAGGCCGCGCCTGACTGAGTTCGCACCCGGTGGGCGTCCACGCCGCCCACGCGGCGCGGGTGCTGCGCACCGGTTCAGCCGGTGCTCGTCGTCGCCGCGCGGACCAACTCGACGATCTCCTCGTCGTCCAGGTCGATCCGCCGGGCCGCGAGCACGAGCTCCTTGGTGAGCTCGACGACGGCAGCCCGGCCGGGCAGCACGCCGTCGCGCACGGTGGCGCCACGGCCACGGCGGAGCTCGATCAGTCCCTCGTCACGCAGGCTCTGATACCCCGCCAGCACGGTGTGGATGCTGACCTGCAGCGACGCGGCCAGGTCGCGTGCACCGGGCAGCCGCTCGCCGCCGCGCACGGAGCCGTCCGCGATGCCGCGCCGTATGCAGGCCGCGATCTGGTCCGCGAGCGGCGTGCTCCGGGCAGGGTCCACCCGGATCAGCACGGTCCGCCCTTAGCGTTCGCGACGCCGGCGAGGACGCCCGCCGCGGTCTCCGGGTCATCCACGGTGACGGTGACCTGGCGTCCCGAACGCCGCGTGACCACCAACGCCGGACCGGAGCGGATGATCACGCCGCGACCGCCGGGCACGACCCGGTAGCCCCACCCACCGAACTGCGCGGGAGAGATGTCGGCGACGGTGACGGACGCGACGTCGTCGGCCGGGACCCGTAGCCGTGGCCATCCGATCAGCCCGAGCGCGACGGTGAGCCCGCGCCGGTCGACGGTGACCCGGGCGCGCGCGAGCAACGTGACGGCGACACCGGCGACCAAGGCGCCGATGCCGGCAACCGGGTTGACGGCTATCCCGAGAGCCCCGCCGGCGACCACCAAGGCGGCGCCGACGAGCGGGAACCAGGGCGATCCGACGGTGCGCGACCAGCTGATCTGCTCGGTCGGCCCGATCGTCATGGGGGTGACGGCCTGGGCTTCCTCGCCAGACCCCGGCGTCCTCGGCGCCACCAGCCCGCCGACCGCACCGGCGACCACGGCCGTGAGCAGTCCGAGCGGGAACGTCCACCAGGGCAGCACTGCCTCGGCAGGGTCGGTGAGTCCGAGGTTGGCCACGACGCTGCCGAAGAGGACCACGCCGACGAGACCGGCGGTCGCCCAGGACACGCCGACGAGCCATCGCGCGGTGTCCCACCTCGAGCCGGGGACGTTCCGTGTTCCGCCCTGGTGTGCGACGAGGCCGAACAGCAGTGCCAGCCCCACGGCGAGGACCGCCGCCATCACGATGATGGCGCTCCGGCCTGCGTACCCATCCGCACTGCCCGACCAGCCGAAGTGCGAAGCCATCGGATCGGGCAGGCCGCCGACGGCGGTGGCGAGCAGTGTGATGACCGGTGCGAGGGCGATCAGAGGCGGGATGCCGGCGAGCAGGGCGCGCCGAGTGCGGATGGTGGCCATGGAACAACCCCTTCACTTGTTATGGACAAACTATAACAAGTGAAGCACTCGGGGAAGGGGTCGCGAACGACGTCAACCGGGCAGGCGCCGCACCTCGTCGATCCGGACGGGACGGTGTTCGCGCAGCGACAGGGCGGCGGCCTCGGCGATCCAGACCACCTCCATGGCGTCGTCGACGGTGCAGGGGGAGGGGCGTTCGCCGGCCACGACCTGGGCGAATGCGGCGAGCTCGGCGCGGAAGGCAGCGGCGAGCCGATCCATGAAGAACCCGTGCGGTGGGCCGCTCGGGAACGTCACGCCGGGTTCGGTCGAGCGGAGCGGGAGTCCGTCGTCCAGTCCGGCGGCGACGCTGTCGGCCGAGCCGTGCAACTCCAGCCGCACGTCGTACCCACGGGGGTTGTAGCGGCTGTTCGAGACCAGGGCGAGGGTGGCGTCGTCGAGGGTCAGCACGGTGGCCGCGGTGTCGACGTCCCCGGCTTCGGCGATGAACTGCTCGCCGCGGTTCGAGCCGGTCGCGTACACCTCGACGACCTCCCGGCCGGTGACCCATCGGACGGCGTCGAAGTCGTGCACGGCGCAGTCGCGGAAGATCCCGCCCGAACCGGCGATGTAGGCGGGTGGCGGAGGCGCCGGGTCGAGCGTGGTCGAGCGCACGGTGTGCAGCCATCCGAGCTCGCCGTTCACCACCGCGGCGCGGGCCGCCAGGAATCCGGGGTCGAACCGGCGCGGGTACCCGACCTGCACGGCGACACCGGTCGCCCGCACCCGCTCGGCCACGGCGAGGGCATCGGTGGCGGCCCGGGCTAGGGGCTTCTCGCAGAACGTCGGCAGCCCGGCGTCGACTGCGGCGAGGAGCAGTTCGGGGTGGGCGTCGGTGGCCGCCGCGATCAGCACACCGTCGACGCCGGCGGCGAGCAGCTTGGCGGGCGATTCGACCGCCTCGGCGCCCACGCGCCCGGCGACCTCGGCCGTGACGGCGGGAACGGCATCGGTGACGACGAGCGAGCCGACCCCGGGCAGCTCACTGAGCGTCTGTGCGTGGAACGCGCCGATCCGGCCGAGACCGATCAATCCGAGGCGCAGTGATCCGTTCGATAGCGATCCGTTCAATCCAGTCCTCCGAAGACGTTCTGGTCCCAGTCGATGACGGAGCCGGTGACGACGCCGCTGCGATCGGACAGCAGGAACACCATGAAGTCGGCGATCTCGTCGACCCGTCCGAGCCGGCCCATCGGCAGCCGCTCTCCGGCGCGTTCGCGCCAGTCGTCGCCGGCGGCGTGGAAGGTGCGCTGGGTGTCGTCCTCGCCCTCGGTGTCGGTCCAGCCGATGTCGAGGCCGTTGATCCGGATGCGGTCGAAGCGGTGGGCGTGCGCGGCGTTGCGAGTGAGCCCCGCCAGCCCGGCCTTCGCGGCGACGTAGGGAGCGAGGTAGGGCTGTCCGCCGAGTTCCGACGTCGAGATGACGTTGACGATCGTGCCGGGCGCCGACCGGCCGAGCATGTCGCGCACAGCGGCCTGCATGACGAAGAACGGCCCGCGCAGGTTGACGGCGACGTGCTGGTCGAACAGCTCGGGGGTGGTGTCGACCAGGGTGCCGCGCGATGTCAGCCCGGCCGCGTTGACCAGCGCGTCCACCCGCCCGAACTCGGCGATCACCGCGGCGACCGAAGCCTGTGCCTGCTCGACGTCGGCGACGTCGGCCGGGACGAAGAGCGCCCGGCCGCCCGCCTCCCGAAGCTCGGCCACCAGCTTTTCACCGGGCTCGCGGCGCCTGCCGGACACGGCCACCGTCGCCCCTTCTCGGACGGCGGCCCGGGCCACGCCGGCTCCGACCCCCTGCGTGCCGCCGCTGACCAGCACGACCCGCTCGTCCAGCAGGCCCATCAGGCGGTCCTCCGGCGCTCGGACCAGGCCGCCAGTTCGGCCCGGAAGGTGTCGTCGGCCCAGCGCTGCGCCACCGCCCGCCGGACGAGGTCGGCCTGGCTGAGCGGGGCGAGGCCGTCGACGGGCGGGTCGCGGTCCAGGTTCGTCGGGAACGCGTAGCCCTCCGCCGCCGCGGCGATCGCGTTGCCGGTGGCGTCGGCGCCGCGGATGCGCAGGGTGGGGTAGAGCGCGAGACACATCGCCTCCCGGTCCACGCTCTCCATCGCCCGCCCGAAAGCCGACGAGATCTGCAGCAGGTTGGCCATCCGCCGGACGTCGGCGGACCGGTTGTGTCCGGCGCCGTGGATCACCGCCGGGTTGAAGAACGCGGCGTCACCGGTCGACAGCGGGAGCTGGACGTTGTGGGCCTCGAAGAACATCCGGAAGTCCGGCAGGTTCGTGGCGAGATAGCCCGGCTCGTACTTCTGCGAGTGCGGGAGGTACAGGGTGGGGCCGCTCTCCACCGGCATGTCGGAATGGGCGACGGCGCCCTGCAGCGTGAGCACGGGGGAGAGCCGGTGCACGTGCGCCGGGTACTGCTCGATCGTCGTGCCCGGCAGGAAGCCGAGGTGGTAGTCGCGGTGGCCCACCTGCGCCGTGCCGCCCGGGTTGACCAGATTGATCTGAGAGGTCACCTGGTAGCCGGGGCCCAGCCAGGCTTCTGCGACCAGCGCGAGCACGTCGTTCGCGTAGTAGTCGACGAACACCTCGGGGGCGCGCAGCGCGAGCTTCTCCAGGGCGTTCCACACGCGGTCGTTGGCGCCCGGGGGCGCGAAGTGGTCGCCTGCGACCGTTCCCGCCGCCCGTTGCCCGGCGATCAGCTCCTCGAACACCGCCGTGGCGCGGTCGACGACGCCGCGGTCCGGATAGGCGCCGCGGACGACCACGACCCCGGGCCCGTCGGTGAAGGCGTCGACCAGTTCGGCGCGGACGTCCCAGCGGCCGGCCTCGGTTGCGGCGGCGGTGAGGAGGCCTGCTCCGTCGTAGACCACCACACCCTGCTCGACGGTGGTGGCGTGCGGGTAGCGGCAGGGGTCGGTGGGCTCGCCGACGAGGGCGGCGAGATCCTCGATCCGGCAGTCCTCGACGGTCAGCCGGCCTCGGGTCGCGTGCGTGGTCCTGGGCATCCTCGTCCCTCCTTGCGGGGGCGTCGGTGGTGGTGGCGGGGTCAGTCGCGATCGGAGGCGGTGAGCAGGACCCGCGCCGCGAAGCGCAGCCCATCGAGCCGGTCGAGCTCCTGGTCCTCGTGCTCGATGTTCACGGCCATGTCCGGGTCGATCTTCCCCAGCGCGGCGAGGAAGTCGCTCCAGAAGGCGACGTCGTGGCCGCGCCCGACGGCGACGAAGTCCCACGACGAGCTCGTCGGCCAGCGGCTGAGCGTGTAGCGGCCGCCGAGCGACACGGCTCCCGGCTCGTCGGGTCGCACACGGCCGAACCGGTCGTCGAGCACTCCGTTGATCTTCGCGTGCTCGTTGATGCGGGTGTCCTTCGCCGCGGCGTTCTGGACGAGCCCGCCGAGCGCCCCCAGCGCCGCGATCGGGTCGATCCCCTGCCAGAACAGGTGGCTGGGGTCCATCTCCGCGCCGACGTGCGTCGCGTGGATCTCCTCGGCGAGCCGCACCATCGTGGCCGGGTTGTAGACCAGGTTGTGCGGGTGCATCTCGACGCAGACGATGACGTCGGCGTCGGCGGCGCGCGCCTGGACCGTGCGCCAGTACGGCACGGCCACGTCGTTCCACTGGTGGTCGCGGGCGTCGAGGTAGGCGCTGTCCCACGGCAGCACGGTCCACGACGGCAGCTGCCCCTGCGGGTCGGCCGCCGGGAGCCCCGACATCGTGACGACCCGGCGGACGCCGAGGAGCGCGGCGAGCTCGATCGCGTCGAGGACGTCCTGGCCGTGCTTGTCGCGGACTTCGGGATCGGGATGCAGCGGGTTGCCGTTGCAGTTGAGCACGGTCAGCTCGATCCCGGCCGCGGCGAACTGGCCGAGGTACTCCTCGCGGGCGTCGTGGCTCGATCGGACGGCGGCGATCGGGAGGTGCGGCGCGGGCAGGAAGCCACCGGAGTTGATCTCAGCGCCGTCCAGCTCCAGGTCGCGCAGCACCCCCAGTGCCTCGGTCAGCGGCCTGTCGTGCAGGCAGGCGGTGTACGCACCCAGCTTCATCGGGCGATCCCCTCTAGAGATCCAGCACGAGACGAGGGCAGCGCGACCGGGAGACGCAGATCATCATGCAGTCGTTCACCGCCTGCTCCTCGTCGGTGAGCACGGAGTCACGGTGCTCCGGCTCGCCCGCCAGCACCGCGGTCTCGCAGGTGCCGCACGTGCCTTCGCTGCACGAGGAGAGCACGCCCACCCCGGCCTCCTCGACGACATCGAGGATCGAGCGGTTCGGGGGAATCGTCAACGCGAGGCCGCTGCGGGCCAGTTCGACCTCGAAGGATCCGGAGAGCACGGGCTCGTCCACCGGCTTCGGTGAGAAGCGCTCCACACGCAACGACCCTTCGGGCCAGCTCGCGCAACGCTCCTCGACGGCGGCGAGCAGCGGCTCCGGACCGCAGCAGTAGACGAGGGTGCCGGGCCGGGGGGCACCGAGCAGGCTCTCGAGGTCGAGCAACCCGGTCTCGTCCTGCGGACGCACCGTGACGCGCGGGTCGCCGCCGAGCTCGTCGAGAAACGCCATGGACGTCCGCGTCCGCCCGCCGTAGACCAGCTCCCACTCCGCGCCCGCGGCCTGCGCCGCGGCGACCATGGTGCGGAGCGGGGTGATGCCGATGCCACCCGCGACGAACAGGTACTTCGGCGAGGGCAGGAGCGGGAAGTTGTTGCGCGGGCCTCGCACCCGCACGCGGGAGCCGGGGTGCAGAGCGTCGTGGATGCGCGCCGAGCCGCCGCGCCCGGCGGGCTCGCGGAGGACACCGAGCTGCCACTCGTCGCGGTCGGCGGGGTCGCCGCAGAGCGAGTACTGGCGCACCAGGGTGGCGTCGGGGCCCGGGAGCAGCAGGTCGACGTGCGCGCCCGGCTCCCACGGGGGCAGCGTTGCGCCGTCGGCCTCGCGCAGCGTGAGGACCACGACGCCCTCCGCCGCGATGTGGCGGCCGGCGACGACCGCGTCGAGCTCGTACTCGGGCGCGTCGCCCTCGGTGCGGGGGGCGAGGGTGACGTCCGTGGTCACGTCGTCCTCCCGGTCGGTGTGAACGAGATCGGCAGGTGGTCGAGCACGCGCATGTTCGGTGTGCTGCGGTACAGGTGCATGGGCCCGGAGATCGTGTAGTCGCCGAGCCGTGGGAGCGCGACCTCCAGGGCCACGCGGGCCTCGAGCCGGGCCAGCGGGGCGCCGAGGCATCCGTGCAGGCCCTCGCTGAACGACATGTGCCGCCGCTGGGGACGGGTCACGTCGAAACGGTCCGGGTCCTCGTACTGGCGATCGTCGCGGTTGGCGGAGCCGTAGATCAGGAACACGCGCTCCCCGGCGCGGATCGTGGTGTCGTGCAGGTGCACGTCCCGGGTGGTGGTCCGGCCGGCCACCTGCAGCGGCGCGTCGAAGCGCAGCGCCTCCTCCACGGCCGCGGGGATCAGCGACGGGTCGGCCAGCAGCATGCGGCGTTGGTCCGGGTTCTGGGCGAGCTCGCGGAATGCCGTCGACAGCAGGGCCGCGGTGCTCTCCACACCGGCCATGAACAGCACGAACGCCAGCCCGACGATCTCGGAGTGGCGATCGATCACCGGCGGGGCGAACGGCGCTCCGCCGTGGTCGTCGACGGCCGCCGTGACGAGCGTGCTGAGCAGGTCCTCACGCGGGTTGCGGCGCCGCTCCATGAGAATCTCGGCGAGGTAGTCCTTCGTGTTGTGCAGCGCGTCCCAGGCGACGGGCGTGAGCCGCGGGTCGTCGTTCTCGCGGTCCTTGAGTCCGTGCGACCAGCGCTCGAGGTCGGCGCGGTCGGAGCCGGTGGTGGGCAGTCCGAGCACGTCGAAGAACACCGCGTAGGGGATCGGCCAGGAGAGATCCTGCGCGATGTCGGCCTCGCCGGCATCGGCGAAGCGGTCGACGAGGCCAGTGACGACACGGCGGACGTCGTCCTCCAGCTTGGCGATCGTCCGCGGCAGGAACGTCCGCTGCACGATCCGGCGGAGCTGGTCGTGGCGCGGGTTGTCGATGTCGGGCAGGAAGCCCGGTGCGCTCATGTCCTTCGCGGTGTCGTCGATGTCGATGCCCTCGAACGACAGGAAGGTCTCGTGGTCGCGGGCCGCGGCGCGGACGTCGTCGAAGCGGGAGAGGGCGTGGAAGCCCCACTTCTCGCTGACGTAGACCGGCGCTTTGTCGCGTAGCAGGCGGTAGACCGGCCACGGGTCGGCCTTGAAGGCGGCGGAGTAGGGGTCGTAGACGACCGGAGGGCTGAGTGTCGTCACCGCGGTCCTCCTCGAGGCGGCTCCGGGCGGCAGCTTAAAGCGCTTTAACCCCGAGTACTATGCGATCCGACACCAGGAGCTGTCAAGAGAGCGGGGGTCGTCCTGAGCGTCGCGAATTCGGGTCGCAGGCCCCGGCTGGAGGACGTCGCCGCTGCCGTCGGGCTGTCCACCGCATCGGTATCGCTCGTGCTGCGCGGAGTTCCCGGCCCCAGCGCGCAAACTCGCGAGCGCGTGCTGGAGGCCGCCTCACGCCTGGGCTACCGGCCCGACCGCACCGCGAGCCTGCTGGCCCGCCGGCGCACGCATCTGCTCGGCGTGCCCGTCATGCTGCGCGACGCGTTCCGCGCGGAGCTGGCCGAGGAGGTGCAGCTCGCCGCCGACGAGCGGAGCTACTCCGTTGCGCTCGGTGCCGTCACGCCGGTGCACGACGAGGCCCGCGTGGCCGAAACCCTGCTCGACCTGCGGTGCGAGGCTCTCGTGCTGCTCTCGCCCGAGCTCGACGTCGGCGTGCTCGCGGAACTCGGGGGGCGGATCCCGATGGTGGTCGTGGGCCGCCACATCGAGGCCGCGGGCTTCGACGTGGTGCGTGTGGCCGACGACGAGGGGGTCGGGCAGGCCGTCGACCATCTGGTCGGGCTCGGGCACCGCCACATCGTTCACGTCGATGGTGCCGACGCATCGATGGCCGTCGACCGGCGCACGGGATTCCTCGCCGGTGCCCGCCGCCACCGCCTCGACGCCGCGCAGGTGCTACCCGGTGGCTACGACGAGGCGGCGGGCGCCTCGGCCGCCCGGCTCCTCCTCGCCGAGCCCACGCTCCCGACCGCGGTGATCGCGGCGAACGACCGCAGCGCGATCGGCCTCCTCGACGTCTTCGTGCGGGCAGGCGTGCAGGTGCCGCGCGATGTGTCGGTGGTGGGTTACGACGACGGCGCGCTCGCGCGGCTCGCCCACGTCGACCTCACGACGGTGAGTCAGGAGGCCGGCGTGCAGGCCGTGCACGCCGTGGAGGCTGCTGTCGAACGCCTGGAGGGTCACCGGGCCGGGCCACGGGAGGTCGTGCTCACGCCACGGCTCGTCGTCCGCGGGACGACGGGGCCGCCACGCCGCAGCTGATCCGCTGCTCGGGTGGGGACCAGGTCGCCGACTACTCCGCGGAGCGTGTGGGGTCGACGCGTCCGGCGTCGCGCGAGCGCTTGAGCTCTCGTAGGTGCTCGGCGATGGCCACCTCTACTGCGGCGCGGACCGCAGCGGGTGAGACGTCGGGGTCGATCGCTCGGGCCGCGGCCAGCGAGCGGGCCGAGACGGAAATGTTGATCACTTCGGTAGCTTTCCCGATGGCTGTTGTAGTAACGGGCACCGGCAGGCCCCGCGCTGTAACCCCCCGGCCATCGCCTGGACGGGCACTGATGTGCCGCCGTTGGCAATGGGCCTCCGCAACAAGGTACGCCCTCCGTTCGACCGGTTGTCGCGGGTCCCGCACCCCGACGAAGATCTCGCCCGGTTTGTTCCATATGAGAAGGCTGCGGCGGGGTGCGAGGACCGGTGGTCAGCCCCGGAGCAGGATGCGCAGGTGTTCCAGGCTGGCTCGGACGTCGGTCAGCGGGCCCTCGCCCCGCGGTTCCTCGGTGAGGATCGTGTCCTGCTCGAGGACGTACCAACCGTCGTAGCCGTGGCCGCGCAGGTGTCCGACGATCGCCTCGATGTCGACGTCACCCTGGCCGAGTGGGCGGTACATGCCCTCGCCGACGGCCTCGGTGTAGGTGCGCCTGCCCGACTGCACCTGCCCGGCCAGTCGGGCGTCCACGTCCTTGAGATGGGCGTGGGCGATCCGGTGGGGCGCCTGGCGGGTGAGCTCGGCCGGATCGGTACCGCCGATGAGCAGATGGCCCGTGTCCAGGCACAGCGCGATCGAGGAACCGTCGAGTACCCGCTGCACCTCCTCGCCGTTCTCCACCATCGTGCCGACGTGCGGATGCAGCACCGCGCGAACGCCGTGCTCGGCGGCGAGGTCCGCGAGCCGGTCCAGGTTGGTCAGCAGGGTGAGCCAGCCGGCGTCATCGAGGGTGGGACGGGTGTCGTACCCGTCGAGACCGGAGACGGCCGAGAGCACCAGCACGTCCGACCCGGTCGCCGCGTAGGCCTGCAGCAGCTTCTCGACTTCGGGCACGGGGTCGTGGCCGGCCACATGCAGCAGCAGCGGTGTGAACCCACCGACGGCCTGCAGGTGGTGGCGGGAGAGAACCTCGGCCATCGCGCCCGGCTCGGCCGGGAGGAAGCCGTCGGGTCCCAGCTCCGTGGCGGCCATCCCCACGTCCCGCATCTCCGCGAGCACCCGCGAGGGTGGCAGCTGATACCCCCATCCGGGCACCTCGCACACCCCCCAGGAGATGGGCGCCCCGGCGATCCTCTGGTCAGTCACTTCTGTGGTTCCTCCAGTTCGTACAGCACGCCCTGCGGTGTCCGCTGTGGCTTCACACCGACCGGCAGGCCCGTCTCCCACGACCGTCGTGCCGCCCTGGCCAGGTCGAACGCGGCGAGCGCGTCGTGGCCGGTCACCCGGGGAGCGCCACCGTCGCGCACGCAGCGGCCGAATGCGTCGAGCTCGTCGGTGTAGGCCTCCGGGTAGCGCTCCTCGAAGTCGCGCGGCATCTCGTGGGACGCGAGCCCGGGCGTGCGCCACTCGTAGTGGCGTCGTCTCGGCGCGTCGATCCGGACGGTCGCGGCGCTGCCCATCACCTCGGTGGAGCATTCGTAGCCGTACCGAGCCGAGCGGCTGTTGTCGATCACGCCGAGGGCGCCGTTCTCGAAGCGCAGCACGACGACGGCGGTGTCGATGTCGCCGAGCGCGGCGAACGCGGGGTCGGACGCCGCCCCGTGCGCACTGACCTCCACGACCTCACCCACCAGCCAGCGGGCGACGTCGAGGTCGTGCACGGTGACGTCGACGAAGAACCCGCCCGAGCCGGTGAGGTACGCGGGCGGCGGGGAGGTCATGTCCCGCAACGATGTGCGGAACAAGGTGACCGCGCCCAGCTCACCGGCCTGGATCCGCTGCGCGGCGGCCACCCAGTCGGGGTCGGAACGGCGATGGAACCCCACCTGGAACACCACGCCCGCCCGCGCGACGGCGTCGATCACGGCGAGCGTGGTGTCGCGGTCCAGCGAGATCGGCTTCTCGCAGAAGACGTGCTTGCCCGCCGCGGCGGCGGCCACCGCCAGCTCCGCGTGCGACCCGGTGGAGGTGGCGATCGCCACGGCCTCGACACCCTCGTCGGCCAGCAGCTCGTCGAAGCTCGCCGTCCAGGGCACCTCGAGCTGTTCGGCGAGCTGCCGGGCGACCGTGGTGTCCGCGTCGTACAGGCACGTCAGCCGGGCCGAGGCGCAGCGCGACGCCAGGTTCCGCGCGTGGATCCGTCCCATCCGCCCGAGCCCGGCGAGCCCGACGCCGACGCGGCGGCTCATGCGCCGGCCATGGCGTGGCGGCCCAGGTACTCCTGCACCTTCTCCCGGTTGAAGCGCAGCGACTCGCGCGCCCGCTCCTCCCAGGCGAAGACGCACACCGTCGCGATCCCGTCGAACCCGACCTCGGCGAGCGTGGCGAAGAACAGGTCCCAGTCGACCTCGCCCTGCCCCACGTCGAGATGCTGATGGATCCGTGCCGTCGACCCCGGTGGGTTGACGATGTAGCGCAGCCCGGACGAGCCGGTGTGGTCGAACGTGTCGGCGATGTGCAGCTGGGTGAGCAGCGGCCCGGCGTACCGCATGACGTCGGCGAGGTCGCCGCCCTGGTGGAACGTGTGCGGCGCGCAGTAGAGGAACGAGACGAGCTCGTTGTCGATCCCGCGGATCAGCTCGACCGCGCCCCGCCCGTCCTCCATGAAGTCGTCGGGATGGGGCTCGAGCACGAGCCGCACGCCCTCCTGCTCGAAGATCGGGAGCAGCTCCTCCAGCGAGCGCCAGAACTGCGCCTCGCTCGCCGCCGCCTGTTCGGGGCGCCCGTTGAACTCGGAGTTCATGACGCCGCAGCCGAGGTCGACGGTGATCTGGATGGCCCGGCGCCAGTAGCGCACCGCGGCCTGGCGCTCGTCCTCGTCGGGGCCCGACCATTTGTAGAGCGGCAGCACCGAGGCGATCTCCACGCCGGCGCCCGCGAGCTCCTTGCGGAATGCGGCGATCGTCGCCCGGTCGGCCCGCGGGTGCACGAAGAACGGCAGGAAGTCCGCTCGCGGGGACAGCTCGATGTGCTGGTAGCCGAGCTCCGCCACCAGCGCCGGCAGCTCCAGCAGCGGTGTCCTCCGCAACATGTAGGGGTCGACCGCGAGCTTCACGGTGTGGGCTCCTTGTAGAGGTCCGGGCGCTGGCGCAGCACCACCGGCACGCGCCCGCCGGAGTGCAGCGCAGCCAGGCCCGTCTCGCACCCGACCGTGGCCGCGTAGCCGTCCCACGCGCTGGGGCCGGTGGTTCCCCCGGCCGTGACGGCGTCGATCCAGGCCTGGAACTCGGTGTCGAACGCGCGGGCGAAGCGCTCCCGCCAGTGGCCCGGCACGCGGCCGCTGACCCGTCCGGCGCTCTTGACCAGGGCGCCCGCGCTCTCCGACAGCTCGACGGTGCCGTCCTCGCAGACCACCTCGCCGCGGATGTCGTAGCCGAAGCCCGCGTTCACCATGGCCTCGACGTCCACGAGCACGCCGCTCGCCATCTCCAGCAGCACGAGCAGCGGGTCGTTGAAGCCGGCCGCGGCCTTGCTGCTCACCCGCGGCTTGAACACGGTGATGGCGGCGATCTCGTCGTCGAACATCCACCGTGCGACGTCGATGTCGTGCACGGTGCTGTCGTTGATGATCATGTCGCTGGTGAAGTGCGACGGCACCGACGGGTTGCGGTGCGCGGCGTGCATCAGCAGCGGCAGCCCGATCTCGCCGCTGGTCACCACCTGCTTCATGGCCCGGTACTGCTCGTCGTAGCGCCGCATGAAGCCGACCATGACCATCCGCCGCCCCGCCGCGACCTCGGCGTCGACGATCCGGGCGCAGGCCTCCTCTGTGGTCGCGAGGGGCTTCTCGCAGAAGACCTGCTTGCCCGCTTCGATGCAGGCCAGGACGTACTCCTCGTGCGTCGGGCCCCAGGACGTGACGACCACCGCGTCGACGTCCGGATCGGCGATGAGGTCCTGCCCGGTGGCGTGCAGCGCGGCGCGCGGGAGGTCGTCCGCGACCGTCCGTGCTCGGTCGAGGTCCACGTCGGTGACCGCCGCGACCCGCGCCCCGGACAGGACGTGGGTGAGCCGTCTGATGTGGTCCTGCCCGATCATGCCCACGCCGATGACGCCGACGCCTAGAGTCACGTCGCTTCCTCTCCTGGTGTGTGGGATGCGCTGGCTAGCGCTCGAGCTCGTGGGAGAGCTCGGCGAGCTCCTGCCCGCCCGCCATCTCCGCGGCGAGCTCGTCGAGGGTCACCTCGGCGCGTTTCTTGTCCAGGACGCAGCGACCGAGCTTCAGGATGCAGAAGTGGTCGCCCACCATGAACGCGTGGTGCGGGTTGTGGGTGATGAACACGACGCCGAGGCCTGCGTCGCGAGCCGCGGCCGTGTACTTGAGCACCACTCCCGACTGCTTGACGCCGAGTGCGGCGGTCGGCTCGTCGAGGATGAGCACGCGGGCGCCGAAGTACACGGCGCGCGCGATCGCGACGCATTGGCGCTGGCCGCCCGACAGCGTGCCGATGGGCTGGTTGATGTCCTTGACCGTGATGCCCATCTTCTTGAGCTCGGTGTCGGCGATGTCCCGCATTCCCTTGATGTCCAGCGGGGCGAGCGGGTATTTGCCCTTGCGGATCTCCGAACCGAGGAAGAAGTTCCGCCACACCTCCATCAGCCCGACGACGGCCAGGTCCTGGTAGACGGTGGCGATGCCGTGGTCGAGCGACTCGCGCGGCGAGGTGAAATGCACCTCCGTGCCGTCGACCTTGACCACGCCCTCGGTGTGCGGGTGCAGCCCGGAGATGATCTTGATCAGCGTCGACTTCCCCGCGCCGTTGTCCCCGAGGACGCAGGTCACCTCACCGGCGTTGACCGTCAGGTTGATGTCCTCCAGCGCCCGGATGGCGCCGTAGGCCTTGCCGACGCCTGCCATCTCGACGAGCGGGGTGCCCGCCTTCAGATTCGCTGCCGCGTGCTCGGCGATCGTGTCGGTCATGGCCGCCCTCACTTCCTCGTCAGCGCGTAGTTCTTGACGTACAGGTTCACCAGCACGGCGAGCAGGAGCATCGCGCCGAGGAATGTGTAGAACCAGTTGGGATCGAACCCGGCAAAGACGATGCCCTGGGTCGTCATCCCGAAGATGAAGGCGCCGACGGCCGCGCCGATCACGGATCCGTAGCCACCGGTGAGCAGCGTGCCGCCCACGACCGCGGCGATGATGTAGATGAACTCGTTTCCGATTCCCAGGCCGGACTGCACCGACGAGAAGTTGAACAACAGGTGCATTCCGAGGAACCACCCCAGAACCGCGACCGCCATGAAGAGGCCGATCTTCACCTTGGCCACCGGAACGCCCACCGCGCGAGCGCTCGCCGCGTTGCCACCGGAAGCGAAGATCCAGTTTCCGACGCGCGTCCGCAGCAGCACCCACGTCCCGATGGCGACGAACAGCAACCACCAGAGCACGGTGATCTTGACCGTCATGAACCCGAGGTTGATGTCGGACGCGAAGATCGCGTGCGCCAGTCCGAAACCGTCCAGCTCCGAGACGTTGTCGCTGGCGACCGTGCCGGTCACGGCTTTCGTCACACCGAGGTTGACACCGCGGAGCATGAAGAACGTGGACAGGGTGATCAGGAAGCTCGGGATCCCCGTTCTGATCACCAGGTAGCCGTTGACGAACCCGATGACCAGCGCGACCAGCAGGCTGATGAGTACGCCCGCCCAGACGTTCAGGCTCAGCTGGTAGGTGATGAGAGCGGCCGTCAGTGCGCACGTCACCACGGAGACACCGGCCGAGAGGTCGAACTCGCCGCCGATCATCAGCAGCGCCACACCCACCGCGACGATGCCGATCGTCGAACTCGCGTACAGGACGGTCGCGAAGGACGGGAACGTCCGGAACGGCGGGGCGATCGCGAAGAAGAAGATGAAGATGGCGATCGCCGCCGCCACCGCGCCGATCTCCGGGCGGGTGAGGATGCGCGCCATGAGCGACCGGGTGGGTCGCTGCGCACCGTCTGTACCGGGACTTCTGGGCGGCTCTTTCGTCGCCACTGGGGTCGTCGTCATGGCTGCTCCAGGAGTTGCTGGGCCCAGGGGAGCCGGTCGACCGGCTTCCCCGGGGGACGCGGTCAGCGCGTGTTGTTCTGGGTGTAGGGCAGGATCTGGTCGATGTTGCTCTTGTCGACGAAGGACGGCCCGGTGAGCACCGGCTTGCCGCCGCCGAGGTCGTTGCCGTTGGTCAGCTCGAACCACAGCCCTTCGACAGCCATATAACCCTGCACGTACGGCTGCTGGTCGACCGAGAAGTCGATCTTCCCGTCCTGGATCGCCTTGGCGGCGTCCTGGTTGAGGTCGAACGTGACGAGCTTCGCCGTGTTGCCCGAGTCGGTCTGGGCCTGCATCGCGGCCATCGCGATCGGGGCCCCGAGCGTGACGATGTGGGTGATCGACGGGTCCTGGCTGAGCTTCGCGCCGATCGTCTGCTGCACCGACGGCAGGTCGGCCCCGTTGACCTGCAGGTTTTCCGTGTTCGGGTACGCCTTCTTCACGCCTGCGCATCGCGTCTCGAGCGCGACCGAGCCCTGGGCCTGGATGACGCAGAGGGTCTTGCCGCCGTCGCCCTCCGCGGCGATCCGCTGACCGACCGACTGTCCGGCCAGGTCCTCGTCCGACCCGAAGTACATCTTCGCGCCGGCCTGCTTGTACTGGTCCAGGCCCTGGTTGAACGCGACGACCGGGATGCCGGCGTCGGCCGCCTTCTTCGCCACCGGGATCACCGCGTCGGCGCTGGACAGCGTCACGGCGATGCCGTCGACCTTGCTGTCGATCGCGTTCTGGACGAGCGTGGCCTGCTCGGGGCCCTGCTCGTTGTTCGAGTACTTGAGATCGATGCCGTGCACCCGGGCCGCCTCCTCAGCACCCGCCCGGATCTTGTCCCAGAACGTGTCGCCCGCCTGTTCGTGCGTGATCATCGCGATGGTGTAGGTGCGGCCGCCGGAAGCGCCGCCTGCCTGTTCGGCCTGGTTCCTCGCCCCGCCCTGACTGCTGCACGCCGCCAGGGCGACCCCCAGCGCCGCGAGCACGGCCAGTTGCCGCATGGACTTCCGGGTACTCCTCATCGAGTTTCCTTCCAGTCACAGCCGGCGCCAGCGGCGGCTGAGGATGGGTCAGTAGGGCCACCGCCGGACCGGGCCGAGACCGCAGCCGGCGAAGTACCCGGCCGTGCGGGCGGCGATGGGCAACGGGACGTGCGGCTCCACCGGGTAGAGGTCCTGCTCCACCACGGTGTAGAGATCGGTGTCGAGCGCCGCGAGCGCGTCGAGCAGGGGTGGCATCGCCGGTTCCCCGTGCGGTGGCTCGACCATCACACCGAGTGGCACGGCCTCGGCGAGCGAGAGCTTCTCGGCGCGGACGCGGTCGCGGACAGCCGGATCGACCTGCTTGAGGTGCACGTACAGGATGCGCTCCGGGAACCGCCGGATGATCGCGATGTTGTCGCCGTCGCAGTAGGAGATGTGCCCGGTGTCGAGGCACAGGTTCACGTACTGCGGGTCGGTGTCGGCGAGGAACCGCTCCACCCGCACCTGCGTGTCGACGTGGGTGTCGGCGTGCGGATGGAACACCAGGTCGACGCCGAACTCCTCGTGCAGGAGCCTCCCGAGCTTGTCGTAGCCGGTGGTGAGGTTCTTCCACTGCTCGGGATCGATGTCGCCGGAATCGGTGGCAGCGCCGGTGTGCATGTCGGTGTACTGCTCGGGCAGCAGCACGAGGTGGCGGGCGCCGAGGGCGGTGAGCAGCCGCGACTCCTTGCGGCACGCCTCCACCGCCTCGTCCAGCGCCTCGGCACCGCGGTGCAGCCCGGCGAAGATCGTGCCCCCGCAGAGCGTGAGGTTGCGGGCCTGCAACTCGTCGCGAAGCTGCCCGGGATCCTGCGGCATGAACCCGGACGGGCCGAGCTCGGTGTGGGTGTAGCCCGCCTGTCCGATCTCGTCGAGGTACTGCTTCCAGTCCACCTGGTGTGGATCGGACGGGAACCACACGCCCCACGAGTCGGGGGCGGTGCCGAGAGTCAGCTTGTCGAGGGCAGCCATGATCAGGTCGCCGTCGGGAAGTGGTAGGAGGCGCCGCTGCCCTGCTGCACATGAGGCCACCGCGACGTGATCACCTTCGCCCGCGTGTAGAACGAGACGCCCTCGGGGCCGTGGACGTGCTTGTCGCCGAAGAGCGAGTCCTTCCAGCCGCCGAAGGAGTAGTACGCCATCGGCACGGGGATGGGGACGTTGATACCGATCATCCCGACGTTCACCCCGCGCTGGAACCGCCGGGCCGCCTCTCCACTGGAGGTGAAGATGGCGGTGCCGTTTCCGTACGGGTTGGCGTTGATCAGCGCGATCGCCTCGTCCACGGAGTCGGTGCGCACCACCGAGAGCACCGGGCCGAAGATCTCCTCCCGGTAGACGTCCATGTCGAGCCCGACGTTGTCGATCACCGTCGGGCCCACGAAGAAGCCGTTCTCGTAGCCGGGGACGGTCAGGCCGCGGCCGTCGACGGCGAGCGTGGCTCCCTGGTCGGCTCCGCTGCCGATCAGGCCGACGATCCGGTCGCGGGCCGCCGCTGTGACGACGGGACCCATCTCGCTCTCGGGTGCCCGTCCCGGGCCGACCTTCACGGCGCGGGCCTTCTCGCTCACGGCGGCGACGAGGTCGTCGGCGGCGCCACCGACGGCGACGGCCGCCGAGACGGCCATGCAGCGCTCACCGGCCGACCCGAACGCCGCCGCGACCAGGTGCTCCGCCGCGAAGTCCAGCGGGGCGTCCGGAAGGACCACCGCGTGGTTCTTCGCCCCGCCGAGTGCCTGCACCCGCTTGCCGTTCGCCGACGCGCGCTCGTGGATATAGCGCGCGATCGGCGTCGAGCCGACGAACGACACGGCGGCGACGTCCGGGTGGTCGAGCAGGGCGTCGACGGACTCCTTGTCGCCGTGGACGACGTTGAAGACGCCGTCGGGCAGCCCTGCCTCGGCCCACAGCTCCGCCACCAGCATCGACGCGCTCGGGTCGCGCTCGCTGGGCTTGAGCACGAACGTGTTGCCGCACGCGATCGCCACCGGGTGCATCCACATCGGCACCATCGCCGGGAAGTTGAACGGCGTGATCCCGGCACAGACACCGAGCGGCTGACGGAACGAGAAGACGTCCACGCCGCCGGACACCTGGTCGGAGTACTCGCCCTTGAGCAGCGTGGGGATGCCGCAGGCGAACTCGACGACCTCCAGCCCGCGCTGCACCTCACCCCGGGCGTCGGAGACGACCTTGCCGTGCTCGTCGGAGATGATCTCGGCGAGATCCTGGGTGCGTGCGTTCACCAGTTCGCGGAACGCGAAGAGCACCTTCGTGCGGGTCGAGAGCGACGACTGCGACCACGTCTCGAACGCGGTGGCCGCTGCCGCGACGGCCGTGCTCACGTCGGCCGAGGTCGCCAGCGCCACCTCGCCCTGCTGCTCGCCCGTCGCCGGGTTCCACACCGGGCCGGTGCGGGTGGAGGTGCCGGGCTCCGGCTTGCCACCGATCCAGTGGGTGATGGTCCTCACGACGATCCCTCCTGGGAGCCGGACACGTCGGACGGCCGCAGCAGGGGACGCTGCTCGGCCTTGCGCGCCTCGTAGGTCTTACGTGCTTGCTTCGTGCTGTCGAGCTGGGCGACCTCGGACACCGGAACGTCCCACCAGCTCTCCGAGGACGGGACGGGCGCGAGCGGGTCGGTCTCGATGTGGATCGCCGTGGTGCGGACGGACGCCCGCGAACGCGCCAGCGCGTCGCGGAACTCCTCGATCGTCCGCACCCGGATCACGTCGGCACCGAGGCTCGCCGCGTTGGCGGCGAGGTCGACCGGGAGCACGTCGCCGTCGAGCTGCCCAGTCTGCGGGTTGCGGTAGCGGTACGCGGTGCCGAAGCGCTGCGAGCCCACCGACTCCGAGAGCGAGCCGATCGAGGCGAACCCGTGGTTCTCCACGATGACGAGGTTGAGCTTGATTCCCTCGGACACCGCGGTGACCAGCTCCTGGGACATCATCAGGTAGGAACCGTCGCCGACCAGGGCGAACACCTCACGCTCCGGTGCAGCCATCTTGACCCCGAGCGCTCCGGCGATCTCGTAGCCCATGCAGGAGTAGGCGTATTCGACGTGGTACTGCTTCGAGTCGCGGGCCCGCCAGAGCATCTGCAGGTCGCCGGGCATCGAGCCGGCCGCCTGCACCACGACGTCCCGCGCGTCCATCACCTCGTTGAGCGTGCCGAGCACCTCGGTCTGCGCCGGGAGCGGCTGGTGGCCCAGGTGCGCTGCCTCGTCGACGACCTGGTTCCAGCGCTCGGCATGCTCGCGGTGGGTGGTGGTGTACGCCTCGTCCACGCGGTACCCCTCGACCGCGTCGACGAGTGCGTCCAGCGCCGCTCGCGCGTCGGCCACGACCATCGTGCCGGCGTGCTTCGCCGCGTCGAACGCCGCGACGTTGACGTTGACGAACCGGACGTCCGGGTGCTGGAACGCCGTGCGGGACGCCGTGGTGAAGTCGCTGTAGCGGGTGCCCACGCCGATCACGACGTCGGCCTCGCGGGCCAGTGCGTTGGCCACCGGGGAACCTGTGGACCCGACACCGCCGACGGCCTGCGGGTGGTCCCACAGCAGCGCGCCCTTGCCGGCCTGCGTGTCGGCGACGGGGATGCCGGTGGCCTCGGCGAACCGGCGCAGCGCCTCGGTGGCCTCGCTGTAGTGCACCCCGCCACCCGCGACGAGCAGGGGACGGCGGGCCGAGGAGATGATGTCGGCTGCCCGGGCCAGCGCGGCAGGCTCCGGCACCGGGCGCGGGATGTGCCAGACCCGCTTCGCGAACAGCTCCTCGGGCCAGTCGTGGGCCTCGGCCTGCACGTCCTGCGGCAGCGCGATCGTCACCGCGCCAGTCTCGGCCGGGTCGGTGAGCACCCGCATCGCACCGAGCAGCGCGGACGGGAGCTGCTCCGGGCGCCAGACCCGGTCGAAGAAGCGCGACAGCGGCCGGAACGCGTCGTTCACCGACACGTCGTAGCCGAAGGGCTGCTCCAGCTCCTGCAGCACCGGGCTCGCCACACGCGTCGCGAAGATGTCGGACGGCAGCAGGAGTACCGGGATGCGGTTGGTGGTGGCCAGCGCCGCCCCGGTGAGCATGTTCGTCGACCCCGGCCCGATCGACGCCGTGCAGGCCATCGCTTGGCGCCGGTTGCGCATCCGCGAGTAGCCGACGGCGGAGTGCACCATGCCCTGCTCGTTGCGGGCCAGGTGATAGGGGAGATCGGAGCCCGTGCCGTCACCCTGGGCCGACTCCAGCAGCGCCTGCGCGACGCCGGCCACGTTCCCGTGCCCGAAGATGCCGAAGCAGCCGGGGATCAGCCGCTGCTCGATCCCGTCGCGCTCGCTGTACTGGGCGGCCAGGAACCGGACGAGCGCCTGGGCGACGGTCAACCGAACGGTCATCGCAATCCCTCGCTGCGCTCGGTCAGCCCATAGGGAGACAACACCGCGCGGGGCCGCTGTGTCGATGATTCGCTCGCAAGCTCGCTCATGGGAAGCGCTCCTCGGTGGTCGTCAGCGGGAGCCGGGGGTCGATCTCCTGCTCGTCCCAGGTGCCGCGGATCCAGGCGTGGGCGGGGTCGTCGCAGATCAGCCAGGCCCGTTCCGGGCTCGGCCCGGCCATGACGTTGAGGTAGTAGAGGTCGTAGCCGGGCACGGCCATCGACGGCCCGTGCCAGCCGTGCGGGATGAGCACGGTGTCGCCGCTGCGGACCTCCGCGCACACGTCGATCTCGCGTCCCGGGCCGGACGTGTAGACGCGCTGGTAGGCGATGCCCTCGCCGGCCGGGCCCGGCGCGACCTCGAAGTAGTAGACCTCCTCCAGCGCAGCCTCGCCCTCCCGCTCCTCGTCGTGCTTGTGCGGGGGATAGGACGACCAGTTCGCGGCCGGGGTCAGCACCTCCACCGCGATCAGCTTGTCGGCGTCGAAGGTCTCCGGGTTGCAGAAGTTGTTCACCTGCCGGCTGGCCTGCCCGGCCCCACGCAGCTCGACGGAGACGCCGTCGGCCGGGCCGTAACGGGCGGTCAGCCGGCGGGTCGCGCGGGCCGCGGGGAGCGCGAAACGGCCGCCTGATGCCGAGGAAACGGTCACCTGCGCGTCGCGAGGGACGTAGGCGAAGTCGGTGACTCGTGAGAACACGCTCTCGCGCCCGGCGACCTCGAAGCGCTCACCGTCGCACTCGACCGTGCAGCTCCCCGAGAGCGGGAGGACGACCATCTCGTCCTCGCCGGTGGCGAAGGTGGCGCTCCCGCCCGCCGGCAGTTCGAGCACGCGCAGACTGCTGTAGCCCCAACCGGCGTTCTCCGGGGTGATGACGAGGGAGAACGTGTCGTCGCCTGTCTCGCCCCTGCGGACCAACGGGCCGACGGTGCGGGTCTCGCTCGCAAGTTCGCTCACGTCGCCTCCTCGCTGACGCTCGTCGGCCACGTTCGCGACGCTGCTGTGTCCATTGGTTCGCTCGCAAGCTCGTTCACAGGAGGCTCACCGCCGCATCCACCGCGCCGGCGACATCGTCGTTGGGTGGATAGAGCAGGGAACGCCCGATCACCAGGCCTTGCACCGTGGGGAGGGCCAGCGCCTTGCTCCAGCTCGCGAAGGCGGCGTCCTGGTCCTCGGCCACCTCGCCACCGAGGATCAGCGCGGGCAGTGTGGTCGCGGCCATCGCCCGCTCCATCTCCTCGACGATCGGCACTTTCAGCCACGTGTATGCGGACGTCGTGCCCAGGCCCGCCGCCACGCACGTTGCGCGGATCATGGCCTCGGTCGTGAGCTCGTTGCGGACGCGCCCGTCCACGCGGTGGGAGATGAAGGGCTCGACCATGGCTATCAGGCCGTGCCTCGCCAGCTCGCCGATGGCCTTCGCGCCTGCCTCCAGCGTGGCGGCCGTCGCGGGGTCCGCGGGGTCGATGCGGATGAGCATCTTGCCGCCCTCGAACCCGGTCGCGGTGAGGCTCTTCGCGTCGTAGGCGGTGAAGCGGTCGTCGATCTCGAACGTGGTGCCGGCCAGCCCGCCGCGGTTCATCGACCCGACCACGACCTTGTCGTCGAGGGCGCGGAGCAACAGGAGGTCCTCGAGGATGTCCGGAGTGCCGAGCACCCCGTTCACGCCGGGACGGGACAGCGCGAGGCACAGCCGGTCGAGCAGGTCACGCCGATCGGCCATGGCCAGCGCGCGGCCACCGGCCCGCAGCGCGCCGCGAGCAGGGTGGTCGGCGGCGATCATCATGAGCCTGCCGTGCTCGCCGAGCAGCGAGCCGGGCCTGCGTCGGTGGGCCGCGGCCTCGGCCACGGCCTGTGGCCTGCGCACGCGGCTGTCGATCAGGTCGCGGAGCTGATCCTCACGCACCGATGACCTCCCGGAGCCCGGCTTCGACCTCATCGGTAGTGGGCATGGCGTCGGAACAGGCGAGCCTGCCCGCGACGATCGCACCGGCGGCGTTGCAGAACCGCATCGCCCGCTCGAGATCCCACCGGGAGAGCAGGGCGTGGCACAGCGCGCCACCGAAGGCGTCGCCCGCTCCGAGGCCGTTCACCACCTCCACCGGCATCGGCGGCACCTGCACCTTGGCGGAGCCGTCCGACGCCAGCACACCGGCCGGGCCCTGCTTGACGACGGCGAGCTCGACGCCTGCGTCGTGCAGTGCCTCCGCGGCGGCGTGTGGCTCGCTGACCCCGACCGCGGTCTCGCATTCGTCGAGGTTGCCGACGGCGACCGTCACGTGCGGCAGTGCCTCCTGCATCCACCGGCGGGCCTCCTCCCGGGAGGGCCAGAACATCGGCCGGTAGTCCAGGTCGAGAACGGTGATCCCGCGCCGGTTCCGCTCCCGTAGCGCAGCGAGGGTGGCGCCGCGGCTCGGCTCCTGCGAGAGACCGGTGCCGGTCACCCAGAAGATGTCAGCCGCTCGCACGGCGTCCATGTCGAGCTCGTCGGTGCGGATCTCCAGGTCGGGAGCCTTGGGGAGGCGGTAGAAGTAGAGCGGGAAGTCGTCGGGCGGGAAGATCTCGCAGAACGTCACCGGGGTCGGCAGCTCGGGCACCGCCGTGACGTACCGGTCGTCCACGCCGTAGCCGCGTAGGGCGTCGTGCAGGAACTCTCCGAACGGGTCCTCCCCGGTCCGGGTGATCACCGCGCTGCGTCTGCCGTGGCGGGCCGCTGCGACCGCGACGTTCGACGCGCTTCCCCCGAGGTACTTGCCGAACGTCTGCACCTCGCGCAGTGAAACCCCGATCTGGAGCGGGTAGATGTCCACCCCGATCCGCCCCATGGTGAGCACCTCGAGGGCGCTCATGCGGTCGTTCCCGGCGTATGGCGGTCCCGGCCCCGCGTCGGCCCCGGCGTCATCGTCGCTGTCCTCCCGTTCGGGTTGTGGTCCGGGAGTGACCCGGAACACTCGGACAGATGTACTCTGACCTGCGAAACCTGTCAACACTTTGTCCTGACATAGAGGTCTGAAGGAGTGCTGAGGCGTGGAACGTTCGGCGCCAGTAAGCCTGGTCCCGGAGATGGGTTTGGACCGGACCAGCCCGGTCCCGCTGTACTTCCAGGTGGCGAGCAGGGTGCAGCAACTGATCGAGAGCGGGGAGATGCCGGTCGGCGGCAGGCTGGAGAACGAGGTGGAGCTGGCCGAGCGCCTCGGGGTCTCCCGGCCCACGATCCGCCGGGCAGTGCAGTACCTCGTGGAGCGGGGCGTGCTCGTCCGCAAACGGGGTGCAGGCACGCAGATCGTCCACCCGAAGGTCCGCCGCCCCGTCGAGCTGACGAGCCTCTACGACGACCTCGCCAAGACGGGACAGAAGCCGCGCACCGAGGTGCAGACGCTCCGGGTGGGGCCCGCGCCCGACCACGTGGCGGAGGCACTCGGCCTGGACTGCAACGCCCACGTGACATGGATCGAGCGGTTGCGGTTCGCCGACGGCGAGCCGCTCGCGATCATGCACAACGCCGTGCCGGTGGACGTACTACCGCTGAGCCGCGCCGACCTCGAGAGGCACGGGCTCTACGAGCTGCTGCGGGCAGCGGGGTACGCGCCACGCATGGCTAGCCAGGTGGTGGGGGCGAGAGTCGCCACCACGGCCGAGGCCAGGATGCTCGGCGACGTCAGAGGTGCGCCGCTGCTCACCATGACGCGCACGGCATGGGATGCAAGCGGTCAAGCAGTGGAGTACGGCTCACACATCTACCGCGCGACCCGCTATGCGTTCGAGCTCACGCTCTCGACGTGACGCACTCCCGCTCCGCGTAGCCGTCGTGGCTCGGTCGGGCACATACCGGGTGCTCGACCGAACCACGGACAGGGCCCGAAGGCCCGGCGGTCAGCGGTACCGGCGGCTCGGGGCCTCGTCCTCGTCGTCCGCCTCGGGGGCGTACGGGTCGGCGTAGTCGTCCTCGTCACCACCACCGTTGCGAGGTGCCGCCGTCCCACTCCCGATCTCACGCTGCAGCGCGTCGAGATCCATGGTGGGGGAGCTGTACTTGAGCTCTCGGGCCACCTTCGTCTGCTTGGCCTTGGCTCGTCCGCGCCCCATGGCTGGTCCCCCTTACAACAGGGAAGGGGCGGCCGGATAGCTCGGCGGCCCCATTCACATCTCATCAATGTCCTGGTGACCACCGTACCTTGCGGACGGGCCGGTGTGCGATGTGGCACCGGTTGTGTGATTTCGGACGCTCCATGTCGGCGGGACGCGAAGCGCCACGGATAACCCACGGCATGACGAACGGTGCGATGTTCGCAGGTGGAAGCCGCCGGGCTGCTAGGCGTCGGCGTGGTGGTGCATGACGGGCTCGGCCAGCCGGCGCAGTGTGACGAACGCGGCCAGCGCAGCGGCGCCACCCATCGCCAGCATCACGGGCAGGCCGGCGATCTCGGCGACCAGGCCGCCGAGGGCGGGCGCAGCCGCCGCCCCGACGTAGTTGGCGGTGTTGGACACGGCCATCGCGGTGGCGGCCCGGTCCGGCGGCGCGAGCTCCCCCGCCGCGGTGAAGACCAGGCCGTTCCAGCTGATGGCGGTCGCGGCCGCAGGCACGAGGATTGCGGCCAGCAGCGGCGCCGGGCCCGGTTCCAGCGCCGCGGCCAGGCCGAACCCGACGGCGGACGCCAGCGCGATGATGCGCAGCGGTCCCAGCCTGCTCGCCACCTTGTCCGACCACACGCCGTTGCCCAGCCGGCCCGCCGCCCCCAGTACCTGGGCGAGTGCCAGCAGCCCGCCGGCAAGGCCGAGAGACAGGCCCGCGCCGTCGTGCAGCACCTCGACGAGGAACACCGAGCCGAGGAACTGCGGCACGACGAGCAGTAGCCCACTCAGGCTGAGCCGGAGCAGCCGCCGGTCGGCCATCACGGCCAGGGTGCTCGTGGTCGGGCGGGTGCCACGGGCGGGTCGTCCGGGCGGTTCGCGCACCCAGATCGCCACCGCCACCGCGGCGACGAGACACGTGAGGGCGAGAGCCACGAACACCGCGGGAATGCCCCACACGCGCGAGATCGGGGGCAGCGAGACCGCGGCGAGCGCCGTGCCGATGGGCACCGACGTCTGCCGGACGGCCATGGCCATGCCCCGGCGCGCGGTCGGGAACCAGGTGAGCACCGCCCGGCCGCTGGCGGCGTTCACGCTCGCGCCGGACGCCCCCGCGAGGAGGAGGAGCACGCCGGCGACGACCGGGTTGCTCGCGAGGGCCGTGCCACCCAGTGCAGCGGCAGAGCCGAGCAGTCCGATGGTCATCACACCGCGCTCGCCGAACCGGTCGGCTGCGCCGCCCCATGTGATCAGGGTGAGGACGAGACCGACCGAGATCGCGCCGATCAGCGCGCCGACGCCCGCCAGGCCGAGCCCGAAGTGGTCACGAAGGGCGGGGGTGACGGCGGAGAGACCGAGGAAGTAGGTGGCTGTGGCGGCCTGCGCGACGGTTCCCACCGCGAGCACCACCCATCGGTACCCGCTGTCCGTCCCCACGCGATCCGACCGTACGCGGGCGTCCCGCTGGTCAGGAGATCTTTCCCATGGGGTGGACTGTGGGACGCGGCACCGAGCGCAGGTCCGCCCTGGTCAGCCTCGCAGTCCGCTTCTGATCTGGGCCGCGCGCCCGGGTGGGGGCGTGTCGTCCTCCGGCGGCACCGAGGTGGGGTCGATCGCGGCCGGTGCGATCCGGTCGTCGACCCCGGCCACCAGTTCGGCGTCCACCGGAACCGACCGTTTGACCAGGGCCAGCGCCACCGGGCCGAGCTCGTGGTGCAGCACAACCGTGCCCGCCCTGCCGACCGGCCGGCCGTCGCGCACCACCGGGTCGCCGGGCATTGGCAGGCGCTCGTCACCCCCGTCGAGGTGCAGCAACACGAGCCGACGCGGTGGGCGGCCGAGGTTCGCCACCCGCGCGACCGTCTCCTGGCCGCGGTAGCAGCCCTTCGTCAGGTGCACGGCCGAGCCGATCCAGCCCACCTCGTGGGGGATGGTGCGGTCGTCGGTGTCGACGTGCAGCCGGGGTCGCAGGGCCTCCACGCGCAGCGCCTCGAACGCCATGGTGCCCGCCGGTCGCGCACCGGCGGCCACGAGCCGCTCCCACCATGTGGACAGAGCGTCCCGCGGAACGAGCAGGTCCGCCGCGTCGGTGCCCGGCCACGGCATCCGTCGCATCACGCCCCCGTCGGGCAGTGCCAGCGCGCCGTGTGTCTCCGGAACGTCGACTCCCGCCGCCGCCAGCACGTCGGCCGTGGCCGGTCCGACGACACTGAGAACCGCCAGCTCGTCGGTGGCGTCGCGAGGCTCGACCTTCGACCAGAACACCATCTTCTGGAGGTAGGCGAGCAATTCGGGGACGTCGCCGGGCTCGGTGTCGAGGTAGACGGTGTCGCGGGTGTGCGCGACCACCATGTGGTGCAGCACGCGCCCGTTGATGTCGAGCACGAGCGCCTCGGTGCCGGTGTCGGCGGGCAGTTCGCTCACGTGCTGGGTGAGCAGCAGGTGCAGCCAGCTCAGCCGGTCCTCGCCCGTCACGGCGATGACGCCGCGGTGCCCACGGTCGACCACAGCGGCTGTTCGGGCCATGGCCCGCTGCTCTGCCAGCGGATCGCCGCGGTGGGCGGGAACCTGGGGGTCGGAGTCGGCGCCGGGAAGCGTCTCCTCGTGCGCGTTCATGACAGCTCCGAAGATGTGGGACGGCAGTCACTGCAGGTGCCGGACAGGGCGATGTGCGAGGCGTCGAGCTCGAAACCGATCTCGCTGCGCAACCGGTTCGCGAGGTCGTCCATCAGGTCGGTGGCGGCTTCGGTGACCGTGCCGCAGGAGTGGCAGACCAGGTGGACGTGCTCGTGTTCCTGCTCGGAGTAGGTGGGTGCGCCGTGGCCGAGGTGCGTGTGCCGCACCAGCCCGATGCGCTCCATCAGATCCAGCGTGCGATAGATCGTGGTGATGTTGACCGCGGGCGCGGCCCGCTGGACCTGCGCACAGATCTGCTCCGGCGTGGCGTGCCCGAGCTCACGTACGGCGTCGAGCACCAGTTGCCGTTGCGGGGTCATTCGGAGGCCACGCTGGTGGAGTGTCCGGCGTAGCGCCGATGATCCGCCGGCGGGATCGAGCATCGACGGGGTGTCCATCAACTTGATGGTAGGCCGTCGGCGGCGTCGTGGTTTCGGACACCGCGCACTGTCGCGCCCGAACCGCCCACCCGGGGAGAGTCTCCGCTCCCGGTATACTCCGTAGGGGTGAACGGACAAGTCTGACCGCGACCATCTACCTACCCTCGGCGAAATGCAGGGTGACCATACGCTCGGGAGGGGCCGACGATGACGACTGACGCGGGAGCGCCTGGCGCCCCACGGTTCGATGTCGTCCTTCGCGGTTACGACCGCCGGCAGGTGGACGAGCACGTGGCCCGTCTGCAGCGCGTCATCGCCAGGATGCGGGCCGACCTGGAACTGGCGCGCAGCCAGCCTCTCCCGGTCGTTGCGCAGCAGGGTGGCGGCCACCCTGGGCCCGGCCAGCAGGCTCCGCCCGGTGCGCGGCCGCGCCCCACGCCGCGGCCACGGCCCGGCGGGCCCGTGCCGCCCGGCGAGTCGCCGGACATGATCGGCAGTTTCACCGATCGCATGCAGAGCATCCTGCAGGCCGCCGAGGACGAGGCCGCGGAGATCCGCAAGAAGGCCCACGCCGCCGCGCGCGCCGAGCAGGAGACCGTCCGGGCACAGCTCGCCGACATGGTCCGCCAGCGCGACGCCGTGCTCGCCGAGCTCACCCGCATGCGTGGCCAGCTCGAAGGCCTGCTCGCGGCGCCCACCGCCCGGATCACCCTCCCACCCCGTGAGGGAGCCCCGTCCCCTGCGGCCCGGCAGCGCGACGGCTCCGGCGCGCCCAAGCCAGGTCCGGCGCCGGCGTCTTCCACGGGCGGCCCGGCCTCCAGTGCCCGCCCCGCCTCTCCGCCGCCTGCCCCGGCCGGCCGCAGCGCCGGTGCGTCGCAGGCCGACGGCGGCCCCGCACGTCCCACTCAGGGTGGTCCGTCCCGTCCGCCCGCCGCACCGGCCCGGAGCGGGTCGGCGGCTCCGGGTGGTACGGGCGGGGGTGAGCCTTCGGCCAACCGGCCGGCGACCCGCCCCGACGCCCCTGCGAGCCCCAAGGCCGAGCCGGCCGCCGCGCAGAGCGACTCGCGCAGCCCGTCGCCCGCGGCCGCGCGCGGCGAGTCCGGCGCGAACACATCCTCCGGTGCCGATCGCGGTTCCTCGTCCTCTCCGTCGCAGGGCAAGACCGCGGCACACCGCCTGCCGACCGGCGGCTATCAGGCGGTCGTGTCGTCCGTCGAGCAGTCCGGATCGATGCGTCCCAGCACCGAGCCCGAGCCGGAACCGGGCGACCTGTTCCGTCCGGTCGCCGGCCGTCCTGGCGACGAACAGCAGGCTTCGGAAC
Organism: Pseudonocardia alaniniphila; assembly: GCF_022524485.1. GTDB lineage: Bacteria > Actinomycetota > Actinomycetes > Mycobacteriales > Pseudonocardiaceae > Pseudonocardia > Pseudonocardia alaniniphila. The sequence continues at coordinate 64,915 of NZ_JAKXMK010000039.1, forward strand.
GCACCACCGCGGTGCCGCAAGTCCGCCCTCCCGAGAAGTCCGGCACGGCTCCGGTCACCGACGGTCAGGGGCGCACTAACGTCCCTGTGGACTCAACCGTCAAGGTGAATTCGGTTCGCCCTCCGGGGGCCCAGGACGCGGGGCGATTCGGCTCCCCGCCAGGGGCACCTCCAAACCGTGGTGAGCAGAAGAACCCACGGTCGGACGAGGCCAAGGACGGCCTGCGCGGTGATGGAGGCCCCGGTGGAGCGGGTAGTCCGGATCGCTCAGGACGATCTCCGTCGGCGTCACGCACCGGCTGACAACGATTGCGCACAGTGACCCGGTAAGGACTACCGTGCGCAGTCATGCAACTGCCCATGGCAAACGGGCTGGTCCCGGCGGGTGTGGCCGTGATGGTGGCCGTCGCGATCATCCTGCTGATCCTGGTCGCGCTGCGCCGCAGACGCCCCTTCGGCGCCGCGCCCCTGAGACACCCGAGCCTGAACGGCTGGCCCGGCGCCACCGCGCACCGCGCCGTCCGCTCCGAGCCGTCGCTGATGCCCCCGTCGTTCCTCGACCGGCCGAGCCGTCAGGAGCCGGCGCCCCTCTTCGTGGCACCGGCATTCGCGGCGGCGGAGGTCGCCGCGGCCACGGCTGCGCAAGCGGCGCAGCAGGCCACGACGGTGGCGGGAGGGCGACCCGATGCGCTGACGCCGTCGGACACCTTCACCCGAACCCCGGGCACTGACACCGTCGCTCGTCCGGCGGACCGGCCGTCGGGCGAGGCATCCGCCGTCGTCGGACTGGGCGCGGTCGGAGCGGACGCCCCGGACCTCGTCACCGGGCTGGACGGCCTCGACGGCATCGACACCGTCGGTCGCAAGACCTGGAAGCCGGCCAACGGCCAGGATCCGGCCGGGCGCACGGATGCGGGCCGACGGTCCTCCCCGGCCGACACTGCAGGGTCCGGCCGCTCGGTGGCCGCGGCGGTCGCGCAGGCGTTCGCCGTGCGAGCCGCGGCGGCCAAGCGCAACGGGATCGAGCATCGCAGCGGGATCGACGACAAGATCAACGGGACCGACCAAGGCAACCGGATCGACCAGCGGTTGGGCAGCGTGGACCGGGGCTCGACCCCGTCGGATCCCGGGCCCGCGGATGCGTCGACACCGCCCCAGCCGCCGCCCCCGCCTGCGCCGTCCGCCCCGCCCGCCCTGGCTCAGCCGTCCTTTGCGCGCGCCGACGCACGGGACAGGCTGCTCGCCGTGCTCCTCGACGATCCGGCACGAGCGGTCGGTGCCGCCGCCGAGCTGGAAGCGTGCCGTACCCAGCTCCAGGATGTGCTGCAGCGGCTGGCCGGCAGCGGCCTGCGTCCGGAGCAGCTCGCCCGGCTCGCCGGCCTCCCGGTCGACGAGGTGCGTGCCCTGGTGACGCCCGCTTCGCCTATGAACTAGTGCCGAGGAAACGAGGTCGTCTTACCCGCCTCCGACGACAGCGCAGCCCAGGCGGCGCCTCGCGGCGTTGTCGTCGGCGCCGATCCAACAGCGGTATCCGCCTTGCGATTGCCCGGGTGCGGGTGTCCCGCAGGGACACTGTCGCCTGGACACCGGATCCGGGCAAGGAACCCCGTTTCCGCGACACTAGGGCTCACCCCGCGATGCGGCTCAGCCGGGCCGAGAGGTGCGGCTGCAGCGGCTGTCCTTCCATCGCTCGCTCGTCGACGTAGGCGAGGTCGCCGCCCTCGACGAGCCCGTACAGCCGGTGCGAGGCCGACACCTCCTTGGCGGAGGCCGTGCGCACCACCGCGTCGGTCTCGATCTCCCAGGACGTCAGGTTGCGGGCGCGGCCGTAGAAGATCTCGCTGATCCCCGTGGCGTGTGTGATGAGCACCTCGAGCTCGCCGTCCGGCTGTGGCCGCCAGAAGCCGACCTCTCGCGCCGCGGGCCGCAGCACCTCGCCGTCCGGTCCCAGCAGCCACGCCCTCGCCTCGTAGGACACGAACGGGCGCCCGTCGTGGGCGAAGACGAGCTGCTGCCCGTAGGTGAACGGCCCGTCGATCGTCGGATAGACGACTTCGCCGGCACCGCGCCACACGCCGATCAGCGGGAGCAGGCCGAGGCACTGTTCGTGCAGGTCGGGGCCTTCTCGCAGGTTGGCCGTGTCGTCCGGGACCGGTAGGTCCTCGAACCGCGGCCGGTTGCGGCGAGGGGAGTCGGGGGCGGCGTTGGCCGGCCCGGAGATCGTCTGTGGGGACTCGGCGTCCGGTCCTGTCACGGGCCGACCTCCCTGCTGATGTCCGGGGTACCCGGCTCCGTCGTGAAGAGCCGCCGGAGCAGGTAGCCGGTGAACCCGATGATGCCGGCGCTCGCCGCGATCAGCAGGCCGGAGAAGAACCAGTTCACGGGCGGGCAGCCTAGTGCGTGCGACGCCGGCGGGCTGGGCCCGCCATACGGGAAGAGCCCCGAGCCGCGAACGAGTCGCGTGCACGGGGCTCTTCCCGATGCTCGGTGGCCCTACGCCACGGCCACCTCGGCCTGGTGCAGTCCGGGCCCGTCGGCGCTGATCACGGTCTCGCCGTTGCCCGAGCGGGACAGCGCGCGCAGCGTCCACGTGCCCGGTGCCGCGAAGAACCGGAAGCTCCCGCTGGCGGAGGCGACGACCTCCGCGGTGAACTCGCCGGAGGCGTCGAGGAGCCGGACGAACGCGCCGCCGACCGGCTGGCCCTCGGCCAGCACACGCCCGGTGAGCACGGTCTCCTTGGTCAGGTCGGTGCCCGGCGGGAGGGCGACGGCCTGGTCAGGTGCTCCGCACATCAGCGACCCGCCCCCAGCTCGATCGGCACGCCGATGAGCGAGCCGTACTCGGTCCAGCTGCCGTCGTAGTTCTTGACGTCGCCGTAGCCGAGCAGTTCGTGCAGCACGACCCACGTGTGGGAGCTGCGCTCGCCGATGCGGCAGTAGGCGATCGTCGAGCGGCTCTCGTCGTAGCCGGCGTCGCCGTAGAGCTTCTTGAGCTCGTCGTCGGACTTGAAGGTGCCGTCCTCGTTGGCCGCCTTGCTCCACGGGATGTTGATCGCGGAGGGGATGTGGCCGGGCCGCTGGGACTGCTCCTGCGGCAGGTGTGCCGGGGCGAGGATCTTGCCGGAGAACTCGTCGGGCGAGCGCACGTCGATCAGGTTCTTGCCACCGATCGCCTCGACCACCTCGTCGCGGAAGGCGCGGATCGAGTTGTCCGGCTCCTGGGCGGTGTAGCTGGTGGCGGTGCGCTCGGTGACGTCGGAGGTGAGCGGGCGCCCGTCGAGCTCCCACTTCTTGCGCCCGCCGTCGAGCAGCTTCACGTTCTGGTGGCCGTAGAGCTTGAACTGCCAGTAGGCGTAGGCGGCGAACCAGTTGTTGTTGCCGCCGTAGAGCACGACGGTGTCGTCGTTGCCGACACCCTTGGCGGACAGCAGCTGCTCGAACTGCTCCTTGTTGACGATGTCGCGGCGCACCGGGTCCTGGAGCTCGCTCGTCCAGTTGACCTTGATTGCGCCCGGCAGGTGCCCACCGTCGTAGGCGGTGGTGTCCTCGTCCACCTCGAGGAAGACGATCCCATCGGTACCGAGGTTCTTCTCGGCCCAGTCTGCTGTGACCAGGACGTCCTGGCGGCTCATGCGGTGGCTCCCTGTTGGTTGTTCTTCCGGAAACGGGCGATCAGGCCGTACATCTCGCAGCCCAGGCAGAAGCCGAAGGCGGCGTTGAGGAAGGCAGCGGCCAGCGCGAATGCGGTGGCGATGACGCCGAGCGCGGTGAGGTTCGCGAAGTACCCCGCGGCGCCGACGACGGCGAACACGAGCCCGACGGTCTGGGAGAACCGCACCGGAGCGGCCTCCTCCTTCTCCGTGGGCGCGCCGAGACGCGGCGCTACGAGCGTGCGGAACACCACCGAGTACGGCGCGAACCGGAGACCGGCGACCGAGCCGAGTGCGAACACCAGTGCCTGAGCGGCGAGCAGCCAGCCGCTGCCGCTGACGAGCACCAGTGCGAGCACGACGGTGGTGAGCGCCGCCGAGAATCGGACACCGCGCGGATCGACCGGCGGGTCGCGGCGCGCGGGGATGGCGGATGTGGACAAGAATGCTCCTGAGGACGGTGCGAATGAACGCGTATCTCAGGAGGTGCGACAGAGGCAGCTCCCGACGCGGCACAGGTCAACTGCGCGTCGTCGGGTCAGCGGCCAGCACACGGACGCGAGGGTAGCCGAGGTCGGCCACTTTCGGCAGCTGCGCTCCGAGGACGAAAGCAAAGGTCCGGACATTACGCCGGAGAAGCACCGGCGAGGCCGGGCGCGATCGCGGCTTCCAGCTCCGGCAGCCGCGGCACGCCCGAGACGCGCAGCAGCTCGGACCCGTCGGGTCCGAAGGCCACCACCGTGGGAGTCCGCATCACCGAGAGTTCGCGGGCGACGTCCGGCCGCTCGGCGACGTCGATCTCGCGGTGTACCACGCCGGGGCGGCGGGAGCAGAGCTCGGTCAGCAGCGCGGCCGTCTGCCGGCACGGGCTGCAGACGGGCGAGGACAGCTGCAGCAGGAGCACCCGGTCCGAACCGCTTGAGGCGGCCCCGGCCAGCGCCCACCCGCCGGCGGCGCTGCCACCGGTGCGCAACCGCCCGTTGCGGAAACGCAGCACCAGGCCCACCGCCGTAGCGAGCCCGAGCGTGGCCACGAGCGCCCAGACTCCTGCAGCGTCGATCACGTCCGTCTCCAACACGGCAGTGGTGCTCGTTACTCCCCGAAAGGAGCGTTGCCGACCCTCAGGAGGACGCCGGGGCGCCGCCGGCGCCGAGGGTGAGGTCCTTGGCCTCGCCGCTGATCTCCAGCGTCCCGTTGTCCGCCTTGAGCGACGTCGGGGTGATCTGCAGGGGCAGCGAGCCGGGATCGATGCGCACGGTGAACAGCTGCTGCAGCGTGCGCTGCTGGGCCTGCGGGAGCGGCTTCTGGTCCTCGCCGAGCCGGATGTCGCGCGGGATGATCTCCGCCTGGCCGGACTCGAGCTGCAGGACCGCGATCACCGACACGTCCTCCTTCTGGCCGAGGAACGTGGCGGTGCCCGAGAACCGTGCGGCGTGGTCGGGGTCGAGATCCGCGAGCGACGCGTCGCCGCCGTCGTCGACGACCTGCTCCAGCGCCTCGTCGTCGAGCGTGTCGATGCGCAGGTCCTTGATGCCGGGAAGAAGGCGTTGCACGTCGGTGGCCGACACACGCACGGTGCCCTCCGCCTCGCTCACGCGCAGCGTCTTCGGGCCGGAGCCCAGGATCATCGACAGCGGCGCCTCGACGTCGCGCAGCTGCGCGGAGACGTCGAGCTCCTGCAGCTCCCCGAGGTGGATACGGGTCGCGTCGACGTCGATGCTGCGGTAGTGGCCGGACACCGCCTGCGTGAGGAACGGGAAGCCGTTGATACGCACGGACGGGTCGTCCGCGAGCCCGATCTGTTCCCGCATCTGCCGCGACACGGCCGACTCGGCGAGCGCGGCGGATCCGTAGTCGACGGCCACGAGCAACCCGACCAGCACGAGCAGCCCGATGACGACCCGCCTCATCCGACCTCCGACCCTGGTGCCCGGCGTTCTGCCGGGGTGCGGGGTCCGACCGTAGAGCCGTCGCTCCTGGTGAGTTCGCCCGGGCTGCCTGTTCTCGCCGCGGCGAGCGCCCATCGGGCGATCCGCGCCGCGAGCTCGGGGCCGGTGCCGCTCTCACCGTGGCCCGCGCCGGGCTCGGTCCACAGCTGTGCGTGACCGCCGGAAGCCGCTGTCAGGGCCTGCGCGTGCGCGGCCGAGAAGTACCGGTCACCGGTGAAGTGCACCAGTAGCAGCGGCACGGGCGCGACGTCGGCGACGACCTCCACAGGGGACGGCGGGACCACCTCCCACGACGAGTCGAGGCGCACGCCGAGGAGGCGCGCGACGGCCCGCCCGTGCGGCTGTTCCAGCAGCCAGTGCACGCGCCGCATCGCCGGTGTCTCCCGGGAGTACCAGCGGGCGGGGCCGCTGACCGCGACGACCGCGTCGGGCCGCGAGGTCCCCGTGACCGTGGCATGCCGCAGCGCTACGGCGGCACCCAGGGAGAAGCCGGCCGTCGCGACTCGCGAGTAGCCGGCGGCGCGGGCCCACCTGACCGCCGCGTCGAGGTCGAGCAGTTCGCTGTCGCCGACGGTGCTGCGGCCTCCGGACCGCCCGTGTCCCCGCATGTCCACGGCCACCACGGGGGCGTCGAGGCTCAGGGCCGCGAGCACTGGCCGGGTGGAGGAATGGCGGGTGTGGTGGGTGAATCCGTGGCACACCGCGATCGCCGTGTCTCCTCCCGGACCCGGGAGATGGATGCCGGAGAGACGTACACCGTCGGCACTGGTCACGTCCACCGCATGCGGCGTGACCTCCGCCGCGCTGCTCGTGCCATCGGCCCTCACCCGGTTATCCTGCATCGATCCGCGTGGTGTGTTCCGACCGGGTCGCGCGGGTGTGAACGGTGCGTCAAAGGCGCCCGCCGTGAACGGTCGAGCGGCGCCGCACCGGGCGCCTCGACTTCCGGTGTGGAAAGGAGGCACCACGTGGAACTCCTTCTGCTGACCGCCGATCCCGATCCCGGGGCCGTGCTGCCGGCTCTCACCCTGCTCCCCCACGGGGTCCGCACGGCAGCGCCCGAGGTGGCCGCGCTCCTCGACGCCGGCCCGCACGACGCAGTGCTCGTGGATGCGCGCACCGACCTCGTTGCCGCCCGCAGTCTGTGCCGGCTGCTGGGCAGCACCGGCATGGACGTCCCGGTCGTCGCGGTGCTCACCGAGGGCGGGCTGGTAGCGGTCTCCGGGGAGTGGGTCGTCGACGAGATCCTGCTGCCCGGCGCCGGTCCCGCCGAGGTGGACGCCCGCCTGCGGCTGCTCAAGTCGCGTCCCGGCGGCGACAACGGCCGCGAGGGTGGAGCGCTGGTGCTCGGCGAGCTGGTCATCGACGAGGCCACCTACGCGGCGCGTCTGCGCGGCCGGCTCCTCGAGCTCACCTACAAGGAGTTCGAGCTGCTCAAGTACCTCGCGCAGCACGCCGGACGGGTCTTCACCCGCGCGCAGCTCCTGCAGGAGGTGTGGGGCTACGACTTCTTCGGGGGCACGCGCACCGTCGACGTCCACGTGCGGCGCCTGCGGGCGAAGCTCGGCACGGAGCACGAGCAGATGATCGGCACCGTGCGCAACGTCGGCTACAAGTTCGTCCGGCCCAGCCGTGGTGCGCTGAGCGCGGCGTCCACGGTCAGCGTCGTCGAGGACGACGGTGGCAGCGACGACGCAGAGGAGAGCGACCAGGTCCCGGGCCGGGTGTCGGGTGTCGCCGGCATGGCGTGATCATCGCGGGGCCGCGAGCCCCACCGCGGCGGTGGTCTCAGGGGTAGCGTCGGGCGACATGACCGAGCTGTCGTGGCATGCCGGATTGACCGGGTCGGAGATCAATGAGGTCACCGCCCTCGTCACCGCCGCCATGGACGCCGACGGCGTCGCGCCGCTGGGCGAGCACGTGCTCCTGCACCTGTCCGACGACTCCACCGTCCACCTGCTCGCTCGCGACGGGCACGGTCAGGTCGTCGGGTTCGCGCACCTCGACCCGGCGGGCGCGGACGACACGGAGACCGGCGGCGTCGCCGAACTGACCGTGCATCCCCACCACCGCCGCGGGGGACTGGGCACCCGCATCGTCGAGGCGCTGCTGGAGCGCACCGGGGGCCACCTGCGCGTGTGGGCCCACGGTCAGCTTCCCGGCGCGGTGGCCGTCGCCGAGCGTCTCGGGTTCAGCCCGGCGCGGACCTTGTGGCAGATGAGCCGCAGCCTGCTCACCCCGCTCGCCGCGCTGACGTTCCCTGACGACGTGCGGGTGCGCCCGTTCGTGGTCGGTGCCGACGAGGCCGAGTTCCTGCGCGTCAACAACGCGGCGTTCGACTGGCACCCCGAGCAGGGCGGCTGGGACGTGGAGCAGGTCAAGGTGCGCGAGGCCGAGCCCTGGTTCGATCCCGCGGGGTTCCTGCTGGCCGTCGACGAGTCCGACCGGCTGCTCGGCTACCACTGGACGAAGGTGCACGGGCCGGGAGAGCACGGACCGGAACCGATCGGTGAGGTGTACGTGCTCGGCGTGGATCCCGCGGCGTGGGGCAGGCGGCTCGGTGAGGCGCTCACCCTGGCCGGGCTCCACCATCTGCGCGACCGCGGCCTGACCCGGGTGATGCTCTACGTCGAGGCCGACAACACGGCCGCGGTGCGGGTCTACGAGCGCCTCGGTTTCGCCGTCTCGAACACCGATGTTTCTTACGCGCGGTGACAATCGTTCACCCTCTGGCAACCAAGGCGGCACTGCGGCCGATCACATTGGTGCAGGTCACGACTAGATCACGGCGCGGTTCTTGAGAGAGTCATGACCTAGCGCCTATCTGCTGTTCATTTCCCGTTTACCTGAACGGGGGAGTGCGTCCACTCCGCTTCCTTACCGTCGCCTCGTGCGGCCACCCCGAGCCGCGCGTGCCCGGTCACGGGAACTCATGACGGAGGAACTCAGGTGAAGACCGTGCGGCACGGCTCGCGTGCCCGAATCGCCGCGGTGGGCATTGCCGCCAGCGGCGCCATGCTGATCGCCGGCTGTGGAGCCGCCAACGAGTCGGCTCCGTCGGGTGGTGCTGGTGCGTCGGCTGCGCAGAGCGTCTCCGGAACGATCGCCGGTGCCGGCGCCAGCTCGCAGCAGGCCGCCCAGGAAGCGTGGATCGCCACGTTCACGGGCCAGAACGCCGACGCGAACATCACGTACGACCCCAGCGGATCCGGTGCGGGACGTACCCAGTTCCTCGGTGGCGGTGTCGCGTTCGCCGGTAGCGACGCCTACCTCAAGCCCGAGGAGATCACCCAGGCCAACACGCGTTGCAAGAGCGACGTCGTCGAGGTGCCGGCCTACGTCTCGCCGATCGCGGTGATCTACAACGTCCCGGGCGTCACCAACCTGCAGCTCGCCCCGGCCACGATCGCGCAGATCTTCGACCGGAAGATCAGCAAGTGGAACGACCCGGCGATCGCCGCCGACAACCCCGGCGCCTCGCTGCCCGACCTGGCGATCACGCCGGTCAACCGCTCGGACAAGTCCGGCACCACGCAGAACTTCGCTGACTACCTGAAGGTGGCCGCCGCCTCGTCGTGGCCGTACGACGTCAGCGATAGCTGGCCCGTGCAGGGCGGGGAGGCCGCCCAGGGCACCTCGGGTGTCGTCGGCGCGGTGAAGGCCGGCAACGGCTCGATCGGTTACGCCGACGAGAGCCAGGCTCGCGACATCAGCCAGGTCAAGGTGAAGGTGGGCTCGGAGTACGTCGGCGCCAGCCCCGAGGCCGCCGCCGCCGTGCTCGAGGCCTCTCCGCGGGTCGAGGGCCAGGGCCCGTCCGTCTTCGCCTACAAGCTCGCCCGCGACACCACCGCGTCGGGCACCTACCCGATCGTGCTCGTGTCCTACCTCCTGGCCTGCTCGAAGTACCCGGACGCCCCCACGGCGGACCTCGTGAAGGCCTACCTGAGCTACGTGGTCGGCGCTGACGGCCAGTCCCTCGCCGCCGACAAGGCCGGGGCCGCTCCGCTCAGCGACTCCCTCCGCAGCCAGATCACCCCGGCAATCAACGCCATCGCCGCGGGATCTTGAGCCGTACATCACATAGCCGACAGGACCGGGTGATTGTCACCATGACAGCCACCCGGTCCTGTCGGTGTTCCTTGCACCACCCGCAGAGGGGATGCCGTGACCACAACAACTGAGAAGGTCACTCCGAAGGCGCCGCCCAAGCCGGTGCTGCAGTTGGGTGACCGCATTTTCGCCGGCTCCGCGAAGGGGGCCGGAATCCTGATCCTTGTGGTGCTGGCCGGGGTCGCCGCATTCCTGATCCTGCAGGCCATGCCCGCGATCGTCGCGTCACCCGCCGACCTGCCGGGCGGGAAGACCCTCGTCGCTTACATCGGCCCGCTGGTGTTCGGCACGATCCTCGCCGCGCTGATCGCGCTCGTACTGGCCACGCCGCTGGCCGTCGCGATCGCGCTGTTCATCACGCACTACGCACCGCGCAGGCTCGCACAAGGCCTCGGTTACCTGATCGACCTGCTCGCCGCGGTGCCCAGCATCGTCTACGGCCTGTGGGGTGTGGCCGTACTCGCGCCCGCCACGATCGGTGTGTCCACCTGGCTCAACACCTACCTCGGGTGGATCCCCTTCTTCGCCGGCCCGGTGTCGGTCACGGGCCGCACGATGCTGGTGGTCGGCGTCACGCTCGCGGTGATGATCCTGCCGATCATCACCGCGGTGGCTCGCGAGGTCTTCCTGCAGACGCCCAAGCTGCACGAGGAGGCGGCGCTCGCGCTGGGCGCCACCCGCTGGGAGATGATCCGGATGGCTGTTCTGCCGTTCGGCCGGTCGGGGATCATCAGCGGCTCGATGCTCGGTCTCGGGCGTGCGCTCGGCGAGACGATGGCGGTGGCGATCATCCTGTCCGCCTCCGGCGCCGTCACGTTCAACCTGATCAGCTCGGACAACCCGTCGACGATCGCCGGCAACATCGCGCTGCAGTTCCCCGACTCCACGGGGCTGGCCGTCAACACGCTCATCGCGTCCGGCCTCGTGCTGTTCGTGATCACCCTGCTGGTCAACGCGCTCGCCCGCTACATCATCAACCGTCGTCGTGAGTTCTCGGGGGCCAACTGATGTCGATCGACACCGAGCGCTCACAGGGCTCGCAGGCCACGAAGGCTCCTGCGCAGGCACCGTCACTGGTCAGCGCGGAGCTGCCCCGATGGATGCCGTGGGCGGTGCTGGGTGGGTCGTTGGTCGTCATCGGCGCCCTGCTCGCGGCCACCGGCGCGTTCAGCATCGGCGGCCTGCTCGTCGCGTCGGCTGTCGTGTACGCCATCGCCACCTACGTGATCTCCCGTGTCGTGGAGGGCAGGCGCAAGGCCACCGACCGCCTCGTCACGATCGTCGTGACGGTGGCGTTCCTCATCGCACTGACCCCGCTGGTCTCGGTCGTGATCACGGTGGTCGGCAACGGCCTGGCCCGCTTCGACGCCGAGTTCTTCAACTCGTCCATGCGCGGTGTGATCGGCGCAGGTGGCGGCGGCTACCACGCCATCGTCGGCACGCTGCTCATCACGGCGCTGGCCGCGGTCATGTCGATTCCCGTCGGCCTGCTCACCGCCGTCTACCTCGTGGAGTACGGCAAGGGCAGGCTCGCACGGGCCATCACGTTCTTCGTCGACGTCATGACCGGCATCCCGTCGATCGTGGCAGGCCTGTTCGCGTTCGCGCTGTTCGCGCTCTTCTTCGGCCCCGGTATCCGGCTCGGCTTCGGTGGGTCGGTGGCCCTGAGCGTGCTCATGATCCCGGTGGTGGTGCGGGCCACCGAGGAGATGCTCAAGATCGTGCCGAACGAGCTCCGGGAGGCCGCGTACGCACTCGGCACCCCGAAGTGGCGCACGATCATGAAGGTGGTGATCCCCACCTCGATCGCCGGCATCGCGTCCGGTGTCACCCTCGCGATCGCCCGTGTCATCGGTGAGACGGCGCCGTTGCTGATCATCGCCGGCCTGACCACCGCCCTCAACTTCAACCCGTTCGAGGGCCGGATGGCCACGCTGCCGGTGTTCGCCTACACCTCGTACGCGGCACCCGGTGTCCCGCGCGAGCCGTACCTGGACCGGGCCTGGACCGCTGCCCTCGTCCTGATCATCATCGTGCTGGTGCTCAACCTCGTGGCGCGGCTGATTGCCCGGCTGTTCGCCCCCAAGACCCGATAAGAGGTACGACAGTGGGCAAAGCGATCGACGCCAAGAACCTGAACATCTACTACGGCTCCTTCCTCGCCGTCGAGGGCGTCTCGATGTCCATCCGTCCGCAGACGGTCACTGCGCTGATCGGCCCGTCGGGCTGCGGCAAGTCGACCTTCCTGCGGTCGATCAACCGGATGCACGAGGTCATCCCGGGCGCCCGTGTCGAGGGCAGCCTGGAACTCGACGGCAAGGACCTCTACGGCCCCGGGATCGACCCGGTGGGCGTGCGCCGGCAGATCGGGATGGTCTTCCAGCGGCCCAACCCGTTCCCCACGATGTCGATCTACGACAACGTCATCGCGGGCCAGCGCCTGAACAGCAAGAAGATGAAGAAGGAAGCCACCGACGCGCTCGTCGAGCAGTCGCTGCGCGGCGCGAACCTGTGGAACGAGGTCAAGGACCGCCTCGACAAGCCGGGTTCGGGCCTGTCGGGTGGTCAGCAGCAGCGCCTGTGCATCGCGCGCGCCATCGCGGTGCAGCCGGACGTTCTGCTCATGGACGAGCCGTGCTCGGCGCTCGACCCGATCTCGACGCTCGCGATCGAGGATCTGATCAACGAGCTGAAGACCGAGTACACGATCGTCATCGTCACGCACAACATGCAGCAGGCCGCCCGGGTCAGCGACTTCACCGGGTTCTTCAACATCGAGGGCACCGGCAAGCCGGGGCACCTGGTGGAGATGGACGAGACGAAGACGATCTTCTCGCAGCCCAGGCAGAAGGCCACGGAGGACTACGTCTCGGGTCGCTTCGGCTGATTCCGGCCCGGGAACCGGACGCGCTCAGATCGGGATCGCGTCCGGTTCCTCGCCGGTCACGGCATAGACGGTGTGGTTGGCCACCACCACAGCGTGGTCGGCGAAGCGTTCGTAGTAGCGCGCGAGCAGCGTGATGTCGACGGCTGCGGGCACACCGTGCGGCCAGGACGGATCCATGAGCACCGTGAACATGTGCCGGTGCAGCTTGTCCATCGCGTCGTCGTCGGCGTCGAGCTCCACAGCCAGGATCACGTTGCGCGACCGAGCCACCTGTGCCGCCTTGAGAGCGAGCTGCACCGCGAGCGCACCCATCTGCGTGAAGTCCTCGCGGACCTCGGGCGGCAGTACGGGGCGTGGGTGGCGCATGCTGACCACCTGGGCGACGTGCAGCGCGAGGTCACCCATCCGCTCGACGTCACCGGCTGCGCGGATCGCCGACACCACGGCGCGCAGGTCGCCGGCGACCGGCGAGTGGAACAGCAGCGCGTCCGTGGCGACATCCTCGATCTGGGCCCGCATCGCGTCGATCCGGGCGTCGCCCGCAATCACCTGTTCAGCGAGGCGCACGCGACCGTCGAGCATCGCCGTGGTGGCCCGGTTCAACGCTCCGGCTGCAGCTGTGCACATCTCTCCGAGCAGGTCAGCGAGCTCATGCAGCTGCTGAGGGAGCGGCACGGGCGGCATGAGCGAAGGGTAGGGCCTATCGGGCGGATCGGACGTGAACGAGTGATGAAGGGCGCCTGTCAGACCGCGAGGGGGCCGGGCATCCGGCCCGTGACCACGTACACGATCCGGCGTGCGACGGCCACTGCGTGGTCGGCGTACCGCTCGTAGAAGCGGGCCAGGAGCGTGATGTCGACGGCCGGACCGACGCCGTGGCTCCAGTGGCGGTCCATGAGCACCGTGAAGATGTGGCGGTGCAGGTCGTCCATCGCGTCGTCGTCGGTCTCGAGTTCCGCGGCGGCGCCCAGATCACGGGTGCGGATCACGTCGCCTGCCTTCAGTGCCAGCGCAACCCCGACGCGCCCCATCTCCGCGAAGTACGGTGCGACCTCTGCCGGAAGCACCGGGAGCGGATGGCGGCGGCGTGCGGCCTGGGCCACGTGCAGCGCTAGGTCGCCCATGCGTTCGATGTCGCCCGCTCCGTGGATGGCCGAGACCACGATCCGCAGATCGGTGGCCACGGGCGCTTGTAGAGCGAGCAGCGCGAACGCCCTCTCCTCAGCGGCTGCCCGCATCTCGTCGACCCGGATGTCGTCGGAGATGACCTCCTCGGCGAGCTGGAGATCGCACTCGAGCAGGGAACGGGTGGCCTTGCTCATCGCGTCCGCCACCTGGTTGCACATGTCGGCCAGAGCGTCAGCCAACTCGTCCAGCTGCTCCTGGTAAGCGTCACGCATATAGGCAGGGTAGAGCTGAGTCGGACATTCGGCGCGGTGGGCAGATGAATCAATGGTGAACACAGCTCGCACTGTCACGAACAAGTTGCGGTTTCTGCGGTGACGGGCGGGCCGTCTGCCTGCAGAGCAATGGGTTCGGCCGGAGCGCGGACCACGTCGTCGAACGATCGGCCCAGCACGAGTTGCAACACGCCGGTGGTGCCCGGGTCGGGCACCGGCGTCGCCGATGGGACGGTGCTCGCGAGCAACGCGGCTGCGGCGGCCTGGTCGGGGGAGAACCGGATGACTGTCTGCGGCGTCGGCTGATCGGCGTTGCCGACCTCACCCACCCCGAAGCCGAGCGACCCCAACGTCTCGCCGACCTTGCCCGCGAGCCCGGCCTTGTCCGACGCGTTCAGCACGTCGACCTCGAGGTCGCCCGGCGCCGGCCCGCCGGGGACTCCGTGTGGGTCACCTTCCTGCTCGGGCAGGGGTGAGTCCTCACGGACGGCGGTGAACAGCTTCGCGGCATCGGTGTCGCGGAGCACGGGACGGTCCGGGTTGTTCGGGTCGGTGGTCGTGGGCACGGCCGCGAACGCGACCCCCTCGGCGTCCAGCTTCTGCAGGGACGCCGACAGCGCCAGCACCTCATCGAGCCCGGCGCCGTCGGTGACGACGGCGTTGCCGAGTGCGGGGCGCAGGGCGGAGAGCCGCGAGATGTCGAGCAGGCCCGTTCCGGAGACGGCCTTCTCCAGCACGGAGGCGAGCAACTGCTGCTGGCGCTCGATCCGTCCGTAGTCCGACGGGGGGTCACCCTGCACATCGGCGGCACGCGCGAAGTCGGCGGCGCGCACACCCGAGAGCGTCGTGGAGCCCGTGTTCGGCACGACCGGACCGAGCGTGCCGTCGACCACCGGCCTCGTGACGCAGACGTTCGCCCCGCCCACTGCGTCGGCCATCGTGCCGAGGGCGGCCAGGTCGACGCCGACGTACTTCGTGATCGCAAGGCCGGTCAACTGCTGCACGACCCGGGTGACGCAGCGGGGCCCACCGACGTCCAGAGCCGAGAGCAGCTGCGTTCTGGCTTCGGCACGCACGGTCTCGTCGAGGTAGGACGCCGACCCGCCGTCCCATCGCTCGCACGGCGGGCGGTTGATCTCCAGGTCGTTCGGCACCGACAACACGACCATGGGGCCGCCGCCGGCAGGGATGTGGGCGACCGTGACGGTGTCGGCGCCTGCCGGGGCTGCTTCGGGCGCCCCGGGAGCGGCAGGGGCCGCGGTGTCGCCGTCCGACGCGACGATCAGCACGTTCTCGTCACCCTGCTGAGAAGCGGCGTCGACAACCGAGCTCGACTCGGGATCGAGGGCAGCGGCGTTGCGGATCGAGGTCTCGAGCCAGCCCTTCGCGCCCCAGCCCGCGGTGGTTGCCGCGAACACGAGCAGGGCAGCCGCTGCACCGAGCACCCTGCCCGCCGTGATGCGCACACGGCGCCTCGGCGCGGTCGTCTCGGCGGCCGCGGAGCCCTCGCGGGCCGGGAGGTTGAGACCGGCGTGGGCGGCGGTGAGTCGCGTCAGCGTCTCGTCGATGTGTGTCGCACGGTTCGCGGCGGCGGACTCCCGCTCCGAGCGCCGCGTCAGCTCGGCCTGCTCGCTGCGGTCGGGTGCCTGACTCGAGCCGGAGGCGCGGACGCGAGTGGTCGCCTCCGCCGGTGGTTGAGCCTGGCTGCGGCCGGAGTCGGAGACGGACGCGTCGCCGGTGGGCTTGGCGGCGCGGACGCGAGTGGTGGCCTCGGGCGCCGGGGGCTGCGGGACGCGAGGCACCGGATGGGAGATGGGCCCGGCAGGGTCAGCGGCGGGGCGCGGCGGGGTGGCGCGGACGCGGGTGGTGGCCTCGGGCGCGGCTGCCGGAGGTGGGGGGCGGTGTGGCCCGGGGTTGGAGACGGGGGCGCCCGCATCGGCGGTCGGACGGGTGGCGCGGACGCGGGTGGTGGCCTCGGGAGCGGCTGCCGGGGGCTGTGGGACGCGAGGCACCGGGTGGGAGATGGGCCCGGCAGGGTCAGCGGGCGGACGGGTGGCGCGGACGCGCGTGGTCGCTTCGGGCGGGGCCGCCGGGGGCTGGGCGTGGCGACGTCCGGAGGGGGCGACCGGGGCGTCCGGTTCAGGGACGGAGCGCGAGCCCGTGGCGGGTGCGCGAGTGGCCTCCGGTGGGGCTGCTGGGGGCCGGGCGCGGCGGCGTCCGGATTCGGGGATGGGCGTGTCGGCACCGGAGCGTGGGGCGGCCGCCCGGACGCGGGTGGTGGCCTCGGGGGTAGCAGCCGGGGGCTGGGCACGCCTGCCGCCGGAGTCGGCGATGGGGCCGGGTGTGTCGGGGGCTGCCCGCCTGCGGGTGCTCGCGTCGGGTGCGGGGGGTTGGGCGTAGCGGCGGCCGGAGTCGGAGACGGGGCCGGCTGCGTCGAAGGCGCTCTGGACGCCTGGCCGATCGGGCGCGCTCCGGCGGCGCCTCGGGGCGTCGCCTGCCGGGGCGTCGGGACGCACCGGCTCGCGAGCGGCTCGTGGCGGTGCCGGGGCAGGCGGTGCCGGGGGCGGCGGCATGCTCCGACCCGCGTCGATGGCTGAGTGGCGTCCTGAGTCGGACGTGCGGCCACCGTGCCGTGGCGCCGCTTGCTCGGGGTCCAGCGCGCGGCGGCCGGAGTCGGGTCGAGTGGCCGGGGGCGAGGCGTATCCGGCGCCGCCGGCCTCGGCCGCCTTCCTGCGAGCCGCTCGGCCTCCCGATGAACGGGAACCGCTGGTGGGCGGAGGAGCGGGTTGGGCTGCAGCCGCCTCGCGTTCCTCCTCGGCGCGCCTGCGGGCGGCTCGGCTCCCTGGCGCGACCGGGGCAGCCGGGGGAGCGTCCTCCTCGGGAGCGGAGCCGAGCAGTCCGTATCGCGAAAGGACGTCGTCGGGCGTCTCCGGCTCCGGGGCTCGGCGACGTCCTCCCGACGGGGTCTCGGGGGCGCGCCTGCGGCCGCCGGATGTGGGGGAGCGCCGAGCACGGTCCGGACCGTCCTCCACGCCACCTCCCGCCACGAACAAAGGGCGGGCACGGGTGGTCACCCGGTCCCGCCCCCCTTGATGTCAGCGGAGCGAGCTTACGTAGAAGGACCGGTTCGATCACAAGCGGGTGTCGG
This sequence comes from Pseudonocardia alaniniphila, assembly GCF_022524485.1. Taxonomy (GTDB): domain Bacteria; phylum Actinomycetota; class Actinomycetes; order Mycobacteriales; family Pseudonocardiaceae; genus Pseudonocardia; species Pseudonocardia alaniniphila. The sequence goes on from NZ_JAKXMK010000039.1 coordinate 82,058, forward strand.
CGAGCGTGCCCCTCTAGCGCAGTGAGCGGCGTCCGGCCGCCTGACCTGCGAGACACACGGTTCCGTTCCTTTCGTCCCGATATGCGACGGCGTTGCGGCCGGCGTGCTTGGCGCCGTACAGCAGAGCGTCCGCCATGCCGACGAGCCGCTCGAACCCGCTGACCGGACCCGAGGTGTGGGCGACGCCGATACTGACCGTCACGCGGAGATCCCGGTGCAGCTCGTGCCAGGGGTGGCGGTCGATGCGGTGGCGTGCGGCCTCGCAGATCCGCACGACGTCCACCAGGTCGCGACCGGGGAACACGAGAGCGAACTCCTCGCCGCCGTAGCGAGCGCAGAACGCGCCATCGGGCAGGCCCGCGTCGAGCTCCGTGACGAGCCGCTGGAGCACGCGATCACCGAACGGGTGGCCGTACGTGTCGTTGACCTGCTTGAAGTGGTCGACGTCCACGAGAGCGACGCAGATGCCGGCCGTCCTGGTCTGGTCCTCGAGCAGCGCGACGAGGCGTTCGTCGAGGTAGCGGCGGTTGTAGCTGGCGGTGAGGGCATCCCGGCGGCTCTGCTCGCGGGCCTCGGCGTGCTCACGGCGGAGCCGGTCGAGCTCGTCGGGGAGGCGCTGGCCGTGCATGAGTCGGATGGCGGTGCGCAGGTGCTCGTAGGCCTGCTCCCAGCGTCCGGCGTCGGCGAGTTCTTCCGCGATCGCGGTGTGCCGGGCCGCTGTGGAGGCCGTGGTGGTGACGGGCTCCGCCCGAGCCGGCGCCTCCTGGGGCGGCACCTCGCCACGCGTCCCCGAGTGCGCAGCTGTACGTACCGTTACCACCGCTCACCTCCTGTTGCTGGTGGTGTCGACGGGACGCCTGGTGCTCTTGAGGTGGCCGCACCCGTTCGCGGGGTGATCCACCCGACCGGGCCGTTAGCTGTCCGTGATCATGTCACTACCCGTCGGCACGTCAGCCGCCGGAGTGCTCCAGCTCCGCCCCGAGCGGGACCGATGGATCCTCGGGGTCATCCAGCCAGTGTTCGGGCAGCACCACGCGTCCCGGCGAGCCCTGGCGTCCGCGCGGCCCATCGGCGTCGGCCGGGAACTCCTGGTGCGGGTCGAGCTGTCCGAGCAGCTCGTCGAGCTCGTCCAGGCTGGCGACCAGGCCGAGCCTGCGGCGCAGCTCGGAGCCGACCGGGAAGCCCTTGAGGTACCACGCGATGTGCTTGCGCATGTCACGGATGCCCTTGTCGACGCCCATGTGCTGCTGCAGGAGCACGGCGTGGCGGCGCATGGTGGCGGCCACCTGCCCGAGCGCCGGGGGAGCGGGCAGCGGGCGTCCGGCGAAGGCCGCTTCGAGGTCGCCGAACAGCCACGGGCGGCCCAGGCACCCGCGTCCGACGACCACGCCGTCGCACCCCGTGGCCGCCACCATCGCGATGGCGTCGGCGGCGCAGAAGATGTCGCCGTTGCCGAGCACGGGCAGCTCGGCGGGCAGCGACTCACGGAGCCGGGCGATTGCGGACCAGTCGGCCGTGCCGGAGTAGCGCTGCGCGGCGGTGCGGGCGTGCAACGCAACGGCAGCCACGCCGGCGTCGGCCGCGAGCCGTCCCGCGTCGAGGTAGGTGCGGTGCTCGTCGTTGATGCCGATGCGCATCTTGACCGTCACCGGGATCCGGCCGGCGTTGTCGACGGCGGCGCGCACGATCGCCTCGAACAGCCGGCGCTTGTACGGCAGCGCCGCGCCACCACCGCGGCGGGTGACCTTGGGTACCGGGCACCCGAAGTTCAGGTCCACGTGATCGGCGAGGTCGCGCTCGGCGACGATCCGGACGGCGGCCCCGACCGTCGCGGGATCCACCCCGTAGATCTGCATGGACCGCGGCTGCTCGTCCGGATCCATCGCGATCATGCGGAAGGTCAGCGGGTTGTTCTCCACCAGCCCGCGCGACGTGATCATCTCGCAGACGTAGAAGCCCGCGCCCTGCTCACGGCACAAGCGCCGAAAGCCCGCGTTCGTGATGCCGGCCATCGGCGCCAGCACCACGGGGGTGTCGGACGCGTACGGGCCGATGCGCAGCGGCTTCGGGCGCGTGGACGCGACAGTGGGGGCACTCACGCTGTCCGATTGTCCTCGCCGTCGGAACCACACGGTGAAGCAGGCGGCGGGGAGGCCGGCGAGAATGGGACGTGTGGCGCGGATGGGACGAGACTGGCGCTTGACGTGCAGTGACGACGATCTCCCCGGGCGTACCACGACCGAGTGAGTGCACGGGTCGAGATGCGGGGGTCGTAGTCTGGTGCGGCTGTCGTGCCCTGCGGGAGCGGCGGCAGGGGCCTCTAGCTCAATCGGCAGAGCAGCGGACTTTTAATCCGCGGGTTCAGGGTTCGATCCCCTGGGGGCCCACGTTTGTCCTGCGAGAACGTTGGGACGCACTGGAAGATCTACTGATCTGGCCACTCTGGCTGCCGGAATCTCGCACCACGAGTGATCCCATGCGGGGTGCGATTGAGTTCGAGGTCGGTCCACGAGGTCTGACGCTTGCGACCGTCTCGTCGACGACCAACACCGCCTCGGCGTCGCCGAGGTGGCTGCTGACGTGATCACGCAGATCATCACGGGCTCCGTCGGTGTCCCACACCGCCCGGTGAGCAGGTGTTGCATGTCGTGTGGATCGGTGTCGCCGGCGTGCTCGGCGATCGTCCAACAGTTCTTGCGCGGCAGGTCAGCGAGCAGCCCCGCGCCACTGTCGAGGTACACGATCACGAAATCGGCGCTCAACCGGTGCACATCCGCGCTCCCTCGACGACGTTGTCCGTCCCGGTGGCCGAGGCGAGGTCGGGCGTGACGTCGTAGGAGAGCGCGACCCGGGCGCTCCGCCCATAGGCTGCTCTCGTAGCCCGAAACCGTCGGCCCCCGGCCGCCCCCTGCGCCGGTCCGTTTCCGGTGCAGGAGGCGATGAGGGCGAGTACAGCCACGAGAGCAGCAACGCCCAGCGAGACCTGGGCGTGCGACCCTCGGGTGGCCTCATGCGGCGAGCGTCTCCTTACCGATGGAGGCGTCCTTGATCACACGGGTCAGGATGGCGAGAGCGATGTCCATGACCTCGGCGGTGACGTTGAGCGGCGGCAGCATGCGCACCACGCAGTCGTCGCGGCCGCCGAGTTCGAGGATGAGCCCGGCCCGCAGCGCCCGCTCCTGCACTTCTTCCGCCAGCCGGCCGGCGGTGCGGCCGTCGCCCGGTGCGACGAGCTCGACCCCCCACATCAGGCCGAGTCCCCGGACCTCGCGGACTGCGGGGTTGGCGCTCAGCGGTTCGAGGGCGCGGGCGACCTGCTCGCCTCGTGCCCGCACGTTGTCGAGCAGGTAGTCCCGGCGGACCAACTCGATGGCCTTGGCGCCTGCGGCGAAGGCGAGCTGGTTGCCGCGGAAGGTTCCGGTGTGCGCTCCCGGGGCCCAGACGTCGAGGTCCTGGTTGTAGATGATGACGGCGATGGGCAGGCCCATGCCGCTGAGTGCCTTCGAGGCCACGATGATGTCCGGCTCGATGTCGTACTGCTCGAAGGCGAACCAGGTTCCGGTGCGGCCGCCGCCGGTCTGCACCTCGTCGATGATCAGCGGGATGCCCAGGTCCCGGGTCAGTTTCCGCACCCGCTGCGCGAATAGCAGGGTGGCGGGGTTGACGCCGCCCTCGCCCTGCACCAGCTCCATGATCACCGCAGCCGGCAGCGGGATGCCGCCGTTGGGGTCGGTCAGCGCCTCCTCCAGCAGCGCAGCGCAGGTCGCGTCCCAGGTGGTCGGGTCGATGCCGTCGGGGACGCCGCCGGTGGGGTAGGGGAAGAAGTGCACGCCGGGCACGCCGTTGGCGATGGGGGTCTTGGTGGAGAGGCTGCCGGTCACGGCCATGCCGGCGTGGGTCGTGCCGTGGAACCCGCCCCGGAACGCGATGATGTCGCCGCGACCGGTAGCGGTCTTGGCCAGCTTGATCGCCGCGTCCACGGCATTGGCTCCGGTCGGGCCACAGAAGTGAATCTTCATGTGGTCCCGCATCGGTTCGGGCAGCATGGATAGCTGGGCCTCGGTGAAGGCGTCCTTGGCCGGCGAGGGCATATCGAGGCCATGGGTGAAAACGGACATCTGCCGCGTCGCGGCCTCCACAAGCTCGGGGTGGTTGTGTCCGAATGAGAGCACGCCGGCGCCGGCGAGGAAGTCGATGAACACATTGCCGTCGAGGTCACGGATGTAGCTGCCCTGGGCCTCGGCGACGGCGAACGGGAAGTGCCGTGGGTAGACGCGGGCGGCCGACTCGTAGCGTTCCTGGCGGGCGAGCAGTTCGGCGGAGCGCGGGCCCGGCAGCGACGTCGTCACTTGCGGCTGCCCAGAGGCTGACCAAGCTGTGGTGGACATGTGATCTCCCTTCAGTCAAATGAACAAGACCCTGGTGAACCAGGGACTGGGACCGGGCAGACTGCGGCTGGCATCGGCGCGGGAGCCGCCCCGCCCGGTACCGGGGTGGTCACGGGCTTCGGGCACCACGTAGAAGCCGCCCGGAGCCACGGAGAAGCTGCCAGCGTCAGCACTGGGGCCGGCGGCTAAGACGGGTCCCCACCTCTGCGAGTCGAGCTGCCGCTATGAGACAAAAACGCTCTTCGTGGCCACCCGGCTCGCAAATTTCATCGGTTCATCTTCTCCTTCTGCACGTAATCGGTTCATTCGCTTTCCACGTGACTGGTCAGGTACTCCGCTGTGATGGTCGCAGGCACGGAGAGCCGGGCCCGCAAGTAGAGAGGAGCCTCGACGTTGCCCGGATACATGGCCCGGGCCCAAGTTTCGCCGCGTTACAAATCACCCCGTTCGGGTGTATTAGAGGCGATTGACTGAATTGATGGAACCCGGCTTCACCGGAAAGAGCAGGCAGGGCCTACGCGACTTCTGGAACCTGTGGCACGACGCCTTCTCCGACAGCGCGTGACGACCAAGCCGGTGGTGGCCGAGGGCCCACGATCGCCCAGGCGTCGACGTTCCAGGGCACCCACACCGGCTCGCTGACGACCCGCGGCGGTACCCGGGTTGCGACCCGGCGCCAGGCGAGCGCCGCGTTCGTGATGATGCGCGGAGCGTGCCGTCCCGACGGGCCTTGTACCTCGACCAAGTCGACCTGCTCGGGATCGTACGGGGCGCGGCGGGCGGCAGCCGACCCGCTGATCCGCACCCGGCCTTGCAGGCGCAAGACCGCCACAGACCCGCAACGACGTGACCGGGCGGCAGCGGCAAGGCCTGCCGCTATTCCTGGACCATCCCGCTGCCGCCGACATGGCCAATCAGTGAACACGACATGTCGGGCCATTGTGCCCGTAGTGCAGTGCACCCCAGCCAAGCAGATGTGCGATCTCTCTGACGTCGACAGGCGGCGCCCAGCCAATGGTCAGTACCACATCGAGCTACCGCTGGATTTTTTCACCAGTGGGGGAAATGGCGAACCAGGTGCCATCGACGCCCTGGCCGTTCGCGTCGCCCGGGTTGTGGTCGCCGCTGTAGTAGTACATCGGCCAGCCGCCCAGGGTGACCTGGCGAGTGCCATCCTCTCGATTGAGGATGCCGACCCGGGCGGTGGCCACGCCGTCGACGAAGATCCGGCCGCCCTGCTGAACCAGCACCGGCTCCCACGTCTGCACGCAGGCTCCAGTGCAGTTCGACTTCGGCGGCTTGGCCGTGTCCTTGTCGAACCGGTACATGGTACGGCCCACCGCGTTGTGCACGATCGGGTTCAGTCCACCGGCCGAACCTGCGGCCAGCTGCACCCATTTCATTGCGGCCGGGCTGTTGCTCGGGCCCTGGTAGAAGTCTCCGGTGTTGGGTGCGGCGTTGTTCTGTTGTGCGGTGCCGGGCGTGTAGGTCAGCCCCGACTGCTGGTCGGTATCGGTCTGCGAGAGAACGGCCTTGGAGCCGTCGGGCGCGATGGCGAACCAGGTGCCGTCGACGCCCTGGCCGTTGATATCACCGGCCTTGGAATCGCCACTGAAAAGGTACATCGGCCAGCCGTTCAGCGTCGCCTGATCGGTGCCGTCGGTGCGCTTCACCGACCCGATCAACGTATCGTCCACCCCTTCGACGAACACCTTGGCGCTGCCCTCGACCAGCAGCGGGAGCCACTTCTGTGCGCAGTCTCCGTCGCAGTTCGACTTCGGCGGGTTTGCGGTGTCCTTGTCGAACCGGTAGACGGTCCGCCCAGTAGCGTTGACCACCGCCGGGTTGAGCGGGCCCGCTGTGGCCGCGGTGAGCTGTATCCACGCCCTCGCCGGCGGATCGGTGCGCGATCCAGTATAAAAGTCGCCGGTGTCAGTCGACGCATTGTTCTGTTGCGCGGTTCCGCTGATCAGCTGCAATTGCACAGCCGAGGTGGCCCCAGCCGCTTGCGGCTGCGCCGGGGCGCCGGCCACGTCCGACCCGTTCCGGGCGAAGAAGAAGACCCCGGCGACGACGACGAGCAGGACGATAATTGTGACCCCGCGTTTCAGACTCACCTCAGGGCGCCTTTCGAAATCGAAGCCATAATGATGAACACCAAGTAGGTTTTTCGGATCAGTCGGTCAGATCAAGTGACGTCAGTGTGCTGCTCGTCAGATTGGTCACATATGCCCGCGATCCGTCGGGCAGCACACTGATACTGGTCGGCGTCTGCGCGGTGGGCACCGTCGCGGTGACCTTGCCGGTTGCGGGATCGATGGTGGAGACGGTGTTGTCTCCGTCGTTCACCACGTAAAGAAATCGGCCGTCCGCCGCCCAGGCGAGCGCCTGTGGATGTTGACCAACCGGGATTGTGGTGGTCACGGTGTCCGTGCCGGCGTCGAGCAGGGTGACCGAGTTGCCGTTGAAGTTGGCGACAGCCAGCAGCGGCTGCCGCGGGTTCACCGCGACGGCATTCGGGGCGGCCCCGACCGGGACCTGGCCGGTGATCTTGCCGGAGGCAGGGTCCAGGACGCTGATCAGGTTGGCGCCGCGATTGACGACGTACGCCTTACGCCCGTCGACGGACAGCTCTACCCAGCTCGGGTCCGGCTGGACCGGGGTCTGTCCGGTCACCTGCAACGAAACGGTATCGATCGTCCACACACTCTCCGGGTTGTGCACCGGCACGATCAGCCTCCGGGAGTCCGCGGTGACTGCCAGCCGGTATGGCTGACCAGCCACCGGAATCTGCCCGAGCACCTGGTTCGTGCTGGTGTCCAGCACCGCGATCTCAGAGCCAGAGCCGGAGACGTCGAAGATGCTGACGTAAAGCCGGGTGCCATCCGGAGAGAAGGTCAGGAACTGGGGTGGGCCATCGGGAATCGGCACTGTGGCCAGGTTCGTGTTGGTCGTGGTGTCCAGCACGTTGAGTTCCTTGGCGTCGCCGTTGGCCACGTAGAGCAGTCGCCCATTGGGGGAGACAGCGGCGAACCCCGGGGTGTCACCGGCTGGGAGTGGGCTGCCGGCCGTCGGGATCGGCACGCTGGCCAGCGGCGGAGTTTTCGAGATCGGGGCCGTCGCAGCGGCCGCCTGGACATCGGAACCCGCCCCGGAGCCCACGATGCGCGGGACGGCGAACACCGCGCCGCCAATTGCTGCCAGCACCACCGCCGCCGCCACGGCGGCGGGCCAGCGCCTTGGCCGGGTCGACCCGCCGGTTCTGCCCCGTTCCGGCGAGTCGGCTTTCTTGCCGCCCTTCGCGGCAGTGTCGGTGCTGCGCTGGGTGAGCGCCTGCTCACCCCTCTGGGCCCTGGCCACGACGGCCGCGCCCAGCGCCACCGCGTACTTCGGATGCGTGTCCACCACGGTCGGCCGGCCCAGCGCCTCGGACACCATCCGCGCCACCAGCGGGATCCGCGACGATCCGCCGACGAGCAACACTCCGCTCAGATCTGCTGGCGTGACCTGAGCCGATGCCAGCGCCCGGGTCAGCGCCGTGATGCTCGACTCGATCGGGACCTTGATCATGTCCTCGAACTCGGCGCGGGTCAGTCGGACCTCGAACTGCCGGCCGGGCAGGAATACCGGGATGACGGTCTCGGTGTCCCGGGAAAGCGTCTCCTTGGCCAGCACGCAGTCCTGCCGCAGCCGGTCCAGCGCCACGGCCGCCTGGGGGTCCCGTCGGTCCAGCGCGTCCAGCGCCCCGCCCCCGACGACGTTGACGTGGGAGAGGATCGCCTCGTCGAAGTCGATGCCGCCGAGCCGCTCGATCCCCTCCGGCATGCCGAGGATCTCCACCCCGGCCGGGCCGCTGCGCAGCACGGTCGCGTCGAACGTCCCGCCGCCGAGGTCGTACACGGCCACCAACTCACCGTCGGCGAGCCGTCGGGATGACGCGTAGTGGGCGGCCGCCCCCTCCGGCTCCGTGATCAACCCGACGTCGGTCAGCCCGATCATCCCGGGCACCTCTTCGAGAAGACCTCGGCGAAACGGGCCCCAGTTCGCAGGGTGGGTCAGCACTACGCGGCCCGGCGGCTCACCCTCGGTCTCGGTCACCTTACGGATCACGTCACCCAGAACCGCACCGATCAGTTCACTGACCGTGTATTCGGTGCCGGCTAACATTACCGGAGTCGGGTCACCGAGCCGCCGCTTGAATTCCCGCACGACCCGTTCCGGGTTGCTGACCGCGCGCCTGTTCGCGGCATCTCCGGAAATCAGTTGCCCGTCGTCAGCCCGGTAAACGACGGACGGTGTCACCACCGACCTGTCGCCCAGGGTGAACATCTCCGCCTGGTTCGGCCGCGCCACTGCCGCGGCCACGAATGTGGTGCCTAGATCGACGCCAAGATCGTACGTCACGCCATCCGTCCCCTGAGCCCCCCGCGGAGATCACTCGCCGACCCCCCACCTGCACGATCAACCGCCGCACGCACAGTCTTCCCGTCTTGACCGGGACAAAAGGCGTAAGAAGTTGTTGCGAAGCTTAGCAGCATGCATAACCGCAAGATCGCGGGAGTGCAACACGCACGATGAGCAGCAAAGCATTGTTTCCATGTGTGAAACACTCAATTCGGACAAGATCGACAAACCGTGCAGGCTCGCATCAAGAGATGTCGTTGAGCTGCCCCAATTCCTTCTTGGGGGACTTCTGGACTACGCTCACCACCCGCTTCCCACGCATACGTCATAAAGATGCCTGACGTTTGACGTACCGATATAGAGTTGTGACCTCCGTGGAGATGGATCGTGACCGACACCGGGCGCACCGAAACGCCATCCATCGACCAGCTCGTCCTGGTCGCGAAGGACGCTCCGCATGGCTGGCGCAACAGCCGGGGCGAACGTCTGGACCTGCTGTTCGAGGAACGCTGCGACTACATGAGCAGCTATGGCGGCGCGGACCGGCTCGCGGTGGACACCGGAGACGTCCAACTGACCTATGACGAGCTGGACCGCCAGGCCAACCAGCTCGCCCGCTACCTGCGAGCCCGCGGGGTGAGCCCCGGAGACCGGGTCGCGCTGCTGTTCGACCAACCGGTCAGCTCGTACATCGGCATGCTGGCGGTGCTCAAGGTGAACGCCGCGTACGTGCCGCTGGACGTAGGCTTCCCCAGCGACCGGATGGCATACATCGTCTCCGACGCGCACGTCAGCCTGGTGCTGTCGCTGTCCGGGGTGGCCGAGCGCGTCCCGGACGTGCTGAAGCTGGGCGCTCCGGTGGTGTACGTCGACCAGATCGCGCAGTTGCTGGCCGAGCAGGACTCCCGCCGGCTGCTGGACGTCGAGCGCGGCGCCACCACCGCTGACCTCGCCTACATCATCTACACCTCCGGGTCCACCGGCCGCCCCAAGGGCGTGGCGATCGACCATCCCAGCATCTGCAACTTCGTGCGTGTGGCCGGCGAGGTCTACGGAGTGCGTCCGAGCGACCGGATGTACCAGGGCCTGACCATCGCGTTCGACTTCTCCGTCGAGGAAATCTGGGTGTCCTGGGCGTCCGGCGCCACGCTGGTGCCGAAACCAGCCGGAGTGAACCTGCTCGGCGCCGACCTGCACGATTTCCTCACCCGCAACCGGGTCACCGCGATGTGCGTGGTGCCCACGCTGCTGGCGACCATCGAGGACGAGCTGCCGCTGCTGCGCTTCCTGCTGGTCTCCGGGGAGGCATGCCCGCAGGACCTGATCACCCGCTGGTGGACACCGCAACGGCGGTTCCTCAATGTGTACGGCCCCACCGAGGCGACCGTGACTGCGACATGGACGGAACTGCACCCCGGGAAGCCGGTGACCATCGGCGTGCCGCTGCCCACCTACGTCACCGTGATCCTCGACGTGGACAACCCGTACCACGCGCTGCCGCACGGCGAGACCGGTGAGATCGGCATCGCCGGCATCGGCCTCGCACTGGGCTACCTGAACAACCCGGAAAAAACTGAGAAGGCGTTCATCAACGACTTCCTCGACATCCCGGCCAACCCGTCCAAGCGCATCTACCGCACCGGTGACCTCGGCCGGGTCAACGCCGACGGCGAGATCGAGTACCTGGGCCGCATCGACCTGCAGGTCAAGATCCGCGGTTACCGCATCGAGCTGACCGAGATCGAGTCGGTACTGCTCGAGGTGCCCGGCGTGGCCGGTGCGGTGGTCAACACGTACGAGCCGACGCCGGGCAACGTGGAGCTGGTCGGCTACTACAAGCTGCGCGCCGACACCTCATCGATCGACCAGAACGAGATCTTCGCGCTTCTGCGCGAGCGGCTACCCAAGTACATGGTGCCGGCCTACCTCGAGCAGATCGACGAGATCCCGATGACCACCAGCGACAAGGCCGACCGCAAGGCGCTGCCGCCGCCCGGGCAGCGAGCCAGCCGGATGCCCGCCCGCGAAGTGGTTGTGGCCAGCAACGAGACCGAGCGGCTACTCACCGAGACGCTGGCGTCGGTGCTCGGCCAGGACACCATCTCGGTGGACGCCGACCTGTTCGACGAGATCGGTGCCAGCTCGCTCGCGCTGACCCAGTTCTCCACCGCGCTGCGCAAGAAGCACGGACTGCCCCGGATCACCATCAAGGAGATGTACGAGGCGCGCACCCTCCGTGATCTGGCCACGCTGCTCGGGGCCGGCCAGCCAGGGGCGGGCGACTCCGGCACTGACGAGCGGGGGCCGGCGGCCCCACCGGCACCGGTGGTCACCGGGAGCAGCGTGCGCTTCGCGCTGACCGGAGTGGCCCAGCTGGTCCTCTACCTGGCCATGGCGCTGCTGGTCGGCTGGGTGCCGGAGCTCGGCTACGAATGGGTGTCGGGTACACCGGACCTGTTGGTCGGCTTCGGCCGTGCGATCGCCTTCTCCGCGGCCTCGTTCGTCGGGTTCGCCGCGCTGCCGATCCTCGTCAAGAACCTACTGATAGACCGGTGGAAAGCCACCGAGATTCCGCTGTGGAGCCTCGGCTATCTGCGGTTCTGGCTGGTCAAGACACTCATCCAGGTCAATCCCGTCGTACTGTTGCCCGGCCCGGTCTACCAGTTCTACCTCCGGCTGCTAGGTGTCAAGATCGGCAAGAATGTGCTGATCCTGTCCCGGTCGGTGCCGGTGGCCACCGACCTGATCACCATCGGGGACGGCACGGTGATCGAGAAGGACTGCATGTTCTCCGGATACCACGCCGAAGCCGGCGTGCTGCGGTTCGGCCCGGTCACCCTGGGCCGAGACGTGTTCGTCGGTGAGAAGACCGTGCTGGACATCAACACCGCGCTGGGTGATGGCGCGCAGCTCGGGCATTCCTCCGCGCTGCTCCCTGGCCAGTCGGTGCCGGCCGGAGCGAGCTGGCACGGGTCACCGGCGGAACCCTGCACGACGAACTACCGCACCGTCTCGTCGCTGCCGGCCAGCTCGGCGCGTAAGGCCGGATACGTCCTCGTGCAGCTGCTCGGCGGGGTGCTGCTGGCCTCGGCGCTGCTCACCGGGCTGGTCGCGCTGCTGACGCGGGTGCCGGTGCTGGCCGCGATCCAGACGAGCGGCAGCACGCTGCTGCAGAACCCGAGCTTCTACCTGATCACGCTGGCGGTCGGCGTCGTACTGTTCCTGATCGCGCTGGCCGCCGGTCTGATGGTCATGTTCACCGTGCCACCGCTGCTCAACCGCCTGATCACGCCGGAGCGCGACTATCCGCTCTACGGGGCCCACTACATGGTCCAGCAGTTGATCACGAGGCTGACCAACTCACGGTTCGCGATGTTGATGCTCGGCGACAGCTCGTTCATCATCGGCTACCTTCGCGACCTGGGGTACGACCTGGACCGGGTGGTGCAGACGGGCTCCAACTTCGGCACCCAGCTGGTCCACGACTCGCCGTTCCTCAGCCGGGTGGGTAGCGGGACGATCATCTCCGACGGGTTGTCGTTGATGAACGCCCAGTACTCGAACACCTCGTTCCGGATGCGCGAGGTGCGTATCGCGGAGAACAACTTCTTCGGCAACGACATCGCGTTCCCGGCCGACGCGAAGGTGGGTAACAACGTTCTCCTGGCCACCAAGGTGATGGTGCCGGTGGACGGCCCGGTACGGGAGAACACCGGGCTGCTCGGCTCGCCGCCGTTCGAGATCCCACGTTCGGTGTCCTCCGAGTCCATGGCAGCTCCCGAGTACGCGTTCCTGTCGGACCCGGCACAGGTGGCTAGGCGGCTGGCCGCGAAGAACCGGCACAACGCCGGCACCATCGCCACCGTGGTGCTGCTGCGCGCGCTGGGCTTCGCGTTCGCGCTGGTATTCGGAGTGGTCGGGCTGACCCTGCTCGACGCCGACACAGGGTTCGGGATTGACGGTGCGCTGGTCGTGGTCGCGGTCGTGGTGGTGAACACGGTGTACTCGGCGTTGTTGGAACGCGGGGCGCTCGGCTTCCGCCGGCTTCGGCCCCGGTTCTGCTCGATTTACGACCATTACTTCTGGACTCACGAGCGGCTCTGGAAGGTCTACATCCGTCCGATCTTCGCCGGGACTCCCTTCCAGGGGATGATCTGGCGGCTCGCGGGTGTCCGGATGGGACGGCGGGTGTTCGACGACGGCTGCGCGATGCCGGAGAAGTCACTGGTCACGGTCGGGGACGACGCCGTCCTGAACGCCGGGAGCGTGATCCAGTGTCACTCCCTGGAGGACGGCTTCTTCAAGTCCGACTACACCGCGATCGGCGCGGGCGCGACCATCGGCGTCAAGGCGTTCGTGCATTACGGCGTGCAGATGGGCGACGGCGCGGTGCTCGGAGCGGACGCGTTCGTGCTCAAGGGTGAGGAGATCGAGGCCGGATCGCGCTGGCGCGGCAACCCGGCCGCGGAGGCCCGCACACCGGTACCCACCGCACCACCGACCACTCCCGCCGCCCAGTCACGCGTGCTGCTGCCGGCCTCGGCCAAGGCGAACACCGCCGCGCCGATTGCCGCCACCAGCAAAGGCCGCTAGCCGGCTCGAACTTGGACGCACCACTTTCGCGTAGGCGTCCGGGACCTGAAGAAAGCCAACGAGATTCTTTCAGGTCCCGGACTTCACGTTCCAGGTCTTTGATCTACTGCCGTTCGGCCGAGGTCGGTCCCGGCCCCGGCTGGGCATCGATCTGCGCCTGCACCGTCCATGGACGCAGCGACTCGACGCCCCGCCCGCCTTCGGCCCGATCGCCTCGCAGGCCGCTTACACCGACCGGTACTCGTCGAGATGGTCGAGCACCATCTTCACAGCTCGAGCACGCTGCTCGGGCGGGTAGCGCTTGGACATGATCCGCATCCCCTCGAGGAGGGAAGCAGCATCAAAGCCGCGGCGGTTCAGGTCCACGTAAGGTCAGTGGTGTAAGCACTACGGTCATCTTGTAAGCGTAGGTCGTCGGTTCGATTGGACTTCCGTCGAAGTCTCAGCGTGGTGCTGCTCGTGGTGCGAAGTTGAGTGATCCAGGGAGACCAGACGTGGCCCACGAGGTCCCGCGCGCAACTGTTGATGCAGGTAGTCGCCCCGTGAGGCGGCACGCCGCCACCTTTTAATCCGCGGGTTCAGGGTTCGATCCCCTGGGGGCCCACCAGCTGTGACCAGCGCCTTTGCTGGCCTGGCTCTAGCGGGAGCCGAGCGCGTGACACGGCTTCGAAGGGGGGCCGGTCGGCCCCTGAGCTTCGCGGGCCTCACTCAGCGTCAAGGGTCGTTGCGCGATCGCCTGCGGCGACGGCAGGCGGCCGCCCTTGACGTCGAGCCTCCACGGCCGTGACGGTCGCTCCTGGGGTGGCGGGGGACAGCACCCCGCCACCCCAGGGGGACGGGGCAGACAGCCCTGCTTCTTGTCGATGGCGCCGAGCACGGGTGCACCCGTGATGAATCAGAAACCGGACCGTGTCGCCATCACCGCCTTGTCCGCGTTGGGAAGCCTGTTTCGGGCACCACGGCGGGGACTACCTCGTGCAGCCGGACTGGGCCAACCACTGGCGCACCGCGGTGGAAACCCACGCGCAGAATCACGACGTACGCTCGCTTGCAAGTGAGGGCGGCAGACACCACCGGACCCCCGAGTAACGCCGATCCGGACGATCCCGGCGAGACGAGGAATCGTGAGCGACGAGAGCCTGATCACGACCGTGTTGGACCGCGGGGTGGCGACCGTGACGATCGACGCGCCGCCGATCAACGTCATGAGCCGTGAGCTTTTTCGCGAGCTTCGACGGTTTTGCACCTGGGTGTCGACGCAGAACGACGTCCGCGTGGTGGTGTTCCGAAGCGCCGACCCCGAGTTCTTCATAGCGCATTTCGACGTCGAGCTCCTGCTGGAGCTATCCGCGAGCGAGGAGCCCATCTCTGCGGGGACCGAGCTCAGCCTGTTCCAACAGATGTGCGAACGGCTGCGCACCATGCCGAAGGTGACAATTGCCGAGATCGGGGGACGGGTCGGGGGCGGGGGAAGCGAGTTCAGCGCTTCCTGCGACATGCGCTTCGGCGCTATCGGCCGCACGGTCGTCAATCAGATGGAGGTCGCACTCGGCATCCTCCCCGGCGGCTCGGGCACTCAGCGCCTCCCTCGGCTGATCGGGCGCGGCCGGGCGATGGAGATGATCCTCGGAGCCCGAGACCTCGACGCAGAGACGGCTGAGCGGTGGGGATATCTGAACGCGGCCGTCGAGCCGGACCAGCTCCGCGAGCACGTCGACATCCTGGCGCACAGCATCGCGAGCCATCCCGTCGACGCCCTCGTGCGGGCCAAGCGGTCGGTCCTCAACGCCGAAGAACTCCCGCTGCGCGAGGGGTTGATCGAGGAGGCCCGGCTGTTCGAGGAACTCCTGCAAACCGACGCCGCGCGAGCCGCCATGACCGCGTTCCTGCAGATGGGCGGCCAGACGCGGGACGGTGAGGTGCAACTCGGTTCGCTTCTCGACCGACTCCGGTCGGCCTTCGACCCGTGAGGCCCGCCGTCGACCACGTGACCGCACACGGTCCCGACGCACCGGGGTGATATCAGAAGGGAATCGAATGGCTTCACCTGAAGTCGGTCGGTTTGCGGGACCGCATGAGGATCGAGGGTGCGAGTACCGCCTCGAAGAGATGGAGCATTGGATGACGCAGATGCGAAGATCCGTCCGATAGGCATTCTGCGCGGGTGTCGAAGGGGATGTCGCACGCGCACTACCAGTTCCATTTCGCACTTTTTCGAGCGGGCGGCGCCGCTGTCCCGCAACGCCACCTCTGCATACTGTGGAAACCTGCGCGTGGTACGTGATGAGCGGCGTGCCCGATTCGGACCGGCAAGCCGCGTCGCACGTAAGTAGCACTGGGTCCGGGTGGGCGATCGTGACGCAACTGAAGTGCGGGCAATCCACACGATTGCCGGGATCCTGGACGGATTGCCCGATCAATCCCGCTATGCCGACCTTCGTGCAGTACCCCGGTGCCACTGCCGCGGCGAGCAGGGGCCGGGCCACGTGTGCAGCCCGGCCCCACCCCTCGGGCCGAGGATCAACGCCGAGGCGCTCGGTGATCGGTTCCCCGACTCGGTTCGCATCGGCCCGTCTTCTCGTCGGCCGTGCAAACAGTCGACCAACCCAGGACCCTTGGCCGGTATAACGATTCATCACCGGCACCATGCGTTTTCTGCAGCACGGTCACAGGAGCAGTCCGGGGCGAAGGTGCTCACGCCGCCAACTGGCCGGCGTCGTTCCGTACTGCCGTCGGAACGCCCGGTCGAACGTACTGAGGTCGCGGAACCCGACCGCAGCCGCGACTCTCGACACCCCACACAGGGCGTACCTCGGGTCGGACAGCATCATGTGCGCCGCGAGCAGCCGCTGTTCGCGGAGGTACGCACCGGGCGTGGTCCCGATCTGCTCGAACAAGGTGTACGCGCGACGGACCGACACATGGTGCCGCCGCGCCAGCTCGCCGACCTGCAAGTTCGGGTCGGCCAGGTGTTCGCGCACGTGCGTCAGCATCATATCGAGCAACACCGCCGCGGAGCCATCGCTGCCCGGTACCGAGGGGGTGACGTCCCTCAGCGCCATGGCGAGTAGTTCGATCGCGGCACGCCCGGCGTCCAGCCGCTGCCGCATGGTGAGCTCGTCGGCAATCTTGAACAGCCGACCGAGGTAACCGGACAACATTCGCATGGCCGGGGCTGTGGGGTCCATGCTGCGTGCACACGCCTCGGTGATCTCGGCGGTCCGGAGCGGGAGCAGCTCGCGGGAGAATCGCAAACTGATGCGCTGGGTATCGGTCGACGAGGCCCGCTCGTAGCTGCTACGCGCCTCGGTGAGTATTCCGGCACCGGCCGCAAGCTCGGCGAAGCGGTCGTGCTGACGGACGCGGACATGGCCGTCGATGTATATGCAGAACAGGAGCAGGTTGTCGGGCGACGCTTCCGTTGCCATTCGGCCGGTTCGGACCGCGGAAATACGCCCCATATGCGACCGAGAGAGTGTCTGGGTCTCGCCCAGCTCCTGAATGGCCGCCCGTCCGCGGAAGCCGGGTCCCGCCTTGACAGTTACCGGGAAGAAGATCTCACGGGCGCGGTCTTCCAACTCCTCACCGGAGTACTCGAGGATCTGCACGGCTCAAGGCTCCCTCCGGCCATCCGCCCAGGTAGAAGCTGCGAGCGCGCTTCGTCCCACCCGGAGGCTGTTGTCGTGACGAGCAGGGACTGGGTGCCGGTCAGCCTCGCCCGTCAAATCAAGGATGACGTCGAGCGCGTCCCTCACGCTCTTGGTCATCTACTTAAAGTGTCGGCAACCAGCCGGAACGGAGGTGCCGGCCTGTTCCCAGGCGTCATAGCACGGCGCGGGAGCTGGGCGGTGTGGCGTCCTTGGGTAGCCGGGACGCGAGCATAACCGGCCGTACCAGCACCAACGCTCACGAAGTCATACGAATCCGAACGAGTAGTCATCAACCGACCTTCCCTGTAGATGTAGCGTTCCTCAGTCTTGGAAGTTTATAGGGCATTGTTGTTCCCCGCTCTTGCTGCTGGAGCAGTCTCGTGGCTGGCGGGCGATCGGAACTGACCAGTCTGCGATGGCTGCCAGGAAACTGCAGCTGCTTCCATGTAGATCGGCCCGCCTTCATCTCCACCCGCCACTCTTGCCAGTGCAACTCGACCGGATCGCCGCGGCCGTCCACCAGGGACCGAACCGATGAGCGTCGTCGACGAAACCGCCGGGACGACGATCCCGCTCTTCGGCGACGCCATCCCCAGCGGCCGCATCGACGGCAGTGACATTGCCGAACAAAACACCGACCCCGGCTGGTTCGAAGGAACATTGAGTGCCATCGCGGAGATGGCACGCACCGGTGAGCGATTCCAGGCTGCCGACGTGAAAGAACGCTTCGGCCTCGAAGAGCCAGACCACCATGGCGCTGGGGCGCAGCCTTCGCCGCCGCACACCGCGAGGGACTGATCCGTAAGGTCGGTGCCGCGCCGAGCCGCAGGCGGACCGTCAACAAGAGCCTGACATCGGTCTGGGTCGGCGTGGATGACACGCTCCCGCCCACAAAGGCAGCCGCGTGACCCCACCGGCAACGACCTCCGCCGGGCCGAGACCCTGGGTTCGGGAACGGTCCAAAACCGAAACCGCGCGGGCGGGCGCGTTGCCGATCAGTCGTGTGACACACGGTCCAACCAGTCGGCAATCCCCGCGAGAGGACTTGGTGTCACCAACTCCAAGAATCGAGTTCGGTGATCGGCCCCCAACGCGGTTCGCATCTGCCTGACCCCTCGCGCAGACGGTCGACCAGCCCATTGCCCTCAGCGTGCACAGCGATTCCAGTTCGGAACCATGAACTTCCTGCAGCACGGTCACGGGATTGGTCCGGAGCGACGGTGCTCACGCCGCCAACTGGCTGGCGTCGTTCCGTACTGCCGCCGGAACGCCCGTTCGAAAGTGCTGAGGTCGAGGATCCCGACCGCAGCGGCGATGCTCGATATCGCGAGACGGTCGTATCTCGGGTCGGACAGCATCGCCTGTGCCGCGAGTAGCCGTTGCTCGTGCAGGTAGGCACCGGGGGTGGTCCCGATCCGTTTGAACAGGGTGTACGCGTGGCGGACCGATATGTGGTGCCGCCGCGCCAGCTCCTCGACCCGCAGTTCTGGGTCGGCCAGGTGTTCGCGGACGTGCGATCGCATCATGTCGAGCAACACGGCCGCGGAGCCGTCCCCGCCCGGCACCGAGGGGACGACGTCCCGCAGCGCCGGGCCGGGCCACAAACGAGCAGCCGCCCCAGCACCTCTGCTCTGTGTGGTGTCGAGCCATCCTCTTTAATCCGCGGGTTCAGGGTTCGATCCCCTGGGGGACCACCGCCTCTGACGTGGCATTTCAGCCGCGCCTACAGCTGCGTGTGCCTGGTCATGGGGTCAAACGTCGTGCGAACCCTCATGCGCTCCTGGTCGTGACGGCACAGCGCAGGCGTCAGAAGCGGCCACGGGGCAGCATCGAGGAGCTGCCGAGTGGATCTCTGCGGGTCTCCGTCTACACCGGCATCGACGCGGTCACGAAGCGGCGCCACTACCTGTCCGGGCTGCGCCGTCGCCCTTGGATGATCCGCGGCGGAAGTCTCGAGGTCCCGCCGGCGGCGGGGCGTGGGACGCGGGTGTCGTGTTCGTGACGAATCGGCCGGAACGCGATGATCGATGCCGGCCACTACGGGGCATGAGCACGCGAGAGGGAGTGGGGTGGGTGGGCACCGCACTCCCCGAGGACGATGAGTTGTGGGCCGCCGCGCAGGGCGGCGACCGTGACGCCTTCACCACGCTGTACCACCGGCACGTCGACGCGGTCTGGCGCCAGGCTCATCACCTCACCGGTTCGAGCGCGATGGCCGAGGACGTCCTCGCCGCCACGTTCCTCACGGCGTGGCGACGCCGG
The DNA here is from genome assembly GCF_022524485.1 of Pseudonocardia alaniniphila. Lineage (GTDB taxonomy): Bacteria > Actinomycetota > Actinomycetes > Mycobacteriales > Pseudonocardiaceae > Pseudonocardia > Pseudonocardia alaniniphila. Next base: position 101,355 of record NZ_JAKXMK010000039.1, read on the forward strand.
GCGGAGGTCCGGTTCACCGCGGACTCGGCCCTGCCGTGGCTGCTCGCGGTGGCCGGTAACGAGGCCCGCACCGAACGGCGGCGGTCGATGCGCCATCAACGCCTCTTCCGCCGTCTCGGGGCGGCGCCGGTGGTTCGCGACCACTCCGACTCCGTCGCGGCCTCCGTCGACGGCCACCGCAGCCTGCACCGCGTGCTCGCCGCCCTGGAGCGCCTTCCGGCGGCCCAGCGCGAGGTCGTCGAGCTGTGCATCGTCGCCGACCTCGCCCAGTCCGACGCCGCCCGCGCGCTCGGCATCCCCGAGGCGACGGTGCGCTCCCGTATCCACCGCGCCCGAGCCCGGCTCCGCGCACTGCTGCCCGAGGAGACCCGATGAACGAGCTCGAGCTGCCGCCCGCCCCGGCGTTGCCCGCCGACGTCCGGGAGCGGGTGCTGCACCGCGTGCTGCACCGGATGGACGCCGCCCCCGCTGCGGCCCCTCGCAGGCGCACCTCGTTCCTCGCCGCTGCCGCCGCGGTTGTGGTGGCGATCGCGGCGACGACGGTCACGGCCGTCACCGGATTCGGGGCGGACGACCCCGCCGGTCTCGACCGGCTCCCGCCCGCCACCGTGACCGACGGCGGTCCCGGCACTGCACCGGGCGAGGACCCCGGCGGGGACCCGTTCGCCGGCGTCGAGCTGCCGCCGCCGAGCGGTCAACCGGCCACGGACCTGGCGCTGGCCCGGTGTGCGGCCGCTGTTGTGCACAGCGGCCGGGCCGGTGAGTACCCGTCGACGCGCGAGTGGCGATCGACCCTGCACATGGGAGTCGGTGCGGTCGAGAGCGACCTCGAGATCAACGACTCGTTCGCCTGCCTCGTGTCGCCGGGATCGGTGGCGGTGTCGGGGTTGACCGGCACGCCTGCCGGCGAGGTCCAAGTCGTGCGGATGTCCGCGGGACAGCTGGTGGTGCTCAATCCCGACGGGCGCGAGTTCGCGATCGGGCTTCCCGGTAAGATGCTGATCAGCGAGGACCGGGTCACCTTCGTCGACATCTATTCCGGGGAGACTCCGGATCAGATGCGGCTCACCGACGCCGGCGGCTACGACGGACCCGTCCCGGAACCGGTACAGGCGCTCGTCGTCGCCGACCGGGACCTGCCGGAGCGGCCCGACACCCCGGAGGGGCGGTACCTGGACGAGTGCTTCGAGGGGCTCCCGACGCACGCGCACGTGAATGACCGCCTGTGGATCCCGGTGGGGTGGCACGACGTCGGAGGAGCCGCGCCGCCCGCGCTGGTAGCGCGGATCGGGGACCTCGCCGCCGGCTTCTGTATGACCGACGCCGTATACGGCGGCAGGGCCTTCGCCGAGGCACCGCTGCATCCGGACCACCGCAGCGGCCTGGCCAGTCCTGTCGTCTTCCACCGCGGCGAGGGCAGCGCGGTCCTGATGGCCGTCTCACCGGACGTGACCCGCGTCGAGATCGCCGCGGTGCCGGCGCTGCAGCATGAGCCGACGCCAGACAGCGCGGCTCCGCCGCAACAGGAGCCGGTCGCCGAGGCAGGCTGCACGATTCTCGACCGGCTCGCCATGTGCACGATCGACAGCCAACCGCGGGAGACGAGCCGGCAGGCGAGGGTTCAGGTGGTGGTCACCGCGTACACCGCAGACAGTCCGGCGGGCGTCGAGGTCTACCGGAACTGAGCGGATGCCGCACGGAACTGGAGTCGATGCTGAAGGTCCACTCACGTTTCCGACCGCGTCGTCTTTCACGATCACTTCGTCGAGGATGCGCTCCACCTGCCGTCGGATCGCGTTGATCACCGCCGGTGGTCACGCCACCTACGACCTCGGCCTGTGATCGGTGGCAACGGCTCGATCCGCGCCCAGGCCTCGTCGGTCAGATCGGAAGGGTGCCGATCATCGGCGAGCCGATCCGGACCGCGAGCGGGACCGAACCGCCGACCGGCGGGACGGGCGCGGCGTCGACAGCGAGCACGGTGCCGGCGACGACGCCGAGGAAGTCCGCCCGGGCCAGCCGGGCGTCCTCGATCTTGGCGGCGATCTCGGACCGGACGTCCGGGGCGAGGAAGGTGAGTCCGCGCGGGAACGTGTCGGCGAGCGTCTCGTCGCCATTGATGTCGAAGTTTGCGGTGACGATCCGGTCGCCGCGCAGCGACACCCGGAACTCGTCGTTGAACTCACGGTGGCAGACCGTCTGCGGTGGATAGAAACATTGGTAACCGGACTCCTGCAGGTCGCCGACCGCCTCGCTCATCCGGCCGCCGTAGTGTCCCGAGTCGGACGGCCAGCGATCGACCACCGCGTCGCGGCCGGCGACGATCAGCTCGTACGCGCTGGACATCGTGTAGTCGGCGTGATCATCACGCCAGGCGCGGGTGAAGGCACCTTCGATCGGCTGTCCACGCTCTGCCCGGTCGCGCCGTTCCCGCTGGTACTGCTGGATCTCGGTGCCGATCCGATCCACGGCGTCCGGCCACAAGGCGCCCAGGGCCGCCACGGCGAATCGGGTCACGCGGTCGGCGTCGAACTCCTCGGTCCGGTCCGGCTCGGCGTACACGGGAGGACTCGGTTTCGGGATCCAGGCCCAGGCGAGCCGGTCGTCGCGATCGAGCAGGAACTGCGCCACCCAAGGATCGTCGGCGTTGCGGTTTCGGCACCACACGGCCCGGCCGTCGGCGTTGCTCCGGATCTGGACGCAGAACGCGCCGGCCGCGACGAGCGCAGCGGTCAGCGTCGTCGCCGTACCGGGCGGGACCGGCCGGGCCTCGCTGTCCTCGCCGACCGGATCCTCCGGCCGGTACGTGCCCGGCGGCGGGAGATACGCGATCGGTTCTTGTGGGGTGCACGACGCGGTCATGATCAACGTCACCAGGATGAACATGGACGAGACGACCCGCCCCGCCGGTCCGCGCATCAAATCCTCGTTCTGTCGACGACGGGCGGTCGAGGATAGCCGCGGCCCGCGCGTCCTGGTCGGGGCGTCGAGCCCAACAGCTTCGCCCACCTACGACGGCGTCGCGGAGACCGCGATCCACGTTGGTCCGCGTACGGGCGTGGGTCACTCGTGGTGCGAAGCGCAGTCGTCCCAAGTGATCAGGCGCGGTTCGCGAGGTGCGGCGCGAAACTGTTGATGCAGGTAGTGGCCCTGTGAGGCAGGATGCCGCCACATTTAATCCGCCGGTTCAGGGTTCGATCCCTTGGAGCCCACCACGCGTGACCCCGCTGTATGCCTGGCGCGGCATGTGCGAGTTTCAAGATCATGAGACGCGCCAATGGGACGGCCCGGTAGCGCCGTATCGCCCTCGACGAGGAGACGGTCGGGCTCCTGCGTGAGCACCGGACGCGCTGTGCGGTCCATGCGGAGGCGGGGGCGCCGAATTGCCCACGGACGCCTATGCGTTCTCGCTCTCGCCTGACGGGTCGACCCTTCTGCTCCGCTGCCACCGTCCAGACCAGCCGCACCTCTCCCCACTTCTGCCTGGCCGACCCGGGCGGCCACTTCCGTTTCGTCCACTGGTGTGAGCGGCCTCCGATAACTGCCTCCACCATTTCCCATTTGTATGTACTGGGTCGAGAGTTTGGTGGCGTCCACGGCAGGGGCAGGCGAGAAGACTTCTCGCTGAAAGATTATCGAATGGCGTTGTCGACCGTGGCATCCGTAAGCTCGAGACCGTCCAGGAACCGGCATCCCCGTGCTCTCCTCCCGCCAGGAAGGCACCGGCGAGACCGCCGTCCTCACCGGAGACGTCGACCACCGCGCCTCCCTGCTCACCGACGCGGAGAAGGGCACGATGTTCAACTGCGTCGCGCGCCGCATGCCCCGAATTCGTGCTCGACCTCTGAGCACCCACCATCGAACGGGAGTCCGTCACGATGACCACCACGCAGAACGTGCCCGCCCTGGACGACGACCCCTTCGGCACCGAGATCCTCACCGACCCGTACGAGTTCCACCGGCGCCTGCGCGACGCCGGGCCGGTGGTGCGCCTGCCACGGTATGACAGCCTCGTGGCGATGGGCCGGCACGCGGAGGTCAGAGCCACCCTCACCGACTGGGAGAGGTTCGTGTCGGGCCGCGGGGCAGGCCTGTCGGACTTCGCCCGGGAGAAGCCGTGGCGCCCGCCCAGCCCCATCCTGGAGGCCGACCCGCCGGACCACACGGCGGTGCGCACCGTGCTGAACACGGTGCTCTCGCCACGCGCGGTGCGCGGGATGCGGGAGAGGTTCGCGCCGTTCGCCGAGGAACTGGCCGACGCCCTCGTGGCACGGGGTCGTTTTGACGCGGTCACCGACCTCGCCGAGGTCTATCCGCTGCGGGTGTTCCCGGATGCCTTCGGGCTCCCGGCCGAGGGCAGGCGGAACCTGCTGCGCTACGGCGAGCTGGCGACCAACGCCCTCGGCCCGCGCAACCAGCTGTTGCTCGACGCGTTCGAGGTGGCAGCCGCGGCCCAGGAGTGGGTGCGCGCCCACTGCGAGCGCGACAAGCTCGCACCCCAGAGCCTCGGGGCGCAGATCTGGGCGGCCGCGGACCGCGGGGAGATCTCCCACGAACAGGCTCCGCTGGTCGTGCGCTCGGTGCTCTCGGCGGGCTTCGACCCCGTCGTGATCGGCCTGGGCAACGCGCTGTACGCGCTGGCCCGCCACCCCCAGCAGTGGGCCGCGCTGCACGCCGACCCCGCGCTCACGAAGTTCGCCTTCGACGAGGCGCTGCGCTGGGAGTCGCCGTTCCAGACCTTCTTCCGCACCACCAGCGTCGATGTCGAGGTCGCCGGCACCACCATCCCGAAGGACACGAAGGTCCTGCTCTTCCTCGGCTCGGCCAACCGCGACTCTCGCCACTGGGGCGAGGACGCCGAGGAACTCGACATCCACCGCTCCACGAGAGGGCACGTCGTGTTCGGCAGGGGAATCCATCAGTGCGTCGGCCAGTTGATAGCCCGGCTCGAGGCCGAACTCGTCCTCAGCGCGCTCACCCGCCGCGCTGCCCGCTTGGAGCTCGACGGCGACCCTGTACCCAAGCTCAACAACGTGCTGCGAGGGTGGGCGAGCATCCCGGTACGCGTCACCCCGGCCTGACGGCACCCATCCCCACGAGCTCGCGACGGGCGTGGTGGGCGCCGCAGACACACGCAACGCGGCCACCACGTCGAGCGCGGCCGACCCGGGCGGCCGGGTGCCGTCGAGGAACCAGCGCAACACCATGATCGCCTACCGGTAGAAGCCCAGTGCCCGCCGACCACGCCGGGTCCCGCGCCGGGCACGCTCGCCGGCGAGCAGGCCAGACACGAACGCAACGGTGGGCTCCCCGATCGGGAGCGCAGCGGTATAGGTGACAAGATCGGGCACGCGGGACCTCGGTATTCAAGTCAATCTTTAGGCGAACCGACTCTTCTACCGGGGTCCCGCACCCACCCTTGATCACCTCCGCGCCGTCGGCATGTCGCGTTGTATTCCTGTTGTGACCGCCTCCTCGCCGGATGTCCTTCGGGCGCAGTCACAACGGTCAGTAACTGACCGGAAGGCCTGTCAGAGTTTGGGCCATGGACAACGAGATCCTGCTCCCTGCTCAATCCATTCCCGGCGCAGACGCCGTGCTCAACCCGTTCGTGATCGTGGACGACGCCGCCGGCCTGATCACCTTCGTATCCGAGGTCTTCGGCGTCTCCGAGACGGCCGAGGCCAGAACTCCAATGCCAGACGGCAAGCTGATCCATGCCGAGCTCAGGCTTGGCGCTGTCGTTCTGATGGTGGCCGACCGGCTCGACGGATGGCCGTCACGACCTGGACTGCTCCAGGTATGGGTCCGGGACGTGGCGGCGGTGGCGGAGCGAGCCACCGCCCGAGGCGCCACCACGGTCACCGAACCGACGCCGTTCTACGGTGAGACGACGCTCGGCCGGATCCTTGATCCCTGGCAGAACATCTGGTGGCTGTGGGCACCCGCGCCGGGCCAGCCGGATCCGGTACCCCACTGGGAAGGCGGTTCGAACGTTATTTTCTCCACGCTGGACCAGGTGCTGCGGTCACTAGCGACGCGAAGCTGACTTCTCGGGTCGCGGCCTACGGAAGGTCCGCTTGAACGTCGGTACGGCCGGTTACTCATGAAGAGCCGGGGCTGGGTGAAACAGTCGGAGTATTCCGCCGATCTACTCGTGGAATCGGGTCAGACGCTCGCTCAGGACCCGGTCGAGCGCCGCCCGTCCCGCCGGACCCCACGCCGGCTTGCCGCCGGGCAGGCCGCGGTCCCCGTTCTGGCCCATCAGCATCAGGAAGAGGCTCTTCAGCGCGGCCAGCCCACGGGCGCGCCGGACCGTCGCCTCGTCAGCGTCCGCGTACACGGCGAAGAAGCGGGCGGCCGCGCCCGCAGGCAGCAGCACCCAGGCGGCCGCCAGGTCCGACGCCGGGTCGCCGACGAACAGGTCGCCGAAGTCGACAACGCCCGCCAGCGTCCCGTCCGCGACGACGACGTTCGCGGGATGCAGGTCGCCGTGCACCCACACCGGCGGACCCTCCCATGCGGGGGCCGCGACGGCGTCGTCCCAGACGGCCCGGACGTCGGCGGCGTCGGAGCCGATCGCGTCAGCGTCGACGGAGTCGAAGAACTGGTCGAAGCCGTCCGTGCAGTCCTTGGGATGCGCGCCGCGGCCCGTGTCAATCGGTGCGTCGGCGGGCGCTGCCACATGCAGCGCACGGAGGAACGCCGCCAGGGTGCCGGCCGCGTGCTCGCCGCGGGTGATCGACCCGTGGTCCAGCGGCAGGCCCGGCACCCACGTCATGATCGTCCACATCTTGGGGAAACGCTCGGAGGGCGCACCACGCCGCACCGGGACGGGGATCGGCAGCGGCAGGCGTGGGGCGAGCAGCGGCAGCCACCGGCGCTCCTTGAGCTGATGATCGGGGTCGGTTTCCATGCGCTGGATCCGCACGGCCAGCTCGTCCCCGAGGCGCCACATCTGGTTGCCCCAGCCGCCCTCCACCTCGCGGAGGGGCAGCTCGGCCAGGTCAGGATGCTGGTCCCGCAGCAGGTCGCGGATGAGACCGGCGGTGATCTCCGTCTCGATCTCGGTCACGCGGCGAAACCATACTGGGTTCGACCATGACAACGCTGTCCGACCGTTCCGACGTGCGATCGATGCGCCGGCTCCAGGACCTGCGACAACTCCCCGCTCGGAGCGGTGCGATCCGCGACGTCGTCCAACGGACGGGACCCGGCGTGCGAGACCAACTCCCGCCATGATGAGTCAACCGTTTAAGTCGTGACCGATAGAGGGCTACCAGCGGTAGTGTGCTCCGCTGGAATTCTCCAGCAGTCCGATATGTGTTCTGTAATTGAGGACGCTGAGTTCGTGTGGGCGGTGAGGGGCGCGATCGCGCTCCTGGAAGAGCTGGTCCTGTTTCGGACCGCGTCGCTCGGCCTCCACGGTGTGGAACTGGCGCGGCCGCTACGGCGCCGCGGAACCGGGACGTCGGCGCAGCTCCCCGAAGACCAGCGGCACGAACAGGACGCACAGCACGGCGATGACCACGGCGACCCACTGAGAGGCGACCTCCAGGCCGTGTTGTGCCGCGAGCAGCCCGAGCCCGATCACCGGAGCGCCGAGACCGAGGTAGCTCACCACGTAGTAGGTGCTCGTGACCGCGCCACGCTCGGACGGCGGGGTGGTCTCGGTGATCTCCCGCAGCGCCCCGGAGTACACGAGCCCGTGCCCCACTCCGGTGCACAACATGGCGGGCACCGTGACGACCTCGCCTGCACCCATGTCCGCGAGCACGAGCAGAACCAGACCGAGGGCCAGTGCGCCCAGCCCCCAGGCCTGTGCCGGCAGTGGGCGCAACCGCCGGAACGTCAGCTGCGCCGCGCCGGAGGTGCCGATCATGAGGGCCAGCGCACTGGCCGTGAGTGCCAGGTTGGTGGTGCCGAGCAGGTCACCGACCAACGACGGCAGCACCGCGGAGAACGCTCCGAGCACACCCCAGGCCAGGAACGACGAGGCGCTCGCCACGAGGAAGGTGCGACGGACATCCGCCGGGACACCGAGGCGGGCCGGGCGCCACCGACCGCCGGCGGCAGCTGCTCGTCCCGGCGCCGCGCACACCACCGCCACCAGCGCGACCACCACCGTCGCCGCGTGCACGACGAACGACAGCTGCAGTGGTGCCGGTGCGTACTGAGCCAGGAGCCCGCCGAGCAACGGCCCCACCGCCAGACCGAAGGTGATGCACGCTGTTGCGGTCATGGCCACCCGCCGGTGGCCCCGCGCGGGGTCACCGGGCACGATCCGCCCGACGCTGTCAGCCAGGGTCGCCTGGGCGGCCGCGGTGGCCGCCCCCATGCCGAATCCCTGGGCAAGGCGGGCCGCGAACAGCCAGCCGACACCCTGTGCCGAGGCGAACAGCGCGTCGCCGGCAAGGAACGCGAGGAGCCCGACGATCATCGGCACACGCCTGCCCACCACGTCGGAGAGCGGTCCGAACACCAGCAGGCAGGGCAGGATCACCGCGACCGCGACGGCGTAGAGCAGGGTCTGCGTCAGTGCGGAGAAACCCATATCGGCGCGAAACGTTCCGTATAGAGCGCTGGGCAGATTGTTGCCGACGTACAGCACGGCCAGGGCCACCGCTCCCGCCATGAACGCCGGTGATGCCCATGCCGCGCGCGGAGCGGTGTGACGAGTCCCGTCGAGCATAGGAGCAGCGTAGACAGCAGACTTGCGTCTCGCCAGCCAGATGATGCCGGTGTGGAGTGCTCCCTCCCACAGCTCAGATGTGAGATCGGCGTGAACAGGTCATGCGGGTCCGGTCGCGGCCTGCCGCCGCGTCGGGACAGGCTGCGGCACGCTGCGGCGGTTGCTCGCGAAGCTGCGCGGCGAAGTGGTGCAGAACGGCACGCGCACCTCGAGCCCCACCGCCAGGGACGCTCCCCGGGACGGAGAGGTCGAGCTTGGTGACCAGACCCGGGTCGATCAGCCGCTGGGCGATCTCAGGGGGCGGGTACGAAGCGGGAGCCGCTGGTTTCGAAGGCGGAGAGGTTCTCGCGTACGTATTGTTCGACCGACAGCGGCGGCTGCCCACCCAGCTTCGCGATGTTGTCGTTGGTGCCGGCGAACACGCCGTTCTGGTAGTCGACGGCGACGTTGCTGAGGTGCTGGACGAGGTGCTCGTCGTGCCCGCGCTCGCGCATCGCCGTGGCGAATTCCTCGATGCTGATCGGCTCGTAGTGCACCGGGATGCCGAGGACACCGGACATGGTCTCGACGATCTCGTGGTGGTTCTGCTCGACGGGGCCGTGCAGGGTGTAGACGGCGTGGTCGTGCGGTTCGGGGTCGAGCAGC
>NZ_JAKXMK010000004.1 GCF_022524485.1 Pseudonocardia alaniniphila
CCCACATCCACACCGCCATGGCCCACCACGGCATCCACCCCGGCCTCAGCAACCACGACCTCAGCCAAGCCGCGCGCACGGACCACAACCGGCTGGTCCGCGCATGATCCACGACGGAGCCGACCGGGGTCTGCTGCGGCAGTTGTGGCAGTTCCGGGCCTATGGCCGCCCGCGCTTGCGGGCACTCTCGCTCGGCGTCGGGCTGCGGATCTGCGAACTGCTCGCCGACCTGGCTCAGCCCTGGCCGCTGGCGCTCGTCGTCGACGGCTTGTTCGCCGCCAACGGACCCCACGGACCGCCTGCGCTCCTCGCCTCGCTGGTCGGTGGTTCCACACGCACACTGCTGTTCGCGGCGGCCGTGGCGCTGCTGGTGGTCACGCTGGCGTCAGGCGCCTTCGACTATCTCGGCGACAGGGTGATGAACGGGGCAGGCGAGAAGATCACCGCCGCCATCCGCACGGACGCCTTCGCGAATCTGCAACGGCTGCCGATGACGTATCACGATCAGCACGCGGTCGGAGAGCTCACCAGCCGGATCTCGACGGACACCGACCGGATCGAGTCCAGCCTGACGGCCGTGTTCTCCACCCTGTTCCCGGGCGTGCTCTCGATCGTCGGGTTCGGCGCGGTGCTGGTCTCGGTCGACTGGCGACTGGGCTTGATCGCCATCGGATGCATTCCGGCCATCTTCCTCAGTTCGGCCCGGTACAGCCGCCTGACTCGCCAGTCGGCCCGCCAGCAACGGGCCGCGGAGGGGCGGCTCGCCGGGTTCGTCGCCGAGTCGTTGCAGGGCATCCGCACCATCCACGCCTTCGGCAGCCACCACCTGCACGACACGCGCTTCGCCGCGGACAACGGCGACACGCTGCGTGCCGGTCTGCGCGCGGTCGAACTGCGGGCGCGGTTCACGCCGCTGCTGGAGGGAATCACCGCGGTAGGGACGGCCGTGCTGCTCTGGGTAGGCGGCCTCGGAGTGCTCAACGGCTGGTGGACTGTGGGTCTGCTCGTCGTCGTCACCAGCTACCTGCGAGACATGATCAAACCGGTGCGGGGGTTGTCGAAGCTCTCGATGACCTTCACCCAGGGTGCGGCGTCCGCAGAACGGGTGGCCGAGGTGCTCGCCCGGACACCCCCGGCGACGCACGGAACGCAGCGACTGCCGGCCCGGGCCGATGGACGCATCGACCTGGACGACGTCGTCCTCGACTACGGACGCGGCCCCGTCCTGCACCACCTCGACCTCACCATCCGACCCGGCGAGCGGGTCGCCCTGCTCGGACCCAACGGAGCAGGCAAATCCACCGTCCTCGCCCTGATCGCCGGGCTCTACCGGCCCACGACAGGCACGATCTTCCTCGACGGCCGAAACACCGCCGACCTACCCAACCAGTGGCTCCACCGCCAGATCGCCGTCGTGCTCCAGGACACCTTCCTGTTCTCCGGAACAATCGCCGAGAACATCCGCTACGCGCGTCCCGACGCGACACCGGAAGAAGTGGCCCGGGCGGCGCAGACCGCACTCGTGTCCGACTTCGCCGACGGCCTCCCCGACGGACTCGACACGCGCCTCGGTGACGGTGGGATCGGGCTGTCCGGCGGCCAGCGTCAACGCGTGGGCGTCGCCCGCGCCCTGCTCCTCGACGCCCCCGTCGTGCTCCTCGACGAACCCACCGCAGGCTTCGACTCCCACGCCGAGCGACTCGTCGTCGAAGCCCTCACCCGCCTCGTCCAGGGCCGCACCGTCGTCATGACGACCCACCGCCCCGCACTCATCCGCCTCGCCACCCGCACCGTCGACATCCACGACGGCGTCGTCCAGCACCTCGCCCTGGCCCCCGGATCCTTCGATGACGACGATGAGGAGGCAGTGCAGTCGTCCGCTCCCGTCAGGAGGAACGGGACCACGGATTGATCACGACGCAGCCGCCGGGTGCGGCGGCAAGGTCGCGCCAAGATCGGCCGCATCCCCGCTAAGGCCGAGCAAGGGAGTGCCCTTCCAGCCGCACCAGCGCGGAGTCTCCACGGCAGATGAACTGCCGAGGGGGTCGGAAGGTGATGATTCAGGCCGGCGCGCTGTTGCTGCTCGCCGCACTCGCTGCTGTGGTGGGTGTGCTCTGCACGATGAGCGCCACCCGGCGTCGCTGATCCCGCCGTCCTCCTCGGTCGCGTCGAGCGGGCTGCCCGGGTCTGGTAGAGCCTGAACGGATGACCGCGGAGCCCGGCGCCCTGTCCCGCGTGGGGCTCCGCCGGCGCCGCCCTCGCCGCAGGCAGCATTCCGGCGCGACCAGCGGCGGAACGGAGCAGCCGGCTCGCTGATCACGGTCGCTTCAGGTTCCGTTCGATGGCTCGCCGGGCCACCTCGAGGACGTCCGCGCGGCTGGGCCGTGGGGCGCCCGGGGCGAGCGCAGCGGGTGGTTCGGGGGCTCGGGAGTGGCCGACAGCGGGGGCGTCGGGGGCGTTGTCGGCCGCGGTGGCGATGAGGGTGGCCGGGCCGTCGTCGCCGAGCCGGCGCAGCAGGTCGGCGAGGTTGCGCAGGGTGGTCCAGAGGTGGGTCCAATTGCTGGTGCGCGCGAAGTAGCCGATCACGTCCCGGTAGCCGCGGAGCGCGTCGTCGACGCGGCCGGCGTCGGCGCGCACCGTCAGCAGCCCCACGGTCGCCACGCCGACGAGGAACGTCGCCCCCGAGGTGCGGGCCAGGTCGATGGCGCGCAGGTAGTGCTGCTCCGCCGATTCGCGACGGCCCGAGGAGCTTTCGATCTCCCCGACCACGTACGCACCCCACGCGAGCATCGTGGGCGAGACGGCGCCGTCGAGTCCCTGGTCGTTCAGGGTCCGCGCCCGGTCGGGATCACCGGCGTAGGCGGCTGCCAGCGCGGCGATTCCGAGGCTCTCGCGGGGTGCGGTCGTGATCGCGGCCGAGGCGAGGGAGTGCTCGATGACCTCGTCGTACGACCCGCGGGCCAGAGCGGCCACCGACAGCGGCAGCAGGCAGTACCACGTGTCGGAGTTCTCGGTGGCCCGCTCGAGCCCGGCACAGGCGAGCCGTTCGGCCCGCGGGTAGTCGCCCCGGTGGTAGGCGGCCTCCGCCGCCGTGCCGAGTACGGCGCCGGCGCGGGGATGGGTGGTGAGCGCGGGGTCCTCGGCCAGTTCCTCGGCCCAGCCGCGGATCTCCACGAGATCGCGGTAGGTGACCGCGTCGAACAGCGCCGTGACCAGCGCTGCGGCGTCGTCGAGAGATCCCCGGTCGCGGACCAGCCGCCACGCGGCTCGCAGGTTCGGGAGCTCGTGGCGCAGGGCGGCGTCGGCCTCGGGTTCGCGCTCGGTGGTCATCGTGGCGGCGATCCAGGCGGTCAGCTCGACTGCCCACCTGATCAGGCTTGCCGTCGCGGTCTCGTCCTCGCCTGCCGCTGCCAGCCGGTCGAGGCCGAATGCGCGCAGCGTCTCCAGCATCCGGTACCGGGTGCGCCCGGTGACGTCGGCCTCGATCATCGAGGTGTCGACGAGTCGGGCCAGTGCGCTTCCCGGGTCACCGTCCACACCCAGGTCCGCGGCGAGCCGCTCGGCGGCGTCCACATCGACGCCGTCGACGAAAACGGCCAGGTGACGGAAAAGGCGGCGTTCGTCCTCGGACAGGAGCTGGTAGGACCACTCGATGGTCGCCCGCAGCGTCCGATGCCGCGCGTCGGCGCTGGGTCGGCCACCGCCCAGCAGGTCGAGCGAGCGGTCGAGCCGATGGTGCAGGTCGGCGAGGGAGAAGGTGGACAGCCGCCCGGCGGCGAGCTCGATGGCCAGGGGCATCCCGTCGAGGCGGCGGACGATGTCGGCGACAGTCCGCAGCTCGGCCGGTGTCGGTGGGGGACCGGGGCGGACCCGGCCGGCCCGGTCGAGGAAGACCGCCACCGATGGGACCTGCGGAAGGTCCCCGTCGGGGCCGGGTAGTGGGAGCGGCGCCAGCCGGAAGGCGTACTCGGCGGGCAGCCCCAGCCGCTCCCGGCTGGTGGTCAGCACGGACAGGTCGGGGCAGCCGGCCAGGACGACCTCGACGGTGTCGCGGACCGCGTCGAGCAGGTGCTCGCAGTTGTCGATCACCAGCGGACCGCGCCGGTCGCTCAGGACGGCGACGCAAGCTGCGAGGACGTCGCCCTGGACGACGGTCAGGTTCAGGGCTGCTGCCAGCGCGTGCGGGATGGCGGCCGGGTCCGTGACCGGTGCGAGCAGCAGGATGGTTGCCGCCTCGCACCGGCGCGCGACCTCGTCCGCGACACGGGTCTTGCCCACCCCGCCGGGCCCGACGAGCGTGACCAGCCGTTCGGCGGTGAGCAGCCGGTGCAGGTCCGAGACCTCGACCTCGCGGCCGATCAGCCGGCTTGCCGGCCGGGCGGGAACCGGAGCACCGCTTCTCCGGCTCGGCGTGCGCGCCGGACCTGCGGCGCCGGCCGCGATGACGCGCTCGAGCTCGCCCAACGCCGGTGACGGGTCGAGGCCGGCCTCCTCGGCCAGTCGGTGCCGGTACTCACGGCCGGTGCGCAGCGCCTCCGGTGCCTGCCCCGTCGTGGCCAGCGCGCGCATCAGCAGCAGGACGGCGGGTTCGCGCAGCGGGTCGTCGGCGTGGGCGGTCGTGGCCAGCGCGAGGACCCCGTGGCCCTGTCCCGCGTCGATCGCGCAGGCGAGCAGTGCGTCGGTCACCTCCCGGTACAGCTGGGCGCACCCCTCGACGGCCGTGGCGATCGGCGCGATGTCGGTGAGGTCGGAGAGAACCGGGCCTCGCCAGAGTGCGTGCGCCTCTCGCAGCAGGGCGCACGCGCCGGCGGCGTCGTCACAGGCGACGGCGCGCGCCCTCTCCACCAGCGACCGCGCGTGCGCGACATCCAGGCCGTCGGCCAGGAGGTCCAGCTGGTAGCCGTCCTGCCGGGTCTGCAATCGGGCCGCTGCATTGCCGAGGTGCGCGCGCAGCCGGGAGATGTGGGTGTGCAGTGCCTGGCGCCCGGACTCCGGCACCTCCGCCGGCCACAGTGCGTCCACCAGGTGGTCGATCGTCACGGTCCGGCCCTCGGCGAGCGCGAGCAGCGCGAGCACCGCTCGCCGCTTCGGTCCGGGCACGTCGACCGCTGTCGTGCCGACGACCAGCCGCAGCGGGCCGAGCACGTCGACGCGCACCGGCGGCGGTGCGTCTCCAGCTCCCATCGGTCCACCCCCGGGTGGACGGGCGGCCCGGCAACGACGGTGCGAGCGGCCGTTCGTCGTGCTGTCAGCCTGACGATAGCGCGTGTCAGAGCCGCGACAGTCCCGTCGCCGACCCTTGCCACCGACCGGCTGACACGTCGGTCGGACCAGGAGGGAGACGGGAGATGGACCAGGACAAGGTGACGGAGTTCCTCGGGCGGTTCGTGAGCGACCTGGCGGCGACCGACGCCGCGGGCTCGGTGGTCGTCGGTCACCGGCTCGGTCTCTACCGGGCGCTTGCACAGGGCCCGGCGACGCCCGAGCAGTTCGCCGAGCGGACCGGATGCCACCTGCGCTATCTCATCGAGTGGCTGCGCGGCCAGGCCGCAGGCGGGTACGTCGGCTACGACCCGGCCACCGGGGAGTTCTCGCTCAGCGAGGAGCAGGCGTTCTGCCTGGCCGACCCGAACGGCCCCAATGTGGCGGCCGCATTCCTCATCTCGCTCGGCATGCTGCGCGCCGAACCACGGATCACGGAGGCGTTCCGCACCGGCGCAGGCGTCGGCTGGCACGAGCACCACGACGACGTCGCCGTCGGCTGCGACGCGTTCTTCCGGCCGGGATACGTGGCCGCGCTGATCCCGAGCTGGATCCCGGCGCTGGACGGGGTCGACGCGAAGCTGACGGCCGGCGCCCGGGTGGCCGATCTCGGCTGTGGGCTCGGCTCCACGTCGATGCTCCTTGCGCAGGCCTACCCGCGCACCACAGTCGTCGGCTCGGACTACCACGCCGAGTCGATCGAGCTGGCCCTCAAGCGGGCCGCCGAGGCCGGTGTCACCGACCGGGTCACCTTCGAGGTGACCACGGCGCAGACCTTCACCGGAGAGAACTACGACCTGGTGACGATGTTCGACTGCCTGCACGACATGGGCGACCCGATCGGCGCGGCCCGCCGGGTGCGGCAGGCGCTGGCGCCGGACGGCACCTGGTTGCTGGTCGAGCCGTACGCGGCCGACGCGGTGGAGGGCAACCTCAACCCGGTCGGGCGGCTGTACTACAGCGCCTCCACATTCCTCTGCGTGCCCAACGGGCTCTCCCAACCAGGCGGCTATGCGCTCGGTGCGCAGGCAGGCGAGAGTGCCGTCCGCCAGGTGATCACCGACGCCGGCTTCACCCGGTTCCGGCGCGCCGCGCAGACCCCGTTCAACCTCGTCTACGAGGTCCGGCCGTAGGACGTCGGTCTGCGCACGATCACACGGTGCGCAGATCCATGTCGATGCGTTCGGCGACGATCCGCTGGAACCGCTCGCACTCCGTGAAGTCCTCGTGGTCGCACTGGAGGGCGCCGTCGACGAGCTCGAGTGATGTCTGGAGGGTGGCGATCCGGCGCGCGAGATCCGTGCGACGGCGGGCCAGGATCGCCCGCCGTTGCGCGGGATCCCGCGCGGTGAGCATCTCGTGGATCTCCGTGAGCTCCATGCCGGCCTCCTTCGCACGGAGGATCACCGCGATCCGATAGAGATCGGTGTCGCGGTAGCGGCGCCGATCACCCGCGGCCCGTGCCGGTTCCAGCAGCCCCATCGACTCCCAGTGCCGCAGGACGTGGGTGGCCAATCCGAAGCGCCCTGCGACCTCGCCGATGCTCATCCCGCCGGTGACGCTTGACTTCATGCCGACATTAAGAAGCACGCTGATCGGCATGTCCACCAGCACCCCGATACAAAGACTCATCGCGGTCCTCGACGTCGTCGACGACCTTCCGGGCGCTTCCGAGGTCAGAGAACGGACCTACGAGTTGCTCGCCGCGGCGCCCGGCGACTGCGTCGTCGACGTCGGATGCGGGACGGGCCGCGCGGTCGGCGAGATGCACCAGCGCGGCGTGCGCGCCGTCGGCGTCGACATCGACGACACGATGCTCGCGGTAGCTCGCGAGCGGTGGCCGGCGTCGCCGTTTCGGCTCGCTGACGCCCCCCACCTGCCGCTCGCTGACGGTGAAGCACAGGGATACCGGGCCGACAAGCTCTACCACGCTCTCGACGACCCTGGCCGAGCACTTCTGGAGGCCCGGCGGGTTCTCACACCCGGTGGACGGATCGTGCTCGCCGGCCAGGACTGGGACACGCTCGTCATCGACTCCGACCAGCCGGAACTGACCCGCCTCCTGGTGGCGGCGCGCGCCGACACCGTTGCGAGTCCGCGGGTGGCGCGTGCCTACCGAACGCTGCTGCTCGACCACGGGTTCGCCGACGTCAGCGTCGAGGTGCACACGGGGATCTTCACCGACTCCCGCATGTTGCCCCTGGTCTCCGGACTGGCCGACGCCGCGGTCGCCGGGGGAGTCCTCACCCGTGCTGAGGTGGACGGCTGGGTCGGCGAGCAGACCGAGCGGGCCCGCAGCGGCAGATTCCTACTCGTGGTCCCGCTGTTCGTAGCGGCGGGAACGCGTCGCTGACACGGTGGCGAGCCGGCGACCCTCGTCGATCAGCTGTGACCGGCCGGTGGCAGCGCTCGAACCGAGCGCTCCACCGCTGCGCGCCTCAGATCCGAGGCGTAGAGCTCGCCGGTCAGCGCGGAGACGACAGCAGCGGCAACGAGTCCGCCGACCACGATCGCGATCAAGAGGCCCGAATAGCCGATCGAATCGGCCACCGAAGCGATGAACTGAATGCGATCACCCATTGTCCGTTCCTTCTCCCGATTCCCCGCGCCCGCGATGGCGCCTGACGCCAACATGCCCGCTCCCACTCGCCGCGGCGATGGGGCGAGCCCCACGGTCCGGGGTCACAACCCCCCTGCCTAGGTGGGGTTTGCCTCGTATCAGGTGGCTGAGGAGATCGCCACTGAGGAGATCGTGTGGATGATCGCTATCCCGAACCCTTGCCGTTCATCATCTTCATCATCATGTTCTGGACGTTCAGAACTGCCGGCGGCATGAGGACCAGCGGCCTCATCATCCCCTCGTCCTCATGGTCGAGGATGTGGCAGTGGTACACGTAGCGGCCGGTCTTGTCGTCGAACCGACCGGCGACCGTGACCATCTCGTTCACCGGCACGCCGACGACGTCCTTCCACCCCGACTCCGAAGCGGCGATCAGCCGGGACGCCCCCAGCCCGATCGGCTTGGTCGTGCCGCCGAGCTCGGTGTCCAGCCCACTGGGGTCGAGGGCCCGGCGTTCGATCAGCTGGAAGTTCATCACGTGGATGTGCATCGGGTGCACGATCTGCCGGTTGGCCTGATCCACATTGAGGAAGTGCCACTTCTCCCAGCTTCCTGACGCGCCGAAGAAGTTGGTGGTCTCCTCGAAGCTCTGGGCCGTGACGCGGAAGGTCCTCGTACCGCCGGGGAGCGCGATCTGGATGATCCCGGCACCGGGCTTCGTGTCCGGATCCGCGTCCACGAGCTCCCACATCTTCGGCATGCCTGTCACGTCGAACGCGAGCATCACGAAGCGCTCGACCGCGTTCTTCGGCACGTCGGCGGCGGTGATCCGCTTGAAGTCGCTGAGCTTCTTCGGCAGCCGGTAGGCCGAGCCGGACCCGCGGGTGGCACCGACCCGGAACTGCATGACGTCGGGGAACGGGATGTTCACGGCCGGAGCCGCTTTACCGGCCGGCACGGAGGGGTCGGTGTTGACCAGCCGGAGCCTCCTGTTCGGGAAGCCGGCGAAGTCGATCACGATGTCGACCCGTTCCCCCGGGTTGATCGTCAGCATCTCGTCAAGCGTGCGAGCGGCGCCCAGCAGCCCGCCGTCGGTGCCGATCACGCGGATGACGTGTCTGAGCGGCCTGCCGGTCTTCTCGTCGAGGACGGCCAGCGCGTAGGCCCGCGTGAGCGAGGTGTTCACCATTCGGAAGCGGTAGGCCCGGGCCTCCACCTGGAGGTGCGGCCAGACCACGCCGTTCACCATGGTGAACGGCCCGGTGGTCCCGACGGCAGCCGGGATGGCCCCGCGCATCGCGGGGCCCAGCTGGACGCGTTTGATCAGGATCTGACCGTTGATCAGGCCTTTGGAGTCCGTGTCGAAGTTGATGTCCGAGAGCATCAGCGGGATCTCGTAGGCGCCGCTCGGCAGGCCGAGACGGTCCTCGCCCGCATCACGGACGATGTAGTTGCCGACCAGCCCGGCAGCCACGTTGACGGCGGTGATCGGCATGGCGTGATCGTGGTAGAAGAGGTGGGCTGCCGGGCTCTCGTTGGTGTATTCGCTGAGCTGCACGTCACCGGGCGTGATCCCGGACTCGGGCAACCCGTCGTACACAGCGTGCTGGCTTCCGCCGTGCACATGCACCGAGGTCCACGGTGTGAGCTCGACGAGCTCACGGCGCGCCGGGGCCCCGTCCGCACCAGGCGCGTTGGCGGCCGCGAGTCCGGGCGGTGGTCCTGAAGGCGGCACGAAGACGCCCTTCACCGGGCTCGTGCCGGTGAGTGCGTTCCGCCACGCGATGCGGATCCTCTGGCCGCGCTGCACCTCGATGGTGGGGCCGGGGTAACTACCTTCGTACGTCCACATCGGCGTCGGCGGCAGCTGGGAGTGCAGCCGAACCTTCTTTGCGACGATGTTGATCTCGTTCGTCCCGATGGTCCTGGGCTTCAGCGTGGGAGGTATCTGCAGAGGGTCCATGAACGGGGTCAGCTTGGAGACCTGCGGGCTGGTCGGCCCGGCTCGCAACGTGCCCGAACCTGGCGTGATGAGCGACGCCTCCGCCGCCGACGCCGTGCTGACGTCGCCGCTCAGCAGCTGTGTTCCTCCGTAAACGGCTGCCGCCGCGGTGCCGGCAAATCCGATGAAACTACGTCGACTGTGTTCATTCACAGTATGCAGACCTCCGCATGCGTCTACCGTATCTGTAGCTGGAAAGTGTTTCGGTGAATTGAGCGCGCTATATGCGACAAGCGGGTCGAAGCTGTGTCATCGAATGCGGCAATGCTGGGGCCCTCGCCGAATCAAGAGCAATCTCCGTTTCCGTCCCTTTGCTTGACTGCCGGGCGCGCAGGCCGCGCCGGAAGCGCCCTGTAGTTCACGTGTCCGAGCCCGTTCGAGTTCATCCGTTGCGCATGCCACGCGTCACAGTGCAGGGGCTGCTCGAGAGACGGACTCGGCGGCTGACGTCGTCTCCTTCATCGGAAGCCGTGGTTCTCCGCGGGGATCATCCGCGCGAACCACGATCTCTCGCGGGTCGTAGCAGGAATCGCCGGCGGCCGGATCACAAGGCGATGTCGTGCAATGGCTCGTCGCCCTCGCGCAAGACCTCGGTGTCGATGCGCCGGCCGGTGACCGGGCAGAGGTACTCGCGGTGGCGGATCGCCCACCCGGCACGGCCTTCGCGGGTTGCGAATTCGGGCCCGAGTTCCCGGATGGGCCGATCGAGCACAGCGCACCGTTCCTTGTAATTGGCAGCGGTCGGGCCGAGCAGTGCCCGGCCGGTGACGGTGACGAACTGGCGGGATTCGCCGTCGTGCTCGGCTGTCGCGAGTTCGCCCCCCAGCAGGCGCAGGGGCGCATCCTCGGGCAGGGTCTCGATCCGGTCCGGCAGGGTCGCCGTGGCCAGGCGGGCAGCGAACAGCGCGTCGCGCCGTGTGGCGGTGGCCGACTCGTCGACCCGGCCTGCTGTGTCGAGGACGACCCCGTAGACGCGCTCGGCGGCCGAGGCGGGCAACGAGCCCGCCGCGATGTCGGCCACGATCAGGTGCGGCTCCCGAGTCAACGGATCGCCGAAGCCGGGCGCGTTGGCGCCAGTCCACTCCCAGACGTCGTCGTCGGCGACCCGCAGCGCGGGGCCTTTGGCCTCGATCGCGGCGTCGGCTCCGGTGATGGCGGCGAAGTCCGTCGGGATCTGACCGTCCTGCATCCTCGTGCGGACGTCGCAGCCGTGTTTGAGCCGGAAGCGCCCGACCGAGCCGGGGTTGGCACCGAAACCGCCGACCGCCTTGGGAAAGGACTCGTCGACGTAGACCGCAGCAACGAGTTCCGGGACTTTCCAGGGGATCGCGGACTCGACGAACCCGCGGCCGCCGCGGTGGCGACCTGCCCCGGCGGCCCCACCCGGCAGGGCCCGCCGGTAGAGGAAGAGCATCGGCCAGAGCAGCTCGAGCTCCTCGATGTTGCTCGCCGTTCCCTCGGGAATCCAGAAATGGCCACCGAAGTCGACGCCGTCACCCGCCGATGAGGCAGCCAGTGACCCGATCATGTTGTCCACGTTGGTCGCGATGAAAGGCGTGCCGTCGGCCGTCGCTCCACCGGTGACCAGGCCGTAGAAGGCCGGATGTGCAGGACCGATCGCCAGCGCGGCGATCTCCGGCTCGGCGCAGGCCAGCATCTTGCCGATCACCGTGCCGGCGAGGCTGATCAGCGTTTCCATGGTGTACATGCCTGCCGGACTCACCGCCGCCGGGAAGTCCGCGCACGACAGCGTGCCGGGCACGGGGTCGAAGTGGACGCGCCGATACACGCCGCCGTAGGCGCCGGCCAGGTCGGCGGTGAGCGACGCCGTCAGCGCCGCGAGGAAAGCGCCGACGAACCCGGCGTAGGCGACGTTGATCGAGCCGGCCTGCGGGTCGGTACCGCGGTTGTCGACGTAGAGATGCTCGCCGGTCTTGCGGAGCGTCATCCGGTAGACGTACGTGGCGTCGTCGCCGGTACGGGCGGCCTCCGCGTAGACCCGATGGCTCCAGACCCCGTCGGGGACCTTGCGCAGGCGTTCGGCGATGGTCCGCTCCCCGGCGTCGAGCACCCGGTTCATCACCGACTTGACGACATCAGCGCCGTAGCGTCCTACCAGCTTCGTGATCTTGTCGGACGCGACCAGGTTGGCCGAGATCGCCGCGCGCAGGTCCATGTGGACGTTGGTCGGCACGCGCGACTGCCGCAGGAACATCTGCTCCAGATCCGTGCGAACAACACCCCGGCTGACCAGCTTGAACGGCGGGAACGCCGGCGGGTCGAGGAACATGTCGGTCGCGTCGACGCAGAAGCTGCCCATGACCGAGCCGCCCACGTCGGTGTGGTGCAGCACGTTCGACACCCAGCAGAACAGCTCGTCGCCGACGAACACCGGGGCGGCCACCACGGCGTCGGGCTGGTGAGGCGAACCGACGAACGGGTCGTTGGACAGGAACATGTCCCCGGGCTCGATGCCTGGGTCCTCCGCCCGGTGCTCCAGGATCCATTTGATCGTCAGCGACTGGGAATTGGAGAAGTACTGCAGGTAGGGGCCGAGGAAGACCAGATCACCCTCCTGCGTGGTGATCGACGGCTGGAAGTCACGCGTGATCATCGTGACCGGCGAGACGCACAGCCGCTGCAGCGTCCGACCGTGCTCCAGGTTGATGTTCATCAGCGAGTATCGGATGACCTCGAACGTCACCGGGTCGACCTCGTCGGACGACGCGGAGTGCAGGCGCAGCGACGAGGGGATGTCCAGCGTCGCGCCCGGAACGTACCCGCGCCGCACACCGTCCCACGCGATCGCGGGTGCATCGGGCAGTGCGTTCATCAGGTCGTCCCCTTCGACGTGGACAGCC
Organism: Pseudonocardia alaniniphila; assembly: GCF_022524485.1. Taxonomy (GTDB): domain Bacteria; phylum Actinomycetota; class Actinomycetes; order Mycobacteriales; family Pseudonocardiaceae; genus Pseudonocardia; species Pseudonocardia alaniniphila. The sequence goes on from NZ_JAKXMK010000004.1 coordinate 12,686, forward strand.
GGAGCCGGAGTTCGCCGCGGGATCCGGTGGCAAGGGATGCGCCCGGCGGCACGGCGATGGTCGTGTGCGCGAGCTCGACGAGCGCGGGCCCGGTGACCGTTGCCGCCGGAATGCCGGGATGGACCTCGGTGGCCGTCCATCCCCGGTCCGGCCAGTAGACCTCCGTCGACGCGGGCGTGGACGACCCACCAACGGTGGCCGTGGGCGTCGGGATGGCGGCCGCGACCGAGGCCCGCGCACGGAAGGCGAAGACCTCGACGCTCTGGAACATCGCCGTGCCGCCCGAGCCGTAACGGCGGACGTACTCGGCGTCGAAGTCGGCCGGCAGGTTCGTCCCGGCGTCCGAGCCCGGCAGCGAGACGGGGATCTCCAGGCTGTGCATGAGCTGCTCCCGGAAGCGCATCAGGGCGTCGACCTCCACGACGGCGTCCTCGGCGTCGACCCCGGCCGCCTTCAGGTCGGCTCGAGCGGCCACCTCGACCTCGGCGACCGTCGCCGCGAGCACATCGGCCCGTTCGCCCTCGAACGGCGCGAGCAGCCCGCGCTCCAGCTCCCGATAGATCACGACGTCACTCGAGGCGATCCCGTAGGCCGACAGCGTCGACGCCCCGTCGCCGAGCGGAATCACCGCCTCGTGCACCTCGGACTCGGCGGCGAAGCCGAAGGCGTGCACCGGACCGGCGCCGCCGTAGGCGTAGAGGACGAAGTCCCGCGGGTCGTGCCCGTTCTCGAGAGTCTGCTGCCGGATCATGGCCGCCGCGCGCATGTTGTTGATCCGGAGAATCCCCGCCGCGGTGTCCTCCAGCGGCAGCCCGAGTTGCGTGGCGAGACCGCCGACAGCCGTCACCGCGGCGTCACGGTGAAGCGGCATCCGGCCGTCGAGGAAGGCCTCGGGGCGCAGGAGGCCGAGCACGACATCGGCGTCGGTGACGGTCGGCCGGGTACCCCCGCGGCCGTAGCAGGCGGGCCCGGGCTCCGAGCCCGCGCTCTGCGGACCGACCCGAAGCCCACCTGTCGCCCCGTCGAACCAGGCGAGTGAGCCACCGCCGCAGGCGGCGCTCCGCACGTCCAGGTGCGGCAGCCGGTACGTGTACTGATCGATCACGTTCTCCTGCGCCATCACCGGCTTACCGTCGATGACCAGGCCGATGTCGAACGAGGTGCCGCCCATGTCGGTGGCCACGACCCGGTCGTGGCGATATGTCCGCGCCAGTCCCGCGGCCCCGGCAAGGCCGCCTGCCGGCCCGGAGTCGATGGTGCCCAGCGGGGTGGCGGCCGCAGTCGCGGCCGGCAGCACGCCTCCGTGGGACTGCATGACGAGCAGCGGTTCGGCCAACCCGGCCTCACCGAGCCGCTCCGCGAGCCGGCCCAGGTACCGGGAGCACGCGGGCCCGACGTATCCGTTCATCACCGTCGCCACCGTGCGCTCGTACTCACCCAGGCGCGGCGAGACCACCGCGGAACTGGACACGAACACATCCGGCGCAACGGCAGCGAGCGCCTCCGCGAGAGCCTGCTCGTGCTCGGGGTTGGCGAACGACCAGAGCAGCGCGATCGCGACCGAGTCGAGCCGGTGCTCGGCGATCATCCGTCTGATGTCCTCGACCGCCGCGTCGGTGTCGAGCGAGACGACCACCGCCCCCGACGCGTCGATCCGCTCGTGTACCTCGATCACCGCACCGGGCACCGTGATCGGCTCCGGGAGCCTGCTGCCGTGCACCGAGAAGACCTCGTCGATCGAACGGCCTGCGACCCGGCCCGAGCCGCGCATCATCGTCAGTGCATCACTGTGACCGGCAGTCGCGACCAACCCGACCCGCGCGCCCTGCCGCTCGAGCACCGCGTTGGTGCCGATGGTCGTGCCGTGCCCGAACCGGCTCGTCCGAGCCAGGAGAGTCGGCAGATCGACGCCCGTGGCCTCCGCGAGTCGCTCGAGCGCCGCCATCACACCCGAGACCGGATCGTCCTTCGTGGACAAGGCCTTCGCCGTGCGCTGGTCGCCCCTCCGATCGACCAGTACGCAGTCCGTGAAAGTGCCGCCGATGTCCACGCCGATGAAATAGATGACCAACACTCCCGGATTCACCTCGCGCCAGAAACCGGACGCGCCACCTGTTCGAACGACTTGCTCATCAGTGGTAGGAAACGCCCGTTCGTCGCATCGCTTCAGCGACTCGGCGCCGGGCAACGCAGCCTGGCATAAATCTATTGCGGGCCGCGGACCACGTCTTCCACGGTAGATCTGCATTGAGGGTAACCAGGTGGTTCTCCATCGACAAGCCTGCGTCGGCCGCGAGGGTGGGAAAGGGGGTGCCGAATCGAACGATATATGGGTCGTTCGACCCATCCGCCTGGTTGGGCTGCTGCCGTCCGTCCGCGCGCCACCAGCCCTGAATTTCGTCACCGTCTTGACAGTCACGCGTATGGCGGGGAATTCTCGTCACTTGCAGAACGGCGGCCAGCGGTCGGGACGGGCGGAGAGGAGGTGTGCGTCAGTGGCAGCGCTACGTGCCCCACAGTGTGAACGGTCCGCTCGAGAAGTATGCGCCCGCCGAACGATCCGTACGCTGAGGATCGCCTCAGGAACGGCGCGCAACGGCCCCGATCCGCGCCACCTGCCGGGAGGCTCTGATCTAACTGATGGATCGTTCAATATACTCGTAGACGGTGACGGTCGGTCGTAGCAGCTGTTCGCAGAGGGCTGTTCGATCATTCTCGCGCAATGCCTTCAGAACGCCCATGAGAATGTTATCGTCGATCTGGCTGATCTTCACGGCCGTGAAGGAGAGTGCGCGATATGCAGACGTTCGTGCCCAAAGATCGACGACGGCCTGCACCACGAGCTGTTCGGGTGAGAGGCGGTGGACCGTCAAGAGGAATTGTTCGATCAGCGCCATGTGCTCGGCGCGATCCGCCCGTGCATCCGCAGCTCTTGCTCTGTCCACCAGTTCGGAGAGTTCCGCCATCTTGGCGTCCGACGGCCAGACGGCGGTTGCTGCAGTCTCATTTTCCAGCAGTCTCCGCATCAAGTAGAGCTGACGCATTTCATGGAGACTGATCCTCGCGACGAAATAACCTCTGTTGAGAGAGTGGTCCAAAAGTCCTTCGGATGTGAGCACCTCCAGGGCCTCCCGGATCGGCGGACGGCTCACCTGTGCCTTTTCGGCCCACTCTTGTTGACGAACCTGCTCGCCCGGCAACAGCTCGCCCTTGGCGATCGCATCGCGAATCATGGCGGCCACCCTGCTGGACGTCATGCGTCGCGTCGCACGATCCGGGCTGCGCTCCACGGCGCCGGCCGCAGCGTTCGTCGACACAGCTCACTCCGCTCTTCGCCGGAAACTTACGGCTACAGGATACAGGGGCATGATATCGGGAGGCGACAAAACTGGCGACAGCAAACAAAATCTGACGCTATGCGGCGCACCTCTTGTCGTGGCACTTGCTGTCAAGACAGGATCGTCGGACCTTGAGAAAAGGAGAAGCGGGCAGCGGCTCCGAAATCGGCCCGGCCACGGTCATTTCGGCCGGCCCTTGCCCGTTCGGCGCGCTTCTGGTCGGCTTGGCGGTGTGATGTGGGGCACCTCACCTGAACTGTGTCGAGCCGTCTGCCAGGGTCCGTCGAGCGGGGCCCTATGCGTGGACCACTACACAGGGAGCCCGGCCGGCCACCGGCAACGCGCCATCGCGCATGCCAGGAAGGAATCCGGTTTCTGTGCAAATTACCCCATTGGCCGGCGAAGCGCGCAATCGCACCGGCGTCAGCCCGGGCCATCGCCTTGACACTGGCATCGGCGGATGCCTTCAATATTGTCGGCAATCGGGAGAACGATCAATCCTTCAGGGATCGATCATGAGATGGGTGAGGGCAGCGAGCTTGCTGAGTCGGGAGGGCGTCAGGCTTCTCGCGGAGTCGAGGCCGGGCACGTCGATCGAGTGGGCGTCGTGCACCACAAGAATCATCACCTCGCTGCCGACTGCTACCGCACACGGGAGAGGGGGCGCGGCGGCCCAGGTCCCATACCTACCGGCTGAGGCGGCGTGAGCGCCGACGCTCGACGTCGACAGCTCGGCGACTTCCTCAAGGCGCGGCGCCGGCGGTTGGTCCGTGCCGAGCTGGGCCTGCGCCCTGTCGGGGGGAGAAGCACGGGACTGCGGCGCGAGGAGGTCGCGGTCCTGTCCGGCGTCAGCGTCACCTGGTACGCCTGGCTGGAACAGGGTCGGGGCCGCCAGCCGTCTCGCCACGTGCTCGACGCGATCGCGACCGCCTTGCGCCTCTCAGCTGTCGAGCGTTCGTATCTGCTGTCGTTGGCCGGATACTTGGCTGCTCAACCTGCGGGGGGCGTGATCGCACAGACGTCACCGGAGCCGGTGCTACGGCTGCTGGACCACCTGACGGACCTGCCGGCTTACGTGATCGACGCGGACTGGCAGATCCTCCACTGGACCACCGCGTTTGCGGCGCTGTACCCGAACGTGGCGGCTGTTGCCGAGGAAGAGCGGAACCTGCTGTGGCTCGTCTTCACTGATCCCTCTCTGCGTGAGATGCTGCCCGACTGGGAAATCGTGGCTCAGCATCTCCTCGCCGAGTTCCGGGCCGACGCCGGGCCCCGCCTCGTCGATCCACCACTTGCCGATCTTGCACGGAAGCTTGTCGAAGTCAGCCCCGAGTTCCGCGCTGCCTGGGACAGGCACGACGTCATCGGGTCCACTCCTTCCAAGCGCCTGATCCGACACCCCATCGGCGATCTTCACCTCGAGCGCCATCGCGCCCGGTTCTCTGACCCTCCTTCCATGCATGTGGTGATCTACACGCCGCAATCTCCCGAAACCCGCGAATTGATACGTCAATTGTGTCGCTGCTTCGACCAGTAGTTCGGTGACGGAGGGGATGTCCTGACCGTGTGGGAACAGGTGTCGTCGATGCTCGCGCCGCAACCGGGAGAACGGGTGCTCGACATCGGGTCCGGGCCGGGTCATCTGCTCGTGCCGATTGCGGAGGCGGTGGGCCCGACGGGCGCGGCGCATGGCGTGGATCCGAGTCCGGCGATGAACGCGTTGGCCGCCGCGCGCACCGACGGCATGCCGTGGGTTCGTATCGACGACGGTGATGCGGTCGCGTTGCCATATGCCGACGGTGTGTTCGATGCGGCGGTGTCCACCCAGGTCTATGAGTACGTCGCCGAAATCGCGGTGGCGCTCGGTGAGCTGCGGCGAGTTCTGCGGTCCGGTGCGGGCGTTGATCCTCGACACGGGTGTGGATTCGCCGGTGTGGCACACCGCTGATCGAGAGTTGCACGAGCGCGCTCTCGCGGCGTGGGAGGAACATCTTGTGCACCCGCGTCTGCCGAGGTCACTCGGCGGACTGTTGCGCCGCGCCGGGTTCCGCGTCACGGAGCAGCGGGTGGGCCACCACCTGCACAGCATCAACCGGTACCTGTCCCTGGAGACGGTTGCCTGACCTCCGCGCCTCCCGTCAAGCGCTGACGAGGGGTTGTTGGCGGCTCACGGGTGGGTATAGGCAGGTTTCGCCGACGTCCGGGGCTCCGGCGCGCAGATACCGCCGTTCCCAGGTGTTGTGATGGGCTCTGTCCAGAGAGGGATGATCCATGGCGGCGAAGAAGAATTTGATCGAGGCGAGCGTGGTGATCCGCAAGCCACGTGAGGAGGTCTTCGGGTTCTACCGGGATTTCGGGAACCTGCCCCGTTTCCTGGGGGACGTCATGGCGGTCGAGCAGGTGGGTCCGACGGATTCTCGGTGGACGATACAAGGCCCTCTCGGTGTTCGGCTCGCCTGGACGGTACGAGTGACCGAAGAACGCGCCAACGAGTTGATTCGTTACGAGACTGTCGGTCTGCCCCAACTGACGACCTACTGGGAGATCCACTTCGATCCGGGATCGCGGGCCGGCGAGACAGAGGTCCGTGAAGTGATGAAGGCACCTCTCGGTAGATCAGGACGTGCGCTGCTCGCCGTGATTCGGAAATTTCCCGACAAGGAAGTGGCCGCGAACCTGAACAGGCTGAAGCAGCTGATGGAGACGGGGACCGTGACCGACACCAGTTATGCGGTGGCGGGCAAGTTCGGCCGGCGCGCGCACTGACGGCTGCCGGCGGGGCGAGCACGCCCCGGCCTGGGCGGACTACAGCATTGCCCGCCCGATGTAGTCGTGAGTGTCGATGGTCGGGCGCAGCAACTCCTCGCAGAGCGCGTTCCGGTCGTTCTCATCAAGCGCCTTCAGGATGGCATCCAGGGTGCCGTCTCCTATCCGACCGTGCTCCACGGCACCGAAGGCAAGCGTCCGATACGCCGACGTCCGAGCCCAGAGGTCGATCACGGCCTGCACGATGAGTTGGTTGGAGGAAAGGCGGTGCACCGCTATGAGGAACTGCTCGACGAACGCCCTGTGAGCCGCGTGGTCGTGTCTCTCCTTCGCCGCCCTCGCTTTGGCTGCCAGCTCGGACAGCTCCGCCATCTGCGTGTACGACGGCCACACCACGCTCTCCGCCGTGGCTCTTTCCAGGAGCATGCGCATCACGTAGAGCTGATGCATCTCGTGGAGGCTGATCCTTGCAACGAAATAGCCTCGGTGGGGGGAGTGCTCCAGCAGTCCCTCGAACGCGAGCACTTCCAGTGCCTCCCGTATCGGAGGCCTGCTTACTCTCGCCTTCTCGGCCCACTCCTGTTGACGGACCTGTTCGCCGGGCAACAACGTGCCGTTGACGATGGCATCGCGAATCATGGCAGCTACGTTGCCGGCCACGGCACCGCGTGCTGTGCGCTGCGGGCTCCGCTGCGCTCCGTCGGCAGCAGCATTCGTCGACACAGCTCACTCCACTCGGTTGCGGGGCCGACAGTCAGAAAATCGCGGTTCGAACCTGAAACATCGTAGGGGACACTCGCTCGGCTGCCGGCGGTCGAGGTAATCCTTCCGCATCCCGACGGGCAGCAATGAAAATCCCGGATCGACGGCCATGCCTTCCATCCGGTGCCTCCCGCTTCCGATGCCTCCGAGGATCGTCCGGGGCCCGACGAGGGTCGGCGGGCCCGGGGGTGTGCGCTCGTCGTGGCCGCCGCTTGACACCGCGATGCAGGATAACCTTCAATATTGCCGGCAATCTTGCTGGGTGGGACGGCCCCGCCGAGATCTCGCGTCGGACGGCCAAGGGAGCGAACATGTTGAGCCCGGAGAACAACAGGCTTCTGACCGAGGTGGGGCCCGGCACGCCCATGGGTGACCTCATGAGGCGGTACTGGGTGCCTGCGCTGCTGTCCTCCGAGATCCGTGGCGAGGACGCGGACCCGGTGCGGGTGCGACTGCTGGGGGAGGACCTCATAGCGTTCCGCGACTCGAGCGGGCGCGTGGGCATCCTGCCGGAGAACTGCCCTCATCGTGGGGCCTCGCTCTACCTCGGGCGATGTGAGGGCAACGGGATCCGCTGCGTCTACCACGGGTGGAAGTTCGATGTCTCCGGTGCCTGCGTGGACATGCCGAACGAACCGCGGGGTAGCGACTTCGCGAGGAAGGTCCGGGCGAACGCCTACCGCTGTGTCGAAGCGGGTGGCGTTGTGTGGACCTACATGGGGCTGCGCGAGGAGGCCCCGCCGCTCCCCGACTTCGAGCAGTTCGACACCCCGGCCGACAAGCAGAGCAGTTGGGCTCTGCAACGCGAATGCAATTGGTTGCAGGCCATCGAGGGCGACCTCGACACGAGCCACTTCGGCTTCCTGCACACCGGGCACGCGCGTCCCGAAGACGCGCCACCGGAGACGTTCCTGCGGTACGCGATCGCTGATCGGGCGCCCAAGTACAAGCTTCGTGACACCGCCTTCGGGGTTACCTTCGGGGCGTATCGTCCTACGGAATCGCTCGAGGAGCTGTATTGGCGGATCGGCCACTTCTTGTTCCCGTTCTTCACCATGGTTCCCACCGGGGTGCTCGGCATCCCCGGGCCGGTGCGGGCCTGGGTGCCGATGGATGATTCCCACACGCTGTTCTTCCAATTCGGGTACCGGTCCGAGCTGGCGCCCGCCGAACAGGAGTTGGGGATCACGGAACGTGAGAACGACACGGTAAGGCTGCTACCCAGGACATCCGGTAGTTACGGTCGGTTCAGATTGCGGCAGAACCTCGACAACGACTACTTCATGGACCGGGACAAGAAACGTCGAGGTGAGAGCTTCACCGGAATCGACGGCATCACGGTCGAGGATCAAGCGATCACCGAGAGCATGGGGCCGATCTACGACCGGACACGGGAGCACCTGGGTAGTGCTGACGTGGTGGTCATCCGGGCCCGCCGTCGACTCGCCGCGGCCGCACGTGCGCTCCGGGAGAGCGGATCGACTCCGCCGGGTGTGGACGATCCTGGGGCCTATGCCCAGCGCTCGGGCGGAGTCGTGTTGCCCGTCGAGTCTGACTGGATCGAGGGGACGGAGCACCTTCGGAAAACCGGGGTCGAGCACGTCGGGCTCGACAGAAGTCGGTCGGCCGGTGCGTGAGCGCGCGACGAAGGGGTGTGAGCGGTAGCTGCGATATGGCCTGCAGAACGTCAGGAAACAATGATCCGACGCTGATTCCTCATACGCTCCATGTGGAGGCAGTGCCTGGCCACCATGGCTGCGGTTGGGTGTACCGGGTGGAGTACCTCGAGCTGGACAACTGCGTCGTCGAGGATCGAGACCTTCTGCGGGCGTTGGGTCGGTTGGACTCGGCACGAGAGATGTCCGAAGCGTGCGGCAACGACATGTGGCGCGAGAACGAAAGGCCGAGATGAGCAAGGATATCTACTCTGTCGATCCGAGTGTGCTGCCGTGGATCCCGGTCATCGACGGTGTCGCGGCGAAGCCGTTGCGATTCGCCGGCGGAGGCAGCGGGTGGGCAAGCATCGTGCGGATCGATCCCGGATGCCGCGTCCCGAAGCACCGGCATTCGGGCGAGGTGCAAGGTGTTGTGCTGAGCGGTCGGTGTCGCTACACCGACGGTTCGCCGTGGCTGGAACCCGGTACGTACCTGCACGAAGCGGATGGTGCGGAAGACGAGGTTCTGGCGTGCCCCGATGCCGGCGCCGAGATTCTCTTCATGGTTGCCGGCCCACGAGTCGAGTACCTCGATGCGGATGGGGCGGTGATCCACGTCGATGACCAGCGGTCCAAGGAAGCCGCGTACGGCGCTTTCTGCGCGGAGCGCGGGTTGGTGCCCAGGGATCTGAAGCATTGACGCTTCTCGACGGATGTCGCTGCTGACGCAACGGACCGTCGCCCTTTCAGTTACTCAGCTGGTCCAGCCCCCGAAGAGACCGAGTGGACGTCTACGAAGCCCTGTACACGACAAGGATGATGCGGCGCATGCGGAAGGATCCCATCCCGATCGAGACTCAATCCCGCATCCTCGACGCCGCGATTCGGGCGCCCAACGGAGGTAATACCCAACGGTGGCACTTCATCGCCGTCGACGACCCCGCGATCAAGGGTGAGCTCGCCCAGCTCTACAGGGACTGCCGTCGTCAGGAGTACGCCGACTTCACGGCGGGAGCGCTCGGCAAGCCGATCCACAATGCCGAGGAACACGCGGCGACGATGCGGAAGATCAAGCAGTCGGGTGACTACTTCGCCGAGCACTTCGCTGAGATCCCGCTCCTCCTGTTCGTGTTCTCGATCGACGACCACGGCGGAGCGAACATCTTCCCGGCGATCTGGAGCACTTTGCTCGCTGCCCGGTCGGAGGGCGTCGGCGGCGTGATCACAACCGTGCTCCGGTACGAGGCGGACAGAGTTGCGGAGATGCTCGACGTGCCCAGTGGGGAGGGATGGACGATGAACGCGATGCTCGCACTCGGCTATCCGCTCGGTCGCTGGGGTGTCGCCGCCAATAGGCGCCCGGTACATGAGGTGGCCGGCCGCAACAGCTGGAGCCGGCCCTTCGGGGTCACGATTTCACGCCCATTATGGGGCACCGAGAGCAGCTGATCCCTGCATCTCGACCAGTCATCGGGTGGATGTCACGTCGATCTCCCCCACCGCATCGCCAACATGGGGACGTCATCATGGACAGCACGCAGAGTCTGATAGAGCGCAGCATTCCGTTCCTCGCCGAGATAAAAAACCGTACGGCGGGTGAGGAGCTGGAGGTCTGGTTGAACGAGAATCGCGGACCAGGCACGGGGGTGTGGGACGACCTCGCCCGCATCACCAGAGGCGGCGTCGCCGACGGTTGGGCCGCGAACATCGAGGTGGACGGCCCCAACTACCGTCGCAGTCGCATCGCCGAGCCGAGCGAGCAGCTGAGCTACTTCAGCATCACCGCGGTCTACATGAACAGCGTTCCTGTCTACCGCGGGCAATACCACCAGCACCCCTACGGCGAGCTCAACATGGTTGTGCCGCTGGACCCTGATGCCCTTCTGGGCGGGCCGCGCGGCTGGCAGGGGGCGGGATGGACGGCCCCCGATCCCGGAAGCCACCACTACCCCGAGGTCAAGGGTGGAGCTGTGATCGCCCTGTTCTACTTGCCCGCGGGGCGCATCTCCTACGACATCACCCCGCCGGACCAGCAGTAGGCGGCTACCCCGCTCCTGAATGGTGCCGACGTCGGCACCACTGGCGTGACCACGGCAAGGACGCCGAGTACGCCGACGTCGCCCATCGAGATGCCGGGCGGTTACACGAGCTCGGACCGGAGCATGTCGGCGGTCTCCAGCAGCACGGGCAGGACACGCTCGTGCATCTCCGGTTCCGAGATCCGCTCCACGTTGGTGCCGACGTTCAGTGCCGCGATCACGGTGCCGTCCCAGCGGCGCAGCGGCACCGCGATGGAGTGGAAGCCCGCCTCCACATCGTGCGCCACATACGCATGGCCCGCCGTCGCCACCTCCGCGATCTTCGTCTCCAGCGCGCCCACTGCTTCCCCGTCGAGACCTGAATGCGTGACCAGGTACCGGCGGCGGCGCTCCTCGTCGAGACCGCTCAGCAGGACCATGCCCAACGCCGAGCGGGCGGCGGGCACCTGGAAGCCGATCCCCTGGCCGATGGGCAGAGTGTGTCGCGGCAACGCCCGCACGATCATGACGGCCGAAGGGCCGTCGAGGACCGCGGTGGTGCACGACGCCTGGAACTTCTCGGCGAGGCTGTCGCACACCGGCTGCAGCACGTGGCTCACGGGGTTCGTGGTCAGGTACGCCGTGGCGAGCGTGAGGACCTTGGGGCCCAGCCGGTAGGACCTGTCGTCGGGGATCACGTAGCCCAGGTGGGTCAGCGTGAGGAGGGCCCGGCGCACGGTTGCCCGGGGCAGCTCGAGCTTCCGGGCCAGCTGGGCCTGGGTCAGCCGTTCCTCGGAGTGGTCGAACGCGGTCAGGACGAGCAGACCGCGTTCGAGGGCTTCGGAATAGTCCGCGCGGTTGTTGCCGTCCACCTCCCGGGCCGACCGCCGGGCTTCGTCCCGTGCGTTGAGCTTGGCCACTCGCACTCCGTTCGATTAACGCACACCTTGTTCCCAAAGATAGCAGCGTGGGTCGGTGAAGCCTTGCGCCGAGCGAGTCCGGCCGCTTAAGTTGACCATATTAGGACCGAGTGTTCGTTAATTGAACACATGTGGGCTCTAGGGAGCGTCGTCATGCGCGCGGAGGACAACCAGAAGCTCACCGAGACCGGGCCCGGCACGCCCGGCGGTGACTGGATGCGCCTGTACTGGCAGCCGGTGGCGCTGTCGGAGGAGTTGGAGACGGAGCGTCCCGTCGTGCCGGTCCGGGTGCTGGGCGAGGACCTCGTGTTGTTCCGCAACGACGACGGCACGACCGGCCTCATCGACCGCCGGTGCGCGCATCGCGGTGCCGATCTGTCGCTGGGGCGGCTGGAGGACGGCGGCCTGCGCTGCTACTTCCACGGCTGGCTCTTCGACGGGGGCGGTTCCTGCCTGGACACGCCCGCCGAGCCGGAGGACAGCAGGCTCAGAAGCAAGGTGCGGATCCGCTCGTACCCGGTGCGGGAGTGCAACGGGATCGTGTGGGCCTACCTCGGCGACGGCACGCCGCCGAACCTGCCCTCGCTCGACTGCTTCATCGCGCCGGAGGAGTACACCTTCGCGTTCAAGGGTTACCTCGACTGCAACTGGCTGCAGGCGCTGGAAGTCGGCATCGACCCCGCCCACGCCTCCTATCTGCACCGCTTCGAAGAGGACGAGGACACCGGCGACAGCTACGGCAAGCAGTTCCGGGGAGCGTCGCTCGGTACCGACCTGCCGATGACCAAGATCCTCCGTGAATACGGCAGGCCGGAGATCCTCAACGCGCGTACCGAGTACGGCCAGCGGATCGTGGCGTTGCGCAAGCTCGACAAGGAGGGCCTCGACGGCTCGTCCACCCACGTGCGGATCACGCACCAGGTCTTCCCGCACGGCATCACGATCCCGCTGAGCGGGGCGATGGCGATCACCCAGTGGCACGTGCCGATCGACGACGTGTCCTGCTACTGGTACGCGATGTTCACCAGCCTCGACGAGCCGGTGGACAAGTCGACCATGCGGGCCCAGCGCATCGAGGGCATCACGCTGCCCGGCTACAAGCCGGTGCGCAACCGCGCGAACTCCTACCAGTTCGACTACCAGGAACAGCGCACGCAGACCTATACCGGGCTCGGGCGGGACATCAACGTCCATGACCAGATGGCCGTCGAGGGGCAGGGCTACATCTACGACCGCAGCCGGGAGACCCTCAGCCGGTCCGACCGGGCGATCGTGACCTACCGGCGCATGGCCCTGCAGGCGATCGACACCGTCGCCGACGGCGGCAGCCCCGAGACGCTGCTCATGGACACCGCGGACGTCGAGAGCCGTGGCCCGATCCCGCTCGACGGCATCGGCCCGACGGGGGAGTGGGAGCAGTACTGGGCAGGCTCGATCGCCGACCTGCGCAAGGCCAGCCCGTGGGCGTCCGGGCTGCAGGAGGCGCTCGTGACGGGGCCGGCCGGCGTCCCGGGGGCGGAGGTCGAGCCCGACCGGTCCCAGTCGGCCGACGCCTACGACCGCGCGGCCGGTTGAGGTGGGATTCATCGAGAAGTTCGACCTGTGGACCGAGGAACAGCAGGAGGCCGCTCGTGCCGTCCTCGCCAGGGTCGACGACGAGGGCGTGCGGTCCATCCGTGTGTCCTTCGTGGACCAGCACGGGTTGCTCCACGGGAAGACGATTCCCGCGAGCGGGTTGGCCGCCGTGTTCCGCGGCGGCATCAGCTGCGTGTCGACCCTGCTGTCGAAGGACACGTCCGGCACCACCGTCTTCGCGGCCTTCGACGCCGACGGCGGACTCGGGGTCGCCGAGATGGCCGGTGCCGCCGACATCGTCATGGTTCCGGACCCGACGACCTTCCACCTCGTCCCGTGGGCGGGCGAGACCGGCCGGGTGCTGTGCGACCTGCGCTTCCAGAACGGTGAGCAGGTGCCCTTCTGCAGCCGCGGGGTACTGCAGAAGGCCCTCGACCGTGCCGGAGCCGCCGGGTACGGCTACCTGACCGGTCTCGAGATCGAGTTCCACCTCTACCGGCGGGCCGAGCATTTCCCGAACGCCGACGGCATCGGCAGGTGCACGTTTCCGACGCCGGTGGAGCCGATCAACCAGGGCAACCAACTGCTCAGTGACGACCGCGGCGACGAGGTCGAGCCGGCCACCCGGCGGATTCGCGAGGCGCTGGACCGGATGGGGATCGAGCTGCGCAGCATCGAGGTGGAGTACGGAGCCAACCAGCTCGAGCTCACACTCGACCCGATCGCCGGGCTCGGCTCGGCCGATGCCATGGTGCTCCTGCGCAGCACGATCAAGCAGGTGGCGCGGCGGAGCGGCTACCACGCCACCTTCATGTGCCGCCCGCAGCTCACGGACAGCAAGTCCAGCGGCTGGCACCTGCACCAGAGCCTGATCAGCGCGGGCGCCGACGGCGGGCGCAACGTGTTCGTGCCGGGCGACGGCGAGGGGCCGATCTCGCCGGTCGGCCGGCACTTCGTCGCGGGTCAGCTCGCCCATGCGAGCGCGGCGTGCGTGTTCGCGAACCCGACGATCAACGGCTACAAGCGGTTCCAGCCGTACTCGATGGCCCCCGACCGGATCGCGTGGGCGCGCGACAACCGAGGCGCGATGATCCGGCTCGTCGGCTCGGCCGAGGACGGCACCACGCACCTCGAGAACCGGATCGGCGAGTCCGCCGCCAATCCGTACCTGTACATGGCCTCCCAGCTCCACTCCGGTCTGGAGGGGATCGACGCCGCGCTACCGCTGCCGCCCTCGGCCGATGACCCGTACACCACCGAAGCCGGGCGGTTGCCCGCCAACCTGCGGGAGGCCGTCGACTCGCTCGAAGCCGACGCGGGCCTGACCAGGGCGATGGGGGAGCAGTTCGTCGGGTACTACGCCGCGATCAAACGAGCCGAGATCGCCCGCTTCGAACGCACGGTCACCGACTGGGAACAACGTGAGTACTTCGATCTCTACTGAGGACCGAGTGACGACGACGAGCCTGCGCGTGACGCGAGTGACTTGGGAAGCCGAGGGAGTGGTCGGGGTCAGGCTGTCCACACCGGACGGCAGCCCACTGCCGCCCTGGGAGCCCGGCGCGCACATCGACGTCCGGCTGCCGTCGGGGCTTGCCCGTCAGTACTCGCTGTGCGGAGACCCGCAGGACCGCAGGCACTACGAGATCGCGGTGCGGCTCGAAGTCGCCGGACGAGGTGGTTCCGCGGAGATCCACGGCACCGCGCTGGTCGGCCGGGAGCTGATGGTGACCGACGTACGCAACCATTTCCCGCTCGATACCGCGGACGAGTACCTCCTGATCGCCGGCGGCATCGGGATCACGCCGCTCGTCCCGATGGCGCGGGCTCTCGCGGAACGCGGTGCCGAGTGGGCGGCGGTCTACTGCGGCCGTGGCGCGGAGACGATGGCGTTTCGCCACGAGCTCGTGGCCGTCGGCGGAGATCGGGTCCGGTTCGTCGACACGACGCAGGAATCGCGACCCGACCTCGAGGCGATGGTCGGTCGGCTCGGGCCGGGCGCTGCCGTCTACTGCTGCGGCCCGGCGGGCCTCATCGACAGCGTCACCGAGATCTGTGACGGCGTGGGCGTGCACTGCGAGAGCGAGCATTTCGGTGCCGCCACCGCGCAGCCCGATGCCGACTCCGGCGAGGAGGTCGAGCTCGAACTGCGCCGGTCCGGTACGACCGTGGTGGCAGCCGCGGACACCACGTTGCTGCAGGCGATCCGTGACGCGGGCGTCGAGATCGAGTCCGACTGTGAGGAGGGCTACTGCGGCACCTGCGAGACCCGCGTCCTCGACGGTGAGCCCGACCATCGGGACGTCGTGCTCTCGAAGGCGGAACGAGCGTCCGGGCGGACGTTCCTGCCTTGCGTGAGCCGCGCGTGCGGCCGCAAGCTCGTCCTCGATCTCTGACCCCGGAGGATGCCCCGCGCGCACTGTTCACTCACGACAGCAGCACGACGTGGTGCCGGAACCTCGACGACTGACGCGAAGGAATGGTCCATGGCCTCTGCAGCATCCTCACCCGCCGTCGTGGCCGACACGGTGTACGTGAACGGTCACGTCATCACGCTCGATCCCGGCGCACCCACGGCCACCGGGGTCGCGATCAAGGACGGCCGGTTCATGGCGGTCGGCGGCGACACGCTCGCGCGCACTCTCACCGGGCCGGACACGGAGGTCGTCGATCTCGGCGGTGCGACCGTGATACCCGGCTTCAACGACAGCCATTGCCACATCGAATGCGCCGGTCAGGCCGGGCTCGTCGTCGACCTCGCCGCCGTCCGCTCGGTCGCCGAGGCGCTGGAGGCCGTCCGGTCCTTCGCCGATTCCCGGCAGCCGGGCGAGTGGGTGACCGGAAGCGGCTGGCACCCGCTGGCACAGCTCACGGAGTCGCGCTATCTGACGCGTGCGGAGCTGGACGGGGCCGCACCCCACAACCCGGTCTACCTCCCGACCGTGGGGCACGTCGCCATGGCCAACTCATCGGCATTCGAGCACGCCGGCATCGACGACGGCACGCCCGATCCCGTGGGCGGGATCATCGGCCGTGACGAGGCCGGCCGGCCCACGGGCGTGCTCTACGAACGCGCGCTCGACCTGATCGCGAACTGCATGCCGTGCTGGTCGGTCGAGCAGCTGGAACACCAGTTCGTCACCGGTCTCGCTCACGCGAACAGGTTCGGCATCACGAGCGTTCTGCAGCCGTGGCTCTCCTCGTCGGGTATCCGAGCGGTCCAGCGACTGATGCTCGCGGGTCGGCTGACCGCACGGATGGGCGTGATGTGGATCCCCGAGCCGTTGGTGACGATCGACGAGTGGGCGAGAACCATCTCCGGGAGCGGGGTGTCGTCCTGGTTCGGCGACGAGTGGATGAAGCTCGTCGGCATCAAGCTGGTCGTCGACGGCGGCATGAGCCTGCGCTCCGCGCTGATGCGTGAGGCCTATCCCGACTGTCCGCACCATCATGGGACGGCCACGTTGGAGCGCGAGCATCTCATCGATCTGGTGCTGACCGCTCAGGAGTACGACTGGCGCCTCGGCGTGCACTGCGTCGGTGACCGTGCCGTCGACTACGTTCTCGACGCTTTCGAGGCCGCGGACCGGGTCCGTTCGCTCGTGGGCTGGAGATACGCGCTGATCCACGGCAGCCTCGCCCGGCGGGACCAGCTCGAGCGCGCCCGAGCGCTCGGCGCACGCCTGGAGCTGCAGCCGGCCTTCCTGTGGAACAAGGCCGCGACGATCGAGAAGTTCCTCGGGACCGAGACGACCAGCCGCGCCGTCCCGATGCGCACCGCGATCGACGTCCTGGGCATCGACAACGTCTCGATGGGCACGGACTACCCGACGAACGACCTGAACCCCTTCACCAACCTCTATCTCGCGGTCACCCGCAAGGACATCCGCGGTGTGACCTACGGCGCCGACGAGGCGGTGACCCGTGAGGAAGCCTTGCGCGCCTACACCGCGTCCGGGGCATTCGCCACGCGCGACGAAACGATCAAGGGCACGATCTCGCCCGGCAAGCTCGCCGACTTCGCCGTGCTCTCCGACGACTACCTGTCGGTCGACGTCGAACGGATCAAGGACATCGAGGCGGTGCGGACCGTCGTCGGCGGGCGGGTGGTCTTCAAGGGGTAGTGATCGTGACAGCCGGCGGAAGCGAACGGTGGCACGGAGGCCGACCTCAGCCGGACGACTCGCCGGGCCAGAGCGGGAACGGGACGGTGACTCCGAAATCCTGACCCCAGCGGTTCCGGCTGCTGACCTCCTGCACGGGGCGCCGGTTGGCGGCCACTCCCCAGCGTCCACGGGGGTAGCCGAGCGCGAGCATCGCGGTCATGCGCCAGCCCGCCTCGGTGGGCACCTCGAGCAACCGCATCACTCGTTCCGCCTCGTAGCGCAGCACGGTGGTGATGGTGCCGCCGACTCCTTCCGCGCGTGCGGCGAGCAGGGCGCTCCAGATGGCGGGGTAGATGTTCGCGCCACCGTGGTCGTCGATCGCGAACACGAACAGCAGCAGGGGAGTCTCGGCGAAGTGGTCGGTGAAGTAATCCCCGGACGTCGTGATCCGGCGCATCGTCTTGGCGTGCGCTTGCGGGTCGTGCAGCGGCTGCGCGAGCTCACCGGCGGCGATGTCGGCGTACTCACGGGCTCGGGAGCTGCGGTAGATGGCCGCGAGCTCGGCTTTCGTGGCCGGATCGTCGACGGCGAGGAAGTGCCAGCGCTGGGTGTTGCCGCCGTTGGGTGCCCGGATCGCGGCGTCGAGGATCCGGGCCTGGATCTCCAGCGGAATCGGATCGGGGTGCAGGCGGCGCATCATCCGCGTGGTGTACAGCGCCTCGTGAACATCCATCCCGACCCTCCCACCTGGAAGATCACCGTGCGCGTTTGTCCGTGGCGCTGCCTCGCCGTCCGGCAGCGGTTCTCTTCGCGATCAACGGCCAGAGCGTGGCGACAACCGTCTCGGGCATCTCCTTCGTATTCTCGCCGCGATAGAAGGCGGCGAAATAGCCACCGAAGCACATCGTGGCGATGGTGTGTTTGTCGATCTCGTCGTGGACGGCGCCGCGTTGCTGGAGTTGCGACAGCACGTTCTCCACGAGCGTGACGCGTGGCTCGACTGCCTGCCTGCGGAGGATCTCGAGCAGTTCCGGGGTGTGGATCGCCTCGCTGGCGAAGTTGCCCATGAGCACCATGGCGTTCGGGGTGAAGTACGCGGGATCGAGTCGGCGGACGGCCTCGACGAGGGCTTCGCGTGGCTCCATCCGGCTCGCATCGAGAGCGTATGTGTCGCGCTCCTGGCGGAAGCCGTAGTCCATCGCGTCGACGACCAGCTCGAACTTGGTGCTCCACCGCCGGTAGAGCGTGGGGCGGCTGACCTTGGCGTCGGCTGCGATGTCGCCGATGGTCATCTGCGAGTAGCCGTCGCGGACGAGGCGGTCACGGGTGGCCAGGATGATCGCCTCGTCGAGCGTTGCGTCGCGGGGTCGGCCACCGGTGCGCGGCCCGGCGGAGCCGGAGTCGGCGTGCTCGTTCGACGCTGCGCGCGCTCGGACCATGAACCCACCTCGTGGACGGTGCCAATGGCCGGACTATATCCGAGTCGTTACAGGGAATGGCTGTTACGTTTTGAATTACAGCCACGACTTGTAACGAAATTAGAATGCCTTCGTCGGAGGGCCTCTCGCTGCACGACGCGCTCGGCCGTGCCGGCGTACGTTGCCGCTTCGAGCCCTTGGCCGGTGCCGGGTACGAGGGCGCGGAGTTCGACAGCCCCGCCACGCTCGCATCGACGGCGGCCGGCCCGGCACCTGACCATGATCAGCAGATCGGGGTTGGAAACCGGGCAATACACGGCTACGAGGCCCCAATTGACGATCGTCACCGGGCAGACGGGTCGACCGAATCAGCCTCTCACCGCGTCATCGGACACCGTGTGCGGTCGTCGCGGCCGTGGTTCTTCGACCGGCCCGTCCACCTCGGCAAGCATCTCGCGCTTCCCCGCTTCGACCGCGGCCTCCCCGCCCGCCCGGGCGACGTGCTCGGCGCGGATCTCGTTCCAGGCTGTGTAGCCGGTCACCGTCGTTCTTCCTCCTCCTGGACTCGCTCCTTGAGGTAACGCTCGTAGCGCTGTTCGGCCAGCGGGATCGCTGGCGATTGTCCGACGTGGTCGATCGAGGCGCACATCCGTCTGCCAGTGGATGACCTTGCCCCGATCGACCGGCTTCGTCAGATCCGGCGCGCTCGGGCGAGCCAGGCGGGCAGGTCGACCACGTCGCCGACGTGGCGGCCGAGGGCGGCCGCGTGGGTGTCGTGGACGATGACACCGCGATACGTGCTGGGTTGCAGGTCTTCCACGACCCATCCGTCCCCGAACGCCTCCCGGATCACCGTGTCGCTGATCTGAGGTCCGAAGCCCGGACCGGTGTCGGCCAGCGCGAGGACGTGCACTCGCGCGTCCCGGCGGCAGGCGCGATGCAGACTGCGCACGTATCGGGTGCGTTCCTCGGGACCGAAGATGTGGAACAGCGCGCTGTCGACGATCGTGTCGTAGGCCGTCTCGGGTACCAGCGCCAGCGCGTCGGCGACCTCGAAGCGGGCGGTGACGCCGCGCTGCGCGGCGTTGGCGCGGGCCTGTTCGATCGCGTGCTGCGAGGAGTCGATCCCGACGACGTCGTAGCCGAGCCGGGCGAGGTGGATGGTGTGCTCGCCGGTGCCGCAGCCGGGATCGAGCACCCGTCCGCGGATTCCTCCGCTGCTCTCCAGGGTGACGATCGCCGGCTGCGGTTCGCCGATCACCCATGGCGCCGTGTGGGTCAGGTAGGCCTCGTCGAAGGTGCGGCGTGGCGGTGTCGCCCCGCCTGGTGCCGGCGCGTCGGCGACGTCCTCCCTATCGATCTGTCCGGCGGGGTTGTTGTGCTCGTCCTCGGTCAAACTCATGAGGCGACCGTAAAAGCTGAAGCGCAGTGCAGGTCAAGAGCCGGCTGCGCGGACTCGTTCTCCCTGACCGGGCGTAGCCGGTAGGTTGCGGGCCGTCCCGTTTGCGAGGAGTTCGTCTCGTGTCCGCCGAGTCCACCGAGCACGCGATCGGCATCGATCCGCGCCAGATCGCGGAGGTGCTCGTCTCGCTGCCCGGCGGCGCGGCGCGGCGGGGGTCGGGCTATCGGGTCGGCGCATCCGCGGTGCTGACCGCCGCGCATGTCGTGGCCGGGGCCGAGTCCGTCCGCGTCCGGTTCGATGCCGACCGGCCGGGGGAGTGGTGCACGCAGGCGCGGCGGGTTGTCGCCGACACACAGTCGGACGTCGCCGCGATCGTCATCGATCCGCCGCCGAGGTCCCCGTTCACTGCACCCGGCTTCGGTCACGTCGCGGACGCGGCGAACGAGCTCATGGTTCACGCGGTCGGGTTCCCGCGGTTCAAGCTCAAGGCCTACGAGCAGCCCGGCGCCCACGGCGTCTACCGCGACTCACATCAGGCCACCGGCACCGTGGCGGCACTGTCGAATCGCCGCTCGGGGACCTTCGAGGTGACCGTCCGGCCACCCGAGCGGGATCCGGATCTGATGGTCTCGCCCTGGGAGGGCATGTCCGGGGCGGCGCTGTGGGCCGGTGGCCGGATCATCGGCGTGGTCACCGACCACCATCGGTCCGACGGTCTCGCACGGCTGGCCGCCACCCGCCTCGACCGCCTCGTCCAACGGGCGACCGAGGGCTCCGAACCAGCTGTGACCGAGCTCCTGGCCGTTCTCGGCCTGCCGTCGCCGCCCCAGGAACTGCCGGGCGTCGACGCCCTGCCGGTGCCGGGTCACCTCGTGACGTCGTACCACCACCAGGTCGATGACATCGCACCGGAACGGCTGCTGGGACGGGAGGCCGAGCTCGCCGAGCTGATGGCGTTCGCCGCGAGCGACGAGTCCTACGGCTGGTGGCAGGCGGAGGCGTGGGCAGGCAAGACAGCCTTGATGGCGTGGTTCGCCCTGCACCCACCACCGGACGTCGATGTGGTCGCGTTCTTCGTGGCGTCCGCGCTCGCGGGCCAGTCGGACAGTGAGGCCTTCCTCGAGGCGGCGTCCGAGCAGCTGACGTTCCTGTCGGGGCAACCGCCGGGCGCGCCGTCGACCACCGCTGCGCGGCGGCGCAACCTGCTCCCGTTGCTGGAGAGCGCGGCGCACCGCTGCCGTGACATCGGCCATCGGCTCGTGATCGTGGTCGACGGGCTGGACGAGGACACGAGCGCCGAGAGTGGCAAGGCGAGCATCGCGTCCTTGCTGCCTCGCCGTCCGCCCGAGGGTGTGCGCGTGGTCGTCACGAGCAGGCCGGACCGGCAGCTCCCCCTCGACGTGCCTGCGGACCACCCGCTGCACCGCTGTCACCGGCGATCGCTGCGAGCGTCGCCCCACGCCCATCACGACGAGGTCTTCGCGCGACGCGAGCTCCGTGAACGCCTCCGTGCCGGCGCACTGTCGGAGGACCTACTGGGCTTGATCACCGCGTCCGGCGGCGGCATCGGTCGCGACGACCTCGCCGAGCTCACCAGCTCGTCCCCGTTCGCGATCGACGAGCTCCTCCGCGGAACGTTCGGCCACACCGTCGGGACGCGGGTGCAGCGGCTCGCCGGGTCCGAAGGGAGCGCAGGCGAGAGGCGGGGCTACCTCCTGGGTCACCGCACCCTCCGGGAGATCGCCGAGCAGGAGTTCGGCGCCCGGCTCAGCCGCTACCGGCAACGGGTGCATGCATGGGCCGACGACTACCGCCGTGACGGCTGGCCGAAGGACACCCCGCTGTACCTGTTGCGCGACTACCCGCGAATGCTCGCGATGGTCGGCGACGCCGCACGGCTCACCGCGCTCGCCGCCGACGCGAACCGCCACGATCGGATGCTGGACATCACCGGCGGGGACGCGCTCGCGCTCGACGAAATCGTTCTTGCCCAGTCGGTCAACCGGTGCAAGGGCGCCCCGGACCTCGTAGCCGCTGTGCTCCTCGCCGTGCGCCGGGAGGAGTTGGTCCGCCGCAACACCGAGATCCCGGTGCGGCTGCCGGCGGTATGGGCGTCGATCGGCCGGTTCACGCGTGCGGAGGCACTGGCGCGCGGCATCCCACGGCCCGGCAAGCGCGCCGCTGCCCTGGCCGGTGCGGCTGTCGCCGCGGCGGGCACCGGGCGTGTCGCACAGGCCGAGCAGCTCGCCGCCGGGATCGACGATCCCGAACAGCGGGACTTGGCGCTCGCGGGCGTCGCTGTGGCGACGGCCCCGCACGACGTGGACCGAGCGGTACGCATCGCGCGGCGGATGGAGGGGGAACGTCGAGACTCCGCGCTCGTCCGGATCGCCTCCGCGGTGGCGTTCGCCGACCCGGGGCGGGCGATGGACCTCGTCGCCGGGATTGCTGCCTCGCCACATGCCGTGAACGCCCGCGTCGCGACGGCGGTTGCGGCTGTGGCCGCCGGCGATGTCGCCCTCGCGGAGTCCACCCTCGATGAGATCGTGCCGGCGTCTCGACGGACCAGGGCGTGGGCTGCGCTCGCTGCCGACCTCGCCGCCGCGGGCCGCATCGACCACGCCGAGGTCATCGCGCAGCACATACGCCGCTCCGGGGTACGGGTGCAGCTCCTCGCCCAGCTCACGCGGGCCGCCGCCGACCACCGCGACGACGCCGCGCTCCAGCGACTCCTCGTCGAACTGCGGCAGGCCGCCCGTGGCGCGGCGCACCAGGGCGATGCCATCGAGGTCCTGATCGAGATCTGTGGTGTCCTGCGACGGTGCGGCCGTGCCGAAGATGCGGCAGCGCTCGACGCCGACGCCGAGTACCTCACGACCCAGCTCACCGACCCTGACCAGCGGGAATGGGCTGCGATGCGGCTCGCGGTGGCCCGGGCGGGGGCGGGGGACCCCCGGGCGGCCGACGCGATGATCGAACGACTCCCCGATCCCGACCGGGTGGCGAAGGCCCTCACCTCGATCGCCCTCACCGCCGCGCGCGACGGCCGGTTGGACCGGGCGGAGGCCGCGATCCGCCGTATTCCTGCCGGACGGCACCGGATGCACGCGCTGGCCGACGTCGCGGCGGCCATCGCGGAGGCCGGCAAGGAGGTACGCGCGTCCGTACACGCCGCCGAGGTGGAGCGCATGGCGCGCCGGACGAGCGATCCGCGCCGGCTCTCGATGCTGGCGGCGCGGGTGGCCGAAGGCCTCACCGCCGTCGGCGACCGTGACGCCGCACGTCGGCTCGCGGAGCGGATCAGCGACGTCACTCAGCGCGGAACTGTGCTGACGCGAGTGGCCGAGGCCTGCGCCGAGTCGGCGGACGTCGCCACCGCCGTGGAGATCGCCGGATCGTTGTCCGAACCCGAGCGGCGCACCTGGGTGCTGGTGAGCGTCTGCACGGCGCACGGGGCGGCCGGCAGGCGACGAGAGGCGATCGAGGCGGCGTCGGCCGCGACCGCGGGGCTGGACCGGATCAACGACCGGTACTCCCGGGTGGTCGCCCTCATCCGGCTCTACCGAGCGCTCCGTGCAGTCGGTGCGGATCGACATGCCGAGCGCGTGGTCGCGGTGGCCGGCCTCGTCCTCGACGACATCGCCGACCCGAGCCAGCGGGCGCGAGCGCTGGCCCAGCTGGCGATCGCTGCTGCCGATGCAGGGGATCGGTCCCGGGCCGACGATCTCGGCAAACAGTTCGAGGACGCTCTCGCACTTCTCGACGCAGGGCGGCGCGACCGCGTCCTCGCGCGAAGGGCCCAGATGCTCGCGGAGGCGGGGCGCGCCGAGCAGGCTGCCGAGCTCGCCGCGGTGATCGTCGACCCTGCGCGCCGGGTGCGCGCGCTGGCCGCCGCTGCCGGCACCACGCGCGATGGGGACCGCGCATGGGCGCTGCTGAGCCGCGCCGAGGCCGACCTCGAACTCGTCGGTGATCCCGACGAACGTGCAGGGGCGTCGGGGCGGCTCGCGGGCTCGGCCGTCGCCGTCCTCCGAGCGGGCGATGAGTCCGGCCCGGCCGATCAGCGGCGCACCTGGCTGCGGAACCTGGTCGCCGAGCTGCTCATCTCGGATGCGTGGATCGAGGTCGTGCCCGTGATCGCGTGGCTCGATCGCGCCGCGTTCGATGCCGTGGTGGGGTGGCTCTCGGCCCGGGTCGGAGTGCTCGAGGACGACGAACCGAAACTCGCAACTTAATTCTTTGCAAAGTCGTGAACATCACGTCGGCACCCTGCGTGTAGGTTGCAGCGGAACCGATCACACCCGAGAGGAGGCCCGCCGTGCAGCGCTCCGGTTACCGAGCCATTGCCGTGATCCACAACATCGTGGCGGTGCCCCCGTGGGGCATCGCGGAGTCGGAGAACGACGTACTGATGAACGTCGCAGTGTCCAGGCACTGCCGCGACCGGGCGTCACGACCGCGCATGAGGATGGGCTCCAAGCCGTGACAGGCGGATCGCCATCCTGGATCGGGTCGCGAAGCCCGATGACCGGTGGCGATCCGATCACCTCGAACGGAAACAAGGGTTGACCCTGCGTCGATGACACGGCGTGACCCGGGCACGCCCGTCGTCGGGCTGTCGATCGATATGAGGGAGACGGACGGAATGGCACTGGCGCTGGCCGAAGTTGTCGCGAACTTGCGCGCCGAGCTCGCTGAGGCGATGCGCGCCGGGAAGGACGAGGAACTGCGCTTCGAGCTGGGACCGGTGGAGCTGGAACTCACCGTTGGCATCGACAAGGAGGCCACGCCCGGTGCGAAGGTCAAGTTCTGGGTCCTGGAGCTGGGAGCGGAGACGAAGCTCGGCTCCACGTCGACGCAACGGATCAAGCTCGTTCTCGACCCGCGCCATGCAACCGAGCCCGACCGGCGGCCGATGATCTCCGGCACGGAGGTGCCAGGAGAGCGGTAGGGGCCGAGACGTCACGGCCCGCCCCCATCACACGATGGAAGACGGGCCGTGACGGGCCTGTTTCGCGTCCTCAGGTCAGGACCTTGCCGCAGGCGGCTGCCACGGCATCGCGGTGTTCGTCCAGCCAGGCCAGCCGGCTGTCCTCCAGGCGGATCTTGATGTGGTCGTTCTCCGACAGGAGCTCGCCACGGACGACCCGGAGGCGTCGCCCGAGACTGCGCTTGAGCCGCTTGGCCTCCAGCAGCAGGGGCAGGGCCGTGATCTCGGCCGTGGTGGGGCGCACCTCGCGGCCGTAGGCGTCCAGAAGTTCGGCGACCCTGCCGAGGTCGAGCGCCACCTTGTGGTCGGCCTCCCCGAGGCGGGTGTACACCTTGCCGACGTCATGGACGGCGACGGCAAGGTCGAGCACCCGCACGTCGGGGTGGGCGCTGTCGAAGTCCAGCACCCCCGCGACCCGGTCGCCGTCGAAGATCAGGCTGCTGCGCCGAGCCCCGCCGTGCACGGTGACCCTGGGCAGTTCCGGGAGCACGGCGGTCAGGCGCTCGACCACGCGTGCCGCCCGAGCGTGCAGCCCGGGTTCCAGGTCGCCTTCGTCGACCCGCCTGCGCAGCTCGGAGAGCAAGATCGGCTCCCGGGCTGCGACGGGCTGATCGGCGATCAGCCGGTGGTACCACCCCAGCGTCCGGCCCAGGGCTTGCAGGTGCGCAGGCGAGCCGTCGTCGAACGGGGTGCCCTCGACGCCGCGGGTCGCGACCCACAACCGGCCGGCGATCTCCACGTGGTCGGCGCCCGTGCGCGCGGGAACGATCTCCGGAGCCGGGAACCCCCGGCTCCGGAGCAGCCGCATCAGCGACAGCTGGGCGAGAAGTTCCGCACGTGGCTTGGAACGGTACGAGCGCCGCAGGTAGTGGACACCGTCGCGGGCGAACAGGCGCAGGTGCTCGTTCTTGCCGCCCGGGACGCGCTCGACCGCCGTCCAGCCCCCGAGCGGCCACATGCCGGCGAGCTCGTCCAGCGGATGCTCCTGCCCGGTGCGGTCCAGCATGCGGTCGGCGGGCAGCGTCATGCCCCCGCCCGCCCGTCCGCGATCCGTTGGAACTCGTCGCGATAGAGCTGGAACTCCGTGTTCCCGCCGTTGCGCCAGTCGGCCTCCCCGGTCTTGATCTTGCGGTTGAGGCTGTGGAAGACATAGCGCGCCCAGTGGAAGCGCAGGTTGCGCAGCGGCATGTCGCCGAGGGCAGCGCGGTAGGCGTCGAGGAACGCGGCGCACGGCGCGTCGGCCCGCCCGACGTCACCGGTCGCCGAGTGGACGCCGAGGCGCAGCCGGTGCAGGAACTCCGCCACGTCGCGAGCGGGGTCGGCGGGGGCGCTGCGGTCCAGGTCGATGACCGTCACGACGTCCTCGGTGAGGAAGACGTGGATCGGCCGGTACTGCCCGTGACTCTGGGCCAGGATGCCGTCCGTGGTGTCCCGGGTGAGGGCGTCGAGACGCTCGAGCATGCCCAGGGCGGAGTCGATGTAGCCGGGGTGGTCGACAGCCACCTTGGACAGACGCTTGGCCAGGCTGGTGAGCTCCCCGGTGACCAGCAGCGACTGCTGGGCTCCGACCCGCAGCTCCGAACCGTGCAGTCGCGCCAACCACGACCCGGCGCGAGCGCAGGCCCTCGTCAGCTCCTCGCCGCCCCCGCTGAGCAGCTCCGACAGCGGCCTGCCCGGCGCTCCCTGGCACAGCAGGACCTTCTCCTCGCCGTACCAGGCAAGGGGCTCGACCGCCTGGTAGGGAGAGCCGGCTCCCAGCCCGGCGGCGCGCAGCGCCTGCAGCTTCGCGTGGACGGCGGGACCGTCGTCGAAGGGGAAGAGCTTGGCGAAGACCGGCGCGCCACCGTCGAGCTCGACCTGCACGGTCGCGGCCCCCGTGCCGTCCAGCTGGATCACCTTCGTCGTCCACGTCCCGCCGGTGGCGGGCGCGCCCGAGCGCAGGTGCGGCCGGACGTACCGGTCGAGGAACTCCGGGGTGCACGCCCGTGCGGCGCGATCGACCTGGCGCTCCTTCACCTGGCGGCTCTGCGTGCGGCTTTCGGTGCGGTTCATGCGTTCTCCGTCAGGGTGAAAGGGTTGTCGGACAGCCAGCGCATCCGGGCGCACTCCCGCTCCAGCACCAGCGCGAACTTCACGGCGTCCTTCGGCTGCTGGGGGATCGTCGCCTGCTTCGCCAGCAGGTTGTCGCACTTCTTCGCGATCTTGATCAGCCGCTGCGCCTGGAAGACCTCCGGCATCGCGGCGAGGTCCGCCTCCGCCAGCGGGGCCTGGCTGCGGTAGTGCTGGAGGAAGGTGCGGCACATGTCCGGGTCGATGCCGACCCCGGTGCGCCGCACCGATCCGCCGCGGCAGAACGCCTTCAGCGCGTAGGCCAGGTCCAGCCCCAGGAGGTCTTGCGCGGCCCGGTCGAAGTCGAGCACCCCGGTGAGGCGGCCCTCGCTGAGCAATACCGCGGACCGCCCGTAGGACGCGTGGATCACCAAGGACGTCAGGTCCTTCTGGCGCTCGCCGAGCTCGACGTTCAGGTGCTCCATCCGGTCGGCGATGAACCGGGCGTCCTCGCGCAGCACCACCCCGGCGTCGCGCGGCAGAAGCGGCGTCGCGACCTCGACCGCCGAGTTCAGGTTCTCCTGCCCGATCCGGCCGAGGGAGGCCAGAGCCACGGAGCTGCGCTCTGCCGAGCTCGTCAGCTCGGAGACGATGGCGTGGTATCGGCCGAGGCCCTTGGCCACCTCGGCCAGGTGCGCGGGGTCGTCGTAGCCGATACCGGGCATCAAGCGCATCACCATGTGCAGCACGCCGTCGACCTGCACCAGGATCGCGCCGTCACGGGTGCGGTGCACGGGCGGCGCGGGGTAGCCGTGGCCCCGCAGGTGGTCGATGAGCGCGCACTCGAACTCCGCCGCCTCCACCGTCTTCAGGTTGTGCGAGCGGCGCAGCACGACGTCGCCTGCGTCGGTGCGGACGAACCAGCTGGTGTTCGAGCTGCCCTTGTCCGTGCGGCGCCACGCGTGCCAGCGGCCCAGGTCGTAGGCCTCCTCCAGCACTGCGAAGAGGTGACCCTCGTCGACCGCAGCACACGGCAGCCTGCCGCCCTGGCGGTGGACCGGGCTGTGCAGCAGTGGTTCGGGGGTCGGTGCGGCGACCGGCTCCGTGACGGAGACGGCCGCGAGGACGCTCCCGACGGATCCGGTGGATCTGGCCTCCGGGTCGTTCGGCGCTGTCCCGAGCGCTGTCATGGTGCGACTCCCATCAGGTGGGTGAGGGCTGGGCTGGTTCGGTCTCGAGCTGACGGGCGGAGCGGTGCTCGTAGCTCGTCTCTTCGTCGTGCAGAGCGGTGGAGGGACCGGTGAGTCCCTGGAGCCGGCACATCTCGGTGTAGAGGCCGCCTGCGGCGATCAGCTGGTGGTGCTTGCCGCGCTCCACGACCCGGCCCGCGTCGAGGACGACGATGTCGTCCGCGGTCATCGCGGCCGCCATCCGGTGGGTGATGATCACCGTCGTGCGACCGGAGCTGACCTGCTGCAGGGCGCGCAGCACGGCGTCCTCGGACCGGGCGTCGAGACCGGTCGTCGGCTCGTCGAGCACGAGCACGCAGCAGTCCTGCAGCACCGCGCGTGCCAGCGCCAGCCGTTGCCGCTGTCCTCCGGACAGGGTCGCGCCGCGCTCGGCCAGGACGGTGTCGTAGCCGTCGGGCAACGCCAGCACGAAGTCGTGGGCCTGCGCCACGCGGGCGGCGTGCTCGATCTCGGCCGCGGACGCTCCGGGGCGCGCGTACGCGATGTTCTCCCGAACGGACGCCCGGAACAGCATCGCCTCCTGCGGAACCAGCCCGACATGGGTGTGCAGGCTGTCGCTCGTGAGGTCGCGCAGGTCCTCGTCGTCCAGGAGGACCCTGCCGCTGGTGGGATCCTGCAGGCGGCACAGCAGGGCGGCGATGGTCGACTTGCCCGCGCCTGTGGGTCCGACGACCGCGAGGGTGGTGCCCACAGGCACGGTCAGGTCGACCTCCCGCAGGACGGGATGGCCCGGGGCGTAGGCGAAACCGACCCCTTCGAGGGCGATGCGGTGGCGCGGCGGGTCCGCCACGCGGGCATCGGGGCGGTCCACGACGTCCGGAGTGCGCTTGAGGGTGTCGGCGATCCGCGCCGCGCGGACGCCTGCGCGGGTCAGCTGCGCCGGCAGCTTCGACAGCGCGCGGGTGGGGCCGAAGAAGTCACGGAGGTAGGACGTGAAGATCACCAGGTCGCCCGGGGTGAGGGCGCCCGCCAGCACGCGCTGGGCCCCGAGCCCGACGAGGCCCGCGACGGCCACGGCCACCACCGCGTCGACCGCGCCGCCGAAGAAGGTGCTGGTGCGAGCGGTGCGGAGCACGGCCGCAACGGAGTCGTCGGAGCGGCCCCGGAAACGCCGGGACTCGTGCTCCTCCCGGCCGGTGGCCTTGATCAGCTTGACCGCCACCAGCGACTCCTGCGCCACCGCGGCGAGGTCGCCCTCGACCTCGCGGGCGTTCTCCTCCACTGCCCGGATGCGCGCCCGGAAGCTGGCGACCGTCAGCATGAGCAGGGGCAGGACCAGCAGAAGCGCCACACTGAGCTGCCAGTCCAGCACCAGCAGCACGCCCACCATGCTGAGGAGCGTCAGCGCGTTGGTCGAGGCGTCGACGAGCGTGCTGGTGAGCAGCCCGCGGACCTTGTCGACGTCTCCGGTGAGACGCGTGGTCAGCTCACCGGTCGGCGTCCGCTCGTGGTAGCTGAGGGACAGCCGCTGCAGGTGGTCGTACAAGCGCGTGCGGATGGCGGCGGCCACGCGCTCGCCGACGTAGGTGAGGGCGTAGGAGCGTGCGGCGCCGACGAGGGAATCCAGGAGCGCCACGCCGGCCAGGGCCACGACGATGAGAAGGAGGATGCTCTGCACGTCCGGACGGACCGGGCCGCCGCCGGGCAGGAGCACCTCGTCGAAGAGGTATTTCAGCGGCCACGGCTTGAGCAGAGCGACGCCCGTCCCGGCGACGGCGAGCAGCCCGGCCAGCACGCACCCGGGCCACTGGGGTCGCAGGAACGGCCCGAAGGTCCGCAGGATCGTGCGGGCGGGCATCACCGTCACGGAGGAGGTGCCCGAGTGCTGCGGAGCGGGGTCGGGCCCGGAGTCGGTTCCGCTCACGGGCGCTCGCCGTCCAGCGCGGCTTCGACGGCGGCCTCCCAGGCGTCGAGCCACTCCGGCACGAACGACGTGCTCCCCACCGGGCGGACCACGAGGCGGTAGAAGAGGACCTCGGCGAAGGTGCGGGCCACGTACGCGTGGGCGGAGCGGACGGCACCCGGGTCGCCGCCGGCTGCGGCGTAGCCGCGCAGGAACGCCTCCACCCAGGACGCCGCAGCGCCGAGGTGCCCGTGCCGGGAGGCGCCCATGGTCAGGGTCTGCCCGATGAAGTGGCCCAGGTCGCGCGCGGCGGGTGCGTAGGCGGCCCGGTCGAAGTCGATGACCACGATCCGGCGGCGGTCCAGGTGGATGTTCTTCGGCTGGAAGTCCCCGTGGGTCACCACCCGGGGGCCGTCGGCCCGGGAAAGGCCGTCGAGGGTGCCCGTGGTGAGCCGGTCCAGCCGGGCGGCTGATGCCGGCAGCTCCGCGGCCAGCGCCGCGGCGTACTCGGCGAGCTTGACCTGTTCGAAGTCCTCCGCCAGGCGCGGCACGTCCGCGCCTCGGACGGCGTGCAGGCGGGCGAGCCAACGTCCGGCCCGCTCGGCGTCGGGCGCCGCCGCAGCGGGGTCACCGTCCAGCAAGGAGTGCAGGGTCGTGGACGGCGCCTCCTCCTGAGCGAGCAGCTGGCGGGTCGGGTCGAAGCCGAACGGTGCGGGCACCTGCAGTTCGGGATCGTCGAAGCCGACGTGGCGCAGGCGCGACAGCAACCGCCAGGCCGCCTCGCCCCCGCCCTTGAGGTAGCCCTTGCCGATCACCGCCAGCGGCGACGAGGGGCCGGTTCCGGAGTGCAGGGCGACGGTCCACCGCACCACCGGGCGGCTGCGGGAGGCGTGCACGACCGAGCGCATGAGCACCTCCACCCGTGCTGCGGGCAGGGCATCCAGCGGGGGAGGGGCGTTCAGCATCGACTCGGCGATCGCGAGCCGCTCGGCCTTGCGGGAATTGCCCTCCGTGTCGGCCATCGCGCCGGTTCCGGCGCTCACTGCGAGGCTCCCGCCGGGACGAGGTCTGTCAGCCGGTCGAGTCGCTCACGCCGGGCTTGCACTGCCTGGCCGGCCTCCTCGTCGTCGATGTCGCCGACGCCGAGGAGCAGATGGAACGATCGCGTCTCGGCGCGCAGGTGGACGAGCACGCCGTGCCCCGGTTCCGGACGGGTTGGCCGGCACCAGGCGGTGTCCTCGTCGGGGGCCAGGGCAACCCATGCCGTGACGTCGCCGTTGCACACGCCACGCAAGTTCCGTTCTCCGCGGCGCTCCAGGTCGGCGGCGCCGTGGCGGAGCAGCCGGTAGTAGTCCGGCGACAGGCACGTCTCGACGGTGACTCCGGGTGCGGCTGCGGGGAGGTCGTAGCCCACCAGCAGCGACGTGCTCCCGTCGTCGATGACGATCCGCTTGCGGAGCCCGTACAGCGGGCTGTCCTCCTGCACGTTCTCCAGCTCCACCATGACGGTCCCGTCCTCCGGGTGGACGGTGACCTCGTGGCGGTCGTGGACGCCGCCCTCGTCGGCGAGCGCGCCGGGATGGTTGGGCGGTATGTCCATGTAGCGGTTCAGCTCCTCCTGGCGATTCCAGTCGTCGGTCGGGTTGCCCACCACGAGGGCGCCACCGTCCCTGCCGCAGCAGGCCAGGTAGACCAGGCGCCCCCCGAACGCCGGGGCGAACACGGCGAACAGGTGCTCGTTGCGCAGGACCAGCTCGTCGGTGCCGTCGTCGTCGATGTCGGTCAGCTCCACCTCGAGCGGGCGATCGGACCGGGCGAACCACTGGGCGGCGGTCACCAGCACGGTGGCCGCGCGCGCATGGCTGGCCACGGCCTTGGCCCAGGCCGCAGGCGGGCGTCCCGGGTGGTCGGTGTCGTGCCACGCCGTCTCGTAACCCGAGGCCAGCAGGTGTTTCCAGGCGAGTGCGGTGAGCCGTGGCTCCGCTCCGGAGCTCTCCGCCCGGCTGACGGCCTCTCGTGCCCGGACGAGGTGCTCGCGGTACGGACGCCAGGCCTCGTCCTGGTCCCAGCCCCGGTAGTCCTCACCCGCGTGCCAGTCCTGGGCGAGCTCCACGAAGGTGCCGCGCTCGACGACGCGGACACCGGGGATCCGCCGCCGTCCCTGCAGCCAGTTCCGCAGTGACACCGGGGCCAGGTTCGGCTGCGCGGCGAGCCAGCGCAGGAAATGCTCGTACCGGCCCAGGGCACTGGGGTGCCAGGGCCCCACCCCGGCGGCCCGCTCCATGTCGTCCGCGTAGACCAGCACCGTGTCGTCCCCGGGAGCCGTGGGGAGCTCGGCCGTGCGGGACAGGCTGCGCCAATGAGCGTTGTCCTCCGGGGGGATCCAGTAGCGCAGGCGGGTCGACATCGGCACGACCTGCAGGCCGTGGCCGCCGGCGATGCGGTACGGCCGCAGTGCGTCGGCAGGCGGAGGAGTGGCCGGGTCGGCGCTGTCGAAGTCCGCCCGGTCGCTGGTCGCGTAGTCGCCGCCCGTCGGGTAAAGCACCCGGTCGTCGAGCAGGACGTACTGATACCCGCCGTTGGGCAGCTCCGGGTCGGTCAGCACGTCGGAGACGCGCTCGGTGTCCCAGACCCGCTCCGGGACCCAGCAGATCTCCATCTCTTCCGGGCCGCATCCGAGGTGACGCCGGTACAGCCAGAGCGCCTCACGCAGCTGGCGGCGGTTGAACTCGGGGTCGAAGGCGGTGAGGACGTTCTCCGCGTACGTACCGCCGATGAGCGAGAGCAGCCCGACGTCCCGCATGCGGCGGATGTCGTCGAGGAACTGGGGGTAGTGCCAGGCGGCCGCCTCGATCAGGGTCCCCGACAGGTGCAGGTTGACGGGGATGCGGTACTTCTCGTGCAGTCGCAGGAGAGCGGCGTAGCCCGTCATGAGGGACGTCAGGCCTTCGCGGTCCGGATAGCCGTCGGTGACCAGGAACTGGTTGGCGTGGTGGACCAACGCCAGCGGCAGGGCGCTCGAGCGGGGCCTCGGGATGTCGGGCGCCGCCACTCCGGGACCCTCTGCGGTTCGGCGCGCGCGCACGGCCTGCTGGTACATGGCGAGGTACTCCAGGGCGGGCGCCCGCCACGAGAAGTCCGCCGCCATCGCCCGCTGCTGCAGGCGCTGCCACTCGGCAGGCCGTCCGTAGACCGCGAGCGCGGTGTCCACCGCCGCCAGCATCGACGCGACCCGGCGGTGGGCGAACACGAACCCGAGACCGGTGGCCGGGTCGGAGGCGTAGTCGCGCACCGTGTCGGCCAGCCCGCCGGTGCGACGGACGACGGGGATCGTGCCGTACCGCAGGGCGATCAGCGGGGTCAGGCCGCACGGCTCGAAGACGGACGGGGCCAGGAACAGGTCCGAGCCCGCGTACACCTGCCGGGCGAGCCCTTCTTCCGCGGTCGGGTGGTAGGCCACGCTGCCGGGGAGCCGACGCGCGGCTGCCTGCAGTTCACGCCGGTAGCGGGGCGCCCCCTCTCCCATCACGACCACCTGAGCGCCGCGGTCCACGATCTGGTCCAGCGCAGAGGAGAGCAGGCCGACGCCCTTCTGCGGCACCAGCCGGGCGACCATGCCGAGCAGCGGACGGTCCGGCGCGATCTCGAGGTCGCTGAGCTTCTGCAGGACCTCCTTGTTCATCCGCTTGCCGGTCACGAAGGAACCGTCGTACTGGGTGTCGATCCAGGGGTCGTGCTCGGGAGTGAACTCCGCGTAGTCGACGCCGTTGAGAATTCCCCGGACGGCCTTGCCCCGGGAACGCAGGAGCCCGTCGACCCCGGCTCCCTGCGCCGGCGTGAGGATCTCCTGCATGTAGCGGGGGCTGACGGTGTTGACCCGGTCCGCGAAGGCGATGCCCCGCTGGAGCAGGGTGCCGGCAGGGGGGAGGCCGATCAGCTGGTCGGTGGCCACGCCGACCTGCCCCTGGTAGGCGATGTTGTGGATCGTGAAGACGACGCCCGTGCGATCGAGGGCGCGCCGGTGGGGACCCTGGCGGGCCTCCTGGGCGATCAGGCCGCAGTGCCAGTCGTTGCAGTGGATGACGTCGGGGCGCCACGAGTCCTGCGCCGCCAGGGCGGTGACGGCCTTGGAGAAGAGCACGAAGGGCAGCACGTCGTCGTCCTGGTAGCCATACGGGGTGGCCCGGTCGAACCACTCCCGGACGCTGAGGGTGAACACCTCGACACCGTCGAGCCCGGTCAGGCGCTCGACCACGATCTGCTCGGCGACCTGGCCGAACGGAACCTCGAACGTCGTCACCGGGGTTCCCTCGAGCCCGCTGTATCCGGGAATCACCAGGCGGACGTCCAGGCCCGACTCCGCCAGCGCTTTGGGCAGCGCACCGCTGACGTCGGCCAGCCCACCGACCTTCACGAATGGGTAGGCCTCAGCGCTGGCGAACAGCACCCGCTGCGGTTCGGACGGCGCTGCTTCTTCCACTGCTCGTCTCCTTCTTCGGGTACAGCTGCGCCCCACGGCAGTGGACTCGCGTCTGCCCACGCCGGTGCATGGCTATGGCTCGCCGATCCATCGGGGCGAAGCGGTGCCCACCCCCGCGACGGCGCGGGGGTACTCAGCCCAGGGAAGACGGCGACTGAACGTCAGAAAAATCTTTGCGGAACGGAGAGTTGCGAAATTACTGATCCCGCAGGTCCAGCTCCAGTGCTTGCTGAACGAATCCCTCAACCGGGGACGACCATCCCCTGAAAGTTGGGTAAACTCTTGCTGAACCAGGCATTGCGAAGTTACTGATCCGGCAGGCCCGGCTCCAGTGTCGGATCGTCGAATCCCTCAATGGGGTCGGCGTCCTCGAAGGAGCGACGGCGTCGTGTGAGTCCTGTGACGGCGGCGACGAACGCCGTCGTGCCGATCCGGATGCTCCGCGTCCACAACGGGGTTCAGCGGGCCTGATGCGCCCCGCCCGGCCGTCCTCGTCGGCGGCCCCGCGGACTCGGCGGCGGCGCGCGGGAGCGGGTGGCGGCTGCCCGCCTCGAACACGCCTCGCTCGGTCGGGCGGCCACGATCGGCGTGGTTGATCAGTTGAGGAGAGTCGCCTGTTTCGCGGGACGGACGTTGTGATCGCGGTGTCGATCAGTTGTCACGGGAATGGGGGAGAAGAACTCCTGGCGGTCCGGGTCGTATTGTCACGGCACGGATTCCGCGGATTTTCCCGGTGCGGTCGACCACCTGTTCCATCGGTAACCCGGTGGGATGGATTGGTCCGCCGAAACGAATTGACCCGAAGTGTGGCTGACGTGGAAGGCCGGCGCAGGGTGCTGGCCGGGCTGGGTCGGAGGGGTGAATGACTGCCGGCGAGCTGTTCGTGCGCAGGCCGATGACGTGGAGGTTGCGGGGCAACCCCGGGTAGGGGAAGAGAATCGGAAGCGATTGCCGGGCGGTCGTATCGCGCTAGGGCTGTGAAGATCCCCCGCCTATCAGTGCACGTGCGGCCGGAACGACCTCGCCCGCAAACAGTTCGACCTGTTCGATCGATTGGTGCTCGGGCCAGAACACGAACCCGGTGAACGGCTGTTCCACGGCGAGGCGCGCGATCTCGGATGCCCACTGTTCCGCGTCGGCTCGCAGTGGCGCGGCACCGGTGCGAAGTGTCGTGGTGCCCGAGACGTCGCCGATCGTCCCGACGATCTGAGCGATCCGGCGCAGGTCTGCGGGATTGCGGCCGGCCTCTCGTGCGGCGTCGTCGATGAGCTTGTTGGCCGGCGCCCATTCTTCGTACGGCTTGTACATCGCCAGGGGAGCCGCCCAGCCATCGGCGATTCTCCCGGTGAGCGCGAGGGCGCGTGGGCCTTGGGCCCCGGTCCAGATCTCGATCGGATGTGCGGGCGCCGGCCCGGAATGCGTGCCTGAGATCGAGTAGTAGCGGCCGGTGTGATGGATCGGCTTGTTGTCGCCACGCCAGAGCGCCCGGATGATCGTGATCGCTTCTTCGAGGGCGACGTTGGCTTCGCCGGGCGTCCGTCTCGGGGCGCCCATTGCGGTGATGGCGTCCCAGTAGCCCCCGGCGCCTAGCGCCAGTTCGAACCGGCCACCAGATGCGAGATCGAGCGTCGCGGCGGACTTGGCGAGCATGGCCGGGGAGCGCAGGGGCAGGTTCGCCACGTCGGGGAAGACGGCGATGTTCTCGGTCGCAGCGAGCAGGACGCCGGCGAGGGTGAAGGTGTCGACGAAGTCGGCGATGTAGGGGTGGTCCTGGATTCCCACCATGTCGAGTCGCAGCGCGTCGGCTGCTGCGGCGAGTTCGCGGTGGGCCCCGATGTCCGTCGTGGGCTGCAAGGAGAAGCCGAACGTCAGATCCTGCACGGAGTGACCTCCCTGGTCGTGGCTGGTGCACCAGAGCCCACTCTAGTCATCAAGGATGACGATCACAGAAAATGACGATCCGGCGTGTCCTCCCGGGCGGAAGCTCACATCGTGTGTTCGACGTGCAGCGAGTAGATGACGACCTGGCCCTCGGCGTCGGGGCTGTCGCCCTTGTCGGGGTTGGACAGGACGTAGGCCCCGGCCTTGAAGTACCACCCCGAGCCACTCATCGGGATGTTCGCGGCGAGGTTGCCGTTGTAGAAGATCTGGATGTGGCTGTCGGCGGCGACGATCTTGAGGTCGTACGGGGTGCCGAGCTTGTATGCGGGATCGATGGTGATCCTCGTGGAGTCCCTGCCGTATTCGGCGACGAGACGCTCACCGTTGAGCCGGATCAGCACGACGTCGTTCTTGGCGTCGTGAATCTGGGCGCCCACCACCTGTGGCTTGTTCGGGGGCAGCTCGGTGAAGGCTTCGCGGACGGTCATCGTGTGGGTGCCGCTGGTGTTCGACCAGCTGGCCATGTCCTGACCGGACATCTCGCGGAGCTCGGAGCGCGGGTACTCGCTGCCCTTCGTGGTCGCGCCGCCGGCATTGGCGGTGAAGACCACGCCGTCCTTGGCGTCGTCGAGGTGGAGCGCCGGGCCGCTGTACGTGGCGAGTTCCGGCTGGTGGACCAGGTCGGGGTCGCCGTCGTCCCCGGTGGGCAGCGTGAGGTACCAGTTCGAGAGGTCGATGAGATCGGCCGGGTACTGCGCGTTCGGCTTGGGCGTCCCGCCCGGCTCCGGGGGCGCCGTGGTCGAGGTGGTGCCAGGCGGCGGTGGTGGTGCGGAAGGACCGCCGCACGCGGTGGCGATCAGCAGCAGCGCCAGCGCCGCGGTCATCGGCAGTATCCGACGTGCGAACACCTTCTCACTCGCCTGGGCACGTCCCGGTCGTGACGCGGGAACGGAACGCTGCTTGCTGTACGCCTTCATCGGTCGGCTCTCCTTCCGGGCATCGGTCGCGGGCCGTCCCGTCGAGCCGGCCATGTGAGCACAGCGTCGGGTCGGTCCGTCGGCGATGGGCGGCGGAGGTCGTGTCCGGTGCGAGCCGGCAATGGCTACGTCAGGTGCGCCCGGTGCCGACAGTGCTGCTTCTCGTGCTCCTCACCGGAGTAACGAGCTACGGGCGCCAGTGGTTTCAATCGACTGATGATCCTCCACACCAGTTCTACCGATTGTTCGCCCCGGACCGGCCGGTGGTGCTTCTCGCGACACTTCGGGTATCGATGCGCCGGAGCACTCCGCGGGACTATTCAGGCGCGTCCTTGATGTCGTCCTCCTGGTTGTCGAAGACGCTGTTGTCCTTCGTCGGACCGGTTGCGGTGCCCTTCAACAGGATGCCGGTGCGGTTCTGGACGATGGTGTTCTTCGACAGGGCGAAGCCGCCCTCGGAGTCGACGTACAGGCCGTAGCGGACGTTCTCCCCGATCACGTTGTCGCTCACGGTGGTGTGCGCGGAGTCGGTGACCAGCCGGATTCCGTCCTGCTGGTTGCCACGGACCTGGTTCTGGGACAGCATGTTGTCGTCCCCGAGGGAGACGCCGACGCCGCTGCCGTGGTTGCCGTAGATGCGATTGCCGCGAACGGTGTTGTTCGACGATTCGTTGATGTTGATGCCCTGGTCGGCGTTGTCGAACGATTCATTTCCTTCGACGACGTTCCGGTTGGAGTTGAGATAGAGCACTATCCCGTGGTCTGCGTTGTTGTAGACCACGTTGTTGCGGATGACGCTGTCTGTGCAGTCCTGGGCCAGGATGATCCCGTGTTTCCCGTTGTCGTGCACCGTGTTCCCCTCGATGCGTAGATCATGGGAGTTCGTGTGCGGGTCGATGGCGTACAGCTGGTTGTCGTAGAACTCGTTGTTCTGCACCACGAGGCCGCTGACCTCGAAGGTGTAGAGCCCGTAGTACAGGTTGGAGACGACGCTGTCGGTGATCCGGCCACCGGTGCCCGGCGTGCGCCAGGACAGCCCGTATGACTCGACCTCGCCGTAGCCCAGGAAACGCAGCTCGGAGTGGTCGATCGTCATCTGCGAACCGTCGCGGGCGAGCAGGAAGCTGCGGCCGTCGGTGTTGTCGGTGTCGGCGCGGTTCTGCGCCACGTTCCAGGAGGTGACGCAGGAACCGCTGATGTCGAGGCCGCCGCCGAGGGCCCTGACGGACACGAACCCGGCAGGGTCGCTGGACAGCTTCAGCCAGTGGACGGCCGGCGCGGCGATCCGCAGCGAAGCGCCGGCGAGCACCTGGATGTTCGCGCCGAGCAGCCACTCACCGGGAGCGACCTCCTGCAGTGCTTTCGGTCTGTTCACCGCCGCGCTCAACGCGGGAAGCGTGACCTCCTCGCCGTGATCGAGAGTGATCGTGTTCATGGCGCTGTCGTAGCTGGCATCGAGGCCGACCGGCGCGTCTCGGCTGGCCAGAGCCGCCACCGGGGCCGGCTTGCTACAGGGCCGGGCCGGATCGACCGCCGCTGTCGCCGGGACGTGCCGAGGGACCAGAGGCTCCGGCAGGGGCCTGGCGCAGGCGCTGCCCAGCAAGGCGAACGCAGCCACGACGAGCACCACACGGGCCACGGACCTGATCATCACGAGAGATCCCTGCGGTCGGTGTCGTTCAGGGTGACCACTCCGGTTGTTCCGGCCGTCGCGGTCATGGGCACAGTTCCTGATGCGACCCGCGTCCGCTGAGGGTCCTGCCGGCGAGCCCTGTGGGCCCCGCCCTGCGACTGGGGACGCCCGGTCGGTGGTCCGGGCCGGTACCGCGGTCGGAGGGCGGTGACACGCCGTTGGCGTATGGCGTGCACCAGCTCCAACGCGATGGCAAGCAGGATCACGGGCACTCCGATCGCCCCGAGCAGGTTGAGGGGCGGCAGGCTGAGGTCGTTGACCCCCTGCTGCCCGACCACGCCGCGTATCGCCTCGAGCGCGTGCACGCGGGAGTTGCTCAGCACCACAGAACTGCCGGTGGAGGCGTTCACCCCGACGTCTTCCGCATCGATGCTGACCCTGTCGGCGTGCACGGAGCCGGTCGGTCGTACGGCGAGTCCCTGGGTGGATTCGATGGATGTGCCGGAGATGCTCGTGGCTGCTGCGGCGTCGATGCCCGTGCTGCCACCGACGATCCGGCCGCCCGTGATCCGGGAGTTCGGACTGAACGTCCGGACCCCGTCGGACACGACGTCGTTCACCGACATGTCGGTCACGACCACTCCGCTCGTCCCCTCCGCCATGACGATCCCGTCGTGTCCGCGGTTGACGACGATGCCCGTGATCGCGACATCGGTCGCGCCCCGTTCGACACGCACACCGGTGCGGCAGTCGTTGATCTGCACGCCGTCGAGCTGGACCTGGTGACCGCCGATCGCGATGCCGGCGACCCTGGTGCCGGCGAACGTGGACTCCCGCACCTCGAGGCCGTGCGTGGTCTTCTCGATCACCATGCCGCGGAGGCCACCGGTGCTGTGCATCCGGTCGATCACCGTGCCGGTGCTGTTGACGTTGGTGAAGACGCCGATCGGTTCGTCGGTTGCGGTGAGGTCGGTGACGACGGTGTCGGCCGACTGGCTGATGCGCAGCCCTCCGCTCTGGTCGGCGGCGGTCGTGATCCCGTTGATCCGCGCGCCGTTCTGCTTGTCGACGGCGACCCCGTAGTCGCCGTTGCCCGTTGTCGAGATTCCGGTGATCGGCCGGTTCGAGTTCATCCCGGTCACGTCCACTCCGCTGCCGGCGTTGCCCATCGCGCGGATCCCGCTCATCGTCGTGCCGCGGTCGCCCCGCAGGACGATCCCGTCCTCTGCCGAGTCGCTCGCGGTCACGTCCTGGAGGCGCACGTTCAGCGATTGGGAGAGTTCGAGGCCGGTGCTGTTGCGGGTCAGCGTGGTGCGGGTCAGGAAGCCGCTGCTGTTCGGGTTGAACAGCACGCCGGCCTGGCCGTCGTCGGCCCCCGTCGGCAGCGTGCCGAGGTCGCTGATCGTGACGTCGGTGCTCTCGAGCCTGCCGTTCGACGAGACCACGATGACCGGTCGACCGGCAGCCGAGGGAGGCAGGGCCGCCTGGGACCTGGGGTCCGCGGACGTGACCGTGATGCCGCGCAGGATGAGATGGCCACCACCGGTGTAGAGCGAGGCGGCGTCGGGCTGCGTCGCTCCGCCGACCAGCCTCAGGGTTCGCACGTCGCCGCCGGAGTCCAGCAGGGCGCCCGGCGTCAGAACCACGGCGGCGTTGAGCGTCGCCGTGGTACCGGAGACCGACATCCAGGAGCTGGGCAGGTAGCGATCGAGATCCATGACATCGGCGCGTCCGAAGAACGGTTCTCTGCTCAGGAGTTGCCCGTCGACCACCAGGTCGACGGCCGTGGGCCGGAGGATGGCCATCCGGTGCGGCCGGCCGTGAGACTCCCACGATGCCCGGACCTGGCCGGCAGCCGCTGCCAGATCAGCTGCTCTCTCGGCTGCCTGGGCCTGGGCGCTCTCCTGGGTCGGCGGGACCACGGTGGGAGAGGGGGCCGGCGCGGGTGCTGCCGGTTCGCGGGGCGCCCTGATCGAGGGGGGTGCCGGGGCAGGCTGCGCGCCGGCGTCCGGTGCGGTGGGGACCGGCGGCTCTGCGGGAACGGCCGGTGCGGGGACCGCTGCCTCGGCGTTCGTCGGTATCGAGGATGTCGAGGGTGTCGCCGCGGACGGGGCCGGTAGCGACGGTGTCGCGGCGGAGGGGACCGGTAGGGCGGGTTCGGCCGCGGTGGCGGTCGGCGTGGAGGGTTCCGACGTCTCGCCGGGCGGCTGAGTCTGACGTGGACCAAGCGGTCCCTGCGGGATCGCGTCCTGCCGGGGTGGTCGGCGGCGAAGCCTCAGCGGCCGCGATGGATCGAACCCACGTCCTGGTCTCGCGGTGGACTCCGGTTCGGCCGATTCCGTGCCCGGCGTGTCCGCTGCCGGCGGCATCGCCGCAACCTCGGCTGCCGGTACCACGGCAGCCGAGGAGGCCACGGCCGCCGCACCGGGCGTTGCCACCAGGGCGAGCAGCGCGGCGGTCGCGCAGCAGGAGAGCAGTGGGCCGGCCCGGTGTCGGTTCGGTCGGGTACTTGTCATGCGGGTATCCCCTGCGCAGTTGACCCTGGTTGCTCAGTGCGGACGACCTCGCCGTTCTCGACGGCCACCTGCCGCGTCAGCCAGCGCTGCCGGCGGATGGTGAACAGGGCCTGCAGCTTGATCAAGGCCATGATCCACGAGACGAACACGTACCCCGGGATGAAGAAGAACGAGGACGGCCGGCGGCGAAGGTGAGGTAGCAGCTTCGCCGACCGGCTGATCTGCCACCAGAGCGCCAGTACAGCGGCGAACACCCAGTTCCCGATCACCAACGAGTGGATCATGAACGCAGGTCCGAGCAGCAGGGTGAAGCTGCTGACGCCCTTGTCGATCATCGTGTAGGCGAGGAAGGGGCGTCGCCACACCCAGCGTCGCGACAGTGCGCGCAGGTCGGAACGCCAGGTGTTGCGTGCCCACCGGAGCCGCTGGCGGAGGAAGATCCGCCAGCGGTTGGGGAAGGTCGACCAGACCTCGGCCGTCCGTTGCATGTACGTGAGATGGCCGCGTTCCAGGATGAGCGTCGTCAGGCGCTTGTCGTCGCCCGACAGACACGGCACGCCCCAGAACGTCTCGTGCATGAACTCGTCCTCGATCTCGAGCAGCAGCGCGCGGCGGTAGATCGCGGTGCGCCCGGACAGGCACGACACTGCCTGCCCGAGCAGGGTCTGGCTGGCGTTCTCGTCGAAGTACCGGTGATCGAGGAACATGTCGGTGATGCGGGCCAGGAAGCCCGTGGACCCGTAGACGTTCTGCCGGGTCCCGACGCCTCCGATCCGGGGGTCCGCGAACGGCTTGCACACCTCGTCCGCGACGTCCGGGGCCCAGATGGTGTCGGAGTCGACGAGGGCGACCAGCTCGGTGTCGGCCGCTCGCCATCCCCGTCGCAACGCGTCCCGCTTTCCCGGTACGTCAGTGATCAGCACCCGCACCGGGTAGCGGTCGGCGACCTCCTGACAGTCCTTGTCGGAGACGTCGATGACGAGGATGACGCCGACCCTGTTCGCCAGCCAGGACTCGATCGCGGTGGCGAATATCTCCGGATCCTCCTGGTACACCGGCACGACCACGGTG
This sequence comes from Pseudonocardia alaniniphila, assembly GCF_022524485.1. Lineage (GTDB taxonomy): Bacteria > Actinomycetota > Actinomycetes > Mycobacteriales > Pseudonocardiaceae > Pseudonocardia > Pseudonocardia alaniniphila. The sequence continues at coordinate 55,336 of NZ_JAKXMK010000004.1, forward strand.
ATCGGCAGTCTGTGGTCGTTCATCACCGGCTTGTACAGCACCGCCGGGATGCGCCGTACGAGCCAGCATGCCCACCGGACCAGGCCGAGCACGCCGAGCGGCGTGCCCAGTACGTAGTAGTAGAACGGGAGTGTCATGCCGTCGGGATGCCGGACGCTGCTTTCCCGGCGGCTTCGACCTCCTGCTTGACCACGCTTTCGAGCCGATTGTTCGTCTCGACCACGGCTTGCAGCAGTGGCATGTCGACGCCGATCGCATCAGAATATCCGAGGAATCCGCAGGTGTCCTTGGGCAGGCAAACCCCGCCGTAGGGGGCGCCGCCGCGGATTCCGTACTGCGGGTTTATCGAGCCTTCGGCGGACTTCGCGACCGTCGCCGCGATCGGGTCGAGATCAAGACCGATCTTCTGGGCGATGAGCCACATCTCATTCCAGAAACTGATCTTCGTTGCGTTGAAGATGTTGTGCGCGCATTTGATGAACTCGGCTTCGGCCGGGTCGGAGAATGTGCGCATCTCTCCGCCGAATGGTTCGAGCAGTCCGCGCAGCCGGGCAACGGCTTGCGGGTCCCGGCTGGCGATCACCGTCATCCATGGGTGGCTGAAGTCCTCGGCTGCGGAGACCGCGCGCAGGAACTCCGGATTCGAGGCCAGGCGGAATCCCTCGCCGGCGGTCATGCCGGAGTTCTCCTCGAGCACCGGTCGCACCAATCCTTCGGTGGTTCCCGGGGACACCGTCGACCGCACGACGACGGTGTGCTGTGCGCTCGATCCGGCCAGGGCTCGACCGACGGCCGCGGTACCTGCCGTGAAAGCCCCCAGGTCGTAGCGCCACCCGACGTTCGGCGTAGGCAGTGTCAGGAAAATGAAGGAGTCGGGCTCGGAGCTCAGGTCCAGCTCCGTCCGTGCGTCCAAACCCTGGGCTTGCAGGTGACGTACGCGTGGCACGGAGATGTCGATGAAGGTCACTGTGTTACCGGCGGCCAGGAGTCCTGTGCCTGTCGCTGTTCCGACGACGCCGGAACCAACGATGAATACCCTCGATGGCTGCATTAGCACGCCTCTCGCTCGGCACCGTGATCGATCACTTGGGAGTGTGATTCTGCGGACCGGGTCTAAGAGGTCGCACACCGGTCTCGGGTCGCGGACGGGTGCCGATCGAGCGAACCGCGCAGCGCCTAGATCGTTTCTTCCCAGGTCAGGGGCCTCGCACGGCTGCCGCCCTTGGCGGAGCGCCATCTCGTGATGACGAGGTGTATATGACTGGCCAAAGTCAAGAGTGATCAACGCCATCCTAATTGGCGATCATTGCACAATGGGAATGTTTCAGATCACCAAGTTGATTGTTCCGGCTGCCCCCTTTGTCCTGGATTTCGTCCCATTCCCGACGTATTTGCTGTCCGGAGTTATTCTCCTGCGCTCGGCCGCACCCTGCGCGTCGCGCGGAAAAGGTGATCTGTCCAAGATCGTATGGCGGGCCACGAGATGTGCCGGATATCCACCCCGAATCCGGGTGGCCGGCAGGCCTGGATGGAGGTCGGGACGCGACCGTGCCGGGCCGGCCGGACGACAGGGCGAGCGTCCCGCGAGCAGGCCCACGGCCTGGGACGACACGATCCGGCGCCGATCATGGGCTGCTCGCACGCACCGACGATGTGGCCGAGGCCGAGGTCGGTGAAGCCTGTAGGCCGCCGGCCAACCGATGGATACCGGGAATTGTCAGTGATCGTGATGGCGGCAGCGGAAATCGACAGCGCCCGCTGCTGATTGCGGTGCCGTCCCGCACCACTGCGGTATGCGATCCCGGCGACTGCTGTGCGGCATGCCCTCCTTGCGATCGGTCAAGCCGCGGAACGAAACGCGCGATAGATGGTCTTGGCGGACACCCGTAGCCCCCCGTGCCCGTCAGGTCGTGCGGGCCGAGAATCGGGTGATCCACTGTGCAGACTACTTGATCTTCGGCTCGCCGGCGCCAAGCCGCGCAGCATGGCGACAGGCTTCGTGCACCGGCGCCGCAGAACCGCCATACTGTGCACCCATCACGGCTGCGGCTCCCGTCGGGATTGCAGTTGTCGCGCCGCTCGCGGTGGATGGTCTGAATCGACTTACTGATCTCGTCGAGGATCTACTCTTTTGACAGCCGTGTACACGGACTCCCGGCGAGCATGATCCGGTCATCGTCCTGTGCCGGGAACCGCAGTGTTCGGCTGGGTGTCAGCGCACTGCGGCGGCTGGATCTGTGTGACGAAGTTTCATTCGATTTCGGGATGACATGTGTCACTCGGCAGTGATGCCACGATCGAGGTAGGCGGTGTACGAACAGCGCCGATCCGGTTGCCGCGTTGGGTAGGTTCGGGCAGATGTTGTGGAATGTCGACGGCGTCCGGATCACCCGAGTGGTCGAGCACGTGATGCCGTTCGCGGTCGACTTCTTCGCCGAGGCCACACCGGCGCACGTTGCTGCGGAGCCGTGGCTGGTGCCCGACTTCGTCGATTCCCGCGGCTGGTATCTGATGAGCTTCCACACGTTCGTCATCGAGGCCGGCGGGCGTTGCATCGTCGTCGACACCTGCACCGGCAACTCCAAGGACCGCCCGCTGATCCCGGAGTTCGACCACCAGCGTCGCCCGTTTCTCGCGGACCTTGCCGCGGCCGGCTTCGTCCCGGAGTCCGTCGACATGGTGGTCTGCACGCACCTGCACGTCGATCACGTCGGCTGGAACACCTGCCTCGAGGACGGCAGATGGATTCCGACGTTCCCCCGTGCGCGTTATCTGTTCGGAGCTGCTGATATCGATCATTGGTCGAATTCGGAAGATCCTTTGCATGCGTCCGCCTTCGCCGACTCGGTGCAGCCGGTGATCGATGCCGGGCTGGTCGAGCCCGTGGTGGCGGACACGAGTCTCACCGCCGAGGTCCGGATCCGGACATCACCGGGACACACGCCGGGGCACCTGAGTGTGTGGATCGGCGACAGCTGTGTGATCACCGGCGACGTCGTGCACCACCCGATTCAGCTCCGCTATCCGGAGTGGACGGCGAGCGGCGACCTCGACCCGGACGCCGCCCGGGCGACTCGCAGGGAACTGCTGGCCGCGGCGGCGTCGACGAATGCGCTGGTGCTCGGCACGCACTTCGCCGGCACCAGCGCCGGGCGGGTGCTCCTCACCGAGGACGGCTACCGCTTCGCGCCCGAAACCGCCGGCTGACCCTGTGCGGAGCACCTGGCGTCGGTCCGGATCAACGAAGGTAGAGCCCACCGTTGACGTCCCAGCAGGCGCCGGTGACCGAGGAGGCGTCCCGGCTCGCGAGCAGGGCGACGACCTGCGCGACGAAGCCGGGCGAGCCCAGCCGGCCGACCGGGATCGTGGCGATCAGCGACTCCATCCGCTCCGGCGGGACGAGACGGTGCACGACCGGCAGGTCCAGCGGGCCAGGAGCGACGGCGTTGACCGTCACACCGGACGCCGCGAGTTCGCGGGCGAACACTTTGGTCAGCGTGTGGATGCCGCCCTTCGAGGCTGCATAGTGCGCGCCGGTGGCGGTGCCGCCGTTCTGCCCGGCCAGTGAGCCGATATTGACGATCCGGCCGTAGCCGCGCTCGGCGAGGTGGGCGCCGAGGATCTGGCAGGCGTTGAAGGTGCCGGACAGGTTCACCCCGACGACCGAGTCGAACTCCTCGGCACTGATCTGCATGACCGGCGTCGCCTGAGTGCCGGCGGCGTTGTTGACCACGACGTGCAGCCCGCCCCAGACGGCGACGACGCCGGCCAGGAGATCGTGGAAGGAGGCGCGCTCGCGGACGTCGAGGGCGAACGCGCGCGCCGTGGCACGTGACGGATCGAGGTGACGCGCGACCTCGGCCGCCTTCTCGACGTCGACGTCGGCGAGTGCGACCCGCAGGCCGTGGCCGTGCAGCCGAGCCGCGATCACCGCGCCCAGCCCCCGAGCGGCGCCGGTGACGACGGCGACGTCGCTCTCGGCGGTCACCTCACGGACGTCCTTTCGACGAGAGGCGTGCCCATCCGCGCCTCGACCGACGGGATCGGGCGGACCAGGCGCCCGGCTCGCCCGAACCGTCAGCTCGAGGGGTGTTGGGAGCGCCAGAGTAGCCACGCGAAGTACGGCGTGCCGATCAGCGATGTGAGCGCGCCGGCGGGTAGTTGGGCCGGCGCGATGACACTGCGGCCGATGGTGTCGGCGAGCCCGACGAGCAGTGCGCCGAGCAGAGCGGCGACCGGGAGCACGCGGGCGTGCCGGGCACCGACGAGGGCGCGCGCGGCGTGTGGCGCGACGAGGCCGACGAACGCGAGCACCCCGATCGCGGCGACGGCGGTGGCGGTGAGCAGCGCCGCGGCGGCGAGGAGCAGCACCCGGGTCTGCGTGAGCCGGATGCCGAGCACCTGCGGGGTGTCGTCGTCGACCGCGAGGAGGTCGAGTTCGTTGCGCCTGCCGACGAACAGCGCGAGGGCGAGCAGCAACGCGCCGACCACGGGCAGCACCTGCGGGAACGTGCGCCCGTACGTCGAACCGGCCAGCCAGGTGAGCGCCTTCGTCTCGTTGAACGGATCGGTGGCCACGACCATGACGGTGATCAGCGCCATGGCCCCGTACGAGACCCCGACACCGATCAGGACGAGCCGGTCGGACGCCATGCCGCCACGCACGGCCAGCCCGAACACGAGGGTGGCGGCGAGCAGCGCCCCGAGCGCGGCGCTGCCGGCGAGCGCCCAGACCCCGACGGCCGGGACGAACGTGATCACGGCGACGGCCGCGACCCCCGCACCGCCGCTGACACCGAGGAGCGCGGGTTCGGCGAGCGGATTGCGGCAGACCGCCTGCACGGCCGTGCCGGCCACCGCGAGCGCGGCTCCCGCGAACAGGGCCGCGATCACCCGCGGCACCCGCGTGTCCAGCACGAACGTGGTGATCGGGCCGGCGCGGCCGGTCAGCCAGTTGAGGACGTCGCCGGTGAGCAGCAGCGTGTCGCCGAGCAGCAGTCCGGCGACCGCCACGGCCGTGGTGGCGGCGAGCGTCACGCCCGTCACGACCAGGAAGCCCCTGCGGTCGCGCAGCCGCCCCGAGTGCGCGGCGGCAACCTGTCGCGCCGGGCCCGACTCACGGAACCGGCGGGCCACGGCCACCAGGACGACCGCGCCGAACACGGTGGTCACCACCCCCGTCGGTACCTCGACGCCTGCCTGCCCGCCGAGCACGAGCCGGACCAGCACGTCGGCGGCGAGCACCACGCCGACCCCGGCGAGCGCGGACATCGGCAGCAGCACCCGATGCCTGCGCAGTCCGGGGACGAGCGGCGCGACGAGCCGGAGAGCGGCGGGTGCGCACAGGCCCACGAACCCGATCGGGCCCGCCACCGTCACCGCCGCCGCGGAGAGCAGCACCGCGAGCACGATCACGAGCAGACGCGTGCTGCGGACCGGGACGCCCAGTACCGACGCGGTGTCGTCGCCGAGGCCGAGGACGTCGAGACGGCGGCCGAGCACGACGAGCCCTGCGACGGCGAGCAGCACGAGCGGGCTCATCCGGGCGACCGCCTCCAGCCCGATCTGGGCCAGCTGACCGCTACCCCACGCGTAGAGCCCCGTGGTCTCCTGCGAGAACAGCAGCAGGAGCACGCTTGTGAGCGCGAAGAACGCGAGCGCCACCGCGGACCCTGCGAGCACGAGCCGGGTCGGGCCCGTGCCGCCGCCCGACAGCGCGAAGACGAGCGCCGCGGCGGCGAGGCCTCCGGCGAACGCCAGCAGGGCGGACAGCTCGACGGGCACGGCCAGGCCGAACGCCGCCGCGGCGACGACCGCGAAGTATGCACCGGCGTTGACGCCGAGAGTGTCCGGTGCGGCGAGCGCGTTGCGGCTGACGGACTGCAGCGCGGCACCGGCCACACCCAGCGCCGCCCCGACCACGAGGGCGGCGAGCAGCCGCGGCACGCGCGAGGCGACCAGCACCGCGGCCGTCCCGTCGGCGTCGGACCCGGTCAACAGGCCTAGTAACTGGTCGATACCGACACCCGACGTGCCTTGCGTCAGGTGCACGGCGGCGAGCAGCACCACCCCGCCGACACCCAGCGCTGCGGCGGCAGCGACGCGCGACGGCGCAGCACTCGACGTCGTGCGCGGGACGGCGGAGACCTCCGAGACCCCGGCCTCGCTCACCGCCTCAGCCGGCCAGAGCCGCGGTGACGGCGTCGACGTACTGCACCATCGACGCCGGCCCGCCGAACATCCAGATCCCGTCCGGAAGCCGCGTGACGTTCTGGGCCTGCACGAACGGCAGCGATGCCCACACCGCGTTTCCCGCGAGCCCGTCGACGAAGGGATCAGGGCCGTCGGCGTCGTTGGCGTAGTAGACGAACTCGACGTCACCGAGCGTCGTCAGCCCTTCGACGTCGGTGCTCGCGAGGCCGTAGTCGCTGTCGCCGGTGAGCGGCCACGCGTTGACGAGACCGAGCTCCTGCGACACCGACTCGACCAGCGACCCTTCGGTGAACGGCCGGATCGAGAGGCGGCCGCCGTCGAGGTAGCCGTCGGCGAAGGCAAACCGGCGCCCGTCCAGCCCGGCCGCCGTCAGCCGCGCGGCGCCGTCGGTGAGGGTGGTGTCGAAGTCGGCGAGCAGGCGCTGCGCGGCGGCCTCGGCACCGGTCAGCGTGGCGACCAGTTGGACGTTGCGGCGCATCTGCCCGATGCCGTCGGAGGCGTCGGCCGCACGCACGAGCACCACGGGCGCGATCGCCTCCAGCTGTGTGACCGCTCCCTCGGGCAGGTCGGTGGTGGCGAGGACGAGGTCAGGGCGCAGGGCGGCGATCGCCTCGACGCTCGGCTCGCCCCGCACGCCGACGTCGGTGACATCGCCCGGGAGCGGCGCGGCCTTCACCCAGTTGCCATAGCCCTCGACGTCCGCCACGCCGACCGGCCGCACACCCAGCGAGACCAGGTGTTCGACGACGTTCCACTCGAGCCCGACCGGCCTGGTCGCCGGACCGTCGAGGGTGATCTGCCGGCCGCGCGCATCGGTGACGGTGATGGGCGCGCCGCTGCCGGCGGTGGGTGCGGCACCAGGGTCGCTCGGCGCCTCCGTGGTGCCACAAGCGGCGAGCAGCAGGGTGACCAGGCCGGTCACCGCCGCCCATTGACCGCGCCGCCTGGATCGTCTCATCTCGACTCCTCCGCACTTGCCGTCACCACTGTTTGCTTTCTGCGCCTGCTGTGCCGGCCCACCGGCCGGATGCGCAGGGACTCCGTCACGGGGTCGTGGTCGACCGCGACCTCGATCCCGTACGCCGCTGTGAGGATCTCGCCGGTGAGCACGGCCTCCGGCGGGCCGACGGCGCGCACGCGCCCGTCGGCGAGCAGCGCGACCTCGTCGGCGACGGCCGCGGCGTGCTCCAGGTCGTGCAGCACCACGCCGACGGCAACCTGGTCGTCGTCGGCGAGATCGCGCAGCAGTTCGAGCATCTCGACCTGGTAGCGCAGATCGAGATGGTTGGTCGGCTCGTCGAGCAACAGGACGCCCGTGTCCTGGGCCAGGCAGCAGGCGAGCCAGACGCGCTGCAGTTGGCCACCGGACAGCTCGTCGACCGGGCGGTCGGCGATGTCCGCCACCCTGGTTGCCTCCATCGACAACGCCACGACGGCCGGCCCGTCGACGTCCTCGCGGCCGAACCGGCCCCGGTAGGGGTGGCGGCCGAAGCCGACCACGTCGCGCACCGAGAGCCCGACCGGTACCGGCCGGCTCTGCGCGAGCAGCGTGACGCGACGGGCGAACTCACGGCGGGTCAGGGCGAGCGCATCCAGCGCTTCGGCGGTCCCGCCGCGCTCATCGAGAGGGCCGCCGATCAGGATCTGCCCGTTCCGTGGACTGTGCAGCCGAGCGAGCGCCCGCAGCAAAGTCGATTTGCCGCTGCCGTTCGGTCCGACCAACGCCGTGACGAAACCGGAGCGCAGCCGGACACCGGCGGCGTGCACGACGTCGACGCCGTGGTAACCGAGGTCCAGGCCGACGCCGCGCAGCTCGGTTGCCGGCCGGGGAGTGGGGAGCACGAACGGAGGATAGGCTATCTTTACTTCGTGGCAAGGGGTCGATTACACAACTGCACCGTCACGTACCGGCGGACGATCACGTGAGGACCTGACAGGGATGCGCACGATCTGCGATGAGTCCGAACTCCGCGAGTACGTGCAGGCCCCCTCGGCTGCGATCGCCGAGAAGGCGATCGATCACATCGACGAGGTCTCCGCGCGGTTCATCGCGGCCAGCCCGCTGTTCATGCTCGCCACCAGTGGGGCCGACGGATCGTGTGACGTCTCGCCGCGTGGCGACCCTGCCGGCAGTGTGCTCGTACTCGACAGCAGGACGCTGGCCTTCGGCGACCGCAAGGGCAATCGGCGCCTGGACAGCATGCGCAACATCCTCGGCAACTCGGCCGTGGGAATGCTCTTCATCGTGCCCGGGGTCGGCGACACACTCCGGCTGAACGGCACCGCCCGGGTGGTCGCGGATGCCCCGTACCTTCCGCGGCTGACGGTCTCGGGAGTCACCCCGGACCTCGCGATCGAGGTCATCGTCGAGGAGCTGTTCCTGCACTGCACGAAGGCATTCGCGCGCTCGGCGCTCTGGGATCCGGCCACGTGGCCCGCAGCGGACGGGGTGCCCTCGGCCGGGGAGATCGTGCGAGGCCAGCACGGCACTCCCGTGCCCGCCCATGTCATCGACGAGGCATTGCGCCACGACGCGCGTGTCAACCGCTACTGAACGCATGCGCGCCGACAGGATCTCCTCTCGTGATGGCCGAATCGATGTCTGACCACGCCGGCGCGGGGCGGGGCGAGCTTGTGCTGCGCTCGGCCCGGATGGGCGGCCGGATCGTGGACATCACGATCGAGGCCGGCGTCGTGACCGCGATCGGTCCGGAGCTGACCGCGTCCCGTGATGCCGAGGTGGTGGCGCTCGACGGCCGGAGCGTCCTGCCCGGCTTGTGGGACAACCACGTGCATTTCGATCAGTGGACGCTGGCGCGCAAGCGACTCGATCTCGGCTCGGCGCGGTCTGCCGACGAGGTGGTGGCGCTGGTAGCCCGGCGAATGCGCACCGATCCGCCTGCACAGGGCGCCGCACTCGTCGGTGCCGGGTTCCGGGATGCGCTCTGGCCCGACGTCCCGCACCGCGACCTGCTCGATCCGGTGACCGGTGGCACGCCGGTCGTTCTCGTCTCCGCTGATCTGCACTGCTGCTGGTTGAACTCTGCCGCCGCGCGGACGTACGGGTGGGCCACTCATCCCACCGGCGTGCTCCGGGAGACCGACTGGCATCCCATCATGGAGGACACCAGGAAGGTGCCGGTGACTCAGCTCGATGTCTGGGCGGGTGAGGCCGCGCAGGCGGCATCGGCGCGAGGGGTTGTCGGCGTCGTCGACTTCGAGGCACCGTTTCAGCTCGACGCGTGGGCCGGCCGGATCTCCCGCGGCTGCACCGCCCTGCGCGTCGTGTCGTCGGTGTGGCCGTCTCATCTCGATCAGGCGATCTCCCGCGGACTGCGCACCGGCGACCCGATCCCCGGAACGGCCGGACTCCTCACCATGGGTCCGCTCAAGGTCGTGAGCGACGGGTCCCTCAACACGCGCACCGCCTACTGCCAGGACCCCTACCCCGGGCTCGAGGCAACGGCGCACCCGTGCGGCGTTCTGCTCGTCGCGCCCGAGGACCTCGTGCCGCTGCTGCGCAAGGCCGCTGCCGCCGGGATCGACGCCGCGGTGCATGCGATCGGCGACAAGGCGAACACGTTCGCGCTCGATGCATTCGCCGCCAGCGGCGTACGTGGCCGTATCGAGCACGCCCAGCTGTTGTCCGAACCGGACGTCGCCCGGTTCGCCGAGCTCGGGGTCGTCGCGAGTGTGCAGCCCGAGCACGCCATCGACGATCGTGACGTCGCCGACCGCTATTGGAAGGGGCGGACCAGCCGCGCTTTTCCCTACCGTTCGCTGCGTGATGCCGGCGCCGAGCTCGTGCTCGGATCGGATGCCCCGGTCGCCCCACTCGACCCGTGGGTCAGCATCGCCGCCGCTGTCCGTCGCAGCGCGGACGATCGCCCCAGCTGGCACGGTGAGCAGGAGATCCCCTTCGACGTCGCGCTCGCCGCGTCGGCCGGGCCGGACGGTCCGATCCGCGTCGGCAGAAGGGCCGACATGATCGTCACCGAGGACGTCCCCGCTGAACTGGATCCCTTGGCCCTCCGTACCTTGCCGGTGGCGGGGACGATGGTCGGCGGCCGCTGGACCCATCGAGCGGGCCTGGGGTCACCGTGATCCGGCGGGCAGCCTCTCGCCGGGCGTGCGGCGGTGTACTGTATACACGGACGTGATATGATCGTCTTTCAAACTTTCGCCTGTCACCAACGGGTCGTATCGTAAGTCTGTTGCGATCTGTGGGTAACGGAAGGAGACGCCGATGCGAGGCCTGCGCACGCCGAGGCACGTTCGGCTCACCGAGCCGCTGGTCAGGGACGGGGGCCGGTTGCGGCCCGCCACCTGGGACGAGGCGCTCGACCGGGCAGCCGCCGGCTTCGCGCCCCACCGCGGCGACGCGTTCGGCATGTTCAGCTGCTCCAAGGCGACGAACGAGATGAACTACGCCGCCCAGAAGTTCGCCCGCGTGGTGATGGGCAGCAACAACGTCGACTCCTGTAACCGAACTTGACACGCTCCCTCCGTCGTCGGTCTGACGACAGTGTTCGGTGCGGGTGGCGGCACCTCGGCGTACGTGGAGGCCGAGCACGCTGACCTGTTGGTGCTCTGGGGCTCCAACGCGCGTGAGACGCACCCGATCTTCTTCCACCACGTGCTGCAGGGACTCAAGTCGGGTACGCGGATGTACTCGGTCGATCCGCGGCGCACGTCCACGGCGCAGTGGGCCGACGCATGGCTCGGCCTCGACGTCGGCACCGACATCGCGCTGGCCAATGCGATCGGCCGGGAGATCATCCACGCCGGGCTGGTGAACGAGCCGTTCGTCCGCAGGGCGACCAACGGCTTCGAGGACTACCGCGCGTCCGTCGAGCCCTACACGCTCGAGCGGGCCGAGGAGATCACCAAGGTCCCGGCAGCGCTGATCCGCGAGCTGGCGCACGCCTACGCCCGCGCCGATCGCGCGCAGATCTGCTGGACGCTCGGGATCACCGAGCACCACAACGCGGCCGACTACGTGTTCGCGCTGATCAACCTGGCGCTGCTCACGGGGCACGTCGGCCGCTACGGCTCGGGCCTGGTCCCGCTGCGCGGGCAGAACAACGTGCAGGGCGGCGGCGACATGGGCTCCATCCCGGCGAAGCTGCCCGGTGGCTACGACCTCGGTGACGACGAGGCGCGGGCCCGCTTCGAAGCCGTGTGGGGCGCCACGATCTCGCCGAAGCCAGGGATGCATCTCTCGGAGATGTTCGAGGCCATGCAGGCGGGCACGCTGCGGTCGCTGTACTGCATCGGCGAGAACCCGGCGGAGTCCGAGGCCAACGCCACCCACGCCCGGCACATGCTGGAGGGCCTGGAGCACCTCGTCGTCCAGGACATCTTCCGAACCGCCACCGCGGAGCTCGCCGATGTCGTGCTGCCCGCGGCGGCCGACTGGTGCGAGTACGAGGGCACGGTCACCAACTCCGAGCGCCGTGTGCAGCGCGTGCGCAAGGCGATCGACCCGCCCGGACTGGCACGGCCGGACACGCACATCATCTGCGATATCGCCAACCACATGGGCTACGGCTGGGGCGAGCCGACAGCCGAGCAGGTGTGGGACGAGCTGCGGTCGGTGTCGCTGAACTGGCACCACGGCATGTCCTACAAGCGGCTGGACGAGCTCGGCGGACTGCAGTGGCCGTGCCCGGACGAGGAGCACCCCGGCACGCCGCTGCTGCACGACCGGCTGTGGGCGGACAACGAGGCCGAGCGCGGCGTGCCCGCGCCGTTCATGCCCGTCGAGCACGTGCCGCCGGTGGACGTGCTGACCGAGGAGTTCCCCATCCGGCTCACCACGGTGCGTGTGCTCGACGGCTACAACTCCGGGGTGCAGACCGGCGGGTACGCCTCGCCGCTGCGTCGCCGGGAGTCGCTGCGGATGGACGCCACCGACGCGGCCGAGCTCGGCATCGCCGATGGCGAGCGGGTGCGGGTCACCTCGCGGCGTGGGTCGGTCGAGGCCCCGGTCTGGTTCGACCCGTCGCTGCGTCCGGGCCTCGCGTCGTTCACACCGCATTTCTCCGAGGAGGTCGACGTCAACGTTCTGACCAACGACGCGTGGGACCCGAAGTCGGGCACGTCGGAGTTCAAGGCGACTGCCGTGCGGATCGAGAAGCTGCGGGTGCCCGCGGCGGCGGCAGGGGAGTAGCGCGTGGATCTGCGCCTGTCGAACGCCGAGGCGTCGCCCGCCGAACAGGAGGCCGTCGCCGCCGTGCTGCGCGAGCACGGCCGGGTCACCGGCGACGAGATCCGCGAGCACGCGTACTTCGCCGACTCCGGGCACGCCGCTCGGGGACGGCGGCACCTGCTGCTGCCCGCCCTGCATGCGGTGATGGAAGAGGTCGGCTGGATCAGCCCCGGCGCGCTCAACCACGTCGCGCGTGTGCTGTCGGTCCCGCCCGCCGACGTGTACGGGGTGGCCACCTTCTACGCGATGTTCGCGGTCGAGCAGCGCGCGCCGGACGTCGTGCACGTCTGCGACGACATCGCCTGCGGCCCGCGGGGCGGCGAGGAGATCGCCGCCCGGCTCACCGATGAGCTGGGCCCCGAGGGCAAGGGCGACGACGCCTGCTGGGTGCGCAGCCCGTGCCTGGGCCTCTGCGAGCGGGCACCCGCGGTGCTGTTGCAGCGGACCCGCCGCCCGGACGTCAGCCTGGCGCCTGCCACGGCAGAGGCCGTGGCAGGCGAGCTGGCGCGGCCCGTCGGCGCGGACACCGGGGTCGCGGCGGACCTGCCCGCCGACCTCGCCTTCGCCGACACCACCGTGAGCGCCCCGCAGACCGGCGGCGACCGCGTTCTCGCCTCAGGCCGGCAGGGCAGGGCAGGCCTGCGCCTCCTGCGCCGCGTCGGGCTCGTCGACCCGGAGAGCCTCGACGACTACCGCGCCCATGGCGGCTACACGGCGCTGCGCCGGGCAATCGAGTTCGGGCCGACGCGGGTGATCAAAGAGGTCACCGACGCATCGCTCACCGGCCGTGGCGGGGCCGCGTTCCCCACCGGCGTGAAGTGGGACGGCGTCGCGCGTGCGCCCGAGCGGCCGCACTACCTGGTCTGCAACGCCGACGAGTCCGAGCCGGGCACGTTCAAGGACCGCGTGCTCATGGAGAGCGATCCGTTCGGCCTGATCGAGGCGATGACGATCGCCGGGTACGCCAGCGGCTGCGAGCGCGGTTACCTCTACATCCGCGGCGAGTACCCGCTCGCCACACGCAGGCTGCAGCGCGCGATCGAGGCCGCCAGGGCCCGCGGGTACCTCGGCGACGACGTGCTCGGAGCGGGCTTCGCGTTCGACATCGAGCTGCGCCGCGGCGCGGGCGCCTACATCTGCGGCGAAGAGACCGCGCTGCTCAACTCGCTGGAGGGCCTGCGCGGCGAACCGCGCAACAAGCCCCCGTTCCCCAGCGTCAAGGGCCTCTTCGGCAAGCCCACCGTGATCAACAACGTGGAGACGCTCTACAACGTCCTCGAGGTCCTCGCGATCGGCGGCCCGGCGTTCGCGTCGATCGGCGGGCAGCGCTCCACCGGCACGAAGCTGTTCTGCGTCGCGGGCGCGGTGCAGACCCCAGGCGTCTACGAGGTGGACTTCGGCACCACCCTCCGCGAGCTGCTGATGCTCGCCGGCGGGGTGCGCGGGGAGCTGCGTGCGGTGCTTCTCGGCGGCGCGGCCGGCGGGTTCGTGCTGCCCGACCGGCTCGACGTGCCGCTCACTCTGGAGGGCACCCGTGAGATCGGGTCCACGCTCGGGTCGGGCGTCGTGCTCGCCATCGACACGTCGGCCGACATGCCGGGGATGCTGCGGCGGATCGCCGCGTTCTTCCGCGACGAGTCGTGCGGGCAGTGCGTGCCCTGCCGGGTCGGCACCGTCCGACAGGAAGAGGCGCTGGCCCGGCTGGCCCGCGGTGTGCCGCTGGGCTCACGGGAGACCGAGCTCGCCCTGATCGACGACCTCGCCCGAGTCATGGTGGACGCATCGATCTGCGGGCTCGGGCAGACCGCGCCCTCGGCCGTCCGGTCGGCGCTCGACCTCGGGTTGCTCGACGCGCCGATGAGCACTAACGGGGCGAACAGCAACGGGGCGAGCAGGAACGGGAGAGCAACATGACCACCACCGCGGAACCGGTGCTGCTCGGCGGCATCCGCAGGCTCGTCACGCTGACCGTCGACGGCGAGGAGGTCCGGGTCCCGGAGGGCGCCACGATCCTCGACGCCCTGCACGACATGGGCGGTGCCCAGGCGGACACCCCCACGCTGTGTTGGGGCGCCAACCTCACCCCGATCAACGCGTGCCGCGTCTGCGTCGTCGAGGTCGAGGGCAGCCGGGTGCTCGCGCCGTCGTGCGCGCGCAAGGCCGAGGACGGCATGGCGGTCCGCACCGACACCGAGCGCGTCCGGCACAGCAGGCGCATGGTGCTGGAGCTGCTCGCGTCCTCGGCCGACCTCTCGCAGGCGAGCGCGGACGTGCAGCGCTGGATGGCCGACTACGGCGTCGACGCCGACCGCTACGGCCCGCCCGCGCCGCCGTCCACCGACCGCGACACCCGCCACCCCGGCCACCACCACGCCCCGGACGGATCCACTGCGGAGACCGTCGCGCAGCCGGTGAAGGTCGACAATGACCTCTACGTGCGCGACTACGGCCGCTGCATCATGTGCTACAAGTGCGTCAAGGCGTGCGGCACCGACGCGCAGTTCACGTTCGCGATCTCCGCCGCCGGGCGCGGGTTCGACGCCCGCATCGCCACCGAGCTGAACAACCCGCTGCCCGACTCCGCTTGCGTCTACTGCGGCAACTGCATCGGGGTGTGCCCGACGGGCGCGCTGAAGTCCGTGCGGGAGCACGAGCTGCGCGAGGCGGATGAGTGGAAGCCGGAGGACGAGACCGTCACCACCACGATCTGCTCGTTCTGTGGGGTCGGCTGCAACCTCGAACTCCATGTGCAGCAGGGGCAGATCGTCAACGTCACCTCGCCCTCGGACCACTCCGTGACGCACGGACACCTGTGCATCAAGGGCCGGTTCGGGTTCCAGCACGTCCAGAACCTGCCCGACTGAACGCTCTGAGGAGCCTGCCACCGGCCCGCCGAACCCGCGGGTCCACGCGGGAAGAACCGGCTTTCTCGGCGTCTCGGGTTGGGCTGCTCCGATCGCGGCTGTAATCTGATTGTCGAGAATTCTGTGCCCGACCGCCTGTCGGAATTCGGCGAAATCGGGCATGTGCGACGTTTGCCGGTGTGCGCACAGCAGCGGGGCGCTGCGCACAGATCCTTGAGGGGTTCGATGGGATTGTCGCGTCAGCATGCCATTGTCATCGGTGCATCGATCGCGGGTCTGTGCGCGGCGCGGGCGTTAAGTGAGTTCTTCGAGCGCGTGACGGTGATCGATCGTGACGAATTGCCCGCGGAGCCGGTCGCGCGGCGCGGTGTGCCGCAGAGTCGTCAGCTGCACTTTCTGCTCGCCCGGGGTCGAGAGGCGTTCGACGAGCTCTTTCCCGGAATGAGCGATGAGCTGATCGGGGCAGGCGCGGTGGCTGCCGACATGCAGGCTGCTGTCAACTGGAACTTCGCCGGTCATCGGCTGCGGAAGGCGGAATCCGGTCTGATCGGGATCGGGTTGAGCCGTTCGTTGCTCGAGTTCACCGTGCGGTCTCGGGTCACGCAGCTGCCCCCGGTGACGCTGGTCGAGCGCTGCGATGTGATGGATCTGCTGGTCGATCCTGATCTGCGCCGCGTCACCGGGGTGCGCGCCCGGAGGCATGCGGACGGGAGCGTCGGCTCCGCGCTGGACGCGGACCTGGTGGTCGATGCCTCCGGGCGCGGCACGCGTGGCGCGACGTGGCTCGAGGCGCTGGGCTATCAGCGGGCACCCGAGGAGCGCCTCCGCATTCAACTCGCCTACCAGACGCGGTCCTACAGCCGTGAGCCCGAGGATCTCGCGGCGGACTTCGGCTCGGTCTATGCCCCTTATCCCGAGCAGACCCGCAGCGCGGCCATCAACGCTGTGGCAGTTGATCGCTTCATGGTCGTTCTCAGCACCTGCGGCGGTGAGGACCTGCCCGCCCGGGAGGAGGCGATGGTCGAGTTCGCCGAGAGCGTCGGCGGCCACGACATCGCCGAGGTCATCCGTACGGCGCCGCCACTGACGGAACCTGTGCTCATGCGCTTCCCGGAAAGCATCCGACGGCGCTATGAACAGCTCGATCGGTTCCCGGAGGGGTACCTCGTGGTCGGGGATGCCCTGTGCAGCTTCAACCCTCTCTACGGGCAAGGTATGACCGTGGCGGCGCTGGAGGCACTGCTGCTGATGAGCCTGCTGCGGGAGCAGGCCGACGATCTCGCTCATCGCTTCTTCTCGGCGGCGTCCGGCCTGCTCGACACTCCGTGGAACCTGACGACCTCGGGCGATATGCAGTTCGCCCATGTCGAGGGCGAGCCGAGCGCGGAGATGCTCGAAATGGAGGAGTACTTCCAGCGGTATCGGGAGGCGGCGGCCAACGACGCCGTGCTCACCGGCGCGTTGCTGCGAGTCTTCAACCTGCTCGACGAGCCGTCCCGGCTGTCCGAGCCCGATCTCAGAGCGCGAGTGCTGCAGGCGACCGGACGGGCCACCGCCCCTTCCTCGTGAGGTCATCGACTGTGACGGCCTACTTCATCATCGCCCGAACGTAGTTCACCCCTTGTCCCCAGGCCCCCATGTGCTCGCGGATGATCTCGTTGACCGGGCCGTAGGTCTCCTCGCGTGCCCAGTCGCGCTGCCATTCCGAGAGCAGGTTGGCGACGCTGACCGGCACAACGCCCTTCTGCGCCATCCGGACGACCGCGGCGTCGTGTGCTGCGGTGCTGGATCCGGCTGAGGCGTCCACCACGGCGAACACGTCGTAGCCGGCCTCGATCGCCGAGAGTGCGGGGAACGTCAGGCAGACCTCTGTCCACAGCCCGGCGATCACGAGCCGGCGACGGCCCGTGGCCTCCACGGCTCCCCTGAACACGCCGTCCTGCCAGGCGTTGATGTAGCTACGGTCGATCACCGGTGTAGCCGGGAACACGTCCGTGATCTCGGGGATGAGCGGCCCTGCGAACGAGGTTGCGGCAATCGACGCCAGCACCGTCGGGATCTCGAACAGCTTGGCGAGCTTGGCCAGTGCGGTGACATTGTTGATCACGACCTGCGGATCCGCACTCCGCGCCCCGAAAATCATCTGGGGCTGGTGGTCGATCAACAGGACCGCTGTGTCCGTGGCGGTGCTCAGCGCCTTGATCTCGCTGTCCGCCAGGTCCGGCAGCTGGCGTGGCTGTGTCATTTTCTCTCCCTTGTGTGTGTTTCCCGGGTGCGCGCCGACTGAGCCAATTGCGCGGTCCACCTCGGAGCAGCACCTGATGCACGCCCGATCCCTGTCCGGGATTTCCGGGCGGGACTCGTCGCTCATGCTGTTTCGGAATTCGGACGACCCTGCGCTTGTCGCACGATACGAGTTCGTATGATCACTGAAGCTGATAGTCAGTTGATCTGACAATGTGAAAGTAGTCAGTTGCGCAGTCGGAAGCAACCGGCTCGGAGCTGAGATCTCGATCTCGTTGCGTGCGTGGCCGGGCGAAAGGTCGGAATCGTCCTCCAGGTGCACTGCCCGGTCTTCGTGATCCGGCCGGTGGCTTCGCGCGCTTGCCGTTGTTGTCTCGGTCGGGCTAGCCTGAGATCTCGTCACTAAGCATGACAATCATCATCAGTGGTCAGTTTCTCGGGCAGATGGGGAAAGTGACGCTGCACGCGGCTGCCGGGACAACTCGGTGTCGCTCCGCCATCCGGCCGCCTGCCAACAGGCCGGCCCGCGAGTCCCCGGTGGAGCTGCCGAACAGCCCGACGCCGGCCACCCATCCAGCGTCCGGGCCGTCGCCACCACCACCGCCGGGCGGGCGATCAACCCGCCGGCCATTGACGCAGCTCATCCGAGGAGGAGCGATGACGAGCACGGAGTCCGACCAGCTGGGTCGGCGGGTGTGGTCGCTCTTCACCCCCTACCGCACGAGTCTGGTGGTCATCGCCGTTGCTGTTCTGCTCAGCAGTGGGCTGGGGATCATCACCCCGTTCCTCACGCAGGCCGCGTTCGACCAGGCGTTGTTCCCGGCGGACGGCAGCGGTGTGCACATCGAGCTGCTGGCGTGGCTGGTGGGTGGGATGGTGGCGGTGCCGGTGGTGTCGGCGCTGATCGGGGTGTATCAGACCTACCGCACCACCTTGCTGGGCAACCGCGTGATGGCTGACCTGCGTGGGCGCTTGTTCGAGCACCTGCAGCGGATGGACCTGGCCTTCTTCACCGCCACGCGCACCGGGGTGATCCAGTCGCGGCTCGCCAACGACGTGGGCGGCGTGCAGTCGGTGCTGTCGGAGACTGCGAGCTCGATTCTCGGCAACGTGGTGACGGTCGCTGCCGCCCTGATCGCGATGGTGGTGCTGAGCTGGCAGCTGACGCTCGTCGCGGTGGCGATGACGCCGCTGTTCCTGCTGCTCCAGGTTCGGGTGGGCCGGGTCCGGCGCAAGCTCGCCGCGCGCACCCAGGAGTCGCTCTCGGACATGACGGCGATCACCGAGGAGTCGCTGTCGGTGTCCGGGGTGCTTCTGGCCAAGGTCTTCAACCGGCAGGCCGACGAGGTGGCCCGTTACCGCGAGGAGAACAGCCGCCAGGTGGATCTGCAGGTACGCCAGGCGATGTCGGGGCAGTCGTTCTTCGCCGTGGTGCAGACGTTCATGGGCATCACCCCGGCACTGGTGTATCTGGTGGCGGGATTCCTCATCGCCGCAGGGATCGGGGTCAGCGCCGGCACCATCGTCGCGTTCAGCACCCTCCAGTCACGGTTGCTCTTCCCCACGGTGAACCTGCTGCGCGTCTCGCTGGACGTGCAGACCTCGCTGGCGCTCTTCGGCCGGATCTTCGCCTACCTGGACCTGCGGCCGCGGATCGTCGACGCACCGTCCGCGCGCACGCTCGAGACCGCCACCGTCACCGGGCGCGTCGAGCTGGATCGCGTGTGGTTCGCCTACCCACCTGCGCCGGAGCCGGCT
Source organism: Pseudonocardia alaniniphila (assembly GCF_022524485.1). Classification (GTDB taxonomy): domain Bacteria; phylum Actinomycetota; class Actinomycetes; order Mycobacteriales; family Pseudonocardiaceae; genus Pseudonocardia; species Pseudonocardia alaniniphila. Next base: position 74,626 of record NZ_JAKXMK010000004.1, read on the forward strand.
GCCGTGCCGGACGGCACCGAGCCGGTGGCGGAGCCCGCGCCGGGCGACGGGTCCGGCGGGGACGGCGGCGTGGCGTGGGCCGTGCGCGACATCTCGTTCACCGTCGAGCCGGGACAGCTGGCCGCGATCGTCGGGCCGAGCGGGTCGGGCAAGACGACGATCTCCTACCTCGTCCCACGGCTCTACGACGTCGACCGCGGCCGCGTGCTGATCGACGGACGTGACGTTCGCGGGCTCACGCAGGCGTCGGTGGCGGATGCGGTCGGGATGGTCACGCAGGACACGTACCTGTTGCACTCGACCGTCCGTGACAACCTGCGGTACGCGAAGCCCGACGCCGATCAGGCCGAGATCGAGGAAGCCGCCAAGGCGGCCAACATCCACGACCGCATCCTGTCTTTCGCCGATGGCTACGACACGGTGGTGGGGGAGCGGGGTTACCGGCTCTCCGGCGGGGAGAAGCAGCGGCTCGCGATCGCACGGGTGCTGCTCAAGGATCCGCGCATCCTCATCCTCGACGAGGCCACCAGCGCGTTGGACACCACCAGTGAGCGGCTCGTGCAGCAGGCCCTGGAGAACGCGACGAGGCGGCGCACCACGATCGCGATCGCACACCGGCTCTCCACCATCCTCGGCGCCGACCTGATCCTTGCCGTGGAGGCGGGGCGGGTGGTGGAGCGCGGTACGCATACCGAGTTGCTCGCGAAGGGCGGGCTGTACGCGCGCCTCTACACCGAGCAGTTCGCCGGTGGGAAGGTCGAGTGCCGCTGCGCCGACGGCGTGCGCTTCAGCGACGGGGCAACGCTTCTCACCGGACACGCCGACGGCCGGGCCGTTACCGGAAGGGACGCCGCATAGCTCACGCCATCGATGCTCGATGGTCTTCCTCGCCGGCTTCGCGCAAGCCTCGCGTCATCCAGTGTTCGTGTAGCGCTGGTCACTCCACCAGGCTCGGCGTCGCCTCGATGTAGTAATAACTAGTGATAGTCCGCTTGGCTGACTAATTCTGCGGACTGCCGCCACAGTCGAGGAGAAGCGTCCATGCCCAGCCCGTTCGATCCCGTCACCGTCGGCGGCCTCGTCCTGCCGCACCGCATCGCGATGTCCCCGATGACGCGCAACCGCGCCCCGGGGCAGGTTCCCAACGACCTGATGGCGCGGTACTACGCACAACGGGCCGGCGCCGGGCTCATCATCACCGAAGGCACCCAGCCATCCGTCGTCGGACAGGGCTACTTGAACACCCCGGGCATCCACAGCACCGAACAGATCATCGGTTGGCGCAAGGTCACCGACGCCGTGCACGAGCGCGGCGGCCGGATCTTCGTCCAACTCATGCACAGCGGCCGGGTCGGACACGCCAGCCTGCTTCCCGCCGGCATGCGTTACGTCGCGCCCTCGGCGGTACCCGCCGACATCCAGATCTTCATCGGCGACGGCATGGGCGACGCGCCCGTGCCCGTCGAACTGACCGAAGACGGCATCGCCGCCACGATCCAGGACCACGCACAGGCCGCGGCCAACGCGATCGACGCAGGCTTCGACGGCGTGGAACTGCACGGCGGCAATGGCTACCTCATCCACCAGTTCCTCTCGACCAATGCGAACCTGCGCACCGACCGTTGGGGCGGCTCACAACACAACCGCGCCCGATTCGCGGTCGAGACCGCCAGAGCGGTCGCCGAGCGGATCGGCGCACACCGCGTCGGCCTGCGTATCTCTCCCGGGGTGACCAACAACGACATCCACGAGGACGACCCCCACGACACCTACGCCGCCCTCGTCGACGGCCTGAGGCCGATCGGCCTGGCCTATCTGCACATCTTCGAAGGCCCCTACCGGGACATCACCCTCCATCTGCGCAAAGAGTTCGACGGCGCATTCATCCTCAACCCCTCCACCCCAGGCTCCTTCACCAACAGGGAACAACTGGGTCTGATCGAGGACGGCACCACCGACATCATCACCTTCGGCGCTCTGTTCCTCGCCAACCCCGACCTGCCCGCCCGCCTGGCCGGCAACGAACCCCTCAACACCCCCGAGCCGGCCACCTTCTACGGCGGCGACCACCACGGCTACACCGACTACCCCGCACTCGAGGACTGACAACCGCAGCCCGACCGGGCTTTCGGGGCGGCCGCGTTACGCGGCTCGCGGCAGCGCGGCTTTCACGCCATTTCCGGCAACAGCGCCGCCCGGTCGGTTCCGGTGAGCGCACACGTCGTTGGGACTCATCAATGTCTTCCACCAGCCCGTCCACGGAAACAGTGCCACCGACGCCGGGGTCGGCGTGGGCTCCGTTCCGCCATCGCGCATTCGCCGGGATGTGGAGCGCACAGTTCGTGAGCAACGTCGGCGGCTGGATGCAGACCGTCGGCGCGCAGTGGCTGATGCTCATGCTCACGGGTTCGGCGACCTATGTCGCGCTGGTCCAGACCGCGTCGAGCCTGCCGGTGATGTTGTTCGCGGTGTTCGCCGGGGCGATCGGCGATGTCGTGGATCGGCGGCGGTTCCTGCTGGTGTCGCAAGCGTTCATGCTGCTCGCTGCGGCGGCGCTGGGCGTGCTCGCGCTCGCCGGCCTCGTCACGCCCTGGCTGCTGCTCGCCTTGATCTTCGCGGTGGGCAGCGGCGGGGCGATGACCGCGTCCACCTGGCAGACGCTCCAACCCGAGCTCGTCTCCCCGGCCGAACGCCCTCAGGCGATCTCTCTCGGCGCCGTGAACCAGAACCTCGCCCGCGCGGTGGGTCCGGCGATCGGCGGCATCGTGCTCGCGGCGTCGAGCGCAGGCACCCTCTTCCTGATCAATGCGGTCACCTTCGTCGCCGTCATCGGAGTCATCGCATGGTGGCGCGGTGACAAGCCCTCCACCCATGTGCTCCCGCGTGAGCATGTCGGCGAGGCGATCCGGGCCGGTGCCCGCTACGTCATGGCCAGCCCGACGCTGCGCGTCATCCTGCTTCGTGCGGGGCTGTTCATCTTCTTCGCCAGCTTGATCTGGGCCCTGCTCCCGCTCGTCGCGCAGTCGGAGCTGCGGCTCGGTTCGGGCGGCTACGGGCTGCTGCTGGCGTGCGTCGGCGTCGGCGCAGTCGTCGGTGCCGCCGTGCTGCCACACCTGTTGCTTCGGACGAGCGCGGGTTTCCTGTTGGCAGCCGCTTCGTTCGGCCTCGCCGCCGTGGCGATCGTCCTGGCCTATGTGCCCCTCGTCGCGCCTGTCGCCGTTGCGCTCGTGATCGGTGGGTTCGCCTGGATTCTTGCGCTGTCGGTGCTGAACTCGGCCTACCAGCTGATGCTGCCCGATTGGGCGAAGAGCCGTGGAATGGCGTACTACCTGGTTGTGTTCCAGGGCGGCAACGCCGTCGGCAGCGCGATCCTCGGGGTCGTCGCCCAACGTCTCGGGTTCTCGTCCACGCTGCTCGTCGTCGCCGTGGGATTGGTGTTGGGCGCGCTCGTCGAACTGCGCCACCGATTTCAGACCATTCCTCCGGAAGAGCTCGTGTCGGCAGACGAGTGGTCCCAGCCGACACTGACGACCGCGGCGCTCCCCGGCGGACCCGTCATGGTGACCATCGAGTACCGCCCTTGTGACGGAGCCGATGCGGAACTGCTCGCGGCTCTCCGGGACGTCCGGTTCAGTCGGCGGCGCAGCGGAGCGACGTCATGGCGGGTCTGGCAGGACGCGGCCGAACCACACCGGATCGTCGAGCAGTTCGTCGTCGCTTCCTGGGAGGAGCATCTTCGCCAGCACGAGCGGGTCAGCGAGCGGGATCAGAAACGGCTGGCCAGGATCTGGGCGATGACCGACCCCGATCGCCCACCGACGGTGACGCACTGGCTGGCCGCGCAACCGGGCCGAACCGCCCGGTGAACAGGATCGTGGGATGCGTTCGGTGCAACTCCCGGAGTTGATCGGGAACCGACGCTGGTCAACGATTGACGTGTGCGCGGGCGAGTAGGCCGGCGAGCGTGGTTTGAAGGATCTCGCCGTACATGGCGGCGAACTCCACCCGGGAGCCCGCGAGCCGGGCGTCGGCGGTGGCTTCGAGGAGCGTCGGGGTCGGGTTGCTGAACGGCCACAGGCCCACCAGCGAGACGACGGCGTATCGCGTCAGCGTGAACGCGTCGTCCGCGCCGAGGGCCGGCACTCGGTCGCTGATCAGGTTGGCCAGTGTGGTGCGCTGTTCCAGGTCGGTGAGTTTGTAGGCGCGCACGGTGTCGGCCGAGACGTTCCGCTCCAGGACGCTCGGCAGCAGGCTCCACAGCTGGCACAGAACCGGCCGTGCGGCGAGGGAGTCGGCCCAGGCCTGCATCACGTGGTCGGGCTCGCAGGGCGGGCTCGGCCACTCGTTCACCAGAGCCTCGATCCAGGACAGCCGCTGCCGATTGAGGAGCTCAAGGAAGACGCCCTCGCGGCTCTCGAAGTACCGCACCACGTGCGTCTTGGACACGCCCAGGCGGCGCCCGAGCTCTCGGAGGCTGATCTCCTCCGCTGGCATCTCGGCCAGCAGATCCTCCGCGGCGTCCAGGATCTTCTGCCGGCGCAGGTCTCGCTGCTCGGGCCGCCTGGCCCGCTGGAAGGCCGGCACCTCTACGTCGTCCATCGACCCTCCTCGCGCGCCGTTGCGCAGCCCGCTCCAGCGTATCGGCCCACCGGACACTTGATAGGTGTCCGGCGGACCGATACGGTGGGCAATAAAGGTCCAGTGGACACCAATTATTCGGTCGCCTGCGGATCGCGGCGCCGGCGACCACCGCCATCCGAGATCTCAGAGTAGGAGCACCGTGCGGGAGGCCCGTGTCGCTCTCGGACACACCGACATCTCCGTCCGGCCGATCGGCCTCGGTTGCATGGGGATGTCCCAGTTCTACGGCGACGCAGACGAGCACGAGTCCGTCGCCACGATCCACGCCGCCATCGACGCCGGCACCGACTTCTTCGACACCTCCGACATCTACGGCGCGGCGGGTGCGGCCACCGGCCAGCCCCAGAAGGGGTTCGGCCACAACGAGGAGTTGCTCGGTCGCGCCGTTCGCGGCCGGCGCGACCAAGTGGTCCTGGCCACCAAGTTCGGTGCGCGGCTCGCCCCGGAGGGCGGGGTGGCCGTCGACGGACGCCCGGAGTACGTGGCCGCCGCCTGCGACGCCAGCCTGCGCCGCCTCGGAGTCGACCACATCGACCTCTACTACTGCCATCGCCTGACGCTCGACCCCGCCGTGCCGATCGAGGTCACCGTCGGCGCGATGGCCGACCTGGTGACCGCAGGGAAGGTACGCGCGATCGGGCTCAGCGCGGTCGGGCCGGACCTGCTGCACCGGGCTGCCGCGGTGGCGCCGATCTCGGCCCTGCAGAGCGAGTACTCGCTCTGGGCCCGCGAGGTGGAGCAGGAGGTGCTTCCCACCTGCCGTGAGCTCGGCATCACCTTCGTCCCGTACAGCCCGCTGGGACGGGCCGCGCTCGCCGGCCGCTTCACCAGCGCCACGTCGTTCACCAGTGACGACTTCCGCGCCACGCTCCCCAAATTCCAAGAAGAGAACTTCGCGGAGAACCTCCGCCTCATCGAGCGGCTGAAGGAATTCGCCGACGAGCGGGGCCACGCCCCGGGGCAGATCGCACTGGCCTGGCTGCTCGCTCAGCCCTACGACATCGCCCCCATCCCCGGCACGAAGCGGGCGGAGTACGCACGTCAGAACGCCGCCGCCACGGCCGTTCCGCTCAGCGCGGACGACGTCGCCTTCCTCGCCGACCTGTTCGACCCCACGAGTGTGCGCGGCGGGCAGTACGGCGTCATGAATGTTCGCCCCCAACGGTAACCCCCGCGTTCACGGCATCCGAGCATTCCTCCGGATCGAAAGGCGAATGAGGAACCGCCAGTGACCGGCAACGAGGAGAAGGAACCGGGCTACGCAGCCGCACTCGACATCGCCGCTCGACTGCGCGGCAGCCGGCTGGAACAGATCCTGGAACCCAGCCGAGGCGAGCCCGCCAACGCCGCGGACTTCAAGCGCCTGGCCACAGTGCACACCTTCGGTGATACATGGTCACGCACCGACGTACTCGACACGCGTACCCGCTCTCTCATCTCCGTGACGATCGCCGCCACCTTGGGCGCACACCTGCGCGGGCAACTCCACATCGCACTCAACAACGGAGTGACCCCTGAAGAGATCGTCGAGACGTTCATCCACATCGCGGCGTACGCCGGCGCAGGTCGTGCCTTCGATGGTTATCAGGTCGCCCAGCAGGTCTTCCAGGAGACCGACACGGCCGAAGAATCCCGGTGAGAGCGAGGCGTTTCCCGTGGTGGGAAAGGAGGCGCGCCGTCGCCTCCCTCCGACTCAGTGTTTGATCGCCCTGTCCGGCGACGCCGAGGCGGTGTCGCTGCCGCGCGGGCCGCGGCCGCCGGGTCCGACGGCGCCGGTGTGGGCAATAGTGCTAGTGCTGATGATGTTCCTGGCACCAACTCGTCGGGTATATCCGCGGAATGCATGCCCGTATCGTGACCAGTCGCTACGCCGCTCGCGGCAGGTCGCTGCCGTCGCTGTCCGGTCACCTGGACCATTTCCCAACCTTTGTCGCAAATTCCGAGTCCGGTGGGCGCCGCAAGCGTGAGCCCCCTCCCAATTGACCCTGGACTCCGGCCTGTCCCGGGGCGGCTGCGCACGTTTCATGTCGGAGCGATTACGAAGACCATGGAATGAGCAGGATGTAATCTGGGGTAGGTTCGACTGATCCGACAAGGATGTCGCCGACCGCAAACAATTTGTGTACGACGGAGGTCCTCGTAGATGTCCAGCACAATCGCCGGCGACGTCACCGCTCTGCGCGCCACGTTGGCCGGATCGCTCATCACTCCCGAGTCGCCCGACTACGACGAATTCAGACGCGTGTGGAACGGCGACAAGGACGGACACCCGGCGGTGATCGTCTGCTGCGAGTCCGACGCGGACGTGGCTGCCGCCATCACGTTCGCCCGCGACGCCGGATTCGAGATCGCGGTGCGCGGGGGCGGCCACAGCTTCGCCGGCCTCTCCGCCGTGGACGACGGGCTGGTGATCGACCTGCGACGGATGAACAGCGTGCACGTCGACCCGTCGGCCCGGCGCGTGAAGGTGGGCGGAGGCGCCCTGCTGAGCGACATGGACGTCGCCACCCAGAAGCACGGGCTCGCCACACCGGCCGGGATGATCAGTCATACCGGTGTGGGCGGGCTGACCCTCGGCGGCGGCATCGGCTGGCAGGCGAGGAAGTCAGGGCTGGGCCTGGACAATGTGGTGTCGGCCCGCGTCGTCACCGCCGACGGGCAGGTGCGACGCGCCGCCGACGACGAGAACCCGGACCTGCTCTGGGCGATCCGCGGCGGCGGCGGCAACTTCGGAGTGATCACCGAGTTCGAGTTCCGGCTGCACGAGGTCGGCCCCACCGTCCAGTTCGCCTTGCTGTTCTACGGCCAGGACCAGGCCGTCGAGATGTTCCGGCTCGGCCAGGCGCTGCTCGAGGAGCTGCCCCGCCAGTTCGCTCTGGCGATGGGCGCCATCACGGCTCCGGACGCCCCGTTCGTGCCCGAGCAGTACCAGCACCAGCCCGGCTACGTCCTCATGCTCGCCGACCTCGGCCCCGAGGACGCCGGTGGCGAGCTGCACGCCCAGCTGGTCGAGCGGATCAGCCGGCAACTGCCGCCCCTGTTCGACACGGTCACCCCGACGCCCTTCGTCGAGCTGCAACAGCTCTTCGACGAGGCAACTCGATGGGGCCTGCACTGCTATGAGAAGGGCACCTACATCGAGGAGCTCACCGAGGAGGTCATCTCCGTCCTCGTCGAGCAGGCGCCGCTGCGCACGTCACCGCACTCCGTGATGCTGTTCCTTCGGATGGACGGCGCCTACTGCGACACCGCCGACGCCGACACCGCGTTCGGCGGGGCCCGCGTGCCCCATTTCGCCTTCTTCATCACGGCTGTGTGCGAGGCCCCGGAGCTGTTGGCCGCCGAACGGGACTGGGTACGGAACTTCTGGCATGCGCTGCAGCCGTACTCCATCGGCACCGGCAGCTACATCAACGCGATGTCGGAGGTCGAGGACGACCGGGTGCGGGCGACCTACGGTGAGAAGTACCCGCGGCTGGCCCGGATCAAGGCCGAGTACGACCCGCAGAACCTGTTCCACCGCAACCTCAATATCCTTCCCGCCTGACCACGGGCTCGGCAGCGCCCGGCACCACCTCCCGGGCGCTGTCGAGCCGCAGCCGTGCTCCCCCGCGGAACGGTTCGCGGGCCTAGGTGGCGTTTTCAGAACCCGAGCCGAACGTGGCCGTGTCGGTCGTCTTCCGGCGGGTTGCTGCGGCGTGCCGCGCGGCGAAGATGAGTCTCGGGCGCGTCGCGGTGATCAACGCGAACGCGAATATCGCGAGAGCTCCGATCCCGTGCAGGATGCCCAGCACGGGAAGGCCGATGGGGAAGGTGCCCAGGTAGATCTGCACTGCCACCGTGGCCGCCAGCGCCGCGGTCCAGATCACTCCGCGTCGCACCGCCGTGAAGAACGAACAGATCAGCAGCAGGATCGCGATCAGTGGTATGACGATCTCGCCGTTCTTCTGGTGCAGCAGGAACCCGATCTGCCCGGTGTACGCCGGTTCGCCACGCAGGGAACGCCCTTCCAGCGTCCCGCCGTCCACGATGACCCAGTTCCGCAAACCGAACACCGCGAATGCGATCACCGAAGCCTGGAAGACCACCGCGAGCACCATCAAGTACGCCAGAAAGCGATAGACGGATATCATCATTCATAAACTCCTCATCACCGCAGAGATCGTTCGAAACGACGATCACGCGCAGCTCCGCTGCCGGGACGACACCTGGTTCGGGACGGCCCGGGTGATTCGTCGTGTCCCCCGCGGCGCTGCGGCGGAACGCGAGGCTCGTTCCCCCGGCACCCAGCCTAGCGATCCGTCGGCCAGGGTTGGGAAAGCTGTCGAGATCTCGCGTTCCGCGGGAAAGGGTGAGGAGTGTCCGAATGTCGATAAGGTCGGGTATCGTGGTGCATCGGGCTATTGACGCCGGCGGCCGGATTGCCTGCGGCGCCCCAGGGGCCAGCGCCTCGCCGGCGACCGTCCGGCTACCCGGCAGTTCCAGGCCGACCGTCGAGGAAGTCGTTCACGACCCGAGCGAATTCCTGGGGATCCTCGAGGTGTGCCATGTGGCCGCTTTCCTCCAGGATGACGAGGGTGGATTCGTTGATCTCCTCATGTATTTCCTGGGACCAGCGTGGTGGGGAGACGACATCGAAGCGACCAGTCGTGACGAGGGTCGGGGTGACGATGGCGGAGAGCTGTCCGCGATAATCGTTGGGGCGTCCGTCGTCGATGACGTATGCGCGCCGCGCCTCCTGGCGGAGCGGGCCGAACTCGTGCTCGCATCGCCAGTAGTCGGCGAAGTAGATGGGGAGGACCTGGCGGAAGATCGCTGTCACGGACTCGTCGTCATGAGTGCTGGCGCCGCCCCTGTAGCCCTGCATGTACGCCTGCTTGACGTCGTCGAGATCGGGTGCGTCCGAATGCCTACGGAGAAACTCCTGAAAATTGGGCTCGACTTCGGCGTAGAAGTCGTCGCCGTCTGTGGTCACGGTGGCGTAGAGGATGAGGCCGCTGAGCTTTTCCGAGCGGGTCAAGGCGTATTTCTGTGCTATCAGACCACCGTATGAGTGGCCGAGCAGGATCACACTGCGTTGGCCGATATCGTCGATGACCCCATCGATATGGGCGATGTAACGGTCGATCGTGTAGCCATGTGGATGCTGAGGCAGCCTACCTGACTTCCCGGTTCCGATCGGCTCGACGTACACCATCGTCAGAAATTCTTCCAGGTGTGGCATGCGCAGATACTCCCACTCGACTCCCGGCCCTCCGGAGTGTGCAATGCACACCGGTCCGGAGCCGGCAACGTGGTAGTGCTGTGGCACGCCGTGGATATCGACGATGTGCTCGCCGGGACTGGGCACACTCAGGGAATTCATCGGTGCTTCTCTCATGAAGGTGTGGGTGCCGCTGAGCTTCCCTGCAACGTACTGCCGAGCTTGCGCCGTGGACTTGTCGGATGAGTCACATCGAAGACAAGGAAGATGTAGCCGCCTCCAAGTTTTCGATCGCTGCCATGGAAAAGTCCATTGGTTTGTATCCGGTCTACGGCGTATGCGCCGCAGGCCGATTCACGTGCCCCGCTCAGTTCCTTACGCCGAGGCTGGACATGAACGCCGGCGGGTAACGGTCACCGCGCGCGGCTCCTGCCGGCACGGCCTTCTCGATCTCGGCGAGGTCGTTCGCGGTGAGGTCCAGCTCCGTCGCGGGCAGCGCCTCGGCCAGCCGCTCGCGGGTGCGGGCGCCCACCAGCGGCACGATGTCGTCGCCCTGCGCGGCCACCCAGGCAATGGCCAGTTGGGCGACCGTGCAGCCCTTCGCGTCGGCGACCCGGCGCAGCGCCTCCACCAGAGCGAGGTTGTGCTCCACGTTCCCGCTCGAGAACCGCGGGCTGAAGCCGCGGAGATCGCCGGGGCCGCCGACGTGGCCTGCGCTCCAATGACCCGAGATGAGGCCGCGGCCGAGGACCCCGTACGCGGTCAGTCCGATGCCCAGCTCCCGCAGCGTCGGCAGAATGTCCGCCTCCACCGCGCGAGACAGGAGCGAGTACTCGATCTGCAGGTCAGCGATCGGGTGCACGGCGTGTGCCCGGCGGATCGTCGCGGCGTCGACCTCCGAGAGGCCGACATGCCGCACGTACCCTGCTTCGACCATCTCCTTGATCGCGCCCACCGTCTCCTCGATCGGCACCGCGGGGTCCAGCCGGGCCGGACGGTAGATGTCGATGTGATCGGTGCGCAGCCGGGTCAGCGAGTACGCGAGGAAGTTCTTCACCGCCTCGGGACGAGCGTCGACCCCGCCGAACTCGGGGCCCGGGCCTCGCAGCATGCCGAACTTGACGCTCAGCACGTAGCTGTCCCGATCTCGGCCGCGCAGCGCCTCGGCGAGCAGTACCTCGTTGTGGCCCATGGCGTAGAAGTCGGCGGTGTCGATCAGCGTGACCCCGGCCTCCATCGCGGCGTGGACGGTGGCGATGCTCTCCGTACGGTCGGTCGCGCCGTAAGCGCCCGACATGGCCATCGCGCCCAGGCCCAGCGCGGAAACGGCCGGGCCGGTGTTGCCCAGGGTTCGTGTGTGCATCACGTTCTCCTTCGTCGTCGATCTGTCAGCCACTCTGACCCGCGCCACGACGTGCGGGAGCGGAGCGTTGATCGTGGGAGAGCCGCTCCCTGGATCGGCCCGCCGACCGCGAGGAACATGTGGTCATGCAGCGTGACCAGCTCGCCGACTTCCTGCGCCGCCGTCGCGCGGCGATCGGCCCGGCCCAGGCCGGCATCGCCGACGGCCCGCGCCGCCGTACCTCCGGCCTGCGCCGCGAAGAGGTGGCCATGCTCGCCGGCATGTCGGTCGACTACGTCGTACGTCTCGAGCAGGGCCGCAGCAGCCAGCCCTCCACTCAACTGCTCGGCGCCCTGGCCCGTGCCCTGCGCTTATCCGACGACGAGCGCGACCACTTGTTCCACCTGGCAGGCCACCAGCCCCCGCCGGCCGACGGGGTGGCCCGCCTGGCCCGCGCCGGCCTGCTGCGCATGCTCGACCGGCTCGGCGACACCCCGGCCCTCGTGCTGTCCGACCTGGGCGAGGTCCTCGCCCAGAACTGGGCGGCCGTGCTGCTGACGGGCGACCTCACCGACTTCTCCGGCGACCGGCGCTACGTCGTGCACCGCTGGTTCACCGATCCTGCGGCCCGCGCCGTCTGCCCGCCCGAGGAGCAGGAGTACCACGCCCGTCAGCTCGTGGCCGACCTGCGCGCGGCCGCAGGCCGCCGGTCCGGCGACCCCACGGTCGCCGGGCTCGTCCACCGGTTGCGGGCCGCGAGCGCGGACTTCCGCCGGCTCTGGGCCGAGCACGAGGTGGCGGTCCGGCGGGCCGACCGCAAAACTTTCGTGAACCCGCGGGTGGGTCGTCTGCTGATGGACTGCGAGACTCTGGTCACTCCCGATCACCGGCAGCAGCTCCTGGTGCTCACGCCGGCCGACGACGAGGCACGCGAGCGGCTGGAGCTTCTGCGGGTGCTCGGCGTCGAGGAGTTCCCCTCGCGGGCTACGGGCGCGCCCGACCACGAGGGCGCGGAGAAGTCATCGCCCGAGGGCATCGCCGGGTAGCCCTTGCAGGTGCGCCGATCACCCGGTCGCGTTGTACCAAGCCCGCGACATCAGCCGGATGGCACGCCCCTACCTGGGCGGATGGCCACAGCTAGCCTCGGGTCGTGCGGATCCACGAGTACTCCGGCGCGGAGCTGGAAGATGTCGCCGGTGAGGTCTTTGTGCCGATGATCGCCCAGACGGCTCCCGGCTATCGCGGGCGGATGGCGCTCCACGAGCTCGGCGACACCATGGCGCTCTCCCGGTCGCACTGGGGACCGATGTCGGCGGTCCGGACCGCCCAGATGGCGGCGAGGGCGTCGGAGGACGATCTGATGCTCTTCTGCATCCAGACAGCGGGTGAGTGCAACGTCTACCAGAACGACCGCTTCGTCGCGGTGACCGCAGGAACGGGGCTCCTGGCCGAGGCGTGCAGCCCCTCCGAGCGGGTCTCGTCGACCGAGACCCGGACGCTGACCTTGCGATTCTCACGCGGGCTGCTCCCGCTGCGTGCCGCGGAGATCACCGAGGGATGCGCACGCCGTATGCGCCCCACGGCGCCGGCCATGCAGATGCTCTCCGGCTACCTCGGTCGACTTTTCACGGTTGCCGACGACCTCACGGCGCCGCAGCGGCTCGACGCGGGGCAGGCCGCCATCGATCTGCTCGCGATGGTGCTGCGGGACATCGCACCCTCCGTGCCGAGTGGGAACGGATCCGGGGGCGTCTTGCTCGACATGATGCAGGCGCATGTCCGTGAACACCTGGCCGACCCGAATCTGGGGGTCGAAGAGCTGGCGCGCCGCCACCACATGTCGGTCCGCCGTACGTACACCCTGTTCGAACGGATCGGGACGACGCCCGGTGCCTACCTTCGCCAGCAGCGGCTGCTCGCGGCCCAGGTGATGTTGTCCGATCAGAGGTACGCGCGCGTGGGGATGTCGCGCATCGCGGCCGCCGTCGGGTTCCTCGACCTCAGGACGTTCGAACGGGCGTTCCTGCGGCTGTACGGGATGACTCCGGCCGGCTGGCGGCGCGAGCACAGCCGTGCCGGTGCCGCCCCTGTACCCGTGCCGCAGGAACTGCCTCCACGGTGAGCAGGAATCACCGTGTCCCGCTGGGGGTCCGGTGCGGTCGACTGGCTCGGCACAGCGACTCCGCAGAAAGGGAACCATGCCGCCGGACCGATGGACCCGTTCGTTCTCATCGTCTGTCCGGTTCGTCCCCGGAGGCGGAGAACGGAGCGCGTCGCTCCGTGCCCTGTGGCTTCTTGACGTTCATCTCGCGAAAGGTTCTGGAAATGGCAGGCGCCGGGCAGTTCTTCGACGCGCGCGAAATGTACACGTTGCACCGGATGTTTCGGCGCGAGTTCTCCCTCATGCCCCAGGTGGTCCAGTCCACAGGAAACAGCGGTCGGGAGCGCGTGGAGACCGTCGCCCGCCATATCGACTTCGTGACCAATGCCCTGCACGGTCACCACGAGTTCGAGGACGCGCAGGTCTGGCCGATCCTGCGGGAACGCGGTGCGGCCGACATCGTGCCGCACGTGCGTCACGTGGAGGAGCAGCACGAGGAGATCGACCGGGCTGCTGCGGAGCTCGAGGAATCGGTCACGTACTGGCGAGGCGACGCGACTGCCGGTGCACGCGAGCGGGTGAGCGCCGCCCTCGACCGCATGCTTCCCGTGCTCCTGGAGCACATGCGCTTCGAGGAGGAGAACGTGGTGCCGGTCATGGAGAAGTGCATCACGCTCGCCGAGTGGAACCAGATGATCCAGGCCTCGGCGGCCGAGCACCTGGCCCCCACGGAGATGCCGCTCATGTTCGGCATGACGATGTACGAGGGTGACCCGGAGATCGTGGACGCCGCCATCTCCAACATGCCCGCCGAAATAGGTCCGATCATTCGACGGACGGCAGCGCAGGCCTTTGCGATGCACGCCGAGAAAATCCACGGTATGGCCACGCCGCCGCGCAGTACCCAAGTCTGAGCCAAGAGCGCGTTCGAGAAGTTGATGCCGGTTCTGAGAAGTCGCGTCGTGGACGTCCGATCCAGCGGCGTCGACCTCGCAGGCGAGGAGTCGTGCGCTGGGGCGGCTAGGATTTCGTCGGTGGCCCGCCGGCCCTTGCGCACTTTATGATCTGTCATAGGAGATCTGCATGAAAATTGGTATCGGGCTCCCCAACCAGGTCCACAATGTCCGGCCCGAGATGATTCCGCAATGGGCGGCCAAGGCCGAGGAGGCCGGGTTCTCCTCGCTCGGCACCGTCGGTCGTTATGCCTTCCCAGGAGTGAGCGACACGGTCGCGCTCGCGGCGGCGGCGGGTGCCACCAGCAGGATCGGGCTGCTCAGCCACGTCATGCTCGCGCCGGTGTGGCCCGGGGAGCTGTTGGCCAAGGAGCTTGCCGGCATCGACGGCGTGTCCGGCCATCGGCTCACGGTCGGGATCGGTGTCGGTGGGCGCCCTGACGACTTCGTCGTGGACGGGTTCGGTGTGGCCGGCCGCGGCAAGCGGATGGACCGCGATCTCGAGGTCTACCGCAAGATCTGGAACGGTGAGTCCGTCGGAGGCGGGACCAACCCCGCCGTGCCCGCCGGCACCCGCCAGGTGCCGATGCTCTTCGGAGCCAACAGCGCGCCGGCGTACGCCCGCATGGCGCGCGAAGGGGTGGGTTACGTCGGCGGTGCGGTTCCGGCGCCCATGGTCGCCCCGTTCTTCGACGCGGCTCGGGCCGCATGGAAGGACGCGGGCCGCGAGGGTGACCCGCGGCTCGTTGCGCTCGGCTACTTCGCCCTCGGCGACGTGGAGCAGGGGCGCGCCAACGTCAAGCACTACTACGACGTCACCGGTGAGGACTTCGCGAAGATCGTCGTGGACGGCGTGAGCGGCTCACGCGGAGCTGTGAAGGATGCCGTGCAGGCCTACACCGACCTCGGCGCCGACGAGTTCATCCTCATCGGCTCGACCGACGATGTGGACGAAGTCTCCCGCCTGGCCGAGATCGTTCTCTGAGTCGTCGAGGGGGATCGGTCGGCTCACCGGCCGGCAGTCGCGGCGTCGATATTGCACGCCTCGCGCGAGACCAGGGCGCGGTCGCGGTGTTTGAAGATGCCGATCGTCTCCCGGGTGAACAGCGCCATCAGGATCGCGGCCAGTAGTTGCAGGGCGGCGAGGAAGTAGAGCCCGTAGTCGAACCCTCGGGCGCTGGCGAACCCCCCGCCGACGCCGATCAGCCAGCCCAGCAGGATCGGGGACAGGCCGCCGATTCCCTGGCCGACCATCTGCAGCCCGTTGCCGATCGCGACCGCGCCCTTCTCGCTGGAGTCGGACGACAGCGCGTACAGCACCGGGTAGATGCCGTTGGTGGCCATGCCCAGAAACAGCTGCACGCCGATGAGCCAGCCGAGGCTGATACCGATCTGCTGCAGCAGGATCAGCGCCACGGTCAGCCACAGGAAGCAGATGATCAGCGTGTATTTGCGCCCGATGCGGTCGGAGACGGTTCCCCAGAGGATCTGGCCGATCCCACCGGTGATGGTGAACATCACGCTGTAGGCGGCCACCTGGGCGAAGTCGTAGTGGGCGACGAACGCGAGGTAGAGCGGGATCCAGAAGTTGATCCCGGTGTAGATCGCCAGGCCGAGCCCGGACGCTATCGCGCTCACCAGCACGTTCGGGTTGCGCAGCGCACGGCCGACTGCCCCTGGCGCGGATCCGGCTGCATCCCGGTCGGCCGTGTCGCCTGCGACCGGGACGGTGAGGCCACGGCCGCGGGTGTCCGCGACGAAGGCGTCGAACCGGCCCTTGCTCGAGACCACCCAGTAGAAGATCAGAATCGGGATGGTGGCCAGCGGCAGCAACAGGAACACCAGGCGCCAGTTCGAGCTGCCGAAACTGGCCAGGATGGCGGCCACCGCCCAGCCGCCGATCAGCGATCCCCACGGGAACGCCGTGTGGTGCAGGCCCTGGGCGAACCCGCGGCGTTCCACCGGCCACCATTCCGCCACCGCGGTGACCTCGAGCGACTCGCCCGCCCCGCTGAATGCGTTCTTGACCGCCTGCAGGGTGAACAGGCTGACGAAGCTATGGGTCAGCCCGCCGATCCCGGTGAGCAGCGAGAACACCAGATAGCCGAGGGCCACCGGCAGCTCGCGGAACTTCCGCGCCCAGCCGTGCCCACCCCGGTCGGACCAGATCGACAGGGGGAGGACCAGGACGGCCTGGGCAAGCGTGAGGAATCCGGTGAACAGCCCGAGCTCGCCGGGTGTGATCCGAAATTCCTGGACGATGGACGGCTGGACGGCGAACACCAATTGGCGCATATTGCCGTTCATCGCGTAGACGAGCCACAGTGCGACCAGTGCGAGCCACGAGTATTTGAAGCCGATCCTGCCGCGACGCCGGCGCGGAGGTGCGAACTCGTCAAGTGCCATGCATGCAACCCCAATGTGACATGCCGCGGACAACCCCCAGCTCGAGCCGGGGTCGGAGAGTCACTGCGACGTTGGGCTCAAACTAAGCGAGGCGATCCGCGAATTGCAATCCTGTGCCGTATAGCGAAACGAGCTCCGGAAATGAGTGAACCACTGGCCACGCTCCGCAGCCGGGGGCGCCAGGTTCTCGGCGAGTGTCAGCCGGCTGCCGTGACGGGCCGCCAGCCGAGATGATGGCTTGCGCGATCGGCCACCGCGCACACGGTCTGGCTGAGTGTCTCCACCCCGGTCTCGCGCAGGCGCAACTCCGGCAGCATCACCGACAGGGCGGCCACCGCTTCGCCGGACGGCTTGCGCACCACCGCGCCGATCGCGCAGACGCCCGGGCGGAGGTAGTTGTCGTTCACCGCGTAGCCGACCCTGCGTGTCTCGACGAGGACGTCCCGGAGCGCCGAGGGATCGGTGATCGTGTCAGGTGCGTGACTGGTCAACGGTTCGGCCAGGTACTCGTCACGCAACTCGTCGTCCTCTGCCAGGATGGCCAGCCCTCCGGAGACCGCGTGCGGCGGCCAGACCGTGCCGATCTGCGCGACGCTGACGACCGCATGGCTCGACGGAATCGAGTCCAGGCAGACCGCGAACCGGCCGGCCATGACCGTCAGCAGGACCGTCTCCTGGGTTCTGGCGTACAGCTCTTCCTCGGCCCCGCGCAGTTCCTGGCGCAGGTCGATCTCGCTGGACACCCGGGCGCCGAGGACCAGGCAGCGAGGGCCGAGCCGGTAGCGCGCGTCCTCCAGCTGTTCCAGGTAACCGTTGGCCTGCAGAGTGCGAGCGAGGCGGAACGCGGTGGCCTTCGAAGTGGTGAGCCGTGCGGCGAGCTCGGTGGCCCCCAGGGGCGGCCCTTCCGCGACGGCTTCGAGTAA
Source organism: Pseudonocardia alaniniphila (assembly GCF_022524485.1). Taxonomy (GTDB): domain Bacteria; phylum Actinomycetota; class Actinomycetes; order Mycobacteriales; family Pseudonocardiaceae; genus Pseudonocardia; species Pseudonocardia alaniniphila. The sequence goes on from NZ_JAKXMK010000004.1 coordinate 92,195, forward strand.
TCGGAGGGCGCGCCCCACGGACGACAGGCCCGACTCGGTCGATGGTGGCACTTGTCAAGAATACGTGGCGCGGCAGGGGTAATTGCTAAGCTGCGCGAGGCGCATTTAGCATACCGAAATATGTGAAAGTGGGAGCAATGGACGATTTGCGACAGCTCGTCGGAAAGCGCGTGGTTCTCACGGGTGGCGCGACGAACATCGGCCGGGCGACCGCATTGCTGTTCGCCGAGCACGGAGCGCGCCTGGTGATCGGTGATCTCAACGCCGAGGGGGCTGACGAGACCGTCCGTGCGATCACCGACAAGGGTGGCGAGGCATCCTTCGTGCACACCGACGTCGCCGACGAGGAGTCGGTGGCCCGGCTGATCGAGACGAGTGCCGAGCGTCTTTCCGGTGTCGACGCGGCCTTCTTCAACGCGGGACTGCAGCGTTCCGGCCCCGTGACGGAGTTCAGCACCGACGACTGGGACGCCCTGTTCCGGGTCAATCCGCGACACTGCTTCCTGGGCGCCAAGTATGTGACGCCCCACCTCGAGGCAGCGGGCGGCGGCGTGATCGTCTTCACGGCCTCGCTGGCCGCGGTGAAGGGTGGTCCGGGGCTCACCGCGTACTCGGCTTCCAAGGGAGCGATCGTCGCCTTCGGCAGGGCTCTGGCAATGGAGCTCGCCCCGGCAGGCATCCGGGTGAACACCATCTGCCCCGGTTGGGTGGACACCCCGTTCAACGATCCGGCCGTCGACTTCATGGGCGGGCGCGAGGCCCAGGACGAGCTGGTCCGGCGGATGGTGCCGCTGGGCCGGCAGGCGACGCCGGAAGAGATCGCGTCGAGCGTGCTGTACCTGGTCTCGGATGCGTCCTCGTACATGACCGGCCAGATCCTGCTGGTGGACGGCGGCGTGGCGTAGCGGCCCCCACCCTCCGGGGATCGGGGCGGTGTCGTTTGTCCGGTGTTGATCATCACGCGGCCACGTCAACGCCACGGCATACCGACGTGACGGCTGCGAGAGGCAGACGGCGCGCCGGAACGCCGGTCAGCGCGACGTGGTTCGACGTCCGGCGACCAGCTCACGAGCGGCGGCGGCAAGGCTCGCGAGGTTGCACGGCCACCTCATCCATCCGGCCTGCGGCGTTGCCACCGTGTCAACACCGCGCCGGGCACCAGGCCGGGCAGGATCGCTGCTTGCCCCGGGAAGTCGCTGATGTCGGCCAGCCGCTCCAGCTCGACGAGCTGCGCCCGTGCCTGCTCCCAGGTGATCGGCTCGCGGCCTGGGGTGGCCTCGCCCAGATCGATGTCGGTCAGCGCCAGCTCGACGGCCGGCACCCCGGACCACGCCTGCTCCAGGTCCCGGTCGCCGACCGTGTCGGGGAAGCTCGCGCGACTCTCCAACCGGGCCACCCGTCGCCCTCGCCTACGCCCCCGTCGTGACCGGAGAGCCACGGCTCATGTCGATGAACGGGGAGGGATGCGATCGCTCGGCGCCCGCGAGAAGAGCTCGTGCCTGATCGCGGCGAGGACCTGGTCTGTTCGCGAGTCGAGGTAGAAGTGGCCGCCCGGATGCCGGGTGAGGGTGCAGATCCCGGTCGTGTGCGCGGCCCAGGCGCGCGCCTCGTCCTCCGTCACCCGGGGGTCGTCGTCGCCGACGTGAACGTGCAGCGGTGAGCTGATCGGTCCGCTGCCCCGCCAGCGGTAGGTCTCCGCGGCCCGGAAGTCCGCGCGCACCGCCGGCAGGGCCAGGCGCAGGAGCTCCTTCTCGGCCAGTACCCGCGGGTCGGTGCCGCCGAGCTTCCCGATCTCGGCGACGAGCGCGTCGTCGCCGAGGCTGTGCACGCTGTCGTCACGGGGCCGGGAGGGGGCCCGGCGACCGCTGACGAACACCGCGAGCGGCGCCCGGCCGAGTCCCTCCAGCCGGCAGGCGACCTCGAACGCGACCGACGCGCCCAGGCTGTGGCCGAACAGGGCCACCGGCCGGTCGTCGGCTGCCGTCATCGGCCCGACGACCGCATCGGCGAGCTCGTCGACCGAGGACAAGCAGGGTTCCCGGAAGCGGTCTTGACGGCCGGGGTACTGGATGGCCGTCACCTCCACAGCGGGCGCCGAGGCCCGCGCGAGCGGGCCGAAGTAGCTCGCCGTCCCGCCCGCGTGGGGGAAGCAGACGAGACGCACGGGTGCGTCCGGCGCGGGGTGGAACACCCGGGCCCACTGTCGCCGCTCGGCGTCCTGCGGCATCACACGCTCCCGTTCTACGACGTCAGGCTGAGCATCGCGGTGGAGCGGCAGAGCCTGGCCAGCTCGCGCCGCCGCTTGACCTCCAGCTTCCGGTACACGCTGGTGAGGTGCTGTTCCACGGTGCTGACCGTGACGAACAGCCGGTCGGAGATCTCGCGGTTGGTGCGGCCCTGCACCACGAGCTCCACCACCCGCGACTCCGCCCAGGTGAGCACCGCTGTGCCGCCCGACGGCGTGGTCATGCTGAGGATCTCCGGTTGCTGCTCGGTGCTGGGGGCGGGCGTGAGCTGCTCGACGAGCTGCCGGGCGCCGCACTCCTGGGCGAGCCGTCGTGCACGAGACCGCTTATCCCTGGCCGCGCCGCTCTCACCACGGCGTTCGTGGCACTCGCTGATCCGGGCCAGCGTGCGGGCGGACTCCAGGTCGTTGCCGGCCTCGTCGAACAGGGCGAGTGCCTCGTCGAGCAGCCGAAGAGTGGTGTCGGAGAAGGTGAGCGACGCCGTCAGCCGCAGGGCGAGCCCGCGGGCCACGCCGCTGTCGGAGTCGTCGAGCTGCTCGCGCAGCAGCGCGCGCGCCTCGGCCTCGCGGCCCAGCGCCAGCAGGGCCTGCGCCGCGCCGTACCGCCAGGCGACCCCGTCGTGGTTCAGGCCCCATCGGGCGATGAGCCGGCCACAGGTGCGGAAGTCCTCCAGCGCCGCCGCGCACTGCCCCAGCGCCAGCTGGTGGCCGCCCCGCGCGAACAGGTAGGCCAGGCCGAACACCGACTCGTACAGCGCGTCGGGCACCGGGACGGCGGCCAGCTCCGCGGCCGCGGCGTCCCGGCCGGCCTCCGTGGTGGCCCGGATCAGGGTGGCCAGCGGCCGCCCGATGCCGACCCCCCACGCATCGGTGGGGACCGCGTCGAGCGCGTCGCGCGCGTCGCGTTCGGCGTCGGCGATCCGGCCGCGGCTCAGGTGGGAGTCGGCCCGGGCGGCCAGGAACACGGCTGTCTGGCCCGGGGAGCTGCGGGCCGTGGCGGCGTCGACGAGCCGGTCGAACACCGACGGTGACGGGAGCCGGTCGGCCCATGCCATCGCCGTCAGCGCGACGAACACGGCGCGGGCGTCGCGGGCGGGCAGCACGGTCGGCCGCAGCAGCAGGTTGTGCGCCATCTCGGCCGTGGCGGCCGTCCAGCCCTCCTGGAGCAACGAGTGGGCGAAGGCGAGCATCTCCACCCGGAAGCGCGCGGGGAAGCGGCGGGGACCGAGGTCCGGTCCGGGGCCCGCCACGCGGCCGGGTTCACCGGCGAGATCGGGGAAGACGGTGGTGAGCAGCATGCGACAGCTGTCCAGCTCGACTGCGCCGCGCCCGGTGGCGGCGGGCCCGCCCGTCACCCGGTTCATCAGCTCGCTGCACGCCTCGGGTCCACCGTGCCAGCCGATGATCTCCACCAGCTCGGCGATCTCGTGCGGCCGCAGCCGGCGCTCCAGTATCGCGGAGGTCACCGAGGGGAGCCTCCGGACCGCCGACGCCGGGACGACCTGCAGCTCCACGCGCATCAACGCGAGGTCGATGTCGGCGCGCAGGTCGGGGTCCCGTGCCCAGCGGCGGGCGAGGTCCAGGCACCGTCGCGCCTCGTGGGTGTCGTCGTCGGCCAGGTGCTCGGAGGTCTCCACCAGTGCCTCCACCATCTCGCGGTCGGGGGCGCGGCCGGCGCGCATGGCGTGGCCGGCCACGGCCGAGGCCGGTGCCCGCCGCCGCAACAGGTGACGCGCTGCCCGCAGGTGCCAGTCGACCTGCTCCTCCTCGTTCATGTCCGCCTCGACCTCGTCGCGCACGGTCGCATCGCGGAACGCGCCGGCGCGGAGCAGCCCGACGCTCTCGAGGTCGTCGACGACCCGGCCGAGGGAGGCGGGCGGGACGCCCAGCATGTCCGGCAGGTCGGCGACCTCCAGGTGGTCACCCAGCACGGCGGCCGCGCGCAGCACGTGGACGGTGGGCGGGTCCAGCGATCGGAGCATCCCCCGGACGACGGCGTGGAACTCGGGCGACGGCCGGTCGTCGCGGGCGGCGATCGAGGGGGCCAGCGCCCGGAGCAGAAGGGGGTTCCCCGCGGTGACCCGCCAACACTCCTCGACGCCCGGGGCGTGCGGCGGCACCCGGTACTCGACGTCGAGCAGCTCGCGGACGGCGTCGCGGGAGAGGTTGGCCGTGCCGACGGTGCGGGCGCCCGAGCTGTGGAGGAGCTCGTCGAGCAGTTCGGAGCGGCGCCGCCCGGTGGCTGTGCGCTCGGTCAGCACCACGAGGATGCGGACCCATGGCGCCTGGCTCGCGATCCGCAGCAGGTGACGTATCGACCACTGGTCCGCGCGGTGGACGTCGTCCACCGCGATCACGACGGGCCGAACCCGGGCGAGTGCGGTGATCGCTCCGGCCGGGATCGTCACATCCGGCTCGGCCGGAGCCCCCCCGACGTCGTCGTCGGGTTCCGGATCGACCCCTGCCGGCAGGTCGTCCCAGACGCCGGCCTGCGCCGACCTCAGCAGGCGCCCCATCGCGGCCAGTGGCATCTCCTGTTCGGCTCGGGTGCAGGACACGGAGAGCACCGCGGCCCCCGTGGCCTCGGCCATGGCGCAGAACTCCTGCAGCAGCGCCGACTTCCCGCTCCCCGCGGGTCCGTGGACGTGGACGACACCCCCGTTCCCACCACGGCATTCGTCCCACAGCGCCCGAAGGCGATCGGTCTGTACGGTCCGTTCGAACAGAATCATCGTCTGCCCGTTCCTGGTGTGGCCCCCACGAGCCGGCACGTCGGTGACGTGCCGGCTCCCATCGGATCGATCGGACCCGTGCCCAGCCCCCTGGCGCGGGCGTCGTGCCGGCTCGGTCGGGGTGCAGCACGCCGGTCGGTCGCGTCGCCCGTGGACTTCGGCGGTGATCACGGGGAACGCGCTTGCCGGGGGCTCCCACTGCGCTGTGAGCGTCTCGACCGTGGTCCGGATGGTTTCAGGTAGTAATGTCCGTTCTGCCCGAAAAATATGAGGGCAGCCTCGCATCTGTCAACGTCATCCCGGTCACGTATCAGGACCGGTCAGGCGGCCCGTACCCCGGAGGTCCGATGCGCAAGACGCCGAGTCAGGCGCGCGGGCGCGAACGGGTGGACCGCATCCTCGTCGCGGCCGCCGAGGAGTTCGCGGTCAACGGGTTCGACGTGGCCACGGTGAGCGCGATCGCGACCAGGGCGGGCGCGTCCATCGGCTCGGTGTACCAGTTCTTCGGCGACAAGGAGTCGATCCTCGACGCGCTGCTGCAGCGCTACCGCGCCGATCTTTCCGAGATGGGCGCCGACGTCGCCGCGGCCGCAGCCGCAAGGCAGGCTGCCGGCACCGGTGAGGGGCCCGGCCTGGAGGAGAGCCTCGGTCCCGTGGTGGATCGGCTGGTGTTCTATTGCCGCCGCAACCCGGCGTTCCCGACGCTGCTGGCGCGGGCGTCGCGGCACACTCTGGCGGGGGAGAGCGTGCACCGAACCTTGCGGGACGTGGTGGCCCGGATCCTGGCGGTGAAGCAGCCGGACCCGCAGGTGGTCGCCCGCATGGCGGCGGTGTTGACCGACATCGTGGCGGGCCTGCTGCCCTCGGCGACGGCGGACGACGAACTGGTGCTGCACCTCAAGGCGGCGATGGTCGGCTACCTCGGGCAGATCACCGCGGGGGATTGATCGCCGTCAGGCGGGCGCCGGTACCGCCGCGGCGAGGTGCCCGAGCAGGTCGTCGACGAGCGTGGCCGGCTCGGCCCCGCCCTTGCCGTCGGCCGCGAGGTGTCCGGACAGTGCCAGGTCGACGGCCCCGTGGGTGAGTGAGCGGAGCAGCGATGCCATCCGCTCCGGGTCGCCGGGCGGCAGGGAGCCGCTGCGCTGGGCTGCGGCGACCACGTCGACCAGGCCGCTCCAGCCAGTGCGTGCCTCGTCGGCGAGCTCGTCGCTCGCGACGCTCCATGATGAGAAGACGAGCTTGAACCGGGCCGGATGCGCGAGTGCCCACTCGATGTAGCCGTGCAACAGGAGCCGTACGGCGTCGACGGAACCGGTGGCCGCGCCGATGCCCGCCTGCATCTCGCTCAGCCGTCGCAGCTCGCGTGCCGCCACCGCGGCCAGCAGGGCTTCCTTGTCCGCGAAGTGCTTGTAGGGCGCATTGTGTGACACGCCTGACCGGTGTCCCACCTCGCGCAGGGTGACCGCGTCCACGCCCCCGGAATCGAGCAGTGTGGTTGCCACGTCGATCAACGTGGCTCGGGTCCCTGGCGGCATCACTCCACGATAACGGCAGTGGACGCCGTCAACCAGGCGCCGCCGGTTCTGGTTGACGATGTCAACTCGACGTTGATAGCGTCGCGTTGACATCGTCAACCCCAGCTTCGGGAGTGCACCTGCCATGTTCGCCGCCCTGGGCCGCTTCGCCTTCCGTCGACGTCGGGTTGTGCTCGGCCTGACGGGGCTGTTCGTCATCTTTGCGGTGGTCTGGGGGTCAGGTGTCTTCGGCGCGCTCGGTAGCGGTGGCTACACCCCGCCCGGTGTGGAGGCGAACCGCACCGAGGAGCTGCTCGAGTCCGCCTTCGGCCGGGACGCCGAGGACGTCGACGCGATAGCCGTCTACGTGAACCCGGCGGGCGTCGGTAACGTCGAGGACCCGGCGTTCGCCGGCCCGGTCACCGCGGCACTCGACGGACTCGACGACGCCGACGTGCTGGCCGTGTCCAGCTACTGGACCCCAGGGCTGCGCCCCGCGGAGCGTGCCGAGTTCGTCTCGGCCGACGGCAACGCCACCTACGCGGTGATCACGTTGGAAGGCGCCGACCAGACCGCGCGGCTGGCCGCCTACGAGCGGGTGACCGAAGGGTTGCGTGCCGGCGGCGGGGTGCAGACCTACCTCGGAGGCGGCTTCACCAGCGAGAGCCAGTTGCAGGCGCTGGCCACCAGCGATCTCGGCACGTCACTGGCGATCTCGCTGCCGCTGCTGCTCATCGTCCTCGTGCTGGTCTTCCGCGGGCTCGTGGCCGCGGCCATCCCGCTCGCGCTGGGGATCCTCGCGATCCTCGGGTCGCTCGTCCTGCTCCGGATGCTCACCGCCGTCACCGAGATCTCGATCTTCGCGCTGGAGATCTCCGCGTTCCTCGGACTCGGCCTGGCGATCGACTACGGCCTGTTCATGGTCAGCCGCTACCGCGAGGAGCTGCGGCGGACCGGGGACCCGGAGGCCGCGCTCGTCGCGACCACATCCACGGCGGGCCGCACCGTCGCCTTCTCCGGGCTCACCGTGGTCGTCGCGCTGACCGGGCTGCTGCTGTTCCCCCAGCCCGCTTCGCACTCGTTCGGGCTGGGTGGCATCACGGTCGTCCTGTTCAACACACTCGGCGCGATCGTCGTGCTGCCGGCCATGCTGGCGGTGCTGGGCCACCGCATCGACGCGTTGCATCTCCCGGGCCGTCGGCGCGAGGAGACCGCCGGGGACGTGGGCTTCTGGGCCGGGCTGAGCCGCGCGATCATGCGCCGTCCGCTGCCGTGGCTGGGCGGGGCGGCACTCGTCCTGGCCGTCGCCATCGCCCCGATCGCCGGGCTCGCGCCCGGGCTGACCAACCACCGCTACCTGCCCGACAGCAACGAGGGCCAGGTCGCCCTGCGCATGATCAACGAGGAGTTCCCGGCCGGTGGGCCCGCCGCCACGCGGATGAACATCGCGGTCGTCGGCGACGTCACGCCGGCCGACCTCGACGCCTACGTCGCCCAGGTGGCCGCCACCCCCGGCGCGCAGGGCGCTGAGCTGCGTCGCGCCCAGCCCGGCCTGGCCCACGTGACCGTCGGCTGGGCCGGCGAGGTCGACGACCCGCAGAACCTCCGGCTGGTGGAGCTCCTGCGGGCCCAGGGGCCGCCGCCGGGGGCGGAGTCCGTGCTCGTCGGCGGCTGGGGCGGCCCCGCGCTCGCACTGGACGCCAACGCCGCCACGCTGGACCGGCTCCCGCTCGTCATCGGGTTCGTCGCGGTCGTGACGTTCCTGCTGCTGTTCCTGGCCTTCGGTTCGCTCGTGCTGCCGCTCAAGGCGGTGCTCGTCGCGTTCCTCTCCCAGGCCGCGGCCTTCGGCATCATCGTGTGGGGGTTCCAGGAGGGTGGCCTGGCGACGATCATGGGCTTCACCCCCACCGGCACCACCGACCTGTGGACCCTCGCGCTGATCTCGGTCATCGCGTTCGGGCTCGTCACCGACTACGAGGTCTTCATCGTCAGCCGGATCCGGGAGGCCTACCTCGCCACCGGCGACAACGAGACCGCCGTGGCCACCGGCCTGCAGCGCAGCGGCGCCCTCATCACCCGGGCCGCCGTCCTGATGATCGTCGTGGTCGCGACGCTCGGGGTGGTGGCCAACTCGCTGTTCCTCGCCACCGTCGGGGTCGGGCTCACGCTCGCCGTCGTCATCGACGCCACGCTCGTGCGCGGCGTGCTCGTGCCCGCCATGATGCGCCTGGTCGGCGACGCGAACTGGTGGCTGCCGGGGCCCCTGCGCGCGCTGCACAGCCGCATCGGGTTCACCGAGGGCGGCCCCGTCGATATCCGCCCGGACATCGACGAGCACCGCGAGCGCGTCTCCGCGCGCTGACACCCGTCACACCTCCCGAACGGCCACTGACGCCCGTCACCCCACACCCGAACGGCCCGATCACGGGGATCACCGCCAGGAGAGGACGACGTCATGACCCGGGTCCTGATCACGACCGTGCCCGCCGCCGGGCACGTCCGGCCCACCGTCCCGATCGCCCGCCATCTCGTCGCCGCCGGCCACGAGGTGGTCTGGTACGGGGGCCGCCGGTTCCGGCCGATGATCGAGCGGACCGGGGCCCGGTTCGTCCCGATCACCGCCGACCTGCGGTTCGACCCGGACGGGGACGCTCTGGAGAGCACCGACGGCGACCGCACCGGCGGCGGCATCCGCGGGCTGCGGGCCGTGGTGCACGACATCTTCGTCGCCTCCATTCCCGCCTACGCCGCGGATCTCGAGCGACACATCGACGCCGTGGCGCCCGACGTGGTGCTCACCGACCACACCTTCATGGCCTCGCCGCTGCTCGCGCGCCGTCGCGGGATCCCGACCGTGGTGTTCGCGCTGGGGCCCCTCGCGGTCTCCAGCATCGACACGGCGCCGTTCGGCACGGGCCTCGCGCCGTCGTCGTCGACGCTGGGGCGCCTCCGCAACCGGGCGCTCGCGCTGCTGGTGCAGCAGGTGCTGCTGCGCCGCGCGCAGTCGGCGGCGCGGCGCATCGTCGCCGGCATGGGCGCGGGCCCGTTCCCCGGCTTCTTCGCCGACTGGAGCCTCTACCTCGCCGACCGCTACCTGCAGGCCGGGGCGCCGGAGTTCGAGTACCCCCGCAGCGACCTGCCGCGCCCGATCGACTTCATCGGGATCACCGACCAGAAGGGCGTGGACCACTTCGAACCGCCCGCGTGGTGGACCGACGTCGAGCGGGCCAGGGCGAGCGGCGTGCCGATCGTGGTCACCACCCAGGGCAGTGCGTCGACCAAGCACGGGCAGCTGCTGCTGCCGGCGGTCGAGGCGCTCGCCGGGCGCGACGTCCTGCACGTCGCGACCACCGTGACCCGCGAGCCCGCGGACGTCCTGCCCGCCGACCGGCGCCCGGTGAACCTGCGCCTGGAGCGCTTCGTGCCGTTCACCGAGCTGCTTCCGCATGCTGACCTCCTCGTCACCAACGGTGGGTACGGCGGCGTGCAGACGTCGCTGTCGTTCGGGGTGCCACTGGTCGTGGCCGGGCGCACCGAGGACAAGATGGAGACCGGTGCCCGCGTCCGCTGGAGCGGCACCGGCGTCTCCGTCGACGCGGACCAGCCCTCGCCCGCGGCGCTGGGCAGGGCGGTCGACCGGGTGCTGGCCGACGGATCGTTCCGGACCCGCGCCAGGCGGTTCCGCGACGTCTACGCGAGGTACTCCGGTGCGGCCACGGCGGCCCGCATCATCGTCGACACCGCGACGGCCGCCGGGCACCGCAGGACGGTCGCCTGATGACCGGCGTGACCGCGCGTGCCGCAGTCACGCCCACGCCGCGGCGCCGGACCGCGGCGCTGGTCGCCGTGCTGCTCGGCATGTTCATGGAGGTGCTCGACAGCAGCATCCTCAACGTCGCGCTGCCCACCGTCCGCGAGGACCTGGGTGCCACCGAGTCAGAGTTGCAATGGGCCGTGGCCGGGTACGCGCTGCCGTTCGCGCTGGCGATGATCACCGGCGGCCGGTTGGGTGATCTCTACGGCCGCCGCCGCGTCTTCCTGATCGGGGTGGGCGCGTTCGTCGTCACCTCGGTCCTGTGCGGGCTGGCGACCTCGGCGGAGATGCTGGTGGTGTGGCGCATGCTGCAGGGGCTGGCCGCCGCGCTGATGCTGCCGCAGACCATTGCCACGATCCACGTGATGTACCCGCCCCGGGAACGCAGCGGCCCGCTGGCCGCCACGGGCGCGCTGTTCGCCGCGACCACCGTGCTGGGGCCGATCCTCGGTGCCGTGCTGACCGAGCTCGACATCGCCGGCTCCGGATGGCGCGCCGTCTTCTTCGTCAACGTGCCAATCGGGATCCTGACGGTGGTGGCCGTGCTGCTCGCTGTGCCCGAGTCCCGCTCGAGCACCGCGGCGCGCCTGGACGTCGGCGGCCTCGTGCTGGCCACGCTCGCGCTGGTCGCGCTGCTCGTCCCGGTAGTGGCGGGTCGCGAGGCGGGCTGGCCGCCCTGGACCATCGCCATGCTGGTGGCGTCGCCGCTGTTGATCAGCCTGTTCGTCGCCCACCAGCGCAGGCGAACCGAGTCCCCGCTGGTGGAGCTCTCGCTGTTCCGGCGCCGCTCGTTCACCGCGGGCCTCGTGGTGATGACGCTGGCGATGGGGGCGATCGTCGGCTTCTTCTTCGTCGTCACCATCGACCTGCAGTCCGGCCGGGGCTTCACCCCGCTGGGATCGGCGCTGACGGGGATCCCGTGGGGCCTCGCGTCCGCCGTCTTCGCCGCGCTCGCGATGCGGTGGCTCGCGCGCAGGCTCGGCAGCCGGGTCGTCGGGATCGGGCTGATCGTCACGGTGGTGGGCCTGGTGTACGCGCTGCTCGTGCTGCGGGCGACCCCGGTCGGGCTGGACGGCTGGGCACTGACCCTGCCGCTGATCATCGGCGGCGCCGGGATGGGGTGCTCGGTGGTGCTCGTCTTCGACTACGCCCTCGCCGACGTCCCCGTCGACGACGCCGGCTCGGCCTCCGGGGTGCTCAACACGTTCCAGCAGATCGCGGGGGCCGTCGGGGTGGCGCTGGTCGGCACACTCTACTTCGCCCTCGCCTCGACCGGTGCCGACGCCCTCGCCGGCACGTTGGTGCTCCCGATCGCGATGGTGCTGGTCGCCGCGGTCACGAGCCTGTTCCTGCCCGTCCGGCTCGCCGCGCGCGAGGTGGAGAGCGCGGCGCCGTAGCGGCCCGTCCGGCCCGGCACGAACGGAAGGGGCGCCACCGGTCGTGGCGCCCCTTCCGTCGTGCCGCTCGACCTACAACGGCAGCGGCCTGGGCGCGAGCGCCGCCACCTGGCGGGCGGCGTCGCGGACCGTCGGGCATTCGTAGACGAGAGTCGCGGGGATCGGGAGGCCGCTCCAGCTCTCCAGGTCGGCGGCGAGCTCCACGGCCTGGATGGAGGACAGGCCCAGCTCGCCGAGCACCGCGTCGGCGTGCACGGCAGCCGCTGGTACCTGCAACAGGACGGCGATGCGCGAGGTCATCCACCGGCGGACGGCGTGCTCGCTGAGCGCGATCGGGGCGGGTTGGATGGTCATCGGTGGGTGCTCCTGTCGGTGTCGGTGTCAGTGCCGGGGTCGGCGTAGTGGCCGTCGAGGTAGGCGTCCCGGCAGGACCGGCGGCGGATCTTGCCGCTGGAGGTGCGGGGTACCGCGTTGGGGGCGACCAGCACGACGTCGGCGACGGGCACCCCGTGGGCCGCCGCGACCGCGGCCCGGATGCGGTGGCGGATCTCTGCGGCCTTGGCCGTCGCCACGGCCGAGCTGCCGGTCGCGCCCTGCCCCACTCCGACGACGAGCACCACCGCCTCGCCGCCGTCGGTGGTGACACCGAACGCGGCCACGGCGCCGGGCCGCACCGCGGTATGGGCGTCCTCCGCCGTGGCCTCGATGTCGGGCGGGTAGTGGTTGCGGCCGCCCACGATGATCAGGTCCTTGGTGCGGCCGGTGATGAACAGCTCGCCGTCGTGGACGAACCCGAGGTCGCCCGAGCGCATGTACGGGCCGTCGCCGTCGGTGGTGACGGCCTGGAAGGACTCCCGGGTGGCCTCGGCGTTGCCCCAGTACCCGACGGGCAGCGACGGGCCGCCGATCCAGACCTCGCCGACGCGGTCGGCGTCGGCGGGGGTGCGGGTCTCCGGGTCGACGATCCGGACGGTCCGTTCGCCGCGGACGATCCCGCTGCTCACCAGCTCGCGTCCGCCCGCGTCCTCGACGATCCGGCCGGCTGCCAGTGCGTCGGCATCGACGGTCAGCTCGCGGTGCGGGGCGTCCGCCCGGCTGCCGGTGACGAGCAGCGTCGCCTCGGCCATCCCGTAGCAGGGGTAGGCGGCGGCCGGGTCGAACCCGTGGCGCTCGAAGCGGCGGGCGAACTCGGCGATGGTGGAGGACCGGACGGGCTCGGCGCCGTTGAAGGCGACCCGCCAGCTGCTCAGGTCGAGGCCCTCGCACGCCTCCTCCGGGATGCGGCGGGTGCACATGTCGTAGGCGAAGTTGGGGCCGCCGCTGGTGGTGGCCCGGTAGGTGGAGATCGCCCGCAGCCAGCGGACGGGCCGCTTGATGAACGACAGGGGCGACATCAGCACGGCCTGCCGGCCCATCCACAGCGGGTGCAGCACGTTGCCGATGAGGCCCATGTCGTGGAACAGGGGCAACCAGCCGACGAGGCTGAAGCCGTCGCGGTGCCCGAAGGCGTCGGCGATGAGCTCCTCGTTGTGGGCCAGCGCACGGTGAGTCACGGTGACGCCCTTCGGCATCGCCGTCGAGCCGGAGGTGAACTGCAGGAATGCGATGTCGTCGGCGTCGGCGCGGTGGGCCGGATCGCGGCCCGCCCCGGCCGCGATCAGCTCTTCGACCGACGTGTACCAGGTGTGCGCGAGCTGCGGCACGGCGGTGCGTACGGCGGCGGTGAGCTCGGGGGCGCCGATCGACACCACCGCCGACGGGTCGCAGGCGGCCACGATGGACTGGAGGGTGCGCACGCGCTGGGCGGACTGCACCGGAATCGGTGGGTACGCGGGCACTGCGATCACCCCGGCTGCCAGGCAACCGAGGAAGGCGGGCACGAAGTCCAGCCCCTCGGGCAGCAGGAGCATCGCGCGGTCGCCGGGGCGCAGCCGCTCCCCGAGCGCGGCGGCCACGGCGCGGCTCGCCCGGGAGACGTCGCCGAACGTCAGCTCGCGTGCGGGGGCGGCGTCGTCGTCGCCGAGGAAGGTGAACGCGGGCGCCGAGGGGTCGCGGTCGGCGTGGGTGTCGAGCCGATCGAGCAGCGTCGGGAGGGTCGACGTGGTGGAGGTGCTGAGCACTGTCATGGGTTCTCCCTGTTCCAGGGGACGGGTCGCTACTGGGAGACGATCAGCGGCATCCGGGCGAGGCCGTAGGAGCCCTGGCGCGTGCGCAGCTGCGGTGGGTCGGCCGGGTCGAAGGAGAACCGGTCGATGCACTCGTAGTAGGCGCGGAACGACCGGTCCGCTAGCAGCCGCGACAGCGCGGCGCCCGGGCAGAAGTGCGGGCCGGCCCCGAAGCCCATGTGGGCGGCGTTGCCCGGGCGGTTGATGTCGAACACGTCGGGCCGGTCGAACCGCCGCGGGTCACGGTTGGCCGAGCCGAGCAGCACGTGGATGAGTGCGCCCCGCGGGATGTGGACGCCGTGCCGCACGATGTCCTCACGGGTGCGGCGCAGCAGCCACTGGGTGGGCGCGTAGAAGCGCAGGTACTCCTCGATGTAGTCCCTGGTCCGGTCGGGCTCGGCGCGCAGCCGCGCGGCGAGCGCGGGGTCGTCGAGGAGCATCTTGAAGCCGCCGCCGAGCAGGTTCATGGTCGTCTCGTGACCGGCCGCGACGAACGACCAGGCCATCGTCACCATCTCGTCGCGGGTGAGGTTGCCCTCCTCGTGCTGCACCACCAGCTCGCCGAGGATGTCGCCCTTGTTGGGCTGTCCCTTGCGGGCCTGGGCCATCTCGCCCATGTAGTTGCCGAAGTCGACGAGATCCTCGAAGAAGCCGGGTGCCTCGTCGGGGTCCATGCCCGCGGCCACGGCGAACATGTTCATGACGGCGCTCGACCAGCGCCGCAGGCTCGCCTTGCGGTCCAGCGGGATGCCCAGCATGCCGCCGATGACGCGCAGCGGCAGCTCGGTGGTGTACGCCTCGACGAACTCGACGCGGGGCTGCGAGAGCACGTCGGCGATCAGCTTGTCGACGATGTCCTGCACCCAGTCGCCGAGGGTGCGCACCAGCCGGGCGTTGAACGCCTGGTTGGTCATGTGCCGCAGGCGGGTGTGGTCGGGGGCGTCGCGGTTCACCAGCATCGGCAGGTTGAGGTAGTCCTCCTGCCGGATCTGCGAGGAGTACAGCTGCTTGTCGCGCAGCGCCTCGGCCACATCGTCGTAGCGGCTGTACATGTAGAAGTCGGTGCCGTCCCACGCTCCGCCGCGGACGTGGTGGACGGGCGCCTCCTCCCTCAGCCGCTCGTAGAGCGGCCACGGGTCGGTGCGGTAGTCCAGGGCGGTCAGGTCGATGGCGATGGTCATGGCGCCTCCACGGATCAGGTCGGTCACAACTGCGCGGGCGGGTCGACGAATCCGGCGGTCACGAACGAGCGCAGGACGGTGCCCACCAGATCGGCATCGATCGGCGGGCAGATGACGGCCTCGCCGAGAGCGCGGCGGGTCTCCTCGGACGTGGAGACCGGGAGGCGGACGTCGTCGGCGGTGTCCTCGAGGAACGGCGCGAGACCGAGCAGCGCGAGCGTGCCGGAGCTGCGGTTGGTGATCGTGGTGCGCCACTCGTCGAAGGGCAGGCGCCGCATCGGGTAGCCGTGCTGCTCGACCAGGTCGAACAGGGCGGTCCAGCTGATCGGCCGGTCGTGGACGAGGTGGAAGGTCCGGGCTTCCGGTGCGTGTGCCTGTGCCGACAGCGCGACGACGCCGCGCGCCACCACGTCGATCGGCGCAGGCTGCACCGGCATGGCCATCGTGTCGGGGGCGAGGCCGGCCTCCATGCAGCCCTTCAGGATCATCATCAGGTGATCCATCCGGTTGAACGCGCCGGTGGTGCTGTGCCAGCCGGTGTTGATGCGGTGGATCGTCACCGGCAGGCCGCGTTCGGCCGCCGTGCGCACCATCCGCTCCGCCACCCACTTGCTCTGGGCGTAGCCGACGACCAGGGGGCCGCTGTTCTCCAGCGGTTCGTCCTCGCCCACCGACCCCGGCTCGTACTCGGTGGAGGAGAAGACGCCGACGGTGGAGATGAAGTGCACCGGCCGCGGGTCGCCGAGCGTGGCCAGCCGCAGGACCTCCCGGGTGCCGTCGACGTTGGCCGGGGCGAGGCCGCGGTAGGGGTAGGTCCACTTGACCATCCCGCCGCAGTGCAGCACCGAGCCCACCTGCTCGTGCAGCGCGGTGAAGGCGTCCTCGGTCAGCCCGAGCCGGGGCTCGGCCAGGTCGCCGAGTACCGGCCGGATCCGCCCCGCCGCGTCACCGACGTCGATGCCGTAGCGCTGCAGGTTCGACGTGATACGGGCGGTCGCCTCCTGCTCGTCGGCCGCGCGGACGTGGCACAGCACGTCGGCCCCGTCCCGGCGCAACAGCTCGTCGAGCAGGAACGCGCCGACGTAGCCGGTGGCGCCGGTCAGTAGCGTCGCCGCCGGTGCGGGGGCCGAGGGCGCGCCGCGCGCGGTGATCGCCGGGTCGAGCTCGGCCAGCGCGAGCATCTCGTCCACGGTCATCCGACGGGTCCGGGAGGGGGGCCGCCGCGGTGCCGTCGTCGCCTCGTCCGGGGTGGTGCCGGGCCCGGTGATCTGCGGCGCGAGGGTGCGCGCCAGGTCGTCGACACCGGTGCTCCGGAACAGCGTCTCCAGCGTGATGCGCACGCCCGTGGAGCGGTGGGCAGCGCTCTCCAGCTCGGCGAGCATCAGCGAGTCGGCCAGATCGACGAGCGGTACGTCGCGCGCGACGTCGTCGACGGCCGAATGGCGGACCGCGGCGAGCAGCGCGGCCAGGTGGGCGGCCAGCAAGGCCTCGCGCCCGGCGGCGTCCGCGGCGTCGAAGGCGGCCCGGTCGAGCTCGGCGACATCCGTGGTGGTCATGGTGCCGGTGGTGCTGACGCGGTCGAGCGCGTCGGGGGTGACCGGCCGGAACGCGACGCCGAGCAGCTCCGCGGCCACGGTGCCGTCCGGGGCGCACAGCACCAGGTCGCCGACGGCCCCGCCCGCGGCGGGGGCGGTGTCGCGCAGCGTCGCGGTGCCGCGCAGCGTCGGGTGGTCCAGCGACCCGTGCACGACGAGGCGCTCGAACCCGGTGCCGAGGTGCACGGGCCCGGATCCGCCCGCGCCCGGCCGGGCCGCACCGACGAGCTGGACCGCGGCGTCGAGCCGCAGCAGCTCCGGCCGGATCCCGGCGGCGAGGCCGGCGGCGTGGGCGGGGGGCTCGCCGATGTCGCCCACGGCCACTCCGTCGCGGCGGCCGTAGCGGGTGACCACCCGGAAGCTCTCGCCGAGCCGGAAGTCCGGGTGCCAGGCGTCCCGGTAGAACTCCTGCCCGTCCCCGGTGAGCTCCGGCCACGGCCCCGCGCTCACCGCCGGTGCGGCGCCCCCCTCCGGACCACCCGCGGCGACGGAGCACCGCAGGTGCCGGTTCCACCCGCCGTCGGGGGCCGCGCTGAAGACCTGCACCGCGGCGCGGCCGTCCGCCGGCGGGTCGAGCACCACCTGCAGGGTCGCGGTCTCGTCGTCGGCTAGGACCAGGGGACGCTGCAGCTCCAGGTCGCCGAGTGCGGCCTCGCCGCCGAGCACCTCGGCGGCCGTGCGCAGCACCAGCTCCAGGAACACGACGCCGGGCACGACGATGCGCCCGTGCACCCGGTGCTCGTCCAGGAACGGGACGGTGGCCAGGGACACCGCCGTCTGAGCGACCGCCGGGCCGGTGGCCGTGCGCAGCAGCGTCGGCGGCAGCCAGCCGGGTGGGCGTGACCGTCGGCGCCCCTCGCCGGTGATGGCCGCGGTGGCCGCGTCGGTCCAGTGCGTGCGGCGCTGGAAGGCGTAGCCGGGCAGGCGCGGCAGTGCGGCCGGCCGGGGACCGTTCACCCGGGTCCAGTCGAGCTGCCCGCCCGCGACCCACAGCCGTGCGACGGCGGTCTCGAGCCCGGCCGGACCGCCGACCTGCGCGGCACTGGGCCCCGCGACCAGCGTGTGGGGCCGGCCCTCCGGTGTCGCCTCGACCTCGGCGGCCGGGCGCGGCCGGCTCGCCCGCGCGCTCCAGTACTCCGCCGACGCCGGCCCGAGGCGCAGGACGTCGGCCGGAGCGTCGGTCACCAGCTCGGCCTGCGCGGCGGCGAGCGTGGTCGTCGCCAGCAACCCGGACGGGTGCTGCCCGGCACACTCGGCGGCGACCAGCCGGGCGGCGTCGCCTGCGCTCATGACGCCGGCGACGACGGCCGCGGCGTACGCGCCGACGCCGTGGCCGACGACGAGGTCCGGTCGCACCCCGACCGACTCCCACCAGCGCCCGAGCGCGACGCCGAGTGCGAATACGGCGGGTCCTGGGTCCGGCGCCGTGGCCCCGGCGTCGAGGAGCAGCTGTAGCGGCCCGTCGTCGACGGGACCGAGCACGCCCGCCAGTTCGTCCAGCGCCTCGGTGATCGCCTGCTCGGTTCCGTACCGCCCGGCGAGCACACCGGCGAGGCCGTCGGCGGATCCGGGCATGACCAGCGCGACCGACGGGGCCCGGCCCCCGCGGCGCCCCCGGAAGGTGGACGGGGGAGTCGCGTCGGCGGCGGCCACGGCGTCGAGGCCGACGAGCAACTCGGGCAATGACCCGGCGAGCACCACGGCCCGCTCGGCGAGATCCGCCCGGCCGACGCCCGCGGCGTGGGCGACCGCCCGCAGGTCGGGATCGGGGCTCGCGCGCAGGTGCTCGGCGAGGCGCGCCGCGGTCCGGCGCATCGCGGTCACGTCGCCACCGGCGATCTTGACCAGAACCGGGGCCGCGGTCGGGGCCGCAGCAGGCACCGCGGCCGGCGCGGGCGGCCCGCTCAGCACCACGTGGGCGTTGGTGCCCCCGAACCCGAACGACGACGTGCCCGCGATCCGCTCCGCCCCGGGCAGCCCGATCGGCGCCGTCGGGATCGTCACCGGCAGCTCGTCCCACCTCACGTGGGGGTTGGGGCGGACCAGATTGAGGTGGCGCGGCACCGTCCCGTGGTGGACGACGAGCACGGCCTTGATCAGCCCGGCGATCCCGGCCGCGGCCTCCAGGTGCCCGATGTTGGTCTTGACCGAGCCGACGACCACCGGCCGATCCGCCGGGCGCCCGGCCCCGAGAACCGCGGCGAGGGCCGTGATCTCGATGGGGTCGCCGAGCGGGGTACCGGTGCCGTGGCACTCGACGTAGCCGATGTCGGCGCCCGCCACCCCGGCCATGGCGAGCGCGCGGGTGATCACGTCCTGCTGGGCGGGCCCGCGCGGCACGGTGAGCCCGGAGCTGGCACCGTCCTGGTTCACCGCCGACCCGCGGATCACGGCGAGGACGTCCTGGCCGTCGCGCACCGCGGCGTCGAGGCGACGGAGCACGACGACACCGCAGCCCTCGCCGCGCACGTACCCGTCGGCGCCGCCGTCGAAGGTGTGGCACTGACCAGTCGGGGACAGCATGTTGCCCTTCGCGAGGGCGACCGTCGACTCCGGCGACAGCAACAGGTTCACTCCGCCGACCAGCGCCGTGTCGCACTCGCCGAGCCGCAGCGCCTGGCTCGCCAGGTGCACTGCCACCAGCGATGACGAGCACGCGGTGTCGACGACGAGGCTCGGCCCCTCCAACCCCAGCGCGTAGGAGACGCGGTTGGCGGCCATGTTCCCGGAGCCGCCGGTGGCCGCGTAGCCGCCGAGGTCGGTGACGCCGCCCGCGGCCACGTGGAGCCGCTCGTAGTCCGAGCCGCCCATGCCGACGAAGACGCCGGTGCGGGTGCCCCGCATCCGGTCGGGGGCGAGCCCGGCGTGCTCGAGTGCCTCCCACGCCACCTCCAGCACCATCCGGTGCTGCGGGTCCATGCTGACCGCCTCGCGGGGCGGGATGCCGAACAGCTCGGCGTCGAACTCCCGGACGCCGTCCACGAACCCGCCGTGCCGGGCGTAGGAGCGGCCGGGCGCGGCGGGGTCGGCGGAGTAGTAGGCGTCGACGTCCCAGCGGTCGGCGGGCACCTCGCCGATGCCCGAGCGGCCCTCGGCGAGCAGTGCCCAGAAGCTGTCGGCGTCGACGACCCCGCCGGGGAGGCGGCAGCCCAGGCCCAGCACCGCGATCGGTGCGGTCGCGGCGGAGCGGGCCTCCTCGGCCTCGGCGCGGGCGGCGCGGATGCCCTCCACCGCGCGGCGGAGCAGGTCGGCGCGTTCCTGGTGGGTGGGGGCCGGGGGGTCGAGGTCGGGTCGGGCGGTGTCGATCGTCGTCATGCTCGGTTCCGTTCCAGTTCCTCGCCGAGGAGCTCCATCAGGTCGTGCTCGGACAGGGCGTCGAGGGCTCGTGCGGGTGTCCGGTGTGCCGGAGGGGCCGGTTCGGGCGTGGGTGCCTCGGGCCCGCGGCCGAACAGCGCGGACAGGTGGGCGGCGAGCGCGGCTATCGAGGGGTGTTCGAACGTGGTGGTGGCCTCCAGCGTCAGACCGAGCAACCCCTCGACCCGGTTCCTGAGCTCGACACTCATGAGCGAGTCCATGCCGGCGTCGAAGAAGCCGGCACCCGGATCGAGGACGGCGTCCTCCGGGCGCCCGAAGACCTGGTTGACGACGATCTGCAGCCGCTCCTCCAGCAGCCGCCTGCGCACGGCGTCCGACGAGCCGCGCAGCACGCCGAGCAGCTCCTCGTCCACGGCGGTGGACGCGGTGGACGGCTTCCCGGCCGCGGCGTCCATGAGCTTCAGCAGCGGGCGCGCCCGCTTCGCCTCCAGCACGCCGCGGAAGCGGGCCCAGTCGACGGGCGCGACGGTGACCTGCGTGCGCTCCTCCAGGAGCAGCCGGTCGAGCGTCGCGAAACCCTCCTCTGGCGAGAGCCCGTGCAGCCCCATGGCCTCGAAGTAACGGGTGTGGTCGGAGTCGACGAGGTCGCTGCCGGTGAACCACCCCCAGTCGACCGCGAGCGCCGGCAGACCGCGCCGGGCGCGGTCGTGGGCGAGCACGTCGAGGAAGTAGTTGCCGGCGACGTAGTGGCCCGACAGTGCCGAACCCCAGGTGGCCGACGCCGAGGAGTAGAGGACGAGGAAGTCCAGCGGGTGGGCCGCGCACAGGTCGTCGAGCACGAGGGAGCCGTCGACCTTCGCGCGCAGCACGGCGCGGAACCGCTCCCACGTCGTCTCGTGCACCGCCGTCGGCTCGAACAGCCCTGCCGCGTGCACGACCCCGCGCAGCGGTGGGCGCGGCCCGGCGAGCACCCGGGCCATCGCGGCCCGGTCGGCGACGTCGACGGCGGGCGTCTCCACCGTCACGCCGTCGGCTTCCAGCGCGGCCACGGCGGCCCGCACCTCGACGGTGTCCTCGGAGTGCGGACGCCGGCCGGTGAGCACGAGGTGGCGCGCGCCGCGCCGGGCGAGCCACCGGGCGAGACCGAGGCCCAGCGCACCGCGCCCGCCGGTGACCAGGTAGACGCCCTCGGCGTCCAGATCGGGGGAGCTGTCGGGCTGCGGCAGCACGGCGGCGGGGGTCAGGCGGGCGACGTGCCGCCGGGCGGCGCGGTAGGCGACCTGGTCCTCACCGTCACCGGTCAGGAGCTCTCCGACGACGTGCCTCGCGTCGGTGGCCACGGGAGCGGACCCGGACGGGTCCAGGTCGATCATGCCGCCCCAGGCGTCGGGCTGTTCGAGGGCGAGCACCCGGCCCAGTCCCCACACCGGGGCCTGCAGCGGGACGACCGCGTGGTCGACGGGGGCGGCGCCGCGGGTGACGATCCACACCGGCACCGGCCCCACCGCGGTGCCGGCGAGCCGGGCGGCGGCGAGCACCGGTGCGCACGTGCCGGCGAGCGCGTCGTCGACGTGGTGGAGCGGGTCGCCGTCCCCGGCGCCACCCTCCGCGTCCTCGGCCGCGACGTGCACGATCCCGGCCATCGGCCCCGAGGCGACGACGGCGGCGACGAGCGCGTCGACGGAGTCGGGCGCCGGGATCGCGGAGGCGTGGTGGCCGGCCCAGACCAGCTCCTCGGTCACCGACGTGGCGAGCTCGCCGACGCCCAGCACCAGCCAGTTCGCCGGTCCCCGCCCGCGGTCGTCCTGGAGGGGAGACTCGGGCCAGACCACCTCGTAGGTGTCGTCCGGGGTTGCCGCCGAGGCCCCGCCGGGCCGGTCGGGCAGCCAGTGCCGGGTGCGCTGCCACGGGTAGCGGGGCAGGTCGAGCGGCTCGGCGGCCGCCGGGCCGTACACCGCGTCGAGATCGACGGGGCGGCCGAGCACGTGCAGCGCGCCGACCACGCCCAGCGCGCTCTCCCGCAGTCCCGTCCCGGGGCGCATGGCGGCTAGCGCGGTGGCGGCCTCGGCGTGGCCGTCGAGCGAGCGCAGTGCCGCCGTCCCCAGCACGGGCCGGGCCCCGAGCTCGACGACCACGGTGTGGTGCGGCCCCTGCCCCGCTGCCCGTACCGCGTCGCGGAACCGCACCGGTGCCAGCAGGTTCTCGGCCCAGTAGCCCGCGTCGAACGCGTCGGCGGTGCAGGCGGTGCCCGTCACCGTCGAGTACGCGGTCAGCCGCGGGGTGCTCGGCGTGATCCCGTCGAGCCGTGCCAGCAGCTCGTCGCGGACCCCGAGCATGTGCGGGCTGTGGAACGCGTACTGCTC
Organism: Pseudonocardia alaniniphila; assembly: GCF_022524485.1. Classification (GTDB taxonomy): domain Bacteria; phylum Actinomycetota; class Actinomycetes; order Mycobacteriales; family Pseudonocardiaceae; genus Pseudonocardia; species Pseudonocardia alaniniphila. The sequence continues at coordinate 114,516 of NZ_JAKXMK010000004.1, forward strand.
CTGGACGACGAACCAGGCGTGCCCGTGCCCGCGCGCCACCTGCTCGAGCGCGGCCATGTCGGCGTGGTTGCCGGCGACGACGGTCGCGTCCGGCCCGTTCACGGCGGCCACCACGAGCCGACCGTCGAACGGCGCGATCAGCTCCCGCACGGCGTCGGGTCCGGCCGCCACGGCGGCCATGGCGCCGAGGCCGCGGGTGGAGCCCATCACCGCGCCGCGGCGCACCGCGACCGTCATCGCGGTCTCCAGGTCCAGCGCGCCGCAGCCGTACGCGGCGCCGATCTCCCCGACGCTGTGCCCGAGCACCGTGTCGGGGACGACACCGTAGGACCGCAGCAGCTCGGTCTGCGCCACCTGGGCGGCGACGATCGCCGGCTGGGCGAACGCCGTGTCGTCGAGCCGGGACGGCTCGGCGCACATCTCCTGGAGCAGCGACCAGCCCCCCTCGCGGCGCACGACGGCGTCACATCGGCGCAGGGCGTCGGCGGCAACCGGCTCGTCGAGCAGTCCGACCCCCATCCCGGCCCACTGGCTGCCCTGACCGCTGTAGACGAGGACGAGCCGGGTCCCGCCCGGTGGTGGCGTCCCGTGGTGGACGGCGGGCACCTTGCCCGTACGCCTGAGGTGGTCGGCGGCCGCGGCGGGGGAGTCCGCGACGACGGCGGTGCGGTGCGGGTGCTGGGCCCGGCGGCGGGCGGCGGCGCGGGTGAGCGCTGCCCAGCCCGGACCGGCTGCCCGCCCACCCAGCCGCTCGGCCCACTCCTCGCCGGCAGCCGCCGCGGCGTCGGCGGTGCGGCCCGAGAGCAGGAGCAGCTCGGCACGCGGCCCGGCGGCGTCGACGGCGGCGGGCGGTGGCGGCGGCGGGGCCTGCTCGACGATCACGTGGGCGTTGGTCCCGGTGAACCCGAACGAGCTGACGCCCGCCACGCGCCGGCCCCGTTCGGGACGCCACGGTGCGGTGGCGGTCGGCACCGCGACGGCCAGCTCGTCCCACGGCACCTGGGGGTTGGGGTCGCGCAGATGCAGGTGTGCCGGAAGCTCGGCGTGGTGTGCTGCGAGCAGTGCCTTGATCAGTCCGGAGATCCCGGCGGCCGCCTCCAGGTGGCCGATGTTGGTCTTCACCGAGCCGACGAGCAGCGGTGGGCCCGAGCCCGGGCCGTCGGGACGCAGCACCGCCGCCAGCGACGTCAGCTCCATCGGATCTCCGAGCGGGGTGCCGGTGCCGTGGGCCTCGACGTAGTCGACGTCGCCGGGTTCGAGGCCCGCGTCGCGCAACGCCGCCCGCACCACGTCCTGCTGCGCGGTGCCGTTCGGCACGGTCAGGCCGGCGCTGCGGCCGTCCTGGTTGGTCGCCGAGCCGCGCAGCACGCCGTACACGCGGTCGCCCGCGGCCTGGGCGTCGGACAGCCGTTTCAGCACGACGACACCGCACCCTTCGCCGCGCCCGTACCCGTCGGCGGCCGCATCGAAGGTCTTGCACCGCCCGTCGGGGGACAGCGCGCCGAGCCGGGACATGCTCTCGGTCGTCGAGGGGCTGAGCATGAGGTTCACGCCACCGGCCAGGGCGAGCCCGGTCTCGCCCGACCTCAGGCTCTGCATCGCGAGGTGCACGCCGACCAGCGACGACGAGCAGGCGGTGTCGATCGCCATGCTCGGCCCCTGCGCCCCGAGCACGTAGGACAGCCGACCGGCCGCGGCGCTGAACGTGTTGCCGGTGGCGCGGTAGGCGTCGATGCCGAAACCGTCGGTGGCGTCGAGCAGGTGCAGGTAGTCGGCGGTGTTGATGCCGATGTAGACCCCCGTCGCCGAGCCGTCGACCGCCGACACGGGGTGCCCGGCGTCCTCCAGCGCCTCCCAGGCCACCTCCAGCACGAGCCGCTGCTGCGGGTCCATGCTGCGGGCCTCGCGCGGGGTGATCCCGAACGCCTCGGCGTCGAAGTCCCCGACGGGGACGTCCAGGAACGCGCCAGGCGGGGTGCCGGCCGGGTCCCACCGCTCGTCCGGAACCGGGCCGGTGGCGTCGACACCGTCCCGCAGCAGGCGCCAGAACGCATCCGGGTCGTTGCCCCCGCCGGGGAACCGGCACCCGATTCCGACCACGGCGATCGGCTCCGGGACCGCCGGGACCGGGCGGGGGACGGCTGGGCCGGGCTCGTCCGCGGGCCCGCCTGCGGAGGCCAGGTGCACGGCGAGCCTGCGCACCGTCGGGTGCTCGAACACCACGGTCGGCCGGATGTCGCGGCCGAGCAGCGCCTGCAGCCGGGCCCGGAGCCTGCCGACCATCGCCGAGGTCAGCCCGAGGTCGAACAGGCCGGTGTCCAGACCGATCTGCGTCGGGTCGGTGTGCTCCATGATCTCGACGAGCTCGCGGCGCAGGATCGCCGTCAGCTCCTGCGCCGAGAACTGCCGGGCCGCCGCACGCTCGGGTACCGCCTGCGCCGGCACGGGTTCCGTCCGCGCCACCGGCGGGGCAGCCGCCGCGGATCCGGTCGAGGGCCGGGGCGGCAGCCAGAACGACTGCCGCTGGAACGGGTAGCCCGGCAGCCGGGGCACCAGAGCTGGGCGGTCCCCGTTGACGCGGCCCCAGTCGAGCTGCGCGCCCGCGGCCCAGACGTGCGCGGCCGCGTCGGCGAGCGTGCGGATCCCCCCGGGGCCGGTCGTCGGGACGCAGACCGGGGGGTTCTCGGCCGGCCGGGCCGCGACCAGCGGGAGCATCCCGCCCGGCCCCAGCTCCACCACGACGGATGCGCCCTCCTCGGCGAGGGTGCGCACCACCTCGCCGAACAGCACGGGTTCGCGGGCGTGCCGGACCCAGTACTCCGCCGTGGTGACCTCCGGCCCGGCGACGGTGCCGGTGCGGTCCGAGACCAGCAGACAGGAGGTGGGTTCCACGAGCTCGACGCCGGCGAAGGCCGCGCGCAGCGGTTCGAGCACCGGGTCCATTCCGGCGGAATGGAACCCGCGCGTGACCGGCAGCAGCACCGCCGCGACCCCGAGCCCGCGCCAGCGCTCGACGAGGGCGCTGACGGCTGCCGGCTCACCGGCGACCACGGTCTCCTTCGGCCCGTTGACCGCCGCGACCGATACCGCACCCGCCGATGCCGCGACGTCGTCGGTGACGACGCAGACGTCGGTGAAGACCGCAGCCATCGCGCCGGGAGGCGCGTGGTCCTGCATGAGCCGGGCCCGGTCCCGGATGATCCGGGCCCCGTCGACCGGCCCGACGACGCCCGCCAGCACCGCGGCGGCGTACGCACCGACGCTGTGCCCGGCCACCAGATCGGGCCGCACCCCGACCGACGCCCACCACCGGCCCAGGGCCACGGCGAGGGTGAACAGCGCGGGCTGCATCACCGCGGTCTGCCGGGCCCGTTCGTCGGGAGACCCCGTCGCCGGCTCGACCAGCAGCCGCAGCGGCCACTCGGTGACCGGGCCGAACACGTCGGCGAGCTCGTCGACCGCCTCGGTGACCACGGGATCGACGCCGTGGATTCCGTGCAGCGTCCCCGCGAGGCGGGCGCCCTGCCCCGGCACGACGAACGCCACCGACGCCCCGGTCCCGCCGCGTCCCTCGACCACCGAGTCGGGAACGGCTCCACCGGTGCTGACGGCATGGAGCGCGGTGCACAGCTCGGCCGTCGTCTCCGCGACCACGGCGGTGCGGTGCGGCAGATCGGCGCGGGCGACGCCGGCGACGTAGGCGAGCTCCCGCAGCGGGGGAGCGCCGGCGGAGGAGGCGGCCGCCGCGAGCCGGTCCGCCGCCTGCCGGAGGGCGGCGCGGTCGGCGCCGGCCAGTTTCACGACGGCCGGTCGCGGGTCCTCCACCGGCCCGGTGGAGGTGCCGGCCGGTGGCGCGCTCTGCAGCACGACATGGGCGTTGGTCCCGCCGAAACCGAACGACGACACCCCGGCGACGTGCAGATGACCGTCCAGGGCGACCGGTGCCGTCGGGACCCGGACCGCCACGGCGTCCCAGTCGATGTAGGGGTTGGGCCGGGTGAGGTGAAGGTGGCGGGGCACCGTTCCGTGTCGCACGACGATGAGGGCCTTCAGCAGGCCCGCGATCCCCGCGGCGGCTTCGAGGTGCCCGATGTTGGTCTTCACCGAGCCGACGAGGACAGGGTTCCCGCCTGGCCGGTGCCACAGCGCCGCGGCGAGCGCGCGGATCTCGATCGGGTCACCGAGCGGGGTCCCGGTGCCGTGCGCCTCGACGTAGTCCACGTCCGCGGCGTCGAGACCGGCCGCGGCGAGCGCCCGGGTGATCACGTCCTGCTGGGCGGGGCCACGGGGCGCCGTCAGCCCGTTGCTGCGCCCGTCCTGGTTGACGGCCGAGCCGCGGATCACAGCGAGCACCTCCTGGCCGTCGCGCACGGCGGCGTCCAGGGGGCGGAGCACCACCAGCGCCGCGCCCTCGCCGCGGACGTATCCGTCGGCGTCGGCGTCGAAGGCCCGGCACTGCCCCTGCGGGGAGAGCATCTGCCCCTTCGCGAGCGCGACCGTCGTGTCCGGTGACAGCAGGAGGTTGACGCCCCCGGCGAGCGCCGTGTCGCACTCCCCGAGGCGCAGGGCCTGGCAGGCGAGGTGGACCGCGACCAGCGAGGACGAGCACGCGGTGTCGACGACCATGCTCGGCCCCTCCAACCCCAGCGCGTAGGAGATGCGGTTGGCGGCGAAGTTCGCGGAGCTGCTCGTCGCGGCGTACGCGCCGAGCTGCGTGATCGTGCCCGCCGCGACGTTGAGGCGCTCGTAATCCGAGCCGCCCATGCCGACGAAGACGCCGGTTCGGGTGCCGCGAAGGCGGTCGGGGGCGGTGCCGGAGTGCTCGAACGCCTCCCACGCCGTCTCCAGCGCCAGCCGGTGCTGAGGGTCCATGCCCACCGCCTCGCCGGGCGGGATGCCGAAGAGCGCGGCGTCGAACCGGTCGATGTCGGGCAGGAAACCGCCGTGGCGCGCGTAGGAGCGGCCGGGCTGGTCCGGGTCGGCGGTGTAGAACTCGTCCACGTCCCAGCGCTGCGGGGGCACCTCCGTGACGCCCGAACGGCCCTCGACGAGCAGTGACCGGAAGCTGTCCAGATCCGTCACGCCCCCGGGCAGACGGCACCCCACCCCCACCACCGCGATCGGCGTTGCGGCACCGGACGGGTCCTTCTCGGGCATGCTCGAGCTCCTTCGGCACGGAGGAAGTGCAGGCCCGCGGGCGCCTGCGAGCAGGGCCGCTGACGAGGGCCTCTGGATGCGACAGTGCGTAGTCACAAAGTCACTGAACCGGGTGACGGCGACAACCCCTAGGAACCCCTGACGGCGTCCGATGACCGCCCTACCCGCGCCGACGTCCCGCTCGGCGCGGCCCGGACCAGCCTTCGGCCCCGATCGGGGTAGGGGCCTCCTGGGGTACTGCGCGGGCACCCGGCCCCGCACGCTCGGTCCGACACGAACCAGCTGGGGGTAGGAATGGCCGTCACGAGCGATGTCCCGATCACGGTCGAGCCGGACCGCAACCATCTGCGGCCGGCCGCCCGGCTGCAGGCCCTGCTCGACACCGGGTCGATCTCCCTGATCACCGAGGACGACGGGGTGCTGGCCGTCCACGGCCACATCGACGGGCGGCCGGTGGTCGCCTTCTGCTGCGACGCGACGATCAAGGGCGGGGCGCTGGGCCTGGGCGGGGCCCGCGTCATCGTCGGTGCGACGGACACCGCGGTGGAGCGCGGCTGCCCGGTCGTCGGCCTGTGGCACTCCGGCGGCGCGCAGCTGGCGGCGGGTGTGCACTCGCTCCACGGCGCGGGGGAGATGTTCGCCGCGATGACGCGGGCGTCGGGCCGGGTCCTGCAGCTCTCGGTCGTGCTCGGTCCCGCCGCCGGTGCCGCGGCCTACGGACCGGCTCTGACCGACGTCGTGGTGCTCGCCGAGCAGGGCCGGATCTTCGTGACCGGGCCCGAGGTCGTCCGCAGCGTCACCGGCGAGCAGGTCGACATGACCAGCCTCGGCGGGCCGGAGGCACACGGCCCGCGGTCGGGCGTGGCGCACATCCTCGCCACCTCGGAGGCGGACGCGATCGACCGCGCCCGGCGGATCGTCTCGTTCGTCCGGAGGCCCGAGCGGGCCCGGGCCGTGCCCAGCGACCCGGATCGCGACCCGGGCGCGCACCTCCCCGCTCGTGCCCAGCGCGCCTACGACGTGCATCCGATCATCCGTGACCTGCTCGACGCCCCGGACGACCCGGCCGGGTTCGAGGAGTTCCAGGCGACCTGGGCGACCAGCGTGGTCGTCGGGCTGGGTCGCATCGAGGGCCGCACCGTCGGGGTGGTGGCCAACAACCCGCTGCGCAAGGGCGGGTGCCTGGACTCGGCGAGCGCGGAGAAGGCGGCCCGCTTCGTGCGCATGTGCGACGCGTTCGGCGTCCCGCTCGTCGTGCTCGTCGACGTCCCGGGGTACCTGCCGGGTGTCGACCAGGAGTGGAACGGGGTGGTGCGGCGCGGGGCCAAGCTGTTGCACGCGTTCGCGGAGGCCACGGTCCCCCGCGTGACGGTGGTGCTGCGCAAGGCGTTCGGAGGGGCGTACATCGCGATGAACTCCCGGGCGCTCGGCGCCACGGCCGTCTACGCCTGGCCGCAGGCCGAGGTGGCCGTGATGGGAGCGGAGGCCGCGGTCAAGGTGCTGCACCGCAAGGCGCTGGCGGCGGCTCCCGACCGGGTGCGGGCGACGCTGCTCGCCGAGCTCGTCGCCCGTCAGGTGCAGGAAGCAGGTGGTGTGCGACGCGCGATGGAGATCGGTGCCGTCGACGAGGTGATCGAGCCCTGCCGTACCCGTTCGATGATCGCGGCGGTGATCCGCGGCGCCGCCGTCCGCTCCGGGCGGCACGGGAACATCCCGCTGTGAGCGAGCTCGCGAGCGCAGCGCGGACCGAGCGCGGCGAGGGACCAGGGGGCAGCGGTCTCCGGGCCGAGGCCGACCTCGTGGCGCGGGTGCTCGAGGTGCGCGTGGTGGCCGGTCAGCGGGTGGCGGAGGGCGAGGAGCTCGTGCTGCTGGAGTCGATGAAGATGGAGATCCCCGTACTGGCCGGGCGGGCCGGCTCGGTGGCGGAGGTCGCCGTCGCCGTCGGCGCGGCGGTTCAGCCTGGTGACCTCCTGGTACTGCTCAGCGCTGACTGAGTCACGCGGGCCAGTTCCGCAGGAGGGCGTCGAGGATCCGGGGCCAGATCTCCTGGGTGTCGGGGGCGCTGTGGCTGAACCCGCCGCCCATCTCCAGGCTGACGTAGCCGTGGACGACGCTGCCGAGCAGCCGGACCGCGGCGGTCTGATCCGGTGCCGCGAGGTCGTAGCCGCGCAGGATCGCCCGCGCCATCTCCGCGTGCCTGCCACCCGCGCTGGCGGCCGCCGTCGGCGGGTCGAGCCGGAGCCGGGCGGCGGGCCTTTAGGCAGTCATGAAGCCGCTCACTAATTGCTAAGCTGCGCGAGACACATTTAGCATACCGAAATATGTGAAAGTGGGCGCACCGGCAAGGGTGGTGAGGCATCCTTCGTGCACACCGATGCCGCCGACGAGGAGTCGGTGGCCGGGTTGATCGAGACGAGTGTCGAGCGTCTTTCCGGTGTCGATGTGGCCTTCTTCAACGCGGGACTGCAGCGTTCGGGCCCCGTGACGGAGTTCAGCGCCGACGAGTGGGACGTGCTGTTTCGGGTCAATCCGCGGCACTGTTTCCTGGGCGCCAAGTATGTGACGCCCCACCTGAAAGCAGCGGGTGGCGGCGTGGTCGTCTTCACGGCCTCGCTGGCCGCGGTGAAGGGTGGTCCGGGGCTCACCGCGTACTCGGCTCGATTGGTGGCTGGCACCTGGCCTCCTGGCAAGTGCGTTTCGACCCGGCGGCCCGATGCCTCAGCGGGGCTGATGTCCAGGGCTAGCCTCGGGCCGTGCAAATCTATGAGTACTCGGGCGAGGGGCTGGAACAATTAGCCCGCCAGAGCTTCATTCCGGTTATCACGCAGACTCCTCCCGGCTTCCGCGGGCGGATGGCGCTGCAGGAAATAGGCGAAGCCGTCACGGTATCCCGGGCCTACTCCGGAGGATCTCATCGGACGTTTCGGACCGACCGGCTGCGAAGACGCCGGGAGACGACGGGGTGCTCTTCTGTGTGCATGTGGCGGGTCGGAGCCATGTCCGTCAGCACGACCGCTTCGCCGAGCTGACAGCCGGCTCAGGGGTGTTCTACGAGGCGCGCAGCGCGTGGGAGCTGCTCTCATCGGGCGAGAGCCGGAGCCTGACGCTGCATTTCTCCCGTGACCTTCTCCCGCTCCGCACGGCCGAGATCACCGAAGGCTGTGCACGCAGCATGGACCCGGCCGCGCCGGCCATGCAGATGCTGTCCGGATACCTGGATCGACTGTTCGACCTCGCGGACGACCTCACGGCGTCGCAGCGACTCGACGCCGGGCATGCCGCGATCGATCTGCTCGCAATGGCGCTTCGGGACGTCACCCCCGCCTTACCGGGCGACGGCGGCCCGGCGCATGTCCTGCTCGACATGATGCTGACGCACGTGCGCGACCACCTGGCCGACCCGCGGCTGCACGCCGAGGAATTGGCGCGGCGGCACCATGTGTCGGTTCGCCATGCGCAGACCCTGTTCGAACGGATCGGGACGACGCCTGGTGCGTACCTGCGCGAGCAGCGGCTGCTCGCGGCCCGGGCGATGCTGTCCGACCCGAGATACGCCGGGGTCGGGATATCGGATGTCGGGGCTGCCGTCGGGTTCCTCAACCTCAGGACGTTCGAGAGGGCGTTCCGGCGGCAGTTCGGGATGACGCCAGGTGGCTGGCGGCGCGAGCACCTCCACTTCGGACCCACGCCCGGAACCGAGCCGCCGAAAACGTCTCCAGGCTGAGCCGGAATCGTCGTGTCGAGCTGAGATCCCGGTGTGGTCGACTGGGCTCGATACAGCGACTTCTCAGATGGGATGACATGACTGCAACCGCCGATCCCGAGTTGGCGGCGATCGCGGTCGACACCGGTTGGCTCGCCAGGCCTGATCGCGCACCGTGGGTATCCGGATTGCGGTAGATCCCGTTCGCGCCCTTCTTCGTTTTGGTCTGATGATGAGGCTGGGCCATGCGGCGAAGTTGCCCGCTGATTCGTGATTCATTCCGATGTGGAGATTCGCATGCCCCCGTTTCCTGCGCTTCTTCTCGTGCACGGCGCATGGCATGGTCCCTGGGCCTGGCAGCGGCTGATCGAGCAGCTTCCGGACGTCGATGTGCATACCGTCGCGTTGCCGTCCACCGGCAGTGATCCGGCTGTTCTCGGCAATCTCGACGACGACGCCGCTGCGGTGACCTGGATCCGGACCTCGCGCAGCAGTCCGTCGCACAGCTTCGCTTCCAGTCCCTCGTCGCGGTGACGCAGCCGTTGACAGAAGCGGCCTGGCGCCACCACCCCAGCACCTACCTCATCTGTGAGGCGGATTCCGCGCTCCCACCATCCGTCCAGGAAACGATGGCGAAGCGTGCCGAACGGGTGCGGCGAATTCAGTCCTCGCACTCGCCGTTCCTTTCCCGGCCGACCGAACTGGCCGGACTGATCCGGGAAGAGCTCAGCCTCTGACGGAAGATGCCGCAACGGTGATCGGTGCGATTTACGCGCAGAGAGGGTGACCATTGGAGTTTTGGACAGGCATACAAGCTGACCCCGTGACGATCGCCGAACGCGCGGTCCAGGTCGAGCTAGGGGGTTGGGACGGCCTGTTGGTGCCCGACAGCCAGGGCCTCCTGGCCGATACCTACGTCATGCTGGCAGTGGCCGCCGCGGCCACGTCCACCGTGCAGATCGGCACCGGCGTGACCAACCCGTACACCCGCCACGCCGCGATCACCGCGTCGGCGATCGCATCGGTGCAGGCGGTATCCGGTGGCCGGGCAGTCCTCGGCGTCGGCCGGGGTGACTCCTCGCTGGCACATCTCGGCTACGCCCCGGCGTCGCCGGCCTACTTCGAGCGGTTCCTGGACCGGGTCCAGGCCTATCTGCGGGGCGAGCTGGTGACGTTCGAGGCGGCCGCCGAGGAGGGCATCCGCCCGGTCGACGACCTGCACCTGGCCGGCAGCCCCGCGGAGAGCGGTCTCCTGTGGTTGGATCCGACGCTGCCCAAGGTGCCGGTCGACGTGGTCGCGACCGGCCCGAAGGTCATCAGAATGGCGGCGGTCAAGGCCGAGCGGCTCACCTTCGCGCTGGGTGCCGATCCCGAGCGACTCAGCTGGGCCGTCGACATCGCTCGGAAGGCGCGGACCGAGGCCGGTCTCGACCCGGACGAGCTCTCATTCGGCTGCTACATCCCGTTCGTCACCCATCCCGACGCCGACGTGGCCCGGTCCCTCAACGCGGTGGGCGTGGCCACACTGGCCCGGTTCTCAGTCATGCACGGCCGGCCGGCGGTGCCGGTCGACGACGCGTCGAAGGCCGAGCTCGAGCGGCTGGCGGCCGGCTACGACATGAAAGACCACGGCGCGGGCGCAGCCGCCCACCGCAACGTGCTGAGCCAGGGCTTCGCCGATGCCTTCGGCATCGCGGGCACGCCCGATCAGTGCGTCGAGCGGGCCATCGGGCTGGAGGGGCTGGGCCTCGACCGGATCGTCGTGCTCCCCGCCCTCAGCAAGGAGGTCGCCGACCTCGACGACGTCGCTCTGAGTCGGACGACGATGCAGAACGAGGTCATACCCGCGCTGCGGGGCTGATGGCGACTTCCACCGCAGCCGCGAGCCATCGCGCGTGGCGTTCGATTACGGGGTGCACCAGTGCTCGGCCGGCTGGAGCTGCCGGCTGCCTGGGCAGGTTCGGGCAAGAGGTCATGTTCCGTCAGCTCGGTCACGCCTGGGTGGGGGTCGTGGGGTGCCCCCACCCGTCGGTGGTGTCGAGGTCCTGTTCGATCTTGCGCACTGTCCCGCGCAGGGCCGCCACCCACTCCGGGAGCCGGGGCCGCGCATAGCGAACGGTCGGCATCGCGAGCGACAGCGCGGCGATGGCGGGCCGCGATGGCCCGTTGATCGCGTGTCCTATCGCGGTCATGCCGGCCTCGGTGGCCTGGTCGTTGATGGAGAATCCCTGTTTCCGGGTCTGGCGCAGGGTCCGTCGCAGCGCGGCGAGGTCGATCTCGCGATCGTCGGCGTACAGCGCGTCGATCTCCGCATCGCTGCGCCTGGCAAGGAGCGCGGGCCCGCCGGACGCGAGGTATGCCGGGACCATGCGGCCCTCGCGGTCGCCCACCCGCAGAATGTGGCTGCATTCGATTGTTGCGACGAATCGCACATATTTGCCGAGAAGCACCATCAGGTTCGCCGTCTCGCCCGTCTGGTCGACGAGTCGCTGCAGATGGGGGAGTGCGATGGAGCGCAGCTGGGCAATCGGTTCGACGCCGGGTAGATGACGCAGAACGGAACCGGCGACGTAGCGCCGATCGGCATTCTGCTCGGCGAAGTCCCGGTAGACGAGCATCGCAAGCAGCCGGTGTGCGGTGGAGCGCGCTACTCCGAGCCGCTCGGCCGCGTCCGCGACTCGGAGCGGGCCTTCCTGCTGTAACAGGCCTGCCAGCCGCAGTGCATGATCGACGGAGTCGATGCTGTACGTCGGCTTGTTCTTCACCTCAGAATCGTACGTCCCTGTCAGCGGACCGGTCTTAACATCGCCGTATGACGAGACGGTCTGTGGCTTACCGCCGGCCTCGTCCGCGGAGCCGGCCGGCCGCCGCGTCCCGGTGAAACGGCGGCGCCGCAGGATTCGTCGCCATCGGGTTTCGATAGGCGCTTCACGAATTTTGCCGAGATCGCCGGCGCCGTCGAGCTCCCGGCCTCGCGAAATCAGGATATTGGGAAAGTGAAGGTAGGCATGATCAACTCGACCTCTACCGCCGCGCGCTTGCCGCTCCGGGAGGAGGACCTGGACTCCTTTGCGACCTTGACCGAGATCATAGGGGTCGCACGCGGCGTACTGCCGACGGACATCCTGGATTTTCTGGAGGGCGGCGCGGGTGAGGAGCGGACCCTGCGGGACAACCGAACGGCCTTCCGTAATTGGAACTTCGTCCCGCGGGTGATGACCGGCTACGGAAAGCCCGAGCTGGCAACCAGCTTTCTCGGCATACCGCTCGCAATTCCCGTTCTCACTGCGCCGTTCGGCGCCGACGGTTTGTTCCATCCTCGGGGGCAGTGTGCGGTGGCACGAGCGAATGCCGCTGAGGGCGTCGCGAGTATCGTGCCGGAGGCGGGAACCTACTCGTTCGAGGTCGTTGCCGAGGCTGCGCCCGACGCGGCCCGTATCGCGCAGATCCACCCGATGGGTTCCGCCGAGCATTTCGTCGGGATGCTGCATCGAATCGAGAACGCCGGATACCAGGCAATCTGTGTCACCGTTGACTTCCCGATCGCCGGGCGGCGCGAACGCGACCTCATGAACCGATTCGACCGTAATTTCCGCGCAGCCTCTGGTAACTACCCGGCTGACGGTTCAGCCGCTTCGGAGACCATCTTCAAACAGCTGTTCTATCGATCCACGGCGGGGTGGGGCTGGGGGCAGCTCGGGGAGCTGATGGACAAGACGCCCCTGCCGTGGATCGCAAAGGGAGTGCTCACCGGAGCTGATGCGTGTGCTGCGCTCGAGGCCGGGGCCGATGCGGTGCTCGTCTCCAATCATGGTGGCCGTCAGCTCGACGGCGTACCTGCGGCACTCAACCAGTTGCCCGAGGTGGTTTCTGCCGTCGCGGGACGGGTGCCGGTCGCGTTCGACAGCGGTATCCGGCGGGGTAGCGACATCGTGATCGCTCTCGCGCTGGGCGCCGACGTGGTGGTGCTCGGGCGACTCGTCGCCTACGGGCTGGCCGCCGACGGTGAGTCCGGCGTACGCCAGGTGCATCAGTTGCTCCGTGCGGAGATGCTGACCACGCTGACCCTGCTCGGCGCCGGCGATGTGGCCGTCCTCGAACCTTCCGTGCTCTCGATCAACGCGTGTCGGCGGCATTGACGCCGTGCAGACTCTCGGTTCACCCCCTCGCCAGGCGGCTCGACGTCGCGGGGCCGACCACTAGTCATTAGCGCGAGCGAGGGTGTTGAGAGCAATAGGCGCACATCGCCGCCAACCTTCCGCTCGTCGAAAAGCTGAGATATTCTCATTGACCACAACGAACTGTTGCATCGAGCTTCGGACGACGATGCGATAAATGGCCATCGCGCTGCCCGGGGTCACGACGTTGCTGTCCGATCCCGTGGTCATCGATTCGACCGATCCCGGTCTCCGCTCCCGCGCGTCGAGGGTGGTCGAGGCGCAATCGGTGCCGCACCGCTGCTGTTGGAGACCACCGCGGACTCTGCTGTTGCGGCTGCCCCGGTCAAGATTCCTCGATGATGCGCGGTCGCGGCGCAGCGGTTGTCCGGGCGGCGCCATCCGGCACCCCGAGCAGATGATCGTCGGGCAGAAGTGGTCGGAATCTCGGTGCGGTCGCCGGCCTGGTCCGAGAGGAGGAGATAATGAATGTGATTCGAGAGCGTGTGTTCATCTGGGCCGCGGCAGCCCTGGCCGGTGTGCTGCTGCTTGCGGCATGCGGTACGAACCAGTCGAGCGACGGGGCTGCCGGGTCGTCGTGCGATACCAGCAAAGGGCCGCTGGTCATCGGCATGATCGTGCCGCTGTCGGGTGGCGTGTCGGCGGTCGGGCTGGGTATGAGGAACTCGGCGGACCTGGCGATCCGGCAGGCGAACGAGCATTGCGCGGTGCCGGGGTATCGGCTGGTGTTCCAGCCGGAGGATGACCAGGAGGTTCCGCAGGTGGCGGCTCAGGCGGCCACGACGCTCGCGTCGAATCCGCAGGTCGCTGCGGTTTTGGGGACGCTCAACTCGTCGACGGCGCAGACGGTTGCTCCGATCCTGGCGCGGGAGGGCATCGCGCAGGTGTCACCGGCGAACACCAACCCGGCGTTGACGGTGGGTCCGGACGCCGCCGCGCCGAAGCGGCAGTTCCCGACGTACTTCCGGTTGGCGACGACGGATCTGCTGCAGGGTCCGTTCGCTGCGCGGTACCTGGTGCAGGAAGCGGGCAAGAAGCGGATTGCGGTGATCGACGACGGCAAGGCCTACGGAGCCGGGTTGACACAGACCTTTGTGGCCGAAGCCCAGCAACTGGGCGCCGACGTGGTTGCTCGGGAAAGGGTGGGCGAGCACGACACCGAGTTCTCCAGTGTGATCACCAGGATTCGCTCGGCGAACCCGGATGCGGTGTTCTACGGCGGCGAGTTCCCCGTGGCCGGGCCGTTGTCGAAGCAGCTGGCCGATGCCGGGCTGTCGATCCCGGTGATGGGCGGTGACGCCATCAACGACAAGCAGTTCATCGCTCTCGGCGGCCGGCAAAGCGACCTGGCCACCAGCATCGGCGCCCCGGCGCAGAGCCTGCCCAGCGCGAAGTCGTTCCTGGATCAGTACGCGGCGGCCTACACGGAACCGGCGACCGTCTACGGGCCGTTGTCCTACGACTCGGCCAACGTGGTGATCGATGCGTTGGCGAAGGTCGTCAGCAGGGGCGATTTCACCAGTTCCCGTCGGCAGGAGTTGATCCACGCGATTCAGCAGACGAATCTCGAGGGCGCCGCCGGTCACGTGTCGTTCGACCAGTTCGGCGACACCACCAACAAGGTGCTCACCGTCTACACGGTGCGGGGCGGCGACTTCGTGCCAGTGGAGACCGGCACCTTCGACGGCGGGGCACCCGTACACTGACGCTCGCACCGCGACCCGCGGGGTGGATCCGTGCGGCGATCGTGATGCCGGCCCCGCTGAAGTCGGACGTATCTCCGGTTTCCGGCGAGAAGAATGTTGTTCTCACAAGCGGCCGTTACCAGTGGCGCTGGTAGGTGTAGCGCTCATTGCTGCCCGGTGAGTCGAAATGCACCCTCGGTACATGGAAGCTGAGCAGAACGGCAACGCGCGCCTGGACCCCGCCCACGGCCGAGAGGATCGGCTGCGGAAGCAGAAGCTGGATCGAACCTCGGTTCTCGACTCGGCGCCTCGAAATTCGATGCGTACGGAAAATGGACGCAATGATCTGAGCAAGCTCCGGGTCGCGGTCGTGGGTGGGGGAACAGGCGGACTGACCCTTGCCGTGGCGTTGCGCCGGCACGGCATCGTCGCTGAGGTGTTCGAGCGGACGGCGGTTCTGGCCGAGGTGGGTGCAGCGATCTCGCTGACCGCGAACTCCGTGCGGTTGCTGGCCCGGCTCGGGCTGGGCGACGAGCTGGAGCGGGTGTCGGTGGAGCCGACCGAGGTGATCTACCGGGACTGGCGCACCGGCGAGCGGATCGCCGCGCGGCCGATCGGGGCGCAGTACCGGGTCCGGTTCGGCGCCGGGTTTCTGTGCATGCGCCGCGCCGCCTTGCAACAGATCCTGAGCCGCGCCGTCGGCGGGGAGCACCTGCACCTGGGCCGGGGGGTGCGGCACCTGGTCGAGAGCCCGGACGGGATCCGTGTGGAGTTCACTGACGGCAGGCACCACGACGCCGACCTGGTCGTGGGCGCGGACGGGCTGCATTCGGTGGTCCGCGGCTCCATCACCGACGAGGCCGGGCCGCGCTACTCCGGTGTCAGTGGGTTCCGCGGCCTCGTCCCCATGAGCGCGGTGCCGGACCTGCCCGACCCGCACGCCCTGCAGGCCTGGATGGGCCCGGGCAAAAGCGTGCTGCACTACCCGACGCGCGGAATGGTCAACTACCTGGCGGTGGTCGACGGGCCGGGCGACTGGCCTGCCCAGGGCGGCACCCTTCCGGCCGCTCCAGGGGAGCTGGCCGAGCACTTCGCGGGCTGGTCAGCCGGCCTGCTGCAGCTACTGACAGCCACCGAGCAGGGTGACCGGTGGGCGCTGTTCACCCAGCCCCCGCTGAGCACGTGGGCCCGCGGTCGCGCTGTGCTGATCGGCGATGCCGCACACACGATGCTGCCCTACCACGGCCAGGGCGCCAACCAGACCATCGAGGACGCCATCGTCCTCGCCGACGCGCTCGCCGACACCCCGCCTGGTGAGTACGCGGTGGCGATCGAGCGCTACCAGCACGCCCGCCGCGCCCGCGCCGACCTCATCCAACGCAGCTCACTCGACAAGCCCTCGATCCTGCACCTGCCCGACGGCCCCGCCGCCACCACCCGCAACACCGCGCTGCGCGAGGCCGACGATCATCTCGTGTGGATCCACGATTACGATGCACAGCGGCCGGATCGTGGGCGTGGAATCCAGATCGATGAGAGCCGGGATCAGGTATTCCACCTGGTGTAGCTGCCCAGCCTGTCAACCTGGAGAACGATCCGCCCTGACCGAGTCGGGGAACGTCCGCTTCGGCGCGGCGCGGAGACCGAACGTGCGTCAAAGATCCGGGTAGGGCCATGTGCTGGACGCCGCCGTCGAGCACGAGGACTTGGCCCGTCACGATCGAGGCAGCGGCACTGCTGAGGTAGAGCACCGCGTCCGCGACCTCATCGGGCTCGACGAGGCGACCCATCGGGATCACCGCACTGGCCTTCGTCAGTCCGTCGACGTCGGCGAGGAACTCGAGCATGCGCTGGTTGGCGATCATCCCGGGCGCCACTCCGTTGACGCGCACGCCCGCAGGTCCGAATTCCGCTGCGGCGCTGCGAATCAACGAGATCTGAGCCGCTTTGGCGGCGGCGTAGGCGGCGTTGTTGCGCACGCCCGCCATACCGGCAGCCGAAGCCACATAGGTCAGGCAGCCGCCATGGCCGAGCAGGTGGGCCGCCTCGCGAGCCAGGCGCCGCGCGTGTTCGAACACCACGTCGAAGTGCCATCGCCAGGTGGCGTCGTCGGTGTCGGCGATCGTCCCGGGGCGGAGCATCCCGACGACGTCGACGACACCACGCAGCGGTCCGACTTCCCGGGTGGCGCGGTGAAGCACCGTCCGGACGGCATCCGGTTCCCGCAAGTCCGCTCGGATCGCGATGTCGCTGCCGGCGAGCGAGGCGGCCTGTTCGGCCGCTTCCTGGCTGAGATCCACACACACCACCCGGACGTCGTTCACGGCGAGCCCGCGGACGACGCTCTGGCCCACGCCGGCGCCGGTGCCGAACACCACGAACGCGCTCTCGGAGAGATCGGAGTACCGGGCGAAGCTGTGCGCGTGCCTGGTCTGTTCCGATTCCAGCACGACGACTCCTTCACGCTGTCAGTCAACGGGCGGGAGCGGGCGCCCGCCTTCGTCACGTCACTGATCTGCGGTTCCGGCGGCTCGCTCGACCGCGGCAGTCAGGTGCATGTCGGTCCGTGGACGCTCCGCAGGACGAAGGCAGGTGCGGCTCGACAAAACAGAGCAATCAGAAACAACGCATCTTCGCGGCGAGCCACTCGAACGAGTCTGAGCATAGCAACGGTATGGAGATCGCCCTGGGTGGTCCTCGTGGTATCGCCGGCAGTGCCCACTGGGACGAAGCCGGAGGTTCGGATGGAGTTGGAAGCGAGCGCACTGGGCACGTGGTCGAGCAACGTCGTCGCACAAGTGCCTCGGCCAAATGCCTCTCAGGGGTTATTGGCGGGCAGTATTCTGCGACATCAGCATTGGGTCCGTGTGTGGTCGCCGGCACCGATACGGCACGTCACGATCATCGTCGGCGTCCGCCACCGTTCGCGATGCGCTTTTTCTCCAGCGCATTCGCAACACATATCCACCCCTGCTCCTGGTCCGGTGCTCGCACGCCCAGGCATTCAACCCAAATTATGGGAGGTACGCGTGAAGATCCTCGTGAGTGGTGGTCGAATCTTGGCAGAAGGCAAACCGGAACTGCTCGACGGAGGAGACCTACTGATCGACGGGCCGTCCATCGAGACGCTCGCGCCGCGGGGTGAGATCGCGGTTGCTCACGTCGACAAGACTCTCGACGCCACCGGGTGCCTCGTCGTGCCCGGAATGATCAACACGCATCAGCACGACTGGTATCTCCTCGGCAAAGGCCTCGGCGATGGGATGGTTCTCGAGGACTGGGTGCAGGATTGCCTCTTTCCCCTCGAGTCCGAACTGAACAACGGCGATCTGCGCGTTGCCAGCCGACTGGCCTGCCTTGACATGATCCGGACCGGCACGACGACCTCGGTCAACCACCTCGTCTCCGAAACCGGCGACGAGGCCGACGACGCGATCTTGGAGCCGGTGCTGGAGACCGGCATGCGTCAATACTTCGCCAAAGCGATCCGCCCGAATGACGTTGCTTCGGAGTATGAGCGGGCCCGAGCTGCCTACGAGCGGTGGAACGGCCGTGGCAACGGGCTCGTTCGGGTCGGTTTCGTCCTGGAAGCGACCTCTCACTGGATCGCCGCAGGGACGTCGACCGAAAAGATGATCCAGGGCGGCCACGCGCTGGCCCGTGAGTTCGACACCTTCGTCAGCTCACACATCGCGGGCGGGACCCTCTCCCGCGAGCGCGGCTACCTGCGCTGGGTTCTGCAAATGGGCCGTACCGATCTGGAATTTCTGCAGGGACTCGGAGTCCTCGATCACCGATGGATCCTCGCGCACACCATCCACCCCCAAGGCAAGGATCTCGACCTCATCGCGGAGTCCGGCAGCACCGTCTCTCATACTCCGAGCTCGGAGGCGAGCCGAGGTGGCGGCATCGCCCCGATCAAGCGGATGGTCGACAACGGGGTGAAGGTCGCGCTCGGTACCGATGGTCCGATGGTTGACCTCACCAACGACATGTTGGAACAGGTCAAGCTCACCCGGCTGCTGCAGAACCAGGTGCATGGTGACCCCTCGGCCCTGACGCCGGAACAAGTGGTGCACATGGGCACCGCCGCCGGAGCAGCCGCGCTCGGAGCCGGTGATCAGCTCGGTTGTATCGCGGAGGGGGCTCGTGCCGACATCGCGGTGTTCGACATTTCCGGCGTGCACACCGCCATCAATCACCGGCCGTTGTCGACCTTCGTTCACGCGGCCCGTGGCACTGACGCCAAACACGTCCTGGTCGACGGGCAGATTCTTCTGGAAAACGGAGAATTCACCAGGTTCAGTGCGGACGACGTGCGCGAACTGATCGCCGAAGCCGGAAGCCGCGGCCGGTCCCTCGCCGAACGGGCCGGCAAGCTCCTGGCCTCACCACGCTAGACACCGCGCCGATGGCCGACACCACTCCGTCTCGCCCCGGACTCGGTCCGGGTAATCCATTGATCCCGGCCCTGGTCACGCTCACGGTAGCCACCGGAATGGTCGACGCGCTGAGCTACCTCGAACTGGACCGGGTGTTCGTGGCCAACATGACCGGAAACATCGTGTTCATCGCGTTCGCTCTGGTCGACGCTGCGAACTTCTCGGTCGTCGCCTCGCTCGTCGCGCTGGCCGCGTTCATGGTCGGATCGATCATCGGCGGGCAGTTGGGCCATCGCCTCACCCAACGGACCAGGCTTTTCGTCGCGTTCACCGGCGTCGAGGTGGTGCTACTGCTCGTCGCAATACTGGTCACGCTCCTGCCGACGACCGACCCGACGGTCCATCGTTACGGGCTGATCGTGCTGCTCGCGACGGCCATGGGAGTGCAGAACGCCGGGGTTCGCAAGCTCGCGGTACCCAATCTCACCACTACCGTGCTCACGATGGCCGTCACCGGCATCGCCGCTGACGGTCGGGTAGCCGGCGGCACGGACAGCAAGGTCGGGATTCGGGGGCTGTCCATTGCTGCCATGCTCGGCGGCGCCCTACTCGGGGCATTCCTGATCGAGCAACGGCTGGTCACACTCTGCGTAGGCGTCGCCACCGCTCTTGTCGCCCTATCCTGCGCATTGGTGATCACACGCCGTTGAGCGGCAGGACGATCGCGTCAGGGCTACGCCACCCGGCCTGCTGCCGGTTCCCGCGTGGCGACGAGGTCGGGCGGGTCGTGGGTGTCGGCGTCGTAGTCGGTGGGGTGGTGGTGTCGGTGCCACCCAGCCCGTCTCCACCCCGGTCAGCGACACCGTCCTGGCTCTGCTGCGCGGCCTTTCGACGAATCGGCGAGCCGTGTGGTCCGATTCCGTCGTAATGCGCCGGAATGGCTGATGCGTTCACGGGCTCCCGAGTGCCGCATAGTACTGAATCTCACTTCGAAGAACTCGCACTTCTCTCGTTATGCTGAGAACGCGCGCAGGTGATTCACGATGAGATCGGAAGTAGAACCATGACGCCTCGCACGGCCCCGACCGATACGTCACGCCGACGTGGATCGATCGCAAGCCCGCACCATCTCGCCACCGAGGCGGGGGAGGACGCCTTCCGCGCGGGGGGCAACGCCATCGACGCCGCCATTGCCGCGGCCGTGGTGCTGGACGTGGTCTATCCGAACCAGACGGCGCTGGGTGGCGACGCGGTGGCGCTCGTGCGCACTCCCGGCGGGGCGATCCACTGTGTGAACGCGACGGGCTGGGCGCCGGCGGCCCAGTCGGCGGAGCGGTTGCGGGCGGTTCACGGTGCGGCCATCCCGTTCCGCGGCATCGACACGGTCACCGTGCCGGGGGCGGTTCGTGGCTGGGAGGCGCTCCGATCCTTCGGGGCCCGGCTGCCGTGGTCGGCACACTTCGATATCGCCGTCCACCTGGCGTCCGACGGTGCCCCGGTCGGCCGGTCGCTCGCCGCGGCCATCACCACGAGGCACGATGTCCTGTCACAGGATCCCGGCTGCCGCGATGTGTTCCTCCCCGGCGGATCGCCCTTGCGAGAGGGTGACGTCTTCCGTCAGCCCGCGCTCGCGCAGTCGCTGGTGGAACTGCAGGCCGAGGGCCCGGAAGCGCTCTACGGCGGGGGCGTGGGCCGGCGCCTGATCGACGGCCTCGCGCAACAGGGCTGCGTGATGACCGTCGATGATCTCGACGGCTTCCGACCCGAGCTGGTGGCACCCCTCGCGGCGCCCTTCCGCCAGTACGAGGTCATCACCAGCCCACCCAACACGCAGGGGTTCATGCTGTTGCGGGCGCTGAAACGGCTTCAGCAGATCGGCGACCCGCAGGACGTCCTCGGCGAGCAGGCCGGCGCGCTCGCCGAGATCTTCGAGCACGCCAACGCGGTTCGTGATCTCCTGCTGGCCGACCCGAGATTCGCCACGGTGGATGCCGGTGCGCTGATCGATCGTGATCCGGCCGCGACTCATCGGCCGTCGGAGGGGGCGCGCGTCGGAGGCGACACCGTCGGCATCTCCACGATCGACACGGATGGGTACGCGGTCTCGCTGCTGCAGAGCGTCTACGACGCGTTCGGGTCCGGGGTGCTGGAGTCGACGACCGGCATTCTCATGCAGAACCGGGGTCGGTCCTTCTCCCTGGATCCGCTCTCGCCCAACGTCGTGGCTCCCGGCAAGCGGCCGCGCCACACCCTCATGCCCGTCATGGTCACCGAGGGTGAGGACATCAGGTGGATCAGCTCCACCAAGGGTGGGCACGGGCACCCGCAGATCCACGCCCAGCTGCTCCTGCGTTCCATGGCGGGGGACTCGCCGGCCGCCGCGGTCGACGCGCCCCGATGGATCGTCGGGATGCAGGGCCCCGAGGACACGAACACGACGGTCTACGTGGAGAGCGACCTGCCCGCCCCAGCCACGAGCTCGTTGATCGATCGAGGATTCGTCCCGAAGGTGCTTCCCCAGCACGACGAGCGGCTCGGCCATGCCAACCTGATCAAGGTCGGTGACGACGGCCGTTTCGACGCGGTGAGCGATCCCCGGTGCGACGGCTCGGGCGGAGAGGTCGAGCTGCCACCCCGATGATGTAGGCCCTGCTCACGGCCCTCTTTAAGCGGCACTCTCACTCGGCAGGCGTCGGGACCGCCGACAGCGCCTCCGTCAGCAACGTGACCAGTGCCTCGTGCTGCACGTCGGCCGACGACCCGACCTCTTCCTCCGAGCCGTCGAGCGCCTGGGCGGCGAGGCCGGCCTTGCTGTCGATCAGCTCGGCGATCCGGGCGTCGATCGTCTGCGCGGCGATGATGCGCCACGCGGTGACGGGCTGCGCCTGGCCGATGCGGTGGCTGCGGTCGATGGCCTGGGTCTGTTCCGCGGAGGTCCAGGAGAGCTCGGCGAGCACGAGGTCGGAAGCGACCTGGAGGTTGATGCCCACGCCGGCTGCGGTCAGCGAGCAAACCGCGATGGCCACGTCGGGGTCGTGGACGAAGGCGTCGATGTTCTGCTGCCGCGACGCGGGCGTCTGGTCGCCGCGGATCGACGAGAAGCGGACGCCCTGCTCGGTGAACGTCTCCTCGGCGAGGTCCATCACGTCGACGTGCTTGGCGAAGAAGACCACCTTGCCCGCGCTCCGCGCGAGCTGGGCCGCGTAGTCGGCGGCGAGACCGGCTTTCGCCCGGCCGATGCGGCGCATCATGCTGAAGACGTTCTCGCCGGTCGTCGAGGTGGTCGCGTCCTTCTGCTCCCACCTGGCCACCTGGCGCACGAGGTCGTGGTCGATGCCCTGGACGACGGCACCGGACCGACGCCCGGCCAGTGCGTCCTCGTACCGCGCCACCATCCGGCGAGCGAGTTCGCGCTCGGCCGCTCGGATCGATCGACCCGCCGGCCCGTCCAGCTCGACGGGGAGGTCGGCGATGCGCCGCGCGGGGATGTCGGCGGCCACGTCGACCTTGCGGCGACGGACGATGCCGAGATCGACGACGGCCTGGCGGGCCGCGCCGTAGAACCCCGGGTCGGCCGGCG
Source organism: Pseudonocardia alaniniphila (assembly GCF_022524485.1). Classification (GTDB taxonomy): domain Bacteria; phylum Actinomycetota; class Actinomycetes; order Mycobacteriales; family Pseudonocardiaceae; genus Pseudonocardia; species Pseudonocardia alaniniphila. The sequence continues at coordinate 137,201 of NZ_JAKXMK010000004.1, forward strand.
TCAGGCCGGTGTCGTCGAGTGCGTTCATCAGCGTGGCGCGCGGCTTCGTCTCGTCGATCCAGCCGAGGAACTGCCAGATCGCCCGGAAATCCTCGATGTCGTTGATCAGCGGGGTGCCGGTGAGGGCCATCAGCAGGGGTCGCGCGGTGAAGGACCGGATGCGGTCGGAGAGCGCCAGGACGTGCCGCGAGCGCTGGGAGGACTTGTTCTTGATGAAGTGGGCCTCGTCGACGACCATGCCGCGCAGGCCGAAGTCGCCGAGCCACCCGACGTGGCGGTCGAGCACCTCGTAGTTGACCACGACGATGTCGGCAAATCCGTCGATCGAGTCACCGTTGCCGTGGATCACGGTGGCCGAGCGGTGGGGTGTCCACATCCCGGCCTCGCGCGCCCAGTTCGTCTTGACGACGTTCGGCACGACGACGAGCAACGGGTAGGCGTTCGAGGCCTCCGCGGCGAGCAGCGCCTGGGCGGTCTTGCCGAGCCCCGGCTCGTCGGCGAGCAGGAAGGTCCGGTGACCGGCCGCGGCCGCGGCGACCAGCCCAGCCTGGTGCGGCATCAGCTCCAGGCCGCGCGGCGTGTACCGCGAGGTCGGCGCGGGGAGGGCCATGGACGTCGCGGCTGTGCTGCCGGCCCGCTCGAACGAGCTGAGCAGCGGGCCGATCAGCTCCCACGCGGCCAGCCGGGTGGGACGAGGTGCGCTCGGCCGGGCGGCGGAGACGTCGGGGGCGAGGAAGGGGTTGGCCAGTTGCCGCGAGATGACCGACCGCGGCACCGCCCGGTGCTCGGTGACGGCGGGGGGCTCCACCGACGGGAGCTCGTCGGCGCCCGACTCGATGCCCGCGGTCCTCAGCAGGTCCCGCTTGAGCGACCGGGCCTCGTCGGAGACGACGGCGTCCTCGGCGAGAAGCATCAGGAGCCCGGAATCACGGACGGCGCTCTTCGCGAGGATCGTCGCGATGCCGTCGAGGCGCTTGAGCTGCTCGGCCCGGTGCGAGTCGCTGCCGTTCTCCGCCTGGACCCGGGCCCGCTCATCGCGCAGCAACAGCGCGACGGCCTGGAACTTCGTGCGCGTCGCCGGGGTGACCCGGCCACTCCGGAGGGCTGCTTCGATCTCCTGGACGGCGCGGGCGAGCACCGAGTTGATGTCGCCGCGGCCTCGGACGCGGCGACGGTCGCGCGGGGTTGTACGGCGAGCCCTGGTCTGGGGCCGGCCTCGTCGGACCACTAATTCCTCCTTCTGGTGCCCGGCACACGCGCGGTGGCGGTGCGCCCTGCACAGGCTGCGGTTCGGCGTTGCGTGGCAAGGGCCGAAGCGGCTCATCCGAGACGCGGCCCGGGCCCACGGATGTGCTGGAGATCGACGCCGCGGGACAGGTTAACGATCGGCAGCCGACGCCTGTTGCACCCACCGCGCAGAGGCGCAGGCCATACGGGTCGCCGCGCGAGCGGAGCTGGACGGTGCTCCGGCGCCGGACCCGCTCGCATGGCGGGGGTGAACGGTGTGCGTGGCCGAGGGTACCGCACCGACGACCACCAAGATCGAAAGCGACGCGCCTGATCTTGTACGGGTGCCGGCGCTCGTGCAGCGGCCGCCGCGTCGGCCTACCGGGTTGCCGTCTCCGCGGCGGCTTCGGTTGCCTCGATGAGGAGCTGTTCGGCCACCCGCTGCGGCGGCAGGGCGAGCCGTTCGCCGACGTGGAACACGGCGAGGGCGAACACGGCGACCACGCCCAGGTCGACCCACGGCGGGATGAGGCCGATGCCGCCGTACTGGCCCAGGTAGGAGATCATGCCCAGGCCGATGAACCAGGGCAGGATCCACAGCATCGAGCGCGCGTCCAGCGGCTGTCGGCGGTCGGTGTGGGGGCCGAAGGCGTGGTACAGCCCGAAGATCACCAGCCCTGCGGCCACGAGGATCAGCAACTTCTCCACTGTGGGCCAGGCCGTCCAGTAGATGATCTCGCTGGCGGCGACGAACGCCAGTGGCGCGATCACGGCGGCGCCTTTGAGCCGGTAGGGCCGCTCGCGGTCCGGGTCGCTACGGCGCAGTGCCATCAGGGTGACCGGGGCGAAGCCGTACATCAACACCACAGCGGAGGTGACCAGGCCGACGAAGCCCTGCCAACTGGGGAAGGGCAGGAAGCAGATGATGCCCACCACGAATGAGATCAGCAGCGACACCCACGGCACCCCACGTTTGCTGATCCGGGCCACCGAGCGGGGCACCTGCCCGGAGTAGCCCATCGCGTAGGACAGCCGGGCCGAGGTACCGACGTAGACAAGTCCGGCGCCGGACGGGGAGAGGAACGCATCGGTGTAGAGGATCACCGTGAGCCAGCCCAGACCCAGCGTGGTGGCGATCGTGGCGTACGGGCCGAAGTCGCCCTTGCCCACCGGTGCCGCCCAGCCGCCGAGGAGGTTCGCCGGGTTCAACGAACCGATGAACGCGATCTCCAGCCCGAGGTAGATCACCGTGCCGATCAACACCGCGCCGATCACCGCCCGTGGCAGGTCCCGCTGGGGATTGCGCGACTCACCGCCCAACTGCACGGCCTGCTCGAAGCCCGTCAACGCGAAGATCACCCCCAACGGCAGCGCCGCGAACACGCCGTGCGCGCCGAACGGTGCGAACCCGCCTGCGGTGAAGTTGCTAGGGTGGAACGACACCACCAGAAGCACGATCACCGTCGCCACCGGCACCGCGATCTTCCACAGCATGACGACCCGGTTGGACTCGGCCAACCACCGCACACCCAGGACGTTCACCACCGTGAACACCGCCATCAACACCACCGCGATCACCAGGCCTTGTCCGGTCAACTCTCCCGAGGCGTTCACCAACCCGGGCCAGAGATGGCCGAGATACGACAGCGCCGCTTCCACCTCGATCGGCGACGTTGTGGCCGTCGCCAACCAGCCCACCCACCCGGCGGTGAATCCGGCCAGTGCCCCGAACGCGATCCGCGGATAGCGCGCCGTGCCCCCCGTGAACGGATATGTCGCCGCCAGTTCGGCATGCACCAAGGCGAGCAGCACCATGACCGCGCCCGCCAACACCCACGACAACACCGACGCCCCGCCGGCTGCGCTCGACGCGGTCAACTCCCCCAACAACCACCCCGATCCGATAATCGAGCCCAATGAAACAAGCATCAACGCGAGCGGGCCAACCGCGCGTCGCAAACTGGACGCAGGCGCGCTCACGCGTCCGGCAGAGATGTCGGTCACGGTGAAACCCTCCATTTGTGTGACGATGGCCGAGCCCAATTCGTCACGGCTGGTCGTGTCTTGATCGGAATCACCAGGCTCGGGTTCTCCACGCAGTGCGGACCACCGCGGACATCCGATGCTCGCGACGATGCAGCCCATGCCTACGACGGGTCTGCTCCACAACTGCCGGCGGTTGGACGCCGTGGCGATCCCGCGAGCTTCAGCGGTCGAAGGTCGGGTCTGCTCGTCAGACGATCTCTGCGGCGTCGATGAACGTCTGCCGGAGTATCTGTTCGATCTCGTCGAACTCGGGCTGACCGCAGATCAGCGGTGGCGCGACCTGGACGACGACGTCTCCTCGGTCATCGGCCCGGCAGTACAGGCCGTTGTCCAGCAGGGCTGTCGGGAGGAAGCCACGTACCAGACGCTCCCGTTCGTCGGCGTCGAACGTCTCGCGCGTCGCCTTGTCCTTGACGAGCTCGACCGCCCAGAAGTACCCGTCGCCCCGGACGTCGCCGACGATCGGGAGGTCGAGCAGCTTCCTCATGGTGTCGCCGAAGGCCTGCTCGTGCTGTAGGACCCGCTCGTTGAGCCGCTCGCGTTGCATCAGATCCAGGTTCGCGAGGGCGACCGCCGCCGACACGGGGTGGCCGCCGAAGGTGGAGCCGTGCAGGAAGCTCACCGACGGCCTCAAGAACGGCTCCATGACCCGCTCACTCGCGATCATCGCCCCGATCGGGCTGTAGCCGGACGTCATCCCCTTCGCACAGGTGATGATGTCGGGCAGGTATCCGAACTTCTCGCAGGCGAAGGTCGTGCCGTGCCGTCCGAAGCTGCAGATGACCTCGTCGGACACCAGAAGCACGTCGTGCCGGTCGCAGATCTCGCGGACCCGGGCGAAGTAGCCGGGCGGCGGCGTGAAGCAGCCACCGGAGTTCTGCACCGGCTCGACGAACACCGCGGCGACGGCCTCCGGGCCTTCGAACAGGATCGCCTCCTCGATGCGGTCCGCGGCCCAGCGCCCGAACGCCTCCGGGTCGCCGTCGAACTGCGGGTTGCGATAGGCGTTGGTGTTGGGTGCGCGGAATGCGCCCGGCGTCAGCGGCTCGAAATCCTGCTTCATCTTCGGGATCCCGGTGATCGCCAGCGCCCCCTGCGGCGCGCCGTGATAGGCCGTGGCCCGGCTGATGACCTTGTGCTTCGCCGGCTTGCCGATCAACGTGAAATACTGCTTGGCGGCCTTCCACGCCGATTCGACCGCCTCACCGCCGCCGGTGGTGAAGAACACCCGGTTCAGGTCGGCCGGGGCCAGCGTCGCCAGCCGTTCGGCCAGCTCCGCCGCCGGTGGCGTCGCGAAGCCCCACACCGGGAAGAAGGCGAGGGTCTCGGCCTGGCTGCTCGCGACCCGGGCGAGCTCGCGACGGCCGTGGCCGGCCTGGACGACGAACAGGCCGGAGATGCCGTCGAGGATGCGCCGGCCGTTCTCGTCGTAGATGTTCACGCCGTTGCCGCGGGTGATCACCGGAACCGGCTGTGCGGGGTGCTTGCCCATGTGCGTGAAGTGCATCCACAGATGTCGCGCCGCGATCTCCGACATCCATGTCGCGGTGCCGGCGGGCGACGGCTCCGTCATGGTCATTTTCACCTCCATGTGAGGGTCGATTGCGTCCGCTTTCCTGGCTTGTCAGCCGAGTACTTCGTCCATGCCGACCCACGCCATCCCGTGGGCCTGCGCCACCGGACCGTGCGTGACGTGCCCACGCCAGGTGTTCAGGCCGTTGGCCAGATGCGCGTCGCGGCGCAACGCGTCCTGCCAGCCCGCGTTGGCCAGCGCCAGCACGTACGGCAGGGTCGCGTTGGTCAACGCCAGGGTCGAGGTGCGCGGCACCGAGCCCGGCATGTTGGCGACGCAGTAGAAGACGGTGTCGTGCACCTGGTAGGTCGGGTCCTCATGCGTCGTCGGCCGCGAGTCCTCGAAGCACCCGCCCTGATCGATGGCGATGTCGACCAGCACGGCACCGGCCTTCATGAGGCTGACGAGCGTGTTGCTGACCAGCTTCGGAGCCTTGGCTCCGGCGACCAGAACGGCTCCGATGACCAGATCGGCGTCGAGCACGGCGCGCTCGATCTCGAGGGCGCCCGAGGCGATCGTCCGCACTCGGCCGCCGAAGACCCGGTCGAGCTCCCGCAGCCGGGCCAGGTTGCGGTCGAGCACCGTGACCTCGGCGCGGAGACCGAGCGCGATCTCGATCGCCGCAGTGCCGGACACACCGCCGCCGATGACGACGACGTGGGCCGGCGCGACACCGGGCACGCCGCCCAGCAGCATGCCGCCGCCCTGCCCGGCACGCTGGGCCTCGGCGCCGACCTGCGGGGCGAGTCGACCGGCGACCTCGCTCATGGGGGCGAGCAGTGGCAGTGTCCCGTCTGGTGCCGAAACGGTCTCGTAGGCGATAGCGGTGACGTTCTTACGCAACAACGCGTCGGTGCATTCCTGAGAGGCTGCGAGGTGGAGGTACGTGAACAACGTCTGCCCGTCACGCAGGAGCTCGTACTCGGCTGCGACGGGCTCCTTGACCTTGAGAACGAGGTCGGCTCGTTCCCACACCTCGACCGCAGCGTCGACGATCTTCGCGCCGGCCGCGAGGTAATCGGAGTCGGGCATGCGCGCGCCGAGTCCGGCCGCATGCTCGACGATGACCTCGTGGCCTGCTGAGACGAGCTCGGCGACGCCACTCGGGGTGAGCGCGACGCGGAATTCGCGGTTCTTGATCTCTCGCGGGACTCCGACCAGCATGTCAGGCCTCTCCGTTGGGAGTTGTTGGCCCGCTCATCCTGTGATCCGCATTGCGGCGCGACGACCGGCAGAGTGTTCGCAACCGCGGTTCTCGACGAACAGATTGCCTGCCGGAGCTACCGTGGCCCGGTGCCGCTCACATTGAGGGACGTCCTCGAATTGCCGGCTGTCGCGCGAGGGATCCCGAAGGTCCGGTCCGGTTCCGACGCGCTCGACACCGAGGTGCGGTGGGTGCATGTCAGCGAGCTCGCCAACGTTGCCGGGACGCTCAGCGGCGGGGAGCTCATCCTGTCGATCGGCATCGTTCTGGCCGAGCCGGGCACCGACCTCGCCGCCTACGTCGACTCGCTGCGCGACAGCGGTGCCGCCGGTTTGGCGGTCGAGCTCGGGCGGCACGTCGAACGCCTCCCCGACGCCCTCGTCCAGGCCGCCCGCGCACACGGGTTCCCCGTGATCGAGCTGCACGCCCCGGTGCGGTTCGTCGAGATCACGGAGACGGTGCACGCCCAGGTCGTGAACGCACAGTTCGAGCGGCTCAGCTTCTCTCACCGCGCCCACCGCGCCCTCGGCACGCTCGGGGTCGAAGGAGCGTCGGCCGAGGAGATCCTCGGGCGTTGTGTGGACCTGATCTCGCGACCGGTCGTCCTGGAGGACCTCGCGCACCGGGTCATCGCCTTCGACGGGGACGTTCCGGCCGAGGACATCCTGCGCGATTGGTCCTCGCGCTCCCGTCAGGTTCCCGTCGGCCCGGAGACGACCTACGGCGGCCCCGAACAGTGGATCAGTACGCCGGTCGGCCCGCGCCGGCGGCGTTGGGGCCGGCTGGTCGTGCCGACGCGGATCGGCCGGGCCCACTTCGATGACGTGCGGTTCGTGCTCGAACGGGCAGCTGAGGCGGTGACCATCACACATCTGGTCGCGAACACGGCCGAGGGAACGGAGGGCGCCGCCGCTGCCAAGCTGATCCAGGACGTGCTGAGTGGGCACGCCGCCGACCCCGTCGTCGTCCGAGCGCGCGCTCGGGCGCTGGGGTTCGCCACGAGCGGCCCGATCGCCGTCGTGATGGCCCGCGGCCCCGGAGCGGACGACGACCCCGACCGCGATCTGGTCGACGGGGTGACGAAAGCGGCGAAGGCGGTCCAGCGATCCGCCCTGGTCGGCAGGGTTCGGCCGCAGATGGTCGCCGTGTTGTTCGACTGCCCGTTACCGGAATCCGCACAGCGCCTTCCGGAACGGCTGGTGGAGAAGCTCGGTGATGGCCTGGTGGCGGCACTTGCGGCCGGACAGCCCGCACAGAGTTGGCGTGATCTCCCGATGTCGCTGACCGAGGCCGAGCATGTCGCCACGGTTGCTCCCGCCGTGCCGGGCACGACGCGGCCTGGTGTCGTCCGCGCACGCGATCTCGGAATCCGCAGCCTGCTCTGGCAGATCCGCGACGACTCGCGGCTGCACTCGTTCATCGAGAGCCGCCTCGGGCCGGTCCTGGCACTCCGAAGTGACAAGCGGGAGGAGACCCTCCACCTCCTGGAGGCATATCTGCAGGAGAACGGGGTGATGGTTCCTTTTGCGCGAAGAGTCCATCTCGGCCGCACAGCCGCGTATGCCCGCGTCCGCTCGCTCGAGCGGCTGCTGCAGTCGAACCTGTCCGACTCCGAAGAGCGGACCAGCGTGCACGTCGCCCTGATCGCGTACCGCCAGGACGACAGCCGGCAGTTGCCGTCGAGTCCCGCGCAGCCGGCGCGCTAGACGTCGGACGCCGGAACCGCCCTTGCCGCGTCGCGCACCCTTGCTTCCAGATCGGGAGCCATCAGGCGGGCAGGTTCGTCGACCATGTTCATCACTCGGATCAGCGCAGTCGCGAGCGTGGCGTCGTGCGTTGCGGCCGCCCGGTACCGGTCGAGGTACTCGCCCATTGCCAGCAGGCCTTCGCTTCGCTCACCTTCGACGAACGGGAAGCGCAGATCGCCGCTCATGATCAGGCTCCAGGGAGTGTCGAGCAACTCTGAGACTGCCGTGAAGAACCGTCGGGAGAGATCGTCGTGATCCTCCTGCAGCAGGCGTTGCAGCAGGCGCGCCTCCAGTGCGGCCACCGTCATGCCCTGGCCGTAGATCGGGTTGAAGCTGCAGAGAGCGTCGGCGATGACGAGATAGCCCTCCGGGAACCGATCCAGCAATTCGTAGCGCCGTCGGACACTTGCGGGGTAGCGCATCAGGACCGGCTCGGTCAGCGGGGTAGCCGTGCGAATGATCTCGGCGACGTCCGGAGCAACGAGGCTGTCGGCGTACTCGGCCATCGCTGCGTCCCGAGTGGGCAACTCCCCACCTCCGCAGCTGCTCAGGGTGACCATGAACCGGTCACCCTCCTGCGCGTTGACGAACCCGCTTCGGTTCTGCCCGGGATAGGGAGCAATCGCCGTACCGATGCGCCCGCCGAGGTGGTGGGCCTCACGCCGGTAGAAACGTGACAGGTAGGCAAGCTCGATACGAACCGACTCCTCCGGCGCCGGCTGATAGCCCAGCTCCTGAAGCCACGCTGACGTGTGAGCACCCCGGCCGGCGGCGTCCACGACGAGGTCGGCATCCAGTACCGAAGAGTTCCGCCCATCGGCGCGAGTCCGGATCCGCACTCCGCTGATCCGGCCCCTGTCGGACGAGCTCGTCAGGCCTGTCACGTCGCAGCCGTCCATGATCGTCACCTCGGCCATGTCGGCAACCTGGGAGCGGATGACGGCCTCCACGACGGGGCGGCTCACCGCCAGCCCGATCAAGCCGGACGGTTCCGGACGAAGCAGGCGGCCGTCGAGATACCAATGGAGATCCGACTGGAGGTCCATCTCCAATGCGCCGGACGCGATCAGACGCTCGTTCGTGCCGGGAAATAGGTCCTCCAACACCGCCCGGCCTCTGGCGAGCAAAGCATGCAGCTGTCGGCTCTGCGGTACGCCGCGCCGCGCGGCCGGCTCCTCGGGCAACTCGTCCCGGTCGAGGACCGTCACGCGGTCGAAACTCTCGCTGAGCACTCCCGCTGCACACAGGCCGCCGATCGACGCACCGATGACCACGGCATGCCGGCGGTCGGACGAAACCGGACCCATCGTGATTCCTTCCGAAGTGCGGATCGCCCCATTTAAAGAGATTGTGAACGCTGCTCCGGTAATCCCATGATCTTCTTCCGCTGGATGGAGGGTAGCTTCTTCGACGTGGATGCTCCACCGTGCCGCGACGGGGATCGAATGGTGTCGTGAATTGGCGAATATTCTCTTCCGTTCGCCCCGGATCGCTCACTACATCCGGAGTTGGTCGCGGAGGGTTCTGGCGACGTGTGCCATCAACGCCTCTGCCCCGGGTTGCAGGACCGCCGGTACTCGCGACTCGGTAAGGGCCGCGATGGCGAACGTCTGGCCGTCGGCGTGCTCCACGACCCCGACCTCGTGCCGCAGGTTCAGCAGGGTTCCGGTCTTCGACGACCATCGGGACGCGTCGGAGCTGAAGTCGGGGGCCAGCCGTTGTCGCACCATGTTGTAGCTCATCAGCTCGCGGACCCGCGTGGCGACCGGGGCTTGGATGGTCGTCGGTCGCCACAGTCCGGCGAGCAGGTCCACGAAGGACCGGGCGGACCCGGAGTTGGCGAGGCTGATGTCGAGCTGGGGCACCGGGTGGCCGCGGCCCGCCGTCGTGCCGGCGATGGCCAGTGAGTGGGCGAGGTGCCCTTCCGCCGGGGTGAACCGCTCGGCCGGGGTGTCGGTGAGATCTCGCATGAGGTGGCGGACCACGATGCCGTCGTGGCCGAGCCGGCGCAGCTCCGCGGTGACCGCCGCAGGTGGGGTGAGTGCGAACAGGGCGTCGGCCGCGGTGCTGTCGCTGATCGCCATCGCGAGGTAGAGCAGGTCGTCCAGTGCGATGGTGGCCGGGTGGCGGAACCTGGCCAGCCCGGTTGGTCCCGGCACCGTCATCCGGCCCGGCCGAACCTCGATGGGTGTGGCCGCGTCGAGCTCGTGCCGGGCGACGCGCTCGAGCGTCGCGACCGCGAGCGGCACCTTGACCAGCGACGCGACCGGATACACCACCTCGGCGTCGAGTCCGATCTCGTCGCCGGTGTCGAGGTCGCGGACGAGGAACGACCCGCGCAGCCCGCCGTCGTCGAGCGCTTCCCGGGTCTCCCGCAGGACCGTGGTCATCCCCATCGCTACGCGCCGAGGCAGCGTGCGAGCACGGGCAGGGCACGGATCTGCTGGACCTCGTCGCGTAGCCCGGCCGCGACGTCGTAGCCGCGGGCCAGCGGCATCTCGCCGACGGGCCGCCAGTACAGGCCGAGTTCGTCCGCCTGGCTCCGGGAGCAGAGCAGGACGTCGGTGGAGCCGAGCACCTCGGCCGTTGCGGCGACGAGCGAGTCCGTGACGACCACCTGCGCGGGTTGCAGCCCGACGGAGTCCCGCAGGCGGGTGACGCGGTCACGTACGTGGGGCACGTCGTCCTCCGGTTGGAGCCAGACCCGCCGCCGGCGCGTGCCCCGTTCGGCGCGGCCGGCCCGCAGCGTCTCGATGTAGATCGCCGTGGCGTCCCCCGGGTCGGCATGGCCGGCGAGCCCCAACGGCACCCGCCAGACGCCTTCGTCGGCCGGCACCGCGACGAGCGCTGCCCGTACCTCGAGGGTGCGGACGAGCTCCGCGCGCTCGACGGGCTCGGCCGGGTACAGGTCGAGGTTCAGGTCGTGCCGTCGCGCCTCGGCGACGAGCCCGGCCAGCAGGCGTGGCATGCAGATCGCGGGTACGGCCAACCGGAAGGGCCGCAACCTGGCGCGTTCCGCGTCGTGCTCCATCGTCTCCGCCAGTTCGACCAGGCGGCGGGCCGGCCGCAGCATCTCCCGGCCGAACGCAGTCAGCACGACGGTCCGCGAGGACCTGGTGAACAGCCGGGCCCCGAGGTGCTTCTCGAGCGCGGCAACGCGCCGGCTCGCGACGGACTGCGGGATCCGCGCCGCGGACGCCCCGACCGTGAAGCTGTTGTAGCCGCTGACGGCGACGAACGCTTTGCACGCCCCGACAAGATCCACGGTCGGCGAGTGTATGCCGGATCAGCATTGGTTCTCGCCTTTCTGTCTTGGACGGCATCCACGGTCGGATACGAAGCTCCCTTGCCATGACGCGATCACAGGTTTCCCGCCGTGCCTTCCTCGGCTTCGTAGCACTGCTACCGCTGGCCGGATGTGCGCAGGGCGCGCCGGCGACAACCCTGCCGTCATCTCGCCCCACCGCCCCATCGGGCACGCCCGCTCCTGCCGTGACCTACGGTCAACTGCTCGAGCTGGAACGAAAGTTCGACGCACGTCTCGGGGTGTACGCCCTTGCCACGGGCAGCGGCGCCACCATCGCCCACCGAGCCGACGAGCGGTTCGCGTTCTGCTCGACGTTCAAGGCACTGGCGGCGGCGGCCGTCCTGCACCGCAACCCGCTGTCGCATCTGGACACCCGCGTCACCTACACCGAAGCCGACCTCATGGCGAGCTCGGCCTTCACCAGGCGCTCCGTGGCCACCGGGATGACGATCCGGGAACTGTGTGACGCCGCGGTCCGCTACAGCGACGGCACCGCGGGCAATCTGCTGCTCCGCGATCTCGGCGGTCCGGCCGAGCTGACGGCGTACGTGCGGAGCCTCGGCGACACGGTGACCCGGATGGACCGGATCGAGCCGACGATCACGGAAGCCACCCCGGGAGATCCCCGCGACACCACGTCTCCCCGCGCGATCGGCACCGACTTCCACCAGATCGTGCTGGGTGACGCCCTGCCGCCCGACAAGCTCGCCTTCCTCCGCGATCTGCTGGAACGCAACGTCACCGGTGCCAAGCGCATCCGGGCCGGCCTGCCGCAGGGGTGGGCCGTGGCCGACAAGACCGGGACCGGTGACTACGGCACGGCCAACGACATCGCGGTCGTGTGGCCTCCGAACGCCGCGCCACTCGTCATCGCGATCATGTCCAGCAAGGCCGGCAAGGACGCCGAGTACGACGAGGCGCTGCTCGCCGAAGCCGCCGCCAATGTCGTGGGCAGGCTTGCCTGACGGGCTCGCCCGGCAGCGACACAGTCACCACGAGGCCGTGCCTGCTGGGTCTCGCCGGGATGACCACGCCTGAATCGGGGTGGCCGCCCTCTTCATCGGGCGGTATCCGGTGCCCTGGCTCGGACGCGCTTCCAGACGAAGTCGAGGACCACGGCGAGCAGCACGAGCACGGTCATCGCTGTGAACGTCTGTGGCGCGTTGCGGGCGGTGTCGATGGCGAACAGAACCAGCACGAAGCAGGTGGCGAGCATCGTGATGGTGATCAGCCAGGCGTTCGAACCCGTCTCGGCGCGCAGCCGCAGAGCGGCGAGACCGACCACGAGGAAGACGACGAGCGCCACCGCGCTGCCGATCGAGGCGATCGCACCGAGATCGAACACATTCGCGAAGATCAGGACGAGTACAACCGTGATCGGTATGCCACGCGTGCCTCCAAAGTGACCGGGCTGCCCGAAGACCGGCGGGAACTGCTTGAGCTCGGACAACGTGAGCGTGAGGTTCCCGGCGGCGAAGATCATGGAGTTCACCGATGACGCGGTCGCGAGCAGCGCCGCGATCGCCATGATCACGAAACCGGTGGTGCCGAGCACGGGGCGCGCCGCCTCGGCCAGTGCGGTGTCCCCGTGCATGATCACTTCATCGACGGTCAGCGTGCCGAACACGCCGAGGCTGACGAGCACATACAGGGCGGTCGTGATTCCCAGGGCGAGGTACATGGCCTGGGGCAGCATCCGGGCGGGGTTGGGCAGGCTGCCTGCCGTGAAGGTGACCACCGAGAACCCGAGGTATGCGAAGAACGTCAGCGCAATGCTCGCGACGATCTTCTCCCAAGGGGGGTACCCGGATGGCGCGAGCAATGTGGGGTCGAGCTGCGACAGCGTGACTGCGACGAAGCCGACGAAGACGGCCAGCAGGATCCAGACGATGATCGACTGCGCTCTCGCCACCATTTCGCGCCGTAGAGGTTGATCACCGCCATCACGACGACGATGGCGGAGGCGAGGATCTTGTCCCAATAACCGGGTGCGGCGTCGCCGAAGAACAACCAGCTGCCGTAGGCGCCGAAGGCCACGGCCACCATGGCGGTCACGATCAGCAGCACGAAATAGAGCAACCACGAGGTGATGCCGACCACCCGGCCGTTGCCGAACGCCTCGACCAAGTAGGCGATGAAGCCGCCGCGCGACGGATAACGGACGCCCAGCTTGACGACCATATAGCCCAGCAGGCTCGCGATCAGTCCGGCGAGCAGGAACGACAGCCACACCGCCGATCCGGCGACAACGCCTGCCTGGCCGAGGAGTGCGAATATGCCGGCGCCGACCATTGCGCCCACGCCGAGGAAGGCCGCACCGAGAACGGTCATCTGCTTCGTGGACGACGACGCGGGATGCGGCTCCGATGTGTCGTCGGTCGTCATCGACGCAGCCTAGCAGGCTTTTCGCGGTCAATTTGGGAATGTGGATGATCGGCTGAAGGGCTTGGGTGTCGTGGTCCAGGACGTAGTTCGCGGTATCAGCTTGAATAAGGGAATCTCCGGCGGAGTGGATGTGTCCGTCGTGTTCACCTTCCGCCTGCCGGCAGGACACGCGCTCGGCACCGGAGCGCCGCCGCCGACGTCGTAGCTCAACCCACCGGCCACGTGTGCACCGGCTCGTTGCTGTGCATGTGCTCGGTGTAGCTGAGCGCCATTCGGCGCAGTGCGTCCTGCCGACTCAGGTTCTGCTCGGCTTCGAGCGCGCGCACGGTCTCCACCTGCCACTCCGCCCCGTTGCGGTAGGTCAGGCAGCGCTGCTCCACCACCCCGAGCAGGCGGTCGGACACCGCCGAGTCGACGCCCAAGCGGGACAGCCCCTCGGCGGCCATCGGCAGCAGCTGGCGCAGCACGAGCTCGCTGGCGGGCACGTCGCCGATTCCCGGCCAGAACATGCGCGCCTCGATGCCCTGCTTGGCGCCGGCGTGGAAGTTCTCCTTGGCCATCATGAACGACATCCGCGACCACACCGGTGGCTCGTCCTCGGCCAGCACCTTGACCAGCCCGTAGTAGAGGGCGGCGTTCGCCAGCATGTCGACAACGGTCGGGCCGGCCGGCAGCACCCGGTTCTCCACCCGCAGATGCGGCAGGTCGCCGACCACGTCGTAAACCGGTCGGTTCCACCGGTAGACGGTGCCGTTGTGCAGGCGCAGCTCGGCCAGCGACGGCACGCCGCCGGATTCGAGCACCTGCAGCGGGTCCTCGTCGCCGCAGATCGGCAGCAGCGCCGGGAAGTAGTGCACGTTCTCATCGAGCAGGTCGGACACCGAGGTGATCCAGCGTTCGCCGAACCAGACCCTGGGCCGCACACCCTGCGCCTTGAGCTCTTCCGAGCGCGTGTCGGTGGCCTGATCGAACAGCGCGATCCGGGTCTCCCGCCAGAGCTGCCTGCCGAACAGGAACGGCGAGTTCGCGCCCATCGCCATCTGCACGCCGGCGATGGCTTGGGCCGCGTTCCAGTACGCCGCGAAGGTCTCCGGGCTGACCTGCAAGTGGCACTGCACGCTGGTGCAGGCCGCTTCCGGGGCAATCGAGTCCGAGCATGCGCGCAATCGCTCGTCACCGTCGATGTCCAGCCAGATGTCCTCGCCGCGGGCGGCGAAGATCTGCTCGTTGAGCAGCTTGTAGCGCGGGTTCGCGGTGAGCGCGTCGACGGACAGGTGCTCGTTCATCAAGGTGGGCAGGATGCCGATCATCATGAGCTTGGCGCCGACCCCGCGGGCGCTTGCCTCGGCGTGGTTGAGGTTGGCGCGCAGCGTCTCCTCGAGCGTGACCAGCGAGGTGCCGGCCAGTGTCTGCGGCGGCACGTTGAACTCGATGTTGAACTGGCCCAGCTCGGTCTGGATGTCAGGATTGGCGATTGCCCCGAGCACCTCGGCATTGCGCATCGTCGGATTGCCGGCGTCGTCGACGAGGTTGAGCTCGATCTCCAGCCCGGTCATCGGTCGGTCGGAGTCGAACCGCGACTCGCGCAGCATGCGCTCGAATGCGTCGAGGCAGTGCCGCACCTTCTGCCGGTACCGGGTGCGGTCTGCACGGGTGAACCGCGTTGCCGCGACCTTCTCGCCCATGACGACCTCCTTGCCGTCACCACCTCGTGGCTGCTCAGCCTCGCATTTCCCGCGTCGCCGAGCGAGCCGACCGCCCGGTGCTGCACCGAGCCTCAGCACGACGTCGTCCACTGCTGCCACGGTGGGTGATTCGGCCTCGCGCTGTTCTCAGGTCACGGCTCTCTCGTTCCTTCGGCAGGACGGCGTTCGGCGCGGGCGAACAGCGCGACCAGCCCGACGAGTACGAGGACGGGCCCCAGCAGCCACAACGGGCGCTGCGCCCACCATGCTGCGGTGGGCGCGGAGTGGATCGGCAGCCCGGCGGCCTGGACGGCCCCGAGTGTCAGGAGCAGCGCAGTCGGGTGCCAGAGGAAGATCGTCACGGCCACGGCGTTGACCGCGACCACGCCCTTCCACACCCGCCGCCGTTGCATCCAGCGAGCCAGTATCGGGTACAGCAGCAGCACCACGCCGAGCTGGAACACCGCCAGCGCCGCGATGCCCGCGGTGGTCGGGTACATGTGGCTGAGCTCGTCGCCCACGATGGCGACCATCGAGCGCGGGTAGACGTCGAGAGCGGCCACGACGACGAGACCGCCGAGGCCGGCAGCGGCCAGCGCACAGCGCCGGTGCACCGGCGCGAGCATTCCGTCGCGCCACAGGTAGCCGAG
Source organism: Pseudonocardia alaniniphila (assembly GCF_022524485.1). Lineage (GTDB taxonomy): Bacteria > Actinomycetota > Actinomycetes > Mycobacteriales > Pseudonocardiaceae > Pseudonocardia > Pseudonocardia alaniniphila. The sequence continues at coordinate 153,026 of NZ_JAKXMK010000004.1, forward strand.
CTGGTGCACGAACACCCACACCAGCGCGGTGTTGACGGCACCGAGAGCGGCAAACCCGGCTCCGAATCGTGCCACGTCGACCGCGACCACGGCGGCGCCGAGCAGGGCCACGGCAGGAATGGCCGCCCGCCGGTGCGCCGCGGCGGTCAACGGCACCAGCAGCACCACCCACAGATAGGCGGCCAGGAACCACAGGGGAGTGATGACGATCTGGGCGTAGGCGCCGACACCCGGGTAGGTCGGCACCGCGCTCTGCAGAAGGGCTTCCGCCACCGTCCAGACCGTGACGAACACCGCTGCCGGGCGTAGCAGCCGGATCAGGCGCCGGCGCAGGAACACCCATGGGCGGCCCTCGGCGCGGTCCCATGCTGCGAGGTCGGCGAATCCGCCGACCAGGAAGAACAGCGGCATGACCTGGAGCAACCAGGTGGCGAGCCAGGCGAGTGGCACGGTGTCGATCGGGTTCGACATGACGTACCGGCCGCCCTGCTCGTGGGTGACCGCCAGCGCCCAGTGCCAGACGACGACCACCGCGATGCTGAACGCCCGCAGCAGGTCGACCGTGCGATCGCGCACAGCGGGGGTCGCGGCGACGAGGCGGTCGAGGGCCCGGCTCACCGTGACCGGTGTCGGCACGGCGGGCCGAGTGGTCGCACCGACCCTCCGATCGGAGCCCGGATCGATCATCTGAACAACACGTCCGCAGCCCAGCCGGAGCCGATGATCACCGCGCCGTAGCACAGCAGGGTGATCAGCCCGCGCAACCGTGTGAGCTGCAGGCCTTCGGCGAGGACATACCGGAACCGGTGGGCCCAGTGCAGCAGTGCGAGCACGCACAGCACGAGCAGCACGAGCCGGCTGAGCGGGTGGTCCAGCACGGCCGACAGGTGGGCGTGGCCGGGTGGGGCCAGCAGCCCCAGCGGAAAGACGACCCCGAAGAGCAGCAGCAGTACGGGGGCGAACAGCGCCGACATCACGCCGCCGGCGCTGAACAGGAGCCACGCCAGCGCGTCCGACGTCGAGCGTTTCGACTGCGTCGTCATCCGGGTCGTCATCCGGGTCGTCACCACCCGTCCAGCACGATCCACGCCAGAACGGCCGACAGCACCGCCCACGCGGCGAAGTGGCCGGCGGCGACCATTCGGGCAGGGAGACGCCGTCCCCGCAACCGCACCGCCATCGCCTTCGGTGCGAGCGTGAACCAGGTGACCGCGTGCAGCACCACGAAGGCCAGCGCGACGACGTTGAGCGCCACCATCCACGGGCGGCTGCTCCACGCGAGGAAACGCTCGTAGGAGCTGCTGCCACCGTGGACGGCGGCGACCAGCAGCACGAGGTACACCACGAACCAGGCCACGAACAGGCTGGACAGCTCGCGCAGCACGAACAGCACGTACGACCGGCGGTGCACCCACCACAACAGGTCGGTTCGCGGCCGGTAGGGCCCGGCTCGCGCGGTGTTCGTCGTCTGCTCGCTCATCGCCGGGCCCACGGCATCAGCAGGGACCGCAACGTCCTCGTCGCGGCGGTCAGCTTGTAGCGCTGGATGGCGCCCGCCGGGTCCACGCCCTTGGGACAGGCGGTCGTGCACTCGCCGACGTAGGTGCAGGCCCAGATCCCGTCCGCGCCGGCGAGCACGTCCAGCCGCTGGTGGGCGCCCTGGTCACGCGAGTCGAGGTTGTAGCGCTGGGCGAGAGCGATCGCCGCCGGGCCGAGGAAGTCCGGTTCGATCCCGTACACCGGGCACGCGGAGTAGCAGAGCATGCAGTTGATGCACATGCTGAACTGCTTGTACTCGTCGAGCTGCGCGGGCGTCTGCAGGAACTCGACGTCGTCCACCGCGGGCTCGTCGTCCCGAACCAGCCACGGTCTCACCGTGGGCAGCTTGCGCATGAAGTCGCCGATGTCGACCACGAGGTCGCGGACGACGGGGAAGTTCGCCAGCGGCTCGACGCGCACCGGGCCAGGCGCGTGATCGACGAGGAACGTGCCGCACGTCAGTGCCGGGTCGCCGTCCACCGTCATGCCGCAGCTGCCGCAGATTCCCATCCGGCACGACCAGCGGAACGACAGGGTGCCGTCGATCCGGTCCTTGATGTGGTTCAACGCGTCGAGGACCGCCCATTCCTCGCGCAGCGGGACCTCGTAGTCCTGCAGGCGCGGTGCGTCGTCGATGTCCGGCCGGTAGCGAGTGACCTGCAGGGTGATCGTGTCGGCCACGCCATCACCTCCCGTAGACCCGCTCGCCCGGCGGCCAGCGGGTGATCGTGACGGGCAGGTACGAGACGCTCGGCGCTCCGGTCGGGTCGCGGGTGACCAGCGAGTGCGCCAGGAACCGGGCGTCGTCGCGCCGCGGGAAGTCCGTGCGCTGGTGGGCGCCGCGCGACTCCTCGCGCCGCATCGCGCAGGCCACGATCGTCTCGGCGACGTCGAGCATGAAACCCAGCTCGAGCGCGGCGACCAGCTCCGTGTTGAAGGCCCTGCTGTCGTCCTCGACGACGGCCTTGGCGTACCGCTCCCGCAGCTCCTGGAGCTTCGCGGCGCCGGACAGGAGTGCCCCGGCGTCCCGGAAGATCCCGGCGCAGCCCTCCAGGGTCTGCTGCATGTCGGTGCGAACGTCGGCCATCCGCTCCCGGCCGTCGCGTGAGGTGAGCAGGTCGCGTTCCAGCCGGCGGCGTTCGTCGGCGGCCTGCGTCTGCACGGCCCGCGGGGGGCCGGTGGGCTGCGCTGCGGCGAACTCGGCGGCCGCGATGCCGGCGCGTCGGCCGAACACGAACAGTTCGGGGAGCGAGTTGGAGCCCAGGCGGTTGGCGCCGTTGATGCTCACGCACGCCACCTCGCCGGCCGCGTACAGCCCCTGGAGTCCGGTGGCGCCGTCGAGGTCGGTGTGGACGCCGCCCATCATGTAGTGCTGCACCGGCCGGACCGGGATGAGGTCGTGGACGGGGTCGATGCGCTCGTACTGCAGGCACAGCTCGCGCACGAAGGGCAGCTTGGCGTCGATCACCTCCGGGCCGAGGTGGCGCAGGTCGAGGTACACCACCGGCCCGTACGGGGTGTCGACCGTGTTGCCCTTCTCCTGCTCGTGGACGAACGCCTGGGACAGGCGATCGCGCGGGCCGAGTTCCATGCTGCGCAGCACCGGTGTGGGCGACGGCGTCCCGAGGTCGTAGTCCTGTAGGTAGCGGTAGCCGTCCTTGTTCAGCAGCCAGCCGCCTTCGGCCCGGGCCGCCTCGGTGATGAGGATTCCGGTGAACGGCAGGCCGGTCGGGTGGTACTGGACGAACTCCATGTCCTTCAGCGGCGCGCCTGCACGGTAGGCCAGCGCCATCCCGTCACCGGTCTTGATGTTGCCGTTGGTCGTGAACGGGAAGACCCGCCCGCACCCGCCCGTGCACAGGATCACGGCTCGCCCGGTGATGGCCTCGATCAGCCCGCTCGCCAGCTCGACGGCGACCACGCCGTGTACCCGGTTCTCGTCGACCAGCAACGTGGTCACGTACCACTCGTCGTAGCGCGTGATCCGCTCGTACCGCAGCGAGGTCTGGAACAGCGTGTGCAGCAGGTGGAAGCCGGTCTTGTCGGCGGCGAACCAGGTGCGCATCTTCTTCATACCGCCGAAGGCGCGGACCGCGATCTCCCCGTCGGGCCGGCGGCTCCACGGGCAGCCCCAGTGTTCGAGCTGCAGCAGCTCGAGCGGCGCCTCCCGCACGAACGCCTCGACAGCGTCCTGGTCACAGAGCCAGTCGCTCCCCGAGACCGTGTCGTACGCGTGCTCGTCCAGCGAGTCGTCGGCGGCGATCACGGCCGCGGCGCCGCCCTCGGCCGAGACGGTGTGGCTGCGCATCGGGTAGACCTTCGACACGACCGCGACGTCCAGCCGCGGGTCGGTCTCCATGATCGCGACGGCCGCCCGCAGCCCGGCGCCACCGCCTCCCACAACCACCACGTCGTGGTCCGCCATGGTCCGTCCTCGGCTACTCGGCGTGCTCGGCGGACAGCTGGTTCAGCAGCATCCGGCCGTCGTGCCGGACGATGCGGGTCCGGCAGCTGCCGTCGTGGAACTCGTGCACGATCTCGCGGCAGCCGCAGGCCCAGTTGACGTCGTTGCACACGATGCCGGAGCCGTCATCCTCGTGGTAACGGCTTCCGCCCACCTGCTTCCCGCAGGGCGCCCGTTCCTTCGTGAAGGCTGTGCTCGTGCCGACCACGACGCACCTCCTCGCTACCGGGCCGATCGCCTCCAGACGCGGCGCGAGGGTCGTGGTGGGGGTGAACGGCCGTGAATGACGCGTTCGTCCCACATGGCACCGCTCCGGGGAAGTCGAGTCAACCCCGAATCCCGTCGGCGTCGCCGTTTGTAGTCGCGTGAGCCCGAGGGCGTGTCACTGCCTTTCTGGCACAGCGCTGCGCCCGCCTCCACCGCCCACCAGCACGTGCGTTGCGTTGCGTTGCAGGATGCTCACGCCCCCGCCGCCGTGACGTGCGCCTCGTTCGCGAAGCGGCTGCGTGGGCGGGAGAGCCCCAGGTGCTCGCGCAGCGTGCTTCCGGTGTACTCCGCCCGGAACAGTCCGCGCTCGCGCAGTAGCGGCACGACCCGGGAGGCGAACAGTTCGAGCCCGCCGGGGTAGAAGGGCGGCATGACGTTGAATCCGTCGGCGGCGCCGTTTCGGAACCACTCCTCGATCGTGTCGGCTACCTGCTCCGCGGTGCCGGTGACGGCCAGGTGGCCACGGGCGCCCGCGAGCCGGTGCAGCAGTCGCCGGACGGTGGGCCGCTCCCGTTGCACGATCCCGGCGACCACCTGCAGCCGGGACCGGGCGTTGTCGGTGACGTCCCCGGCGTCATGGAACAGTTCTTGCGGGACGGGCTTGTCCAGCGCGGCTTCGCAGAGCCGCACGCCGGTGAGCTGTTCGAGCAGGCGCAGCCCGTACTCGGGCACGGTCAGCTCGTTGAACTCGCGTTCCAGCTCGCGCGCCGCGGTGTCGGTGTCGCCGATGAACGGGCAGATCCCGGGAAGGATCACGATCTCGGACGGGGCCCGGCCGAACCGCGTGGCCCGGTCCTTGATGTCGGCGTAGAACGCCTGGCCGTCCACCAGCCGCTGGTGGGCGGTGAAGATTGCCTCGGCGAACCGGGCGGCGAAGGAGCGTCCCTGGTTCGACGCACCCGCCTGCACCAGCACCGGGCGGCCCTGCGGCGGGCGTGGCACGTCCAGTGGGCCCCGCACATGGAACAGGGGGCCGGTGTGGTCGGCCGGGTGGATCCGCTCGATGTCGGCGAACCGGCCGGTGGCCCGGTCGAGCACGATCGCGTCCTCATCCCAGCCGTCCCAGAGCTTCGTGACCACGTCGAGGAACTCGCTGGCCCTCGCGTAGCGGTCGGTGGGATCGGGGTGGACGTCGAGGCCGTAGTTGGCCGCGACGACCTCCGAAACGGTGGTCACGACGTTCCAGCCGGCTCGGCCCTTGCTCAGGTGGTCGAGCGAGGCGAACAGGCGTGCCAGGTTGTAGGGCTCGTAGTAGGTGGTCGACGCGGTTGCGATCAGCCCGATCCGTGAGGTCGCCGCGGCGATCGAGGCGAGCAGTGTGATCGGCTCCAGCCCGCCGACGGCGTTGTAGGCCACGTTGGAGGTGAGGGCGGGGATGTCAGCCACGAACACCGCGTCGAAGGCCGCGTCCTCGGCAGTGCGGGCGAGCTGGTGGAAGTAGTCGGCGTCATGGATCCGTTCCGGCTGGGTCGAGGGATGGCGCCACGCCGCCTCGTGGTGCCCGGCAGGGAAGACGAACGCGTTCAGATGCAGTTGATCGGCCATAACTCCTCCAGCGGGAGACTCGCCGCTCGATTCGCAGCATCCGTTTGACCGTACGGACGTGATCGCGCCACGCCTACAGAAAATGAAAATCATCACCATGAATGGTTTCTATGGCTCCCTCTCGGATCGCGAATCGGATGGCGGAAAGTCGATCAGCTTGCTGCTCCATGCCCGTTGACGCGAGGTGTCTCCTCGGAGCCGCGCTACCGAGGACGACCTGGGGCGCCTGCTCGACACGACGCTCCCGGACGGTGATCTGCGCCGCGTCAGGTTCGCGCACGAGTTCGCCAACCTGGCCGCGATTGTCATCCGGCTACCGCGGATCGCATCCGCAGGCTGTTCGGTCTCCACGTGCTTGCCCGGGAGAGGTGAAGTGCCTCGTCATCGATTTGATCTTGTGTCCGAGAGGGGACTTGTGCGCTAACCACACGCCTTGCCTGAGGTTGCTCAGGCCCGAGACCGCCGTAACCGGCGACTCCACTCCTTCTACAATCTCAGCATGATTTGCTGGTCGGGGAGCCTCGGGGAGATTGTTTTTGGCTCCGTTTGATAGGTCCTCGATATCGTTGTCGTCACGCTTCATTTCGTTGCATCCTCGGCTGGGAGGTCATCAAGCGGCTCAATCGCGAGAAGATCGTAGGACAGCCCGATCATTGAGCTGCGAATACGCGGTGACTCGTCGGAGAGCATGTCCGGCAGCCCCGGGTGCAGTTGCCGCGATCACGATCTGGACCGACCGGGGGCCGGCCGTCGAGTACGGCTCCACCGGACGCGGCGGGCCTGCACATCGACTTCGGGACCGCCATGGCGACGCTCCTGCTGGTACCACACGAGCGCGGAGCATGACGCCGATCAGGCGATGACTCCGGCAGAGCGGACCGATCCAAGGGATGGGCTTTTACATAATTCCCGGAGTCGCCGGCGCGACGGAGTAGCCGCGAGCGGATCACGCGGTTGTGAGGCCAGTCATTCCGTCGAAATAGCTCAGAACAGGCCCGCTCTGTGGAGCCTGACGGCGATCCGTCGAAGAAGCCGCAACAGGCGGGGGGGCCCGGACGGCGCTCACTAGGCTGGTCGGCGTGCCGATGACCGCCAAGTACGCCACCACATGCAAGGTCTGCTCGTCGCGCATCAGTCCCGGCGAAGAGATCGGCCGGTCCGGTGCGGCCTGGGCACACGCTGCCTGTGCGACGCCGGAGGCGGCCGGCTCGGCACCGAGGACGACGGCGAACCGGCCGAAGCGCACGACCCAGCGGCCGGAGATGCCCGCAGCCGAAGGGGCGCTGGAGGTGTGGACCGACGGGGCGTGCTCGGGCAACCCCGGGCCGGGCGGCTGGGCTTGGGCCACCCGGGACGGGCGGCAGGGCAGCGGCGGGGAGACGCCCACCACCAACCAGCGCATGGAGATCCGGGCCGCACTCGAGGCGGTGCGCGCGCTGTCCGGGCCGCTGGTCGTCGTCAGCGACTCGACCTACGTCGTGAACTGCTTCCGCGATGGCTGGTGGCGGGGGTGGCTCGACCGGGGATGGGTCACCAGTGCCCGCAAGCCGGTCGTCAGCCGAGACCTGTGGGAGCCGTTGGTCACGCTGTTCAACGAGCGCGGCGACGTGTCGTTCCGCTGGGTGAAGGGCCACTCGGGCGACCAGATGAATGACCTGGTCGATGCGCTGGCCGTGGAACAGACCCGCACCGTCGCCTGAGCGACACATGCCGCCCGTCTCGATGCGTTGGTTGCCCCGCAGGTAGGGCAATGGTGACGACGGCCGTCCATCCGGCCGCACGGATCGCCGCTCGCCCGTCAGCTCGCGTGGTGCGTCGGGGCCGCCGACAGCGCCTCCGTCAGCAACGCGACGAGCGTGACCAAGGAGTGTGTCCGAGGGGGAGTCGCGCACTGACCACACGCCTCGTAACAGATCGAGCGTCGTGATCACCAGCCGGTGTGCGCATCCTGCTCGCCCTCGTACACCGCGAGGTGACAACGACCGATGTGGCGCCCCTCGACTCCACCGTCAGGAGTCGACCGGGTTGCCGCGTGGCACCGGCTGATCGCTCCAGCCGCTCTGAGCAAACGCCCATCACGTGCGACGTTCCGGAGATCGAGATCAGCACGGGCGGGCCCGAGCCCGGCGAGCGCCGGCGACCGCGGAGGAGCAACTGCACCGGCGGCTCCGAGACAAATTGATTAGCCCATCGACGACATCGTGCGGTGATCAGGGTGATCTTGACCGGTACATGTTGTCCAACTTGCAGAGGGGGGCGTATGGAGTTCCAGACCCGTATGAACCCTGACGAGACCTCACAGCTGGGAGCAGCGCCATGGAGGTAGTGGTCTTCGACCTGGTGCCGTACGCAGAGCACGTCGAGCACCTCAAGCAGGACGATGGGGAGCTTCCATGGCCGCTGGCCAAGCGGTACTTCGATCCCGCGGTTGCGGTCCGCACCTATGCGGAGCATCTCGACGCCTGGGAGGAACTCGATCGGCTTGGTTACGACGGCGTCGGGTTCAACGAGCACCACACCTCTCCGTACGGGTTGATGAACTCGCCGAACCTGCTCGCAGCATCCGCGGCGCAGCGAACGACGCGGCTGAAACTGCACATTTACGCCAACCTGCTGCCGCTGCACGACCCGATCCGGCTGGCCGAGGAACTGGCGATGCTCGACTGCCTGTCCAACGGGCGGATCGTGGCCGGGTTCGGGAGAGGAATTCCGCGCGAGCACGCCGTATTCGGTGTACCGATGGCCGAGTCGCGACCCAGGTTCGAAGAGGCTGCCGAGATCATCCGCGGGTTGTGGACCGAGGAGGTCTTCTCCTTCGAGGGGAAGTTCTGGTCCTGCCGTGACGTCGCCATCTGGCCCCGCCCGGTGCAGCAACCGCACCCGCCGATCTGGGTTCCGGTCACCAGCAGCAAGGAGACCATCGAGTGGGCCGCCCGGAACAACGTGTCGATCACGCCGGGCGTGGAGCATCCCGGCCTGCGCGCGGACGTGCTCCGGCACTACACCGACTGCCTGCACGAACACGGCCGTGAGCGGACCGCCGAGCACGTGCACCTCTCGATGAGCCCGTACGTGGCCGACAGCAAGCAGCAGGCGATCGACGAGGCGGGGCCGTACCTGCGTTACTTCAACCAGACACTGTTCAGCCATGGCAACATCACCGAACACGACCTGCAGCGCAAGGCGGGCTACGTGAGCGACTCGTCGCTCGACTACGTCCGGCCCGAGAACCTCCCCGCTGCACAGCGCGCGCGGGCCGACTTCCGCAATCTGACCCTCGACGACATCGCCCAGCGGGCGCAGCAGTGGCCATGGGGCACCGCGGACGAGGTCACCCAGCGGATCATCGACCACGCCGACGCCACCGGTGCGGGCCGGGTGCTGGTCAACCTCAACCGCGGTGCGATGCCTCAGGAGCTGTTTCTCAGTCAAATTCGGCGATTCGCCAAGGAGGTGTTACCCGCGCTGCAAGCCCATGACGTCCAGGTGCGCCAGTGAACCGAGAATGGTGTGATCACGATGACTACGAGCAATGGCCGCTCGATGTATCCGTGGGTAATACTGGGTCTGCTGACCGCGTTCTGGGGGCTGGTCGGGCTCAACCGGGTCGGCATCGGATTCGTGTTGCCGGCCATCCGAGACGAGTTCGGCCTCGCGTTCTGGCAGGCGGGTCTGCTGGTCTCCGGGACTTCGTTCACCTGGGCGATCAGCAGCTGGCTGTCCGGGTGGCTGTCCGACCACTATGGACGGCGGAGGGTTCTGCTGCCCGGCGCCTTCCTCGCCGTGGGGGCGACCGCCGCGATGGGCGGGACGTGGAACTTCTGGTCGCTGTTCGTCGTCCGGGAGTTCGTCGGGATCGGTGACGGAGTCGGGTGGCCGAACTCGCAGGCGGTGCTCGCCGCCGAGTTCCCGGCCAAGCGGCGCGCCTTCGTGCAGTCGGTGTTCACCATGGGCTACCCGCTGTTCGGCAGCGTGATCGGCGCGATCGTCATCACGCAGATGGCCGAGACCCTCGGGTGGCGGTCGGCGTTCGCCATCATCGGTGGCGTCTTCTTCTTCGTCGTGCTGGCGCTGTATTTCGTCATGCGCGAACCGCCCCGGGCCGGCGTGGCCACGCGGGAGCGATCGAAGCCCGACTGGCGCAAGCTGGTCGGGGTGGTCCGGTACCCCAGCGTGGTCGTCCTGATGATCATTCAGGCCGCCGCGCTCGGCTGGCTGCAGGTCGGCGTTGCGTACAACACGCTGTTTCTGACCGACGAGATCGGCGTCAGCCTGGTCACCGCGGGCACCATCCTGTCCGTCTTCGGTATCGCCGGGGTGGCCGGCACCCTGCTGCTGCCGTATTGCTCGGACTTCACCGGCCGTAAACCGGCGATCTTCTTCGGCGGCGTGCTCAGCGGCGTGTTCATGCTGCTGTTCGCGGTCGGCGACTTCAGCGTGGCGGCTGCGGCCACGTTCCTGGCGCTGAGCTCGTTCTTCAACGGCCTGATCATCCCGCTCGCGGCCGCCACCGTGGTCTCCGAACTGCTGCCGGAAGACGAGCAGGGTTCAGCGATGGGCTCGATCAACTTCGCCGGCGTGATTGTCGGTACCTTCCTGATGCCGATCCTGGGCGGCGTTCTGGCCGATAACTTCGGCCTGCGGGCGGCGATATTTCTCGCGGCCGGCCTCATCACGGCATCCGGCGTCGCAGCGCTGTTCCTCCCGGAGACCGCCCCGCGGGTGCGGGCGCGCCAGGGGGCACAGGTCGCGGCCAGGGACGTGGCCGGCACCTGAGCTTGATTGTTGAGTTGCTTGCCTGGCGGTGCCGTGGCTCGTCGCCGCGGCCCGCGACGCCCTGGTCACCCCGGGCGGCGCGGTGACACGTCGCTGCGCGAGCCAGCTTCCTGCTCGCCTCGGCGAGCGGGTGGAGCCACACCGCCCCGGGCGGGGTCCAGTCTCGACGGGGTGGGTGCGGTGTTCAACGAGGCACGAAGTGCGCTCTCCGCACGCTCTCGCCTACGCAGCGGTCTGCGCGTCGCGACCGCGACACCCGACTCGCTGCTGCGGGCCAGCCTGCAGTCAGGATCCTGGAGCAGGAAGATCCCGGTCAGTCGAGGTTGTGGGCCAGAACCTCGACTGAGGACAACCAGGACCCCGAAGTGTCACGCAACTGGTAGCTCACAATTCCTCGACGTGGGCGCTGGTCCACGGTGGACCAAGACAAGCGGGTGATCACGCAGACGCGCCGACCCCTCTCGAACACGCTCTATGACATGTCAGTCATTGTCCCGTGTAACTGCCGCCGAGCCGGGCAGCTACAGCAATATGCCCCTCAGGGGTTATTGCCGAGCGGCATGGAAATGGTTCAGTATTGAGCGTAGTGCGCGGCGACTTCCTGCTGTGATGGACGATCGTCGGACTCAATTGGTCCCGGTGAACTGCGACTGCTGTCCCAGCCCCAGGTTCGAGCGGTGTGTTGCTGCTTGGCCCGTTCCTATGGTGTGCGGCGCATTCCCGCGAGCACACCTACGCCCATTTCGATGCGAAGGATGCGCGCTGAAAGCTGCCGCTGTGACGGCGCCCAGGACGCGAACATCGACGGCGAGGCTGATCTGTCGGGTCATCAGTGGAATGAACAGTTCGGAAGTGCGGTGAGCGTGCGATCTCCAGCGCGGAGGGTCACGTCATCGGCCGACCACTCGGCCACTGGTAAATCGAAATCTGCGCAGACCGCGAGCAACCGTCGTTCAGGGCGCCAGTCCACATGGAGGAATGAATCGTGCGTCACGATGGCATCCGACCTGCCGATGGTAGAGGACCGCAACGGCTCCCAGTCTCGAGGCGTCAACCATCCCCCCTTTCGGCTCACAATGGTGGTGCGGTTGTCGATAGATGGATCGAAATCCAGTGGTTGGTCGGAAACCGGGCGACGATGGCGTTGATCCAACGGACTTATGGGCCCGGGATCGAGCGTCGCGCGGCCATTCCGGTGCAGGGAGTATGGGATCGCATGGAACAGTGGAAGGCGAAGTACGATTACGGCGAGAGTGTTGATCCCACTGATTTGCACCCCGAGGAGCGTGCTGCCGACATGTCGCTCCGACTCAACCCCATGTGGTATCCACTCAAGGAATTTCCCAGGAAGCTGCTCCTGTTCCACTCACCCTGTCGACACCTATATAGATGTCTCCATTGTCGGCGACGGTGAAAATCCATCTCGCAGGCGGGGTCACCCAACGGTTGCAGCTCGCTTCGAGTCCGACGGGAGGACCACAATTGGTTCTGCTCGCATTGCAGGGCATTTGGAGTGGAACGAAGAGCGGGCGATTTGAGGTAACCGACGCATCAGGTCGCTACATGAGCCCCGACGCGCGACCTATTTTCAGTGCGACGCAGAACGACACCAACCCCAGGCATCTGAACAACGTGGCGCGACGTATGAGTTCCCAGCTCGACGTGGAGATTCACGCAGTAAGATATGATTAGGGACTGTAAGAATAACGGTGTAACTCCGATCGAGGAGACTGGCACCTGTGTCTGACGTGATGCCTGAGCAAACATTGCGCCGGCTGGCCGGTTGGACGCTGCCGACGAGCAGCTGATTGCCTCCCGGCCGCCAAGGCCGGGCTCCGTAGCGGCTGGTCGTAGGCCGCGGCTCGACAGGGCAGCTGCATCAGGGCGGGCGCCCGCCGCACGGGTGCCGGGTCGTCGACGGTGGGCCGCACCCGAACCCGCGCAAGGCCGCAGAGCAGGGCTTCCGGCGGCGGGTGCCTGGCCTCGGACGGCCACACCGTGCACGTCGTGGATCCTGTCCCATCGCACGTCGAACCGGTGGCATCGCTGCCCGGGGTAACCGCGGAGATCGGTGACGCCCGACGGTTGCGAGCCGCGAACGCCAGCGCGGATGTGTCCTGTTGCTGGGCCCGCTGTACCACCTCATCGACGTAGCTGATCCCCGCACAGGCACTCGCCGAGGCCTGCCGCGTTCTGCGAGCCGGTGGGCGCTCGTCGCTGCCGGGATCTGCCGCCACCTCTCGCTGCTGGAGGCCGGCAGCAACGGGCATGTCGAGCCCGCTCTCGAGCCGTCAGTGACGACCTGCGTGAATGGCGCAGAACCGGCCGCTCGATGCGGTCAATCCCACGCAGTCCTCGATGCGATCCATGTCACGCCCGGCCGAAGCGGCACTTGCCTTACGAGCCCAAGATCCGCAGACCCGATCGTTCACCGAGCGTTGGCTGACGAGGTACTGGCTCTGAAGAGCTTGCCGGGGCCCGGCAGATCTGACGGCGTAGAGCCTATCGGAGCGTCGGCAGGCGTCCGGACGGGTAGCCGCGATGCCCGGTGCGGTGCATCCTTGGTTGGTGGCGGAGTACGCACGGAGTCCGTGGCCCTCGCAGCCCTGGACCCCGCGGCACATGCGCGACAACCGCGAGGGCAACGAACGCGGTGGCGACGAGCGCGCATCGAGGCATCAACTGGCACCCCAGGGTGGCCGTATGTCTCCGGAGATGGTGGCTCTGCAACGAAGCGTGGGCAACAGGGCCGTGGTGGAGATGCTCCGGCGGGCCGGGCACCATTGGGCGCAGGAAGAGCATGGGCACGGGGCGGATCGGGATGCAGCCGTGCGAGACATCCAGCGCTCCGGCCGTTGCCCCCTCGATGTGTCGACCCGCACTGACGTCAAGGGCCGGTTCGGCGCGGAGTTCGCCGGCGTCCGCGTCCACGACGACAGCGCTGCCGCGGCCTCCACGGGTGAGCTCAGGGCCCTTTCCCACGCCTCTGGCAATCACGTTGGCGTGGGTGGAGACACCGGCGATGTATCGACACGATTTATCCAGCAGCGTGAGGATCGGGTCGCTGGCACCGTCTATGGTTCTTCGGACCGCTTTGAGCTCGAGACTGGGGTCACCACCCGCACTCTGGTGAGTCGTCCGAGCGTGATGAGTGGTCTGGCTCCTTCGCTGTCGATCGATGTCCAGCGCGCCAGTGGGGACAGTCATTTACTCGACACGATCTCCTACAGCAGCGCCGTGAAGCGGAAAGCTGATGACGACCATGCGGAGGCCGCTGATTACCGCCGTGCACTGAAGAACATGCTCGCAAACTGGGCCACTGAAGGCATCGAGGCGGACCAGTACAACATGATGGTTGCAACTGGAGCCAATTGGGAGGGCTGGCCGGAGGGAGATCAAGAGGGTCGGTCTTTCGTTGCTGAACAGTCGCTGTCGAACGTGACCGCCATGGCCCGAGAACTCGGGCCGGACGACGGGTGGCGCGAACCGGTACGCCGAAAGATCGAGACAGCGCTCAAGCGGAGGGTGCTGCATCATTACACCACCAGGGACCGCGTGGAGGTCATGCTCGGTCAGGGCGACACGGGTGAGTTGATGTCCAAGAGAAAACTCGACCAAACGGCCCCTGGCGCCGAGAACAACACCCTGGCAGACGAGGATGACCTGGCCAATCATGGTTTTGTTTTCTTCTTCATGGAGAAGGCTGGCGCCCCCTTCAGGAACACCAGGTTCGGCAATGGGGGAAGTGGCTCGGCGCGCATAGCCGTACCTCTCGATCGCTTGGTCGAGAGTGGCTGGATCATGCTCAACGACCTCTTGTTTCCGGAGTACCCGGCTGTACGCGCCGACCCGCAGGGTAACCTTCTGTCCTACGGGAGCGGGCAATCCGAGGACCGTATGAACTCGCCCGAGAAGAAGATGGACGCGGCTCGCACTGGGCTTTCACTGTTCTGGGGAGAACGCGGGGACGACGACGACCGCGTAGAGGAGCTCGTCTACAACCTGTCCGAGGCACTTGCGGCCGACTCGCACTCGATCAGTCCTGATACCATCACGGATATCACGTCACTGGCCGCACTGAGCGTTGATACCAACAGAAATGCCGAATACCGCGGTCTGGTCGATGGGATCAGGCGCGAATTTGCAAGGAGCGTACGGTTCGGCAGTCAGGTTCGAAGGTCCTATTCTCGCGGCATCTTCCGTGGCCCTTCCAAGATGTACTACATGTCGGGTGGCGCCCCAGGAACTTCGAGGCGGGAAGCGGAGGATCGCGGCGAGATCAAGGAATATCAAGAGTACTTGGACGGGAATATCCTGGCAGGGCCCCACATTGTTCCCGGCCTCGCCGCCCGCGGTATACTCGAGATTGCGCGCATTGAAGCACAAGGCGGTCACGAAGCCCTGGTGAACGGATTGACAGCCATGTCGGGTGACGATCTGGTGGATACGCTCCTCAGAGACTTCATCCGGCCTCAGGCGATGCTGCCTTGGTCGGTGTGTATCGCGAGAGGCGATGTGCAGTACCCGACCGGGCGATCACGCCGAGCTTGATCTTTAACCTGTGCGCTTGTTGCCGTGCGGTCGTGGTGAGGTCGCGTGTGGTGGTCTTTCCGACGTCGAAAGAGCTGCGAGGTCGACGGGCTCGAAATCGAGCGCAGCGTGGACGGCAGTCGCCCGACACGCTCAACGGCTCGCGTCGGGCCAGCATCTACGATCGGGGGCGTCGCGTCCTCTTCGAATCGTGATCGATGCCTGCTCTGGGCCGTCGATCATCCTCCGCAGCGGGCGTCGGCCGGCGGGGTTCGGAGGTCGACCAGGTAGTCGATGGCGATGCGGTCGACGCAGTCGTTCTGTCCGAACAGGGAGATGCCGTGCTGGTCGCCCTCCACGGTCAGCAGGCTCGCGTCGAGTGCGCGGGCGAGGCTGACCCCGCCCTCGTACGGCGTCGCCGTGTCACCGGTGACCGAGACGACGAGGGTGGGCGGCACGTCGACCTCACCGGTCAGCCACCGCTCGGGGCGGTCCGGCTGCGCCGGCCAGGCCTCGCACTCGTGATGCGCCTCGGTGACGGGACGGCCCGGGTCGATCATCGGGGCCGCGGCATGGATCTCCCGGAGCATGTCGGTCTGTTCGGCAGGCGTCCGTCGCGGGTTGTCCATGCACCGGATGGCGAGCAGGCTGTCCAGGTCGAGGGCGTAGCGACCGTCGGCCTGGCGTCCGAGCAGCAGGTCGTTGAGCTGCAGCAGTATGTCACCGCGCCCGGCTGCGGCGCCGCGGAGACCCTCGATCACCATCGGCCGCAGCCGGTCGGCACGCAGACCGGCCAGCACCCCGGTCACCGCCGCGTCGTAGGACAGCGCACGCCCGTCGGTCGTCGGCAACGGCTCGTCGATCAGGGGGCGCACGATGCCCTGGAACGTTTCGGTCACCCGGGCCGGATCGGTACCCAGCGGACAGTCCGCTCCCTCGGCGCACTCCGCGGCCAGCGCCTCCAGCGACTGCTGGGCCGCCGCGTACTGGTTGATCGACAACCGGGCGGGCGAGGCCTCGGGGTCGACGCCGCCGTCGAGCACCATGGCCCGCACGCGCTCGGGGAACGACTCGGCGTAGACCGCGCCGAGCTCGGAACCGTAGCTGTAGCCGAGGTAGGACAGCGTCTCCTCACCGAGCACGGCGCGCAGCACGTCCATGTCCTGGACGGTGTTGGTGGTGCTCACGCTGGTCAGAGCCGCAACACCGCCGGTGGCCTCCACACAGCGCCACGCCACCTCCTCCGCCGCCGCCGCGTCGGGCACGCGAGGAGCGGGCACCATCGCACCGTTCACGGCCAGCCCGGCGTCCTGCTCGGCATCGGTGTAGCAGTCCGCCTGCGGGGTGGACGCGCCGACGCCACGGGGGTCGAAACCGATCACGTCGAACCGGTCACCGACTCCGAGGTCGTCCCACTTCGGTGCCGCGATGGCGACCATGTTCATCCCCGACCCGCCGGGACCGCCCGGGTTCACCAGCAGCGTTCCGATCCGCTCGCCCTGCGCTATCGCTCGCAGCAGCGCGATCTGTCCGCGCGGTCCGTCCGGGTCCGCGTAGTCCAGCGGGACGTCGACGCGGGCGCAGTCGAACCGCTTGTCGGCGAACAGCGCCTCGTCGGTCGACGTCGTCGCGTACGGCGCGCACGGTTCGAACACGATCTGCTGGTCGTAGAACGGAGCCAGTTCCGGCGCGGGCGCGGCACTCGCGGGCTCCGGGGCCGCCACGGGCTGCACCGGAGCAGCGCAGGCGCCGACGGCCAGCAGTAACACCCCAGCCGACACCGCGCATGCTGCACGTCGACCGGATGGACGGTGTCGCAGCCGGTACGCGAACGGACTGGACGCACGTATGCCTCTCATGGCGGCGACGCTAGGAAAGAGCGCAGGTGGAGCGGCTCGGCCTGGTGGTGGAGACGTGGGTGGACATCGGTCTTCTCCACCCACGTCTCCACCCCCGGGCCGTACCGCTCCACCTGCGCTCGTTCCTAGCGTCGGGGGTATGGAAACGACTCTGGCCTCCCAGGCCGACGACCTGCACACGATCGTGACGTTCCTGCTGGTCCGGGGGCTGATCATCGCCGCGGTGGTGGTCGGGCTCATCGCCCTGCTGATCATCGTGTTCCTGCTGGTGCGGCGGGCCGGCCGCCTGCGAAAGGCGAAGCAGATGGTCCGGCCCATCGCCCGGGCGATGGGCAGGCGCACCGGCGCGGTGGGTGCGGTGAGCCGGTATGCCGACCGCTACCTCGACGAGGATGCCCGCGACGCCCGCGACCGCCGGCGTTGATCGCCGTGCCCCGGGCGCCGGCGGTCACGGCATACTGACGCGCGTGCCGGCGACGACCTCCGACCTGGGCCGGGTCTGGGCCTGGCTCGTGGCGGGTGACCCCGAGTACGGGTGGATAGGGCGGCTGCTCGGCACGGCCGTCGTCCTCGTCATGCTCATGACCTCCGAGGTGCCACCGGAGGCGGGTTGGGCCTGGGTGCCGCTCGGTGCAGCGACGGCGTGCTGGCTGTTCTTCGTGGTGGCCGATGCTCGGGTCCGCGGCTGGCCCGCCGTAGCGCTGACCGCCGGCGCGGCCGCTGCGGCCACCGCCGGGTTCGCCACCGCCGGGTTCACCCCGGTCGACGCCTCCGGCCTGGCCATCGCCTTCACCTGCCTGGTCATGCTGATCGTGCACCCCGCCGTACGACCACTGGCTGCGGTCGCGATCACCGTCGTGGTCAGCGCGCTGCTGATCGCAGCGACGCTCCTCCCGACGACGATGCCGGCGCCCGGTGACGGCCCGCAACGGGCCACGGTGATCGTCGCCACCACCGCCATCGTCCTCCTGTCTGGCCTGCTGCGCCGCACCCATCAGCGGCGTGCGGCCGAGACGGCGGCGCTGCTCGAACAGACCCGTGCCGCTCAGGACGAACGGGCGCGCGCGGCGGCTCTGGAGGAACGCACCCGCATCGCCCGGGAGTTGCACGACGTGCTCGCTCACAGCCTGGGTGCTCTGGGCATCCAGCTGGAGGTCGCCGAAGCCCTGCTGGCCGAACACGGCGACCGCGACGCGGCGCTGGAACGGGTGTCCCGCTCCCGGCGCCTGGCCGCCGACGGGCTAGTGGAAGCGCGGGCCGCGGTCGCCGCCCTGCGCCGCGACGCCCTCCCGCTACCCGACGCCCTCACCGAGCTGGCCGTCGAGCACGCCCGTGATCGCCTGGGCGACCCGCCCGAGGTCGACGTCGTCGGCCGTCCACGACCGATCCGCGCCGCGGTGGAGGTGGCGCTGGCCGGCACCGTCCGTGAAGCCTTCGTCAACGCCGCTCGCCATGCCCCCGGCGCCGAGCTGAGCGTCGTTCTGACGTTCCGCCCCGGCGACGTGAGCGTGACCGTCCACAACGGAAGCTCGACCGCGTCACCGATGAGGAGCAGCGCCCCCGGACACGGCCTGACCGGGATGCGGGAGCGGCTGGCGCTCGTCGGCGGACACCTCACCGCCGGCCCCGACGGACCGGGTTGGACGGTCGTCGCAGAGGTGCCGGACGCATGAGCCCCGTCATCCGGGTCATCGTCGCCGACGATCAGGCCGTGGTCCGAGAAGGTCTCGTGGCACTGCTCGAACTGACCGAGGACATCACCGTCACCGGGTCGGCCGCACACGGCGGCGAGGTACTCGAACTGCTGGACCGGGTCGCGTGCGACGTCGTCCTCATGGATCTGCGCATGCCCGTGCTGGACGGGATCGCAGCCACCGCGCGCATCACCACGGAGCATCCGGACGTGGCGGTGCTGGTGCTCACCACCTACGCCGACCTCGAGTCGGTCACGAGCGCACTCGCCGCGGGGGCCCGGGGCTACCTGACCAAGGACAGCGGCCGTGCCGCGATCGCCGCAGCCATCCGCTCCGCCACCTCCGGCCAGTCCACCTTCGACGCCGCCGTGTCCCGTCGTCTGGTCTCCGCGCTCGCCGCCGACCCTCCGACCCGCGCCGCGGACCCGACCCAGGACGGACTGACCGCACGCGAGCAGCAGGTGCTCGGGTACATCGGCGACGGCCTGGCGAACGCCGAGATCGCGGCACTTCTGGTCGTCTCTCCGGCCACGGTGAAGACACACATCAACAACGCGTTCGCGAAGATCGGTGCGACCACCCGGACCGAGGCGGCGCGATACGCCTTCCGGGCCGGGCTCTCCACGCCCTGACGGCCGTGGAATCGACGGTTGCGCTTGGCTCGCGTTCAGGGGCGCAAGGCCAGGTTCTGCCCTAGGGAGGATCCGGCTCCAAGCCGTCCGCTGGATCAACGGCTGAGCCAAGCCCTGATCGCCCTGGTCACGAGCGGGTCGTCCAACCGGTCCCTACTGCGCTGCGGAGCCCTCGCACTCAAAACCGGAAGAGCCGGTTTGATGGAGGCGTCAAGTCAACCGAAGCAAGGAACGATGGCCGCACCACGGAAGTGCCCGATGAGCTGCGCGAACGCGCGATCAGGATTCCGTCTGCGGTGGCGCGGCCTCGTTCAGGGCACGTAGGCCGTTGAGGGCTCGCGGGTAGCCGATGAACGGCACCAGCTGGGTCAGTACGCTCAGCAGCATCGCGCGATCGTTGCCGACGTTGAGGTTGCCCGCCACATGGCCCTTGACCTGTGGCTCGCAGCCACCGAGCGAGACGAGCATCGCGAACGTCAACAGCTCACGGGTCGGCAGATCGATCCCGGACCGCCCGATGTGGTCGCCGAAGCCGTTCCCTGTCATGTAACGCTGGATGTGCCGCTCGTCGCCGGGTGCGCCGGCGTACATCCGGTCGACCGCGTCGTCGCCGAGCACTCGCTTCTGGACCTCGAGACCCCGCTCCATGCGGTCGGCGGGCGAGCTGGTCGACTGCGACGGCAGGGGCAGGTCGATATCTCGTTCGGTGAGCAGACCGTTTGTCGAGTGCAGGAAGTCGAACACTCTCGCCATCCCAGCGTACGGGACGGCTTGGTAGACGATCTCCTTCAGCTCGACCGGCGAGACACCCGCGGTAAGCGCGGCCCCGGCCATCACCCGGAACTCCGACAGCGCCCCACAGGCGATCATCGAGGCGAGCTGGACCATCAGCCGCCGTCGTGGGTCGAGACTCCCGTGCTCGAGTATCTCGTCGAACGCGAAGTTCACGAACACCTCGACCAGCTCCGGGTCGGTCCGGGCGAGCGTCGAGACATGGCGGGGAAACAGCTCGTCGTGGTTGCGGCGGGCTCGGTCGTTCGGTGGCATCTACAATCCTTCGAGATGTGGCGGGGTATCGAGCGCATGCGTCGACGGAGCGGTCCGGGCGTAGGCATCGTCCAGCGCGCTACACCGAGTCTGTGACCACACCGCAGGGCAATGGATCCCGATCCGTGCTGGGCGCGGAGGGCACTGACTGCCGTCTTGCGCTGGACCAGCCGTCGCCCGACGACGAGGTCACTGCGTTGGGGAGTCCACATCGGTCTGGTCGCGGCTGGCGGCCCAGCTGGCCAGGATCTCCAACCCGTCGGCCGACGGGGACTGCGGCTCGGCGCCGTAGACGAACAGGGTTAGATCCTGGTCGCCGCGCAGCTCGGCCACCTCGTAGGTCAGGTCGAGGTCACCGAGCACCGAGTGGTGCAGCCGTTTGAGGCCGGTGTCGTGGTAGCGGACGTCGTGCTCGGCCCACCGCTTGCGGAACACGTCGCTGCGGGTCGACAGTTCGCCGACGAGGTCGGACAGGTCCCGGTCGTCGGGGTGCTTTCCGGCCTCGGTGTGCAGGATCGCCACGGCATCCGAGGCGATCCGATCCCAGTCCCGGTAGAACTCCCGCGCCCGGCCGTCGAGGAACGTGAACCGCGCCGAGTTGACCGGCCGGACGTCGGTGTCGAACATCGGGGCGTAGAGCGCCCGACCCAGTGGGTTGACCGCGAGGACGTCGGTCCGCCCGTTGTGGACGAACGCCGGGACGCCGACCATCGCGTCCACCATGCGCTGCACGCCGGGACGAATCTGGTTCTGCGACCGGCGTCGACGCGGCCGGGCCGGCGTGGATCCGGCGCGGGCCAGGTCGAACAGGTGGGTGCGTTCCGGTTCGTCGAGCTGCAGAGCACGTGCGATTGCCTCGAGGACACCGTCGGACACGCCGCGCAGGTTCCCGCGTTCAATGCGGGTGTAGTAGTCGACGCCGACCCCGGCGAGTATCGCGACCTCCTCTCGGCGCAGGCCTGGGACCCGCCGGCTACCGGCATGCGGCAGCCCCACCTGCTCGGGAGTGATCCGCGCCCGGCGCGACGCCAGGAACTCACGGATCTCGGAACGCTGGTCCATGACGACCACGGTAGTTCGGCTCACACTCAAGTGGGGTGGGTCTGCTGGTACCCGGCTCGGTGGGGACTGCCACCTGTGCGCACGGCCGCGAACGCTTCCAGAGCAGCTGCCGGCACGGCGGTACTGCAGTATTAGCGGCCGAACAGAGACTTCAACTGCTCGGGTACGCGCTCACCCTGGACTTGGTTCGCGGCCGCATCGATGCGTTGCAGGTCGCCAGACGTCAATTCGACATCGAGCGCTCCCACATTCTCCTCCAGGCGATGAATTTTGGTCGTGCCGGGGATCGGTACGAACCACGACTGCTGCGCCAACACCCAGGCGAGAGCGATCTGGGCTGGTGTGCTTCCCTTGTCGTCGGCAATCTGCCGCAGCAGGTCAACCAGTGTTTGATTGGCCTGCCGTGCTTCGGGAGTGAAGCGCGGCAGCATGCGGCGGAGGTCGTTGTCGGCCAGCGATGTTCGGGAGTCGATGGTGCCGGTCAGATAGCCCTTGCCAAGCGGACTGTACGGCACTAGACCGATGCCCAGCCTCTCCAAGGTCGGAATGATCTCGGCGTCGAGGTCTCGCGTCCAGAGCGAGTATTCACTTTGCGGCGCCGTCACAGGCTGCACGCCGTGGGCGCGGCTAATCGTCGCCGCACCGGCCTCCGATAAACCGAAGTGCTTGACCTTACCTTCGCTGATCAGCTCCTTGACCGTGCCTGCTACCTCTTCAATGGGCACCTCGGGATCGACGCGGTGTTGGTAAAGAAGGTCAATGTAATTCGTTTGCAGACGCCGGAGCGAGGCCTCGGTCACCCGACGGATCTGCGCGGGTCGGCTATCGAGCCCTGACGTCGGGGTCGGCCCGTGCTCTCCGTGCCTGAGACCGAACTTGGTGGCGATCACCACCTGGTCGCGGACCGGCGCCAGCGCCTGACCGACCAGCTCTTCGTTTGTAAAAGGGCCGTAGACTTCGGCGGTGTCGAAGAAGGTCACGCCGCGGTCAACCGCAGCCTGCAGCAGCCTCGTCATCTCGGCTGGGTCCGGGGGCGGACCGTAGAAGAAGCTCATGCCCATGCAACCGAGTCCCAGCGCTGAGACTTCTAGGTGCTGCCCAAGTTTGCGTTTCTGCATTGGAGAATGCTCCTTCGATACATGCCGTCTGGGCCATTGCAGCCGGAACTGGTTACAGCAGGTTATGTTCGCTTTGTGGCCGGCGGGGAGGCCCTCCTGGGACAGGTACTGTCGATGCCACCCTGGTCCGGCGGGCTGGGCGCATAATGTCAACAGTGCGTTGGAACTGACCCCCTTATCGTTAGCCCTGGCTCTTCATGAGAGGTCCGGCGTATCGGGGTCTGGGCAGACGAAAGTGCCCCGCTACCATGGCAAACTGGGATTGCTGAAGTCTCAGATCTGCCGGGTAGAGGAGCACTTTCGAGGTGCAGTGGGGGTGGGGTTCTCCGGTCAGCGCGGTGAGGGCCGCAGCGATCTCCTCGACATCGGCCCGGAAGTAGGTCGTGGTGGTTCCGGCGCTGTTGCCGCGATCGTTGTGGCCGGCGTAGGCGCGGGCGACGGCGTAGCCGAAGTTGCGTTCGACCCAGTTCAGGGTGGTGTGGCGCAGCCAGTGCGTGCTGACGCCTTGGGCGGTGACCCAGGGGAGATGGTTGCCGAGTCGGGCCCAGATGTAGTCGTAGCGGCGGCGGGTGACCGGCTGTCCGGATCGGTACCGCAGCAGCGCGCCTCCTGGTGTCGCGGCCGCGCCGCGTTCCTTGGCGTGGGCGAGCAGCTGGCCCATCAGCGTGGGCGAGACCGGCTGCGATCGGGTGGTGTCGCCCTTCTCCCGAAGCTGGATCAGGCACTGGTCAGGGTCGAGGTCGATCGGGCGCAGCGCGAGTGCGCCGCCGCGGCGGCGGGCGGTCTCGATGTCCAGCCGCAGAATTAGCGCGTCGAGGGCCGGATCGTCACCGGTGGTGGCGGCGATCTGGACGATCTCCGCGAGGCGGGTGTCGGCGACGGCGCGGCGGGTCGATGGTGGTCGGCGCGGCTTGTCGACCTTCTTGGCCGGATTCTGGGCGGCGGTGATCAGGCCGTCTTCCTGGGCGCGTCGCTAAGAGACAGCGCAATGCTGAGACCAGGTGTTCGGTGGCGCTGCGGCCGCCGCGTCCGCTGCGGCGGACCACCAGTTCGGACTGCATCTCGACCAGGAACTGGCGGATCTCCGAGGCCGTGGGTTCGTCGATTCGCCGCTCGCCCCAGTGTTTGTTGATCCGGTTCCAGTAGCTGCTGTAGGCGCGGCGGGTGCCGGGGCGTGCTCCGGCAGCGACGATCGGGATGTAGTCGTGGAAGGTTGGTGTTGTCGGTTGGGGACCGGTGTGTCGAGGAGGTCTTCGGCCCTCAGCCCGAGGCGTGTCAGCAGGATCCGGGCGGCGTCTACCTCGGCGGTGCTTGGGCTCTGCCGGTCGGACATACCGCTACTCATCGGTCACTGCCCTTCGAGGCCGAGCGCCCGTAAGCCAGTAGCTGGTCAAGTGCTGAGGGTGGGTAGACGACGAGCGTCTGCGGTGTGGGATCGGCGGCCAGCAGTACTCGATCGCCGGTCCGGAGGCCGAGCCGGTGCCGGATTGTGGCGGGTAGCCAGAGGAACCGGTGGTTCTTCACCGCCAATGTGCCGTCGGGCGTCGCGCTGAGCGTGAGGTGGGTGTGGGCGGCCTCGAGGTGCAGCCGGGTGCCGGGTGCCCAGCCCAGCGCGGCGACCGCCGCGCGGTCGGCGATCCGCCCGCCGCCGTCAAGGGCGGACATCCCGTAGACGGTGTTCGTCGCGCGCGACCGGGAGCTCGGGAAGCGAGAGCCCGCGGCGAGGTGCGGCCGTCGCTCCGAGCGAATGGGCTGGTCGGCCGTCCGGTGGTGGTGGACGCCTCGTCGAGAGCAGGGGGGTGTGATGACAGCGTTGGTCACGACGACCACCGCCGGCGCGTAGCTGCCGCGTCCGCGTGTTCAAGCGGCTTCTGACACAGGTACGGGAGGTGTCGCAGGCATGCAATGTTTGAGTGTCCGAGGGGGGACTTGCGCACTAACCACACGCGTCCTGCTCAGCTGACCAATACCGAGCGGCGGGGCTGTTGCCTCCGGTGAGGTTCGACCGGCCAGCGCTGGCGTCTCTCGCGGGGGCGGCGAACCGTGGCCAAGCTGATCTTGAGCCGCCGCTCGTACGTTTCAACCACGCAGCGCGCCCGAGGCTGCCACTGACGTGTCAGGCAGGATGCGCCCGCACCCACACGCGATGCGCAATCCGCCCCGTCCACGTGTAGGTGCAAGATGAGTGCGCCAGGTCACTTGGCCTGCTGTGCCTGTGTGGAGCTTTGGGAGGGAGGGGCGTCGGCGCTACAGCCGATGCTGCAAGAATGGCGTCAATCTACTACCGCATAACGGGCTTTCCTGGGCCGTTGCCGAATGGACTCACGAGTCCATATGGCGATTATCATGAAGTGTCCACCGCTCGACTTGTATGGGCTGCCTCTACAATTGGTAGCACTCCTTTTGGGCCACGCCCCCATCGTGCGCCAGTCCTCGAGTTGCAATGGCGTGCCGCGATGATGCGCGCATCAATCCAGCGGAACGCTAAGGGGTACTTCCGCTCGGATGGATATGCCCGGCTAGACCCATCGGAGAAAGGTGCGCTGAGCTTCTTTCTTGGTCAGGCGCAGGCAAAGGTCTTTGCTCATGACTTCTTCCGGGTTGCTCGATTCGTTCATTACGATGCTTATCTGGCTCATGCCGGACGGCCGCGTCGGAAAACGCGGCCGGACTTCATCGGCTTTTACGGGCGACAGGTCGCCATCGGCGTTGAGGCCAAGGGTAGATCTGGCAGCTTCGCGCAGAACCTGGTTACGCGCGCCAAGCGGCAGGCCGGCAGTCTGCCCGTGATCGCTGGCCATCCAGCGTCAGCGACGTACGTGCATGTTGCTTACTTTGACGGCGATGAGTGGTGTGCCTACCTGGAGGATCCGCCTTCGGCCCGTCAAGGGCAGTTGGTAGATCCGGCGACATTGACCCTTGTGTATTACCTGCCGATCGTCGACTCGATAAGGGCGCGTCGGGCCGAGCTAGTGCGTCTTGTAGACGATGACGTCATGTATCTGCGAGCTTACTTCTCGGAGACAGACATATATGTTGCGGTGCGCAATGATATTGCGGAGCGGGTGTCAGTAAACAGTTTGGTTACTGCAGATGCCAGCAGGGCGGTCCCCGGTGAAGCAGAAGCTGCCACGCTATACGACCTTGTACTTTCCTTGGACGCCGAGTACTCGGACCTGCAGTCGCAGCCAGAGCGAGAGAGCGCGCACTTCTTCCTCGGTGATGATGGCGTGGCGGTCGAGCTCGGCTCCAGTTGGGCTGACTGGGCGGAAGCCGGTATGCGCTGACGCTTTGAAGACCATCGTTGCGATCTGGGCCGCGCCGGTCGCGTGGACGACGGGGATGAAGTTCAGGATCGACGGTGGTACGCCGATACCGAGCCCTCCGGCTGCGCCGCGTCCTGCTAGACGACGGAGCGAACGACGTCAACCGTGCAATGTCCCAATGCCGGCGGCTGAGTTCGCCACGGACGACGGTGTCCCTGGCGGACCGGGTCCAACTCAGACGACCTGTCAGGTGCAAAGGGTCTCGTACAGGTGCTTGCGTTGGCGCGATCGGGTGTGGTCGGCTTGTCCGTAGCGACGGACATGGGGGGCTTGTGGATCCGGTGACGCTGGTAGTGACTGCCGTGGCGTTGGGTGCCTCGGCAGGATTGACGGAGACTGCATCGAGTGCGATCAAGGACGCTTACGCTGGCCTGAAAAGGCTTTTGAGTCACCGGCAGGTCGACCTGTCCGGCATCGAGAGGCGTCCGAACTCCACGGCACAGCGGGACGCGTTGCGCGAGACGCTGGCTGACACGAATATCGTCGACCAGGAATTACTCGACGCTGCCGAACTGATGACCGATGCCGTTGCTGCCTACCGCCCTGACGCGGCGGACGTTGTTGGGGTTGACCTTAAGGATGTACGGACAGAGTTCATCCGGGTGCGGAGCATCTCCTCGAGCGGTTCCGGTTTCCGCGGAGCCAATTTGACCGTGGACGGGGGAGTCGACATTGGGGACGTGCGAGCGGGTCACCTGGAGGGGGACGCGGACCCTCCGGAGCGGTAGGCCAGCCCACACCTACCGCGATCCCCACGGGCATGCGAGTCCTCAGCGATGCGCCGTCGACCGAGCGCGAAGCGGTGGTCGCGCTGGCAGGGTCCACAGTTGGCCGTGACGTCAACGTCCACCTGTACACCGAATCGGCGCGTCGGGCCGTCGAGCATTGGCGGGTGCGCCGTGCGCTGCGGGCCCTAGATCAGCGGTATGAGGAACAGGTTGCTGCGTGGTTCGTCAAACCCAAGGGCTGGGACCGCGCCAATTCGATTCTGCAGCAGCGGCGAATAGTGCTGGTGACGGCTGCGTCGGGATCGGGCCGACGCACGGCGGCGGTCCGCCTGCTGAGCACCGACGACCGTGGCGGCGGTCCGATTCACGAACTGCCGGTCCATCAGGAGGGTCTCGACGAGCGCGTTCTCGATCGGGACGACGTCATGGAGAACGACCGCTTGCTCCTGGATCTCTCTTCGGCCGGTGACGACATCTTTGATACGGTCAGCAGCAAGCTCGCCGGGTTCTGGGGCACGGCGCGCGAGCGGCACGCAGTTCTCGTGGTCGTCCTTCCCGAACAGAACGTGCGCGATCTCGACTCCGAGTTCGCCGACCTGCTGGTCCCCCTGGGACGTCCGGACGGCACATCGGTATTCGAGGGCCATCTTACGTCGTACGGGATCGAGCCTGTGCGCCACGAGCTCCGCCGGTCCGGGCTGGTCCAGGTGGTCGACCACGGCAGCATGCAGGACATCGCGCACCTAGCGTTACTCGTCCGGCAGGCACAGGACCGATCGCGCCGCGAGACGGGTTTCGCGGCGTTGCTCGATCAGGCTCTCGCCGCACACGCCGACCGAGCGGACGATGCTGCGGCACAGGTCGCTGGCCAATCCGGTCGGGGCCGGGCGCTGATGTTGGCGTCGGCCCTCCTCGAGGGGTCCTTCGCCGACACGGTGTTCGAGGCGGATCGTCTCCTGGTCCGGCTGCTGAACCTGCACGAGGAGCAGAATCACGAGTTCGAGCAACCGGACCTGCGCAGCCGACTGGGAGAGATCGGGGTCGATATCGGACGCGACGGCCGGGTCCGATTCCAGACGTTCAACTACGCCGAGGCGGTGTATCGGCATTTCTGGAAGCACTTCCCAGGTCTGCGGGACCGCTTCCGGGATTGGGTTGTGGAGTGCGGGCGCGCCCTGCCGTCCGTCGACGGCGACGACGTCATCGTCGAGCGATACCTCGATGTCTGCCTCAAGGTGAACCGCTCGGCGGACGTCCTCACCGCGGTAGAAGCATGGACATCCTGGGCGCCGCCCCGAGCAGCTCTTGCGTTGAGCGCTCTCGAACGCGGGTTAATCGACTCCCGCGAGGGGTGGAGGTTCCGCCGACGGTGCTATGAGTGGTCAATAAACTCCGGTCTTCCCGTACCGCTGGCCCAGGTGGTGATCGCCGCATGCGTCGACGTGATCGCCCCGAACTATCCGCAGCAGGCGCTCGTGCGTTTGCACCACCTCAGCCGGCACCACGACGAAGAGGTCGGAACGATTGCGCAGTCCGAGCTCCTCCGACTCGGCAGCGACCGCCAAATCCTCCGTCGACTATTGGCCAGATTGGTCAACCCGAAGCGCTCGAACTTACACGAATCGCACGACCGCGGCCTCTTCCTAGCCGTGGCCGACCCCGAACGACTGCTTACGAGGAGCAGCAGCGGACGTCCGCTACTCGCCGAGGTGGGCGTTCGGAGCGCCCTCGTGCGTGGCTGGGCTGTCGTGCTTAGCCATGGCACCAAGGCCGAATACGAAGGGTATGTGCGGCAGTGGTTCGAGGTTGCCACGGGCCGGCAGGTGGACGACGGTCTGGACGTCCTGGTAGAGGCTTGTCGAGCCGACTTCGGGGCGTTGGCGACCCTGGCCTCGGCTGCCTATCGATGGCTGGAGGACACAGGCGGACTGGAGGCGGAGGCACGGCGCCGCACAGTTCGAGGACTCCTTCGTGCCATTGACGACTCCCTGGAGACGGTTGCTTCCGAAGATGACTGGTTTGGCGAGGGACAATCATGAACGAGAAGAACAATCTATCCATCGTGCTCTGCGGCGCCGCGATTGTGATCACGCTTCTCGTCGGATTCTCCACCGGGTGGAGCTTGGTCACGCTGCTGGTTGGCGTCGTGCTGGCAGGCACTCTCCTTGCACTGCGGTTCCTCATGCATCCCAAAACGGGCCCAGAGCCACCTGTTGTGAGGCCGCACGTCCCCGACCTTCCGCTGGACCAGCGGAAGGTCGGGCCCATATCGCTCGAGACCGCGACTCCAGAGTTCCGTGTGCTCTTCTCGGGCACGGTGCGGTGGCATCCAAGTTGCCGAGCCGAGCCGGCTCGCTCCGTGTCGGTTGGTTCGCCGCTTCAACCCCGTGCGATGCCCTCACCAGTCTTGGCGACAACGGCGCTGCGCGGCCCAGACGAGCCAGCAACGACAGCCGTGTCGCCTCCGGCTGTGGAAAGCACTTCCGGCAAGGCCACGCCCCAACAGGATCCGGTTGGACAGACGCCAGCCGGATATCTCAGGGGCGAACGCAACGGCGGCACCGAGCGAGCGTGGCATGCCGACCTTGGGGTCCTCGCGACGGCGGCCGCAGTTGAACGAGCCGCCGAGATCGTGCGCGGTTCGTCGGCTGCGGACAGCGACATGACAGCACAGCAGCTGGCCAAGGACCTGGTATGGGCACGGCCGGATTCAACCGGGATGGTGCGCTGGTGTGTACAGGACGTCGAACTCAAGCTGGCTGATCCGGGTGATGCCGAGCGGCTGCGCACATGGTCACGTATCCGTAAGCAGGTGCACGAATGGGAGCAGAAGCGCGAGCACGAGAAGAGCGTCCGCAAGTACCTCGGCAACGATGCCTTAACGACCGGCGGCACAGCGCTCGTCTGGTGGCTTGCGCGCCACCTCGACGACGACCAGGCCGTCTCTGCTGCTGTCCGCCTGATCAATGACCTTTCCATGCTCAGCAGGGTGGCCCAGGATCGCTTGGAACCCGGTTGGGTCGAGTCAGCGTTCGTGGTCTCTCCGCCGGCGCCTCTCGATTTCGATGGCGATGGTGTTGACCGCCTGGATCTCGTCGTCGCGACCGGTGAGCTGCTGGAGCGCCTGTTCCCCGATTCAGACGACCAGCGCATGATGTTCGCTCGGAGCCTCGCATCGATCGCCGAGCGAAGTGGGCAGTCGGACTATGCGACGCGCGTGCGCGCCCTGTTCGGAGTGCCGGACCTCGACGGCAATCCGCCTGAGCCCCCTGGTGAGGAGCCGCAGGACGGCTGATTGAACGAGTCGCCGGTGGCGGATTGGGCACAGCGAGGTGGAGTAGGCCGAGTTGAATTGCGGTACGCCGCTCCTAGCGGGTGCGCAGGCGTTTGTGAAGCAACTGCTTCGCGGTGTAGAGCTGCCGGGGAAGGGGTGGCGGACGGAAGGCCTTCCAAACTGGCCGCACCAGGGACGAGTAGAGGGGTAAGTGTCTCTCGTACGTCTTGCGTCATCCTAGTTTGCAGCAGGGCCACGAGATCGTCTGCATCCGAGAGTATCGTTGAATGCCCAGACTCGATCGCCTTATCTTGTCGTCGCCGTGCACGATTGCATTACGGGACTGCTCGATGCGGTCGAACTTCGCTCGCGCTCGTGCTTTAGGCCCGATCGGTTCCACGACGTCCTTGGACGTGCGCAACGGGCGTGTCGGTCAATGCCGCCAGCATCACGGTGGCTCGATGGGACTTTCGAAGTGGCTTAGGTCGTGCTGCCAGTGTTGTCCTCCCCCACGTGCGAGCGAACCACTACACCGACTCGGAACCGGCTCTCGCCGATGACGCCGAGCAGCAACTCGAGTAGGTCCGCGCGCAATAGCAGGTCGGCCCCATCGATGGCGGGGAAGACCGGGTGGTAGCTGCCATCATGGACGAGGTGGCCACGCCATAGACGGCCCACCACGGCAGGGCCGTGTTGATCGCTGAGGCTGAAGCCGCAGACGCCCGACGTCGGTTCGAGTCCAAGCGTCACGATGAGGGGAAGTGCGGGGACTAGCAAGAACTGTGGCTCACCGAGACCGGTGGCCCCGAGACGGCTTTCGCCAAGAGCGGCAACCGCCCAGCTGTTGGTCTTCAGGACTGCAGCCGCCCGCTCTGCGTTTGTAGTTGCGTCGATGTGCTGCCACGGCACGGTCCAGACCTGCCACGGTATCGACATGAACGGGAGCGATCCTTCCGGACGTTCCCTGTCGGCTATCTCAAGCCCAACCCCTATAAGTATGGAGCGGTTGGGCCGCTCGGGGTAGCGGTGTCGAGGCGTCCTCTGCCGCTCGATCAGTCCGATCTGTACCCAGCCGACGTGGGGGCCAGCCTCAACGCGGGCTAGCGCCGCGGCGCCGCCCGGCAGGCCGCGCAGGTTGACGGTCGCATCGAGGCCCGGCGGCGGCCACAAGGTGTCGTTGCGGGGATCGCTGGCCCACGGGGCGGGTGTGATTGACCACTGCAGGGGTTGGGGCCGGGTCAGCGGCCGGGGGACTCGGGCGAGTTCGGCGCGGATTGCGAGTCGGGGATCGTCGCCCAGTCTGCGGGCGGCGTCGCGCTCGAAGGATTGGGCGTCGCCAATATGCCCGTTCTGCGCCATTGCCATCCGAATCCCCGCTGCGGCGTGCTGCAGGGCGTCTTCGGCGGCCGCTTCATAGGCGAGGTACGCGTCGGGGATCGCTGTGCTGCTTGGATGCCGAAGTTGACTAAGCTGACCTCGAATGAGCTGCTCGTATTCGCCTGTCTCCAGTACTCCTGCGGCGAGGGCAATGACGGCCTGCCGAAGCCCAGGCAGATTGCCAGCGAAGTTGAGCCGGTCCCCGAGGAGCCCGTCTACGAGGTGGGCGGCCTGTGTCTTCCCATTGTCGCTCATGCCGGTCCCTCTCTGGGGGTGTCAGCCAGGGCAAGCCGAAGGGCTGGATGAGCTGCCGTGGCGGGAGGGGTGGGGATGGGGCGGCCCGCGTTCGCCAGGATGTCAGCGGCCAGTGCCCGTACGGAGAGCGGATCGCTCCGGGCCAGAAGTGTCAGCTGCGTGGCGAGGTCATCGGCTAGCTCTCCGTCTCGGGTGCCCTCCCGCACCACGGTCAGCAGCCAGGTAAGAGGACCGGCGCCGAGGTCGGCGGTGAGGACGTGCGAGATCGCGGCCTGCGCCTCCGTCGGCCGGGCAGCGAGGAGGGCGGTGGCGGCGACAAGGGCACGGCGACGATCGTCGCGGGCTGGCATGGCGAGGGTCGCCAGGGCGAGGCGGGTCAGTCCGATGTCTGTGCTCGACCGTGAGGGGGAAGCGATCGTCGGCTCATACGTCTCGGTGTTGTCGTAGGGAGTGCTGCCCGGGAGCCGCTGCTCGATGACCTCGAAGGCGATGTCCCAACAGGAAAAGGCGCTGTGCAGGTGAGAGTCGGCTGGATGGGGGGACTGGGCGGCGAACGCTGCGACCAGTGCCTCGGTGACGCCGCGGGTCCCGTACTGCCTGCCTCCGATGGTCGTGGCGACCTGGTCAGCGAGGATGCGGGTCGCTATGTCGGCGTCGAGCGCGACGGCACTCTGCCAGAGGTCGGGGCGATCGCGGCCAGCGAAGGTGAGCCAGCCGCCGCCGCGGATCTTGGTAAAGGCCAGGGTGTATGCCGCGCTGGCGAGGCGGATGAGCGTCTGCGGGGCGTCATCGCGTCGGAGGTCAATGCCTGTGGCGAGGTCAGCGAGCACGGCGGTGTCGCTGAGACCGTTGAATTCCTCGACGACGCGGTGGAGGAGACCGGTCGCTGCATCGGCGCCATCCTCGGTGGCAACCTGGAGAAGCCGCCAGCCGATGGCGTTGGTGAGTGCATCGGCGGCCCAACGGGGAGAGGCAGGATCGTCGTTGTAGGGCTTACTCGCATGATCCCGGATTGCGGGGACTACGCCAGCGGCGCCATCTGGCAGTTCTGGCCGCTGGTTGGCATGCAGCACCTGTGCGAGCGTGGGCTGGCTGCGGGAGTTCCAGCGGGAGGCGTGCTCGGCCCCCGGCTTCGACGGGCGGGGAGGCGCGCCGTCTCCGCCGAGCCGATGTGCGGCATCGCGAAGGGCTCGGTCTGGCTCGGGGCCTTCGGCATTTGACGCGTACATCAGTGGCTGGTCGTCGTAGGTGGCGCTGATCGCGTTCGCCAGGACGGGGAGAACACCGACTGACCGTGCCGGGTCATCACCGGATAGTTTGGCGAGCCGGTCCAGCAACGCGATGTCGCCGTCGAGGCTGCGGCCGCCGGGGCCAGCGGTGACTCGCAGTGCGGCCAGGATGATGGGGTCTGCCTCGGCGGCCTGGTTGCGAAGCAGCTGGTTATGGGCGGCGTCGGCGCGCGCGTCTTCAAGGCCGGCCTCGGCGAGCAGCACCGAGGCAGCTAGGTCTGCGGCTGCCAGGGGGTCGAGGTCCGCCAGATGACGCCACCAGTCAACGGGCGTCTGTGAGGTGCCGCGCCCGTCCGTGTGCTGCCTGACGAGGTAGGTCAGGCGGCGGATGCGAGCTAGCCTGGCGCGCGCCTCTGAGGGGTTGACGGCGGCGAGGTTGGGCAGCGGGTCGAGTAGCTCATAGATGGTGGCGTCTTTGTGGCTCCCGTAGCAGGCCATGTAGCGCGCGGCTCGTTGCCAGCACCGGAGCGCTTCACCGCGGTCGCCTGCGGTCACACTGATTCGGGCCATTTCGAGTTCGAAGGCGGCGAGCTGTGGGTAGGGCGTGCCTCGCTGGACCTCGGTGTGCCGCAGCTGATCTGTGAGCCGGTGGAGGACGGGGGCGCAGGTCCGGCCCATCGTGCGGCTGAGCAACGCGAGCAGGTCGGTGGTGATAAGCGGACCCGCGGGCGGCGTGCCCAGGTTCGACGTCGTGGTCGTGCCATCGCTGATCGCGGCCAACGAGGCGAGGGCAGGCTCCAAGTCGGCTTCAGCCAAGAGAGCGACGGCCTCCTGAAGAACCTGATGCACCTGACCGTGGATGGGCCACAGGTCGGAGGCGCGCGGGCGGCCCGTGAACGGTTGCGCTGCCTCAGCAAGCCGATCGAGGGCGACCCGCACGGCCGTAGACGCCGCATCTGGGAGGATCGCGCCGGCTTCCACGTCGCGTCGGAGGCCGACGGTCGTGACAACGAAGCGCAGCCATGCGCGGTAGAACCCGGCACCCTCTAGCTCGGGGAGCAGGCGCATGGGCGAATACGGGTCTACTTCTCGAGCAAGCGTGATCTGTGCCAGCCATCGTCGGACTACGTCGGGCCGGTCGACGCCGCTCTCACGCAGCACCTCGGCCGTGGTCTCGCGCAGCGTCGTGTCAATGTCAGAGCCGAGGACCGTGTCCGCGACGTCGGAGGCAGGAACGCCGTATCGCAGCATCCGAAGAGGATCTGTGGTAGGCGATGCCTTCCACGCTTCGGCGGCAAGTGTGTGGGGAGATGGGAGATCGTGCCGTCCGGCGGCTGAGAGGTCGGCAAGGTGGAGGAGGACCTCGGCGCGTCGCGTCGGCGGGCCGACAAGCCGGGCGCCATCCAGCAGCGGTGCTGCGCCCAGCCCGTCGACTAGGACGTCTAGTAGGCGAGGGAGCGGCGGCATGCTGTCCCTTGTGAGGTGGTCTGCGAGGCGTCTGGCCATCTCCTCAGTCGTGCTCTCGTTGACCTTGTCGGTCTCTTGCTCGTTGGCCCGTCGGTTGGGCAGCCGTAGGCGGCCCCGCTGCACGGCCAGGTAGAGATCGTGATCTTGGTCGAGACCGTACTCGACGTTGTCTCGGCCGCGGGCCTCTTCCCAGGCGGTGAGGTACGTGTCCCAGGGGGCGGCAGCGCCAGCTACGTCGACCGCGGCGCAAAGCTGTAGGCCCCACCGCGCGGGGACGGTCGGGAGCCCGTCGTACAGCAAGCTCGCGGCCACAGCATCGGCGCCGAGGAGAGCGACGAGCACGTCGGCGTAGTCGACGATCGTGTTAGGGATCCCCTCGGCCTCATAGGTGTCGGCGGCACTGCGGAGCTGGGCCAGGCGGACCAGGCCAGGCCAGTCGCGGTGGGCCGCGTGGCGCCGCGCCGCGAGGTTGAGGACATGTGAAATGGCCGTCGGCGGCTGCAGTCCGGCGATCGCCTGGGATAGGAAGTCAGGCCCGATTAGGGTGGCCAGGTCGTCGTGGCGGTCAAGCGCGATGAGCAGCTCGGGAAGATGGCGAAACGCCCGAGCATCGGTAAAGAACCCGCGCTGTACTAGCCAAGCGGCCGCCGCATCGCGGACCGTGGTCAGCCATAACCCGTCGCCGATATCACGGCGGACGAAGCGGCTGAAGCTCTCGTGGTGGATCTTCAGTCCGCCGATGCCGGGCTGCTGTGTGACGATCGGCGCCACAGTGCTGAGTGCAGCCGGAAGCGTTGGCGCGGCGACGGGGAAGATCTCGCGTAGCTCGTCGGCGGAGACAGCGAAGTCGCAGACTGCGAGCAAGCCCACCGCGAACCGCTGCTCGGCGGTCAGCCCGCGGAGCAGGTAGGTGTAGTAGGCATCAAGGTCTTCGGCAGATGCCGGGACGTCGCGGACCCGGTCGAGCGGATCAGCGGTCGGCACTTGCGCCGTCTCGCCGTCGAGGGCCGGAGAACAGCCGACGGCTTGACGGCATAGGTACGTCGCGTATAGGGCGTTGCCGCGGGAGCGTTCGTGGATGAGGCTCACGGCCTCATCGACCCTTTTCGCCTCGGCGCGGTCGGCCGTGCCAGGGAACGCGGCAAAGACGCCTACTCGCTCTGCGAGATCGCGGACCTCTGGGTGGCTCATGGGCGGCACCGTCTCGACTGCGGCGGTCTGCAGAGCTTGCAAATGATCACCGGGCTGGCTTCCGAGCAATAGTGCAACGCCGGGTGGCAACTTCAGGGCCGCGAGTTCATTGACGAGAACGCTGGCGGCGTCCACCGGACGCCCGAAGGCGGCGCCCTCGGTGCGTCCGAGGACGCGGGCGACATGGTCCAAACCGTCGACGATGAGCACGATCGGCAAGTCTTGGCGGACACGTCGAACCTCTGCGACGGCCAGCTGAAGGTTCTCGGCTGTGGCCGCAAAGCGAGGACGCAGGCCGGCGATGGCCTCGGGAGCCGCTGTCTCCAGTTGCCTTAGCAGGCTCCCGATGACCACCTCAGTCAGGACCCGGCGGTCCCGCTGCGAGTCGGCGGTGCCGAGCCAGCAGTGGTGCCGTGCGACGATCCAGTCACGGCGTAGCCGGTCGGCGAGCTGCTCGCACAGCCAGGACTTCCCGATGCCGGGCCCGCCGGACAGCACGACCACCGCCCCTCTCTCCGCCGAGGCGGCCACCGTCGTGGCCACGCGGTCAAGCACCGCTGGTCGGGTGATTTCCACGCTCCGGTCGACTGGGTGGCCCTCAAAGGCCGCGCCGAAGTCGACCGCCAGGTCGAGCCGGGGTAGAAGCTTCGAGGCGGTTACCGTTCCGCTTAGGCTGCGGGCGGCCTTCGCTGCCTCGATGAGCGCGAGCGCCACATCCTCCGGGGCGCGATGCCGGTTCGGCGGGCGGCCGGCGCCCAGTTCGTCCGCGACTCGGCGGAGCAATGCCTGCTCGGCTGGCCCCGGGCTGCGTATGTCGAGCGAGCAGGCTGGCGTACCTACATCGACGACGAGCACCTCGCAGGCGCGACGGAGTGCGTCGTCCTCGATCTCGGCCAGCGAGGACCGCCAGGGGGCCGTGGCGCGCAGCCTAGCCGCATCGAACCGCATGCGACTGCTGCTCAGCCCCTGCAACACCGGCCCCGGGTCGCGCCCGGGGTCGACCGGGACAAGCACAGTGGCCAGATCCGCTTGGTTTGGCGGCATGTCGCGCAGCACGAGTCTGTAGGACGTGTCGGTGTGATCACGTAGATCCTCGTTGATGGAGATGAGGACCTTGTCCAGCCGCAGTCCGCGGCGATCAGCCGTGAAGCTGTCGAGGGTCAGCTCCCGCTCATCAGCGGTGTGCTTGATCTGCAGACGCTCTCGACTCCCGCTTCGCCACGTAGACGTGAGGTCGTCGAACAGATCCCCCTTGAACAGCTTCGTGTCGACGACCACCGTCGTCGCACGCCCCAGAACAACATCGACCAGACGGATAGCTGTGAGCAGGTCCTGGTAGCCGTAGCCGAGGTGTGTCGGCCGCAGGCCCCTCGCCCACCTCCGTCGCCGATCAGCCAACCGGACACCAACGGCCCACCGAGCGCTGGCAGGCTAGCAGCGAGCACCAAGACCAGCTGCAGTCCCTCATGGGTCGACTCGCGGTCGCGTTCGTAAGGGATGCCGTACACCTCAAATTTGCGGTACATGCATCCCATATAGGAACGGGCCAGGCGCAACCCTGATCTCTCGCCGTCGTATTGGAAGAAATTGTCGTCAAAGGCGAAACACTTGATCATACTGTCCAGCTTCTTAGGCGGCATGCACATAGTGGCCCAGACTGGATCGTTCGAAGGTCGCTGAGATCCGCTTACTTACCTGGTAATGGCTACTTGTGTCGTACCACACGGACAGGTCAATGCGACACCTCCGCGACGGACCCAGTCGTGGCAGGACAAACAACGGGTGCCGCGGTAAAGCGCAAGCGCTCCGCGGGCAAGCTGTTCCACATCATGCCATGAGATGCTCTCCGCCCATTCATTGTAGTGGGCCCCAAGTAGATTCCTGATCGAAAGTCGCAGATCCACTTTCTTGGCATGTTCAATGAGGGTCGTTTTGCGAAGGACTTTGAAGATCCCCGGCCACAGGTCCCCGAGTGCGTAGCGGTCGCCCTGCACACGTTCCACGGAAATGCGGAGTCGCCAACTTAACTCGTGGCACACCTGCTCGAGAAGTAGGCCCGCCGTACCGGCTGTCACTCGGGCATCACCGCGGGCGAGTGCGTCCTCCATCGAATCGGAAACCGACCACCCGGAGCTGCCGAGGATTATGCCCCCCTCAAAAGACCATCGAGAAATTATGCGCTCGATGTATGGACGACCGTGTGACCCATATAGTGCCTTGACTTGTGCAAGCCAACCGCGATCATGTCCGGTGATAATTAGTTGCCATCCAGAAAATGCATCGAGGATGTAGTTCATAGCGCCGAGACGGATGCTCGAATCGACACTCTGTAGGGCGTCATCCAGTACTAGCACATTCGCTTGTCCAAGTTCGCCCGCTCTTTTTGTGACCGAGAGGAAGAAGAGGAGTGCGATGAGGTCGAGGTATCCCTCGCTGAATACTTGCTGTGGAAGTGCGCTAGAACCGTTGTTGAAATCAACGACGACATCGAGACTGACTGGACCCGACTTGCCGACAAGCACGCGGATTGCCCTGACATGCTCGGCGTTCGCAATGTCGGCAAAACTGCGGGTCAGGTCTGAAGAAATCTCGCGGAGCACTGGTTTGATACGTCCTAGTTGTGATTGATACGCCTTCGGGTTAAGCGTCTGAACGCCTCGTTGAACCGACTTCTTGATGGTTCCCATGCGAGTCTGAACGGTTCGAAGCTCGCTGATTGTGCCCCTTGCTTCATTCGGAAGAAGATCCCACTTCCTTCCCTCTTCATCTCCGTCTACCGTCAGAAGAAGCGAACCGACAAACTGGTTCAAATCATTCTTCTCGCGAAGCTCGAATCCATGTCCAGGGTATTGATGGTCAAGTTGTCTGGCCAGGTCGTCCCGCACAACCCGCAGCGTATACAACTCTTCGTTGAGGATTCGGATCTCCTCGTCGGGCCTCGCGCCTATCGAACTATCAGGCGATGGGAAATAGTCGAAGAAGACAGTTCCGCGGGACAGTGCGTCGGTGGCAAGGAATCTCAATATATCGGCACGGCGGATGACGACAGGGGCAATTCGGAAACCCGGGCGGACTGCAGATTCGGTCGGTACGTCGCGGCCCGCCTCGTTTTGAAACAGCGAGCGGGATGAAATCGAGCCATCTGAAAGGCTGACACTGGCGTGCGCTTCGGGGATCGTGAGGTTCCGGACGGCGGACCGCAGTGTGCTGTTGAAATCGGCTGATCTATCCACTCTGCCTTGCAGTGCGAACTCGATCCCGTCAATCAGTGTAGACTTTCCCACCCCGTTATCACCCCACAGTAAGGTATCAACGGGCCTCCCCTTCTTGGTGAAATCTAGGACGACCTTACTCGCAGCTCCTCGAAATCCGGATACTTCGATGCTCGTCAGCCTCAGGATTCTTTCGGACTGATCATACTCGGGCAGCATGTCGACTGGATGTGTCTCGTCTGCGTCAGCAATTCGCGAGAGCCTGGTAGCTACGTCAAGGTCGATCGATGCAGGTTCAGCGAGAGTGATTCGATCAGCAATCGGCGTGGCAATGGTGTGAGTAGCCACAACGATGTCGGAGACAAACGCATTCCATTCCTTTGCTGTCATTCCGGTTAGCGTGCCGACATCGCGCGGGCGTGGCGCCTTCGGTGCATCCCGAATGAACCGTTGCGTCCATCCGGGAATTGCCCCAACTCCGGCAAGAATTTCCTTCGCCATTGCCCGTGCTGACGAACGTGTGCTCGGCGATGAGTCAGAAGAAATTTTGAGTATGCTAATAAGAGCTAGCAGAACTCTGGAGTGCTGCCTCACTCCCTGATTTTCCGAGGCGAGCTCGATCTCGCGTATGACGATCTCGACGCCAACTTGGATCGCAGATCCGCGATCGGCCTTCCGTGCATACCCGTCACGAAGATTGTAGAGCAGACTGAGGTCCTGTTTTCCGAGTTGGAAAGCGATTCCACGCCCGCCAGCATGCGTCTGAATCGCGCGAGCAACTTCACGAATCGACTGATATATCTCTGAAAGTTCTAGCGACACGACGTGATCGTAGTGTGCGGCAGACACCGCGTCTGCGACCGGCGTCGCACTGTTGTGGCGGGCGCCCCGGCTCGTCCTGCTGGAAGTCGAGATGGACTGCACCTGTCACCGGAACGGCGACCGTTCCCCTTAATACCTGGGCTGACCACCTACTCGAGGACCTGGCCAGGACCGCCGGCTTCCTGATCTCGCCCGCCGTGAACAGGCCCCAACGAGGTCAACGCGCTCGACACCACAACTGCATGACTAAGCCCGCGTGAGGACCACCCGCGGCGCCCGGCTCACGCAGCGCCGAGCTGGCTACGGCGCTGAAGCGCACCCACAAGGTAGAGGGGCCGGGCCACCCGCGGATCGGCTTGGGTCGTTCCTCCGCCGTGCAAGGTTGGTGCCCTCAGCGCCTTCATCAGCCAGCGCCGCGACGACAGCTGGACAACCCGCGCTACACCGGCTTCGCGTTCTTCGGGCGGTGGAGCAGGAAGGAGATGCTGCTCGATCCCGACGATGTGGCAGCCGGTCACTTCACCCGATTCCGCCGGGCCGCGCCCGACCGCATCGTGCGCTCGCGTCACCCTGCACATCCGGCGATCGTGTCGGTGGAGGACTTCACGCAGGCTGCACTGCTCCGGCGATCCAAAGCGGCAGGGGACTCTAAACGGCTAACGCAATTCATAGCTCCGAATGAGATGCGGGCGTTCGTTCAGTAAGAATTCTAATCGAGCATCGTTCCATACCTCAATGCTCGGGCGCTCTCCGCGAGAATTGTGTCGCTCTATTTTGGCGATGGCATCGGATGTGAAGCGTCCGCTCGTAGCGAAAACTAGCACGTCAAAGGGTGGATCCTGCCAATGGTCAATACTTATGGTAGCTTGATATACGTCAACATCTCGAATTGGCCGACTGAGCCAGTGCTTGCATTGAATGGCAACTCTCTGTGAGCTGTGGCCGCTCAATGGGTCGCGCCTGAGGCGCGTCGCACTTACATCACGACCGTGGTCAGGCGCATTTGTGTGCATGAGCCAATCGACATTTTCGTAGCCTTCAGTCTCGACTACCAGTTGAAAGATGAGACGTTCGAATGATTCCGAATCGATATTCTCCCAGGCAAGTTCGAGCCCGGCTCGTCTAACAGGAAGATCCACTGGCGAATATGCCATTGGATCATCAAGCTGGAGCGCGCGCGAAAAAAGGATGTGAGACAGTGTGGATACTGGCATGCGGGAATCGCGCCGGTAAACGCTAATCTGCCAACCCTGTGCATATGCGCGATCGACATCTGCCGATATCCGGGTTATCGCACTATTGGCTGCCCGTTTCGCCGAAACTTTCTCCCTTGCCTGATAGGCTGCACTGTCTCTTGCTGCTCGCCAGATGAAATAGTAGACTTGACCGATTGAATACCACTTGAGAGCGCGGCGAAACACGTCATCCGTCTTTTGGCCTGGCGTGAAGTCGAGTCCATGCAACTGAAGCATATGAACCAAGTATGCTTTGCATTCCGACACGGCCAGGTCAAGCCAAAATTCGGAAAACTGATCGACCCAGCGATCCGGCCAACTCTCGCGAGAAACGATTGGAGCCAGGCTCTTCAGGTATGCATTCACGCGATTTTCAAGAGGGCCGGTTCCGGGTAGGTAATAGGAAACGAGTGTCGGGTAGTAGGCGTTCGTTAAAATGCAGTCATCTTCCCATGCAAAAGAGTCCAAAGGTGAGGACGGGTGCACTCGTACGAGCTGTTGATCAGCCAGAAGTTTCAGCAGTTCAAAGTCGTAGTCTACCGTCGGCGTTAGCCGATCAGCGCGATCGACGGTCGGGATGATAGTCCCGTCCGAGACCTCCTCGGCATCTTCTAGTAGGGCGGCTAAGGCGAGCGCTGTCGACAAGTCAAGGTCCTCAGCTCGAGGTGTAGACCCGTTAGCCTCCACTTCGAATTTGGTCAGGACTGCTGCTCTCTTTGAAGAATTTGCCCGCTCGCGTTCTTCCTGCTGCCGACGCTTCTCGGCGTCAATGCATGTTTGGCATCGACTAGGTGTGAAGCGAGCACTAGAAGTCCAGTCTGACCGAGACCTAAAGATGAACCCTCTGGCGCACGTGCTGCAACGCTGACTCGCGGAGCGAGCGAAACAAGCTTCGGCAACAGTCTTGCTGACTCGGTAAGCGGCCTGATCGAATCGTTCCGCTATCGCCTTGACGGTGTATGAGAATGAGCCATCTTCGTTGGTGGCCCAATACATGGAGCAGAGTTCGGCGAGGTGAGCATGGTCGGCGTTGACCTCGACCTCGAACTCTGGCACAAGACCTCCCGGCTACTCGTGGGACTGCCCTCGGACCGCCATCCGGCCATGCTGATCGAGATCCGTCCTGACCTCATAAAGCAGGCCTCCGCAGTGTCAGCGGTCGCATGAGTAGTGAGTCTAGCGCGTAGGGTGCATCATGCCCTAATGCGTGGCGGGGTGGGCGACGTCGTCATCGTCCTGCTGCCTCGCCGGCCGGGATCCATCGCCGCACACCTGTATCGCAATGAGCTGGATGCCCGCCTCGGCGCGCTCTGCTGCCGCAGCTGCCCTTCCTGATCGGTCAAACTGCGCTGGAACCGGCCTAATTGCCACCGTTGATGATTATCGCTGATTGCCCGTTAACGCGTAAAGCTGCTTACGCAATCCTTCGACGTCCCAGCGCATATGGCCGCCTGGTGTTCGAAGGTTGGGGACAATTTTTCCTTCAGCTGCCCAACGGGCGATGCTGCGGGCGCTGATGCCGAGGGCCTTCGCGGCTTCGGAGGTATGCACGAGCTCGTCCGGCACTCGGCAAGTATCAGGGCTCGTCCGCATAGTTCGTGATCTTTGACTCGTTTGGCGCGATTGACTCGATCTCTGGGGCTCCTGGCTCGGCCGCGCTGGCGCTACCTGGTGGCGGTGGAGGGGCAGTTGATGAGGGCTTGTGCCACGTCGGAGCAGATCGATCGACACTGCCGTGCACGGCTGTCTCTGCTGTTAGGGTGCGGTTTGTGGATCTCGGCGAGGCCGTAGGGCGTCGGTCTCTTGAAGAGGCTTGTCGGAGGGTTGGCGTCGACGCGAGGTCGGTCGAGCTGATCCGGGTCGGCACGAACGCTGTCTTCCGAGTCGGTCGCGACGTCATTGGGCGGGTCGTGCTGGACGAGGGGAACGGGCCGAGTGTCGAGCGGCAGGTCGCTGTGGCCCGGTGGCTCGAGTCCGTGGGGTTCCCGGCAAACCGAGCGCTCGCGGTGGATCAGCCGGTGAAGGCTGATGGCCTGCTCGTGACGCTGTGGGAGTCGGTCTGCGACGGGGAGGTTTACGCACCCATCGCCGATGTGGCTGCGGTGATCAAGCAGCTTCATGAGCTGAGGTCACCGACAGGCATAGACCTGCCAGATCTGCGGCCGTTCGGTGCTGAGACGGATCCGCTTCCGGGCTTCCCCGGTCTCGACGAGAACGACGCTACGTTCCTTCGTTCGCGGATCGAGCGCGCACGTCTGGAGTTTGGCAACCTTCCTTTCGCGCTGCCCCTGGGAGTCATTCACGGCGATGCGAACGTGGGCAACGTGTTGAGTGGCAAAGAGGGCCGGCCGGTCGTCATCGATCTCGACAGTTTTGCTGTCGGGCCGCGTGAGTGGGACCTCATCCAGACGGCGATCTTCTACGACCGTTTCGGATGGCACACCGCCGAGGAGTACCGCACGTTCGTCGACGTCTACGGCTACGACATCATGACGTGGCCCGGATACTCGGACCTCGCTGACATGCGCGAGGTCGCGATGGTCACGTGGCTGAGCAGGAAGGCGACCGAGTCCGGTGGTGCCGCGGCGGAGGCGAAGAAGCGGATCAACGCGATGCGCACTGGTGGAAGCCGACGTGACTGGGGACCGTACTAACTCGCGCTTGGAGTCCACAGGCGCGACCCGTGGACTCGTGACACGAATTCGCGGACCGCTCCGCTTCGCCGGTATCGCACGAGTCGCTGCTGGAACTCGGTGACGTACGTTCGGCAACGAACTGAATCGAGCGTCTCTCCGACGAGGATGGCCTTCTCGGCCACACGGCAACCTTCGTCGACTTCTCCTCGGTCCAGGTGCGCGTCGGCGAGCACCATCGCGACGAAGAAGTCGCTTCGTGCGTAGTCGCCCGATGCGGAGGCGAGTGCGTCGGTGGCGTGCCGGATCGCCTCGTCCGACCTGCCGAGATCGCGGTAGC
Organism: Pseudonocardia alaniniphila; assembly: GCF_022524485.1. Taxonomy (GTDB): domain Bacteria; phylum Actinomycetota; class Actinomycetes; order Mycobacteriales; family Pseudonocardiaceae; genus Pseudonocardia; species Pseudonocardia alaniniphila. The sequence continues at coordinate 196,648 of NZ_JAKXMK010000004.1, forward strand.
AGTGGCCGAGTTCAGCGGACATCTCTGCGCTGTCGAAGTACTGGATCCACTCCGGGCCGTCGCCGGCGACGTGACGATCGAAGAGGTCGACCGCGCTGCCCATCGCGCGCTGGCACGCTTCGGGGTCACTTGTCCTTGCCAGGGCACGCGCCTCCATCGTGTGGAAGTGCGCAGTGAGGATCGGTGCAGCGATCGACTCCGTGCCGAGGCGCGCCGCGCGCGCCATGTTGGCCGCTTCCCGGTATCGGCCGAGGAAGCTCGCTTGATGGCTCATTGCGTCGAGGATGGACGCGGCGAGGAGGCGATCCTCGGCCGCGTCGGCGAGGCTCAGTGCTTGGATGAAGTACCGCTGTGCGAGCCCGTGCAAACCCGCGTCGTACGACATCCACGCGGCGAGCTGGACGAGTTCGCCGGCCGCCGCGAAGAGATCGCGCCGCACGTCGGCCGCTCCGGAGGCCCGCAGTAGTCGGGGAAGGTCGGTGCGCAGGTACTGCACGAGTGCGTTCCGCGCGTGCGCGCCGCCGAACATGTTGTCGAGCCGATCGAACGTCTGGCGCATTGCCCGGAGGCGGACGACGTCGGCCGCACCGACCGTCGCGGGGCCAGGCAGCTCGGCAAGCGGCTTCTGTGACCGCACGAGCCACGCGACCGATGCGTCGTTCCACGCGGCGATGTTCGTGCTGGATTCGGCCACGGAGTTGCCCGACAGGTCGGCGCCCAGCAGATCGGCGATGCTGGCAACGCCCTCTTCTGGCTGCTCGGGATAGGTCAGGCCGACATCGGGCGAGACCGTGCTGTCGATGCGGAAGCCCAGCTCGTCCAGCGCGACTATTCGGCCCAGCCGGGCGCCAAGCGCCTCTCGAATGGCGTCGCGAGTCTCATCGTCCCGTGGAGTCACGCCGCTCAGCCAACGGCCGACATAGGTGTGGTTGTATGCGCGCCCGGAGCGGAGTGCCGCCGGAGCTTCCGTGACCGCTCGCGCGAAGCGTTTCTTGCCGATCTTCCCGTCACGGTCGAGGTACCCGGCTTCGATCATGAGTGCGGCGAGGCGTTCGTTCGTGGTCATCGGCCGCCCCCATCGTCCGGTGTGCCCGCGAGCGTCCAAGTGTGCCCCCAAGTGATCCCTGTTGGCGGCCATTCCGGAAATCCACTCTCGACGGCATGAGTGAACCAGGTCCGAGCACTGATCTCTTCGAGCGTGACGCCGTGCGTCTTGGCCCGTTCGACACCGACCCGGTCGACCTGCTGCCGCACGTGTGCCTGCGGGCGGACGGCTCGTGGCGGAACGGTGAGGAGATCCGGGCCTACAGCGCTGCGTGGTTGATCGGCGCGCTCGCCATCGCCGGTGTGAAGCTCGGTGAGCAGGACCGTGCGGTCGTGGCGCTGATCGCCGATGACGGCTGGCCGACCGTGCAGGTGGTCGCCGGGTGGGTCACGCGCGCGTGGCAAGCACACGGCGACTGCACAACGTGCCGTGTTCGCGCCGAAATGGACCGCCACCCGATCGGTGGCTGAAGGACATAGCCGGTCGGGCGGCCGAAGCGCCTGACCTCATCTGAACGGCCCATTTGCGGGCCGGGCCACCGTGACGCCTGGACAGCAACCAGGTGGCCCGACCCTGGGAACGCGAGTCCCCGATGCCAGAAGGTATCGGGGTATTCGTGCTGCGCGCGAGTGCTCCGAAGGAAAAGGAGCACCGGTATGTCTGCAAATCGAGTCAATCGCGCCAAGTTCGCCAAGTGTGACGAGATTTCCACCGATCAGTCCGCCGTCGAGAGCAATGAAGACTCGTTGGTCGTCATCGCCGAACGGCTGGATTTCCTACGCTCCGCGACGAATGACGCTCTCGGCGCCATCGTTGTCGGTGCCGGATCGTGCATGGCGCGCACATCGGACGGCGATCTGCCGGGATGGTTGTTCGACAGCGCGACGCCGGAGAGCGTGGCCGCGCGTCTATGCGGAACCTGCCCGGTCCGGGATGAGTGCCTGGAGTTGGAGCTTCGGCTTTTCCGTGATCAGAAGCTTGGGATGTGGGGCGCGCTCGGGGAGAGCGGCCGGTGTGCCGTGTACCCGGTGTGGTCGCAGCGCCGCGACGGTGAGGCCGGCTCGGACAGCGACGCCATGGGCGGGGGTGCCCGATGATGGCCGATCTCAGCCTTCCCGGCCCTGTCATCGTCGCAGGTGTCGTGCTTCTCGGTCTGGCGGTGCTCGCCCGGCGGGCTGGTGTCCGGGCAGGGCGCGCGAAGGCGGATGCTGCCTACCGTCGCGCCGGGTTCGGCTCGCTGGCCGGGCGCGTCGTCGTCAACGCGGGATTGATCGTCGCGGGTCAGTGGGCGGTGATCTCGCTCGCCCGGGACTGGTGGTGGGTTCTCGCTGCGCTCGCCGTGCCCGCCCTGTTCGCTGCTTACCCGCTTACCCGTGCGTTGACCATCTCCATCTTCGACATGGACGAGCCGCGCCGGGGGCGACGGTGAGCGGCGCCGGGGCCGGTGAGTTCGACCGGCGAGACGTCGAGGGCAAGGGGCAGGCCGTCCCGCAGTTGCCTGACCGAACGGTCGTCGAAGCAGAGATCCTGACCGACGTCGAGGCGGAGTACGTGACTCGGTGGCTGGCTCATGCGCAGGCGTCGAGATCGATGGAGCGCCGGCCAGCCGCGGAGGTGGCGAGCGCGTCGGGCGTGCGGGTGCGTCGGCTGCTGATCGGTACCCGGCGTGCGGCTGTCCAGGTGTGGCGAGCCGATCCGATGACGCGCCTCCGGACGATCCTGGCTTATCGGCTGTGCAAGGCGCCGTGGGACGTCGTGCGTCTGGTCTGGTTCGCGGTCCGTGGGCATGGGCGGTGGCTGGGTAAGGCGTGGACGTTCTTCACCTATGGCGATCTGCGGGCCGATGCGCGGTCCGCGCGCTTGTCCGGCGACCCGGCAGAGCGGCGCACTGCGCAGGAGCTGATCCACGCCGACTCGCGGGCCCGGTGGGCGCGTCTGGCGATGTTCGTCGAGAACGTCGGTCGCGCCGCAGTATTCGGTGGAGGGCTTGCGCTTGTGCTGTGGCTTGCCGACTCGGTGATGGCTCGGGCCGACATGTGGCCGTGGCTGGCCGGTCTGTACGAGGCCATCGACACGATCGCGGCCTTTGCTGTTGCGTCTGCGCCGTTCGTTGCTCTGGCGGCGGCGCTGGTGTGGTTGGCGGCGAGCGTATGGGAGGGGCGCGACAGGAGTCCAGGGGCCGGTTTCCTCATCCGTCCGGATCGTGACGACGCGGACTCGTGGGTCGACGAGCGCATGATCTCCCGAGCTCTCGCGCATCTCGGGATCGCGCCACTCGATCGTTTCGTCGGCGGTGGGGGAGAGCTGGTGTACAGCGTGCCCGCTCGCAAGGACGGCGACGGGACGTTCGCGCAGGTGCGGTTGCCGCTGGGCGTGACCGCCGACATGGTGGCCGACCGGCGCGACCGGCTTGCCGCGAACTTGGGGCGGGCGAAGCTGGAGACGTGGCCCACCGAGGGTGCCGAAGCCGGGCTGTTGGATCTGTGGGTCGCCGACAAGGGCAAGCTCGGCAAGGGTGCCGGAGCATGGCCGTTGCTGCACGACGGTGAGGTGAACGCCTTCGACGGTGTGCCGTTCGGTCGGTCCCAGCGTGGCGCGCTGATCGACGCGCCGATCCTCGAGCGGAACTACATGATCGGCGGGCAGCCAGGGCAGGGGAAATCCTCGGCCGGGCGGACGCTGTGTCTGGGTTGTGCCCTCGATCCGACCGTCGAATTGCGCGTCTACGTGTTTGCGTCGAATCCCGATTTCGATCCGTTCGCGCCGCGGCTGTCGGCATACGTTAAAGGTGATGATGATGAGGCGGTAGAGGCCGGTCTGAACGAGCTTCGGCGACTTCGGGACGACGTGACGCGACGCGGAAAGATGCTGGAGCGGCACGGTGCGGCGAAGGTCACGCGAAAGCTTGCCTCGGCGATCCGCGGTTTGCATCCGCTTGTCGTCGTCTTCGACGAGTGTCACGAGATGTTCGAGCATCCCCAGTACGGGAAGGAAGCGGGTGAGCTTGCGATCAAGGTCGTGAAGAAGGCGCGCAAGTGTGGAATCACCATGATTTTCCTGACGCAGTCGCCGACTGCGACGTCGATCCCGAAGGATCTCACCCGAAACTGTTCGAACGGCGTCGCCTTCGCGGTGGCTGATCAGCCGGCGAATGACGGCCTTCTCGGAACGGGAAAGTACCGGCAGGGCATTCGCGCGACGGAGCTGCGGCCGGGAGAGGACCGCGGGACGGCAGTAACGGTCGGGCTGACGTCCAACCGGTTCGAGCTGGTCAACACGTTCTACGTCGCGTTCGACGAGGATCGTGACGACGTCTCGCCGGTGATCCGGCGGGCGCTCGCGATCCTCGATGAACACGGCCGCGCGGTGCTGGAGTCCGGATCGGGGGACAGCGAACAGGATCCCGCGCCGCCGCGTGATCACCTCGCTGACATCCATCGCGTCCTGCGCGGTGAGACGCGAGTGCGAACGCAGGTCGTGTTGCGCCGGCTCGCCGAGCTGAACGTCGACGAGTACGGAGACTGGTCTTTCCAGGACCTGTCGACGGCCCTTGCCGCCGTGGGGATCGCCGCTCGCAAGTCGGATGGGCTCATGGTTATCCGCTCGGCGGATGTCGCCCGCGCGCTCGCCGAGCGCGACGAGGACGAGGACGGCGGCGATGACTAGCGGGAAGGGAGGAGGCCCGGGAGCCGGCGAGGGAGGCAGGGAGTCCTCCCGTCCGGCTTCCCTGGTGATTCTCCCTGCTTCTGCCAGGGGAAACGGGGTTCAGGGAGGCGCTGGCGGTGGTGAGACTGGACCCGGTGATCGCGGTAAGAATGGGGACCGCGGCGATGGTCGGGAGGCTCCCTCCCTTTCTCGGGATACAGCCGGTGGGGAGTCGCTGATCGTTCGTGTGCCGGTCGGTTTGCCGCCTCTGACGGTGCCGGTCAGCCGTACACTCCTGGCGATATTGGTCGAGTTGACCACAATCGAGATGATCGAGGTGTCTCCCCATGGTGGATGACATGGCCGCCGACATCAGCCGCGATCCCTGGGCCACCCTCGATGGCCTGCTCGGTGTCGAGCCGGCTGCGCCGGTGGAGGAGGGGATCGGCCGGCTTGCCTTCTACGGCCGGTGCTCCACCGAGGACAATCAGGACCCCGAGACGTCCCTGGGCTGGCAGCTCGGCAATGCGCGGAAGTTCGTCGAGCCGCTGGGCGGCACGATCGTTGCCGAGTTCTTCGATGTGGGTCAATCGCGCTCGGTGCCGTGGGAACGCCGGCATGAGGCGTCGCGGTTGCTGGCTCAGCTCAAGCGGTCGGATCGGGGCTGGGACGCGATCGTCGTGGGGGAGGGGACGCGGTGCTGGTTCGGTAACCAGTTCTCGTTGATCGCTCCCCGGTTCGCGGCCTACGGGGTGGATCTGTGGGTGCCGGAGGTGGGCGGCCGGTTCGATGACCGCAACCCGTCGCACAAGATGTTGATGAGCGTGCTCGGTGGGATGAGCGAGTCCGAGCGGCAGCACGTGCAGGCTCGTGTGCGGGCGGCGATGGACGCCCAGGTGGTCAACGAGGGTCGTCATCAGGGTGGGCGGGCGCCGTACGGGTACGTGGTCGCGGACGGCGGGCCGCATCCGAATCCCCGCAAGGCGGCCGAGGGTTTCCGGCTGCGGGTGCTGGAGGTCGACGAGGCGTCGGCTGACGTTGTGCGCCGAATCTTCCGGGAGTACCTGGAGGGGAGCGGGGATCGGGCGATTGCCGGTGGGCTCAACCGGGACGATGTGCCCTGTCCGTCGGTGCGCCGCCCGGATCAGAACCGGCACCGGTTGGCGGACGGCTGGCAAGGCAGCACGGTGCGCGCCATTCTCGAAAACCCGCGGTACACCGGCTATGCGGTGTTCGGGCGGTGGAGCAGGAACGAGGAGTTGAGCGATCCGGACGATGTGGCGGCGGGTCACGTGGTGCGGTTTCGACGTTCTTCGCCGGATCAAGTGGTGCGCTCGCGGGTTCCGGCGCATCCGGCGATCGTGTCGGTGGAGACGTTCACCGAGGTGCAGTTGATGCGGCGGACGAAGGCGGCCGGTGGTTTGGAGGCGCGTCGGACGCTCGAACGCGGGCCGAGGCCAACGAAGCGCACGTACTGCCTTCGGGGCCGTGTGCGGTGCGGGTACTGCCGGCGGCGGATGGAAGGTACGCCGCGGGGTGAGCGCATCTACTACCGCTGCGCGGCGCGCAGCATCGTGCCCGGCTCGCCCATCCTGGAGACACACCCCAAGAACGTGTACCTGCCGGAAGCGCCGGTACTGGAGCCGATCAACACATGGATCGGTTCGGTGTTCGATCCCGCTCGGCGGGACGAGACGGTGCGCCGGCTACTTGGAGTCGCGCCTGACCAGGCGGACGACGCGCGGACGGCTGACGCCGAGCGCGCGGTGGCGGAGGCCGAGACGAAGCTGCGGCGCCTTCAGGCGGCCATCGAGGCGGGCGCGGACCCCGCGGCCCTGATCGATCCGCTCAACCGGGCACAGGAGCAGCTGACGGCCGCCCGCCTCCGGTGTGAGCAAGCTCCGGCGCTGCATCGTCTCGGACGAGCGGAGGTCGAAGCGATGCTGGACTACCTCGGCGACGTGGGCGCGGCTCTGAGCCGCGCACGGCCCGAGAGGATGGCTGAACTCTATGCTTCGCTGGGCCTGGAGCTACTCTTCCACCCGGAAGAAGGCGCGCTGGACGTGACGATCCAACCGCGTAGGGGTAGTGAACGTGTCCGAGGGGGGACTTGACCATTACGTACACGGACTCCACCAGAGCAGCCGTCTGGTCATCAGCTGATGGTTGCTGCGGAAGGGGCGTGTTCCCGATGCAGCGCCACCTCGGCGGACTCGATCTCGGCGAGAGCGTCGATGTATAGGGCGACAGTAGGGGGCGAGTGGGCGCTGTCGGTACCTGGTCTGGTCGGTTGCCACAGACACTGTGGAGGTTTCCCACCCGTGACATCCGCCAGCCGGGTCGGGCGACTGGACCGCCGACGGATGGGACATCGGGGCTCCTAATTGGCGCTTCAGTCATTACCGGCCGATCGGAGTCTGTCGCGGTGCGGCTAGCTAGCGGGCCACCAGCGTGCGCTCGTCGCGGAACTGGCCAAGCGGCACTGCCGTGCCATCGGTCAGCGTGATGTGCCAGAAGCGCCAGCCGGCACAGGACTTGAGGCCGGTCGCGATCCGTCCGGCTTCGTCGGGAAGGCGGAACGAGTCGGTGTCGGTAAGCCAGAGCTGACCCTCGGCGTCCACCCTCGCCTCGTGCCGGGTGCCTCGGTGCGTTCCGTGGAGCCGTACGCCTGGTGTGATCCGGCCGTCGGCGACGAGAACCGCAAGTTCGGTGCGACGGGTGCGACGGGGCCTTGGTGAGCTCCGCACCGACGGGCCCGAGTCGTTTGTCGTGGCGGGGGTTTCCTCCGTCGCCTCGGCCGGCGGTAGGGCGAGGCCGAGCCGTGCTGGATCCCAGATGCGCTGGGCCAGCGTCTGGTAGAGCTGACCGCGCACGTCGACGACCTTCTGCATGGGGGTCGATGCGCCGAACGCCCGCAGGGTGCGCTCCACGCCGTGTGATTTGCTGATTCGGTGCAGGGCTGGGTGCCGCTTGTCGTAACCCGGTGCGAGAACCGCAAGAAGGGCGGTGTGGCGTTGGTACCACTGCGCCTTCTCCCCGAAGGGGAGGTCCCGGACGCTCGCGTTGTCTGAGGCCGGCAGCAGACCTAGACCACCAAGACGGTTGCGGAGCAGGCGGAACTGCAACGGCTCCAGCTCGGGGTGGCGTTCCGGGTGGTCGGCGAAGACGTGCTCGATCTGCCAGGAGCGGTCCGTGGACAGGTACTTCTCGATGACGTCCTGTTCGCCCATCTCGTTCTCCACGTATGCCGTCAGGCGAGCCAGGACGTAGCGGACTTGGGCGCGGTTGTCGCCGCGGAGGCCGAAGGTTTGCATCACGTCGAAGTCGAGTTCCGGTAGCTGCGCGCCGAGGATCGTGCCGAGGTGGCCAGCCGTCGAACAGCCGCGGACGAGCGGTATCAACTCTCGGACCTCGCGGTTGATGTCTTCCGCGCGAGTCGACTCGTCGTGGACGGCACGTAACACATACAGGAGATCCACGAAGTTGGCTGCGACCTTGGCCTTTTCCTTCACCAGCGACGGCGGGTCGTCGGGGCGGATGGCAGCGAGGATCAGCGCCATCTGAGCGGTCACGCCGTTGGCGTGGTTGTAGAAGAGCGCCGCGAGTTCGTTCTCGTGCCGCGGCTTCACTGTGGCGGCTGCCAGATCCGCGTAGTGCCGGCCGAGATCGATGAGCTCGGTGACGAAATCAAGGTACGATTCCCCGTCATCGCGCAAGCCGATCTTGGCAGCATGCTCGCGGGTCCACTCGTGCGGCGCTCGGTCGATCTTCTCGGCGTCGTCGGAGTCCTGGCGAAGGTCGGCGTGCCGGGCGACGAGGAAGGCCTTGAGGAAATCTCGGGGCGCATTCGTGTCGCCGCGTACCCGGGTGACCTCAGCCAGCATTGTGCGCCAATTCTCGTTGAGTTTCTCCTCGTCCCGATTCGCCCTAGACAGCAGAAAGCTCTTGATGAGATCGACGGACGTCAGCCGGGCCCCGCGATCGTTCATCGACTCGAAGATACGGAAGCCATTGTTCCGGTCCACGGCCTCGATGCCGACCATGACCACGCTATCGAGTAGCCAATCGACGAAACGGCCGTGCTGGTCGGAGTCCAGTCGCTGCGCGAGCTCCTCTTCGATCTGTGCGCTGCGCTCCCACAGCGTCTGTACCGAGAGGGAGACGGCCTTGCCCAGCTCGTAGGGTCGTCCGTTCAGCAGAGCCTCGAGTGGCTTCTGTCGCTCGTCGATGGCGAGCCGGAACCGGGGCCGGCTCCCGTCATAACCGGCGACGATGGCTCGGTTGAGCCGATCCCTCGTCTTGTGGCCGGCGCCTTCGGGGATCAGCCGCAACAAGTGGAGGAAGATCAAATGAAGGGTCGTGAAGCGCTGCTGGCCGTCCACCAGGAAGCGGCGGTCCCCGTCCTCCTCCGTGTAGACGAACGGCCCGAGGAAGAACTGCGCCGGCGTAGCACGCCAGGACCGGCGGACCCCGTCGCTGCGTTCGAACTCCTCGACGAGGTCGGACAGGAGGGTCCGCACATCATCGGCGGACCAGGCGTACTCCCGCTGGTAGTACTCGATCGCGTAGGTGACGCGTTCGAACAGTGATGCGAGGTGGAAGGCCTTACCAGTGATCCCGCCGCCCGCCATCCGACCCCGTTTCGGTGATTGCCGTCCGTGTTCACCCGACGGCTCACCGTTGTACCAGCAGACGGACCAGTACGCGACGTCTTCGAAGCTGAGATCGGACCTCGACCGAGCCGGTTGCCGCCGGCCCTGGCTGCTCAGCCACCGCGACGCCGGCGTCGAGGACGTCATGGCGAAGCGGCTCGATCACATCGATCGAGCGGACAGCAGGATCTGGCGCGGGGTCCGTACCCACTTGACCGCGGAAGCCATCGTCGGCGGCGTGCTGGGCAGCTCGCACAACCCCGAAGCCCCATGGGTCGCCGGTTGGACCTACCCGTTGCACCCCAGCACGCCACGACATCGCGTCAGTCCTCACCGCGCCCGCTGCTGAGCATCCGTGGCCTCCGACGATTCCGTCGAGCCAGTTCGGACAGCGATCTAGCGAACGAGTGAGGTACGTCCAGGTCGCGCCGGCAACCGTCGTGGAACTCCATGTCGACACCTCGTTTGAGAAGCATCGGTGGCGACACCTGCCCGAGGTTCCTCCGCGTCCGCGCGGACCCCACGGCCGAGCGGCGTCTCCGCAGAGCGACCCGTACTCCCAACTCCACCTGCGCAGAGGCCAGCCCTAGCCGCGGGATCGCGGCCAATTCGGCAGCGGTTGCTGTCCGTGGCGTCGGTCAGCGGTCGTTCCGGGTGGGCCGACGCACTGTGGCATCGCCGCCCGGTCTGGTGGCCGATGAACCCTGGCCGGCCCGCGTGGGTGAACCAGCTGCGTGGCCTGCCGACTGGTGCGTGCGTTTCGACTGCTGGTCCACGCCGGGTGGGCCAGCCGGAACCCCCGGCCCGTCCGGGGCGGGCGCTGCCTGGCGGGTGCGTCCCACACCGGGACACACCAACGCCGCAGCCGTAGGGCACGCGGCCAGCATCGAAGGAGCCATCGATGACCGGCGATCACCAGCACGACCAGTACGAGGCGAACGCAGACATCAGCGCGGAGCACGATCGTGAGGAGGTGGCCCCCGACGCCTCGCTCGGGGAGCTTCTGCAGGTCGACCCCCGCGAGTTGATCATCGGTGCGAACGTCCGCGGGCAGGTCGGCTTGGATCGGGAGTTCGTGCGCTCGATCCGCGACCGGGGCGTCCGGGAGCCGATTCAGGTCCGCCGCCGGACCGGTGATGGGGCGTTGGTGGTGCGCAAGGGTAAGCGCCGCACGCTGGGCGCGATCGAGGCCGGCCAGGGGATGGTGCGGGTCCTGGTCGAGCCCGACGTCGACCCGGGCGAGGACGACACCGCCGGGCAGGTCGAGCGGATCGTGGATCAGCTTGAGGAGAATCTGCACCGGTTGGGGAACTCCGAGGTTGAGGAGGTGGCGGCGCATCAGCAGTTGCTGGATCTGGGGTTGACGGCCGGGCAGATTGCTCGCCGCACCCATACTCCGGTGAAGCGGGTCAAGGTCACCACGGCGGTGGCGCGCAGCGAGTTCGCCGCGGCGGTGCTGGCTCGCTATGACATCCCGTTGGACCGGGTCGCGGTGATTGCCGAGTTCGATGACGGCACCGAGAAGGGAGTCGAGGCGATCAAGGCACTGACCGTCACCGCGCAGAGCGAGCCGGCGCAGTTCGAGCACGTGGCGCAGCGGCTGCGTGACCAGCGCGAGGAGCAGCGCCTGGTGGCCGAGCGGGTTGCCGAGCTGACCGCGGCTGGGGTCCGGGTCGTCACCGAGCACACCGATCACGCTGTGCGGATCAGCGGGCTGCGGCCGACCGCGCAGGACCCCAGCGGCACCGAGCTGACCCTCGAGGCCCACCAGGACTGCCCCGGACACTCCGCCACCGTCGACGTGCGGCGCAGCTTCGGAGCACGGGGCACCACGGTGACGACCTCCTACCTGTGCACCGACCCCGACGGGAACGGGCACATCCCCCGCTGGGACAACAGCACGGCCACCACCGGCAGCGGGTCGGGCACTCGGCAGCCCGGCCCGATGAGCGAGGCGGAGAAGGCCGAACGGCGACGGGTCATCGCGAACAACAAGGACTGGGACTCCGCGACCACCGTGCGCCGGGACTGGCTGCAGGCGGCGTTCCTGGCCCGCAAGACGGCCCCGAAGGATGCCGCCCGGTTCATCGCCACCACCCTGGGCCGCGGCGGCCACGATGTGCGTAAGGCGATGGAGTCCGGCCATGCCACCGCGCAGGAGCTGCTGGGCATGGACCCGGTGGTCACCCACGGGGCGCCCAACCCCATTGCGCTCGCCGCGGACACCGCGTCGCCGACACGGGCGACCATGCTGGCGCTGGCGGTGCTGCTCGGTGCGGCCGAGCAGGGCACGGGACGGCACAGCTGGCGCAACCCCAGCCCGGAATCCCGCGCCTACTTCACCGCGCTGCGGGGCTGGGGCTACCCGCTGTCCCCGGTCGAGCAGCTCGTGCTCACCCTGGACACCGCCACCACGGACGGCGAGCCGAGCACCGATGCCGCCAGCGACGAGAACCAGAACGGCGACGCAGCCCCCGATACGGCCGAGACTGACACCCGGATCGAAGCCGACGACGACGGCCACGAGCGCAGCGTCGGCGAATCCGAGGACGCCTCCGGCGCGGCCCGTGATGGCGGGGCCGAAGGCCGAGTGATCGACGGAGGTGAGGACACCGCTGACGTGGCCTGATCACTGCGGTCGGTGAGGTCCTGCGGGGCCTCACCGACCGCGCTCGTACTATCTGGCATCACAGGTCCACGGGGAGGAACACCTCCCAAGGTCAGACAACCAGGCACTGCACGAGCGCGCTGCTGGGGACCTGACGGAGCGCTAATACGAGCTCCCAATGCCAGGCTGCGCGTTCTGCCGGGGAACTGCGCAGCTACGAGTTCGACCTTGCAAGAAGGCGCCGTCCGGCCACCTGGTGACAGGTCGGTAGCTCGTCGCCGATTGGTTGCGCGAGAGCGGGAGAGCGCCCGCGTGCGCTTCCCCCGTGCGTCGCCTGCTGGTGACACGTGCATTGCCGTCGGTTACGCGGCGGCGGGTGCCGCCCGGAGGGCAGCACACCGAGGCGGGGCCAGCGCCGACGAACCCGGCCCACACCATGCCGGTGAGATCGCCTGCAACCACCAGGCCGGTCAAGGGGACCGACATCGCGATCACACCCGCATGGGCGAGCCGGAACCGCCGCCGTCCCTGCGGGCCCCCGCTCCGGTGCGCTGAGTCCGGGTGCGTCATCTCGACGCCGAGCCCCCGGAGGCCCGTATGCCCTGCACACGCCAATCCCGCACCAACAACGCCAGCACCATCTGGCGCGAGTTCACCGATCGCGATGCTCGGGAGGACGCGCTCGCGGCCGATTTCGCTGGGGTGCTCAATCAGCTTGGTTCCGAAGCAGAGGGGAGCCAGTGGTGATGGGTAGGAACCAGATCAACTCCTACGACAATGCCCGCAGCTGGATCCTGCCCGATCACGTCTGCTCCAACATCCCGCGGCGCGGCAGTGAGGGCATGCTCGGTGCGCACAACGCCGCCCGCGGGCTGCTCGTCGAGATCTGCCGCCACACCGGCGCGGTCCCGCTGTGCCTGCACTACCACGAGGCCTCGCACCGCCGCGGCTGGCTGATCATCGTGACCGCTCTCGCAGAAAGCGCGGGGAACTTCCTGCTCGTGACGACCCGCAGTTTCACCGACTGGCACCGAGCCGGTGATGACGGTTGGCGGATCTGCATCAACGGCCAGGACCTGTCCGATGAGGATCGAAACCTGACTCCGTCGGTGCCGATGCAGGCGGCCATCGTCGATCGCTGGCTGCATCCCTGACTCACCTTCGGCGCGGGCCCGTCCTAGGCCCGCGCCAGCCGATCCTTACCGGGCGGCCGCCGAACCTACGCGTGGGAGCGTCAACGCATCGCCATGGGCCGTGGCCACCCTGGGAGGCCACCTCGACGGGACGCTCCTGCCGCGTGAGCGAGCTCGCTTTGCGCGAGGTATGAGCCGGCTCGGATCACCCGGTGTGCCGGTCGAGGTTTGCTTTCCCCGGCGCGGCCTTGACGGGGAGGCGATCGCGCGACGGGTCGTGCTGTTGCTGTTGCCTGTTTGATGACGCCCGAAGGTCAGCACAGCCCGGGTGGGGCAAGCGCCGATGAACCCGCCCCGGCCCATCCCGGTGAGATCGCCTGCGGTCGCGATGTCGGCTGGTGTCGAGGGATGCGATCACACCGGGATGAGCGAGCCGGAACCCCCGCCGTCCCCTGCGGGGGACCCCACCCGCACCGCGCTGAGGCCCAGGCCGCGTCACCCACCGACACCGAGCCCCAGGGAGCCCGACATGAACGAGATCACCATCCACGGCAACCTCACCGCCGACCCCGAGCTGCGCTTCTCACCCGGCGGGGTGCCGGTCCTGACCCTCAACGTCGCGGTCAACCGCAGCCGTTATGACCGCCGCACCGGCGGCTACACCAACCTGCCCCCGGTCTTCCACCGGGTCGTGGCGTTCAACCAGCTCGCCGAGAACGCCGCGACCAGCCTGGCCAAGGGCGCCACCGTCACCATCACCGGCCAGCTCGCCGACGACTCCTACACCAAGGACGGCGAGCGCCGCCGCGGCATCAAGCTCGAAGCCGCCGACATCGCGGCCAGCCTCCGCTACGCCACCGCCCAGATCACCCGCAACAAGCGACCCGACACCGACCCGGCCCCGGAGCCGCTGCCCGAGCCGACCAGCGAAGAGCCCGCCGCCTGAACCCTCCCGCGCCCGGCGGTCCGGACCACCCCGGTCCGGACCGCCGGGCGTCTTTTGCGGGCTGCGGATTCCAGCGGTCGCACCCGCAACCCGGCTGCTGGTTCCCAGGTCGGCTGGTGTTCTGGCGTCGGCCCAGCACGGTGCCCGAGAACCCGGGCCCGCGACACAACCCCGATCTTCGATGGCCCCGATCCTGGCCGGTCGCGGGCCCGGAACCCCGGGCGGTCCCCGGCGTGCCGACGCAAGCACAGCATGCAGCCGACCTGACCTGGAGTTGAGCACGATGACCACGACGACGCCCCACCGGCAACCAGTCCGCCGTCCCGGACTCGGGCAGACGCGGCGGACCGGTATGCGCCTGGGGAACGTTGCTACCGCTGCGGCCACGGCCGGTCGATACGTGTTCCCGATCCACCCGCGCAGCAAGATCCCCGCGGTGACGGACTGGGAGACCGCGGCCACCCGCGACCTCGAGCAGATCCGCCGCTGGTGGGATGCGCGGCCCTACAACATCGGGATCGCCACCGGGAGAAGCGGCCTGCTCGTGGTCGACCTCGACCTCGTCCCCAACGACTGCCCACCCGAGTGGGCCGGCACCCGGGGCGGGTTCGATGTGCTGGCGCGACGCGCGGCCGCAGCCGGTGCGCCCTGGCCGCCGCACACGCTCGTCGTGGCCACCGCGACCGGGGGCACCCATTGGTACTTCCGCCCACCCGCGGGGGCCCAGCTGCGCAACACCCAGGGCGGCCCTCGCCGTGGCCTGGGGTGGTGCGTGGACACCCGCGGGCACGGCGGCTACGTCCTGGGTCCCGGCTCCGTCCGCCCCGACGGCACCTACCGGGTCGTCCGCCGCTATCCGATCGCGCAGCTTCCCGGATGGTTGCTCGCCGCCCTGACCCCGCCGGGACCCCCGCCACCTCCCAGAGCCCTCAGCCGCCGCCCGGTCTCCCAGCGACGAGCCGCGGCATACCTGCGAGCCGTGGTCAACGGAGAGATCGCCGCCGTCGCGGCCGCCGGCGTCGGGGACCGGCACACCACACTGCTGCGCGCCGCGCGCCGGCTCGGCCACTGGGCCGCCAGCGGCGCCCTGGCCGAAGCCGAGGCACGGGCCGCGCTCACCGATGCCGCCCAGCACTTCGTCGGAGTCGCCGGCTACACCGCTGCACACATCGCGCGGGACATCACCGACGGCCTCGCCTACGGCGCCCGGCGTCCACGCCGGATCAAGGACATCCCTGACAGGCGCGGTCCGGCGAACGCGCCCAGCTGACCTGACAGCTGGCCGGGGCTGCTCCACACCGTCGAGGGCGTCGGCCGCGGGAAACACGTGGTCGTGTGCACTGCCGGTGGTGCCGTTCCGAGCAACGGGTGGCCGAGCCCGGCCCGCGCACTGCGCACAATCGGGGGTCTCGCACGTGCCGGGTCCTGATGGCCAGCGCTGGTCAGAGGCGTTGCTGATTCGTGGTCAGTCCGGGTGCAGAGATGACCAGGTGTGGCGGATGCGTGGTCATGTGGTGGCGGGTCGGGCCTCCGGTTCCCAGCTCAGGTGGATCGCCCGGAGGTCAGCACACCGGGGCGGGGGCGAGCGGCGATGAACCTGGCCCACCCATCCCGCCGAGATCGCCCGCACGCTTCGACGTCGGCCGGCGGTTGGCATTTGCGATCACACCGGGATGGGCGAGCCAGAACCCCCGCCGTCCCTGCGGGACCCCCGCCCCGGCGCGCTGAGGCAGTGCCGCGTTCCCCCAACGCCGAGCACCGGAGGCCCTCATGACCACCACCCACGAGATCACCGAAACCGACACCCGCGCGACCCGCCTCACTACCCTCGAGGCCCAGGTCTGCCAGGCCCGCGACGAACTCCAGGTCGCCGCCCTCTGCGGCGAACCCACCCTCGCCCTGGACGCCGTCACCTCACTGGCCACGCTGCTGCAGCACACCCTGCAGGAGCTCGCGCTCCTCGCCGAGGAAGCCAGTCCTCGGTGACCGGCAGCGGGCCCCGGCCACGGGCCGGGGCCCGCGCTGGCGTCGTGCAGCCTCAACCTCGCTGGCGGGAGCGCCGGGGTTCGAAGCGGGCCGCTGCTTCGCGGGGGACGGTGGTCGCTGGTGCGACCACCCGCGCCGTACCGATGTCTCGGGCCGGGCGACCGCGAAAGATCTTGATGTGCGTCGCACCTTCGAACGCAGGGCCTGGTGAGGCAGATCCGTGGTCGGGGAGCAGCGAGATATGTACGAAGCGATGCTTGCTGGCGGCCCGGAGCTGGGCGACGACTCGGGCGGAACGGGGGCGTTCCGGGTGGTCTGGCAGGCAGGGGACATTCCGGAGTTGATCAAGGCGAGTGCATCGTGACCGCGAGCAGTGCCGCGTTGTGGGCTTGTTTGACGGCACCGCGAGATGCCACCAGCGTCCCCTCCGGCGCAGCCGGCGGCTCGTTGCTACTGGTGGAGCCGTTTGCGGCGTGGCCCGGGCGTGTGGCCTTGCGGCGCCTGGGACGCCCCGGGCACTGGGGATAGTGCTCGGGGCGTCCGGGGGGTTGGAGTTATCGACGGAGGTCGTCGAGGGCGCGCATGAAGGCTTCCTCGCTGACCACGGGTACACCGAGGGTGCGCGCGTTTTTGGCCTTGCCGGACAGCGAGTCGGGGTCGGCCGCGACGACGGCCTTCGTCTGGCGGCTGACCGAGGTCATCATCTGCAACCCGACCTGCCGCGCTTCCGCGGTGATCTCGGAGCGGCCCCGCCGCATCTGTCCGGTGAGCACGATTTTGTCGCCGAGGGCGAGGGTCAGTCCGCCAACGGTGACATCGGATGACGTCGAGTCGACCCAGTCCGGGGCGGCCTGTGCGCTGAGGGCGTCCTCCGCGGCCTGGTCGTCGAGCCCGAGAAGAGCAGCGACCGTTGCCACGTCGTGTTGCTCTTGCCGGGTGAGGACACCGTCGGACCAGGCGGCTCGCGCGAGCTCGTGCAGGTACCGGTGATGGATCTCGAGTGCGTCCGTCTTCTGTAGGCCGAGGTCGTGTGCGAGGTCAAGCAGTCCGTCGGCCTCGGTCTCGGAGATCTGCCGGTCGAGCAGAGCCCCGTCGAGCATGGCCATGTAGGCGTCGGTGGTGGGTTGTCCGGTGCGCGGAATCCGGTCGACGAGCCGGGCGAGGAAGTGCGGTGTGATGTAGTCGGATGGCCGCCGCTGAACTGGTGCGACTGTCGAGGGCGGTTGAGCTGGCCATGCCCACCGCGCTGCATGGTGGTGCGCCTCGGAGATCTCGAGCGTGTGGGGAGCGTGGTGGAGGAAGAACACGAGCAGTTCCGCGGCGGCTTCGGCGTCGGCGCCGGCGGTGTGCCAGCTGCGGTCGGCGAGGCCGGCGGCGGCGCAGCACTCGATCAATGATCGCCGTGACCAGGGCATAGCTCGACCGGCGACGCGCATGGTGCACAGCCCGGCCTCGGCATGGAAGGGGGTATCGATGCCCATGCGCTCGAATTCCGCACGCAGGTGCATCGCGTCGAACGGCCAGTTGTGTGCGACGACGATGCGCCCGGCGAGCAGCTCGATCACGTCGCCGGCGAGCTGCTCGAATCGAGGTGCCCGCCGGACGTCGGCGGCACGGATACCGTGGATAGCTTGCGGGCCGAGGTCGCGGTCCGGGTTGACGAGCGTGTTCCACGAGTTCGTGATCGTGCCGTCAGGGTCGACGTGGACGACAGCGATCTCGGCGATGCGGTGGCGGAAGCCGGTGAAGACGCCAGTGGTCTCGGTGTCGACGACCGCGAACCCCATTGCGTGGTTCACAGGGCGAGCCGGTTCACGCCGGCGGAGGTCAGGGCCGCTTGCCACGACGGTGGGAGGGCCTCTACTGGGCCGTGCTTCTCGAGGATGTAGCGGCGGCGTCCCTTCACCTGCTCGGTCTCACCCCAAAGCTCAACGACCCAGCGCAGGACGTTCGCGATCGTGAGGACCTCGGCGACCGCCGGTGCACCGGCGGGAACGCCCAATCGGGCCAGCTCACGCAGCTCTGTCAAGGTGGACGGGAGATTGTCGGTCGGAAAGTCTCGGGACCATTCCAACGCCGCGACGCTGCGTCCAGACTCCTTGGTCTGGGCGACTGTCTGCTCGAAGCTCCCGCGGCGCCCTACCAGCTCGGCGAACGCCTCGGTGAGTGAGAAGACATGCGTGTCCCACCAGTTGCGGCCACCTCTGTCGACACCGGCGGCCGTCGTCAGCTTCGTCAGCGCCTCATCGACGGTGCCGAGATCGGCTGCGGTCAAAGCGCGCCGCTCGATGCAGGTGAGCAGGCGTCTGGCTGTCTCCCGGTCCCCGAAAGCCTGCTCCTGCCGCTCGACCCAGGCGCCGGTCGGTTTCCCGCCACCGCTGATCTGCCAAAGCGCGATCGCGTCGCCGCCATTCTCGTCCTGCCCGAGGGCCAGCACTGCGCTACCCGTCGCCCAGAGCCCCTCCAGCTGCGTTGGTGCGCTGAGCTCGTCGGTCGCTACCACTGCTGATCGCTCCTCCTCACGCGGCCTGCGCCGCGACGGTCGTTGATCAGCACGTCGACGGTCAGCGCATCTGGCGTTACATCATCTGCCGACTCAGCCGACCGGCGTGTCGGGTGGCTCGTTTGACGGTGCAATCGGGTAGGGCCTGCGATCCGGCCGCAGTTCGGCAACCTGCGAGTGGATCCAGTCCCGAGCCCTGGAGATCGGTCCCGAGGGACGTCCTAGACGGTATGGAGGCCTGGGCTGGGGCCTCACCACATGTGAGCGTGGGTTGCCGGGCAGGAGTGGGTCCTGGCCGGTAGAGCCACAAGATGTGGGAGGCCCCAGTGGAGCGGAATCGTACGAGTGTCGGGCTGGACGTGCACGCACGCTCGGTGCTGGCCTGCGGGCTGGACGCGGATACCGGGCAGCTGTTCGAGCGCCGGTTGACCCCGGATCACGGCGAGATCGCCGGATGGCTGCGGTTGCTGCCCGGCCCGGTCGCTGTGGCCTATGAGGCCGGGCCGACCGGGTTCGGGCTGGCCCGGTTCTTGACCGGGCAAGGGATCCAGTGCTGGGTAGCGGCGCCCTCCAAGCTGCAGCGCCCGTCCGGGGATCGGGTCAAGACAGACAAGCGTGACGCCCGGCACCTGGCCAGGCTGCTGCACCTCGGGGAGATCGTTGCGGTGACGGTGCCGAGCGTGGAGCGGGAGGCAGCACGCGACCTGATCCGGGCCCGCGACGATGTGCGCGGGGATCTGATGTCGGCGCGGCACCGGTTGTCGAAGCTGTTGCTGCGCCAAGGGATCGTCTACTACGGCGGCAAACCGTGGACCGGTGTCCACGAGCAGTGGCTGCGCACCCAACGCCGCTCGCAGGTGTTCACCGCGCCTGGGTTGGGGCTGGCCTTCGACATCGCCTACGACACCTTGCTGGCCACGCTTGCACGTCGGGACCGGCTCGACGCCGCGATCACCGAGATGGCCGCCGACAGTGTGTTCACTCCGGTCGTGACTCGGCTCGGGTGCCTGCGTGGGGTCTCGACGTTGACCGCGTTCGGGCTCGCGGTGGAGATCGGTGACTGGCAGCGGTTGACCGGCCGCTCGATCGGGGCCTATCTCGGGCTGGTGCCCACCGAGTCCTCCTCCGGGGCGTCGCGCTCGCAGGGTTCGATCACCAAGACCGGCAACGCTCACGCCCGCCGGCTGCTGATCGAAGCGGCCTGGCACCACCGCCGCCCCTGCACGTCCGGGCGTGGGCTGCGGCGCCGACAGGATCGGGCCACCCCGGCCGCCCGCGACCGCGCCCAGCGCGCCAACCGGCGCCTGCACACTCGCTGGGCCCGCTTCGACGCCCGCCACAAGCAACCCGTGATCGCCAACACCGCGATTGCCCGTGAGCTGGCCGGCTGGTGCTGGTCACTGGCCGTCCTCCACGACTAACCCGCGGACCTCACACACGTCCGGATAAGCCGAGCCGGTGACGGCAGCGCCTGTGAGCGAGACCCGCGACCCTCCTATGAGCACCCCCCTACCCACACCCATCGCTGGGGAGCGCAAGGGGGCGACGCTCGCTACTAGACCCGCGGCCCCCGCTCGAGCCGAACAGTCCGTCCTGCGGTGACCAACCCGCGAATATCAGACTGACGACGCGTCGATACCGACACGCTCGTCACCAGCTTGACCCATCCGGGCCCCCGGGGCGGTGTCCACAGCGGCGGGCCGTGGACACCGCCCCACCTTGCCCACTTGACAAGACCGGCCGACATATCAGGAGGGGCGGACGACGTCGGGTGCCGATCTCGGCGCCTCGGCGGCGGCACGTCGTTGTCCGCTTCTCCGACGACGAGCTCCTCTGGTCCGTCGACGCGTAGCTCTGACTGGCGTCGCCTTTTGCGCCGGGATCGGACGGGCAGCAATCGGCGCAGCGGAGCGGTGGACCTGGTCGTATCCGAGGTCGTCGGGGCCGCCGGTGATCACAAGGTTCGTGCATGGTTGGCGTGTCGGTGGGCTGATTGCTTACCTGATGGGCCGGGGCCGAGCGCCGGAGTACTTAAGCCCTCGGGTGTCCGCCAGCTGGGATGGCCAGGACACAGGTTGGCCGCCGGAACAGGCCGGACCGAATGATTCCACCGCGATCTAGGGCCGCTAATTCGGGCAATGCGGGCGCCGAGGATCAAGTTGACTCCTGAGGAGTGGAGCGGCAATGAGGAGCAGCGGGACGCCTGCAAGGATGGGTGCCCGAATACCGCCGGTAGTTGCGATGACACCGCCGAGTTGTGCGCCGCAGGCCTCGGCGCCCCGTACTACGGTGAGATAGCTGGCGGTGACCCGTCCTAGTAGTTCGGATGGGCTTCGGCGCTGTCTCAGGGTTCGGGCGATCACATTGAAGACGGCAAAAGCGGCGCTGCTGATGGCCAGTGCACGGCTGTAAAGGTGTTCGCGGTCGTGCCGATGAGCAGCTGCGCCGAGGCCATCGCGACGACTGCCGCCCATAGGACGCCAGCAGACCCGAATCGCCGAACCATCCGGCCGCAGGTCAGGCCACCGAGGATTCCGCCGATTGCGCCGACCCCGAGCAGGATTCCGTAAGTAGCCGGCTGCTCGCCGAGGATCTCTGTGACGTAGAGACCTAGGACGGCGAGGAAGGCGCCATCAGCCGTGATCACCAGACATGTCGCCGCTATGAGGTGCCGGAGTTGACGGTCGTTCCACAGCCACACTAGACCGGCGCGGATCTCGTCGCGGATGGTGCGTATGACCGCCGAGCCGGAGGGACGCCGCTCGGACGGCAGAGAAGCGAAGACATCAGGGAGCGTGTAGACGAGTACGACTGCCACCACCAGCCCGGCGGAGTTGGTGATCAGAGGCAGCGCCGCAGCTACACCGAACAACCAGCCGCCGGCCGCTGGTCCGGCCAGCTCTCCCCCGACCAGACCACCGGCCACGAGACGTCCATTCGCGACATCGAGCTGATGATTTGCAACGACACGCGGCAGCGCTGTCGAGGCGGCGGTATCGTGGATCATCGAGCCAAGACCAGTAAGAAATGCCGCCGCGTAGAGCATCAACAGGCTCGCGGCATCGGTCAACACGGCCACGGCCAGTGCAGCACACGGGCGACATCGACGATGACCATGGTCTTGCGCAGGTCAACTCGATCGACGAGCACGCCAACACCCGGCCCCAGGAGCAGCCAGGGCACGGCTTGGATCGCGGTCACGGCGACAACCGCGATGGGGCTGCTGGTCCAAGACACGGCCAGCAGCGGGAAGGCCGCCAACCGAAGGCCCTCACCGAAGTCGGCCAGGAACGCAGCCGTCCAGTAGCGCCCGAACGGCTTCCCAACGCCTGCGATCATCACGGCCAGAGCCTCGCACCGCTCGATTCGCTGTAGGGGAGACCGGGCGAACTCCCGCCGAGTGGAGTCCCCACCGCGTGCCCCCTCCTGAACATGCCCTACAGCCTCGTTCTAGATGCCATCCCTTCACCTGGCAGGGCCCGACTGCGCGGACGCTCAGGGGCGGCCGTCAACGCACACCACACTCCAACTTGCGGACTTGCCCACGAGGAGGGGGTGATAGCCGCCGTGAGCCCCGGGAGGTACGCCCCACCGCGGAGATCTGCCCGCACGGCGAGGGCACGTCTCTTCCCGCGCTCGTTCTCGCGTTCGTGCACATTCCACGTGCGAGAGCGACCGCTTGGCGCGCAGCCTTGGCAGTCGGGTAACAGATGACACTCGGTAGTCGACGTGTCACTCATGCGCATTGACTCTGTCGAGATTGCAAACTTCCGGTGCATAGAGCATCTGGCAATAGAGTTTGACAATATAACAACATTCGTTGGTCCAAACGGAGCGGGAAAGTCAACCGTTTTGCGCGCGCTAGATTGGTTCTTCAATGGCGAGTCCTTGACCGAAGAAGACGTCTTCAAAGGTGCATCGCCAGACTCTCGGCAAATCCAAGTCAGCGTAACGTTCAAAAGCTTGACCTCACTCGACCGCGAAATGCTCGGCCCTAAATATGCTCCCCACGGGGTTGAATTTTTCACTGCGTGGCGAACTTGGTCTGACGGGGTCGACAAGTTCACCGGGAAGGCTCGAGCATATCCGCCCTTTGAGGAGGTGCGAGCGGCGACGACGGCAGCGGACAAGAGAACCGTCCTCAACGCGCTCGCACAGCAGTCGCCGGAGCTTTCGATTCCTCGATGGACAAATCAATCAGCTAGTCTTCAGGCGATGGACTCTTGGGAGCGAGAACACCCTGAACTACTTGTTGAAGCAGAAGTCTCCGACACCCACTTCTTTGGATTTCGCGGAAACAAGAAGTTGTCCGGACTGTTCGATTATGTACTAGTTGCGGCGGACCTACGCGCCGCAGAAGAGAGTGCTGACTCGAAGACGGCCATAGTTGGGAGGCTGCTTGATCTCATCATAGACCGGTCAAAAGCGAATGATGCCGGAGCTCAACTAGTTGCGGATCTGGCAGTGCGCCAAGCTGAGATCAACGCAGAACATCTTGATCGTCAATTGGCCGATGCGGCCGGGGCGATCTCTGGCGAAATGGAGCTGTTCTCAGCTGGTCGAACAGTTAAACTTGAAGTCGATTCACCTCCGGTTCGAGTGCAGGCATCAAAGATCGGAATCCGCATAATCGACGACGTAGTTGAGACAACGGTCGAACGGCAGGGTCACGGCCTACAGCGCACACTCCTGATTTCGACTCTCCGGCTACTCGCATCCAAAGGCGCGCTGCATCCGTCGGAGAGCACCGTGGTCCTCGCAATCGAGGAACCCGAGCTCTTCCAGCATCCAACCCAGGCTAAGCTACTGGCCTCCGTCCTGCGTCAGATTGCATCGGGACCGAACTCCAGCGTTCAGGTTGCGTATGCGACACATAGCCCTTACTTCATCGAGCCTCGATACTTCGACCAACTTCGCAGGATTACGAGAGGTCGAGCGGAAAATTCCTCGGTTCCATCGGTTAGCTTGCACCAAGCATCCATGGAGAGCGTTGCCGCACGCTTGGCCGGCCATCGCTCTCTTGGCGCATTGGTCGGCCGCTGGCAACAAGTCTGTCTGAGCAACTTGGCGGAAGCTTTCTTCGCCAATGCGGCAGTAGTCGTTGAGGGCGATCACGATAAGGCAATTCTCGAAGGGATTGCTGCTCGCACTCGGCCGTTTGAGGTCGATGGAATTGTAGTTGCGACCTCTAAGGGTAAGTTGGGGATTCAGATCCTGCACGCAATACTCGCAGAGTTGGGCATTCCTACCCTTTGCGTATTTGATAACGATTCTGGCCTCGGGACGCGAATGAGCCGTGACGGAAAAGATGTGCGGGTGATTGAACAACAAGAGTTGGCGACAATGCGCGAAAACAGGGAGATGCTGCGATACTTCGGACTTGACGAGATTGACTACCCTGAAGGGATTCTAAGCTCGTCGGTCGGCGCAATGCCCGATATGGTTGAGACTGAACTAAAGGAACACTGGCCAGCATGGGCTAAGAAGCGAGAGGCGCTAATTGAGGAGGGACGCGGAGCATCCGGGAAGAACGGCGCGACGTACGCACTAGCAGCGGAGGAGTCCGTGGAAGAGCCCGAAGGCGCGCTGGTAGATTTCGTAGAAGCGGCTCGAAAACTGATGGTAAATGCTCAGGGAAGCTCGCATCTCAATCGAGCCTCAACTCCGCCCTACAGTTGAAACTTACCGAATTGAGGCAGCGACAGCACTTTTGCGCACTCCGCAGAATGGCTGTAACCGCCACCCAATTCCTCATGCGCCGCGTGAAGTCTCATGACGACTCACGGCGCGAGTACGGTTTACCGCGCAATGCGGACCGCAAGGTGTCGAACCCTGAACCGCGGATTGAAAAGGTGACGGTGTCCCGCCTCACGCAGCCCCTACCTGCACCAGCAGTTTGCGCGCCGGCCATCACGCGACGTGCGTCTGCCGTCGTTCACTGCGTTTCGCGCCACGAATGATCCCACGCGATCCACGGTTGGCGCGGTGGATCGGGCGCTTGATCCAGCGGGGCACATTCCCCCGGCGCGGATCACTGGGAGCGACTCCTTGCAACCCGCGTTGAATTGGTCATGACTCACCCACGAACGACGACCCGGCGCCTGCGCGCCGGATCGTCATCTCGCGTCCCGTTCCTGCTGGGAACGGAGGAGTTGCTTCAGTCGGGGTGGCCGTCAGCCATGCCCACTGATCGCGCGATGCCAAGGTCGGCGCCCCTGCCGGGAGTTTGACTCACGATATAGAACACGTGTTCGATTCGCGCTAGCATCGCGAGGTGGTCGCCCGGTGGGGGAAGCGCCTGGGCACCACCTCGCGTCATGCGGGAGGAGTGGGCCCGCCCGGGCCACAGGGTGGGCGGCGCCAACGGAAGAAGTCCCCGAGCGCGCGCAGGATCTCGGGCCTCTCGGCCGGCTCTGCGCCGTGGAGCGCGATCGCCAGTGCAAGCAGCCGGACGAGCGCGTAAACGACGGCTGCTCCGGCGGGGCCTATTGCCAATGCTTGCCAGTCCGCAGGCACACTTCTCCCTACCTGCTCGCTGTATCCGTGCGAGCGTTTCGGCAGGGGTGGGAGCCGTCCAGAAGGTTACACGATCACTCCCGCACGTCTGGTTGCACTCGCCACTCGTGGCCTGACCAGCACTCTGGTGGGGCCCGAGACGGTGCTGGCGGACGCGCTGCTTATGTCCCGTAACGGTCCGTGGCTACCGATCGACTACTGCCTTGCCTTGTCAATGATCGACGGGAGCGCGGCAGTGGCGAATAAGTACCCGAGGATCAAGCTCGGGATCCGGGGCGGCGTAGCCGCGTTCGCGGCGATCGGCGCGTCTCGGGGGCGCTGCAAGCCGCCTCGACCTCGGACCCGGCCATCTGGCTCCTCGCGGCCACTGGCACTGCCGCGCTGTTCTGCCTTGCCTACCTGATACGGCCGTTCCTTCCGGGATCATCGAGCGGCAGCAGCCAACTGCCCCCTCCGCACATGACGGTAGCCGGGAAAGTGGAAGCGGTCGTTGCGGTTGTAGCTGCAATAGGGGTCGTCGGGATGTTGATGGTCGTCGGGCAGCAGGTGGTTGCCGGCGAGGGACGCGCCCGCTGTTGTGGTGCCAGTGCGGCTGCAGAAGAGGATTCCCACGATTGAACATCCACAGGGGCCTGTTAGCGAGGTCGAGAGTGCCGGCGGCCAGGCAGGAGATCTGAGCCAAGGCGAGACGCTCTGGGTGTTCGTGAGCGAGTTCGGCAGCGAAGATGGCAGCGACGACCGCGACTTCTACCTCCAGCCGGGGCCGTGCATCATCAAGGACGATCGAACTTGGAGCTGTGGGGAGGTATACATAGGGGAGAATCCAGGCGATAAGGCTCACGTCTGGGTCGTCCGCGCGGACTCACGGCGGACGGATGAGTTCGTCCGCATGTGGCAAGACCCACTTTTGTGGGACAGCGACACGAACACGCCGAATCCGGAGAATGACGCGCGTCGCTATCCGGCTCTACCGGCAGGTGTGGTTGCGTCTGAACGGCCGCTCCTGGCAACCAGACGGTAGAAGATCAGGCCCGTCAGTCGATCACCTACCGCTCCCGCATGATCTCGCCGGGATGTCCCGAGCTGCCGTCCGGCGGCTCGGGTGCCACGGCGGGAAGCCAGCGGGCCGCTCGAACGAGATTGGCGAAGCGCTGACGATCTGCCTGCTTGAGTGCACACTCGGTGATCTCGCCGCGAGGAACGCCGCAGACGCTGAACACAGCAGCCATGAGAACGTAGGCCGGATACGCGATGGGCGCGATCAAGATGCCCCAGTGCATAGCAAAGCTGAGCAGGGAAACCCTCACGTTGTCGCAGCGCCGAGGATCATCGCGGACGACTTGGACATCAAGCATGACTGCCCCGATGCGACTCGGAAGAGGCCTGCGCACGCCAGTCGATCTCCAGACGCTCCCGCCTGACCCGGTGGCGTGCTCGTGAACCCAGGCCGTCCGAGCGCGGCGTCCTCGAGGTCTCGGTGCGCGCCCTAACCGGCCGGTCCCGCTGGCTCGCTCACTACACCTCCGGCTCGTGGCGGCCGCCGGTCTCGGCTACCCCGCCCTCGCCCGTGGGGCACGCGAGACGCGAGATTGCGCAGTTCTGGTCCACACCAGCGACGGGTCGCTGGAACACGACGTGTCTTCTGTACCGATAGGACCGGCTATCGCTGGCGTCGTCCCAAGTCTTCGAGGAGCAAGTCGAGGGTCTCGTCATCGGCCCAGCCGTTGACCGCGATCGATCCGTCAGCTCGGACGTGCACCTCAAGGCGGTCGGGGATGCCTTCGAGTCCGTCGAGGAGCGTCTCGTACCGTTGGCTGAGGGCGTGGAAGCTTTGGTTCGCGGAGCCTGCCCAGGGGCGCGCGTGGTCGGGCGATCCGGCTCGATAGGGCCCATCGACGAGAAGGTCTGTCGATGCGAGTAGGGCTTTGATGTCAGATCGGGTTGCAGACCACTCACGCAGCGTCTCGAGTTCGTACCCGGTGAAGGTCATGATCGAGAGGCCTGTGGCGCGAACGCGTTGTGCCACGGCGGCGAGGGGCAGTGCCTGATCGAAAGGCTCTCCGCCGAGCAGAGTTATTCCTTCGACGCCGTTGATTTCGGCGAGATTTATCAGTTCGCGGGCGAGATCGCCTGGGTCCCGCGGCGTGCCGCCGCGGTTGCTCCAGAGGTGAGGGTTGAAACAGCCGGGGCAGCGGATGGTGCAGCCCTGTACCCAGAGTGCGGTGCGGAGTCCCGGGCCTTCGGCCCGGGTTTTGCCGAGGATGCGGTTCACCGCGACGTGGTCGGCTGGGGCTGCGGGTGGAGGACTCGGCATCATTGACGATCAGTAGTCCAGCACTCGGCCGTAGCCGGTGTGCGGAGCGGGCCCACGACTGGGCGGGGAGCACGTGACGAGCGGCCGGATGCGCTGATGTTCGTGTGGCGCGAGGCCGGCGGCGTCGGCGAATTCGGAGACGCTCGTGAAGCCTCGTCGGGCTGCGCGCTCGTGCATGACCCGTTGGATGCGTTGCGGTGTCATCCCGGGCAGCGCTGCAAGTTTCTCGGGGCCAGTCGTGTTGACGTCGACCGGGCGTGGCGCCTCTGTCGGGGGGGCCGGGGGCTGGAACCCGGCGACTCCTGGTCCAGGAGCGTGAAGCCATGGGGAACTAGTGATGCCGGTTGACCCGGCGTTGCTCGGAGGGGGTGCGGGTGCGTAGTACTGGCCGGCGTCGATGCCCATTGCCGTGACTTCGGGAGGCAGATGATTCTGCGGGGGTGATGGTGAGCTGCTCTCCTGTGCGGCGTACCAGGGCGCGTGGTTCTGACTACGCCACCGAAGCCAGCTCTTGTTGCTCAAGACGGCATGCACTATTCCGGCTGCCCAAAGCGCGAGCATGACGCCACCGAGCCACTCGTTTGGCTTGCCGTTCGGCCCTTCAGTACCGTCCGTGAAGAAGAAGATCGCGGCGGTTGCGGCCGCGTAGAGGCCGCCAGCGATCTGCCAGTCTCGTCGGGAGGCTTTGGTGCCGACGTAGAGGAATGACGCCCAGGTTATGATCCCGATGCCCACAATGGGGCCAAGGAGCCAAATGCTGTGTCGTATACGCCAGGCGCGATCGGCGAGTAGCTCCTGCGGCGCCCGGGAGCGGCGGTCACGACCAGCCGAGCTCATTGCGTGCCTCCTGGATGTTCGTGGCTGCACTTCGCGTGTAGTCCTCGGTGTAAGAGCTATCCGTGGTGGTGGCTCCGAGTAGGTCCTCGAGTAGCCTGATGTAGTCGAGGCATGCGGTACCGGTGACGTTTTTCGTCTCAGCTGAGACGGTGCCGTCCGGCCTGATCAGGACAATGATCTGAGCGGGGGGATTCATCGGAGGATCACCTTTGCACGCTAAGCACGAGGGCGACGGAATCGTCGGCGGATACGGTCTCAGACTCCACCTGAAGGCCGGCCAGTGGAGCGCGTTCGCGTAGACGCGCTAGAACGGCCGCCTGCACCCGCCGGCCGTAGGCGGAGTCGATCGAGGCGATGATGCCGCGGGCGCGGCTCTCGTCTACCTCACCGGTCAAGTGTGCCGACCAGGTGCCTTCGTGATCGCGGGCGAAGTACGCGGTGACGCCATGCCATGACGCCGTGAGCTGGTGCGGGTTCTCGACCCGGACACCCGCGCCGACGTCGGTGAGCGCCTCGGCAAGCAGTCCTGTGTCGCGCATGCGCGTGCCGACCTCACAGACGTTTCGACCCTGGGCGTCCACGCCGGAGCCCTTGGCCGTATGCACGGCCGTCACGGCAGCGATTGCGAGGGGGAGCAGCACCAGCGAGATGCTCACAGCAGACAACTCCTCATTCGATGCGGCATAGATCGGTCAGAAGTCAACTGTGCGTCCTCCGCGGGCGTGCAGCACACCGGGAGTGAGGGGAGTGCCCCTGTCCGCTGGGGTCGGTGCGGGGTGGAAGTCGGCGACCCACTCGTCCGGCTCGGACCGGTCTTCCGCAGCGGTGGCCGCGACTGCACGGACGTTCGCCCATGAGCGGATCGCCTGGATTTGCTCGGACTGGGTGATCGATAGCGGCACCATGTTCGCAACGGCGCGCAGTAGGTCATCGCGTCGGAGCGAGCGACGTTCGGCGAAGGCGTCAAACAACGCGGCGATGACGGCCTGTTCGATCTCGGCGCCGGAGTAGCCTTCACTGGCGTTCGAGAGTTCGCTGAGCAGGGCGTCGCTGCGGCGTAGATCGCCGGCGACGGCGCTGGTCCGTAGGCGCTTGCTGAGTTGTAAGTCCCAAATGCTCTGGCGCTCGGGATCGGTGGGCAGGTCAACGAAGAAGATCTCGTCGAATCGGCCCTTACGGAGGAACTCCGGCGGCAGGTTCTCGATGTTGTTAGCCGTCGCGATGACAAAGACTGGTCGGGTCTTCTCCTGCATCCAGGTTAGAAAGGATCCGAAGACCCGGGAGGATGTTCCCGAGTCGCCGCTGTTCCCAACCCCGGCGAACCCTTTTTCGATCTCGTCGATCCAGAGGATACACGGAGCGGTCGCCTCCGCTGTTGAAATGCTAGTGCGCATGTTCTGCTCACTTGAGCCGACCAACCCTGAGAAGACTTTTCCGATGTCCATCCGAAGCAGCGGTAGGCCCCAGGCGGAGGCGATCGCCTTTGCCGTCAGCGACTTGCCGCAACCGGGAACGCCGGTGATGAGGACGCCCTTCGGGGCTGGTAAGCCATAGGCAGCGGCTTCGGCGAGCCAGGAGTCGTTGCGCTTAGCCAACCATCGCTTGAGGTTTTGCAGTCCGCCGACGTCGTCCAGTGCGACGTCGACGGTTACGAACTCGAGGAGTCCCGATTTGCGGATGGTCTGGCGCTTCTCTTCCAGGACAACCTCGACGTCGTCAATGCTGAGGACACCGTCTCTCACCATCGCGCGGGCGAATGCGTTTTCAGCCTCGGCGAGTGTCAGTCCGAGAGCAGCTTTGACGAGCTTCTCTCGGTCAAAGGTGTCGACCAGGACCTGAATTCGGCCGCCCGCAGCATTGGCGTTGATCATGCCGTCAAGAAGATGTCGGATCTCGGCTTCACCTGGAAGCGGGAAGTCGACGAGCGTAATGTCCTTTTCCAATTCTGGTGGGATCCGAAGAACCGGACACACAAGGATGAGCGCGCGCGCTGCTGTCCCCGCCTTGAATGCCGCGGCGATGTCGCGAAGTCGACGGACCACTGCGGGATCAGCCGGTCGCTGGCCGTCTCCGAGCGACGCGTGGAGGTCGCGAAAGATGAATACTGTGGGGTCGGTCGTGCGGAGGGCCGCGTCCAGCGCGGCTGTCGGGGTTTCCGTTCCACCGCGGGCGGAGCCGTCCTCCGAGACTAGACCCTCAGTCGCGGACCACATCGCGACCGCGCGTGGAGTACGAAGCTCGTGGGCGTTAGACGCCAAGGAGAGGATCTCCGTAATGGCTCGCTGCTCCTCGAACGTCTCCACGTACAGGATGGGGAAGCGCGCCTTGAGCATCTCCCCGAGGACCTCGCGGAAGGATCCGCTCACTCGCTAACCCCCGGTTTGGTAGAGCTGTGTTTGGGCAGGCTACTGGGCATGGCCGACAGACCTAACACGACTCGCGCATCCTTGGCGACGGACCTCTCCGTCGGCGTCGAGGTTTGCTCGTCGAACCTGCGGGTCCAATCTTGTCGGTTCGACGTCACGAGAGGCCGTCCTTACCCCGGAGGGAGCAGTCCATCGGCGCTTCCAGCGGGGAACACAGGGACCGTCCACTGTGCTCGAGCGTGCACGAGTGACCTGTCGGCCGACCACTGCCTTACCCCTCCGATCGTGACCAGTTCGCACGCGAGCTGTCTCATCCGCTCTGCTGCACCCAAAAGCGTCTAGCGCAGCTAGCCCGCGTCCGGAGCCGATTGTCGGCTGCAGCGGCGATCGGATCAGCCAAACGAGGCCATCTTCGTGCTGGCGATGCTGAGTCTTCGAGTTGACGATGTCCGTGACCAGCGGCGGGATCCCGGCCGACAGGAGGTCGTCCGGTTCGGAGAGGTCTCTTGCAGTCATGACGGTGCGCCTCCCGTATCGCGTCTCGTGATCCGTCCGAAGTCTCACGACCATGTCGGCGTGAGCGCAGAGAACGTTCCGACGCCAAACGGGTGATAGTTGAGAGGGTCGGCGTAGCTGTGAGTGCTAGCGCCGATGCCAGCAGGGACCAGGGGACGCGTTGTGGTCGTCAGTGACGCAGCCGGAGTCGGGCTGCGGCTGGTCGCGGCGCAGAGGACCAGGTCGCACAGTCCACTGACGAGGTCGTAGTTCTTGGTCGGCACCGGACGGGTTCGGCCGTCCGAGCAGTGGCCTGCCATTCTGGCTGGAGCACTGCAGCAACCAACGCACTAGCGCCGCCTGCACGGCAAGACCACGGCCAGCCGCATGCCGCAACGTGATGGCTGGGGCACGGCTAGGGAGTTGAGGTTGAGGTTCGGCTTTGGTGAGGTGACTTTGCTTCGCGGTGGCGATTCGCTGGCGGCTCGTTCGAGATGACGACGTCAATTCCGAGCAGTTTTTTGATCATCGAGGCGAGTTGGTTCCGCTCGATGGTGTGGATGCGCTGGCTGCGGGCGCGCTGCCGGGACCGGGGGCTTAGCCACGAGGTCGTGACGAGATAGCCGTGGGTCGCTGTAGGTTTCTCCGCCATCGCGCCCATTAACGCCTGCACTTCCTTCGGTGCCACGGCTCCCCGGAATCGCTTGGCTTGAACGATGCATTCGACGGGCATGTGCGGGTCGGACTTAGTGGCCACGGCGTCGATTCCGTCGTCGCGAGATGATTCGGTTCGCCACGTGTCGTATCCCATTTTCGCGAACAGGTCCCGCACCAGCCGTTCGAACTCGTACGGGTTCATGGCCAGCAGGTCCATCCGGTGGTCGAGCTTGGCCAGGGCTTCCGGCCCGTGCGCGATCCTGTATTTGGCCATCTCGAAATTGACGATCGGCTCGATATGCTCGAGGTCATGCGGATGCGGGGACATCTCGGCACCGAGCTTGCGCAGACACGCCTTGGAGTCGAGCTTTGGATGTAGCAGGTCGAGGTCGGTGAAGGTTGCGCGGTCCGTCGTCACGGTGACCAGGCACGGATGATCCGGGCGACCTGTCGCCGGGTCGGTGGTGCGGACGTGGCCGTTTACGGAGATCGCGTCGACGGACTCTGGTGATATGCCGCGGAAGCACCCGTCGAGGACCGCCAGGATGAGCTGTGCGACCATGCCGGCGTATATGTCGGCGGCATCCGCGGCGCGCCATTTCACCTGCTCGACAGCTTTTCGGGCGGCGACGTATTTCCAGCTGCGCTCACAAGGAACGACATCCGTGTCCGGAATGTCGATCTCCAGTACGAGTTCGCGGGCCGCTGCTTCGTACGTAGCTCGACCGCCCTCTAGCAGGCCGCGTACCGCCGGGGACGATTCCAGGATCATGCCGGCGAGATTGCTGACCTCTTCCGGGTCGGCCGAGGACACCGCCACGGCGATGGCGTCCCATTTCGCCTCGTGCTCGCGTCGTCGCTGCGCAGTCCGAATCTCGTACTTCCGGGTCAAGTCGGTGAGGGCTCTCTCGAGTGTCTCGTCGTGGTGGGCGAGCGCGGCGTCGAGCTCGGCACGTGCGACGACGAGGGCGCGCTCATAACGTCGGCGCCCGAACAAGCCGGGAGGCGGGGGAGCGTACTGCGACCACTGTGGCCGAGGTGGAGCGGCGACGTCGTCGAGTGTGGGGGGCCGTTCCTCTGGAAGGGTGCGACGGAAATGTGCCAGGTCCCGGGCGGGCTCGGCGGCGGCGGCGCGCAAGAGCCCGGTGAGTTGGTCGCGTTCCGCCTTCGAGTGGGCATCGAAGCGGGCTGCATCCGCTTCCTGTCGTGCCCGCAGATCTCTTGCCTGCTCGGCTCGTTCGGTCCGGTTTGTGATGTCCTCGACTCGTCGTCGCTCGTGCGCGTGCTGCTGGAGGATGCCGTCCTGGCGCCGCTGTTGCTGCTCGCGAGCTCGGCTCCTGCCGACGGCATGCCCAGCCATCCCGTCCCAGATCGACCCCATCCGGTCACTCACAGGAGTCACCTCATCACGTGACATTTGACGACGGCACCGCTGGTCCGGTGATCGCTGCGGGCTGTGGACGAGCTCGAGATTGCGATCGGGTGAGAGGTGCGTGGGCCCGCGTGCGCGTCCCGGTGCCCGGTGCGGCCGCCGCCTGAGGTCCTGCTACCACTCCACCATCCGTCCGCATCCGGTGATCATTGCGGGCGCGTCCGGAGTGAGGGCGATCGTCTGGGTACGCAGGCGGGACAACGGGGGCAGGCGGTGCGAGGACTGATGCGGGTGGTGCAGGCCCCCGATCGTATTTCCTGTCGGTTCTCTCTCGAGACTCCGCACGTTGGCCTGGGGCTTCTCTCGCGACCGCGTTGGTTAGGAGCGTGCGGCGGACAGCTCGGCAAGGTGGGAGCAGCAGGTCGTCGAGGCCCGATGGGCTTGGGCGCAACGGTTGAGACCGCGTTCGAGCAGATGCGCTGTCAGCAGCGGTCTGGTGCGACTGTGCGGAATCCGAGCTAGCAGTCTGACTTGTTGGCACCAAAGCGATTGAATCTTCTCGTGCTGCCAGATGAAGCACTCCTGTCTGCGGTCTCCATGTAGTCGGTCGGGGCAACTGCGGCGTTGGGCGACCACGGATCGATAGCCTGCGAAGTGTCGAGTGCGGGACTTGTGGAGCGCACCCACGAGGAACCGTCCGGCGGAGCCCGGCGGCGTCGGGCGCGGACGTCGGTGCCACGGCGTCGGCAGGTGGTTGTCCGGTTCTCTGGTCCCGAACTGGGGTTGGTCCGAGATCGTGCGGCGCTTGCTGGCCTTGCGGTTGGTGCCTGGGTCGGGCAGGCCGCGCTCGAGGCGGCAGAAGGCGGCGTTAGCACATCGGTCGGGCTTCCGGATTTGCTGCGGCTGCATGCTGACGTCGCGCTCGCTGGGCAGGTGGTCGGTTCGGACGGCGTCGAGGTTGCCGAACGTGTGGTGTGTCTGCTCGCGCGGTTGGACGCGGCGATCGACCTCGTTGTGGCGGAGTTGGAGCGGGGCCGTCGGTGATTACGAAGGTGGTGCATGGCTGGCGGGTCGGTGGGCTGGTTGCTTATTTGATGGGGCCGGGGCGGGCTCAGGAGCATGTGCGGCCGCGGGTGATCGCCAGTTGGGACGGGCGGGATGCGGGCTGGCAGCCGGCGCAGACCGGGCCGGGGGAATTCGACCGGGACTTGGGCCCGCTGATCCGCGCAGTGCGGGCGCCCGCTGTCGCGGCCGGTCTGCCGGAGCGGGACGTGGACGGTAAGCGTGGGTATGTGTGGCATTGCTCGGCGCGGGTCGCGGCGGGTGATCGGGTGCTGTCGGACGCGGAGTGGGCGTCTGTCGCACGCGAGCTACTCGATGGCGCCGGCGTCGCTACGCATGGGGACGCGGGCGGGCCCCGGTGGGTGGCGATTCGGCATGCCGATGACCATGTCCATATTGCGGTGGTGCTGGTGCGGCAGGACAGCTGTCGCAGGTTCTGGCCGAGCCGGGACTACCCGCGGCTCAGGGAGACCGCGCAGCGGATCGAACAGCGCTTGGGCCTGACGGCGACTGCTGCCGCGGATGGGACGGCGGCACGTGCACCGGGGCGAGGGGAGATCGAGAAGGCTCGCCGGCAGGGCAGGGAGCCGGCACGGGTCGAGCTGGCTCGGGCGGTGCGCGTCGCAGCTGTCGCTGCCGATGGTCCGGTCGCGTTCGTCGCGGCGCTCGAGGAGGCGGGTTATCTCGTGGAGCTGCGGCGGGCGCCGTCGGGTGATCCGCTGGGGTACAAGGTTGCTCGTCGAGGAGACATGACTGCGTCGGGCGAGCCGGTGTTCTACAGCGGGAGCAAGGTAGCGCCGGATCTGTCGCTGCCACGGTTGATGCGGGCCTGGGACGAGGCGGCGGAGGGGCCGGAGGCGGCAGCGCCGATGGCGGCCGCGCGACGGCGGGTCGAGCGGGCTCGTGTCGCGGTAGGTGGCGCGCGCAGCGGTCGAGGTCACGAGGACCCCGACGGGATCGCCCACGCCACCCGGGATGTGCTGACCGCACTGGCTGGATATGGGGATGGGCTGAGCTCCGCTGCGGATGCGTTCGACCGTGGTGCCCGACCGCCGCGTGGTGCAGGTGTGCGGTTGGGGCGGTCGGGGGCGGGGCTTCGGCGAGTTGCGCGCCAGCTGGTCCGTCGCCGCCGCGGAACGTTCGGATCTACGAATGATGGCGGGCCGGCGATGGTTGCGTTGGTCTTGGCTTTGGCGGCCTTGTTGCGCGAGGTGGCTGCGTGGCAGCGGGAGCAAGGCCGGGAGCACCAGGCCGCTGCGTCACTGAGTGCGGCGGGCATGGCCACCAGCTGGGCCGAGACTAGAACGATGTCGCCAGCGTCCGCGACTGAGGTGCCGGGCCACGAGATGGTCACGCATCGACCACGGCGCGATCTGCCTGCGCCGCGACGCTCCGGACAGCCGCGCGGCTGATCCGCATGTCGCGCCCAGGATGTCTCTCGGAGGCGGAGAAGGATGCAGCGGAATCGGCAGTCGGTCAGCGTGATCGTCACGCTTGTCGGTCGGCAGGACACCACGGTGAAGGTGCATCGGCCCAATACCGACGGTGCCGCGGTGAGCGTGCGTGTCGGGGCGGCGCTGCTTTACATGCACGATTCCGAAACCGTGGCGAAGTTCGCGCGCACATGGAATGACGCCGGTCCTGCTTCGTTGTTTCTTCCTAGGGAGACCGACCTGAGCAAGGTTGCTCCTATCGCAGGCACCTCTGAGCCCGCGGTCATGTTCGAGGCTCGTGACTGTCCACCGGCTGTCGCGCGCCTGGAACGACCGGTGGGTCGCCCGAGCTACCTTCGCGTCACGCTCGGACGTGTGCTGTTCGATGTTCGTGATCGGGGTGCGTTTCATTCCACTGCGATGGCGTTCCGCCGGGCTGAGGAGCTCGCGGTGGCCTCGTTCTACCGGCCGTGGACATTGACACCTCGCGAACAAGCCGAACTCGCCGCGGCCCGCATTTTCCCCGCGCCGGTCAGGACGCCCGCACGTACCCGCGGCGCCGAATCGCGGATCGGGACTGCACGTCCTTCTCCGCCGGTTCAAGCACGAACTCCGTACAGCGCTGGGGGTGCGCTCCAGTGACCGCGTCGGACTATCCGTTGCTCGCGTTGGGCGGCTACGAGACCTACCAGCTCGCGCACATCGCCACCTACATCGCCGAAAGCCTGGCGCGCCATCGCAGCAGTGAACGTGGCTGGGCGGGTCGGGCAGCTCGAGCGGAGGCGGTCCGGGATCTGGCTGGTGCGGCGACGGCCCTGGACACCGCGTTCGGCGCGACCGAGCCCACGCCGAGTGGCCGGCTGCCCCGACCGCTGGACGCGGCCACGTACGCGACGGCGCGGGAGCTTTTGAGCACGGGGCCGCGGTCGGCCGACGTCGTGTCGCTCGCGGGCGTGGGCGGGCACGGGTGGGCCGTGGTTGGCCAGGTCCCAGGGATCGGGGCGGTAGGTGCCGCTGCTGACACGCGCGAATTGGCGGAAGCACTTCGCTCCCATCTGCTCACCAGACCGGTCGAGGAACTGGGGCCGTGGGCGGTGACGAAGGAGCCAGTCGCAGTACCGAAATTGCCGAACCAGATTGATCTCGCGACGTTCGTCGAACGGCTCAACCCTGAGAGAGCTGACGATCGTGTAGTTGCGCGGGCCTTGCGCGGGGTGAACCGGCGGACCGATGCCGCGATCCGGGCTCGCTTCGGCGGGTTCAACCTGGATGCTCCGTCGATTGTGCAGCCTCCTGCCGGCACCAAGCGTGCCCCATCGGCTGTCGCCCGCCGGGTGGTGCGGCCGGTCGTTCGTGGTGCGCAGCATCCAGCTGGACGCCGGTGGGGCATTCAGAGGCCCGCCGCCGCGCCGAGTGTCCCGAAGACGAGCGCCGGGCCGTAGGGGACGACGCTGCGACGCTCGCGCAGACCGACGATCACGGCGGTGACGGCGACCAGCAGCACCGCGTGGATCAGGCCCTCGAGCAGGGCGTTTTGGTGGCTGACCACGATCGTCAAGGTCGGGATCAGCTTGACGTCGCCCCAGCCGAGCATGGCACCCGGCAGCGTCGCGACCAGGCTGGCGCCGGCCGTCGCGAATGCGGCGACGGCGATGCCGCGGAGGCCGGCCGAGCCGGACCCCAGGGCGACGAGGACGGTGGTCCCCAGCAGGGGACCGGTGAGCAGATCGGGAAGGCGGCCCTCGCGGGCATCAACGATTGCAGCGGCCGGACCGAGCAGCACGAGAGGCACGAGGACGGCTGCTGGTTGCGGCCCGTACAGGACGAGGGCGAACCCGATGCCGGTAATGGCGGCGACCGCGGCGGTCTCGCTGATCCCCGGCGCCCACGGGCTGTGCATCCGCTGGCGGGCGAGCAGGAGCGCGGTGGGCCCCAGCGTCGCCGCCGCGACGCTGGCGGCGATCGGCGCGTATGTCATGTTCGGGGCCGTCGCGGGCCGGCGGGAAGCAGTTTGTTGAGCACAGCGAAGCTGTCCGAGGCCAGTTCTTCGGGCACCTCGAAGCCGCGAGCGTCAAGCAGCAGGGTTGCGTAGAGCTCGAGTTCGGCGCGGTTGTCCTCGGCGTGGGCGATGCGCATCAGGTCGGTGAGGGGCCGGTCGAAGGCCACGTCGATGTCGACCAGCCGGGCCTGCTCGGCGGCTCGTCGGGCGAGCGCGGTGTCGCCTTCGGCGAGGGCGATGTCGACGAGTTCGTGGGCGGCGTCGACGATGAAGCCGGGGATCTGCAGGTCGTGGCGCTGGTCGTGGTTGTTCAGCCACGCGTACCCGCCGGGGCGGAGCGCGCTGAGCACCGGACCGCGGACGAGGGCGAGGGCGGCCTCGTAGTCGGTAACGGCTTCAGGGTGGCCTGCCTCGCGGCGGGCCTGCCCGCGTTTGCGGAGCCGGCGGAACAGGTCCCAGTCGAGCAGGTGTCCGCGCAGGCGGTAGGTGCTGTCGTTTTGCATGTCGCTGACGAAGGTGGCCTTCGGGTCGCCGGCCAGGCCGCGGCCGGCCCAGCGGCGGGCGCCGTAGAAGGCGTGGCGGATGGTGGCGGGGCTGATCCGGTGGCCGTCGGGCCAGAGGTCGGTGACGGCCTTGGCCGCGGTGACGCCGGCGGGATGCAGGCTCAGGTAGACCAGCACCTCGGCGAACCAACTGGGTCGTGCGGTCGGCGTGGTCCCGGGCGCCCGGACGGTCGGCTCGCCGAGGATCGCGATCATCGGGACGGACGGCGGGCCGTCGTGATGCCAGGCGGCGAGGTCGGCGTCGAGATGCGGGTCCTGGTGCTCCACGATGGCCAAGCGTCGCGCCGCCTCCGGATCGGCCGGGGGTGCCGGCGGAGTAGGCGTCGCGCTGGCAGCTGCTGGTGCTTCCGGCTCCTCCTCGTCGTCTTCCGCTGGTTCGTTGATCACGTCGCGGAGCGATCCGTCCTCCTGCATCCCTGCCGCCCACGGCTGCGGGTCCTGGGCAGGCCCGACCGGAAGTGCGGGCTCGTCTGTCGGGCCGAGGATCGCGGCCAGGTGGGTGCCGGCGTGCTCGGTGAGCTGTGCGACGCGCCAGGGGCCATCGTTGATGTCGGGTAGCGCGAGGGTGCCGTCATCCCCGATGAGAAGGGTGGCGTTGGAGGGATCTAGTACGACGATGGACACCGCGGTGGTTCCGGGTGTGGTGGCCTCGAGCGCGTCGAGCCGGACACGCTCTC
Organism: Pseudonocardia alaniniphila; assembly: GCF_022524485.1. GTDB lineage: Bacteria > Actinomycetota > Actinomycetes > Mycobacteriales > Pseudonocardiaceae > Pseudonocardia > Pseudonocardia alaniniphila. Next base: position 235,457 of record NZ_JAKXMK010000004.1, read on the forward strand.
GCTCCCCGGGTTCATGCCCGATGAGCAGGACGGTGGGCAGCCAGGAGTCTGCGGCGACATCGCGCAGCCTTCCTTCCACGACGGACTCGATCCCGAGCCGTTCCGCCGCGGCGGCGGTGGCTGCGGCGCGGTCCTCGATTTCGGTCAGGGCGGTGTCGAGGTCGGGCATCGCGCGAAGCTGGTCCGGGTTCAGCGCTTCCAGGTCGTCGCCGAGGTCGACGAGGAGCACTTCGGTGTCTTCCGCGGTGCGACTGGTGGCGAGCTCGGCGGCGATGTGACGCAGGAGCGCTCTGGCCCGGGATCGGTTACCGCCGACGCGGAGCACAGCGCGTTGCTCCAGGTCGATGAGCAGGGTGCGGTCGTGGTCGGTGGCGATCGATACCAGGGTGGGGAATGGTGCGCACCGACCGGATGCCTCCTCGGCGGGGACGGGAAGCGGGTCGTCGGCACCAAGCGTCCAGTCGTCGTGCTCTCCGACCGCCACGAACGGCGGCGGCATCCCGGCCCGGGCCGCGAGGGTGATCAACGCGTCCACGTCCGTCAGCCGGACCGATTGCAGGATCGGTAGCGAGATCCCGTGGTAGTTGGCGAGGCCAAGTGACCGGAGCGCGAGATCCAGGCGAGCCGTGGCCGCGGTGGGTGTGTCGGTGTTCGCTGACCACTCGATGCGGCCAGGCACGTCGGCGGGGACCGGGATCCGGTGGCGCGCAGGGCGGTGTCGGAGCTGACGGCGCCGCCGGACCGCCAGCCTCGTGAGAAGGCCACCCACCACGAGCGACGACACGCCGAGCGCCGCAATGGTCAACGCGGGGCCCGTGCTGTCGCTGTTCGTAGCTGGCGGAACGGGTGTTGCCGCAGGTGCGGATGGTGGGGGGCTGGGAGCTGAGGTGCGCACCTCAGTCGAGGCCGTCGGAGGCGGGGGCGGGCTCTGGGGTGGCTCGACGGGCTCGGGCGCGGTGTCGGTGGGCGGTGAGGAATTCGGTGCCAGCGGGGCGGGTGTGGGCTCGGTGTTCTGCGGTGGGGTTTCGGGCAGGAACAGTGTCCAGCCGGGTTGGAGCAGATCGGGTTGTTCGAGCACGACACCTCCGGGCTGCGGGGTGGCGGTGTTCGCTGCAAAGAGCTCGTCCGCGCGGGTGGGATCGCCCAGGTACTCGCTGGCCAGCTGGGTCAGGGTGTCGCCGGGCTCGACCCGGATCGTCGCGCGGGCGTTGGCGGGCAGGATGAGTTGCCACCCGACGGTGAGCACGGATGCCTGGGTCAGCCGGCCGCCGTCGGGTTGGGTTCGCCCGACGTTGAGGTCGTAGATCTCGCGCCAGCGCAATGGGTCGCCCAGCGTGGTCTCGGCGATCCGCCACAGCGTGTCGCGGGGCTTGACGATGTGAACCGGCCCCGTTCGGTCGGGTCGGCTCGCCGCTGGCGTGCTGGACGCGACGTCGGAGCTGACGGTTGTGAGGGCCACTGCGGTTACGGGTGCGGCGATGGCGGGGCTGGCGCCGAGCATGGCCGCCACGAGCGCGGCGGCGATGCTGCGGCCCAGCCGAAATCCCGGCAGGTCGATCCGGGGAGCCGTCCGATGCGCCAGCGTGGCGATCAGCTCAGCAATGATCGAGACGGCCAGGACCAGCCACGCGCAGGACCCGACCAGGAGGAGGAACGCCATGAGGAGGGTGCCGTCGTCGGGACGCAACAGCAGATCAACGGGGGATAACCCGGATAGCGGCACGGTGAGGAGGAGCTGTCGGGCGAGCAACCACAGCAGGAGCGGAACGCCGAACAAGATCGCGACAACCGCTACGGCCGCAGCAAAGCCGGTAGCGAACCGACGGAGTGTGATCATGGCGCTCCTCCTGGTGGTATCGCCACAAGCTGTGCGTCCGCGGTGCCCTCGCTGACGATCTCGGCCTGGCCGAGCAGGCCGAGAAGCACCGTCGGACGGGTGATCCGGACCTGCACCCGGACCCGCTGGGGTGCGACCACCGTGACGGTCCCGTCGACGCCGGCCGCGGCGAGGTATGTGCGTGCCGCGGCGATCGCCCTGGTGGGGTCGACGGCGGCGGTGCCGCGGCGCAGCGCGGCGGTGTCAAGGCTCTGGGCGGCGGTTCGGGCGGTTTCCTCGGCGATCGCGTCGGCGTTGGCAAGCCCCTGTGCGGCGCGGACCCCGTCGATGCCGAGCCCGATGACGACGAACAACGCGATCACCACGATCGCCATCGGTGCGCTGACCGCGCCGCCGCCCCGCTCCGATGTGTGCCGTGGGTGCGTGGTCACGTGCGTTCGCGCCACTGGTCGATGGGGCTGGTGAAGATCGACGCAACGGTGCGGCTGCCCGGTGCACCGGGGAGGCCAAGGTCGGCCCAGGTGACCTCGCATCGGACCGCGGCGCTCACCGACGCCGGACTGCCGATGGGACGAGCAAATTCAGACGTATCCACGGCGACGTCCAGCGCCTGGCAGCGCAGCCCTTGCTCGGCCAGGCTGGCCGCGGCAGCCTCCCGCGCGGCCGTCACGGCTGTCGTCTCGCCGCGGTGCAGCGACGCCACCCTGGCCGCCGAGCGGGCGGCGTGATCAGCGCCAGCCTCGGCGGCCGCGAGTCGGCCCCCCGCCACCGCCAGCGCGATGAGCAGCCCGATCACGATCGAGAGGATCGCTGCCTCGACCGATGCGCTCCCGCCCCGCTCATCGATGGCGATCGCCGCCGTCATGGCACGACCCGTTCGAGTCCGCCCACAGCCTCTCGAGACACCTGCAGGGGAACACCCGGGATGAGGGAGAGCCCGGTACCCTCCACCCGAACCCGCAGCAGCCCGACACCTTCGTCCACACTGGCGGTCACGGTGACGTCGGTCAGGGTCGTGCCGGCAGCCCGCGAGAGAAAGTCGCTGGCGTCGCGTTGAGCGGTCGCGATGATGGATTCGGCGCCGTAATAGCGTCCAGAGCGCAGCCCGTCCTGTGCCGCGGTCAGGGCAAGTTGCCCAGCGAAGAACAGGAGGGCGACCTGGACGACAGCGAGGATCAACAGGATCACCGCGCCCCACAACAGCGCCATCTCAACGCTGGCGGCCCCGCCGCGCTCGTCCACGACCGGGCCCGGGTTACTTGAGGACGCCGAGCTTGTTGGCGACGAACGCCCCGACGCCGGCTGCGATGGTGCCGGCGATGATGGCGCCCGCTGAGATGTGGAAACCCTCGTCGGTGTTGCGGCCTCCACCGCGCTCGTCGACCTGACCGATCCGGGCGCGAACGGTCCACGCGAGCTCCATCAGCCGGGCGCGGGCCCGGGTGGCGAGCAGGTTCATGATCGGACCTCCAGAGTGTTGTCAGACGCTGGTCAACAGCGCGGTACCTGCCGGGAAAAGAACCCACGCTGCGATGAGGAAGACCTGCAGCGCCCCGGGGGTGCTCATCTGCCCGCTGGCCCGATGGGCGGCGGCGTGCTCGTCGGCCAGCAGCTCGTCGCTGAGGCTCTCCGCGCGAGCGAGCAGGGTGCCGACCACCGCGGCGCCGTCCTGCCCGGCGGTTGCGGCGATGGTGGACAGGTCGGTGAGTTCGTCGATGTCCACGCGTTCGCCGAACCGGCGCAGCCCGTCCCAGGGCATCTCGCCGGCGCGTTGGGCGAGGTCGAGCTCGTCGCGTAGGCGTCGCATCGCCCAGCTGTCGGTGAGCAGCATCCCGGGAACGGTCAGAGCGGTGGACACCCCGGCGCCGCCGCGGCGCAACAGACCGACCTGCTGAAGGTAGGAGACCAGCGCGGACCGCAACTCGTCACGCGCCTGATCGGCACGCTCCTGGATACGGCGGGCGTGGCTGGTCCAGCCGACGAGAAGCCCCACGACGCCGAGCCCCGTCGGCACCACCAAGGGGATCCCGATATCGAGCACCGCGAGAACACCGCCGAGTACCGGACCCGCGGCGGCAAGACTCAGCGCGGACGACGCGGCGCCGATCAGGAACCGGTCGCGACCGAGGCCGAGCAGCTCGAGATCGCCGTCAGCGACCGCGATCGGGAGCCGCCGAAGAATCGGCAGCAGCAGCCGCGACCGGCTCCCACGCTCGGGCAACGCCGGTAGGGGCGTTCGCTCGTCGAGGGCGGCGAGGGCATCGGCGAGCATCGGGTGGCGGTGGGTGATAGCAGCGATGACCAGGGCAGCGGCGGTGCCGATCAATGCCCCGGCGAGCAGAACGAGAGGCAGTCCAGCGGTCATGATGTGCCTGCCGTTTCGCCGAGGAAGCGCGGCGCGCGGCGGCCGAGTGACAGCCGGCGCATCCAGACCAGCAGCGCGATGGTTCCGGCCAGCAACAACGCCATGACCGTCTGCCCGATCGGGGTGCTGTACGGGGCGGCGAACGCCGGGGTGAGGGCCAGCAGCACGAGCAGTCCCACCTGGATGATCAGCAGCATGCGCAGCGACTGGCGGGACTCTGCGCGGGCGGCCTCGATGTCGCGGCGCGCGCGGATATCGCGGGCGACCCCGTCGGCGAGCTGACGCAACACCCGCGCGACCCCGGTGCTCTGCTGATGCAGCGCGAGCAGCAGCGCCGCGGCCACGGCATCACCGGTGCGGTCGTCGATGGCGTCCGCGAACTCACGCAGGGCCGCCCCCGGGTGTCCCTGATCGAGCTGCAAGCGGCGCGCCAACGTGCGCACAGGGGCCGCGACCGGCCCATCGACCCGTGCGGCAGACGTCACGATGGCCTGGGCGAGGCCGATCGCGCCGCCCCCGGCGAGCGTGTCGGCCATCCGGCGGCACCAGGTCTCGAGCGCCTCCAGGGTGTCTATCCGTTCCTGAACCAGGCGCGCCGAACCGAGCAGCCACGGCAGCCACAGCCCGGTCGCGAGCGTCGCGAGCCCGGCTACCGGCCATCCGGTCACCGCCCACACCACCGTCGCCGCGACCAACCACCCCAGTACGCGTCGCCTGCGCTGGAGACGTGAGTGGGCCGGATTTGCCGTCGCGGCCCACGCGCGTTTGAGACGACGAACCCACGAGCGTGCGGGGACAGCGGGCTGGGGAGACGCGGGCGGTTGGAACCGGAAGCCGACGATGAGCAGAGTGGCAGCCAGGGCTAGACAGCCTCCCGCGGCCGCGGCGGCCAGCTCGACGAGTGTCATCGCTGCCATCCGTCGGTCACGTTCTGGAGGAATCCCAGCTCGATTCCGGCTTCCTCGAAGGGACGCCGGTTCTGGGGCATCAGCTGAAAATGGGCCCTTGGGTCACCGGCCTGAGCAGCGGCGAACACGCGGTTCATCGCCACGCCACCGTTCTCACCCAGCGAGGTCACTTCCGCGACCTCAGACACGACCCGGGTCCTGCGTCCACCGGGGATCGTGGCCTGGCGCATGTGTACGACGTAGTCGATGCCTTGGGCGGCGAGTCGGGTGACGAACGAGTCCGACCAGCCCGAGCCGGCTGCCTTCATCGTCGCGGTGACCAGCCGTTCGAAGGCCTCGGCCGCGGATCCCGCGTGCAGCGTGCACATCGAGCCGGGCATCCCTGCGTTCATCGCCTCGAGCATCGGGAGCGCTTCCTCCCCGCGCACCTCTCCGACGATCACGCGCGTGACCGACATGCGCAGCGTCTGGTGCAGCAGGTCCGACAGGGTCATCTCCCCGGCCGGACGTCCGGTGGCCGGATCGCGCTCGGTTGAGCCGGAGCGGCACTCCGCGGCGTAGAGCAGCGGGGGCCGGTTCGGGAGGCGGTGCAGGTTCAGCTCGAACTCGGTCTCCAGCGTGGCGAACCGCTCCCGGGGATCGATCTCCCGAGCCAACGCCCGCAGCAAGGTCGTCTTCCCGGACGCCGGAGTCCCCGTCACAAGAATGCTCAAGCGGGCCCTCACCAGTGAGGCAAGGAAGCGAGCCAGCGTGGGCGAAATGGTGTCGAGACGGACGAGATCCCGCAGCGATATGTCGACAAGCCTGTGCTTGCGAATCGTCACGATCGGGCGCGGGACGACCTCGCGCATCGCGGCAAGCCGCGAGCCATCGGGGAGCTGCATGTTCAGACACGGCTGCGCGGGGGAGAACGCCCGCTCCGAGCTGCCGTGGTGAGCCGCGATGTACTGCACCTGCTGCACGAGATCGGCGTCAGTATCCGCGATGGGCCCATCAGCAGCGCGTACCGAGCCATCGGTCATGCGCAGAACCGGTACATCGCAGCCGGTGATGTGAATGTCCTCGACATCCGGCAGATCAAGCAGCGCTTGGATGCGCCCGAGGCCCCACACCGTGTTCTCGACCGTCTGGACGACCGCCCGCTCGACACCGGGATCGAGCTGCGGCTCGCCACGAGCGATGCGCCGGCGGGCCTCAGCGTCGAGTTCGGACTGAATCCAGGCGAGCACCAACTGTCGCTGATCAGCTGGATCGAGGCGGTCGCGTCCGGGTTCGTCCGCCAACCGCTGCAGCACCGCGGCGTGCACCCGCCGGACCAGGTCCTGATCCGCCCGAGGGGAACGGGCAGATCCGCTCAGCGTGGAGGTCATGTCGCCGACCCCGACGACACGACGCCTGCCAGCCTTTCGGCCATTCGGCCCGCCGTACGCTGCAAAGCACTCCTGGCAAACGACCGCCCAGGCCGCGCTCCATCGCTCCAGACGGCGGCCGCACCCGCGTCCTTCGGCATGTCACCCAGCAGTGGCAGCCGGCATCCCTCGGCGATCTCGGCCGCCGAATAAGGCTCGTCGGCCGCCACGACCATCAGCGACACCCGAGGATCGCCCGGCTCCACGCCCGCTGCCTTCTGCAACTGAGGGCTGATCCGTGCGGCGGAGCGGACGGCGCGCAGCGACGACGTCGTGACCAGGACCAATGCGTCGCAGGTTCGAAGCAGCGGCTCGACACCGTCGACGAGGGCAAAGCGTCCGCAATCCGCCACGACGTCGGCCGCATGGATTCGAGCCAGCGACGAGCCCAGTTGAGACCACGGCACGCTGGCCGACTGCCCCACGCAGCCCAAGCCGGCGAGCACCGGCGGTGCGTGTGGTGCCGGTCGGTGCACTCGCCGGTTCAACGCCTGATCCAGGTTGGTGTTGCGAAGGTCGACGACCAATTCCGCCAGTCCCGCGGCGGGGGGCCAGTCGCCGCCGCCGAGCCCGGCGCGTACATCGCCGCCGAACGGATCCGCGTCCAGAAACAACGCGAGCCGCGGCCATTGCGACGCTAGTGCCAGCGCAGACGTGGTGACCCCCGGACTTCCCTTAGCCGACACCAGCCCGACCAACACCGCGCTCACCCCCGCCCCACGAGCACGACCGCAACCCGGCCATTGATGGCCGCGAGCGCCAGCTGTTCGGAGTCGGCCTGCGGGACGAGAACATCGATACTGCGCCTACCCGAGACATCCGGATCTCCCGCCCGCACCACCGACGCGCGACGTGGTGGACTCCCGTCGCCGGTGATCACCAGGACCTCGTCGCGGACCTCCAGCGACGTCGACGGCGCGTGGCCGGCCTCGACCGACAACCCGACCACAGCTTGACCGGGCACCGGGCTGACCTCGGCGGTCACGGCGTCTCGCGTCAGCGTCTGACCGCTCATCAGGTCGGTGCCCGCGTGCCGGCCCACTATCGTGTCGACCTCGCTCCACGGGACCGTCACTAGACCGGTGTCCGGTGGGAGCCGTACCTCGCGGAGGTCGGAGAGCTGGATGAGCGCGCCAAACTGCAGCGGCCGGGCGGTCGCCACGACGCCCTCGCGGGCGACTGCACCGCGATAGGCAAACGCCCCGAGCAATGCCCCAGTCACTGCGAGCGTCACGCCGAGAAGCAACAGCCGGGACGACCGTCGACCGCGCAGTTGTCTGGGCGCCGGTTGATTCTCGATGGCGTGTGGGATGGTCGCGGTCACTGGCCGTCACCGCCGACCAAGACCTGGACCTCACCGACCGCCAGAGACGTGTCAGTCGAGACGCGCACGATCTGCTCCCCGTCGACGGGAGAGCCGTTCGTCGTTCCCGACCACGTCACCGTCCACACGCTGGTCGCGGTGATCGTCCAGCGACCGGTGCCGTCGGTGCGCTCCGGTAGTGAGCGCTGTTCGTAGATGTAACCGCAGTCGGGTGAGGGGCCGTCCTGACCGGTCCACGGCGTCCCGGGGCCTAGGCACCTGACCGTGGCGCCCGCCGGCCCCATCGTCCATTCGACCGTGGTCAGCCTGCCGACTGCGGTGACGCTTGCGGCGCCTGCCGTCGCTGTCGCCGATACGGGCCCCGCAGAGGCGCCCCGGTCGTCGATCCACAACCACAGCGGCACCCCGACAAATGCATCGCCCTGAGCCGAGATGTGCAGAACGGGTGGTTCGAGGGTCAGTAACTCCAAAGCCTGCTGAGCCAGCACTTCGGGCGTCACGACCGCTGGAGTGCCAGCTCGACGGCTGGCCCCGGGTACCGGATCGACAACGTCGCCGGGCGCGGGTTCCTCGCCAACAGCCCAGCCGCCGTTCCCGAGCGGCAACGCTGCAACCGGCGGTGGCTGTGGTGCCGTCGGGACCTTCGCTGTCTTCGGCCGAGCCCGGGTCTGGAGGGTCGGGGAACCGTCGCCCGAATCGCGCGGACCGCCAGGTCGGCCGGGGTCGACGGCGGCAACGAGGCACCTTCCTTTGCCGTCGATGAGGGCGCAGCCGGGTGGCGCCGGCGTGCTGGCGACCGTGAACAACAACGACGGAAGGACGATGGCGAGCGCTGAAGCGGTCAGCATGGTTCGCCCATCAATGGCACCGTGCGTTCCACGAGCCAGCGGTCCTCGACTTTGGCTAGCTCGGCCCGAAACCGGTAGCGGGGAACCCGGTTCTCCAGATCGTCGAGCACATCCCCGGTCGTGTCGGAGACGAGTCGTGAGTCGCCGAGATCGACGCAATCGAGGATCTCGATCCGCTGGTCGGACACCTGGCCCAGCGACGGGCTGCGCGTGATCGCGCCTACTGAGTGAGCTGGGAAGCCGGCGTAGTTCTCCACGTCCGCACGCGCCGTTTCCAGGGCCTGTCCTGTCGCAACTTCTCGCAACCGTGGAATCCAGTCACGCGACTTCGGTGCGGCGTACGCGGCGTCGGTGACTGTCCAGAAATTCTCGTACGCGGCGAGGGCCTGTCGCTCCGGAAGATCAGGTGGGGCCGGCAGTGTGGTCGGTGCCGTTGGGGCGACAGATGCTGACGAGCAGCCCGCGACAACGGCGGTGAGCAGCAGCATCGTCGGGATGACTCCGTGGAACCTCATGCCGTTGCTCCTCCCAGTGGCAGTGCGGTCGATGCTGCGGCCATCTGTGGTCGTTGCGTGGTTGCCGCGTTGCTCCGCGATCACAGGAGGAGGGCTTACCAGGGGCGCTGTGGCTTCGTTGCTGATCGGGTGTTCGTACCCCAAATGGAGTAGGGGCCACCGACGTGTCGGACTGTCACTCCGGCACGTCTGCGGAGTTGGGTACGAGCTGAGCATCTGCGCGGAAGAATGACCGGCGTGTCCGAAGAGACCTCCGACACCGTCGTGACCGTGCTCGACCGTCTCGTCGCCGCTGGGCTGAGCCCGGAACGGGCGGAGGAACATCTGCGGTCGGGCAGGGTGCAGGTCGACGGGGAGACAGTGACCGATGGAGACCGGGCGGCGCCGGCGCCGGCGCGGCTGGTGCTGGTCGCCGGATGACGAACCACCTGGTGGTGGTCCGGCAGACTCGCTCCTCCGGGCGCGGCAACACGTAGACTTCTGCCTGCCGCGCTTCCCCCGCGATCCACGACCGGACTACGCAGGGGGTGCCATGCCTGACATCGACCAGCTCGCCGTCAACGCCGGTAAGCACATCGACAATCGCCACGGGTCCGCCGCCTCTGGCTTCAGTCACGAAGCCCGTGAAGCCGTCCGCGACCTAACTGTCGCCCTCGCCGGGGACGTCGGGCAGCTCCTCGCCGAACGGGCTGTCACCCGCTGGATCATCACGCGCGTGGGGGTCAACGAGTGCGTGAGCGCTGCGCGGGCTGACGGCTTACGAAACGATGCGAGCTTGCGGCGGCAGCGGCAAGCGTGCGCCTTGGACCGAGCCGAAGGCGGAGTATCAGGTCCGGAGTGGTAGCGCGGTTTCGCAACCTCCTGCATCTACCTCACAACGCTCATCCGCTCCTGGCCGGCCACGACGAATCGACCGGCTCGGACGCGCTATCTCGAAGAGGATCGTCGAGGGCAGCCCGTGTAGGTCGCGTGGCGAGGCTCGACCGCCCGCAAACTCTGATCTATTGCCCGAGCTCTGCCGGGCAGCGAGCCTGCCCGGTATCACGCGACGTCAGTGACGGCATACGGCTACGTCGGTGTCGAGAGTTGCTTGTAGTCGGGGCACGCGCTGATGTTGTCGATGGCGAGCGATTACTGGGCCACACTTATTTACCTCAGTGGCGCCCATGATTTCGCTCACCGGCTTCCCTTGCTGCGTTCGCTAGGCCACACGGCCACCGTGCCCCGGGCCGCCCTGTGCCGCCCACCGTGCATCCCCGGCACCGGCCGTGTTGATCGGGCTGGTGGGTGGCAGTCAAGGCCGTGACGAGATCAGGCATCGAAGCCAACACGGCTATAAGCGTCTGCCACCGGTAGCGGTCCACATACGCAGGGTAGAACAAGTGACCCAACTGAGACAACTGACTCAGTCGACCCGGATGACTCTGACACGTATGTCTGACCCCGCTGGTCACCTAGCGTGGCTGGGGTGCCGGACGCGAAGCTCCTGACAACCGCGCAAGCGGCTGAGCATCTGGGGATCGACCGGCGCACACTCGCCCGCTACGCAAAACAGGGGCTGCTCAAGGCGACGGTGGTGCTCCCGAGCGGTCATCTGAGGTGGGACCTGGACGACATCCAGCGACAGATGCGCGAGCTGCGAGAGCAGGGCAAGGGCGGCTAATCGTCGGGCACTGAGAGTGTCGGCCGTTGATCCTTGGCGACTCACCGTGCTAATTGCGCCGAGCGCGCCCCTTATCACCCCTACCCGGTGTCGGCGCTGGCGGCAGATGGCTCGAGTCGTGCGTCGGAGGACATGTGTGACGGCTGTCCACATGTTCCGAGCAAGTGCTGTCGGGCGTCGCGGTGTTCATCGAGTCTCGACGCATGTATCGGACATGGATCGCCGCCAACGCTCTGCTTATCCTGCTCACGATCTGTTCCTGTGACCTGGCAAAGTCCGGAGACGTCGGTATGCGCGACCGCTGCACCGGCGTCCTGATGGAGCGGCGCATGTCAGGGCCGCTAGTAGTGCTCGAGGCGAGCGCGCAGGCGTGCTATGACGTTGATGGGAAGCTGCTCTCCTACCGGGATGCCGTAGACCGGCTGGGGCAGGTTGCGTGGTCATCAATGCGGCTGCCTGTCGACGCAATCCACGTGCGTGTGTATCGAGCGTTCGACGCAGATATAGCCGTGCCGCCTGCTTCTCTACAGTTGTCGGCGGCTTCGCTCAAGTGTCGATTTGGCCCTGGTCCGATGGGCATCACGCGTCCCGTGTTGCGACGTCCCGATACGCAGTTGCTGTGGTTCTTACTCCCCATCGCGTATCTCGCCGTCGCCGTGACTGCAGTTGGCATAGCTCGTCGAGCGCAGCGCTCGGGCTTGACGGTCGTTCTGCTCCGTCGGTGAAGCTCGTAGCTGGCGCCAGAAAGGTCGAAGGGCGCCTTCGTCAAGGACCTGTACTTATTTGGCGCGCCGGCCCCTCGGGAAGCAGGGCGAGGGCGGCGGCCACGGTGCGCGGCTTCGCAGCGAGCAGCAGCAATAGGGCCGCGGGTGAGGCGCCCTAGGCGTGCAGCACGGCCTTGGACACGCTCGGGTTGGGCTCGGCAAAGAGCGCTGCGGCGAGGTGAGTCAGCGGGTTGGTCAGTTTCCGGGCGGTCAGGTACAGCACGGCGCGACCGTGGCGTTCACCAGTGAAGAGGCCGGCGTCGCGCAGAACTCTGAGATGTTGCGATACCGCGCTGGGCGTGATCTGTAGTGGGCACGCCAGGTCTGTGCCTGTGGCGGGCGATCGCAGTGCCTCGGGCAGTTGAGCGCGTGGCCGCGCCAGCAGACGGATGGCGCTGCCAGGTGCTGCACGGGTCCCAGCGGTCGATAGCGCGCCGACGCCACGCGCTGGGTAGCGCACGGAGCTGCATTTTCTGGCTGTTGACCGCCCATGGGAGCGGGCGAACGTTGTCGTCGCAGGCACACCTTTGATCGATCACGACTCCGTACGTGAGGTCGTGATCGCTCCACCGTTTGACGCTGTCTGAGCGACTCGATTGCAAACCAGGCCCGACCGACGACCTTGCGGCCAACCCTCGCCGCGGGCTACCTGAGGTCGTCGACTTGGAGGTCGTGCCGTACCCGCCGGAATGTGGCTGGATGCCGCCACACTGGCCGACTCCGCACCACTCCACTGCTGCGTCGACAGCGAGTTCCACAACGAGCGTCGGCTCCACCGGCGTGTATTCGACGGGAGCGGCGTCGCCGAACCTCGCCGGTGGCAGAACAGCGGGCCACGGATGTTGCTGCCCGGCAGGGCGCAGGAGGGCACCCAGCGCGGGTCTGGTGTCGCGTGGGAGTGTCCCGGTGCGCCCGACCACCCGCAGACGTCCGGTCTTGTCGTAGCGGCCGAGTACCAAGGACACCGGGGTGGCGATCGAGCCGAGCACGCCGCCGACCACGGCCTCCGCACTGGTCTTGGTCTTGACCTTCCGCCAGGCCCGCCTCGCCGGTAGGTAGCTGTGGTCGAGGCGTTTCGCGACGACACCTTCGATGCCGGCGTCGAGGTGCCCTGTGAGCCATGCCCGGGCTGCGTCGGCGTCGGTGGTCATCGGGACGACCGCGAGAGGTGGGGCGGCGTCGTCGAGCAGCCGGAGGAGCAGGGCGCGGCGCACCCGGTAGGGGTGGGCACGCAGGTCGGTGCCTCCTGCGGCGAGCACGTCGAACACGACGAACGTGGCGGGTGTCTCGGCCGCGGCCCGGCGTGCATTGGTGAGGCGGCGTTGCAGCGCCATGAAGTCCAGCCCGCCGGCCCGACAGATGACGAGTTCGCCGTCGAGCACGACGTGGCCGGCGAACCGGTCGGCGATCGCGGCGACGATCTCGGGGAAGTAGCGGGTCAGGGGCCGGTGCTGGCGGGAGTGGAGCCGCACTCGCCCTCGGTCCGCGGTGGCGAGCGCCCGGAACCCGTCGAACTTCGGCTCGAATGCCCACGGCCCTGCTGTGGGCAGGTCCGGCGCTGGTCGGGCGACCATCGGCTGGAGCGGCGGGCGGAGCACCTGGGGACGGTAAGCCGGTCACAGAGCGGTGACCTGCGGCGGGCTCTCCGCAATGGGGTGTCCTGGCTCGCGACGTTGGCTCGTCCGAGTTGGACGAGCCAAATGCGGCGTCCCGTGCCACTAGGAAGGTCGCGGCCATCGGTACCGGATACAGCGGCACCACCCTCGACAAGGTCGACCGGATCCGGCCAACACCAAGTCAGCGCCTGCCACTACCGCCGCGGCGAACGACCGCCCGACTGATCAACTGCAGTACTAGGTCCGGTCCCTGAGTAGGTGAGTTGTTCGGACAAAGATTGCAGAATCGACAACGCTGCCCGCACCGCATCTGCTGGCCACCGCCATCGAGGAAGGCCGGGGCCTGTCCTCGAAGCGGCATCCCGACCGACAGCTCCTATCGTCTGCTGCCGGCCTGACGGCCCGGCCTCACTTCAGGTGCCGGGCGAAGAACCGGTTCCCGTCCCCCTCGAACTGCGGGACGCCGGTGTGTCCGCCCATATTGGCGTGCAGGGTCTTCTCCTTGGTGCCGAAGGTGTCGAACAGGTCCAGGGCCATCTGCCGGTCGTTTCCTTCGTCGTCCCACTGCAGCAGGACCTGCAGCGGAATGGTGACCTGCCGGGCCTCCTCGAACAGGATGCGGGGCACGAAGCTCCCGGCGAACAGAAGGGCGGCCGAGATGCGCGGCTCGACCACCGCCAGCCGGATGCCGATGGCGATCACCCCTCCCGCGTACCCGACCGGGCCGCCGATCTCGGGCAGCGAAAGCAGGGCATCTAGGGCGGCCCGCCATTCCGGGACCGCCTTTTCGACCAGCGGCAGGACGAGCCGGTCGACGATCTCGTCGTCGACCGGCTCGCCGGCCTCCAGCGCCCGGCGCAGGTCGGCGCGGGCCTCCTGGGCGGCGGCGGAACGAGGTCGGTCACCGCTCCAGGGGAGCTCGATGGTGGCCGCGGCGAAGCCCTCGGCCGCGGAGTGCTGGGCCCGGGCAACCAGTCGAGGGTACATCTTGTGCAGTCCGCCGGGGTGGCCGAGCAGGATCAGCGGGGCCGGTGCGGATGCGGATCCGGGCGTCCACAGGATGCCGGGGATCTCGCCGAGGGTGAACCCGCGTTCGAGGACGCCGTCGTCGAGGCGCTGTTCGGAAGTGAATCGCATGGTCGTACCTTTCGGGAGTGCTCGTGAACGGCGCTCCCGGACGACCTATCGCCCGGCCGTGACCCCGAGGGGGAGCCCCCATGTCGATACTGCGTTCACGGGTACCACCTCCTCGATCTCTCACACGGCCGCCGGGAAAGTAGCTGTGGTCGCCGTGGTCCGCCAACGGGTTTTCGCGCAGGCTCCGTGCCCGGACCCCACGCAGCCACTCGCCTCAACGCCAAGGGCGTGCAGTCAAGGGCTTCGGCCTGAGGCGTGATCGCAGCACGGCGAAGGCACACCTTGGTCAGCGGCTGGCACCGGGACATGCCCCAGCGTCTCCGGGCTCAGCCTCTCACGACACACGGAAGTGCCGGTGCAGTACTAGATCGCTCCAAGCCGCCTGAAATATTTCGGTTTCGGATAGCTCCATGCGTGAGCTCGTCGAGGCCAATGTGGCGTTCATCATCGGCTGGTCGAACGTTGCCAACGTGAGTCCGGACCAAACAGCCGACACAATCATCGCCATAGCCATCGTCAATCCACTTCCGAGACGCGACGCTAGTGCTATGGAGCCAGGCCGCGTCCGTTCAGGATGCTGAGGTGGATGTGGTCGTAGTGGCTGCCGGTGACGTCGTTGGGGTCGTAGATTCCGCCGCCGGTGTAAGGCCGTCCCCAGCCGTTGGTGTCCGGTGTGTCGGGTGACCAGAACCGGCCTTGCCAGATCACGTACTTCACCCGAAGTGCAGCGGCGTGAGTTCGGAGCCAGGTCGCGAGTCGCCAGCCGTTCTGGAGGTCGTCCCCCTCGGGGAATTGTCCCGCGCTGGCCGGGAAGTAGTCGCAGGCAGTTCCGCGGGAATGGTCGCTGTCGGGGTTCCATGCGTGTTCGTCCCAGCAGCCGGCGGAGCGGATCGGGGCGTCGGGGCCGGGCTTGCCGAGGGCGCGGATGATTTCGTCGTGGGCGTGGCGGGTGGCCGGAGTGAGGCACCGCCCGCCGGTGGGGTCAATGGCGGTGCAGGTGGTACTGGCTCCTGTGAATGATGTCGGTGCCGGGAGGTCGTTGATGGAGACCGGTCCGGCTGGGGCGCTGTATTGCTCGACGAGGGCGTGAACGTGGTCGATGTATTTCCTGATGAGCTCGATGCAGGAGGTGTCGCAGCCGGCCTCGCCTGGGTTCGGGATGCCGGTGGCTGAGCCGGTGAGGCGTCCGCATCCGGCGATGTGGCAGACCAGCATGCCGTCTAGCGGTGTCGTCGGTTTCCCGGTAGCGCGCAGGTGCGCGGCGGCGAGGCGCAGGTTGCGGCAGACCCAGGGGATCGCGAGGCGCAGGTGTTCCTTTGGCTGGAGGATGCTGGCATTGGGCGGCGGTGGGCTGCTGGTCCAGGCGGCGCCGCCGGCATCTCGCCAGTTCGTCTCGTTGAGTTGGTAGAGCCCGGCGGCGCCGCCGTTGCGGTCGGTACTGAACGCTGTCGGGTTCCAGCTGGACTCGGCTTGGACGTGGGCGATTACCCAGACCGGCGGGAGTTCGGGACAGCTCGTGCTGGTGATTGAGGTGATGATGTCGAGGGACTCAGCCGCCAGCGCTGGGACGGCCGCGGTGTTGACCCCGATCGACGATGCCGAGGTGCTCATGCCGCCCAGCAGGGCGCCGATGACGAGCAGGGGAACGAGCAGTGCCGCGACGAGGCCAGTGCCGACGATGGCAGCTGTGCGCACGAGCTCAGTCGGTCTGCTCGGGTGTCTTTGTTGGCAGTGTGGGGAGTGGAGTGTGTCCGTTGAGGGCGCGGTAGCGCTCGTTGTGGGTGCAGTCGGCGAAGGGGCCGAGTGGGGTGAGGAGTTCGCGCAGGCAGGGGTCGAGGTGGTCGCGGATCCAGATGGACATGGCCGTACCGGGTTCGGGCGCGAGTTCGGTCCAGGCGCGGCGGAGTGCTTCGAGGCGGAAGACGGCTTCGGGGTGTTCCCACCACAACGGGCACCAGGTGAGTTCGCCGCGCAGGGGTCGGGCGATTACTGAGGTGACGGTGTCGTGGACCCAGTCGATCAGGGCGTCGGTGTCGAGCTGTTCGTCGTCCTCGGCGAGTGTCATGTCGACCGGCTCGGCGGTGGGGATGCTGTTGAGGAGTTCGTCGAGTTGATCGGATTGGTGGGTGCGCCAGGCTTCGAGGGCTTGGACGCGGGCGCACAGCTCGGCGATCAGCCGGTCATCAGGCGTGGTCATCCTCTGGCTCCTTTGGACGGTTGACGGGGTTGTCGGGACCGAGTGCTGTGAGGACCTGTTCTCCTGCGGCGTGGAAGAACGGGTCACGTCGGTCGCCGCCGATGGTGCCGATGAAGTGCCCGGCGAGCCGCGCGGCGGCTTCGACGCGTTCGGCCGGGTCGGCGTCGGCGATGCTGCGCAGCGGATCCCACCACCAGGTCTGCCGAGCATGGGCGATGCGTTGCGGGTCGAACGTCCAGACCGGACCGGCCTGCCCGCGCATCCCGGCGGTCAGGGCCCACAGGTCGGCCTTGTTCGAGGTGGCGACGACCAGGCCGGGTGCGGCGAGCACGGTGGGCACGGCCAGCGCGCTGGTCTTGTTCGACCGCGGCCCCATGATGACCAGGCCAACGTCCTCCCAGGACATCGACACCGGCCGCCGGTCGACCGACATCAGCCGCAGCCCATGATCGGAGCTGCCGAACTCGCGGGCACCGGGTCTCAGCTGTCGCGCCCGGCGGACCGCGGCCGCACCGGTCAGATCGCCCAGCTCCGTGGAACGCAACATCGCACGCCGCGGATCCCCCGGTGCCCCGTGTCTGGCGATGACGCGGCCGACAACGAACGCCGGACACGCCTCGATCAGGAGCAGCAGCGAGAAGACGCTGTAGAACGTGGTCGCGCTGGCGCCCGGCGCGAGCACTCCGGCTGCGCCCGCGCGCGCCAGGCGGACCAGTAGTTCGAGGTCAACCGCAGGTGCGACCCAGACTCCGATGCCGACCAGCGCGGCGGCGCTCGCAGCCACCCAGGTGTTTCCGACGAGAACTGCGACGGACCCGATTGCGCCGAGGAGCAGCAGTGGTGCCGTCGCCTCGCGGAGCAGCCCCGGTGTCACGTCTGCTCTTTGCGGCGGAAGGCGCGGTCGGTGTCGTGCAGGGCGAGCTCGGTCGGTGTCAGGGTGAGCGCAACAGGCAGTCCGACCCGCTGTCCGGACTTGATCAGGTACTTGCCTCGCCCGGGGTGGATGCGCCCGGCATGCCAGGTCGGGGGTGCCGCCCAGGAGGTGATCAGCGCGGCCTCGCCCTGGCTGAGCGCGGTGATCCGGCGCAGTCCGTCGAGTTCTTTCGCGGCCATGCCGCCGAGGAGCAGCACGCCGTTGCGGGAGGCCATGCCGCGGGCTTTCGCGCGGTCGGATTCGGTGGGTAGGGCTTCGAGGTCGTCGAGGGAGTGGGTGACTTGGAAGGACACGACGCCGCGGTGTCGCCCGAGGCGGGTGATGCGATCTGACCTCTCCACCAGCCCGGGAGCGACGCGCAGGGCGCGCCACAGCTCGTCTTGCACCTGCACCACGTTGCGACGGTGATCGCCGTAGGCGGCGGCATCGGTCAGGGCGGCGGACCATGCCCAGGAGCAGAGCATCGCGGCGGCGACGACGTCGTCGTCATCGTCGTCCAGGGCGCTGATGTCCAGGGACAGCGCCGGGGTGGTGGGGTCGAAACGGGCGCTGCTGGGCCGGTCGAAGATGCCGCGGATCGCACCTTCGCACAGCAGCCCGAGTGCGTTGGTCAGCGAGCGGGTCAGACGCCGGTAGTCGCTGTCGTCGGCGGATGCTGCGATCAGCTGGAGCGGGGATGCGGCGGACAGCAGCACGGTGAGCACGTCGGGAATGAGCGGCTCGCGTCCGTGCGCGGCGTCGACGGCGATGTCGAGGGCCGCGCCGAGTAGCCGGCGTTCGGTGACGTCGGGTTCGTCGTGGCGGACGATCGTGATCAGTGCCTCGAGCAGTGACAGCCGGCGAGCTCGGAGGGTTTCGATCAGGCGGGTGCGGTCGGTGGCTGGGGCGGTGGCGATGGTGGTGCGCAGTGGGCCGGCGTCGAGTGGGTTGAGGGCGTGTAGTCCGCGGCCGATGTGCCAGACCGAGCCGCCGAGGGCGGTGATGAGGGCGGTGTATTCGCCTTTGACGTCGCCGGGGATGACGGCGCGCATGCCGAAGCCGACGAGGCCGGTGAGCATGCGTTTGGTGATCGAGGATTTCCCGATGCCGGGTTGGCCTTGGACCCAGACTCCGGTGTTGGAGACCAGGCCGGTGCGTAGCCAGTGTGCGGGGTCGAGTCCGACCGGTTCGGCGGTGTGCAGGTGTCGGCCGATGGGGACGCCGCGCACGTCGCTGCCGGAGGGGGTGGCGAAGGGGAACAGGCCGCAGACCTGGCTGGTGGTGGCGGCGAAGCGGTGGCCGGCTTCGACGTGCCCGGCCCGTCCTCCGCCGCGGACCGGCCATCCCCAGGCGCGGGGGATCGGGTCGTGGTCGGGTGTGGTCATCGCGTGGTCCGATCTTTTGTGGTCAGCGGCCGCGGCGGTGGGTCAGCAGGTCGGCCGGGTCGATACCGACACCGAGCGCGGTGGCGAAGCCGGCGGCCTGGGCCCCGCGCAGGCGGCGCAGCCTCAGCTTCGATTGGCCGGCACGCTGTTCGACGTCGGCTACGGCGGCGGGTAGGTCGTCGTCGTGGGTCACGGTGGTGGTGACGTAGAGGGTGAATCGGCCGACGCCGGCGCCCTGGGCCTCTTCGCGTGCGGATTGAAGGGCGCGGGCGCGGTCGTCGCGTTCGCGCTGGGTTTCGTCTCGGCGGGTGCGTTCGGCCCAGGCGCGGCGCACCTGCCCCGAGGTGACCTCGGTTTCCACCTTCGCTGCGGCTTGGTCGGCTGGGTAGGGCTGGTACAGCCAGGTGGTGCGGCGGGGGAACGGGCCAGGGGCGAGCAGCGGGGCGAGCACGCCGGAGCCGACGGCCTGCCGCGGTGCCTCCCGCAACGCCCAGGTAACAGACAGGCCGCCCTCGTGACGGTAGTTGTCCCAGCGTTCACGGGCCGCGACCGGCCCAGCGTCTTGCCAGGACAGGACCGAGTCAGTGTCGGTGAGGCGGGTGATGTCGGGGCGCAAGTGGGGGTCGAAGGCGGCGCGGATGCGGCCGGTGATCCAGCCGGTGGAGGCGCGACCCAGGACGGCGACGCCGCATGAGGCGAGGCTGTTCTCGATCGCGGGTAGGCGACGTCCGACTTCCACCGCGGCGGCGAGCAGGTCGGCAGGGCGTGGGGTGGCGCGAGCGGGGTCTAGGCACACGGACACGCGGGTGTCGATGTCGGCGGTTGTGGCCGGGGTGAGATCGACGAGCTCGGCGAGGATGCGCTGCGACAGGGCGGGAGCGGCGGGGTCGAGTTCTCGGGCGACGTGGTCGCGCACCGTGGTGCCACCGGCCGGTGCGGTGTCCACGGTGACGGCGATGTGGCGGATCAGCGGCAGGTAGCCCAGGTCGGCCAGCAGCGCCCCCCAGGAGGCGACCCACGTGTCGGCACGATCGGGGTCGGTGAGGTCGAGGCCGATCGGCGAGCAGCGCAGGATCGCGGTCAGCGTGCCGGTGCGACGGTGCCATAGCAGGGCGTGCCGCCCGCCGCGGCCGTCGTCGACATCGAGGGGGCGAAGCGGCGCGAGCACGCCGGGCAGGTCCGCCGCTCGGGGATGCTCGGTCAGCACCCCTGCGGACAGTTCCGTCCACCCCGCCGCTTGCGCTCGATGGAACCGCAGGCGGCGAAGCACCACGTCGGTGGCGCTGACGCCGCCGATGCGCACGACCACCGCGGCAACCACGACGGCCGAGGCCGCGAGCAGCGGGATCGTTGCGGCCGGGACGGCGGACACGGCCAGCAGCGGAGCCAGGACCGCGCAGAACAGCACGATGGTTGAGGAGGTGGACAGCGACCCGATGCCCCAGCCGCGCTCGGCGCGCCAGTTCCCGTACAGCCGCGTCCTATTGTCGAGGCTTCGTGAGTTGTCGATGCTCATTCGCGGTCTCCCGCGTCCGGCTTGCCGAGCATCTGTCCGGCGGCGCCTTGAGCGGCCTTTGTCGCCGCGATGCCCGCTGCTGCTGCCGCGCCGCCTAACGCCGCGCCGGCCGAACCTGCGCCGGCGGCAGCGCCGGGGCCGACCTGTCCACCGCTGAAGGCGGCACCGCCCGGAGCTGCCTGGCCACCGAAGGTTGCGTAGGAGCCGGGGCCGCTGGCCTCCATCGTGGCGGCACGTCCGACTGCCCCGCCTGCTCCGTGGCCCTGTGACATGGCGATCGCGCCGGCGGCGCCGAGGAACCCGGAGCCGTTGCCGCCTCCGCCGCTGATCTGGGTGCCGGACCAGGCGAAGAACTTCAGCAGTACCGGCATCGCGATCACCGCGAGCAGCAGCACCATGAGTCCGGTGATCATCGTCGCGGTGCTGCCGCCCTCGGCCGCGCTCGGTGAGGACAGGTAGGAGAAGCCGATGTAGTAGATGAAGGCGGCCGCGGGTTTGTAGGCGACCATCGCGATTAGCCAGACGATTAGCTTGTCCAACCAGCCCCGGGTGGAGCGGGTCAGTGACCCGGCCGCGGCCAGGGGCAGCATCGCCGCCAGTACCAGCAGCCCGGCTTGGCGCATTGCCATGAGCACCCACTGCACGAGTGAGAGGACCGCGGCGATCAGCGAGACGAGCAGCACTAGGAACGTGGCGTCGCCATCGGTGAGGACTTGTTGCATGAGTAGGGCGAAGTTGTTCGCGGCGCCGTCGAGCAGCTGACTGGCCAGAGCGTCGCCGGCGCGCAGCGCGCTCTGCAGAATGACCAGCCCCAGAGCCGATACGACCGCGTAGCGGATGAGTCCGGTCGCCACCATGATCAGTGGCTCGCCCTTACGGGAGAGAATGAGCCGGATCGACTGCACCAGCACCGAAGCGACCAGGATGATCAGGATCAGGTCGCGGGTAGCGCCCTGCGCCGCGATGACAGCTGGGTCGCGGGGGTCGACGCTGTCGGTCTCCACCCACCATGTCGCGGTGGTCACCACGAGCTCGGCCGCGCCGCGCGCGACCTCGGCGATCATGCTCTGTAACACCGACCCGAAGGCCTGGCCTGCCTGGCAGCCCAGGTCGAAGGTTCCGCACTCCTCTGCGGGTTGCGTGGGGGCGATCACTGCGTCGGTCCGAGCAGGCGATAGCCGGTGGTATCGGGATAGACGCTGGGGCGGGGGACCGGCACGCGCAGCTGCCAGTCGAGTCCGGACCAGCGCATCGTGGCGTCGACCCGGGAGAAGCCGCCCAGCGCACGGGCCTGCGGGGTATCGGCCAGCAACGACAGCACCACGAACTCACCGCGAGCGTCGCCGGCGATGACACGGAAGTACATCGCCGTCGCGCTGACCATGTCCCGGGATGGGGCGTCGGGGCGGGGGAGAGCGGTGAACAGGCGTTCACGGGCACGCGCTACGTCGCCCCAGCACTGCTCGTCGAGCGTCGCTGCGACGGCATCCGACCCTGCAACGGAGGCCGTGCGGGCTCCGATGTGGGTCGCGGCTAGTGCGGCGCCCACCCCGTCGTGACTGAACCCCGTCGCGCGGCCGTTGAACTCGTGAAAGGGGCCGTGCCGCAGCGACGAGGCCCCTACTCCGCCGGGCACTGCGACGAGCACGACCGCGTCCGATGTCGGCTCCTCGGGGCTGGGCGTGGTCGAGCAACCGACCGCGGCGGCCAGCACGACCGTCGCGGCAATCGCAGGTGGAAGGAGGCGCTTGGTCATATCTGGAACGCCCCCACCAGCAGCGCCGCCACCGAAGCCAGCGCGAGGCCCCCGATCACCCACGCCGACCCGACGAGGCCCTCGTAGGCGGTGGCTGAGCGGTTGCGCCGGCCGATGATGAGCATCAGTGCGCAGATGAAGATCCCGAGTATCCCGGCGACGATCACGCCCCACTTGAGCCACCCGAGCAGCTCACCTGCGAGCTCGTCGAGGCCTGGTGGAGCAGTAGGCGGTGGGTTGGGAACGATGGTTCTGAGAGCGATCATGGTGTCCTTCCTCGAGTGGGGATTGCGGCCCGCCCGGCCGTAGCTGCCGGGCGGGCCGTGGCCGGGGAGCGGCGCTCCAGGGCAGCGCACAGGTCGTTCAGGGCGGCGGCGTAGCGCCGCATTGAGCGGGGCACCTCGGCCCGGGGGAGGGCGAGTAGGCCGCGTACCTCGTCAAGTGGAGTGGCGAGGTCACGCCACCGGCGGACGAACGGCAGCACAACCACCGCGACCGCATGCGGCTCCAGGAGACGCAGCCGGGCGGTCACTGGGCGGCTCGGGCCTGAGGCGTCCGCCGCCGTGACCGCCAGCACCGGCTTGCTCCCAGTCGCTGCAGCCACAAGCTGTGCCGCGCGGCCGGCTCGGATCAAGGAGTCGCCGGTGGCTCGGCAGACCAGTACGCCGACCGGACGTCCAACGAACACACCGCCATCTACGGCGCCGATGGCGGTGGCGACCGTCGTCGCGCCGACGCCACCCGCGACACCGGCAACCGACAACCGGACCCGTCGCGCAGCTCCCCGATGGCGTCGCGTAATCGGCGCCTCCGTCGGCCCGGCAACCACGGTCACCGACCCACCTCCCTTCGTGTCGATGGGAAGCGTCGGGTCGGGGTGCGGCTGGGACGTGTTCGTTGGCACGGCGGCCTCGTGGTCGCGCGGTGACCACGGCGCACGACACGAGGGAGCAACACGCGGCTCCACGCTTGGCCGATGTGATCAACCGCCAGTACGTGGTACCCGGACCCTCCAGACGCGAGGAACGTCGGTGGCAGAAGGTCGAGAACCTGTGCTGCCCGGTCTGTCGTCGCGCGGTCCGCGCACAGCGGCCGGGCTACTGGCGCATGGCCGACGGCCCCATACCCGCCTGGTCACACACTGATGGCTGAGCTTCCCCCGCTAGCCCGGAGACCGACGATCATGGCTGTAGGCCGTGAAGGGAGTCTCTGTGGCAGCACCGAAGAAGTACCCCGACGAGCTGCGTGAACGCGCCGTCCGTCTCTACCGGGAGACACACCCGCGGCCGGTGATCCGCCGGCTGGCCGAGCAGCTGGGCGTGCACCACGAAGCCTTGCGCATCTGGATCCGCCAGGACGAGGCCAACCGCGGCGAGCGCACCGACCGGCCCACCACCGCCGAGACCGAGGAGCTGCGCCGGCTCCGCAAAGAGAACGCCGAGCTCCGCCGGGCCAACGAAATCCTGAAGGCGGCGAGCGCTTTTTTCGCCCAGGAAATGGACCCGACAAGGAAGAAGTATTGAAAACCGTCGGGCATCTCCGCGACCGGTTCGGGGTCGACCCGATCCTGCGCGTCCTGGGCATCGCCCCATCGACCTACTACGGCTGGCTCGACCGCCAACGACGGCCATCCGAGCGGCAGCAAGCGGACGCGGTGCTGCTCGCCGAGATCGCCACGATCCACGACCGCTCGGGCGGCACCTACGGCTCCCCGCGGATGCACGCCACCCTGCAACGGCGCGGCGTGCGCGTCTCCCGCAAGCGAGTCGAGCGGTTGATGCGGGAGGCCGGGGTGCAGGGCGCGTTCCTGCGCAAGAAGTGGAGAACCTCCTCGACCAGGCAGAACCCCGCCGCGACACCGGCGCCGGACCTGGTCAACCGCAACTTCACCGCGCCGGCGCCCAACCGGCTCTGGGTGGCCGATGCGACCCGGATCCCCTGCGCACAGGGCGTGTTCTGGCTGGCCGCGGTGCGCGACGCGTTCTCCAACCGGATCGTCGGGTGGCGGTGCTCGGACCGCTGCGACACCGACCTCATCCTCGGCGCGCTCGAGTACGCGGTCTGGTCCCGCGGGATCCGCGACGGGCAGGTGGTCCACCACTCGGACAGGGGTTCGAATTACACGTCGCTGCGCTTTGGTCAGCGCCTGGATGATCACGGAATTCTCGCGTCGATGGGCTCGGTCGGGGATTCCTGCGATAACGCTTTGATGGAGAACTTCTTCTCCACCATGAAGACCGAGCTGGTCTACCGAAAATCGTGGCGGACCCGGGACGAGGCGGAGAACGACCTGTTCGCCTACATCGATGGGTGGTACAACACCGAACGCATCCAACACCCGCTCGGCTGGCGCTCACCCGACGAGTACGAAGCGGCCTGGCATGCTCGATGCACCGATCATCCGGCGGCACCTGCCGCTGGGCCCGACCCGGCTGCCGCCAGGTAGCCAACCCTCCGAGCTACCGGGGGAAGCTCAGGCCGCGCACTGTGCCGAATCAGGACCGACAACGGCACGAAAGTCGCCGATCCCGTACCGCGGCATGCCGCGCGCTCCACGCCCCGCCACAACGGTCCGGCTGGGGCCGCAACGCCTGACCTCTCCTGAGCGAACCGCCATTGATCGAATCGGTCAGCCTGCCGCCTCGCGATCGAACACGAGGTCCGAGTACTCATCGTGAGCGGTCGAGGAGTGCCGCCACGTTGCCGGGACCTGCCCACGAGTCGTGCCGTCCCGACCGGCGTTGGCGCGCCGGCCTTGCTTGAGAGCTCCAAGATCACCGGGAGGCCACGACCCACCCTCGTGATCCACAGGTTCCAAGCATTGCTCGCGGTGTCGCGGAGGACCTCCGGCTAGGACTAGCTAAGACGCCAGGCTCCCCCAGGAACCCGGGCACAGGAGACCTATCAGCTGACGTCGTCTCTGCGTGCCGCCTCGATCAATCCCGTGCGTCGGATCGGCTTGCTGGCGGCCGGTGGTCTCCTCCGCGTGGCGGTGAGGCTCAAGGAGCCCGTCGTCAGTGAACGGGGCGCAGCCGTCGTGGTGCCGGATCGGCTGGGAGGGTTGCGACCTGGGATTCCCAGGCCTGCGCGGCCAGCTGTACGGCGTCCCAGGGCGAGCCGAGGGGCGGGGTGTAGGACAGGTCGAGGTCGGAGATCTCGGCGACGGTCATCTGGTGGTGGAGCGCAGCGGCGTAGGTGTCGACCCTCTTGGACACCTCGGTTCCGAGCCAGCCGACGAGTTGGGCGCCGAGCAGCAGCCCGGTGGTGGCGTCGCCGGTGAGACGGATGGTGATCGGGTAGGCCGTCGGGTAGTAGGCCTTGTGGTCGTCGGGCGAGCTGGTGACGGTGATTGGCTGGTGCCCCCGCGCCTGTGCTTCGTGGTCGCGGAGGCCAGTACGGGCGATGACGAGGTCGAACACCTTGACGACCTGGGTGCCGAGGCTGCCGTGGAAACGGGCATGGCTGCCGACGGCGTTGGCGCCGGCGACGCGGCCCTGCTTGTGGGCGGTGGTGCCCAGGGGCAGGTAGGACTCGCCGAGCTGGCGGTGGTGCGTGATTACGCAGTCCCCGGCGGCCCACACCCCGGGCAGGGACGTGGCCATGGTGTCGTCGACGAGGACTGCCCCGCGCGCGCCGGTCTTCACGCCCGCGGCGGTGAGCAACGCGGTGTCGGGCCGGACCCCGACCACGACCAGAACAAGATCGACGTCCCACTCGATGGAGCCGGTGCTGGTGGTGCCGGCGACGGATAGCCCGTTGGCGGTGCGGCTGATCTGCGTGACCGTGGCGCCGGTGACGACGTCGACGCCATGCCGGGTGAGTTCGTCGTGCACCAGCGCGCCGAGTTCGGGATCGACTGTGGGCAGAACCTCGGGGAGCTGCTCGACCTGGGTGACGCGAATGCCGCGGGCGGTAAGCGCCTCGGCCATCTCGAGTCCGATATAGCCGGCACCGACGATGAGCGCAGTGGCAGGGCCTCGGGCGAGCGCGCGCTGTAGCGCGAATGTCTCGCCCATGGTGTGCAGCAGGTGGACCCCGTCAGTCTCGCCGAGCGCGTCCGGCCCCGTGAGGCCGACGATGGGCGGCCGGACCGGAACCGCGCCGGTGCCGACGACAAGAGCGTCGTACCCGATGCGCGCCGTAGCGCCGTCCGCTTCCGTCACGGCCAGCTCGCGGCGGTCGTGGTCGATACGGGTAGCGCGGGTGTCGAGGCGCAGCGTCAGCCCGGCCACCTCGAGGTCTGCCCGGGTGCGGTGGGCGAGGTTGCGCCAGTCGACGACGTCGCCACTGATGTAGTAGGGGATGCCGCAGATGCTGAAGTTCGGGTAGGCATCGGCGACCACGAGGGTCACCTCGGCTGAGGGGTCGAGCTGGCGGGCGCGCAGGCCGGCGCTGATCCCGGCGTCGCTGCCCCCGACCACGACGAGGTGCATTCCTGGGCTCCCTGCTTCGGCGCCGCCGAGGTCGAAGAGGCGTCAGTTGATGGGGCTGGGCACCAGCTCGGCGAGCAGTGACC
Organism: Pseudonocardia alaniniphila; assembly: GCF_022524485.1. Lineage (GTDB taxonomy): Bacteria > Actinomycetota > Actinomycetes > Mycobacteriales > Pseudonocardiaceae > Pseudonocardia > Pseudonocardia alaniniphila. The sequence continues at coordinate 262,126 of NZ_JAKXMK010000004.1, forward strand.
GGACGCGGGCGTCGATGTCGTCGCGGATCGGCCGGACGTCCTCGACGCTCTTGCCGGCTGGGTCGGTGAGCTCCCAGTCCAGGTAGCGCTTGCCGGGGAAGATCGGGCAGGCGTCGCCGCAGCCCATGGTGATGACGACGTCGGAGGCCTCGACGGCGTCGGTGGTGAGCCGCTTGGGCTTTTCGGCCGACAGGTCGATGCCGAGCTCGGCCATCACCTCGCGCACGGCAGGGTTAACGGCGTCGGCGGGCTCGGAGCCCGCCGAGCGGACCTCGACAGCTCCGGCGGCGTGGCGGGCGAGCAGAGCGGCGGCCATCTGCGAGCGCCCGGCGTTGTGTACGCAGACGAACAGGACGGTCGGGATCTCGGCCATCAGGACTCCTGAGGGGTGGGGGCCGTGGCGGGCGCCGTTCGTGTGCGGAACCACCGGCGGCGCGCGGCGAGCGAAACGTAGACGAGCGCAACGAGCACCGGAACCTCGATGAGCGGCCCGACCACCCCTGCGAGGGCCTGGCCGGAGGTGACGCCGAAGGTGGCGATGGCGACGGCGATGGCGAGCTCGAAGTTGTTTCCCGCGGCGGTGAACGCCAGCGTGGTCGTTCGCTCGTAGCTCAGGCCGACGGCCTTGCCCAGGGCATAGGAGCCGGCCCACATGATCGCGAAGTAGGCCAGCAGCGGCAGCGCGATACGGGCGACGTCGAGCGGTCGGGAGGTGATGGCGTCGCCTTGCAGCGCGAAGAGGATCACGATGGTGAACAGCAGCCCGTAGAGCGCGAAGGGGCCGATCCGGGGCAGGAATCGCGACTCGTACCAGTCGCGGCCTTTCGCCCGCTCGCCGACGCGGCGGGACAGATACCCGGCGACCAGCGGGATCCCGAGGAAGACCACGACCGAGATGGCGATCTCCCAGGGGGAGATGTTGAGTGCGGCCTGTGGCAGGCCGAGCCAGCCGGGCAGGACATCGAGGTAGAACCAGCCGAGCCCGGCGAAGGCGATCACCTGGAACACCGAGTTCAGCGCGACGAGCACGGCCGCGGCCTCGCGGTCGCCGCAGGCGAGGTCGTTCCAGATGATCACCATGGCAATACAGCGCGCCAGCCCGACGATGATCAGCCCCGTGCGGTACTCGGGCAGGTCGGGCAGCAGCAGCCAGGCCAGGGCGAACATCAGCGCCGGCCCGAGCACCCAGTTCAGCACCAGCGAGCTGACCAGCAGGCGGCGGTCGCCGGTGACGGTGTCGAGCCGGTCGTAGCGGACCTTGGCCAGTACCGGGTACATCATCACGAGCAGGCCCAGAGCGATCGGCAGCGAGACACCCTGGACCGCGATGGCGTCCAGCGCGCCGCCCAGGCCGGGGATCAGCCGCCCGGCACCGAGTCCGACGGCCATGGCGACGAGGATCCAGACCGGCAGGAAGCGATCCAGGGTCGACAGCCGCGCGACGACCGGGGCGTCTAGCTCGGGGGTGGCGGTCACGCGGTCACTTCCAGTTCGTGGGTGGCGGGCGAGAGCGCCTGCGAGAGGGCGGCCAGGGTGTCGCGGACGACCCGGTAGTAGATCCAGGTGCCGCGCCGCTCGCCGGTGATCAGGCCGGCCTCGCGCAACACCTTGAGGTGGTGGCTGATCGTCGGCCCGGACAGGTCGAATTCGCCGGTCAGGTCGCACACGCATGCTTCGCCGCCCGCGTGCGCGCCGATGAGGCTGAGCAGCCGCAGGCGGGTGGGGTCGGCGATCGCCCGGAGCGCGGCGGCGAGCGTTGCGGCGTCGGCCGGGCTCAGTGCGGCACCGGTCAGGGTGGTCGGTTCGCACACCTCGACGACAGGCAGCTCATTCTTCGACACGCGTCTATTTTGAAGCGGTTCGAAGCAGCCTGGCAATGTGACGGGCGCCTCCCTGCCGCTAGGCGCTCTCCTCGAGGCATTTCGCCGAGGGCGTGAGTAGGAGACCGCCGGGGCGGATCGCGTCCTGCAGGAGCAGGAAGGGCTCCTCGCGTAGGCGGTACCAGCTCCAGGTGCCGCGCCGTTCGCGTTCGAGGATGCCGGCGTTGACGAGCACCCGGAGGTGATGGCTGAGGGAGGACTGGGGCATGTCGATGCGTGTGGCGATGTCGCAGAAGCAGATGCCGTCGTCGGTGGCTGCGCCGGCCATGGCGACCAGTTGGATCCGCAGCGGGTCGGCCAGCGCCTTGAAAACGGTGGCCGCGCGTTCCGGAGTGACGGAGTCGGCGGGGACGGCCTTTTCTGGGGGCGCGGGCTGGAACGGCACGATCTGCACCTTATGTGTCGCCACCCCCCGCAGAAGGTGAAGGGACGGTGAACTGGTAGCCGATTCCACGTATCGACTGGATCCATTGTGGGTCCTGGTCGTCGTCGCCCAAGCGCCTGCGCAGGCGCATGACGTGCACGTTGAGGGTGTTGCTGCCGCGGACGCCCTCGACGCCCCAGATCGCGCGGATGACCTCGTGGCGGGACACAACCGCGCCGGCTCGTTCTGCGAGGTAGCGAAGCAGGAGGTACTCCCGCATCGGTAGTCGGTACTCGGTGCCGTCGAGCCACATCTTGGGTGCGGCGCCGTCGATGCTGAGCCGGCCGAGTTCGAGGCGCAGCGGCTTGACCTCCAGTGGTCTTCTGCTCGAGGTCAGTGAGGACAGCAGCCGCAGGAGTTGGTCGATGCGGTACGGATGGGCGAGCACCGCCGCTCCGAGCAGTGCAGCGTGGCCGGCCAGTTCCGGCTCGTCGGGGCTGATTCCGACGACGATGGGCAGCTCGGGTTCGTTGTCGCGCAGGGCCTCGAGGAATGCCGCGGTGGTGAGCCGTCCCTGAGTGGGGCCGAGTAGGACCACGTCGGGGCAGGTGCGTCCGACCAGGAGAAGCCCGGTGGCAGGGTCGTGGGTGGCTGCGATCTCCACCGGCTGGCCGACCAGGGCACGGCGGAGCTCGATTGCGAATGCGGGTGTGTCGATCAGGAGGACGGCCGCGCGGTCGGGCATCGCCGCGCGGCCGGCGAGGCAGGCCCGGCGGCGGGCGTGGAACTGGGAGTTGTCGTTCTCCCAGGCGGTGACCGACACGGTTGCTTTGCTCAGCCGAACCTCCCGGAGATGTAGTCCTCGGTGCGATTGTCGTTCGGGTCGCCGAAGATGACTTTGGTGTCGTCGAACTCGACGAGCATGCCGACCCGTTTGCCGGCCTCGTCGGCTTCGGCGGTGAAGAACGCGGTGCGGTTGGAGACGCGGGCGGCCTGCTGCATGTTGTGGGTCACGATGATGATCGAGTATTCCTTGGTCAGCTCGATCATGAGATCTTCGATCTTCGAGGTGGCGATCGGGTCGAGGGCGGAACAGGGCTCGTCCATGAGGATCACGTCGGGATGGGTCGCGATCGCGCGGGCGATGCACAAGCGCTGCTGCTGGCCGCCGGACAGGCCGTAGGCGTTCTGCTTGAGCTTGTCCTTGACCTCGTCCCACAAGGCGGCTCCGCGCAGCGCCTTCTCCACGGTCTCGTCGAGGTTCCCCTTCATGCCGGTGACCCGCGGCCCATACGCGACGTTGTCGTAGATGGATTTCGGGAACGGGTTGGGCTTCTGGAAAACCATGCCGATGCGTCGACGCACCTCGATGTCGTCGATGGTCGGGCCGTAGATGTCAATGCCGTGGTAGGTGACCAAGCCCTCGACGCGTGCGCCGAGGACGAGGTCGTTCATGCGGTTGAGGCAGCGCAGCACGGTCGACTTGCCGCAGCCGGAGGGGCCGATCATCGCGGTGATCTCACCTCTGCCGAATTGCAGGTCGACGTCGCGCACGGCGAGGAAGTCGCCGTAATAGACGTTAAGGTCCTCGACGGCCATCACGGCCTCGGCGCCGCCGTGGCGGTGTTCGGCGCTAGCGGCCACGTCCACACGCACCTCTCGGTGGTGGCCGGTCGCCGTTTCGGGGTCGGTAACTGTGGTCCGCTCCGAGCTGGTCATGGTCTGAGTGGGTCCTTCCGGGCTGTCGGGCGGACGCTGGTCACCAGCGACGCTGGAACCGGTTGCGCAGGTAGATGGCGACGGCGTTCATCGCGACGAGGATCAGGATCAGCAGCAGGATCGCCCCGTAGGCGAGGTCCTTCGACGCCTGGTCCGGTTGCGGGACCAGGGTGTAGATCTGGACGGGCATGACGGTGTAGCGGGAAAACAGACCGTCAGGGCTGAACGTCACGAAGGTGGTGGCGCCGACGAGGATCAGTGGCGCAGCCTCGCCGATGGCTCGGGACAGCGCCAGGATGGAGCCGGTCGCGATACCCGGGACCGCGGCGGGTAGCAGTTGCCGCCATACGGTCTGCCAACGTGTGGCCCCGAGCGCGAGCGAACCGTCACGGATCTCCCCGGGAATTGCGCGCAGTGCCTCGCGGGTCGCGATGATGACGACCGGCAGGATCAGCAGGGCGAGCGCGATAGCTCCGGACAGCGCCACGGCGCCGATGTTGAGCGGCGTTCGGACCACGAAGGCCAGAACGAGGATGCCGAAGATCACCGACGGGACCGCGGCGAGGTTCTGGATGTTCAGCTCGAACATCCGGTTCCACCATCGCGTGCGGTCGCCGTACTCCTCGAGGTACACCGCCGCAGCGACGCCGATCGGGAGTGCCAGGAGTGCGGTGGTGCCGACTACGAGCAGGGTTCCGAGAATGGCCGGGCGCACTCCGCCGTTCTCCGGTCGAACACGTGAGGGCGCCGCGGTGAGCAATTGCAGATCGAACCGGGCGAGGCCACGACGGACGACTTCGATCATGATGAACAACAGGAACAGCGAAGCCAGCGCCAGGCACAGCCACAGCACGCCGAGGAACACGGCTGATGCAGTGTCATGGCGGCGCCCCTCACGCAGCGGAGTGGCAACGTCGACCGCCGCGGAACTCGTCACGCTCATCAGTAGGCCTGCCGGAATCTGCGGACCAGCCGAATGCTGATCAGGTTGATGACCAGGGTGATCGCGAACAGCAGCGCCCCAACGGCGAACAGCGAGTAGTACACGGGGCTGCCTTGGGGGGCGTCGCCGCTGGCGATCTGGGCGATGAACGCGGTCATCGTCTGGGCCTGGTCGCGAGGATCGGCGGTGAGGCGGGCGATGTTGCCGCCCGCAACGGCCAGGATCATGGTCTCGCCGACCGCGCGGGACAGGGCGAGCACGATCGCGGCGATGATGCCCGACAGCGCCGCGGGGAACACCACTCGTAGGGTGGTCTTTCGCTTGTTCGCCCCCAATGCGTAGGAGCCCTGCCGCAGCGCCTGTGGCACTGCGGACATGGCGTCCTCGGACAGCGACGCGACCGTCGGCACGATCATGAAGCCCATGACCAGGCCCGCGGTCAGGATGCTGAAGATGTTCGGGATACCCAGCAACGGCTGCAGCGCCGGGGTGATCGCGGTCAACGCGAGGAACCCGTAAACCACGGTCGGGATCCCGGCCAGCAGCTCGAGCACCGGTTTGAGGGTCTTCCGGGCCCGCTGGTTGGCGTACTCGGACAGAAACATGGCGATACCGAGTCCGAGCGGGACGGCGACCAGCAGTGCGATGGCGGTGGCCGTGAACGTCGCCGAGACCAGGGGCAGCACGCCCCAGTCCTTGTCCCAGGAGAACTTGTCACCGAACGACGCAGTCCAGCTCGTGCCACTGAGGAACTCGATCGGTGAGACGTGGGCGAAAAAGGTGAACAGCGGCACGACCAAGGCCAGCACGATCCCGATCGTCACCACCACTGACAATCCAGCTGCGGCGGCGAGGAGAGTCTCGATGATCCGCTCGCCGATCCGCGATGATGTCCGCTGCAGGGTGAGGGACGGACCCCCCGAGCCGGAGCTCGGGGAGGCCGCGTCCACTGTGGAGGCTGTCACCTCAACCGCCGGCGCGCTGACGCAGCGCTTCCAGCTCGGTGGTCGACTCCTGCTTCTGCTCCGGCGTCAGGGGGATGAACCGGGCGACTTCCACGATCTGGTCGTTCTGCTGCAGGTAGAACTCCACGAAGGCCTCGACCTGCGGCTTCTTCAGACCGGCGTTGGACGGGTAGATGAACAACGGCCGGGCCAGCGGTGTGTAGGTGCCATCCTGCGCCGCCTGCGACGAGGGCGCGACACAGCCCTTCCCGCCGTCGATCTGCACGGCCTTGAGGTTGGCCTCGTTCTCCTCGAAGTAGGAGAACCCGAAGTAGCCCAGCGCGCCCTTTGACCCTTGGACTCCCTGCACCGTGACGTTGTCGTCCTCGGTGGGGCTGTAGTCGGTCCGCGAGGAGCCCTCCTTGCCGACGATCGCGCCGGTGAAGTAGTCGAAGGTGCCGGAGTCGGCGCCCGCCCCGAACAGTGTCAGTGGTTCGTTCGGGAAGCTCGGGTCGACCTGGTTCCAGTTCTTCACTGTCGAGCCCGGCTCCCACATCCGCTTGAGCTGGTCGACGGTCAGGCAGTTGGCCCAGGTGTTCCTTGTTGACCACGACGGTCAGTGCGTCGTTGGCCACCTGGATCTCCTCGAAGGAGATGCCCTTGGCGTCGCACTGCGCCTTCTCTTCGTCCTTGATCGGCCGAGAGGCGTCGGAGATGTCGGTCTCGCCCGCGCAGAACTTCTGAAAACCACCTCCAGTGCCCGAGGTGCCGACCGTGACATTGACGCCGGGCTGCTCGCCCTGGAACAGCTCGGCAGCAGCCGAGGACAGGGGCTCGACCGTGCTGGATCCATCAATCACCACCGGGCCAGCCAGTGCTGCGTTCCCGCCTGCTGCTGACCCGCCGCCCCCGCCGCCGCAGGCCGCCAGCACGACGCTCACGGCGGCGAGGGCGAGCGCGGCACGTGCGGGGCGTACCCACCGAATGCTCACGAGGATCCTTCCTGGGGCTCTAGTGACGATCTGGGAGGAACGTCACCTCTGCGGAGTGCTTGGATCGAACAATTTCGATCTAAACGACAGATGAACGTGGACCAAACAGTGACAACTGGATCGGAAAAGTTCGATGCAGTGGATCGACGGGTGTGGCCGCACGGACCACCGGGAGGGGTAGGAGCTAGTCGAGCGGAACGGCGAGCTCGGCGAGAAGCCCGCGTACCCGGCGCTCGAGGTCGTCACGGATCGCCCGGACCTCGATGACACCCAGGCCGGCAGGGTCCGCCACGGCCCAATTCTCATAGCGCCGGCCGGGGAAGACCGGGCAGGCGTCCCCGCAGCCCATGGTGACCACGACGTCCGCGGCACGGACGACTTCGTCGGTCCAGGGCTTGGGGTACTCGCCGGAGATGTCGATGCCCCGTTCGGCCATGACTGCGATCGCGGCGGGGTTGACCCGCGTGTCCGGTTCGGAGCCGCCGGACCAGGCGATGGCCCGGCCATTGGCGAGCTGGGAGAAGAGGCCCATCGCCATCTGAGAGCGCCCTGCGTTGTGGGTGCACAGGAACAGCGCGACGGGAGTCCCCATGATTGCCTTGCCTTCGACCTTCGCCAGGGCGCGCAGCCGCTGGCGGGCGAAGCGTTCGGCGAGCAGTGGCAGGTAGTTGATGACGACGGCCCGATCGGCGAACTCGTCGTAGGAGGTGTGCAGGAACCGCTCGATGGTCTCGGGCCCGAAGGTCCCGTCGAACTCTCGGGCCAGGTTCGACGCAGCCGTCCGGAGCGCCAGCACTTGATCTATTGACAGCTCGGGTCGGCGGGCGGTGACCGGCATGGGTCCTCCTCAGGTGACGGGCCGGATCGCGGGAGCGATCCGGGAGATGCGGTCGGTGAGCTCGTCCACGGCCTGATCGAAGGCGGTGTCCTCGCCGCTGCGTGCCGGGTCGGAGACCGACCAGTGCAGCCGGTCAGGCCCGGCGCCGAGCTCCTCATGGGCCGAGTCGCAGACCGTGATCACGACGTCGTCGGGGTGGAGAACTTCGTTGAGATGCCGCGGAGTCGCGGGGGTCAACGCGAGGTGGTGGCGGCGCGCGGCTGACACGGCCCCCGGGTGTACGGCCGGCGCCGGGTGCGTCCCAGCCGATGTGACGGGAACGGCGCTCTCGCTCGACCACAACGCCGCCGCGAGCTGTGAGCGGGCGGAGTTCTCGGTGCATACAAAGACCACCCGCACCGCGTCCCGTGTAACGGTGGGGCGAAGTGTGTTGAGCGCTCCCGGGGCGAGCGCCAGGTAGGTGCGGCGGCGATCACCCTCGGACCGGCGCCGGGCGACTACACCCGCCCGCTCCAGTACGCGGACGTGGTGGGCCATCAGGTTGGACGGCATGTCGAGCAGTTGCTGGAGCTCCGAGGGGGAGGCCTCCCCGAGTACGAGGGCGTCGACGATCGCCAGTCGGCCAGGGTCGCCCAGCGCGGCGTGTGCAGCCGCCCGAGCTGTGAGGTCGCTCTGTTCAACATCCATTGAGTCAATGATGGCTGAGCTACTGGACGGCCGTCAATGGGAGGGTCCGATCGGCCCCTTCGGCGGTTTGCGCGGACAAGATTCGCCCGCACCTGACGATCTCGGCGCTCGGCTGCTCGCAGTCCCTGCGCGGCCACTGTCGCCGCCAGCAGTGAGAACTGCCGGTCAAGATCAGGCGCGCAGCGCCGACTGAGTAGCACGACCGGTCTTGACCGGGCGGGATGACTCCGCCACTATTGACTCAATGTTTACTGAGTTACCCTCTCGAGCTGGTGATGTTGTGGCCTTGTGCAGAGTCCTCTGCTCCTCGGTAATCCCTCGCAGCTCCTAGGGAGGCCGCCCTGCGTCAGCGCTCGCGGCGACACGCTGCCACGTAGTGCTCCAGGCGGGCGTTCCTCAAGATCGACCCTTCCCACATCTTGGTGCTCCTGACTAGATCACCGTTCTCGCGACTGTCTGATCTCCGACTTCCTCACTGAAGTGGAAACGGGCTCCGGATATCACGGCGAGGTGGCGACCGTGAAACGTCTACCTTGGATGCAGGGCGAAAGGCTCGGCGGGCGTCGACCATCTCTGATGGCCGACGACGAAGGGGGCGCCGGGCGCCGGCCAGTAGCGGCCGGCGCAGCCGTGCTCGACGTCTCGGCTCGCCGTGTGCTCGTAGAGGGACACGTCGTGCACCTGCCGCACCGAGAAGTGGTGCTCCTCGAGGTGCTCATGTGTAGCGCCGGGCGAGTGATCGACGCGGATGAGATACCAGTGGCGATACACGGTCAGATTGCTGACCCGCAGCTTGTGGACAAGCTGGCGCGTCGCCTCATCCGCCGCCTCGCGGTAAGCCCGTTGTTGCCGCCGTTGGTCGAACGGGTCGGACCACACGGATACCGCCTCGCATCGATCGGGACGGATTTCTGACGTCCGGGGCGACCTGAAAACGCTTCGGGACCTCGGCGCCATCGCGGTACGTCAAGAACTGATCGCGGGCTCGTCAGTCGAGCGGTGCCGAGATGCCGGAGGCGGGAGTCTCGTCAGGCACGAGGACCGCGGAGAGTTGCCGCAGAGCCGCGGTTTCCGCGCGGTAGTAGACCCAGGTTCCGCGCCGCTCGCCTGTGATCAGGCCGGCCTCGCGGAGCACTCGGAGATGGTGGCTGATCGTCGGGCCGGTCAGGTCGAATGCGGCGCTCACATCGCACACGCACGCCTCACCGCCGGGATGTGAGGCGATCAGCGACAGCAGTCGCAGGCGGACCGGGTCGCCCAGGGCTTTGAAAGCGCGGGAGAGGTCAACGGCCTGGGCTGGCGAGAGCGGCTCTCGTACCAGCGGGGCACAGCAACCCACCTGGTCGTCCAGGAGGACGAGCAGCTGCTCCTGATTCGGCACCTCTCTACCTTGACAGACGTCGAACCAGGCGTGCAACCTTTGTATCGACAGATGTCTAATCAAGGGGAGTGGTGGGTATGTCGCGCGTGCAGCTGGCTTTGCGGGTGTCGGACCTGGAGGCATCGATCGCGTTCTACCGGTCGTTGTTCGGGACGGAGCCGGCCAAACGACGCCCCGGCTACGCCAACTTCGCCATCGCCGAGCCCCCACTCAAGCTGGTGCTCATCGAGGGCGGCGCGGATGAGCCGACGGTGCTCGACCACCTCGGCGTCGAGGTCGAGACCACCGACGAGGTCAACGCCGCCACCTCGCGGCTGTCGGGGCTGGGGCTGTTCACCGACGTCGAGAACGACACCACCTGTTGCTACGCGCTGCAGGACAAGGTGTGGGTCCGCGGCCCAGGCGCGGAGCCGTGGGAGGTCTACACCGTCAAGGCCGACGCACCGGACGCCACCTCGATCCACCCGGTGGGCACTGACTCGATCGGCAGCTGCGAATGCGGCACGCCCGCGCGGGAGGACTCCACCGGAGAGGCCGCTGTCGCCGACGCTCCGTGCTGCGCGCCGGTGACGGCCAGCTGACGACGCAGCTGATCGGCGGCGTGCCGCCCCGCCGGCAGCGCGCCGCCGATCCCTCCGGTACGGGGTGATGTCGCTCGTTTGTCAGTCGGTTGTCGGCGCCTTCTCGCGCACGGGAGCAGGGACGCTCCCGGCGATGAGGATGGCTGCCACCGCTGCCAGCACGGCCAGCAGGAGGAAGACGTTGGCGTAGCCTCCGAGCACATCGGCGAGCGCTGCGCCTGCCCAGGGGGCGAGCGCGGTAGCGAACATCGCGGGCGCCGCGAGCAGGCCGCCGAGGCGGCCGTAGTGCGCCGATCCCCAGCGTTCGCTGATCGACGTGGCTTGGAGCAGGGTGAGAATCCCACGGGCCGCGCCGACCAGCATTCCCACGGCGATCAGTAGTGCCGCGGGGCCGGGCAGGACTGCCATCAGGGCAGTGGTGACGGCGCCGGCGCCGATGATCAGCACACCGCGGGTGCGGACCCCGGTCGTGCGGGTGATCAGGCCGTAGGCGAACCGGCCGAGGACCTGGCCGACGCCGCCCAGGCCCAGTGCCCAGGCCGCCGTGGTCATCGATAGTCCGTGCTCGAGCAGAAGCGGGATCTGGTTGACCACCACCGCGAAGGCGCTGAACGTCGCGAGCCCGATCGCGACCACCAGCAGAATGAACGGTCGGCCGCGGGCGATCGCGCCTGGGTCCTGTTCCACCTCGTGGGGCGGTGGCTGCGGCCATGCTCCGCGCAGGCCGAACAGGTGGGCGGGGATCGTGATTGCGGCCAGGATCACGGCCAGCACGAGGTAGGTCTGGCGCCACTCGAACCGTTCGACCAGTGCTGCGGTCGACGGGGCGAAGATCGTGCTCGACAGTCCGGCCAGCAGAGTCAGCACGGTGAGCGCGGTGACATGGCGAGGCCCCCACCAGCGGGTCAGCGCCGCGAACGCTGGCTGGTAGAGCACCCCGCCCATGGCAATCCCGGCCAGCGCCCACGCGGCGAAGAACCACGGCAGCGATCTCGCCGTCGCGATCCCCAGCACCGCCGGCACGGCCAGCACCGACCCGATGGTCATCACCGGACGCGGACCCCAGCGGTCGAGCCACCGCCCGGCGGGGATGCCAACTAGTGCGGAGATCACCAGGCCGAGGGAGAACGCGGCGGTGATCGTGCTGACCGACCAGCCGGTGTCGGCGGCGATGCCCGGGGCGAGGACCGGGAAGGCGTAGTACAGCACGCCCCAGCTGACGATCTCGGTGACGCACAGGACGATGAGCACCCGACGTAGCCCAGCACGGGACAGGGCGCCGGGCTCCGCGATCATCCGTTCAGGCTGCACCAGACTCGACTCCTCCACCGGCGCCGCCATGCTGCGCCGCGAGCGTCTGCTCGGGCGGAACAGCAGGCGGGACGCTGCCCGCAGCCAGGGCGGCCGCGAGCAGCGCGACTCCGCTGAGGAGCCAGAACAGGGTGGGGTAGCCACCGAGCACCCCTGACAGGGCGGCGCCGGCCCAGGGCGCGAGGGCAGTGGCGACCATGGCCGGGGCGGTCAGGATCCCGTTGAGCCGTCCATAGTGCGCAGCCCCCAGCGATCGCTGATGGCGGTGGCCTGCAGCAGGGTGAACACGCCGCGAGCGGCGCCGACGAGCATCGCTGCGGCGATCAGCAGCGCGGCCGGGCCGGGGAGCACGGCCAGCAGCACGGTGGCCGCGGCGAAGGCGGCGAGGATGAGCACCCCGCGTAGCCGCACGCTGGTGCGGGCGGTAAGGGTGCCATAGCCCAGCCGTCCGAGCACCTGCCCGAGTCCGCCCAGCCCAAGCGCCCAGGCCGCGGTAGAGGTCGACAGGCCCCGCCCGATCAGCAGGGGGACCTGGTTGACGACGACGGCGAACCCGGCGAAGGTGCCGAGCCCGATCGCGGCGACCAGCAGCACGAACGCCCGGCTGCGTGCGATCAGGCCGGGCGCGCCGTGGACGTGCTTGTGATGCTCGACCGGGTCGGCACGGGGCCAGCGCCCGTGCAGCCCGAACAGGTGCGCCGGGATCGTGACTGCGGCGAGAACGGCGGCCAGGACGAGGTAGGTGTGGCGCCAGGCCAGGTGCTCGGCCAGGGTCGCGGTCAGTGGGGCGAAGACGGTGCTGGCCAGACCGCCCGACAGCGTGACGGCGGTCAGCGCAGTGACTCGCCGTGGTCCCCACCAGCGGGTCAGTGCGGCGAACGCGGGCTGGTAGAGCACGCACGCCATGGCCACCCCGGCCAGGGCCCAGGCGGCGAAGAACCATGGCAGGGACGGGGCGGTGGCGATGCCCAGCAGTGCTGGTGCGGCCAGTACCGACCCGCCGGTCATGATCAGACGCGGGCCGAACCGGTCGAGCCAGCGCCCGGCGGGGATACCGACCAGCGCGGAGACGACCAGGCCGAGGGAGAACGCGGCGGTGATCGTGCCGATCGACCAGCCGGTGTCGGCGGCGATGCCCGGGGCGAGGACAGGGAAGGCGTAGTACAGGATCCCCCAGCTGGTGATCTCGGTGACGCACAGGACGGTGAGCACCCGGCGGAGCCCGCCGCGGGACAGGGCGGCGGGCTCCACAGAGGTCTGTTGCGGCTGCACAGGCATTTGCCTGCCCGGTCAGCGGTCCGCTCCGGCCCCCGTCGAAGAGGCTAGGGACAGCTCGACCGGCGCCGTCGGGCCGCAACACCCGTCCGCCGCTGCCTCGGCGTCGTCGGTCTGATCGACCAGCCCACCGCCGGAGCACACGCCGGTCTCGGGCAGCACCAGCTCGACCCGTTCGGCGGCCTCCCGGTCACCGGCGATCGCGGCGACGACGGAGCGGACCTGCTCGTAACCGGTCAGCGACAGGAACGTCGGCGCGCGCCCGTAGCTCTTCATCCCCACCAAGTAGAGGCTCGGCTCGGGCTGGGCCAACTCCACCGCGCCGTGCGGGTACACGGTGCCGCAAGAGTGCACGTTCGGGTCGATCAGCGGCGCGAGCGCCCGCGGGGCCTGCAGCACCGGGTCGAGGTCCAGCCGAATCTCGGACAGGAAGCTCAGGTCCGGGCGGAAGCCGGTCAGCGCCAGGACCTCGTCCACCGGGCCCGTCCTGGCCCCATCGAACGACTCCAACACCAGTCGATCGCTGTCGCGGTGCACGGCGCTGGTGCGGAACCGGGTCACCGTGGTGATGTGCCCGGCCGCCACGGCCTGGGCGGCGCGCTGCCCCAATGCGCCGCGGGCGGGCAGCTGGTCGGCTTCCCCACCGCCGAAGGTGTCGCCCACCTCGCCGCGGCGCAGTAACCAGAGCACGTGGGTGCCGGGTGCGTCCTCGGCAAGCTCGGCCAACGCCACGAGTGCGGTCAGTGCCGAGTGGCCGCTGCCGGCGACCGCGATGCGCGTGCCCGCGTAACGGGCCCGCTCACCCGGGTCGGTCAGGTCCGGCACCCGGTACCGGATTCGATCTGCGGCCGCGTGCTCGCCCAGCGCGGGCAGCCCGTCCCCGCCCAGCGGGTTGGGCAGTCCCCACGTCCCGGACGCGTCGATCACCGCTCGCGCCGTGATCCGCTCCTCCCCATCGGGGGTCTGGACCCGCACCGTGAGCGGCTCGGCCGTACGCGCGGCGTCGACAACGCGATCCCAGCCCAGCCGTGCCACCCCGACGACCCGGGCCCCGTATCGCACCTGATCATCGAGCACGTCGGCCAGCGGCTGCAGATAGCGCTGCGCCCACTCCGCCCCGGTCGGGTAGGCGTCCACGTCTGGTGCCACCCACCCGGTCGGAGCCAGCAGCTTCGCCCCAGCGGCATCGACGAGCTCACCCCAACGGGAGAACAGCCGCACGTGATTCCACTGCCGCACCGCCGCACCCGCCGCCGGGCCCGCCTCCAGCACCAGCGGCGTCAGTCCACGGCTCACCAGGTGCGCCGCCGCAGCCAGACCGGCTGGCCCCGCACCGATCACGACGACCGGCAGTCCGGTCCCGTTTGCAACGTCCGTCATGACGTCCTCCATCGATGTGCGTCGATCCAACGACCGTCACTTTATCGATGCTCATCGATTGACGCATCGATGTGGGCCGATAAAGTGTCCTCATGAGCGCGCCTGTGACCCTGACCGTCGTGCCGCCACCCCAGCCCGGGCAGCAGCTGTCGACCCAGGACGCGGCGACCTACGCGGAGTGGTTCGCCTGCCTGGCCGAGCCGATGCGGGTACGGCTGCTGCACGCGGTCGCCGTGGCCGGGCGCGAGGTGACGGTCGGAGAGCTGACCGCGCAGCTGGCCATCAGCCAGTCCACGTGCTCACACCACCTGCGCAAGCTCGCCGACGTCGGGTTCGTACAGCTGCGCAAGGAACGCACCGCCACGCTGGTATCGGTCAACCCGACCTGCTGCACCGGGCTGCCGCACGCCGCGGACGCGGTAATGGGCATGCTCGGGCCGCGCCCGTGCTGCCCGCAGGACCTGCCCGCCGACGTCACCATGCGCGCCCTCGAACCCGACGACTGGGCGGCCGTGCGCCGCATTTACGCCGAAGGCATCGCCACCGGCAACGCCACCTTCGACACCACCGTGCCCGACCGCCGCTCACTCGATCACGCCTGGCTCCTCGGCCACCGCTGGGTCGCCGAGCTCGACGGCCAGGTCGTCGGCTGGGCCACCGCACGCGCGGTCTCCACCCAGCCCACCTATGCCGGGGTGGCCGAGACCGCGATCTACGTCGGCGACGGGTTCCGCGGCCGCGGGGTCGGCAAGGCACTGATCCACCGGCAGGTCACCGCCGCCGACGCCGCCGGCCTTTGGACCCTGCAGACGACGATCTTTCCCGAGAACCGCGCCGCGATCGCACTGCACCAGTCCGCCGGATTCCGCACCATCGGCCTGCGCGAACGCATCGGCCAACACCACGGCGTCTGGCGCGACACCGTCCTCCTCGAGCGCCGCCGCACCGACGACGTCTAGCCCCGGGCCCGCAAAGCACACGACTGCGCAGCTCTCGCGGCCCTATACCCCCGAACCCACCGTTCCTCGTCCATGCGGAGAACTAGATCTTTGAGGTGGCCATGAACAGCCCCGACGCGATCGTCATCGGCGCCGGCCAATCCGGCCTCGCCGCCGCCCACGCACTCACCGCCCGCGGTCTGCGGCCCGTGGTGCTCGAAACCGGACCCGAACCAGTCGGGTCCTGGCCGCACTACTACGACAGCCTCACCCTCTTCTCCCCGGCCGCCTACAGCACCCTGCCCGGCCTGCCGTTCCCCGGCGACCCACAGCGCTACCCCCACCGCGACGAGGTCGCGGACTACCTGCGCCGCTACGCCGCCACCCTCGACGCCGACATCCAGACGGGACAACGCGTCCTCGAGGTACAGACCGACGGCGCCGGCTTCGCCGTACACACCCCCACCCGGACCCTCACGACGCCGCTGCTTATCGCGGCCACTGGCGGGTTCGGCAACCCGTACCGGCCTCCGCTGCCCGGGCTGGACGCCTTCACCGGCGAGATCCTGCACGCCAGTGAGTACCGGTCTCCGGACCGGTTCGCCGGGCAGCACGTCGTGATCGTCGGCGCCGGGAACTCCGCGGTCCAGATCGGCGTCGAACTCGCCCACCACGCCCGCGTCACGCTGGCCACCCGCAACGCCGTGACGTTCGTGCCGCAACGTCCGCTGGGCCGCGACCTGCACTACTGGTTCACCGCATTTGGCATCGACCACCTGCCCATCGGCCCGCAGCTGCGTAACAAACCGACCGTGCCAGTCTTCGACACCGGCGCCTATCGATCCGCGATCAACGCCGACCAGCCACGCCGCGTGCCGCTGTTCACCGACGTCGACGGCGCTCGCGTCACCTGGCCCGACGGACACAGCGAACACGTCGACACGATCCTGCTCGCCACCGGCTACCGCCCCGACCTGGGCTACCTGGCCAAGCTCGGCGCGCTCGACCGCACCGGGGCGCCGCAACAGCTGCGCGGCCTGTCCACCACGCATCCCGGCCTGGGCTACGTCGGGATCGAATGGCAACGCAGCCTCGCCTCCGCCAGCCTCCGCGGCGTCGGCAGGGACGCGGACTACGTCACCGCCCACCTGCTGCGCCGGGTCAACGTCCGCGCTCGGTGTTGTGCCGCCCTGCGCAGCTGATACCTGTCAATGCCTACGCGCATGCCGTCACCGCACCGAGACATCCAATTCGCACATTCGAACCGGACGAACCCGCGGCAGCGGAGCTGCCTTTAGGCCTAGAACGGTTTCACGGCGCTAGTGCCATCCCGGCGACGCTGCGGCGAAGAAGTCCCGATCATTTATCAACGGTGACATGATCACCTTTGATGCCTAGAGTAAGCGCGGAGCTGCGTCCCCATTCCTGGCAAGCGTGACGGAGGCACTCAGGTGCAGATCATGCAGCACGGATCGCGGATCTTGGTCGGGGCAGTGGGTCTTGCCGCCACTGGCGTTCTGCTGCTCGCCGGCTGCGCGCAGCCCACGCGGGTTGGTGGCGACGCCGGGAATATCGCCAACGATGCCGCAAGTTTTTCCGGCACCGCACGCGGCGCTGGCGCTACCTCGGCGGAGGTCGCGATGCAAACCTGGATCACCGGTTTCACAGCCGACAACCCTGATGCGTTCATCGACTACAAGCCGGTTGGCTCGGGTGCCGGTCTCGAACAGTTCGCCGCCGGCGATGTTGACTTTGCCGCCAGTGACGAGAGCTTGGCCGACCAGGAGCTCGCCAAGGCCAACGCCCGCTGCGGCGGTGAAATCGTCCAGGTCCCGCTGTACGTGTCACCGATCGCGATCGTCTACAACGTGCCGGGTGTGACCGACCTACAGCTGGCTCCGTCGACCTTGGCCGGGATCTTCGACCACCAGATCACCAACTGGAACGATCCCCTGATCGCTGCGGACAACCCGGGAAAGACGCGGCCCCTGCTGACGATCACCACGGTTAGTCGCGCGGACCGGTCCGGCACCACCAACAATTTCACCGACTACCTGAAAGCCGCGTCCGGCTTCAGCGGATGGCGGCATCAGGTCAGTGACGCCTGGCCGGCGCCAAGCGGGGTCGCCGCCCAGGGCACGTCGAACGTCGTCCATGCGGTGACGGAACGCGCCGGGGCGATCGGTTACGTCGACGCGAGCCAGGCCCGCAGCCTCAGCACAGCCAAGATCAAGGTCGGTAACGAGTACGTTGGGCCGAGCGCAGAGGCGGCCGCCAAGGTGCTGGAGACGGCCAAGCGTGCGGATAACCAGGGCAGGTACTCGTTCGCATTGACCCTCGACCGCGACACCACGGCGTCAGGTACGTACCCGGTGGTCCTCGTGTCGTACGGGATCGCGTGCGCCAAGTACCCCAACTTCGCCAAGGCCGCGCTGGTCAGGGGCGTCTTTACCTACCTGGCCAGCGCAAAGGGTCAGGCCGCGGCTGCCAAAGCCGCGGGCTCGGCACCGCTCAGTGAGGCAGTGCGCACCCAGATCACCCCTGCCGTAGAGGCCATCTCCGCCGGTCCCACCTAAGCCTGAATCCGCCGCGCGATCGTGGGACGATCTTGGTTGGCTGAATGTCCAATGTGGCGATCCCCGTTCCTCCAGGCGTCTCGTGCGGCCGCTTAAGCGTTGTTGCTAGTAGCGGCTGTGGTGTATCCGGAGCTGCCGTCTTGTAGGCGGTAGGTCGGTTCGATCCGGCCATGACGTCGCGGGTGACGTCCTTGACGCCGTCGCAATGACGGCGAAGCGGGCAATCTGGCCGGGGGCCGTGTCGTAGGTCAGAGGCCAGCCGGAAACGTGTAGGGCTGGGGCGGGACGACCGGGCCTCCGACGTCGAGCTGGATCAGGGCGTGCGCGTCGAGCGGGATGGCGCGTGGGTCACCGTTCACCTGCTTCCCATTGACGAACGCGGTGACCGGCCCGGTCAGCGAGCCGACCTGGTTGGGCCCCAGCGGCTGGTGCCAGACGTCGAAAAAGTCCCCGAGCGTGAAGGTTCGCTGCACGGGGGACTCGACGTGGATCACGCCGGTCTCGTCGTGGGTGTGCAGCCAGTAGATGGCGCTGCCGGCGTCGACGAACGGCCCGTTCTGCGACGACTCGAGCTGATAGGGCGGCACGATCCCGACTCCGTAGGGCACCAGCTTCTGCTGCCCGTTCACGTAGATCTGCAGGTGCGCGTGGATGTGGAAGACCAGCTGCTCGGTCGAGTTGGCCTCCACCCCGTCGACCGGAGCACCGTTGGCCTCCCCCGCGGTGGTCGCGACCAGGGCAGCATTGGTGTCCATCCGCGATGCCGATGACGCCCCGGCGGCCGAAGGGCGGCTGGTCGTCACCGCGAGGATGGCGATCACCAGCACGATGACGAGAGCGCCGCCGCCACCGATCCACCAGCCCCATGCCCGGGTACGGCGGGCGGAGGCCACCGATCCGCCTCGGGCCCGGGCTCGCGCCGAGGACGCAGCCGGATGTCGTTGACGGGCTCCCTTTCCCATACAGCTATCATCCTACGGTCTCCGTACGGAGGCAGTAGATGATGCTGTGCGTCACGTTATCCGCGCATGAGCCGCCCCGATGGAGGTGCGGTCGTAGGTTCGAATGTATGCGCTCGCCGCAGCGTTCAGCCGTGACCCGGTCGACGACCACAGGGACTGCTGGCGGGGACAAGCTGGGCGATGTTGCGCCGCCACGTGGAGAGGCGACCCAGGGCGGGCCGAATCGTGGAAATCGTCGAGGAGCTGGAGATTGTGAAGTCTGGCGAGCACGTGTTGCGGCCCCCGGTGGTGACGACGGGGGTGACCTGGACGGAGAGCAGGCGCAGCTCTGATGACTGACACCGCCGAAACCCCGGTGACTGCTGCCCGAGGAGCCGGCTCCCCTGAGGCCACGGGTGGCACGCTGGATTTCCTGGTGAAGGGGATGACCTGTGGTTCGTGTGCCAACCGGGTGCAACGCGCGCTGCGTAAGCAGCCTGGAGTGGCTGGCGCGGATGTCAACTTCGCGACCGCGACTGCGCGGGTCCTGCTCGACGCCGACGGTGCTGACGCTGCGACGCTCGAGGCTGCCGTAGCGAAGGCGGGCTACGAGCTGCAGCGGCCCGACCTGCCAACGGATAGCGCTGACCGTGGCGACGACGGCAGGGCAGATGCCGATGAGGACGCGAGGCAGCGGTCGTGGTTGTGGCGGGTGCTCGTGGCGTGGCCGTTGGGCCTGGCGGTGATGGGCATCGGATTCTGGCCTGCTGCTGTGGACCAGGCGTGGGGTTCGTGGGTGCAGCTGGCGCTGGCGACGCCGGTGCAGTTCGTGGTCGGGTGGCCGTTCCTGCGCGAGGCGGGCCGCCGAGCCCGGGCGCGGTCGGCGAGCATGGACACCCTCGTCGCGCTCGGCACCCTGACCGCGTATGTGTTCTCGCTGGTCGAGCTGCTGCGCGGGGGGCACGCGCTCTATTTCGAGACGTCGTCGTTGCTGATTGCCTTCCTGATTCTGGGCCGCTACTTCGAGGCTCGAGCCAAGCGGCGCGCGGGCCGGGCGATGCGGGCGTTGCTCGAGCTGGGCGCGAAGGAAGCGCGACTCGTCCGTGACGGCGCCGAGGTGATGGTCCCGGCCGATCAGGTGCGGCCCGGGGACGTGTTGCGGGTGCGGCCGGGGGAGAAGGTTCCCACTGATGGCGAGGTGATCGACGGCGCGTCTGCTGTGGACGAGTCGATGCTGACCGGCGAGTCGGTGCCGGTGGACAAGACCGTCGGATCCACCGTGGCCGGGGCGACGGTGAACACGAGCGGTGTGCTGACCGTTCGGGCGACCGCGGTCGGTCGGGACACCGCGTTGGCCCAGATCGCGGCGCTTGTCGCGGCCGCGCAGAGCGGCAAGGGGCAGGCCCAGCGTCTGGCCGACCGTGTCTCGGCGGTGTTCGTCCCCGCAGTGATGCTCATCGCCGCGGCCGCCTTCGCCGGGTGGTGGCTGATCGGCAGCGATCCACTCACCGGGTTGGTCGCGGCGGTGGCGGTGCTGATCGTGGCGTGCCCGTGCGCGCTCGCGTTGGCCACTCCGGTGGCGATCATGGCCGGGACCGGGCGCGGCGCGAGCCTGGGAATCCTGATCAAGGGTGCGGAAGTGCTCGAACGCACCCGGAAGATCACCACGGTGGTGTTCGACAAGACCGGCACCCTGACCCGCGGCGAGATGAGCCTGATCCGCACCCACGTCGGCGTCGGAATCGACGAGGCCGTACTCCTGCGCCGGGCGGGAGCGGTGGAGGCCGACAGCGAACACCCGATCGGCCGGGCCATCGCGGCTGCAGCTGGCAGGTCGGCTGGGGCGCTGCCGCAGGTGAGCAGATTCGCCGCGGTGGCCGGGCACGGCGTGCGGGCCGAGGTCGAGGGCGTGATGGTGTGGGTGGGACGGCGCAAGTTCCTCGCCGACGCCGGGCTCGTCCTGTCCGACGAGCTCGCCGACACCGCTGATCGGGTCGAGGCGCAGGGCCACACCGCCGTGTTCGTCGGCTGGGACGGCCATGTCCGTGGGGCGCTGGCCGTTGCCGACACCGTCAAGGACCGCGCCGCCGACACCGTCGCCGAGCTGCACCGGATGGGCCTGCGGGTCGCCATGATCACTGGTGACAACACCCGGACCGCCCAGGCAATTGCGCAGCAGGTGGGTATCGACACGGTGCTGGCCGAGGTGCTGCCCGCGGACAAACAGTCCGAGGTGGCGCGGTTGCAGGCCACCGGGCAGGTCGTCGCGATGGTGGGCGACGGAGTCAACGACGCCCCCGCCCTGGTGGCCGCCGACCTGGGCATCGCGCTGGGCACCGGCACAGATGTGGCCATCGAGTCCTCAGACCTGACGCTGATCCGCGGGGACGTGGCAGGAGTGCCGACCGCGATCCGACTCGCCCGCCGCACCTACCGCACGATCTGGCAGAACATCGGCTGGGCCTTCGTCTACAACCTGGCACTGATCCCGCTGGCCGCGTCCGGGCTGCTCAACCCGATCATCGCCGGCGCGGCGATGGGCTTCTCATCGGTCAGCGTGGTGGCCAACTCACTGCGGCTGCTGCGCTTCCGTGACCGCGGTTGAGGAGATAGTCCTGTTTCGGTTCCGCGGCGCAGCCGTCGGGGTGGATGGTGTGAAACTGCGAGGGCACGGCGAGCATTAGGCGCCCCAGATACTCGACGCCCGCTATGCCCAGCCGTGCAACCACCCGACGGTAGGCGGGTCGCGGAAGGTCCGACGCGGTGGACGGGCCGTGGTGAAAGCCGGCCGCTGGGCTCAGTCGTCGTCCTCGTCTTCGTCGTCTTCGACGAGTTCGCCTTCCCAGGCTTCGCGGCCTTCGTGGATGGCGAAGGCGGCGATGATGAAGCCGGCGACAGGGTCGAGCCAGGCGGCGCCAGTAAGGGCATAGAGGCCGAGCCCGACGAGGGTGGAGATGCTGAGCAGGACACAGATCCGGGTTTCCGCGGCATCGGCGAGGATGAGCTTGTCGCCGCCGAGTTGTTCGCCGACGCGCCGCTTGGCGCGGGCGAGCAGCGGCATCACGACGATGGACGCGGCGAGCAGGACGAGTCCGACGATGGAGGTGTCGGGTTCCTCGCCGCCGATCAGGCCGCGGATGCCTTCGATGATCACGTAGGCGGCGAGCACGAAGAACGTAACGGCCACGGCCTTGAGGGCCCAGCGTTCCTTGGCTTCATCGGCGACACCGTGGCGCAGCCGGGCGGCGAGGCGGAGCCCGACCAGTACGGCGGAGGCGGACTCGATGCCGGAGTCGAAGCCGAACCCGACCAGGGAGACGAGCCCGGCCAGCAGCCCGGCGGTGATCGCGATGGCGCCTTCGACGACGTTGTAGGCAACGGTGAACTGTGCCAGCCGCAGTCCGCGGCGGGTGAGCCGTTCGGTCTGGTTGTCGGTCAGCTCGTTGGCGGGGGTCACGGGACGCTCGCTCATCGCGTGACCTCGTTCCGGCGGGAGGCGTCAGTGCTGGTGTCGGTCGGGCTGGGAGGGTGCTCGATGCCGTAGTTCGGGCACAGCGCCACCGCGTTGCCGGTAGCGGCGAGCAGGGTTTCGGCGGCGGCGAGCATGTCGAGCAGTTCCGGGCGGGCCAGGGAGTAGAACACCTGCCGGCCCTGCGCCCGCCCGACGACCAGGCCGCAGTCACGCAGGCAGGCCACGTGCGCGGACACCGTGGACTGGGCCAGGCCGAGCTCGCCGACCATGTCGGCCACCCGGGCTTCGCCGTCGGCGAGGCGGCGCACGATCGCCAATCGCGCGCGGTCGGACAGGCTGTGGAACAGCGCGACCGCCGCGTCCACTCCGGACCCGGGACTGCTCGACGCGAGGCAACCCGCTGTGCTATTCATCGTCACACATCGATGATAACCGGAGATTGACGATGAAACGAAGGGTGGGGCGTCGTGCTGATGAACCGGGTGGAGACGGCGGTGGTGAACTCGCCGCCGCGGCGGTGGTTGCAGCGCTACGAAGCGCGGCTCCTGCACCGGCTCGGCGGGCCAGTCACCGCCGGACGGGTGCTGGAGCTGGGTTGTGGTCGGGGGTTCGGGACGCGGTTGATCCTGGATCGGTTCGGTGCACGGGAGGTGGATGCACTGGATCTGGACCCACGGATGGTGACCCGCGCACGGAGTCGGCTGGCGCCGCTCGGCAATCGCGCGCGGGTGGTGCGGGGCAGCGCCACCGACCTGCGGGCGGCGTTCGATCCCGGCGGCAGCGGGAGGGGCGGAGAGTCGGGCGGGTACGACGCGGTGTTCGACTTCGCGATCGTGCACCACGTGCCGGAGTGGCGGCATGCGGTTGCCGAGGTGGTGCGGGTGCTCAAGCCGGGCGGGCGGTTCTACTTCGACGAGGTCACCGCAGCCGCGCTCGCGACGCGGGGCTACCGGTGGCTGTTCGACCACCCCACCGAGGACCGGTTCACCGGCGAAGAGTTCGTCGCCGAGCTGCAACGCCAGGGCCTGCAGGTTCGCGGCTGGCGCACCTACCTGCGCGGGCACTACCTGCTCGGGGTGGCCGAACGCCCCCGCGGCGACGGGAAGTCCCGATGATCGGCCCACCGGCCCAGGTTCCGGGCACCGCGATCGACCTGCCCGCCCACGAGCGGGTCCAGCCCCTGGCGCTGCTGCTGGATGCCCGCCGCGCCTACCGCGGCGGACCGGCCGCCATCGCCGCCCGGCAGCGGGCCCGTCTGGCCGCCCAGGTGGACTACGCCCGCACCCGCTCACCGTTCTACCGGCAGCTCTACGCGGGCCTGCCGGAGCGGGTCGAGGACCCGCGGGTGCTGCCGGTCACCGGCAAGGCCGCGCTGATGGACCGGTTCGACGACTGGCTCACTGACCCGGCCGTCACCCTGCAGCGGGTGCAGGAGTTCGTGGCCGACCCCGCGCTGATCGGCCGGCCCTTCCACGGCGCCCACGCCGACTACACGGTGGCCACCACATCGGGCACCACCGGCACCCGCGGGCTGTTCCTGCTCGACGGCCGCGCCCTGGCGGTGGCCAGTGTCATCTTCGCCCGCGCGCTGTCGGGCTGGCTGCGCCCGGTCACCCTGCCCAGGGCCCTGCCGCGGCTAACCGCCAACCGTGGGCGACTCGCCCTGGTGGTCGCCACCGGCGGGCACTTCGCCTCCGCCGCCGCGGCCGCCCGCCTCGGCGCCGACCGCACTGGGGACGGCGGGCGCGCGGGCCGGACCCGGTTGTTCCCGGTCGCCACTCCGCTGCCTGAGCTGGTCGCCCAGCTCAACGCCTTTCAACCCGCGGTGCTCGCCCCCTACGCCACCACCGCGGCGCTGCTGGCCACCGAACAACAGGCCGGCAGGTTGCGCATCCGCCCGGCGCTGGTGGCGTTGGCCGCCGAGGGTCTTCCCGACGGGGAACCCGCGCGGATCGCCGCCGCGTTCGGCGCGGTCGTCGGCAACTCATGGGCGGCCACCGAGTGCCCGTTCCTGTCCGAGAGCTGCCGGGAGGGCTGGCTGCACGTCAATGCCGACTGGGTGATCCTCGAACCCGTCGACGCCCACCACCGTCCCACCCCGCCCGGGGAGCAATCGCACACCGTGCTGGTCACCAACCTGGCCAACCGGGTCCAGCCGATCCTGCGCTACGACCTCGGTGACAGCGTCCTGCAGCGACCCGACCGCTGCGGCTGCGGGAACCCGCTACCCGCGTTCCGGGTTCAGGGCCGCACAGCCGACCTGCTCACCTTCCCCAGCTCCTCTGCAGGGGAGAGCGTCACGCTCACCCCGCTGACCCTCTCGACCCGGCTCGACCGGCTCCCCGGGATCGCCCTCTTCCAGATCGAACAGACCGCACCGACCGAACTGCTGCTGCGCCTGCAACCCACGCCCGGCGCCGATCCCGAGCAGACCTGGAGGGCCGCACACCACGAGCTGGCAGATCTGCTCGCCACCAGTGGGCTGCGGCACGTCACCGTTCGCCGCGCCGACCACGGCCCGCAGCCGGCGACCGGCGGCAAGTACCGGCTCGTCCAGCCCCTTGCGTACTCAACGAGCTGAAATCGAACAACGCACGTCTCGGCATGACCGCACCGCCCCCCGCGCGCCCCGGTCTGAGAGAGGGGAGGAGGCAGTAGTCAGCCTGCGCGTGCGCGACCCGTCAGATCAGGGCGGCACACATCGGGGCCTGGGTGAAGACCAGCGCGGCCAGTACGGCCGGCCCCAGGAGCAGCGCCGCCACCGCAGCTGTTTGGGCAAGGCGGGCGCGGGCCGGATTGGGCGGAAACAGCAGCCGTTCCACACGGTCGGCCACACCGACTTTGGCTGCGCCGAGCCCCGGAACCGGGAGCGGGCTTGGCGCCGCGACACCGGGGGCGCACAGAGAGAGCAGCGCGTCGACGACACTGTCGCGGCCATGGCGGCGCGCGGCCTCGTCGTCGGCGGCCAGCTCGGCCAGCCGCGCGATCTCGCAGGCGCCTTCGGTGAACAACCGGCTGCCGGGCAGGATCCGCGCCAATGCCGCGGTGAAGGCCAGCAGCTGATGGTGTCGCCCGGTCAGATGGGCGCGTTCGTGGGCCATGACCGCGGCCAGCTGGGATGAGTTGAGCGCGTCGAGCGCCGAACGTGTGATCACGATGGTGTCGGTCCGCCCGGGCAGGCAATAGACGCTGCGATGCGGAGCGTCCACGACGAGCGCGCCGTCGGGGCCGCGCGGAGTTCCGCGGGCGGCCAGCAGCGCGGCCTCAGCGTGGCGGCGGGTGTCCGCGCGGCTCCGGTGCAGGGCGAGCGCCACCCGGGCGCCGACCACCGCGATCCCTATGGCGGTGAGTGAGGCCGCGGCGGCCATCCCCGCTTGGACGATCCCGCCGCGATCTCCACCGGCCACTGCGGCGAGCTCGGTGACGCACCCGCCGACCGCCCCGTCGAGGTGACCCGAGGTCTTCATCAACTCCCCGCCGAGCAGGCCCGCCGCTGCCGCCCACGACCCGAGCACACTGCCCATGGCAGCAATCCACGCCGCCATCCCCAGTCGCGGTGCGATCCCGGAACGTGTGGCTCGGACCAGCAGCGATGGCCCGATGACCATCACCACCACGGCATAGGCGAGAAAGCAGACGGCCAGGCTCATCGCGGCGTTCCACCGGCGCGGCGGCCCAGGACCTGTTGCAGCCGGGTCAACTCGTCATCGGACATCTCACCGACGAAGTGGGTGAGCACCGCTTCGGAGTCGGTATCGGTGTCCAGGGCCTGGCGCATCAACGCGGCGGTGTGCTCGGCGTGGCTGACCACAGTGTGGAAGCGGTGGGCCTTCCCTTCCCGCACCCGGGTCAGGTGGCCCTTGCGGTACAGGTTGTCCATGGTGGACAGCACCGTCGTGTAGGCGATCGAGCGGTCCCGCTGCAGCTGCTCGAGCACCTCGCGCACCGTGCCCGACCCGCCCATGGCCCACAGCCGGTCCATCACGACCGCCTCCAGTTCACCGAACCCGCGCATGCCACCTCCACGACATCGACCGCGCCCACCCGATCCAGCATAGATCGAGCTACTACCTCCGTACGGAGAGCGTAGGTTCGGGGGTGTCGAGCCTGTCGACGATGCCACCCGCCGCCTTGAGGTTCGGGGCGTCGACCGACAGAACGAGATCACAGATGAGGACGGGATGATGTGCGGGATTTCGGTCGGCATGGGCCTGTCGGGACTCATGGTCATGTTGACGGTCGTGGCGGTGCTGGCACTGGTCGGCGTCTGGCTGGTCCGCGGGTTGCGCACCGAAGGTGGCGACGTGAACCGCCTCGGCACCGGCCCTGTGGACAGCGATCCCGCGCGCGAGTTGCTGCGCCGCCGCTTCGCCGCCGGCGAGATCGACGACGCGGAGTACGAGCGGCGTCTGTCCGCCCTCACCTGGTGGCGATAACCCGAGGCGTGCCCGTCATCTCACGCTTAGGTGTTCCAGCGGGGCATGGCGCGGCCCTGCGCGCACATCGGGAGCGAGTCGCGCTCGCCAGGACTAGTCGCCGTTGTCTCTGATCCGTTGCTACTGTCTCCGTACGTAGGCAGTAGATGGGTCGTGGTGGAAGTGGGGCCGAATGGCTATAGGCGAGCGCGGCAATGGGTGAGCTGCTGGTGGGGACGACGCTGTTGGTGTCGTTTCTGGGTGGGGTGGTGGCGTTGCTGGCCCCATGTTGTGTGTCGGTGATGCTGCCCGCATACCTGGCGACCGGGTTCCGTCACCGCGGCGGAGTGTTACCCGCGACGCTGGTCTTCGGCGGCGGGATCGCCACGGTGATCCTGCCCATCGGATTGGGCGCCGCCGCGCTGAGCAGGCTGTTCGTCAATCAGCACTTGGTCATCTACCTCATCGGTGGCGTCCTGATGGGCGTGGGCGGGGTCGCTGTGCTGGGCGGCCGGGCACTAAAGCTGCCCATGCCCGCCGGCCGAGGCGCGGCGGGTGGTGGCTTCGGGTCGGCGTACCTGCTGGGCGCGTTCTCGGGGATCGCCAGCGCCTGCTGCGCACCGGTGCTGGCCGGGGTCGCAGTGCTGGCCGGAGCAACGGCGTCGTTCCCCACCGCGCTCGCCATCGGGCTGACCTACGTGGCCGGCATGGTCGCGCCGCTGGCCGTTGCCGGGCTGTTGTGGGACCGCCGCCGCGACCGCGCGACCCGCATGCTCACTGCCCGCTCGGTACACCTGCAGCTCGGCGGCTGGTCACGGCGGCTGCCACTGGGCACGCTGGCCAGCGGACTGCTGATGATCGGCATGGGTGCGCTGAGCATCGTGGTCGCGTTCACCGGACCGGGCATGGACACCGGCGGGTGGCAGACCCGCTTCTCCGCCTGGCTGCAGCACATCGTCACCCTCACCACACACGCGCTGTCCTGGATGCCGGGCTGGGCGGTCGCAGTCGCACTGACCGCGGGTGTCGTCCTGCTGGCCCGCCATCTGCTGCGCGCACGACCCGCGGCGACGTGGACAGATCCCGGGCCCGCCGACCCGCAACTGCCCATGCCCTCGGCGGCCGATACGGCTACAGGAAAGGACACCCAGTGAGCGGGGACCGGTCGAAGGCCCGAACCAACACCGCAGCCAGATCTAAAACTGCCAAATCCGGAGCCAGCGGGTCGAGTAGGACGGCACTCCGTACGCCGCGCCGCTCCCCGCTCCCGATCGCAGTCGCGTTGGTAGCGGTGCTGGTTGTGGTAGCGCTGTTCGCCATCTACCGCGCGAACACCGGCACTGCCACGGGCGCAGCAAGTGACCGCTACGACGTCGGCTCGCCCGGGATTGGCGCGGTCGCCCCGGATTTCCTGCTGCCCAACGTGACCGCGCCCGCCGGCACGGGTGGGACGCCTGCGACCACGCGCCTGAGCGACTACCGCGGGAAGACGGTCCTGCTGTACTTCCACGAGGGGCTGGGCTGCCAGCCGTGCTGGGATCAAATCCGCGACCTGCAGAAAGATCCCGCCGCCCTGGCCGCGATGGGAGCAGATCAGCTGCTGACGATCACCACCGGCCCCCAGGACCTCGTCGCGCAGAAGATGCACGACGACGGCCTGACCGAGCCCGCCCTCGTGGACTCCGACCTGCGCGTCTCCACCCAGTACCAGGCCAACCGGTACGGAATGATGGGCAGCTCAAGCGACGGGCACACCTTCGTGCTCGTCGGGCCCGACGGCATCATCCGGTGGCGCGCGGACTACGGCGGCCCGCCCCGGTTCACCATGTACGTGGCACCTGAACAGCTGATCGCTGACGAGCGCGCAGCCCGAGCGGGCTCGTGACCGCGATGCCCGGGCCGGTGACCAACGATCAGGAGATGACCGGGACAACGGTCGAAGTCACAGTCCTCACTCAACCCGACTGCCGGTTCTGCGAACTCGCCGCCGAGGTCCTGGCCCGGGTCGGGCGGGATCACCCGCTATCGGTGCGCCACATCGATCTGGCCAGCCCCGACGGGCGCGATCTGGCCGCGCAACATGGCGTGCTGTTCGCCCCCGGGATCCTGCTCGACGGACAGATGTTCAGCTACGGGCGGCTCTCGGAACGCCGGCTGCGTCGCCACCTGACCCGGACCACACGGTGACCCGCCGGGGCTCGGACCAGTGCGTCATCCGATAGCTTCGCGCCCGCGCACGACAGGGTCCGGCTCTCCCTCTGCGACAGTGCGGCGGTGTCGGCTGGTGGTCGCGGCTGCGCTGCTCATTGTGACGTTAGCGGCATGCGCGACCAGCAAAAACGCTGTCGCCACCGGCGACGACTTCACCTTCGTCGCGCCCGGCGGCCAATCCCGCATCTTCTACGACCCGCCGGCCATCCGTGGGACCGTCCATGGGCTGTCGGGCGACAGCCTGCTTGAACCCGGCCACACGATCGGCATCGACGACTTCCCCGGCCAGGTTGTGGTGCTAAATGTCTGGGGCTCGTGGTGTGGCCCGTGCCGGGCGGAGGCCCCGGGGCTGGAGCAGACCTACGAGCAGACCCACGCCTCAGGGGTCACTCTGTTGGGCATCGACGTGCGCGACGACCGCGACGCCGCCGCCGACTTCGTCCGCGAGCACGGCATTACCTACCCATCGATCTTCGACAGCCCCTCTCGGTCCCTGTTCGCGCTGGAGGGCTTCCCCCGCAACACAGTGCCTTCCACCGTCGTTCTCGACCGCCGGCACCGGGTGGCCGCGGTGCTCCTCACTGCGCTGCGGGTGGCGGAGCTGATGCCCGTGGTTCAGCGGGTCGCCGCCGAACCCGCTGATCCACCACGGCCTGGACCGGTGAGCGGAGCGGCGCCGTGAATGGCCTGACCGAGCTCGCCATCTCCGGCCCCCTGCTGATCGCGGTGCTGGTCGCGGCCGTCGCGGGCGCGGTGTCGTTCGCCTCCCCGTGCTGTATCCCGCTGGTCCCCGGCTACCTCGCCTACCTCGCCGGACTAGCCGGCGCCACGCCAAGCACCAATCCGCGCCCCTCCGCGGCGAGCATCGGCGGTGGAGGCTCGACCGGGGATCCTGGGCTCGGCGCCGCATCGCCGACGGTCCGGATACGGCGGACCGAACGTGCCCGCCTGGTCGTCGCAGCGCTGCTGTTCGTCGCCGGGTTCACCGCAGTGTTCACGGCCGGGATCATGAGCGTGTTGGGACTGTCCGACCTGCTCGTGCTCAACGAGCAACTGCTCGAGCGCCTGGGCGGGGTCGTCACGATCGCGATGGGGTTCGCGTTCCTCGGGCTGATCCCACCACTGCAGCGCGACGTGCGGATCCACCACCGGCCCCAGCGCGGACTGTGGGGCGCCCCGGTGCTGGGCGCGGTATTCGGGCTGGGCTGGACCCCGTGCCTGGGACCCACCCTCACCGGGGTCCTCGCCCTCGCCGCCGGCACCCAGGTCGGACCGACCACCCCGCGCGGGCTGCTGCTAGTGCTCGCCTACAGCCTCGGGCTCGGCCTGCCGTTCGTGGCGCTCGCCGTGGGCGCGGGCTGGGCGGTACGTGCCACCGGCTGGCTACGCCGCCACACCCGCATCATCCAACTCGCCGGCGGCGTGATGCTCCTGGCAGTCGGGCTGCTGCTGGTCACCGGGCTGTGGGGGCTGTTCATCGCGTGGCTGCGCGCCCCCATCGGCGGCTTCACCACCCCGTTGTAAAGGAGACGAGCGCGCCTCACGTGACCCTGGCCTGACCTGTGCCTGGAGCTGCGCGACGAGGTACCTCGTACGCCTCGCGGCCCGCTTATTCGCCACTGCCGATCAATCCGTGCCAGCTCGGTCTCCGCGCAGGTGCGGGCGGGTGACATGGCGATCGGCCCGAGAACTAACTACTGTCTCCGTACGGAGGCAGTAGAAGACCGTGGTGTCGGGGCCGCCATTTCTCCTGAAGGGGGACCATGCAGTCGTTGCTGTACGGAGTGGCCGTACTCGCCTGTCCGGTCGGGATGGGCGTGATGATGTGGATGATGATGCGCGGGCAGCGCCGCAGGCCCGACGACGCCAGCGCCGAGCAGCAGCTCGCCGCGTTGCGCGCGGAGATCGACATCCTCAAGGCCGATCGGGCCGGGCAGTCCACATCAGGACATTCGTAGTGTCGGGCTGGTTCTCCGTGGTGATCGCCGTGTTGTTCTCTGGGGTGGTTGCGGTGCTGGTGATCTCCGCGGCGTACGTGTTCTGCGTGCGCCCCGTGCTCAGCGCGCGCAGGCACGGCCATGGCCGGGCGCGTGGATTCAGCGTGGGTACGGCCTGGACGGCCGAACCTGGCTGCCAGCTCATCGAGCGGCCCGCGGAGCGTGACGCTCCACTCGCCTACCAGCCTCATCATCGACACGAGATGCCAGCAGATGCGGAGCGGCGGCCCTGAGTCCGCAACTGATGTCCACAGCAGCAGCCGATTTCTTCCCCGATAGTCGTCGCCGAACGCGCCGGCCGCGCAGCGTGTTACTCGGGCTGCTTGTTGCGCTGCTGTGGCTGGCGCTGCCCGCCCCCGCCGCGTCCGCGCACGCGTACCTGCTCGCGAGCACCCCACCTGACGGCTACGCGGTGCCCACTTCGCCAACCGCGCTGAGCCTGGACTTCGACCAATCCGTCACCATCGGCGCCACCCCGATGGAGCTGACCGATACCGCTGGCGCCCCCCATTCGGTTGGGCCCGCGATGCTGTCGCTGGGGGGACGACGGCTCTCGGCCCCGGTGCCTGCACAGTTGGCGAACGGGGGGTACCGGATCCGCTGGGAGGTCACCGCCGATGACGGCGATCTGGTGTCGGGAACCATCACCTTCACCGTCGGGCCCGGCGCGATCGCTCCCGCCGGCGGGTCCGGCGGCGCCGCGGTGGAGTCGCCGGTCGTGGTCGTAGCCCGCTGGGCACTGTTCGCCGGGCTGGCCCTTGCGCTGGGAGGGGTGGTCGGTGACCGGTTCACCGGCCGCGTGCTCCACGAGGTGGACGCCGACCGGGCCGCACGGCCACGGCCACTGACCATTGTCGGGGCCGGGCTGGGCGCGGTGGCCGCGGTCGTGCTCGCCGCCGCGCAAGTCGGGCTGAACCTGGGGCAGCTGGTCAGCACCGGGCCCGGGCGGGTGCTGGGGGTCGAGATCCTCGCGTTCGCCCTCACGGCTGCCCTCGCTGGTCTGGGCCGTCATCACCAGGGCCCGATCGTGCGGACCAGCGTCGCGGTCGCTCTGCTGGCCGTGGTGGCCGCCGAGGGGCTGCGGGCCCATCCGCATGAGGACAGCCCGATCCTCGGGACCGCGCTGACCATCGCCCACCTGTTCGCCGCCGGCATCTGGATTGGCGCCCTCGTGCACGTGCTGCGCGTCGCCCACCGCTGGCGCGACCGGGTCGGCTGGACGCGGCTACTGATCCATGACTACGCCCGCCTGGCGCTGATCCTGGTCGCGGTGGTGGTCGCCACCGGCACCGCCGAAGCCATCATCGTGCTCCCCACACCCGCGTCACTGATCACCACCGCATACGGGCTGGTGCTGCTGGGCAAAATCACCCTCGTCGCAGTGGTCCTCGCGATCGCCACGCTGGCGCGCCGCCGCCTACGGCACTCCGTCCGTGCCGCGGCGGGGCAACCGTTGGGGCGCGCTGTCCGGGTCGAGGCCGCCGGACTGGTCGGGGTCCTCGCCGCCACCGCGGTGCTCGTCTCCGTGACGCCGGCTGGCCCCACCAGCACCGATCTCGCCGCGCCACCCCCGCCGGTCGGGCCGGTCGTGCCGGTCGGCACCCTCGCCGGGCAGATCACCGTGAACGCCAGCGCCAGCGCTGGGCAGCTCGTGATCCGCATGAGCAGCCCCGACCGTGACGACCTGGGCACCGACGACACCGGCCCCGCCCATACCGGCTCAGACAACAACACCCCCGTTGTCGCTCAAGGTGGCGCCAACGGCGACGGCGCAGCGCCGGCGGACTACCGGATCAGCGCGCTGCTCACCGCACCAGGAGCCGCCCCTGCCGCACTCACGCTGCGGGGCTGCGGGCCGGGTTGTTTCACCAGCCCGGTGACCTGGCAGCCCGGCAACAACCAGCTACGGCTGACCGTCGCCGCAGCACCCTGGTCCGGCGGCGCCGCCACCCTGGACATCCCATGGCCGGCGACGAGCGACCCGACCCTGCTACCCGCCGTGCTGGTCGCCATGCGCGGGGTCAAGCAGATGACCGTGCACCAGGCCGTAACCAGCAACTACACCGGCGACCCCGGCGCGGAAACCCCGTTGTCCTTCAGCGGTACGGACTACCTCGCTACTGAGCCCTACGGCAGCGGCGGCGGCAAGCCAGTGATCCTGACCAGCCGACCCGAGGAGACCGAGATCGGACTCGGGTTCCCCGGCGGCATCGCCATCCGCCTGTCGCTAGGCCCCGATCATCGGATCCTGCACGAGGTGGCGACCACCCCCAACCACCTGATCACCTCCACGTTCGAATACCCACCCGACGCGGGGCCGTGAGAGCGAAACCTCGCTGGCATTCGCTCTCTCCGGCCGCCGGTGCGGCGACCGTGCTGACAGGCCGACGCCCGGCCGGAGCCTCAGGGTATTGATCAGGGCAGCAGCTGCGGCACGGGAGCGCGGGGAGATCGGGGAGCGGGGCATCGGGGCGCGCCAGTCGAGCCCTGCGGCGATCACCAAGACATGGGCCCGCGCGACGCTGCCGGCTGGTGCCGCTGTACCGCTGGGAGACATCGCCGACGTGACGATCGCCGTGGAGGCCGAGCAGGCTATCGCTCGACACGCGGCCGGCTCCGGCGGCACGTCGACGTCAGCGAAGCGGCACGGCAGGAAGGCCGGGTGAGCGCCGAGACCCTCGCCCGGGTCGACACGCCAACACCCGGCGACCAGCAGGAACCACTGCGAGAGCCGGTTCCAAGCGGTTCGAGGCGTGCGCACAGGCGTGCAGTAGTTGTGGCGACGAGTGCGCGCGGCACGCAGAGATCGGGATGGAGCACTGCCGACGAGTGTCGGCGTTGTGAGGCGGCTTGCCGCGAGCTCCTTGCCTCACTTTGATCAACTCGGCTGACCGGCGGACCGAGCCGCGAGTAATCCAGGCTCTCCCGCGCTCGAACCGTCGCCGACGGCCGAGTGAACGCTGGTCCACGCTTCGAACCGTCATCGGCATCGTCGCGACCGTCGGGCATCATGGGACGCGATGGGTGAGGGAGCAGCACGGCCAGCGGCCACGCGTCTGTCCGCGTGGCGACTGATCGTGCTCGCGTTCACCCTCGCCGGAATCGTCGCGATGCACGGGCTCGCATCGACCGACCCCGCCGGGCAGCATCAAAGCGCGCTCGATGTGACGATGGCACCAGGAACCCACGAGCCGCCGACTGTGCCCGCTGTGCCTGCTCATGGCCAAGGACAGAACGCGATGCCGGCAGCCCATGCTGTGCCCGTCGATCTGCTTCCTCGGCTCAGCGACGACGTGGTCCTGACGCCGGGCAATCAGCACGATGGGCACGACCTGATGGCGGCGTGTCTGGCCGTTCTGCTGGGTCTGCTTGCCGCAGTCGTTCTCGCGCTCCTCCGATCCTGGCGCGGACCCGACTGGATAGCCAACGCCACCCGTCGCTGGTCCACCGCAGCAGCAGCGAGAGCTCCGCCCCGGCCGCTGTTCCTATCCCTGTGTGTGTTCCGGAACTGAGGAGAAGCGCGCCCGGCGCATCCCGGGCCGCCGCCCCTTAGATTCCGCACACCCAGAGGAAGCTTTCATGCCGATTAACCAGTTCGCCGTGCGCGCCGCCGGAACGGTCGCCGCACTCGCGCTGTCTCTCACGCTGGCCGCTTGCGGCGGCAACACCCCCTCGACACCGAACTCACCAGCTGGCGCCGCCTCGACCGCCGCGCAGCCGAGCCAGCAGTTCAACGACAACGACGTCCACTTCACGCAGATGATGATCCCGCACCACCGTCAAGCGATCGCAATGGCTGAAATGGCCACCGGCCGCGCCCAGAACCCAGACGTCAAGGCGCTCGCACAACAGATCAAGAACGAGCAGGACCCCGAGATTCAGACCATGACCGGGTTCCTCAAGGCCTGGGGAGCTCAGGTACCGCAGGACGATGCCATGAGCGGCATGGACCACAGCAGCATGAGCAACGGCGACATGACCGACATGTCCGGGATGATGAGCCCTGAGGAGATGACCCAGCTCAGCAGTGCCAGCGGAACCAACTTCGACCGGATGTTCCTGCAGATGATGATCGCCCACCACCAGGGCGCGGTCACGGACGCACAGCAAGAGCTGTCCGAAGGCATGAACGAGCAGGCGAAAACCCTCGCCTCGAGCATCGTTACCACGCAGACCGCAGAGATCAACCGCATGCAGCAATTGCTGCCGACGCTCTGATCTCACCGGCTGTCCCGGTTCAGCCGGGGGCAGTGGCGGATCCCGCACTGCTCCCGACTGGCCATCTCGACAATGTATGGGCGAGTGACGTCGCTACCTCAGCTCCGCGATCACCGTGGCGCCGACCGGCCCGTACCCGCCGAGCGCGAACACCCCCACCACGACGCCTCCCATCGCGCGCGGGTGGCAGCGCGCACCCTTTTGGACGTCCGACCGTCACCTGCGCCACCTACTCGAATATGCCGTCCGGCCGGTGCGGCCGGATGCCGCACCGGCGGCATGGCTATGCGATCGGTTGGGCTGGAGGAGTGGGGTGTAGGTCGACTCGGCGCAGGAGCTGAGCGTTGAGCGCGACCACCACGGTGGACAGGCTCATTGCCACGGCGCCTACGGCTACCGGCAGGACGAACCCGACCCCGGCGAGCACCCCGGCGGCCAGCGGCACCGACAGCACGTTGTAGCCGGTGGCCCAGGCCAGGTTCTGCCACATCTTGCGGTACCCGGCCTCGGACAACCGACGGGTGGCGAGCACTCCGCGCGGGTCGTCGGAGGCCAGTACCACTCCGGCCGACTCGACCGCGACGTCGGTACCGGCGCCGATCGCGATCCCCACGTCGGCCCGGGCCAGGGCTGGCGCGTCGTTCACACCGTCGCCGACCATGGCGACCCGCAGGCCGCGGGCCTGCAGCTGCGTAACGGTGGCGTCCTTGTCGGCGGGTAGCACCTCGGCGAACACCTCGTCGACGCCGATTTCGGCGCCGACCGCCTCGGCCACGTTCCGTGCGTCCCCGGTGATCATGACGACCCGCACCCCGGCCGCATGCAGCTCCCGTACGGCCTCGCGCGACTCGGGCCGGATCTCGTCGGCCAGCGCCAGCGCTCCGAGCACGTGCCCGTCGCGCACGACGTGCAGCATCGACGCGCCACGCGCCGCCCACACTGCACTCGGTTCGGCGAGTTCGGCAGGCGCCGCGAGGTCGAGCTTGCGGAGCATCGCGGGCCCGCCGACGGCGACGTCGCGGCCGTCGACCGTGGCGCGGACGCCCCGCCCGGTCAGCGAGCGGAAGCCGGTGGCCTCCGGGATGTCGCCTGCTGCGCGCGCCGCCGTGACGATGGCGCGGGCCAGCGGGTGCTCGGAGTCGGACTCGGCGGCGCCGGCCGCGCCAAGGAGCTCGGCATCGGTGACGCCGGCGACCGGCAGCGCCGCGACGACCGCGGGCTCACCTCGGGTGAGGGTGCCGGTCTTGTCGAACAGCACCGCGTCCACCGACCGCATCCGTTCCAGCGCGAGCCGGTCCTTGACCAGAATGCCGGCCCGCGCCGAGACGGACGTCGAGATCGCGATGACCAGTGGGATGGCCAGGCCCAGCGCGTGCGGGCACGCGATCACCAGCACGGTGACGGTGCGCTCGACGGCCGCGGTCAGGTCCCCGAGGGCGGACCACACCGTGAAGGTGACCGCGCCGGCGAGGGCGGCGAAGTAGAACAGCACTGCCGCGGCGCGGTCGGCGAGGGCCTGGGCGCGGGACTTCGAGACCTGCGCCTCGGCGACCAGGCGCTGGATTCCGGCCAGCGCGGTGTCGTCGCCGACCGCCTGCACGCGCACACGGATCGCGGAGTCGGTGGCGACCGTCCCGGCCACCACACGGTCCCCGGCGCCGCGCAGCACCGGACGGGACTCGCCGGTGACCATCGACTCGTCCATCTCGGCCGATCCGTCCGAGATCTGCCCGTCTGCCGGCACCCGTGCGCCGGAACGGATCAGCACCACGTCGCCGACCTGCAGGTCGCTCAACCGGACGGGCGTGGCGGTGCCGGTGGCGTCGACCCGCTCGGCGGTGTCGGGCAGCAGTTCGGCCAGCGCTTCCAGGGCTCCGGAGGCTTGGCCCAGCGCCCGCATCTCCAGCCAGTGCCCGAGCAGCATGATCACTATTAGGAGCGCGAGCTCCCACCAGAAGTCGAGCATCAGCCCGCCAACGCCCAGCGTGGTCAGCGCGCTCGCGACCGCGGCCACGGTGATCGCCAGTGCGACGAGGGTCATCATCCCCGGGCGGCGGCCACGGAGTTCGCCGACCGCGCCGGTCAGGAACGGCCACCCGCCGTAGAAAAACAGGACCGTGCCGAGTACCGGCGCCATCCACGCGGCCCAGCTTGGGACGTGGTAACCGAGCAGGTCGGCGACCATGTGGCTGGAGAACACCACGGGCACCGCCAGGGCCAGGCTCACCCAGAACCGGTCGCGGAACACCGCGGCGTGATCGCCGTGTCCCGCGTGGTCTTCGTGCCCCGCAGCCTCGGCCGGTGCAGGTTGTTTCTGGCCGGTTATCACGTGCCCGGCCTGCGGGTCGTGACGGTCGTGGCTGTCCATGAGAGACCTCCGTTGAAGAACGTGATCGATATATACCCACCGGGGGTATCAAAGGCAAGCGGGTTCGCTCGGCCGCGGGTGATGGTGGCGGGCATCACAGCGGCGGCGAGCGCCACGGTCGTCATTAGGCGGCTGCCTCGATACCCACCCCGGAGTCCAGCAGCACTGAACCGTCCAGGGGATGACCTGCGACCACTGCGCCGGTCCGGCGACGGCTGAATCACCAAGATCCCGGAGTCACCGACGTCGCCGATGACGTCGCCGCCGGCCGATTGATCGGTGACCGGCACGGATCCAGTCGCTGACGGCGCCGTGCGAGGTTGTCGAGGAAGCCGGCCACGCGGTCGCCGGCAACTGAGAGATCGCGGCACGTCCGGTGCTGAACCATGACGGTGCTGTACCCCTAGGGGGTATTAGGCAATACGAGTGAACATCGTGTCGCCCGCCGTCAACGGTGCTAGCGTCCGCCGCGGCAAGATACCCCCTACAGGTATGGAGTAATGAGATGTCGAAGACGAAGGCCTCGTCGCCCGCCGGGCGGCGGTGGGCTCTTGGGGTGATTGCTGCCGCGCAGTTCATGGTCATCATGGACACCTCGATCATCGGCGTCGCTCTGCCGAAAATGCAGGCTGACCTGGGCTTCTCGCCGGAGGGCCTGTCGTGGGTGTTCAACGCCTACGTGGTCGCGTTCGGCGGCCTGCTGCTGCTGGGCGGGCGGCTGTCTGACCTGTTCGGCGCTCGTAACGTGTTCAACGCCGGATGGGCCGTTCTGCTCGTCGGATCGATCGTTGCCGGTGCGGCCGGCACGGCCGGCTGGGAGCTGACCGGACGCGCAGTCCAGGGTGCGGGTGCTGCGCTCATCGCGCCCGCCGCGCTGTCGCTGTTGATGATGCTGTTCGGATCCGAGCCGAAGGAGCTGACCAAGGCGCTGGCCCTCTACGGGGCCGCTGCACCGGCCGGCGGCACGGCCGGGGTGTTCCTCGGCGGTGTGATCACCGAGTATCTCAGCTGGCCATGGGTGTTTTACCTCAACGTGCCGATCGCCCTGGTCATCCTCGCCGTCACCCCCGCCTTGATGCCCGCGGGCGGCGCACGACGCGGCTCGATCGACATCGGCGGTGCACTGACGGTCACGGTTGGTCTCGCTCTCGCGGTGTACGGGATCGTCCGAGCACCGGAAACAGGATGGGATTCGGCCTCGACCCTGCTTACGCTCGGCGCGGCCGTGGTCCTGCTAGGGATCTTCGTGGCGATCCAGGCTCGGCGCCGTGAGCCACTGATGCGCCTGGGCATCTTCCGGGCGCCGAACCTGGCCGCGGCGAACGTCGCACAGCTGCTACTCGGCGCGGCGTGGATCCCGATGTGGTTCTTCCTCAACCTCTATCTGCAGCAGGTGCTGGGCTACACCGCGTTCCCCAGCGGCGCCGCGCTCCTGCCGATGACCATCGTGATCATGCTCGGAATGATCGCGCTGGCACCGCGGCTGATCGCCAGGTTCGGCCCGAAGGCAATGACCGTCACGGGGCTCGCCGTACTGGCCGTCGGAATGGCGTGGATGGCGTTCATCCGGCCCGACGGAAACTTCTGGGTCGACGTACTACCGGCTTCGATCGTCGCGGCGCTGGGCATGTCGATGGCATTCATTCCCAGCCTCGGCATCGCGATCTCAGCGGCTCGCCCCGAGGAAGGCGGCCTCGCCTCGGGAATCGTCAACACCAGCTACCAGGTCGGTTCAGCACTCGGGCTCGCTGCCATCACCGCGCTGGCCACCAGCCAGGGCGCCGGCGCCCTCGATGACCTACCCCAGCTGACCGACGGCTTTTCCGCGGCGTTCGTCGGCGCCGCCGTGATCGCCGCCGCCGGCGCGGTACTTGCCGGGTTCACCCTGCGCGGTGCGCCCAGCGCTCACAGGCAGGTGCAACCGGCCGATTCGACCGCGTGACGCGGCATAGGAACACCTAGCGACCGCCGGGCCTGCGACCATCGCCGTCGGCCCGGCGTGCCGCTCACCACTGCCGGAAGAAACTCCGATGCAACGCCTCGTCCCACTCGAACCCGATCAGGCACCGTCCACATCCCGCATCCTGCTCGCCAGGATCATCGACCGACACGGCGGCGCCAGCACCATGGTCCACTCGCCCCGCGCTCTTGTAGGGCTATCTCAAACTCTCCCGCGCCATGAACCGTGTTGCCCCGTCCCGCCCCTGGCGGTCCAGGAGTGGATGCCAACTGTGCCCGGCCGCCCAAACAGCCGCCGGCCGTGCGGCCGGATTCGCCGCCACCGCCATTGCGGGAGCTGTCTGACGGCAGGCATACGATTTCGAAGCAGCCGGGGCTCTCTGTGCGCAGCTCGCCGCGCGTGTCGGGTGAAGGGTGAGCGCGCTGCGGCATCAGGCACAGTCGCCCGGGCGGCTCGCCACTAAATCAGGACCGGTGCCGGGTCCCAGGGGCCGAGCTCAGGTTGCCCTTCAGAC
Organism: Pseudonocardia alaniniphila; assembly: GCF_022524485.1. Classification (GTDB taxonomy): domain Bacteria; phylum Actinomycetota; class Actinomycetes; order Mycobacteriales; family Pseudonocardiaceae; genus Pseudonocardia; species Pseudonocardia alaniniphila. Next base: position 302,031 of record NZ_JAKXMK010000004.1, read on the forward strand.
TCGCACTGTCCCACGCCATTGAGCGGGTGTCCCGCGCTGGGTCAGCTCTGTGTGGGTCTGGTGAAGGCGGCTTGCAAGGTGGCGTCGATGACGTGCGGTGCGTCCTCGGCTGCGATGCGACCGGCGGCGATCTCGTCCGCGGCGCCATGCATCACCAGGTGGGTCGTGGCGAGCAGCCAGCTCGCAGGGAGGTCGGTGCGGAATGTGCCCTCTCGCTGCCCCCGTTCCAGCAGGCCACGGACGCGAACTTCGGCCTTCTGGTGGAGCTCACGAATGCGTGCCGGGGGCAGCTCCTTCTGCGCTGCGGCAAGCAGTGCGCGGGACTGGTCGACGAGCATCCAACTCGAGGCGATCAGGCGGCTGAACGCCTGACGGGCGTCTCCGTCCAGGTCCACATCCTGCAGGACGGTATCGCCGCGGGCGAGACTGTCGACGAGTGCGGCCTCGATCAGTTCTGGTCGTGTCCGGAAGTGGCCGTAGAGCGTCATGCGGCCCACTCCGGCCTCGGCGGCGATCTGCGCAACCGACGCGTCAGGATCATTCCGCAGCGCATCCACCGTGGCCTGCAGGATCGCCGCCCGGTTCCGCTGCGCATCGGCCCGTGCATTCGCCGCCCTGCGCCCGCCTGCCAATGAGCGTCGAGCGCCGCCGTTGGTCGCACCGGCCTTCATCGCCGCCATCGCACACCTCACAACTCGTACGGGACTGCTTGAGTTAGTCTAGCGGTTCCAACTCGTACACACGTGCGCGACTTATGTTGAAGGAGGAGCCATGAGCGGCTACCCCAGACGCTGGCAGACGCTGGCGTTGCTCGGGATCGCGCAGTTCATGCTGATCTTGGACGTGACCGTGGTGGCGGTGGCGCTGCCGCTGATGGGCGCCGACCTGGGCCTGGACCGGCAGACGGTTACGTGGGTGGTCAGCGCCTACACGCTCACCTTCGGCGGCCTGATGCTGCTGGGCGGGCGGATCGCCGACCTGATCGGCCCGAAGACGATGGTGATGCTCGGCCTGGCCGTCTTCACCGTCGCGTCCCTGATCACCGGGGCCGCTCAGGATGGCTTCATGGTGCTGGCCGGCCGGGTCGGCCAGGGCCTCGGCGCGGCCATGCTGTCACCGTCGGCGCTGTCGGTCGTGGTGCGGATGTTCGACGGCGATGAGCGGAACAAGGCACTCGGGATCTGGTCCGCACTCGGCGGTGGCGGCGCCGCGGTCGGCGTGCTCGTCGGCGGCCTGCTCGCAGCCGGCCCCGGCTGGCCGTGGGTGTTCTACATCAACGTGCCGATAGGCGTGATCGTCTTCATTATCCTGACCCGCCAGTTGCCGACGCTCCAGCCGGTTGAGAGCGGCGAGCGGCGCAGCGCGGACGTGCTCGGGGCCCTGCTGGTGACCGCGGCGACCGGGTCGGTGATCTTTGCGATGATCGGCGCCGGCGAAGCCGGATGGCTCGCACCGCAGACGCTGATCACCTTCGCGATCGGCATCGTGTTCTACATGCTGTTCGCCTGGCGGCAGCGCGCGGCGGCAGCGCCGTTGATGGACCTCGGACTGCTGTTTCGGCGCCCGGTCATGGCGGGCACATTCGTGATCGCGATCGCGACCGCGCTGATGGTGGCGGTGTTCTTCCTCGGCTCGTTCTACCTGCAGAACCACGCCGGTCTCGGGCCCTTGGTCACCGGGCTGCTGTTCCTACCGGTGGCGATCGCGACCATGATCGGCGCTCAGCTCGGCGGCCGGATCATCGGCAGATTCGGCGGGCGGGTCCTGGCGATCATCGGTCTGATCATCGCCGCAGCAGGCCTCGCGATCCCCGCGATCTTGCCAAGCACCGTCGGCGTGGTCCTAGGCGTCAGCGTCGGATCGGCCGGGATCGGCACCCTGTTCGTGGTCGCCTCCGCCACCGCACTCGGGCAGGTCGCCCCACATGAGGCCGGCATCGCGTCGGGGATCGTCTCCACCTTCCACGAGTTCGGCGCCTCCATCGGCGCCGCGGTGACCTCAAGCATCGCAGCAGCCAGCCTCGCCACCCAGGTTGAGGGCGGCTACGTCACCGCGTTCATCGTCGCGGCCATCGCCGCTGTGATCGGGGCGGTCATCTCCGGCGCACTGATTTCCGGGCGCCAGGCATCGGCGACCCCGGCGGCCACTATGTGACCGCCAGACCGGTCTCAGCGTCCTTTCAACTTGGGCTCTCTAACCTTCCCGCCCGTGACCCGAGCGCCGGCGCAGCTGAACATGGCCGCGCTCGGCCATGCTGCGGATCCGGTGAAGCCTGCATGTTCTGGCCTCTCAGGTCTGCGTCACCTGGCCCTACTGGCAGTGGTGGCAGTGATCGGTGGATTGCTGGTTCTGTGCTGCTGCTACGAGGACGCGAGTGAGGCGCACTCGGCTGACGCGCGAAGCGCGACGCCGCAGCTCAGCGATCTGCTCCACGCAGTAGCCGCACCCGATCCTCTCGCCGAGTATCTGTCCGACGTCGTTGAGGACGGGTCCCGGACGCTGTTCGTCGATACCGACGCCCTGGTGAGCCGACGCGAGGCCGGCTCCGGCTCGGTCACGGCAACCGCAGAGGTACGCGGCCCGGATCTCGACCCGCTCGTGGACGTGACGGGCACCGCTGTGTATGAGGGGCTCGTCGCCGTCGCTGCGCCGCATTCGGATTGCGATCCTCATGCCGATGGTTTGGACGCCATAGTCCTGTCGGCCGCACCCGCGCTCGATGGTATGCCGGGGCTCACCGTGCTCCACGCGAACGTTGATGCGCCTTCCGCCGGGGCTGGCTGGGGCTGGCACGCCGTGCTCCATCAGGCCACACCGGAATCGCCTCCCTATCTGCTCTGCGTCTTGCGGACATAGGCCGTACGGATAGCTGGCTCCACTGTCCGGACAGCGTCTTCGACGCATCCGCGGTATCCGACGGTCTGCTGAGGCGCCATTTCCTTCTTTAGGCGCTGGACGCCTCCTCTTGTCTGCAAGGTGATTGAACTGTGTCTGCCAAAGAACGTGTGGGTCCAACCCACGAGGCGATGGTCGACGACCCCGGCCACGCGCGCCGCACGCCCTGCGGGACGGGTTCGTCCGATGAGGTAATTGACACCGTCGAACTTCGTCCGCGACTGCCAGCGTTGCAGTGGTGGGTTCTGTCGATCGTCGCGGTCGTGGTCGTGCTGTCTGTCGTGCGTGCGTTTGGGCCGCTGACCTATCCTGGTGATATCTGGCGGCAGAGTGACACTGCCACTATCGCACGCAACTTCGCTACAAACGGCATGAACATCTTTTTTCCGCAGATCAACTGGGGTGGGGCGGGCCCCGGATATGTGGAGACCGAGTTCCAGCTGCTGCCGTGGCTGACCGCGGTGCTGTATCTCGTCTTCGGTGAACATGTCGTGTTGGGCCGGCTGATCTCGTTGGGTTTCATGCTGGTAGCTGCGGCCGCGTTCTGGGGCCTGGCTCGGCGGCTGCTGCCGGCTACCGCGGCTCGGTGGGCGCTGGCAGCGTTCTTCCTTTCCCCGGCGTTCATGCGCTGGGGGACGGCGTTCATGCCCGAGGCGACGGTGTTGGCGTTCTACATGCTTGCCGTGCTCGGGTTCTGTCGGTGGCTGCGCGAGGACCGGGTCATCTTTTTGGTGTGGGCCGCGGCGGCGACCTCGATGGCGGCGCTGGTGAAGCCGACGTCGCTGCACATTGGGGCGGTCCTAGGGCTGTGGCTGGGCTTCGCTGCCCGGGGCCGGTTGCGCCGGCCCTCCCTGTACGTGGCCGGCCTGGCGGCGTTGGTGGCGCCGGTGCTGTGGCTGCGCCAGGCGGCGTGGCTGCACGCCACCTACGGCAACACCTTCGGCGTGATCTCTGGCGGTGACAGCAAGTGGGGCAGCCTCGAGCTGTGGCTGAGCCCCGGCTTTTACGTGGGCAACTTCCGCAGCGAGGCGATTTTCATCTACGGACTGATCGGGGTGCCACTGGCGGTCCTCGGCGCCGTGTGGCTGTGGCGGCGCCGCTCGAGCACGTCTCTCACCGTGCCATTACTCGCGGCCGGGGTGATTGCGTTGGCCGTGTACTACTTCGCGGTGGGCCGCTACAGCAGCACCGATCTGGGGATCCAGTACCACGTCTACTCGCTGCCCTACGCGGCACTCGCCATCGGCGCCGGATTCACTCCGGTATTGCATTGGGCCCGTAGGCGATGGAGCCTTCCGATTATCGGTGTGACCGGTGCCGCGATGGCCGTGCTGTTGGGCGCCCAGGCGGTGAACGTGTTCATCCAGTCATTGTCGGACCGCTCCGGAGTCTTCGGGGCGTGCGCGACGCAGCTCGATGCGGTGTCGGGTCCGTGGGACTTGGTGGTGGTCAGTACCACCAGCCGCACGATTGAGGACGGGGTAACCAACAACTACCAGGAACCGATCGTGTTTTTCCTCGCCGATAGGCGGGGCTGGAGCCTGCCCGCCGACAAACACGACCCTGGGAGTGTGGAGGGCCTGCGCGCCGCGGGGGCGGGGTTCCTGGTGGTCGGCGATCCGCAGCTCGTTCCGTCTGGCGGGCCGCTGGCGAGTTGGCTGGCCGACAACGCCAGCCAGATCCGCTCCTCCGCTCAGGACGGCTGCGCGATCTGGGACCTCAACCAATCCCCCCGCTCCTCATCAGCCTCCGCGGGTCGGAGCGCTCCCGACTCCAAGAACCCACGTGGCAACCCATGAACCCACGCGCCCCACATGGCAACACCCAGACGGCTCGCGGCCATGGTGGCCCGAGCCGCGTGGAGCCCCACCTGCCCAACCGACCCAAGAAAGGTTCAGCTCGTGGCTGAGCTCTTCGTCATTTCTGCTGCGATCCCCCCGCCTGACTGTAGCCCGGTGTCATGCCGCACGACGGAGCCGCAGCCGAGACGCGATCGATCGTGCTGCCGCCTGCTCGCCGTCCGCCGTCTCTCCTGGAAGGGCGACCGATGACCAGTACCGACGTGCCCACGCAGGCGTTCGCGCCACAGCCACACCGCACGCCTACCAGCGTCGCTCGCGGCGTGGTCAAGACGATGCGGCCGCGGCAGTGGGTGAAGAACGTCTTGGTGCTCGCGGCGCCATTCGTCGGTGGTGACCTGTTCACCGAGGGAATCGCGATCAACCTCGCGATTGCGTTCGTGGCGTTCTCGCTCGCCGCGTCCGGCATCTACCTGGTCAACGATGCGAACGACGTCGCGGCCGACCGGGTGCACCCGACGAAGCGCAACCGTCCAATTGCAGCCGGGATCGTCCCCGCCCCGCTCGCGTTGGTCGTGGCTGGCGTGCTGCTGCTGGGCTCGCTCGCGCTGAGCCTGCTGGCCAACGTCAGCCTCGTGATCGTCGTGGGGGTCTATATCGGGGTGCAGCTGGCGTACTGCTTCTGGCTCAAGCACCAACCGGTGCTCGACATCTGCATCGTCGCGTCCGGCTTCCTACTGCGTGCCATCGCGGGTGGCGCAGCCACCGGCATCCCACTCTCGCAGTGGTTCCTGCTGGTCGCCGGGTTTGGGTCGCTGTTCATGGTGGCCGGCAAGCGGTACGCGGAGATGATGCTGGCCGAGCGCACCGGCGCCAAGATCCGCAAGTCGCTCGAGAGCTACTCCTCGTCTTACTTGCGGTTCGTCTGGGCGCTCTCGGCCACGGTGCTGATCACCACGTACTCCCTGTGGGCCTTCGACATCGGCGTGGAGCAGCACAACACCGTCTGGTCGGTGATCTCGATCGTGCCGTTCGTGATCGCCGTGCTGCGGTACTCGGTGGACGTCGACTCGGGCAACGGCGGCGCGCCCGAGGAGATCGCGCTCGGCGACCGCGTGCTGCAGGTACTCGCGCTCCTCTGGATCGCAGCTCTGGTGCTCACGGTTTACGCCTAGCCCGGCGCATTCACGCCGGTGTGATCAAGAGAGCCATGCGTGGACGTGGGGAGTGCTCCCCGAGCTGGAACGAACGGGCTTGTCGAAAACCTCGTCCGTCCAGGCCCGAGGGGCACTCTACGGGTGAGCGCACGGTCGACCGCGAGCTAGCCGGTGGTCAAAGGACCGCTTTTGTCTCGCGACCTCCGTCCTTGCACGGTGTGACGGCTGCTGGGATTCGATGTGCTGTTTCCGTTCGTGACGTTGGCTGCCATTTCTTTCTGCGCCTGGCAGTGGACGACGAGCTGCGAGGGCCTTGCCGACACCGTGCCGCTCGACGTCGACCGTGATGGTCGGCCGGACCCGGTCTCGGTCACCGGATCCCTTCAAGCATTCGGTGCCTACGCGCGGACGACCGGGCTGGCCCGTGCGCCCGTGGATGACGTCTGCCTGCCACTCCCTGAACCGAGTCGGGTTCGTGGCGTAGGCGAAACCTCGGCGCCGGGGCGGTCCACTTCCGCCGTGGCGATGATCGGTGACGTTCAGCTCTCCGGCTCGAACAGGGCGGCGTATCGGGCCAGGTACAGCGGCCATCCCTGATCTGCGTCGATGCCTTCGCTGACCGACTGCCATCCGGGACCGTGTCGGTCGAGGTGACGGTGCTCAAGTTCAACGCGGGTGCGGTTCGGACCCTCGGGGACGAACCGGACCTCGACCTCGCTCGTGAGATCCGGGTTGGTCTCGACCTGCCATTGCGGGCCGATGTCCCAACTGAACACCACGCGGTCCGGCGGCTCGTAGTCCAGGATCCGTGCCCAGCGGCACTCACTGCCGTCGATCGCACGGTCGTAGATGTGCCCACCGACGCGCGGCTCGAACACCGTCTCTGCGATTGGGGCCGCGAGCAGGTTGTGCTCTGGCGGCTTGAAGTCGCCGAACCGTTCGGTGAACGCGGTGAAGGCCTGTGTGATCCCCGCGTTGACCACGACCTGCTTGCGGACAACAGTGACCTCGGTTCCGGTCATGGACTCTCCTCTGTCGCTTGTTCGGCAACATCCACGTAGCTGGCCAGAGCTCTCTGCCAGAAGGTGTCGAGCTGATCTCGCAAAGCGGCGACTGCTGTCGGATTGAGCCGGTAGATCCGTCGTGTTCCGACCGCGCGCTCACTGACCAGGCCGGCATCCTTGAGGACTTTCAGGTGCTGGGACACCGCAGACCTGGTCACCGGCAGCTCGGCAGCGAGCTGCCCCACCGCTTGCGGCCCCTCCGCGAGGCGGCTCACGATCGCGCGCCGCGTGCCGTCCGCCAGCGCGCTCCAGCCGTCGCCCACTCGGTCAGCATCCACTAACGGTTAGCGTCCACTAATGGAGCTGCGGCGTCAAGGGCACAGCATGAACACTGATGTTCCCCACGGCCGCGGCTGATTGCGGCGATCTGGTTGTCACACGAGCTGAGTGCGCCGTGCCGCCGACTTGGCTTGTGGTGTCAAGTGCTCGGATGACAGTTGACCGATGAAGCCATCTGGGTGCAGCGCCCTTGCGGAGCCGACTACTGCCTGCGGGCAGCGTTGAGTCTGTGCGAGAAACCTATGCGCAAGATGACTTAGTCGCTAATGACTGACCCACTCTCAAAACTACTGAGCGAGGACAAACGCCACCGCCGCCCACCTAAGTGGTGAGCACCGTCGCGCGGATCGGTGGGCGCTTCTGTGCAAGGCGCATCGAGGCAACTAACAGCGTGGTCACTGTATTGGACAGATTCGCAACCTAACGTCCCCGCCATCAGGCGCGCAGCGGACGGTGACCTGCTCGGGGGGCGCCCTCAGGTCGTGACGGCACTCCGTGCGCGGCGGCAGCGGTGAAGGGTGGCGATGCTGTAGGCGAGCCGGACGAGGCTGGCGGCTGCGGCCATCGCGGTGAGGATCTCGGGATGGCCGGATGTGGACGCCGCGAGGTGAGGGAGGGCAGCGAGGACGAGGAGGTCGCCGACGATGCATGCCAGACCGAGCAGCGACGTCATGTCGAGCATGTGGCGCGGTGTGGGATGTATCCAGCGGCTGAGCCGACCGGTGCCGGCCAGCACGAGCGCGCCCGCGCTGCAGCCGAGCATGGTGAGCGGCAGGGCGGGAATCGAGGACCAGAGCGCGCTTGGACCGCGCTGCCACCAGTTGGGCGGCGCAAGCAGGAGGAGCCAGGTGATGCCGACGAACGGGCCGGTGAGCAGGTAGCTCAGGCTGACGCGGCGAGCGTGGGTGTTGGCCAGCTCGTCCGCGAACGCTTTCGCGACGAAGTGTGCGGTGCCGAATTCCTCGAGCGCCGCGGCGACCGCCGCGTCTGGTGTCGCACCGCGGGCGCGGCGTGTGGCTGTTGCTGTGTGGAGGCCGTCGCGGAGCTCCTCGAGGATGGCGGCGCGGGTGCGGCGCGAGCCGATCAGCCGCACATCGACGTCGTGGAGGTAGGCCTCGATAGCCGGCTCCGCTATCCCGCGGGTGCGCATTCTCTCCCCGTCAACAGCGAGGTGACAGCGATGGAGAACTCCTGCCAGCCGACGCGGGCGGCGGCCAGCGTCTGCGCCCCCGCAGGCGTCAGTTGATAGGTGCGCCGCCGGCGCCCGGTATCGGACGTCCACTGGCTGCGCACCAGCCCCGCTCGCTCCAGCCGATGCAGGGCGGGATAGATGGTGCCGGTAGGCAGATCGATGCGACCGCCGCTGCCGGCTCGAAGCGCCTCGATCACTGCGTAGCCGTGCAGGGGGCCAGGCTCCAGCACGGCTAGGAGCAGCCCGTCGAGGTGCCCCTTGAGCGACTCCGCTCGCATGCGTAGCGACGCTACTCCTTCGGGGTGCCAGTTCGGTCGAATCCGGCGGACCGTGCGAGTCGAGCAGTAGGGTTCCTATGCATAGGGGAGCTACTTATCGGGCGGTGTGGCGTGGTCGACATAGTCGTCGGGGTTCATGTGCTCTGCGGCCTGGCTGCTGTCACGGCGGGTGTGGTGGCGACGCGGACCCGGAAGGGCAGCCGGCGACACCGACGAGCCGGTCAGGTGTGGCTCGTGGGGCTGGCCGGGCTGTGCGTCACCGCGCTGATCCTGGCGAGCATGGACTGGGCGCATCGATGGCACCTCATCGTGTTGGGCGGGATGGCGGCTGTCCTGGCCGCAGTAGGTTTCCTCTGGGCTCACCGGCGGTGGAGGGGTTGGCGAGCGACGCATATCGTCGGGATGAGTTGTTCGTTCATAGCGGTGCTGACCGCGTTCTATGTGGACAACGGGCCTCGCCTGCCGGTGTGGAACTTGCTGCCGCCGATCGCGTTCTGGTTCCTCCCGAGTGCGGTGGGGCTGCCGCTGTTGGTTCGGGCGCTGCGCCGCCACGTCGGTCGACGTTCGGCTGGCAGTTTCACGGGTGCTGGTCAGTGACCCGCGGCGGGAGAGGTTTCGCGTGCGCACCGCGCTACCACGGTGATCGGTCGAACGCCCTCGTTTGGTGCTCTTGACTGCTTCGGCGATTGCGCGCCACGCCACCCTGCGAGGCGGGTGGCGCCGGTGCGCTCGGCGGCGTCAAGCGAGGTGAGCCCATCCCAATCAACCCGGTTGAGGTCTGCGCCTCGCCTTCGGAAGGCAGGTTTTCGGCAGTGCCGTGCTGGCCGCGCTGTGCCGAGCGAGCGGGCACGCCCGGTGCTGCGCCGCGCTGCGCCCTGACCGTGATCAACACCAGCTGACGGGCACAACCTGCGTCATCAAACGGCACTCCGGCAACGGTGGCGCGCGCCAGGGCGGCCCGCACAAGGACCCGCGCGGCTGGCAAGCTATGGGGCCGGCAGTGCCGCGTCTATCAGGAATGCCAGCCGTGGTCCTGGGCGGCCGAACCACTTGTAATGAGCATCTGTTCGCAGACGCAATCACACCTCAAGGGCTCGGTAGTCTGCTGAGATATCGGCGTGCATTGCCTGAGACATCTGAAGGATCAGGTCGTCGAGTCTCCCGAGCGCCGCAACAACCATCCGTTTCGTAAGCGCGTCACTACGCTCGAGGAGAAGCTGGTCGATGAATGCGACGTCAAGACGCACCCGCGCGAGCTCTCTCACAACATCTCGTCGCGCCGCTTCTACGAACGCTCCGGCATAAACCGACGTCCGTTCCCGTATAGGCGTGACTCGCGACTCATCCATTCGAGGCACCCTTGTCGCGAGTGTGGCTGTGGCGTGGCTGGAGCGTGGTTCAGAACGCGTCAGCCGTTGCCGGCCCGGCCAGGAGGGTGCGGAAGACGACATCGGACAGGCGGCACCCGGAGCGGGTCGCCGGGGCTGGATTAACTCACGCGCCGGCGGAAGATGGAGGAGCCACACTAGGTGAGTGGTGGCCCATGTACACCACGTCACCTGTTAATACACCACGCGCTCGACCTCCTCAGCAATTCTCGCCGTCGCGCGACTTCAGCCCAGATCGCAGCTCGTGTCACGACCGCTGAAGCGGTAAGGACCAGGGCTCGGCACCCTTCCGCCGCTGCCGCACTCCCCGGAGCACCAAAGGCGGTGTTGAGCACTCTGGCTACGGCGTAGTGGCGGAATCTTGAGATCGAGGCGGTACTAGGCGAACCGTCGGCCAAGAATGGCCTAACAGAATTATCGGTCAAGAATTGATCTCGTCCAGCGTTCGCGAGAGGCGGTGAAGCCACTGTCACACATCGTGCGGGTTGCGGCGGATTCCGCGGTCGGAGCGCTGACACCACAAGCCTCATCGGTGGGCGCCACGTACTCAACTCTTTCCCCACGCGCAGCAGCCGTTGGGTGAACCGGCGGTAGCGCCGGACGGGTGCCGTTCGTAGAGGTGCGGGGCGCCGGAGAGGAAGACGGTGCTGGTGCATCGAGCCATGAGGAAGTCGCCGCGCGTAGTCGAGCAGCGTGCGGTGGGATCGCCGAGTTCCTCCTGGCGCGACGTTGCTGCTGGCCGCCTAGAGGAGGGCCGGGCCGCACACCTTGCGCCACTCGAAACCGATGACCCGGCGATACCTCGAGCAGATTGGTTTGACGCTATCGGCCGAGCGAGGTCGAGCGGGTGGCGGTTCGTGCCAAGCCTGGAGTGTGAGGTGGCGCGGGAGGCGGATCGATTTCCGATGGAGCCACCACCCGTTGCTGCTACGCGGTCGATTCGTGATCAGGCACGGCCACGCTCCCGCATACCCGGGCGAGAAGCGTTCCTCGCGGCCCATCCATATCGCTGATCGAGGACGCCATGGCCCCCTTTCACCGCACCGGCGAGAGCGCGAAGGCGCATGAGATCGGGCTCGGGTCGTGCGAGCAGAACCGCGGGAGTTATCCACAGCATGACCTGGACTTGCCGCCACGACTCGGGCCGGACGCTACGGTCGGCACCAACGACGGGGCGGCACCCGTCGTTGTTGTGCTACCGCAAGAGGCGCCTCTGCTCACGCCCGGGGCCGCCCGGGCCCTCCTCGCGCTCGTGAGGTCGTGCTGCGAGGGCCGCGACCGAGCGGGGTGACGGAGACGGTTACCAGGTTCGCCTTCTACGGCCGGGTGTCGACCGAGGACCAGCAGGATCCCGAGGCCTCTCGGAACTGGCAGCTCGCCCGATCCCGAGCGCTGACGGACAAGCACGGAGCGATCGAGGCTGAGTTCTTCGATATCGGCCAGTCGCGGTCGATTCCCTGGAAGCGACGGCCCGAAGCCGCCCGGCTTCTCGATGCTCTGAAGGACGATCAGCGTGGGTTCGACGCGGTCGTCATCGGTGAACCGCAGCGAGCCTTCTACGGCAACCAGTACGGACTGACGTATCCGGTGTTCCAGCACTACGGCGTCGATTTATGGGTTCCTGAGGTCGGGGGACCGATCGACCCAGAGTCCGAGGCGCACGACCTTGTTATGTCGGTCTTCGGTGGCATGTCCAAGGGGGAACGGAACCGCATCAAGATCCGCGTCCGCTCCGCGATGTCTGCACAGGCGAAGGTCGAGGGCCGGTTCCTTGGCGGTCGACCTCCGTACGGCTACCGCCTGGCCGACGTTGGGCCTCATCCGAATCCTGCAAAGGCAGCCGACGGGAAGCGGTTGAAGCAGCTCGAGCCGGACCCTGCCATCGGGCCCGTCGTCCAGCGGATCTATGAGGAGTACCTCGCCGGATACGGGATCTTTGCCATAGCTCAGCGTCTCACGTCGGACGGAATCCCATCGCCAGCTGCAGCCGATCCGACTCGGAACCCACATCGAACCGGGATTGCTTGGTCGAAAAGTGCCATCCGAACGATCCTGACCAACCCGCGCTACACAGGTCGACAGGTATGGAACAAGCAGCGCAAGCAGGAGTCTCTGATCGACGTTGAGGACGTGGGACTCGGACACCGCACGAGGCTGATGTGGAACGCGGCCGATGCGTGGATCACGTCGACGGATCGGGCGCATGCGGCGCTGATCACCGACGAGGTGTTCGAGCAGGTGCAGGCGCGCATGAGGTCGCGGGGCACGTCATCGAGCCGTAACTCGGTCGTGCGGGTCCGGCGTCCGTATGCGTTGCGCGGAATGGTCCTCTGCGACGCCTGCGGGCGAAGGATGCAGGGGACCTGGAACCACGGGCGGGCCCACTACCGTTGTCGTTTCCCGAACGAGTACGCGATCGCCAACAAGCTTCAGCACCCGCTCGCTGTCTACCTCCGCGAGGACGCTGTCCTCGGCCCGCTGGACGAGTGGCTGGCGGATGTCTTCGATCCAATGCGTATGGACGAGTCCCTGAACGCGCTCGCCGACTGTCAACCCGATGCCGATCCAGCCCTCGACGCAGCGAAGTTGGAGCTGGCCGCCTGCGACCGGAAGCTAGCCACGCACCGCGCCGCTCTGGAAGCCGGGGCTGACCCGGAGATGGTGGCCGCGTGGAGCAACGAGGTGCGAGGCCAGCGCGAAGCGATCCAGGCCCGGCTGGGGCACCAACAGAGAGCGCAGCACCGGCGACTCAGTCGGGAAGAGATCGGCTTGCTGGTTGAGGCGTTCGGTGGATTGCTCGCGGTGCTCCGTGCGGCTGACCCGGCGAGTAAGACCGAGGTCTACCGACAGCTCGGACTGTCGGTTACTTACCGGCATGAGGACCGCACTGCGACGGCTACGGTGTGCCCACGGGTACCCGTGGGCGTAATGGTTGTGTCCGAGGGGGGACTTGAACCCCCACGCCCGTTAAAGGGCACTAGCACCTCAAGCTAGCGCGTCTGCCATTCCGCCACTCGGACAAGCTGCGCGACCTCCCGGCCCGCGAGCAGAAGGATAGCCCACACGTCCCAGGGCCCCGCGAGGGGACCTCCGGTGGTAGGAAGATCGGCGTGGCCAGCACTCTTGCAGCGGAGGACGAGGTAGTCGAGCTCACGTCCGAGCTCATCCGGATCGACACCACGAACACCGCGGATCCCGAGACTCTCGTCGGCGAGCGGGAGGCCGCGGAGTACGTGGCGGCGAAGCTGACCGAGGTCGGCTACGAGGTCGAGGTGCTCGAGTCCGGTGCTCCCCGGCGCAGCAACGTGTTCTGCCGGCTGAAGGGCGCCGACCCGGACCGGGGGGCGCTGCTCGTGCACGGCCACCTCGACGTGGTGCCCGCCGACCCCGCTGAGTGGTCGGTGCACCCGTTCTCCGGGGCGGTGCAGGACGGCTACGTCTGGGGCCGCGGCGCCGTGGACATGAAGAACATGGTGGGGATGACTCTCGCGGTCGCCCGCCGGTTCAAGCGCGACGGGGTGGTGCCGCCGCGCGACATCGTCTTCGCCTTCGTCGCCGACGAGGAGGCCGGTGGGAGCTACGGTGCCCAGTGGCTCGTCGCGAACCGGCCCGATCTGTTCGAGGGTTGCACCGAGGCCGTCGGTGAGGTGGGCGGGTTCTCCCTGACCCTTGCCGAGGACCGCCGCGTCTACCTCGTGGAGACGGCCGAGAAGGGGCTCGCCTGGATGAGGCTGCGCGCTCGGGGCAAGCCCGGGCACGGGTCCTTCCTGCACGACGACAACGCCGTGACGAAGGTCGCCGAGGCGGTGGCGCGGCTGGGCAACCACCGCTTCCCGCTGGTGCTCACCGACACCGTGCGCGCGTTCACCGAGCGGATGGCCGAGCTCACCGGGCAGGAGTTCCCCGAGGACGACCTGGAGGGGGCGCTCGCCAAGCTCGGGCCGCTCGCCCGGATGGTGGGCGCCACCGTCCGCGATACCGCCAATCCGACCATGCTCTCGGCGGGCTACAAGGCCAACGTCATCCCCTCGTCGGCCGAGGCGGTGGTCGACTGCCGCGTGCTGCCCGGGCGGGAGAAGGCGTTCCTGCGTGAGGTCGACGAGCTGCTCGGTCCGGACGTCACGCGGGAATGGGTGCAGAATCTGCCCGCGGTGGAGACGCCGTTCGGCACCCCGCTCACCGACGCGATGGCCGCCGCGTTGCTCACCGAGGACCCCGGCGCGACGGCCGTGCCGTACATGCTCTCCGGTGGTACCGACGCGAAGTCGTTCCAGTCGCTCGGCATGGAGTGCTACGGCTTCGCCCCGCTGCGCCTTCCGCCCGACCTGGACTTCGCGTCGCTCTTCCACGGGATCGACGAGCGGGTGCCCGTCGAGTCGTTGAAGTTCGGCTGCCGTGTACTCGACACCTTCTTGAGGAGTTGCTGAATGGATCTCACGGGCAAAGCCGCCCTGGTGACCGGCGGGGCGTCGGGGATCGGGGCCGCCGCGGTGCGGAGACTGGCCGCTGCCGGGGCCGTCGTCGCCATCGCCGATCGGGACGAGGCCGGGGCGCGCGCTCTCGCCGAGGAGGTGGGCGGGCTAGCCCTGCCGGGCGACGCGTCGGAGCCCGACACGATGGCGATGGCCGTCGACGTGGCCGAGGACGCGTTCGGCCGGCTCAACATCGTGCTGCTCAACGCCGGGGTCACGGCGGGTCAGTCGGGCGTGGAGACGCTCGACCTGGCGGCGTACCGACGGATCATGGGTGTCAACGTCGATCACGTGGTCTTCGGGCTGACGGCGGCGGTGCCGGCCCTGCGGCGGGCGGGCGGCGGCAACATCGTGGCCACGGCGTCACTGGCAGGCCTGGTTCCCTTGCCGGGCGATGCCCTCTACACCCTGACGAAGCACGCGGTGGTCGGGTACGTCCGCGCGGTCGGGCCCACGCTCGCGCCCGAGGGGATCCGGGTGAACGCGGTCTGTCCCGGCTTCGCCGACACCCCGCTGATCGCGCGCGTCAAGCCGAAGTTCGCCGACTTCCCGCTGCTCGCCCCGGAGGACGTGGTGGCGGCGATCGAGTCGATCCTCGAGCGCGGGGAGCCGGGGGAGTGCTGGTTCGTGCAGCCCGGGCGCGAGCCTGCCCCGTACGCCTTCCGAGGGGTGCCGGGCCCGAAGGACGGCACACCCCCGCCGACGGGGGTGTCGTGGGCGGACCACTGACCCCCTGATGGGGACGGGCTAGACGGAGAGCTCGGGGAGCATCCTCGAGCTTCGCCGCCGGCGCAGCCACACCTTCCGGACACCGCCCGGGTAGAGCCGCACGCGCGAAAGCTCCCAGCCGCCGAACTCGGCCTGGATCGCCAGTCGCACCGCCGCGGTCATCCGGGAGACATCTCCGGGAAGCTGGACCGGGCGGTACTCCCAGTCTCCGTCTGCAGAATCCCCCTCGATCGTGCCGGTCGGGCCGCTTCGCTCCACCGGCTCACCTCCCCGCCAGCTCGCCCACCTGCAGAATCCGACGTTGTGGTGAACGCCGGGTGGAATCCCCACACCATAGGCCCGGCAGGGGTGACGTGCCAGGTTCTCGCGCGCTCAACGCGTGGCGCTCACGTCGTCGAGCGCGGAGCGTATCTCGGCCGGCAACGTCACCGACTCGGCCGCCATCGACGCAGCCAGCTGCGCTGCGTCCCGGGCGCCGACGATCGCCGCGGCCACACCGGGCCGGTCGCGCACCCACGCCAACGCCACCGAGAGCGGTGAGGTACCCAGTCCGTCGGCCGCCGTGAGCACGGCCTGCACGATCCGGGCCGAGCGCTCGTTGCGCCGCGCCTCCACGTAGGGCGCCAGCGTGGGCGATGCCGCGCGCGAGTCGGCCGGGGTGCCGTCGGCGTACTTGCCGGTGAGGACGCCGCGCCCGAGCGGAGCCCAGGCCAGGAGCCCGAGGCCGTGGTGCTGCGCGGCCGGGAGGAGCTCGTGCTCGACGTCGCGGGACAGCAGGGAGTACTCCACCTGCGCCGACACCGGCACTGTGATGCTGCCGAGGGTTCGCCCGCGCTCGGCCACCGTGGCGAGTTGCCATCCCGCGGGAGCGACGAGGCCCGCGTAGCGGACCTTGCCGGCCATCACGGCCAGCTGCACAGCGGAGAGCGTCTCCTCCAGCGGGACGGTGGCGTCGAAGCCGGGCAGCTGCCAGAGATCCAGGTGGTCGATGCCGAGCCGAGCGAGCGTGGCGTCGAGCGCCGCGAGCAGAGCGCCACGCGCCGCGCCGTCCCCGAGCGGGCCACCGGGCAGCGAGGCTCGCCCGGCGATCACGAGTTGCTCACGCGCCACGGCGGACGCGAGGACCCCACGCAACGTCTCCTGCGCGGCGCCGTCGCCATAGGCGTCGGAGGTCTCCACGAGGGTGCCGCCGGCGTCGACGAACGCGGCGAGCTGAGCCTTCGCGGCGTCGGCATCGGTGTCGGCACCCCACGTCAAGGTGCCGAGGCCGATGTGCGACACCTCCAACCCGCTGGTCCCGACCCGTCGCCGCCGCACAAGAAGAGCCTAGGCGTGCCCACGACCGGGGTCTCGGTACGGTCCGCGCGTGACTTGGCTGGAAGTGCTGGTTCTCGGTGTTGTGCAAGGTTTGACGGAGTTCCTGCCGATCTCTTCGTCGGCCCATCTACGGATCGTCTCCGAGGTCTTCTTCGGGCGCGACGCGGGCGCGGCGTTCACCGCGGTCACCCAGCTGGGCACCGAACTCGCGGTGATCGTGTTCTTCGCGCGCGACATCGGGCACCTCGTCGCCACCTGGTTCCGGGGCTTCACGAACGCAGCCGTCCGTACCACGCCGGACTACCGGATGGCGTGGCTCGTGATCATCGGCACGATCCCGATCGGTCTGCTCGGTGTGATCTTCGAAGACCAGATCCAGACCGCGGCACGCAACCTCTGGCTCATCGCGACCACGCTGATCCTGTTCGGCCTGCTGCTCGGACTGGCCGAGCGGGTCGGCCGGCAGCGGCTGGAGCTGGACCAGATGAAGCCGGTGGACGGCGTCCTGCTCGGCTTCGCGCAGGCGATGGCGTTGATCCCCGGGGTCTCCCGTTCCGGCGGCACGATCACCGCGGGGCTGTTCCTCGGCTTCACCCGCCCCGCCGCCGTGCGCTACTCGTTCCTGCTCGCGATCCCGGCCGTGGTGGCATCGGGGCTGTTCCAGCTTCCCGACGTCTTCGCCGGTGACGGGCCGAGCCCGCTGCAGATGGCCGTCGCCACCATCATCGCGTTCGCCATCGGCTACGCCTCGATCGCGTGGCTGCTGCGCTACGTCGAACGGCACAGTGTGTACCTCTTCGTCTGGTATCGAGTGGTTCTGGGGGCGGTGCTGTTCGTGGCGCTGGGTGCGGGCTGGCTCACGGCGACCTGACCGTCCCGATCGTGGCTCGGCACCGCAGCCGCAGCCCTCGTCCGTCGGTGGCACGTAGGCTCGGTGATCGTGACCGGACCCCGACGGGCCCGGCGAGGCCGCGACGAAACGTGGGAGAGGAGCTGACGTGACCACGCTCATCCTGCTCCGCCACGGCAGGTCGGCGGCCAATGCGGCCGGTGTCCTCGCCGGGCGCAGCCCCGGTGTGGAGCTGGACGACGTGGGGCTGGCGCAGGCGCAGAAGCTGGTGGACCGGCTCACGGGCGTGCCCGTCTCGGAGATCGTCTGCTCGCCGATGGTGCGGTGCGAGCAGACCATCGCCCCGCTGGCGAAGGACCGCGGACTGACGTCGGTGCCGGAGCCCGAGCTCGCCGAGGTGGACTACGGGTCGTGGACCGGGGCTGCGCTCAAGACGTTGTTCAAGGAGCCCTTGTGGAAGGTCGTGCAGGCGCACCCGTCCGCGGCCGTGTTCCCGGGCGGTGAGGGGCTGGCGGGCATGCAGGCCCGTGCGGTGGCGGCCGTGCGCAGGCACGGGGCGCGCATCGCCGAGGAGCACGGGCCCACAGCGGTGTGGCTGGCGTGCACCCACGGCGACGTGATCAAGGCCGTGCTGGCCGACGCGCTGGCCACCCACCTGGACAACTTCCAGCGCATCGTGGTCGACCCGGGCTCGATCAGCGTCGTGCACTACACCGACACGCGGCCGTTCGTCGCGCGGGTCAACGACCTCGGCGGCGACGTCGCCGGGCTGATCCCGCCGAAGCCGAAACGCCGGCGCAAGTCGACCTCTCGCAGCTCGGACGCGGTGGTGGGCGGCAGCACCGGTACCTGATCGACCGAGGACGTGCCGTGCGGGCCGCGGTGGCTTACTCTCGATGGCGTCATGTCACGCGTCATCCATGTCTTCCGCCAGCCCGAGCGCTTCGTCGCCGGGACCGTTGGCGAACCCGGCGACCGCTCCTTCTACCTGCAGGCCATCGAGGACGCTCGCACGATCAGCGTCCTGCTCGAGAAACAGCAGGTCTCGGTTCTTGCCGACCGCATCAGCGCGTTGCTGCAGGAGGTGGCGCGCCGGTTCGGCGACGAAGTTCCCGAGGGCACCGGTGGCAGCGATCTCGACCCGCTCGCCGTGCCGCTCGAGGAGGAGTTCCGGGTCGGCACCATGGGCCTGGGCTGGGACGCCGACTCGCGCTCCATCGTCGTCGAACTGCTCGCGGTCACCGACGAGGAGGTCGACGAGTCCGTCGTCCTCGACGACACCGAGGAGGGCCCCGACGCTCTTCGCGTGTTCCTCTCGCCGGTGCAGGCCCGAGCCTTCGCCGACAGGGCGGAGCGGGTGGTGTCCGCCGGGCGACCGCCCTGCCCGTTGTGCGCCGAGCCACTCGACCCGGAGGGTCACGTGTGCGTGCGGCTGAACGGCTACCACGAGCGCTCCCCGGTCGGGGACTGACGAGAGACCGACGCTGACGCACGTGGACCCTCGCGACCCGGCTGTGCCGGAACTACTCCGGCGAGGCCGGATAGAGATCACCGGACGACTGGTGGACGCCTCGAACGCCACCTTGTTCGGCACCATCACCAGCAACGGGCTCGAGGCGCAGTGCGTCTACAAGCCGGTGCGCGGTGAGCGCCCGCTCTGGGACTTCCCGGACGGCACGCTCGCCGGGCGCGAGGTGGCGACATACCTGGTGTCGGAGGCCGCCGGCCTGCATGTCGTGCCGGCCACCGTGCTGCGCGACGGCCCGTTCGGGCCCGGGATGGTGCAGATCTGGGTGGACACCGACGAGGAGCGCGAGCTCGTCGACGTCTGCGCTCCGAAGGACGTTCCGCCGGGCTGGCTGGGGGTGCTGCGGGCGCGCGGTGACCGCGGCGAGCCCGCCGTGCTCGTGCACGCCGACACACCGGAGCTGCAGGCGATGGCCGCGTTCGACGTGGTCACCAACAACGCCGACCGCAAGGGCGGCCACGTCCTCGCCGGCGTCGACGGCAACGTCTACGGCGTCGACCACGGGCTGTGCCTGCACACCGAGGAGAAGCTCCGCACGGTGCTGTGGGGCTGGGTGGGCAGGCCGTTGCCCGAGCACGTCACGGACGCGATGAGCCGCCTGCGCTCCGAGCTCGACGACGGGCTCTGCGACACGCTGGGCGAGCACATCACCCGCCGCGAGATGCGCACGTTGTCGGCCCGCGTGGACGCGATGCTCGCCGACCCGTGCTATCCGGAGCCCTCCGGCTTCGGCCCCGCCATTCCCTGGCCGGCCTTCTGAGCCTGCGGTGCGTACGTACCTCTGAATCCTGCGTTCACCGACGCTGCACGCCATTGCCTGGTACCGGTAGGACCAGGCAAACCGGAGTGTTCTCCGAGTACTGTCATTGATGCCCACATGGGACATGCGGTAGAGGAGTTACGCACGTGGACATCGGCCTGCACATCGCGAATTTCACCTTTCCGGCGGGGCCTTCCGGGCTCGCCGACGACCTCACACGGATCGTCACCGTGGCTGAGGACGCGGGCTTCGGGCGGGTCAGCGTCATGGACCACATCTGGCAGATCCGCGGCATCGGGCCGGTCGAGGACGACATGCTCGAGGCGTACACCACCCTCGGCTACCTTGCGGCGCGCACATCACGGGTGCAGCTGCTGGCCTGGGTCACGGCGGCGACGTACCGGGAGCCCGGGATGCTCGCGAAGATGGTCAGCACGCTGGATGTGCTCTCGGGCGGACGTGCCTGGCTGGGTATCGGCGCCGGGTGGAACGAGGAGGAGGCGAACGGGCTCGGACTGCTGTTCCCGCCCACCGCCGAGCGGTTCGAGCGACTGGAAGAGAGCCTGCAGATCTGCCTGCAGATGTGGGGGGCCGAGGACGGCCCCTACCAGGGGAAGCACTACCGGCTCGCGCGGACGCTGAACGTCCCGCAGCCGCTGAGCCGGCCGCACCCGCCGATCCTGATCGGCGGCGGCGGGGAGAAGAAGACGCTGCGGCTCGTCGCGCAGTACGCGCAGGCCTGCAACCTGTTCGACGGGCCCGAGGTGGAGCACAAGCTGGACGTGCTGCGTGGGCACTGCGAGGCGGTCGGCCGCCCGTACGACGAGATCGAGAAGACCGTCATGATGCGCCTCGACCCCGGCGAGAACGGCGAGAAGATCGACGCGATCATCGGGCGCCTGGAGCAGCTGGCGGCGCTGGGCGTCGCCGAGGTGCACGGCTACGTGCCCGGCATGTGGGAGATCACGCCGTTGGAGCTCCTCGGGCGCGAGGTCGTGCCGGCCGCCGCGAAGTTCTGACGTCCTGCCGCCCCGCCGGGCGCCCGCGAAATTCCGGGCGTCCGGCGGGGTCGGCGTGAGGCGGGCGACGAGCTGAGCGATGCGCTCCGCGGGTAACGTCGCCGGGGCCGAGGTGAGGGAGAGCGATGACCGTGGCAGACGCAAAGAGCCGTATCGGAGTCACCGGGCTGGCGGTGATGGGGGCGAACCTCGCCCGCAACATCGCCCGGCGGGGCACCGCTGTGGCCGTGCACAACCGGACGCCGGCACGCACGCGCGAGTTCATGGAGGCATACGGGGACGAGGGCGCCTTCAC
Organism: Pseudonocardia alaniniphila; assembly: GCF_022524485.1. Classification (GTDB taxonomy): domain Bacteria; phylum Actinomycetota; class Actinomycetes; order Mycobacteriales; family Pseudonocardiaceae; genus Pseudonocardia; species Pseudonocardia alaniniphila. Next base: position 323,053 of record NZ_JAKXMK010000004.1, read on the forward strand.
GGCCGCGGAGAGCATGGAGGACTTCGTCGCCGCGCTGGAGCGGCCGCGCCGGATCATCGTGATGGTCAAGGCCGGGGCCCCCGTCGATGCGGTGATCGAGGAACTCTCCCCGCTCCTCGACGAGGGCGACATCATCATCGACGCCGGCAACTCGCACTTCCCCGACACCAAGCGGCGCACCGATGCCTGCGCAGAGCGCGGGCTGCGTTTCATGGGCGTCGGAGTGTCCGGCGGCGAGGAGGGCGCGCTGCTCGGGCCCAGCATCATGCCCGGGGGCGACCCCTCGGCATATGCCGAGGTCGAGGACATCTTCACGGGCATCGCCGCCGTGGTCGACGGAACGCCGTGCTGCGTGCACGTCGGCCCGGACGGCGCAGGCCACTACGTGAAGATGGTGCACAACGGCATCGAGTACGCCGACATCCAGCTCATCGCCGAGGCGTACGACCTGCTCACGCACGTGGCAGGGCTCGATGCCCCGGCGATCGGCAAGATCTTCGAGGAGTGGAACGCGGGCGACCTCGAGTCGTACCTCATCGAGATCACCGGCGAGGTCCTCCAGAAGACCGACGCACGCACCGGAGGCCCGCTCGTCGACGCCATCGTCGACCAGGCCGAGCAGAAGGGCACCGGCCGCTGGACATCGCAGGACGCTCTGGAGCTCGGCGTCCCGCTCACCGGCATCACCGAGGCCGTGTTCGCGCGCACGCTCTCCTCGCTGCGCCAGGAGCGCAAGGCGGCAGCCGCCACGCTGGCCGGGCCCGTGCCGGGAGCCGGGGAGAACCGCACCGATCTCGTCGAGGACATCCGCCAGGCGCTCTACGCGAGCAAGGTCGTGGCGTACGCGCAGGGCTTCGCGCAGATGCGGGCCGCGTCGCAGGCCAACGACTGGAACCTCGACCTCGGCGCCATGGCCACCATCTGGCGGGGCGGCTGCATCATCCGCGCCCGGTTCCTCAACCGCATCCGCGAGGCCTACGCCGAGCACGAGGACATCGAGAACCTGCTGATGGTGCCGTACTTCACCGAGGCCGTGGCCAACGCACAGGACGCGTGGCGGCGGGTGGTGGCCACGGCGACGGAGCAGGGCGTGGCGATCCCGGCGTTCTCGTCGTCGCTGTCCTACTACGACGGCTACCGCCGCGAGCGTGGCCCGGCCAACCTCATCCAGGGTCTGCGCGACTACTTCGGCGCCCACACCTACCGCCGGATCGACGCGGAGGGCTCGTTCCACACGCGGTGGGCCCAGGACGGCACCGAGGTGAGAACCGACGCCTGACCCCGGGCATCTTGGCGTCGCGGCGGTTCTTGGCACACTTCGCAGCGCGTGGGGCCGCCTCGCAGCGGGCCGGCGTGCTGCGAGCACGCACCACACGCTGCCACGTCACGTTGGGGACGCCGCTGCCGTGGCTCGCGGCGCTGTTGGTGGCCTATCTGCTGGTCCCGATCGGTGCGTTCCTCGTGCGGCTGGCGGAAGCGCCGGCTGACCAGCTCACGGTGCCGGGTATCGGCGATGCGCTGGGCGTCTCGGTGGTCACGGCCACGGTCGCCACGGTCGTCATCGCTGTCGGCGGCATACCGCTGGGCTACCTGCTGGCGCGGGCCCGCGGCCGTGCCGCCGAACTGCTCGGCGTGGCGGTGCAGTTGCCACTGGCCCTTCCGCCGCTGGTCAGCGGCTTGCTGCTGGTGTATGTGATCGGTCCGTACACGATGCTCGGGGAGCTGTTCGGCGGCGGGCTGACCGATGACCTGACCGGGGTGGTGCTGGCCCAGGTCTTCGTGGCCGCGCCCTTCCTGATCATCGCTGCGCGGTCGGCGTTCGCGGCGTTGGATCCCGAGCTCGCCGACGTCGCTGCGACCCTGGGCCACGGGCGCTGGTCGCGGTTCGTGCGGGTGGCCCTCCCGGGGGCCTGGGCCGGGATCCGGGCCGGCCTGCTCCTGGCCTGGCTGCGCGCTTTCGGGGAGTTCGGGGCCACCGTCGTGCTCGCCTACCACCCGTACTCGCTGCCGGTCTTCACCTACGTGGAGTTCGGCAGTTCCGGGGTGGACACCACGCTGATCCCCGTGGCCACGGCATTGCTCGCTGCCGTGGTGGTGCTTGCCCTGAGCGGGGCCGCGGGACACCGGTACGGCGGACGGCACGCGCGGGTGGCGCCGCCGCCGCCGCGCGCCCCGGCCGCCCGCCCTCCCGAGCGGCTCGGCTTCGACCTCGACGCCCGGCTGGGCGGGTTCCATCTGCGGGTGAGCCACTGCGCGCTCAGCAGTCATCTGGCAGTGCTCGGGCCGTCCGGGGCGGGGAAGTCACTGATGCTCAAGTTGCTCGCCGGACTCGTCCCGCTGCGCGAGGGAGGGGTGCATCTCGGGGGCCACGCGCTCACCGGGATCGACCCCGAGCGCCGCGACGTGGGCTACGTGCCGCAGGATTCCTGCCTGCTCCCGCATCTGCCGGTGTGGCGCCAGATCACCTTCGGGGTCGGCACTGACCCCGCCGTCGCCGCCCACTGGCTCACCCGACTGCACCTCGACGGCCTCGAGGACCGGCTGCCCCACCAGCTGTCGGGCGGGCAGCGCCGCCGGGTCGCGCTGGCCAGGGCGCTCGCCCGCCAGCCCCGGCTGCTGCTGCTCGACGAGCCCTTCACCGGGCTCGACACGCCCGTGCGCGACGAGCTCCGTCGCGAGCTGCGGCGCGTCCAGCGCGACACCGCGGTGACCACGGTGCTCGTCACCCACGATCCCGAGGAGGCGGCACTGCTCGCCGACGAGGTACTGCTGGTGGCCGACGGGGCGCTGCTGCAGAGCGGCCGCCAGCGGGAGGTCTTCGCCCGCCCGGCAGGCCCGGCCGTCGCGCGTCTGCTGGGCATCCGCAACCTGCACGCGGGCCGCATGCGTGACGCCGGAGCGCTCGAGTCGGCGGGAACGGCGATCGCAACGGGCGCGGCCGGCCTTCCGGCCGGGACCGACGTCGAGTGGTGCATCCGCCCGGAACACGTCGAGCTCGACTCGGGGCCCGCCGGCGCCGGTGAACACGGGGCAACGGTCATCGACGTGGTCCACATGGGGGCCGTCGCCGAGCTGCTGGTCGTGCTGGACGGGGGCTGCGAGCTCACCGCCGTCAGCGCGGGCGACGGGCCGGCGACGACCGGTGCGCGCTGCCGCGTGCGGCTCCCTCCGGAACGGATCGTCGTTTGGCCGACGCCGGCCGATCGGGTTGACGGTGGGCCGGCCGTCGCTGTGAGCAATTCATGAAGCGGGAATCTGCGGGTGCAGCGCCGCGGGAACCGCGTTGGCCGCGCCGGAGACCTTCGGCGGCGACGTCAGCCTGAATCCGTTGGCCGTCAGCGCCGAGGTGCCGTCGTGACCGAGCAGATAGTTGACGAAGGCCACTGCACCGGCCTGGTCGGGTGCGTTGTCGAGCACGGTGACCGTGTAGTTCGCCGCCAACGACTGCGGGGACACAGCGATCGTCGGGATCTTGTCGGGCGTCGCTTCGGCGGAGTAGAAGAACCCGGCGTCGAGCTGACCGGACTGCAGCCGCCCGACCAGCTCGGTCTCCGGGAACACCTCCGCCTGGTCTGCGGCGAGCTTCGAGAGGCCGTTCTGGTCGAGCGCCTGCACCGCCAGTTTCCCCTTCGGATCAGTGGTGGGATCGGTGCGGCCCAAGCGGAAGCCCGGCTCGGCGAGCACCTGCTGCCACGGCTTGGACTTCAGGTCGGCGGCGAACTTGCCGTTCGGGTTGTAGCCGATCACGAGCGGCGAGGACGCGAACGTGGCGAACCACGACACCTCCTTGCCGTTGGCCGCGCCCTCGAGGGTCGAGTTGGTGGCGGGGCTGGCGCTGATGAAGACGTCGGCCTGCTTGACCTTGCCCTTGATCTCGTTCGCCAGCGCGTCCGAGCCGCCGCCTTCCCCCTGGTACTGAAAGCCGCTGGCCGCCGCGAACTTCGGTCCGATCGCTCGCTCCATCACGTTCACGAGGGAACCCGCGTAGAGGACGTGCACGGGCCCGCGGTTCGCGGCCGGGGCTGCCGTGTTCGGGCCCGAGCCTGTACACCCAGCCAGCGCCAGCCCGGCCACCACCAGCACACCCACCACACTCCACGACCGCATCAGATCCTCCGGCTCGTTCCTGCCACAGCGCCCCGCCGTGGAACCACTCCACCTCAATGTTCCGCAATTGCGGCGAGAAACCGAAGCTGATCACCGCTGGCGAGGAAAAATGAGAATCTCTGGGCCGAATCTGCTATTTGTATTCCGCCCCGGCCGCCCGATTCCGACCGGGCACCAGGTGCCGGAGGAGACTGGGCGGCATGCGGATCCTGATCACGGGAGGAACGAGCGGGCTGGGGCTGGCCATGGCCCGCGCACTCGTCGAGGACGGGCACCGGATCGTCATCACCGGCCGCGCCGCCGAGCGTGCCGCGGAGGTGGCCGCGACGCTGTCCGGCGAGGTGCACGGCATCGGGATGGACGTTCGTGACAGTGGATCGGTGCGTGCCGGGCGCGACCGCACGATCGACCTGCTCGGTGGCCTGGACGTGCTGGTCAACAACGCCGGTATCGGCATGCGCACGGTGAACCCGCGGTTCATGGTGGAGCGCCGGCCGTTCTGGCAGGTGCCGGAGGAGGGGTTCCGCGACGTGGTGGACACCAACCTGACCGGCTACTTCCTCGTCGCCTCCGCCGTGGTGCCCGACCTGCTGGCGTCCCCCGGTGGCCGGATCATCAACGTCAGCGTGAACTACGCGACGATGACCCGGGCCGGGTTCGTGCCGTACGGGCCTTCTCGGGCGGGCTCGGAGGCGTTGTCCCGGGTCATGGCCGCCGATCTGGCCGACACCTCTGTCCGGGTGAACATTCTCCTTCCCGGGGGCGGCACCGCGACCGGCATGACGGAGGGCGTTGTGGCCGGCGCGGCACACCTGCTGTCCGCCGACGTCATGGCCGAACCGGTGCGCTGGCTCTGCTCTCCGGCCGCCGCCGACACCCATGACCAGCGCATCGTCGCCACCGAGTTCCAGGACTGGCTCGCGGACGCAGACTCCCGGCGATCCTGAAACTCGTCACCCGGACGGCGTGCGGGAGATCGTGACGAACGCTGTCGCTGTGCCCGCTGGGCCGTCTCAGCGATGGAAAAGCCTGGTCACGGGCTCGTATCGTCCGGCGGATGGGGACCGACGACGGCACGCGGTGGCGTGGGTTCGCGTCCAGCGGGGCCGGGAGCCGCGCCCGCAGGCGGTTCGCCGCGCTGCTGCCGGCCGTCGTGGTGGCCGTCGCGTCCTGCGCCGGCGTGCCGCACGTCGCGCCACCGCCTGCGGGCGGGCCGGGGGCCGCCGCGCCGGCCGGGCCCGCCCCGGCCCCCGTGGCCGACGGGCTCCCCGGGATGCCGCCGGTGCTCGACCCACGCAACATCTACTCCGCCACCGGGCCGACGATGTTCACCGATGCGGCGAAGGCAGCGAAGCCCTTGGTGTACGTGCCGCACACGAAGAGCGGCGATGTCTGGGTGATCGACCCCGCCCGCCTCGCCGTCGTGGCGAGGTACGAGCTGGGCGGCGAGTTGCAGCACGTGGTGCCGTCCTACGACATGAAGACGCTCTACGCCACCGACGACATCACGAACAAGATGACGCCGTTCGACCCGAGGACGGGCGAGCCCGGACCGAACATCCCGGTGCAGGACCCGTACAACATGTACTTCACCCCGGACGGCCGCACGGCGATCTCCGTGGCCGAGGCCCAGAAGCGGCTGGTGTTCTACGACCCGCACACCTGGCAGGAGCAAGGCGACCTGCCCACCCCCGACTGCGCCGGGATCGACCACGCGGACTTCACCGCCGACGGGCGCACGGCCGTGTTCAGCTGCGAGTTCGCCGGGCGGGTTGCGGTGGTCGACGTGGCGTCGCGCCGCTTGCTCCGCATGATCGACATGCCCGTGCGGAACACGACGATGGGCCCGCAGGACGTCAAGCTGGCTCCGGACGGCTCGGTGTTCTACGTCGCCGACAGCGAGCAGAACGGGCTGTGGGTGATCGACGGCGCGGCCACCGAAGTGCTTCGCGAGATCCCCACCGGGCACGGCGCGCACGGGATCTACCTCTCCCGCGACGCGCAGCGGATGTTCGTCACGAACCGCCACGAGGGCAGCGTCAGCGTGCTCGACGCCTACACGGGCGCCCCGATCACGAAGTGGTGGATCCCCGGTGGCAGCCCGGACATGGGCAACGTGACCCCGGACGGCCGGCAGTTGTGGCTCTCGGGCCGCTACGACCGCGCGGTCTACGTCATCGACACCACCGACGGGCGCCTGATCCACACGTTCCGCGTGGGGCACGGGCCACACGGGCTGTGCGTGTGGCCGCAGCCCGGTCGCTATTCGCTGGGGCACACCGGAATCACGCGCTGAGGGGCTCCCGCAGCAACGACACCACCTCGTGCGCGGCCGCCCGCCCGGCCCTGTTGGCGCCGATCGTGCTCGCGCTCGGGCCGTAGCCCACGAGATGGATGCGCGGGTCGGAGCGGACGCGGGTGCCGTCCACCGCGATCCCGCCGCCCGGGCCGCGCAGCCCCAGTGGGGCGAGGTGCCCCAGCGCTGCTCGCCAGCCGGTGGCCCAGAGGATCACGTCGGCCGCCACGGTGGTGCCGTCGGCCCAGCTCACCCCGTCGGGGGTGATCCGCTCGAACATCGGCAGCCGGTGGAGCACGCCCGACTCCTGGGCCGCGCGAACCTGCGGGGTGAGCATCAACCCGGTCACGCCGACCACGCTCTGCGGTGGCAGCCCTGCCCGCACCCGCTCCTCGACGCGGGCCACGGCGGTGCGTCCCGCGTCCTCGTCGAAGGGGGCGTCCCTGAACTCCGGCGGCCGACGCGTCACCCACGTCGTGGCCGCAGCGACCGTGGCGATCTCCATGAGCAGTTGCACGGCGGACGTCCCGCCGCCGACCACCACCACCCGCAGCCCGGCGAACTCCTCCGGTCCGCGGTAGTCGGCCGTGTGCAGCTGGCGGCCACGGAAGGCGTCCTGCCCGGGGTAGCGGGGGCGGAAGGGGCGGGTCCACGTGCCGGTGGCGTTGATCAGGGCACGGGTCGTCCACGTGCCCGCGTCGGTCTCGACGAGCAGTTCGGGCGCACGGTCGCGAACGGCCGCGACGTGCACGGGGCGGCGCACCTGCAGGTCGAACTCGCGCTCGTACGCGGCGAAGTACTCGGGCACCACCTCGGCTGCGGGCCGCGACGGGTCGGCGGGCGCGAACGGCAGGCCCGGCAGGTCCTTGATGCCGTGGACCTTGTCGATCCGCAACGTCGACCAGCGGTGCCGCCATGCCCCGCCGGGGCCGTCCTCGCCGTCGAGCACGACGAAGCCGGCACCCGGCTCGAGCCCGGCCCGGCGCAGGCCGTACGCCGCGGACAACCCCGCCTGCCCGGCTCCGATCACCACGACGTCGCTACGCACAGCCGTGGAACACCGGACGCGCCGCGGGGCTTCCGCGCAGCTCAGCGCGTAGCGGGAACGGGGCACCGGGGGAGCGGACCGGCCGCGAACCGTTCGACCCAGCCGGCCACGTCCGCCGTGGTGACGTTGCCGCCGCAGATCACCAGACCGAGGCGGGCGTCCGGGCCGACACGGTCGAGCACCTCGGGGGCGGCGGCTACGAGGCAGCCGGCGGCGGGCTCCGCCCACACCTTCGCCTCCTCGGCGAGGGTGAGGGCGCCCGCGACAGCGTCGGCATCCGGCACGACGAGGACGTCCTCGACGAGGGCGCGGACGTGGTCGAGGGTCAGCTGCGACACGTGCGGCGCGCAGAGCGTGCTGGCGATCGAGGTCGGCGTGATGCCCACGGGCGACCCGCCCTTGAGCGCGCGCGCCATCGCGTCTGCTCCCTCGGTCTCGACACCCCAGATGCGCACGCCGGGCAGGAGGTGCCGCATGGCGGTGGCCACCCCCGAGATCAGGCCGCCGCCCCCGATGCTGACCAGCACGTCGGTGACGTCGGGTGCGTCGGCGGCGAACTCGGCGCCGACGGTGCCCTGGCCGGCCATCACGATCGGGTCGTCGAAGGGGTGCACGAGCGTGAGCCCGCCCGCCACGAGCTCGTCGAGCAGGGCGAAGGCGCTCCCCATGTCCGGCGTGAGGCGCACGGTGGCGCCTGCGGCCCTGCAGGCCGCGATCGACCGCTGCGGCGCCGACTCCGGCATCACCACGGTGGCGGCGACGTCCAGCGAACCGGCGACGTCGGCCAGCGCGATCCCGTGGTTGCCGCCACTGACCGCCACTGCGCCTGCCGCGAGCTCGGCGGGGGTGAGGCCGAGCAGCTTGTTGAACGCGCCGCGTGGCTTGAACGAGCCCGAGCGCTGCAGCAACTCCAGCTTGAGCGTGACGGGCACCCCGAGGTGTGCGGTGAGGCCCGGGCTGGCGACGGTGGGGGTGCGCAACACGTGCCCCGCGATGCGTTCGGCCGCTGCCGTGATGTGGTCGATGGTGATCAGGTCGCTCACATGGCAACGCTAACCCCCACATGTGGCCGCGGTCGCAGACGGGCTGCTCCCGGGGGATGGCGGAGCTGTGCCGGGGCGTGGTGGGGTTTGGCTGTGCTGCGTGCGTCGCGGATCGGCCTGCTGAGCACCCGTTACGAGATCGCCCGCGATGGAGCGACGCTGTGCACGTGGAAACCGTCTGCGTTCTTCGGCGGCGGTTCCTTCGTGCTCGAAGGCCGTCGCTACGACGTGGCGCGCGGCGGCTGGTCGTGGCGCCGCTACCGGCTGCTCGACGAGTCCGGCGAGCTCCTTGCGATGGCCGACGCCGTGGGCCGCGGCGAGTGGACGCTCGAGACCGGCGGCCACACGTACTCCTTCGAACGCCAGTCGCTGATCCGCAGTGAACACGTGCTGATCCAGGACGACGCCGTGGCCGGGTCGGTGCGGCGCATCAGCACGTGGCGGGGTGAGGCGGAGGCCGACCTTCCCGGCCTGCCCTTGCCCGTGCAGGTGTTCGTGCTGGTGAGCCTGCTGGCCGTGTGGGACGAGGAGTAGCCCGTTCCCGGGTGGGGCGCCGTCGCACCCGCCGGTCACTCGAACCGGTCGCCCGCACGCACTCGTGCTAGCTCCGGGGCCGGAGCCCGTGGACGAGCGTCTCGATCGTGTCGGCGATCAGGGCGTCCGGGGGCCGGTCGGGGAGCATCCCGCTGACGATCAGCGCGGTGAGCCCCTGGACCGTGGCGAGGATCGCAGTGGCCGCCTGATCGTTGTCGAGGTCGACGACGTCGTGGCGGTCCTGCGCCTCGCGGATCATGGCCGACGACGCGGCGAAGGCCCGATCGGCGGCGCGCCGCAGGGAATCGGCCTGAGGCCGGTTCTTGCTCGCGAACATCATGTCGAGCAGGGCCGGGTGGCGGGAGGCGAAGGTCACCCACGCCCGTGCGAAGGCGGTGAGCCGGACCGTGAACGATCCGTCCGCCTCCTGCACCGCCGCGTCCAGTTCGCGCCCCAGCCGTTCGAAGCCGTTCTCTGCGAGGGCGTCGAGCAAGGCCTGCTTGTCGGGGAAGTGGCGGCGCGGGGCGCCGTGGCTGACCCCCGCCTGCCGGGCGACCTCGCGGAGTGACACCTCGCCCACCCCGGTTCGTTCCAGCATCTGCTCGGCACATCTCAGCAACGCCTCACGGAGGTTGCCGTGGTGGTACGCGGTACGTGCCGGGGGCATGTCGGCAGGGTACCTCGATGTAGTCGTTGACAACAATGTATCCGCTGCCTACTTTGGCGGCCATGAGTACTCCCGCAGCGGATGCTGCCCGGATTGCCGGACGTCGGTTCGTGGTCACGGGGGCGAGCAGCGGGCTCGGCCTCGCCGCCGCCCGAGCGCTCGCCAGGGGCGGTGCCCGGGTCGTGCTGGCCGTTCGTGACGTCACCGCGGGCGAACGTGTCGCGGCGGAGCTGGGCGGCTCCACCGAGGTCCGCGCCCTGGACCTGGCCGACCTCGGCTCCGTGCGGCGGTTCGCCGAGTCCTGGGACGGCGACCTCGACGTGTTGATCAACAACGCCGGGGTGGGGAACCTACCGAAGCGCCGCGTCACGGCCGACGGGTTCGAGCTGCAGATGGGCACCAACCACTTCGGCCACTTCGCGTTGACGAACCTGTTGCTGCCGCACATCACGGACCGCGTGGTCACGGTCGCGTCGAACGCCCACCGGTCCGGCGGCATCGACCTCGCCGACGTCAACTGGGAGTCGCGGCCGTACCGGGTCTTCGCCTCCTACGGCCAGTCGAAGCTCGCCAACCTGCTGTTCACGCTCGAACTGCAGCGGCGCCTCGTCGCCTGCGGTTCTCCCGTCCTCGCGCTCGCCGCGCATCCCGGCGTGGCAGCGTCGAACCTCGTCCGCGACCTGCCGGCCGCCCTGGTCGTCGCCGCGAAGGTCGTCGGCACTGTCGTGCGGCAGAGCGCCGAGGCCGGCGCGGCGCCCACCCTCTTCGCCGCCACCCGGGACCTCCCCGGTGCCAGTTATGTCGGCCCGGGCGGCTTCAACGAGATGCGTGGACGCCCCACCCTCGTCGGGAGGTCGCCGGAAGCTGCCGACCCCGACCTCGCCCGCGATCTCTGGACACTGTCGGAGAAGCTCACGGGCGTGACGTTCCCGCTCGGTTCCGCCTGACGACTCCCTGGTCCGGCCCGAATTCCGAGAGCGGGCCGGTACGGCGAACCGCCGCTGGGCAGACGGACTCGCCCCCGAGTCGGGGGGACGTCGGCTCGCGGGCGAGCCCGTCACCGCTGCCTGCCACCACCCGCGCGGACGAGGGCGGCAGGCTGGTCACCGCACCGGCACGACCTCCGGTGCGCCCATCCGGGCGGCGTCTGCCGTCTCGTCGTCGGGCATCTTCTGGCTCTCCCGCTCGGCCTCGACGCGCTTGCGGTAGTGCTCGACCTCCCGATCGATCTGTTCCTGGCTCCACCCGAGGACCGGCGCGACGAGCCGCGCGGCCTCCTCGACCGACCCGAGCCCCCGGTCGAAGGTCTCGATCGAGATCCGGGTGCGGCGAGCGAGCACGTCGTCCAGGTGCCGGGCGCCCTCGTGCGAGGCCGCGTAGACGATCTCGGCACGCAGGTGGTCGGGTGCCCCGGTCAGCGGCTCGCCCAGCGACGGGTCGTGTGCGACGAGGTCGAGCACCTCGTGGATCAGCGACCCGTACCGCCTGAGCAGGTGCTGGATGCGAGCTTCGTGCACGCCGTACTGCTCGGCCAGGAGGTGCGAGGAGTTCTTCAGCGCGGCGAAGCCCTCGGCGCCCAGCAGCGGGACGTCCTCGGTGACCGACGGCGGCACCTTGGCGTAGAGCCCGTGCACCGCGGCGTCGACGGCGTCCTTGGCCATGACGCGGTAGGTGGTGTACTTGCCGCCCGCCACCACCACCAGGCCCGGCACGGCATGCGAGACGGCGTGCTCGCGCGAGAGCTTCGACGTCGACTCCGACTCGCCCGACAGCAGCGGCCGCAGCCCGGCGTACACGCCCTCCACGTCGGCGTGGCTGAGCGGTTCCTCGAGCACCGTGTTGACGTGTTCGAGCAGGTAGTCGATGTCCGCCGCGCTCGCTGCCGGATGGGCCAGCCCGAGGGTCCAGTCGGTGTCGGTGGTGCCGATGATCCAGTGCCGCCCCCACGGGATGACGAACAGCACCGACTTCTCGGTGCGCAGGATCAGGCCCGCGTCACCGCGGATCCGGTCGTGCGGGACGACGAGATGGATGCCCTTGCTCGCCCGGACGTGGAACTGCCCGCGCTCACCGGCGAGACTCTGGGTCTCATCGGTCCACACCCCGGTGGCGTTGACGACCTGACGTGCGCGCACGCTGAACGTGCGGCCGGACTCGAGATCGTGCACCTCCGCCCCGGTGACCCGCTCACCCTCGCGCAGGAGCCCGATCACCCGTGCCCTGGACGCCACGTGCGCGCCGTAGGCCGCAGCCGTGCGCGCGACGAACATGGTGTGGCGGGCGTCGTCGACCTGCGCGTCGTAGTACTCCAGGGCGCCCACCAGCGCGTCCTTGCGCAGCGACGGGAACACGCGGCGGGCGCCCCGCCGCGTCAGGTGCCGGTGGTGCGGCACACCCCGGGGCCGGCCGGACAGCAGCCCCAGCGTGTCGTAGAGCGCCACACCCGCGCCGGCGTAGGCGCGTTCCCACACGGGGTGCTTCAGCGGGTAGATGAACGGCACCGGCCGGACCAGGTGCGGAGCCAGCTTCTCGATGAGCAGGCCCCGCTCCTGAAGCGCCTCGGCGACGAGACGGAAATCCAGCATCTCGAGATAGCGCAGCCCACCGTGGATGAGCTTGCTCGACCTGCTGGACGTGCCCGACGCGAAGTCTCGGGCCTCGACGAGCCCGACGCTGAGGCCGCGGGTGGCGGCGTCGAGGGCGGACCCGCTGCCCACGACACCGCCCCCGACGACCAGCACGTCGAGTTCGGTCGAGCCCATTGCCTTCAGCGCAGCCTCACGGGCCTGCGGAGAGAGCGCAACCGATCTCATGGCTGATTCCTCTCATCGTGATGGCCCGGTTGCGGGCCGGGTCGTGCTCAGTCGACGTCCACCCAGTCCAGAGTCCTGGTTACCGCCTTCTTCCAGCGTTCGTACCCGGCCGCACGCTGCTCGTCGCTCCACTGGGGCTGCCAGCGCTTCGACTCGTTCCAGTTGGAGCGCAGCTCGTCGGTGTTCTTCCAGAACCCGACCGCGAGGCCTGCCGCGTACGCCGCGCCCAGAGCCGTGGTCTCCGCGACGACGGGCCGGCTCACCGGCACGCCGAGCACGTCGGCCTGGATCTGCATGCACAGCTCGTTGGCGGTGACGCCGCCGTCCACCTTGAGCACGTCCAGCGTCACGCCCGAGTCCTTCTCCATCGCCTCGGCCACGTCGCGGCTCTGGTAGCAGATGGCTTCGAGCGTGGCCCTGGCCAGGTGGGCCGTTGGTGTTGTAGCGCGAGAGCCCGACGATCGCGCCGCGGGCGTCCGAGCGCCAGTACGGGGCGAACAGCCCGGAGAACGCAGGCACGAAGTACACGCCACCGTTGTCCTCCACCTGCCGGGCCAGCGACTCGCTCTCCGCGGCGCCCGAGATGATGCCGAGCTGGTCGCGCAGCCACTGCACGGCCGACCCCGTGACGGCGATCGAGCCCTCCAGTGCGTACACCGGACGATCATCGTTGAACTGGTAGCAGACGGTGGTGAGCAGCCCCGCCTTCGACCGCACCAGCTCGGTGCCCGTGTTGAGCAGCATGAAGTTGCCGGTGCCGTAGGTGTTCTTCGCCTCGCCGGGCGCGAAGCACACCTGACCCACGGTGGCGGCCTGCTGGTCACCGAGGTCGCCGGTGATCATGACCTCGCCGCTCAGCGGCCCCCTCAGCATGGTGGTGCCGTAGCACTCGGGGCACGAGCTCGGCTTGATCTCGGGCAGCATCGACCGCGGGATGCCGAAGAAGCCGAGCAGCTCGTCGTCCCAGTCGAGCGTCTCGAGGTTCATGAGCATCGTGCGGCTGGCGTTCGTCGGGTCGGTGACGTGGACACCGCCGTCCTTGCCGCCCGTGAGGTTCCACAGGACCCAGGTGTCGGTGTTGCCGAAGATCGCGTCGCCCCTCTCGGCGGCCTCCCGGGCGCCGTCGACGTTCTCCAGGATCCACTGGATCTTCCCGCCGGAGAAGTACGTGGCGGGCGGGAGGCCTGCCTTCCGCCGGATCACATCGCCCTTGCCCTCACGTTCGAGGGCGGAGGCGATGCGGTCGGTGCGGGTGTCCTGCCAGACGATCGCGTTGTAGAGCGGGCGCCCGGTCCGCTTGTCCCACACGACGGAGGTCTCGCGCTGGTTGGTGAGGCCCAACGCCACGAGGTCCGACGCCTTGAGCCCGGTCTTGACGAGAGCGGTCTGGAGCACGGATGACGTCCGCTCCCAGATCTCGACGGGGTTGTGTTCCACCCAGCCGGCCTGCGGCAGGATCTGCTCGTGCTCGAGCTGGTGGCGCCCCACCTCGTTGCCCGAGTGATCGAAGATCATGAAGCGGGTGCTGGTTGTGCCCTGGTCCAGGGCTCCGACGAACTCGGCCATGAGTTGTCTCCGCTTGTGTTAGTGGGGCTCTGTCAGCGAGGGACGTCGCGGCCCACCGGGGTGGGCTCGTGTTCGGCGTCCGCAGCAACGATGAAACGGTTGATGCAGAGCTGGAACAGCGCGCCACCGATGAGCCCGCCGATTATCGGCGCCACAATCGGTAGCCACCAATATGGTGTGCCGTTCTGATCAGTCCAAGCACCTGCGTACCCCGTGATGTATGACGCGAGGCGGGGCCCGAAGTCACGGGCGGGGTTGATCGCGTAGCCCGCGTTGGCGCCCCACGCCATGCCGATCCCGACCACCAGGAGCCCGATGACCACCGGGACGAGGTTGGACAGGGGTGGGTTGTTCCGCGCGTTGACGAGCGCGAAGACCACGAAGACCAGGATCGCGGTACCGATGATCTGGTCGAAGAAAGCGGTGGTGATGCTGATGCCGGGCTCGCCGTTACCCGGGAGCGTGGAGAAGATGATCTGTGTCTTGTAGGTGTGCCCCGGGTCGACCTTGTCGATCCAGTCGGCATAGTTGAATCGCACGATGATCGCCGCGACGAACGCCCCCGCCGTCTGCGCGACGATATAGGGCACGACCTTGCGCCAGGGGAAACCCTGGAACGCGGCCAGCGCGAGTGTCACGGCCGGATTGATGTGGCCACCGCTGAGGCGACCTGCCACGTAGACGCCGAGGATCACGCCGATCCCCCAGGCCCAGGCGATGGAGTCGTGGTCTCCGAGTCCGGCTGCCACGACTTGCGCCACCACACCGGCGCCGAACAACAAGAGGATCATGGTGCCGAAGAACTCGGCCGCCAGTTCCCCGATGTACGAGTTCTTCGTCATCGAAGTCCTCCCTGGATGGGATACCGCTCGGACGGGCGGTGCCCGCACGCTAGAAACGCGTGTGACCTGCGGTCAACGGCGGTCGTTCGGCATCGTCGAACGCGCATTCGGACGAACATCACATGCCTCCGAGAAGGTGCACAGCTCACCCACCCGGACGGCCGTAGGGCGCGCCATCGTGTAGAGCCCTTCTTCCACGCGTCGATCGCCTGGTCGACGCGCCGTACGCTCGGCCCGTGCCGGGGTTCATCCAGTCCATCGAGCGAGCCGCGGCGGTGCTGCGGCTGCTCGGTAGTACGGACCGGCCGCTCGGGCTGAAGGAGATCGCCGCGGCCCTCGACCTTCCGCGTCCCACCGCACACGGCATCGTCCGGACGCTGCGCGAGGTCGGGTTCGTCGAGCAGGATCTGGAGACCGCCCGCTACCAGCTCGGCCTGGCGTTGCGCGAGCTCGACAGCGGTGGATGGGACCTGCACGACCTGCGGGCCCGCGCCATGAACTGGGCGGATTCACTCGCAGGGAGCACCGGCCAGGCCGTGCACCTGGGCGTCGTGTCGTCGGGATCGGTCCGGCTCGTCCACCACGTTTTCCGGCCGGACGGGTCGCCGCAGCGGATCCGGACGGGGGAGGAGTTCCCCCTGCACGCCACGGCGCTGGGCAAATGCCTGCTCGCGTTCGCGCCGGTGGCCACGCCGCAGGCCCGGGAGCTCGACCTCCAGCGGTGGACCGGACGCACGTGCACCACCGTGGCGTCGCTGGACGCCCATCTCGCGGTCGCCCGTCGCCGCGGCTGGGCGAGCGACACCGGCGAGTACGAGACGGGAGTAGGCGGTGCGGCCGCACCGCTGCGAGCCAGTGGCGGGCTGGTGGTTGCGGCCATCGGAGTGGTCGGGCCGGTCGAGGAGCTCTTCGGGCTGGGCGGCGAGTTGCGGCCGTGGATGCTCGAGCAGATGGTGGGCGCGGCGCGCGAGATCTCCGCTGCGTTGACGGAGGGACGATGACACGGGCCGCGAGGACCGCGAGTAGTTCCCCCGGACGCCGGTCCTCCTCGGCGGCCGCCGTCTCGGCGCGCGGGGCGGGGGAGCCGTGACCGAGCGTGTCGTCGCCGCGATCGACCAGGGCACCACATCCACCCGCTGCCTGCTGTTCAACCGTTCGGGGCGCATGATCGCCGTCGCGCAGCGGGAACACCGCCAGCACTACCCCCGGCCCGGTCTCGTGGAGCACGACGCCGCCGAGATCTGGCGCAACGTCACACGGGTCGTCCCGGCGGCGCTGCGCAACGCAGGCCTCACCCCGGACAACATCGTCGGGCTCGGGATCGCGAACCAGCGCGAGACCACCGTGATCTGGAACCGGCACACCGGCACCCCGCTCGCACGCGCCATCACCTGGCAGGACACCCGCACGGACGGCATCGTCGCCCGTCTGGTCGAGCACGGGCACGCGAGTCTGATCAAGGACATCTGCGGGCTGCCCCCCGCCACCTACTTCTCGGGCCCCCGGCTGCGCTGGCTGCTCGACCACGTGCCCGGCGCCCGCGACGGCGCGGAGAAGGGCGACGTCCTGTTCGGCACGATGGAGAGCTGGCTCATCTGGTGGCTCACGGGCGGCCCCGACGGCGGCCGGCACGTCAGTGACGTCACCAACGCGAGCCGCACGATGCTGATGGACGTCCGCACGCTCGAGTGGTCCCAGAAGCTGCTCGACGTGCTCGCGGTGCCCCGGCAGATGCTTCCCGAGATCCGTCCCAACGCCGAGGTCTACGGCACATGCACCGCCGTGCTGCCCGGCGTTCCGGTGGCAGGCGCGCTCGGTGACCAGCAGGCGGCCCTGGTCGGGCAGGTCTGCTTCTCACCCGGTGAGATCAAGTGCACCTACGGCACGGGCGCGTTCCTGCTGATGAACACCGGGCCCCGGCTGGCCGAGTCGACCCACGGCCTGATCCCGACCATCGGGTATCTGCTCGGCGACAAGCCGGTCTACGCGCTGGAGGGCGCGATCGCGATGACCGGGTCGCTCGTGCAGTGGTTCCGCGACTCGCTCGGGATGATCGGCACGGCCGCCCAGATCGAGACACTCGCGAGCTCCGTGCCCGACAACGGGGGCTGCTACATCGTCCCCGCGTTCTCGGGCCTGTACTCGCCGCGCTGGCACCCGGATGCGCGTGGCGTGATGGTGGGGCTCACGTCGTTCATCAACCGCGGCCATCTCGCCAGGGCGGTGCTCGAGGCCACCGGGTGGCAGACGCGCGAGGTGATCGACGCGATGAACGCCGACTCCGGCGTGCCGGTCACCCGGCTCAAGGTCGACGGCGGGATGACGGCGAACCACCTGCTGATGCAGTTCGTCGCCGACGTCCTCGACGTGCCGGTGGAGCGGCCGCTGGTGTCCGAGGCCGTCTCGCTGGGAGCGGCGTACGCGGCGGGACTCGCGGTCGGGCACTGGTCCGACCTGGAGGTGCTGCGCAGCAACTGGCACCGCGCGGCCGCGTGGGAACCGGCGATGGACGAGGGCCTGCGCCGTCGCGAGCACGAGAACTGGGGTCGTGCGGTGAACCGCAGCTACGGCTGGGTGCAGACACCGGGCCCGGAGTGACTGTCCGGCTCCGCAGAGGACAAGATCGGCGCGAGATTGGCGTGTTGGCCCTTGGTGGGGTGCGTAGCCGGATCTCGCGGCATCTCCCGGAGCAAGATCAGCGCGAGATTCGCTTGTTGGCCCCTGGAAGGGCGGCTGGCCGGATCTCGCGGCGATCTTCGTTACCCGCGCGCAGGAATGGGGCGACTTGCCGGCGGGGAAGGGGCCGACTCGCAGGGGTTGCCGGGTCAGGCGCGCGTGGCGGGCGGAAGGGTGGACCACACCGCTCCGTCCCGCAGCACCTGCGCCAGCTGGTGCAGGTCGGCCACCACCAGGGCGGCCTCGTCCAGTTCGCCGGGCTCCGCGTACCCCCACGACACCCCGATCGTGGGGATGCCGTGCTCGGCCGCGCCGTCGACGTCGTGGTGGCGGTCGCCGACCATCACCACTGGCTGACGTGCCGGGTCGACGCCCAGCCGCTCGATCACGGAGCCGACGACGGCGGCCTTGCCCACCCGGCCGCCCACGTGGTCGGCACCGCCGACGACCTCGAGGAACCCGGCGAGCCCGGTGCCGGCGACGATCTTGCGCGCCAGCTCCTCGGGCTTCGACGTGGCGACGGCCAGCTGCAGGCCCGCCTCGCGCAGGCGTTCGAGCAGGGCGGGCACACCGGGGTAGACCGGCGTGACCGTGGCGGCCACGGCGTCGTAGGACGACCGGTAGGCGGTGATGGCGGCGGAGGTCTGCTCGTCCGTCAGGCCGAGCTGCGGGAGTGCCGTCTCGAACGGCGGCCCGACGAGCGTGCGCAACGTCTCGGGGGGCGGCACCGGGAAGCCGACCTCTGCCAGTGCGGCAGCGAGGTGCTCGGTGATCGTGCGGGCGGAGTCGACCAGGGTGCCGTCGAGGTCGAGCAGGACAGTGCGCACCGACCTGAGACTACGGCCCCCGTGCTTCCCACCCCGCAGCCGGAGGGCTCGAGCGCGTCGCCGGCGGCCACTCGCCGATCCCGGGGTGGCAGCGCGATCCGGGGTGCGGTAGCCCTGTCCCGTGACCGACTCGGGAAAGCTGATCATCGCCGCCGCACTGCGCGTGGAGGACGCCGTCGAGTCGGCGGTCAGGGCGGTCGCCCGCCTCCGTGGCCGCCGGCACCCCGTGATCATTCCCTTCATCGGCCACGGAACCACCCGGCGCGCGCGGGTGGGAGCCCGGCTCGTGCTCGGGCGCGAGGCCGTCGCGCCGTCGGTGCTGGAGACCGCCGAAGGAGGGGACGCGCCGACGCCGCAGTCGCGCCGGGCGGTGTTGCGAGCGAGCATCGCGCGGTTCCTGACGGCCGAGGTCCCGGACGCCGAGGTGACCCTCCACCTCCCGGGCGGTGACGTCGTCGTCCGCACCGACCGGGACGGGTACGTCGACCACGAGGTGGAACTACCGGACGTCGATCCCGGCTGGCTGGAGGTCGGTCTCACCGGGCCCGCGGGTGCCAGCGCGACGGCACGCGTGCTCATCACCGATCCCGAGGCTCGCATCGGCCTGGTCAGCGACGTGGACGACACGATCGTGCACACGGGGCTTACCCGCGGTCTGGAGTTCCTGCGCGTCACGTTGCTCACCGACGTCCGTGAGCGCACGCCCCTGCCCGGCGCAGCGGCCCTCTACCGGGCGCTCGTCACTGCGGTGGACGAGCCCGCTCGCCCGGTCTTCTACGTCTCGACGAGCCCGTGGAACCTGCACGAGATGCTCCTGCAGTTCGTGGGGCTTCGCGGTTTCCCGCTCGGTCCGCTGCTGCTCACCGACTGGGGACCGTCCCATACCGGGTTGTTCCGGATCGGGGCACAAGCCCACAAGCTCGGGCTGGTGCGGCGGCTGCTCGACGAGCACCCGCACCTGCGGCTCATCCTCATCGGCGACAGCGGGCAGGAGGACCCCGAGATCTACGCGACGATCGCACGGGCCATCCCGCAGCGGGTTGCTGCGGTGTACATCCGCCGCACCACGGGAGCCGACCCGGTGCGCATTCGGCAGGTCGACACGCTCGCCGCCGAGATCACCGCAGCCGGGGTGCCGATGCTCGCAGTGGACGACAGCGCGCAGATCGCAGCGCATGCCGCAGCACTCGGACTGCTCGACGAGGACGCGGTGGCCACGGTCCGCGCCGAGCTCGCGCACTGAGCCGCGAGGCCCTGACGCTCGTCGCGGCTCAGGTGTCGGCGTCGCGCAGGGAGCCCTGCGGGGTCCCCACCGTGAGGTCGACCAGGTCGAACACCCGCATCCAGCCGGTCACCGTGGCTGCGCACGTCAGCGGCCGCCCCGTCTCCACCCGGCGCTCGCGCACCCACACCGTGCACCCGGGGTCGGCCAGCTCCACCCGCCAGCCGGAACTGCCGTCCGCGAACTGCTCGGCCGAGATGCCGACGAGCCCCAGGGCGTCGACGCCCGTGGCTCCGGTGGCCGCGACGGCGTGGTGCTGCGCGGCCTGGACGGCGGGCGGCAGCGACGAACGTCCGCGCACCCACGGCGCATCCAGCCGCCCCGCGGTGTAGTCGCGCAGGACCGCGGGCGCCTCGCTCGGACCCGGCCCGCCGAGAACGAACCCGTGGGGGAGCAGCACCAGTGCCGGGGCGAAGCGGCAGCCGCCGATGTGACTGCACTCCCAGACGTGCTCGGGGTCGGCGGCGACCATCGCAGCGGCGACGGGGCGTCCACGCACGGCACAACAGGTGTCGTGCCGGCCGTGGGTGCAGACGAGGGCCATCGGACCGGCGTACGGCTCTCCCGGGGCGTGCACGGCCGTAACCAGATCCGACTCGTCGACGAACGTGCCCGTGCGGATCGACTCGTGCCCCGGGCGCGAGTCGACACGGAACCAGCGGCGCACCGCGCCGGGAGCGGGCATCCCGTCGGCCGGGGAGTTCCGTGCGGCGCGGCCCGGCCTGCGGATGAGCACCACCCGACCGTTCTCCGCCATGGACCAGGCCGAGATCGCCGCCACCGCGGCCGAGTCGATCCCCGACTGCGCGAGGGGGATCCGGCCCCATGGCCCCGGATGCTCGATCAGGAACCAGAGGTCGGCAGGCGGTGCGCTGCCTTCCCGCGGGTCCTGGGCGGCGTCCGCGACGAACGAGCAGCGAAGCCAGGGCACGGCCGGGGTCATTCGTGAGTGGCCGGCACCAGCACACCCTCCCGAAGCAAGCGGCGCACCAGGACGACCTGGTCGGCCTCGTCCATGCCCGGGAGGCTACCCACGGAGCAGGTTCCTCCGCTCGTCAGCGCACGCACCGCGGCCTCGGTGGCGGCCGGCAGCGTGATCTGCCGATCGGGCAGGGCGAGGACGACCTGCTCGCCCTGGTGAACGAGCCGGTACCGCAGACCTGCGCGGCGCCGCACCCCGTCGCCCGCGGCGAGGTGCTCGACGAACGTGGCCACGGCCACCGGACGCACCGGCTCCGGCCTGCCACCCGCCCAGACCCGGCCGCGCACGCGGCGGGCCACGTCGTCGGCGCTCACCCGGTCCAGGGCGGCGGCCAGGGCCGCGCGGACCGCGTCGACGTGCGGGGCGAGCTGCGCGGGATCGGCGACGTCGATGCCCAGAGGGAGCGAAGCCCGCAGCTGCTCGTCGTGTGCGACGAGCGCGGTCAAGGCCTCCACCAGCGCGAACCGGGTGACCACGTGGACGCCGACCGTCAGGTGCGCCGACACGTCGCCCAACGCGGTGGCGGCGTGCAGCCATCCCCGCGGCAGGTACATCACGTCGCCGGGTTCCATCACCGTGTCGATCACGGGTTTCTCGTCCCGGGCACGAGCGGCCACCGCCGTCGCATGGGCGTTCCATGGCTGGTCACGCAACGGATCGGGATGCACCGGCGCGTGCACGGTCCAATGCTTGCGCCCGGCGAGCTGCAGCACGAACACGTCGTGCACGTCGTAATGGGCCGAGAACCCGCGCGACGACGGCGGCGTCACGTACGCGTTGGCCTGGACCGGGTGCCCGAGCTCCTCCGACAGCGCCACGGCGAAGTCGATCACCGCCGGCCACGTGCGGTGCAGCGCCTGCAGCACCACGGTGGTGCCCTCGGCGAAGAGCGCGGCGACCTTGTCCTCATGGACCTGGTCGCCGATCTCCGCGCCCACCCCGCCCGGACCGGTGAACGAGCTGGAGTCGACCACCGACCCGTTGCGCGCCAGGCGAAGGAACGGCGTGCGCAGGCCACGCCGCGAGAGCAGCTCGTCCACACCGTCCAGATCCAGCAGGTCGCGGAAGGCATCGGCGTCAGCGCCGCGGACGAGCCGCGGCGCCCGGCCCCAGTACCGGGTGCCGAACTCGGCGGCGTCCAGGCCCGTGACGCGGGCGAGAGCGGCGCGTTGCAGCGGTGCCGGGCACCCCGTCACGGGCTGCCCGGCACCACCCCCCGCAGGTCCGGTTACCTCAGCGGGCACCGCTGTCGGCTCCGCCGTCCGCGCCGCCGTCGTGGACGCCGGGGGTGCCGCCGCCTGCTCCGGAGTCGGCTGGGCCTTCTGCCCCGGAGTCGGCTCCGCCGTCCGCGCCGCCGTCATGCACGCCGGGGGTGCCGCCGCCTGCTCCGGAGTCGGCTGGGCCTTCGGCTCCGGAGTCGGCTCCGCCGTCTGCTCCGCCGTCGTGGACGCCGGGGGTGCCGCCGCCTGCTCCGGAGTCGGCTGGGCCTTCGGCTCCGGAGTCGGCTCCGCCGTCTGCTCCACCGTCGTGGACACCGGGGGTGCCGCCGCCCGCGCCCGAGTCGGCAGGCCCTTCGGTCCCGCCGCCGGCCGTGGTCATCATGTCGTCGTCGTCGAGCGCCATCGAGCTCCTCCTCTGCTGGTGCGTCACCACAGCGATGACGGGCGAGGACTACCCCCTCTCTGCGGTTTTAGGCGGCGTGCCCGCCTTCCCGCCGGGTGACGCATAACGCATCGGTCGCGATGCCCTTGGGTAATGCGTCGGTAATGCCGATCGGAGGGTGTGGAGGATCAGGTGCTGCAGATCAGCGGGGTGACCTGGGCAGCGACGATCGGGTTGATCGTCGTGCTTCTCGTGATCGACCTCGTGCTGTCAGGGATACGCCCGCACCGTGTGGGGTTCCGCGAGGCCACGGCGTGGTCCGTCTTCTACGTCGCTGTCGCCGTGGTCTTCGGCGTGTGGTTCGGCATGACCTACGGGGGTGATGCGGGCACCCAGTTCTTCGCCGGCTACATCGTCGAGAAGAGCCTCTCGGTCGACAACCTGTTCGTCTTCGTGATCATCATGACGACGTTCGCGGTGCCGGAGGAGTATCAGCACAAGGTCCTGACGTTCGGCATCGTGCTGGCGCTGATCATGCGCGCCATCTTCATCGCGCTGGGCGCCACGCTCCTGTCGCTGTTCTCGTTCATGTTCCTGGTGTTCGGGCTGCTGCTGATCTACACGGCCGTGCAGCTGTTCCGGCACCGCAACGAGGACCCGGACGTCGAGGACAACGCGGTGGTCCGTGGCGCGCGGCGGGTCCTGCCGATCACCACCGAGTACGTCGACGGCCGGATCATCACGAAGGTCGACGGCCGCCGCGTGCTGACCCCGCTGTTCGTCGTGCTCATCGCGATCGGCAGCATCGACCTGCTGTTCGCGCTCGACTCGATCCCCGCGGTGTTCGGCGTGACCTCGGAGCCCTACATCGTCTTCGTAGCCAACGCCTTCGCGCTTCTCGGGCTGCGCGCGCTGTTCTTCCTGGTGAAGGGGCTACTCGACCGGCTGGTGTACCTGTCGACCGGCTTGTCGATCATCCTGGGCTTCATCGGGGTCAAGCTGATCCTGCACTGGGCGCACGAGGACGTGAGTCCGACCGTCCCGGAGATCTCCACAGCGGTGAGCCTGGTGGTGATCGTGGCGGTGCTCGTCGTGGTCACGGTCGCGAGCCTCATCAGGACGAAGAACGACCCGACGATGAAGGCGCACGCCGGCTCGTTGCGCGCGCACAAGCAGAACGCGACGGAGCCGGGGCGCGGCGAGACCTGAGCCGCGCCGGCGGCAGGCCTCAGCCCGTCGGCAGCCCGGTGCCGCCCAGGGGGCGGAGATCCACCAGCTCGGGCGGGCCGGCCAGCAGTTCGAGCACCTCGCCGATCCCGACGTCGCCGAGATCGGCCGACAGGGCCCGGTCGGACGCGGCCTCGTCGGCCCACACCTCGGTGACCCAGATGGTGTCGGGCTCGTCGGCGGAGAGGTTGATCAGATACAGCTCGCAGCCCGGCGTGTCGCGCAGGCCGCTCGCCACCCGGAGCAGGGTGTCGGCCAGCGCGGCCCCCCGGCCGGGCTGTGCCACCATCCGCACGTACCGGCCGATGCGTTCCGGCTGCTGCTCCGCTGTCATCGCATGACCGTAGCGGCGCCGCGGCGGAACGACAGGCCCGGGTCGGATCGCTGCCGATCATGCACCGGGCCGGGTCCGTTCGCCCCCTATCCGAGGTAGGGCGGCACCGGGGCCGTCCATTGGCCCCAGATGTTGCGATCGCGCAGCGCGGTGGCCTCGTCGGCGTCCGGAGAGTCGAGGAGGTGGCGGAAGAGCCGGGCGCGCTCCTTCCCGTGGGCGAAGAGCCTGTGGATGAACCCCGGGGAACGCACGAGCTTGGACTCCCAGTCCAGACCCGAGGCCACGGCGTCGCTCATCCTGATGACGCGGACCTTGATGGGGCGGTATCTGGTGAGCGCGCGTGCGGTGAGCAGGTGTTCCTGGATGAGCTTGTTGACGTGCCCGATGGCGAAGATCTCCTGCTGGTAGGAGATGTTCGCCGACAGCTCGGTGCGCCGGTCACGGATCGCGTCCACCGCCATGGGCACGCCGCTGCGCTGGTCGGGGTCGATCTGGATCACCCAGATCTCCTCCGGGGGCGGCCCGGCAGGGCCCTGCGGTGCTACGGGCCGTCCGGCGTCCACGAGTTCCCGGATCGGCGGGTTCTGGGCGTAGACGCCGTCCCAGTACACGTCCTCGCCCAGGCGTACGGCGCGGAACAGGGTGGGCACGGCCGAGGAGGCCAGGATCACCGTGCCGGTGATCCGGTCGGCGCGGTAGCCGTTGACGACGTGGCTGCGGAACACGCGGAACCGGCCGCTGAGTACGTCGGTGGCGCCGATCAGCAGCCGTGGTCCTGACGGGTCGAGCTCGTCCGGGCGGATCTCGTCGAACGGAACGTGGCGCTCCAGCAACTGCAGGAACTGCCGGCGCGCGTCGAACGGAATGTTGTACGGGCTGAACTCGACGGTGATGCCGAGCTCGGCGACAGTGCGGACCGAGGCGACCGTCACGGCCTGGAGCAGATTCTCGTAGAAGCCGTGTGTGGTGTTGTCCTCCCAGAAATCCTCGAGCCGCCTGATGCCGTCCTCGGGACGGTGGGTCAGGAGGCCGTACCAGGCGAGGAGCGCGCACACGGCGCCCCCCGACGTGCCGCTGAGCGCACGGATCTCGACGGTCGGGTCGGCCAGCAGTTCGGTGAGCACCCCGGCGGTGAACGCCGTCTGGCTTCCCC
Source organism: Pseudonocardia alaniniphila (assembly GCF_022524485.1). Taxonomy (GTDB): domain Bacteria; phylum Actinomycetota; class Actinomycetes; order Mycobacteriales; family Pseudonocardiaceae; genus Pseudonocardia; species Pseudonocardia alaniniphila. Next base: position 348,052 of record NZ_JAKXMK010000004.1, read on the forward strand.
CGCCCTGGCACGCCACCACGACCTTGCGGCGCTGCTCGTTCTCGGTCATGAGGGGCCTTGCCTTTCACGACGCCTTGCGGGCACGCCTCGCAGTTCATGCCTGCCGACCGGACGAATGGTCCGGATTCATGCGGATCGGTCCAGGAATGACGCGTCGGTCCGCTCGGGCTGTTGTCGGGGGATCAGCGGCAATAAGCATTGCACACGACCGGGCTCCGAGGATTTCGGAGGAGTTCGCAATCCGCTCAGAAAGGAAGAGTTTCCGCGGTCGCGAATGAATCGCTCGAACCGCGTTCGTGAGCCGAGCGGCTTCGTCTACTCGACCTTGTCGAGGAAGGTGAGCACACGCTGCTTGACGAGCGCCGCGGCACCTTCGTCGTAGGAAGGCAGGCTGTCGTCGGTGAACAGGTGGCCGTCGCCCGGGTACAGGAAGAGCTCCGCGCTCTCCATCGAGTCGACGAGATCACGGGCGATGTCGAGGTCGCCCCAGTCGTCGGCGTCCATGGTGTGGATCTGGAGCGGAAGGCCCGCGGGCCACCGGCCCCCGAACTCGGAGGTGGGTGCGCAGCTGTGGAAGAACAGCGCCCCCTTCGCGCCCGGACGCGTCTGCGCCAGCATCTGCGCAGGCATCACCCCGAGTGAGAACCCGGCATAGACGATCTCGCCGGGCAGGCCCTCGGCGGCGAGCCTGCCGCGCTCGACGATGGTGGGGAAGCCGACCTGCTCGGCATGGCCGACACCGTCGGCCAGGTCGGTGAAGGTTCTGCCCTCGTAGAGATCCGGGGTGTGCACGACATGTCCGGCGGAGCGGAGCGCTTCGGCGAACGAGAGGCATCCCGCCGTGAGGCCCTGGGCGTGGTGGAAGAGCAGTACCTCGGCCATGGGCGGCACCCTAGCGCCGGACTCCGACAACGATCGGCGTACCAGGACGAATGCGCGTTTCCCGGCATGTCGGGCAGTTGTGTCACGCGCGGTCCGGCGAGGCCCTCCGGATCGGAGAGCTCGGCGAACGAGCCGTGGTCGCTCCGTTCGGGATCGGGGCCGCTCACCCGGTCCGTGCAGTCGTGGCGGCTCCGCGTAGGTCGCCGAACCGGGTCCGGGCCCATCGGGAGTCCTGATCCGGGGCGGCTACTCCCCGGTGAGCCCGTCCACCGACTCCCGCAGGAGGTCGGCGTGGCCGTTGTGCCGCGCGTACTCCTCGATCAGGTGGACCAGGATCCAGCGCAGGGTCGGTGGCTCGCCGTGCCAGTGCTCGGGCGGCGTGCGCCGGGCCTGCTGCTCCAGGCCGCCGTCGGCCAGTGCCTCGGCGACCAGGGTGCGGGAGCGGGCCATGGCGTCCAGCCAGAGTGCGAAGAGCTGCTCGGGTGAGTCCTCGGCGGCCGAGTGCCAGTCCCAGTCGGGATCGGCCTTCCAGTCCACTGTGTCCCACGGGGGCGGCATGTCACGCCCGTACAGCCACCGGGTGCACCAGTGGTCCTCGACGAACGCCAGGTGTTTGATCATCCCGCCGAGGGTCATCGAGGAGACGCCGACCGTGGCCGCGAGCCCCGCCGCATCCAGCCCCGTGCACTTCCAGCCGAAGGTGGCGCGCTGGAAGTCCAGGAAGCCCAGGAGAGTGGCGGTCTCGTCGCCCGCCAGGGGCGGTTGCGGGCGGCGCTGCTCGTCCGGGTTGATCACGGGCGGCGAGTCTACGCAGCGGATTACCCACCGCCACACGACGAGCGGTCCGGTCGGCCGGCAGGACCGGACGACCGGACCGCTCGTGCAGGGGCGGCCACCATGGGGTTCCCGGCTCAGGCGTCGGTGCCCGGGCCCATGTCCTTGATGTCGTCGTAGGTCGTCCTGCCGGGTGCCACGGCGGGCGCGTACAGCAGGCGGACGACGCCCGTGGGGAACGTCTCGGACTTCAGGAGGCTCAGGTGGTAGCGCACGTCCCCGTCGTCGAAGAGTCGCTTGCCGTTCCGCGCTGCCACGGGGTGCACCAGAAGGCGCAGCTCGTCGATGAGCCCCGCCGCCAGGAGCTGTTGCACCACCGAGATGGAGCCGGGAATCAGGATGCTCGCAATGGAAGAGTCGGCCTTGAGTGCGGTTGCGGCCTCGACGAGATCACCGTCGAGTAGCTCGGTATTGCGCCAGGTGGATTCCAGCGGCTTGCGCGAGACGACGATCTTGCGCCGGTCCCCGAGCGACTTGGCGAACGCCGCATCGTCCTCGCCCGCGGCCTCGCGGCCCGGCCACGCGCCGGCGAAGCTGTCGTACGTGACGCGGCCGAGCAACAGCACATCGGCCGGGGCGTAGTCCTCGTTCACGGCGCGGCCCATGTTCTCGTCGAAGTAGGGGAAGTGCCAGTCCTCGGCGATCTCGGCCACGCCGTCGAGGGAGATGAAGAGGGTGGAGACGATGTCGGCCATCGGGGTGGTCCCTTCGGTGTCGTTGTGTCGCTACCGGGTAGACCACCGCGCGTGGAGAACTCATCGGTCCACGGCACGTGTCATCCCCGGCCGATGACCTTGATGGTGTCGACCGTCAGCATCGGCACCGTCGTGCTACCGCCGATCTGCGTGCCGTACGACATCGAGCCCGCCACTGTGACCTCAGCCCTGAACAGGTCATCGATGACAACATCTTTCAGGGCAGACGCGTTGCCGTTCAGAATCGTGTTCGTGTCGAAGGCATAGACGTTGCCGGGGTGGTCGACGCTGTCCACGCTCGCGCGGAACGTGTCATTCCCGGTTGCCGCGTCGAACTGCGTGACACGTCCGTACACGATGATGCGTTCGCCCTCGTGGGCGTCGGGATCCTTCACGATGAGCTGCCAATCGCGGGAGTTGATCACGCGATGCGGGACGAGCGGCACTGCAGGGGCTGCGCTGTCGGCCGCCCTCGAACTCGGCGTGGCGCCGTTGATCGCAGTGCCGATCAGCGCCGCGAGGAACAGCACGACGGCCCCGGCGACCCACGGCCATTTCTTGCGCTTTCTCGGTGGCTGCGGCTGGTAGGACCGCTGCGCGTACGGATGCTGCGGTGGAGGCCGGCCTGGCCCATATGCGGGCTGGTGGGGCCATCCCCCGTGCGGCGACTGCCAACCCTGTTCGGGCTGCTGTGGAGGCCCGCCCGGCCAGCCCTGCGTCATCAGGTCCCCCTTCGGGCGCCCTCGACCGTCAGGACGCTGCTTGTTCACTTCGTCCCGAATGCCTGGCTGTTACGCGCTCCTCAGCGCGTCCGAGGTTTCGATAACGTCATCGCGCGTTCGTCCACTGGAGACGCCGACGAGGAGCCCATCCATGATCAGGCCGGCTGATATCCGTTGCTACGCGATGGCGCTGCCGGACGTCGTGGAGAAGCCACACTTCCGCCTGCCCGGCTTTCGGGTCGCCGACAAGCTCCTCGCTCACCTGGAGAGGGGCGACGCGCACGCGATCGTGTGTGTCGGACAGGCAGAGGCCGAGACGGCGGCGGCCGATCAGCCCGACGTCTACGAGGAGGTGTGGCGCAGCGGCCGGATCTTCGTCGGCCTTCGCGTCGACCTGGCGAAGGTCAGCGAGGAGCGGATGCAGGAGCTGATCGAGCACGCCTGGCGAAACCGGGCGCCGAAGCGCCTGGTCGCCGATTACGACCGCCGCTGATCGAACCCGATAGCTCGGCGTCGGCCGGGTGGATAGGTTCGGACGGTGGATCTGTCAACGGCCGCACCGTCGATTCGAGCCATGGCCGATCTGGCTACTCCCATGTCCATACGGGTGGCGGCGACGCTCAGCCTGGTGGAGCGCGCGGGGAGCGCGGGAGCAACGGCGGAGCAACTCGCTTCCGAGACCGCAACCGCGGCTCCCGCTCTACGACGCTTGCTCGATCACCTGGTCACGATCGGTGTCTTCGACCGGGATACGGAGTCCGGCCGCTATCGACCTACGAGTCTCGGCGCCGAGCTGAGCGAGGACGCCCCGGGCGGGATCAAGCCCTTACTCGACATCAACAGCGCCGGCGGGCGCGCCGAACTCGGCTTCGTGGAACTGCTCGGGACGATCACCACGGGGACTCCGGGCTACGTGCAGCGATACGCGCGCGATTTCTGGGCGGACCTCGACGCCAGCCCGGAGTTGCGACGCTCGTTCGACGCCCAGATGAATTGGCGATTCCGGGTGCAGTCGACGCAGATCGCCGAACGTTTCGACTGGAGTCGGTTCTCCGAGATCCTCGACGTCGGCGGAGGTGATGGCACCGTGCTTGCAGCGATTCTGCGTGCCCATCCCGATCTTCGCGGACGGGTCCTGGACCTGGCCCCGACGGCTGCTGCTGCGACCGACAGATTCGCGGCAGCCGGACTCGACGACCGGGCCCGCGCTGTTTCCGGCAGCTTCTTCGACCCTCTGCCCGTGGGGGTAGACGCCTACCTTCTGTCCGACATCCTGCACGACTGGGACGACGACCATGCCCGCGAGATCCTCACCGAATGTCGTCGCGCCGCCGCACCGGACAGCGCTGTGGTGGTGATCGAGCCGGTGCGGGGGCAAGGGGTCGGCACCGCGATGGACCTGTTCATGCTGATGTGCTTCGGCGGCCGGGAACGGACGGTCGACGAGCTGGCCGAGCTGGCCGCCGAGTGCGGGCTCGTGCTTCGCGGCTCGAGCCCGGTGGCAGACGGGCGTACGGCGCTGGAGTTCGGAGTCGCACTCCACATGTCGGACGAACCCGGCTGACGTATCAGCGCTTCGCCGACTCCGCCCCGACCGCGGCGGGCGCCCGGCCTGCGAGCACCCCGCAGGCGATGCGGTGAGCGTTGGCCATCACGGTCAGCGTGAACGTGGTCGACGGCACCGACGGCAGCACCGACCCGTCCACGAGGTGCACGCGGTCCCAGTAGGGCAGCCGGCCCCAGACGTCGGTCGCTGTCGCCCCCTGCCCATCGCGGTGGGGGAACGCCCCGCCGAAGTGGTAGCTCTTTCCCGCTCCCGACAGGGACACGTGCGTCAGCAGCGGCCACAGGTCCAAGCTTGGTGCCGCGCGCACCAGGCGCCGCAGCGCTCGGCTCAGCAGCTCAGGGCGCTCCGCCGACTCGTCGCGGCCGAGCTCCAGCTCCGGCAGGCCGCCCGAGGCGCCGGGGCGGGAGACCACGGTGATCGGGGGCGAGGCCCAGGACGGGAGGTAGCCGAACCCCACCGACAGCCGGCGCAGCAGCTCGCGGGCCGCCGGCGCCGCCCACCGGCGCCGCAGGAACCCGGGCAGCGCGTCGGAGATCGCCGGGTTGTACGGGTAGCAGTGGACCTGGGAGGTCGTGTAGCCCTCGCCGTCGAAGTGAAGCAGCACGTTGAACTGGTTGAGGGTGAAGTCTCGGACACCGGGGCCGCGGGGGTCCGCGACCGGCCGCGCGGAGAGGAACGGCACGAGGTACTGGGCCGACTCCGCGAGCTCCAGGCGCCGAGGCGGTGCGGCCAGCGACCCGAGGACCAGCCGCGTCGTGCCCAGCCCGCCTGCGCCGACGAACAGGCGGTCGGCCCGGAACTCCGAGCGCTGCCCGGTCCGCACGTCACGGCAGGACGCGACGGCCTGGCCGCTCTCCTGTCCGATGCGCTCCACCAGCAGCCCGTCCAGTACCCGGACGCCGGGACGGGCCCGTGCCCGGTCCATCGTCTGGGCGGCGCTGTAGATCAGCTGGTACGGGCACCCGCTCATGCACAGGCCGCAGCGGACGCATTCGCGCGCGCGAAAGGCCAGCCGGGCCCGCCCGACGGTGACCCCGCGCGCCCGCAGCGCGTCTCGGTGCCGCTCGTAGCGGCGCAGCACGGCGGCGGCGCGGGGACCGAGCGGTGGCAGTCCGCTCGTGGGACGCAGCAACGGGAACAGCTCCGCGAGGTCGTCGTCGTCCCCGGCAAGGGGGACTTCGCCGAGCACCGCCCGGTAGTGCGGCTCCATGTCCTCCCAGGAGACCGGCCAGCGGTCGAAGGTGCTGCGGGAGAAGGGCATGACCTGGGCGCCCCATACGATCGAGAAGCCACCGTAGGCCGACGACGCGACGTGGAGGTTGGTCCCCGGAGTGCCGCTGATCCCGCGGAGCTGCCCCAGATCGTGAAACGGGTACGCGGAGCCGAAGGTGCGCTTCTGCGGGACGGCGCTGAGCGGATCGTTCCATGGCACTTGCGCGGTGACGACGTCGAGGTCGCGCGGCTGCCAGTCCGCCGGGTCGGCGGAAGCCAGCCGGTCGCGGACGGTGCGGCGCTCCTCGTCCAGCCTGCCGCCCAGGTCCAGCACCGTGACCTGCTGGCCCGGGTGCTCGGAGAGGGCGAGAGCGACCGCGGCCGCGGAAGGGCCGGAGCCGACGACGAGGTGGGTGCTCCGCGAGCTCACCGCGGTTCGAGGCCGGTGGTGAGCGACACCGGCAGCCGGCCGAGGCGCAGCTCCAGCCTGCCCTGCAGGTAACCGACGCCGGCCGCGCCGAGCCCGGCCACGATCGCGGCCGCCTGCCGGAACGCGTCCGTGTCGCCGCGCAGGGCGCGCAGCAGCTTGCGTGCCACGCTCGCCGCCATCCGGCGGGCGAACTGCAGTTCGGCGGTGATGTTGCCGGCGCCGCCCATGTCGTGGAACGCCCGGACCTTGCTGCGGTTGATCCAGTAACAGCGCCGCCAGAAGTAGCTCCAGGTGAGCCGCTCGGGGTGGACGACGTGCGAGATCTGCGCCTTCGGCTCGTAGAGGACCGCCGCGGCGCCGTAGTCGGCAGCGACACGGTGGGACAGGTCCATGTCGTCGTGCTTGTCGGAGTGGAACCCGCCCACGGACCACAGGGCGTCGGTGCGCACGGACATGCTCGCGCCGATCAGGTGCCGGACCGGGGCCAGCTGGTCGGGCAGGCCCTCGTAGTGGCACCCGAACACCCAATCGAACTCGTGCGGGAACCATCCCGGCCGCTCGATCCGGTGGTTCGGCACGGGCGCGCCACCGACCGCAACCGCCCCGGGGTGCTCGACGTAGACCCGCAGCAGCGTTTCCAACCAGGTTGGCGTGGCCTCGGCGTCATCGTCGAGGAAGGCGACGATGTCGGCTTCGACCTGCTCGACGGCGGTGTTGCGCGCCGAGCCCAGCCGTCCGGGGAAGCGGTTGCGCAGCACGCGCACGGTCGGCACTTTGGCGGCGCCGGTCGCCCCCCACCGCTCCACGCAGCGCTCGTACAGCCGCTCGTTGTGGTCGACGCACACGAGAATCTGGCCCGGCACCGTCGACTGCTCCTGCACCGAGGCCACCGCGCGGCACAGCATGTCCCAGCGGTCCTCGGTGTAGGCACAGATCACGACGTCGGCGGACAGGTCGGAGGTCGGTCGTGCCATCGGCATGCAGCCTCTCGAAGTGGTACGGGGAGGAGGGGACGCGCGCCTCCTCGTCGCTGTGACCAGGGGCGATTCGCGGAAAGTAGCAGCTGGGGAGGCGGATGACGGGCGACGAGCACGCCCGTCCGCCGACCGTTGACAGGCGTCCATCCGAACGGGCGACCGTCGCGCCGGTGAGTGACGACGACGTCCGCGGCGACCGGCTCGACCCCGCCGTCGGCCCGGCGACGGGCACGTCTTTCCGAGCCGGAGGCGCAGCGGAGGGCCGTTGCTGTCAGTCCAGTGTGGTCCGATCGTCGTCCTGGACGATCAACGCAGACGCCTCGCGTCATCGGCCGGCAATCGTGATCTGTCTCGATCGTTCCAGCACGGTCTGTGATCAATAGGCTCCACGGCGTGCCGACTGATCTCGCGACCGCCGTGCCGCTCCTCGTCTCGGTCCTCGGCGCACTCGGGATCGCGACGATCATCAGCCAGTGGTTCGCCTCCGGGAAGGACCGGCGAAAAAGCCGTGCGGCTGTACTCACCGAGCTTGCCGCGGTGGAGGCCGCCCGGTGGCCCGGCCACGGTGGAACCGACGTGGAGGACATCGCGCGGCTGCGAGGCGCCATCCGGCAACTGGAAACCGCAGCGCTGATCGCCCGGATACCTCGCCGTTCCATTGTCCGCTACGTGCAGCTCTCGACCGCTTGCCTGCACTACACACTCGAAGAGGTCGAGCGCTACGGGGACCCCGAAGCCGCGGCTCTGCCTCAGGGGCTCTATGACCTGCTGCTCGACGCGGCGGAGATCGTCAGCCGGGTCGCATGGTCGTCACGAGCCACGCGCTGGCTGTGGCTGTCTCGGCACCTGCGGAAACTCGACCGGGCTGTCGAGTCGATCGAGCACAAGCAGTTCAAGTCGATCACCGAGAACGTGGAACGCTGGGTCCGGTAACGGCCGACCATGGCGGGTCGGTGGCACCGAGGCCGGCGCGACCCCGCGATCCGGTCGCGGGTCGCCCCGGATCGACCGACTCCGCGAGTTCGGCCATGACCGTGGCTCAACATCTGCCGTATCCGGGCCGAGTGTTTTCTCGTAGGGGAGGCATTGCCTCCTTGAGAACTGCGGGAGCAGATCCGGTACGGGATCGCTCACGGCGCCAGGTGCTGGGAGTCATCCCGTACTGCCGCCGGAATGCCCGCTGGAACGTCCTGGGTTCGACGAACCCCACCGCTGCCGCGATGTCCGTCGTGTCGAGCCATGCGTACCGCTGGTCCAGCAGCATCGCCTGCGCCGCGAGCAGCCGCTGCTCGCGCAGGTACGCACCAGGTGTGGTTCCGATCCGTTCGAACAGGGTGTACACGTGACTGACCGACACGTTGTGCCGCCGCGCCAGCTCCTCGACCTGCAGGTGCGGGTCGGCCAGGTGTTCGCGGACATGCATCAGCATCATGTCGAGCAATACCGTGGCGGAGCCGTCGCTGCCCGGGACTGAGGGGACGACGTCCCGCAGCGCCATGGCGAGTAGGTCGATCGCGGCATGCCCGGCGTCCATCCGTTGCGGCGCGGTGAGGCCGTCGGCGATCCTGAACAACCGACCGAGGTACGCGGACAGCGTCTGCATGGCCGGGGACGCGGGATCCATCGTGCGTGCGCAGGCCTCGGTGATCTCGGCGGAACGCAGCGGCAGCAACTCGCGGGAGAACGACAAGGTCAGCTGCTGGTTCTCGCTGCGCGCGGCCCACTTGGAGGGACTGCAAGCCTCGCTCAAAAGCCCCATACCGGCAGTCAGCCTGGCGAAACGGTCGCGCTGGACCATGCGAACCGCGCCGGACACCTGTACGAGGAGGAGCCTTAAGTCGCCTTCCGACGCTCTCGCTGCCATCCGGCCGGTCCGGACCGCGGACCTCGGCCCCCAGCGTGACTGTGCGAGTGTCAAGCCGCCGCCCAACTCCACCGACGCCATCCGCCCGCGAAAGTCGGGACCAGTCCGGATGATCGTCGGTATGAGGAACTCACGGGCGACGTCCTCGAACTCCTCCCCAGAGAACTCGCGAATCTGCACAAGGAGAGGCTAACTCCGGCGTTGCCTGTCACAAAATCAATATTCCGATTTATGTAAATAATGGCACACGGAGACGCTGGCGAAGATCCATATAATCGGCCCGCCTGCAAATTGAATTCTACGGGCCGTCAATACCACTCGGGGGTCATCCCGCGATCGAGGCCTGCGCTCGGCATGGGAGGGCGGCGTCGACCCCGAACCTCGGTCCCGCCTACCCGATCACGCCCCGGCCCGCGGCTGGATGACCCACACGTAGGGCTTCCCGGCTGTGCGGCCCATCGTCGGGCGCGGGCGGCTCATGCTTTGCCGGGCGGCGGGCCTGGTACTCGACCATGATCAGCAGATCGGGGTCGGAAACCGGGTGATACACGGCTACGGGGCCCCAAATGACGATCATCACCAGGCAGACCGGCCGCCCGTCTCGGTCGAACGGCGGCCCCGCACACATCCGGAAGGCATACGGCGGTTCGGCCCCACTGACGATCACTGCTGCGCGCGTCTCGGCCGCGGTTCATCGAGCCGCCCGCCGAAGCGCTGCTGCGCGAACCGGCGCTGCCAGATCTGCACCGTCGTCCGCGGCACTCCCAGCCGAGCGCACGAGAACCTGGACTCCCAGCGGAGGGCGCCCGACGAACTCGATGATCAGCTGTCCTGAGGGCGTTGCTGTCAAGGACAGCCGTCAAAAGCTCGGCCCGAGGACCGAGATGAGGATTGAACTGGTGCGCCGCGAGGGAATCGAACCCCCAACCCGCTGATTAAGAGTCAGCAATTAGAAGACCCACCTGCACAAACGGCGGATCATCCCATCAATGGCGCAAACGCCATCTGTGCAGGCAGAACCTGCTTTATCCGCTTCGGTATTGATCGACGTGCGATGACGCGCGTTGTCACACGCACACACACAATGACGTCTGCACCTATGTCCGGGCGTTAGCCACTCCTAACATCGCTTCTATGAACATACGGCGCTGGATCAGGCCACTCCAGACGTTCTCAATTTTCACCTCTGCGGGCAAAGTCAAGCTGCATATCTGCGGGCTGTGTGGCGCGATCACACTGGACGATGCAAACGCCCAGATGGACCATGCTCGGTATCACGTGATCGCCGACCGGGACTCAGCCCATCGGACCAGGTCATCGTCCTAGGGACCGGCGGCGACCTCGTCCTACGTTCGTCTCGTGACTGACCGCCTGCTCGAACGCCTCGTCGCGATCGCCGATCGCTTCAACCTGTCCGGCCTTGATCTGATAGCTGCGGTGAACTTTGAACGGGACGCGCCTGACGAAGCGATCGCCGAGGCCCGCTCGGTAATCACCGAGGAATTCGGCTACATCAGCGACTCCGTCATGGACGAGATCATCGAACTGATGGCCGAGTCCGACCTGTACAACGACTGAGGAGAAAACAATGAGCGAGACCGTCCCCACCAAGGCCGCTGCCGAGGCGTGCGACACCACACCGAAAACGCTGCGGCAATTCCTCCGAGCCAGCAAGGACTACCAGAACGCTGGGGCCGGTGGCCGGTACGCGTTCGAAGCCAGCCAGCTGCCGACGCTGAAGAAGCGGTTCAACGCCTGGGTGGCCGAACGTGAGGCCGCCGCTAAGGCCCGCGCCGAGGCCGCAGCCGCTGAGGCTGCATCCACACCCGGCAATGATGCGGGCGAGACGACTGGCGACGCATTCGCTCGACTGCCCGAGCCTGCCGACGACGCCCCGCTGGAGCCGCCCGCCAAGCCGGCGAGGGCACGTAAGACCGCCTGACCAGCAACTACGTCAGCCCTGCACCCGATCGTTGGGTGTGGGGCTTTCGTATGGACGCCTGAGATCGTCCGTGGGCGTCCGGCAGGCATGAGGGGCAGTGACGTGTAGGGCGACGTGAATCGGCTCGTCAGGGACGCGCTGGGACATCGAACTCGCCACGTTTGATGGCGCGTCGATCAGCAGCGAGTGTCTTAATCGCCAAGCCGGCTGCATCCAGATATGCGAGGCTTTGACCTTCTGAAGGCTGTCCCTGGCCATGTGCAACTTCATTGCGAGTCGACCTGAGTTGATTCAGCAGCTCATATTGCTGAGGAGTGATCATCTTAAAGCTGCGGAGTATTTGAGCGATCCGGGCGGCGCTCTGGTATTTCTCCTCGGGCAACTCTCGAATGGTCTTTGCGGCTTGCCAGTAAGACAGGAGATTATTCTCGACTTCACGCCATGCGTCAACGATGGCTGCGGCGGGGCTTAGCTTGGCAACTTCAACCAGATGACGCAATGGCGCCTCACGAGCTACGAAACTGCCATTGGCTGCCGAGCCATTGGAGCCCTTTCCCTTGTCTGCCTCTTCATGCTTAGGGTCGCGAATCGCCGCGTCAAGCTCGACAGAATCTGCAGCCGCGTCAAGCTTCTCGACCGACTTCGCGATTTCGATATTGGCGCCAAATGCTTCGAGCTTGGTTATTCTCTCGACGACAGATTTCAGTGTGTCGCGAAACATGATCCCGAGGAGTAGTATCACAAGCGGCCATAATGCTGCGGTCGCAATATTTGAGATAAGTTCGAAGCCAGACACCCTAGTCCTCCACCCACCAGCCCGAGATCGCGTGGAGGCTACTGGCAGCCTCGGTCAAGTTGATGAGCGGGCCGTACAGCTCGTCAGCTACGCGCAGGGCGGCCCTGCATCGCGCGCCACTCGGCCTCGCTGAAGTCCTCGCCACACGTCGTGCAGACCTTGTCGCCGGTCTGGGTGCCGAGGTAGTACTCCTTGAGGAGCTGCGGATGATCACACGGAGGGGAGCCCTTCGCTGCCCACTCCGCACGCAGCTGCTTGGCCTCATCCATCTGCATGTGCGGTCAGTCGTCGGGTGATCCCGCGCTGTTACGTCGGGTGGCGCAGGTGCTCGGGCACGTCGTCGAGTTCGCTTGGGTCCACGACCTCGCCCTCGATGATCGTGGCCGTGTGGCTCGCCTCGCCGTCGGGGTTGACGAGGATCGAGCCAAGCAGGTCTTCAAGCGGGTTATGGGTCGTGACGTCAACGCTGGTGCGGGCCTTGCCCATGAACTGGTCGTAGACGTACTTCGCGACGTCGACCTTCACCGAGAAAGGAACAACGGGCTTGCCGGAGTCGTCGACCTCCTGGTTCGTCAGGGTGCTGTGCAGCACCTGTTGGGCATCAGACGCCAGAGAGGCCAGGTCGTACGCCAACATCTCCCGCGCCCGTCGCAGACGTTCAGCCTGCAGCGCTGCCGTAAGCCACTTCGGCCGAGGACCGCGTCTAAATTGCCCGTCTGGATCTCGAGGTCGCCCGCGAGCCAGTTCCTCGTCGTCCCATTGGTCAAGTGGCTTATAGAGGATCTCGATTTCGGCGCTCACATCCGCTTTGGCTGCCTTTCTGCGTGCACGATCACGGGCATTCTTGGCTTCGCGGCCAGGTGTGGTCATGATTTCCTCTTTCTGATTCCATATGAGCTAAGTGGTCTATCGGCGCAGTAAGTCTTATGTGTGTGCAGATCGTGTCGTACTGATCAAGCGCCCCGTTCCTTCCAGTAGCAGTTGTCTGGCGAAAACGGGCCCGTCCTGTCAATGCGGGCAAGTACGGTGCCCGGCGGGCGACCGTCGTAACCGCCCATGTCCTGTACGAAGTTTGCGAATGAGTCGAGCCAGCGGTCACACACGACCACACTGCGACCGCCGTATTTCGGGTAACGCTCATCGTTGGGATCTGTGCACCACTGCTGGATGGCCTTCCACGTGCGCCATTCGAACGAGTCAGTCCGGACCCTGACGACGGGACGTCGACCGGGCTTCCAGTACTTGCGTGCCGTGGCTTGCTCCTACCGGCTCTGAGATCGTCCCCAGGACGCTGAGCGCGCGGGAGGGTGGTGATTCCCCCTCGATGCATGCGCAGCGCCCCAGGGACGAGGCCAGACATCACGAATCGGTGCGTGACCGACGCACCATGTCGAGCAGTGCGATTGCCTCCACACCCAGCTGGCGAACATCGCGTGGGATGCTGGGCTTCTTCAGGTCCCGGACCAGCTTCTGCCTGAGAACGATGACGTCCTGCATGTCAGCGCCGCCCAAGCTCGCGGCGGAGCACACGCTGGAGCTCGTCCTGGTCAGCGTCCATCTGGGCCTTGCTCAGGGCGCTGAAACGGGGAGCTTCGCGCCGACTGGCGATTGTCTGGAGCTTGGAATTGAGCGTGGGCGCACCCTGTCGGACCAACGGGAAGCGTGTGAACTGCTGCTCCTGGTAGTCGTCGAGATCCATAGCCTCCAGCTGAGCGAGGCTGTCCTCGGAGGCTTCGATCCCGCGGTGCTGCTGCGTGAGCTTCTCGAAGTCCGCCCGCACGTCTCGCAGCCAGGCGCGAACCTCTGCGGCCGACTTTCGGCCGTGGCGGACGTCCTCGTGCGCGTCGGAGATCTGGCTACAGAACATGCCGGCGACCTCGAGCACCTCATCGTGCTGCTCGTCGCGGGCGGCGAGGCCCCTCTCGTAGGCGTCGGTGTGGCTGTTCTTCCAGTCGCCCTCGATGTCGGCGAGAGCCCGCTGAACGAGCCTGCGCTGCTTGTCCGACAGGGGCTCCTCGTCGAGCACGCGCCGCATGTCGGCGAGTCGGGGCGACATGTATCCGGGGTGGCTACCGGACGGAGTCTGGTGCATCATCAGGCCTCTCCAAACGCCGGAAAGCGCTCGCGGTTGGCCTTCGCCTTGGCGCTATCGCTAGTGGCGAATCGCTGGTCGCGGGCCTCGGCCTGCGTGACCACACCCTCGCAATCAGTGATCATCGTGAACATTCTGTCCAGCTCGTCCTGTCGAGCCTTGCTGTTGGCCCTCGTGTGTGCCATCAGTCGACCTCCGTTCCGTCGGTGAGAACCCAGCCGTCGCCTGTGCCAATAATCAGCTTGTTGAGATCCGTGTCGAAGTAGAGTCGGCCGGCAATAGGCGTAGAGCGATCTGACGACGGACCGAAAGCGCACCGTGGGTCATGGCTCGCCTCATTCGCCATCACGCTGTCTTCTAGAGCCTCAGCCATCTGCTGATTCCGAATATACTGCTCAAGCGTCATGTTGCGGTCCTGCAACCACAACAGGTCATCCGCGGAGGGATTCTCCACATCGATTTGCCTAGCCATTGTCTGCCATTCCAATCTGTTGATCAGCTTCTCTTGATGCCAGAGCTTCAGAAGTGAGGATGCGCACGACTTCCGGTATGGTCACGGACCACATGGCAGCCAGAACGCGGATCTGAGTCTCAGAGTCTTTGCGGAATCGAATCGGGATCTGATTCCCGTAGAGACTGACCTTGCCGCGTGCACCCATTATCTTTCACCTCCAAATCGCTGGGTAGTGATTATTCGCCAGGGCTTTAGGGCGAGGCAAGGCATTCGTATTGCCCCAGCATTCAATTAGTGTAAGCAAACGTGTGTCATATCCAGCGCCTGCAGACAGCGATCGCCACACGGCCCTGGGTGCGAGGCGAACAAGCGCGGCAGATGCGACATCCGAAGCCGGTCCCTATTCGCCCCCTGATCGTCTGGATCGTCGCGACGGTGGCGTCACCCGGGCGAGATTGCCCTGGACGTCCTACGGCGATCTGAGGCGGTGCTACAGACACTGTCATCGCGTCGCCCTGCGTCGCCCGGGCGTGTCGACAGGGCCGGGATCGGTCGGATCGGACGTGTAGATCTCCCGCAGCAGCTCGCCGGCCGACGGGCTCACCACACCTGCGGGCGGCTCGTAGTCGCTGCGCTTGCGGCGGGGCCGGTCGAACGCGGGGTCGATGTAAGTACCGTCGTCATGCATTGCCGTTCCTCCTGATACTTGGTCAGTTATTCGGTCTATAGGTGCAGATAGTCAGTTGTGTGACAACAGTGTGTTGCGCACATGCTTTCTCCAGTAATGGGGGTCTTCGCCCACCACGTGCTCGTGGCAGAGCAGCATGAGCACGATGGCGGGTCCGACTGGATAGATGGCGGGATAGAGGTCAGTCTCTACGAACTTGTCGCACCAGTCGCAGGAATTCGGCGATTCTGCAGCGGCCGCGAGGAAGCAGTCAGCGCACATCAGGTGCCCGGGCAGGGCGGCGAGACCGAAACACAGCTGCGGTGTGGGGAGATGACGGCACGAGGTCCAGTCAACAGAGCCTCCCATGCGGCCGTGCTTATCGTCCTCGGACGGACGGTTCACCGGTCCGTACTTGAACTTCCCGCCGAGCAACCATTTTTGGATCACGCGATTGGTGACGGGCGTTCTCTCCACACGCACGCTGGGTGCTGCACTGACCGTTCGGGCGGCCTCATCGAACGCCGCCATTGTCTGGTCATCGGTTGGAGTGGTCATTGTGGATTCCTTTCTTGTGCTTATATCTTGTGGGTGTTTGTGTGGGAGAGTGGGAGCGGGTGCGCGAGCTCGCGTCCTGGTCCGTGGGAGTTACGAGTTCTTTCCTGCATCGCAGTCGGTCTAGCCCACACCCACCGGGTTGTCCCTGATGAGACGTAGCGGTCGGTTTCCGTCAAAGACGAACTCACGATGCCCCTGTCCGCGAGGGCAGGTCAGCTCGTGGTAGACGTAGAGGACCTCGCTATTGCGGTTGATCACCACTCGCGTAGCCGTGCAGAACGGGCACAGTTCCGATCGCGTGACGTTCATTTCTCCTCCAAGGTCGCCGTCATCGAGCACGATACGACATTCAGGCGGTCGGTCTCGAAACTTGGCTTTCCCCCATTCACGACAGGGCACGACGGCGCACGCAGGTATGGCGGGTATGACGGGTATGCATTCCCGCCATATAAATATATAAAGAGAAAAAGTACAGTATTATTGTGTATATGCGCCCGCGAGGCTGTCCCCATACCCGCCATACCCGCCATACCCGCATGCGCACATCGAGGGCGGCGGGTCAGGTCAGCTCTTCGACATCAAGTGACCAGACGACCTTGCCCTGGTAGCCGTCTGGACGGTCCGACGTGCCCTCGATCCGCTTGAGCGCCCTCTGTAGGCTGCGTTCGCTGAACGGCGGGTTGTGCTCGTCGCCGAGGCGGTACACCTCGGTAGCGGGCACGCCGCCTTCGTGTTCAGTCAGCAGGCCCGTCAGCCACCGATCGATCGCACTGCGGGGCTTCTCCGACTTCGGCGGAGCCAAGATGTCGGACACGCTCAGCGGGGATTCCCCGAGCCACTCGACCTTGGACGTGCGGGTCTGGCCCTCGTCGGTATTCACCCAGTGTTCGACAGTGCGTCCCTGCAGGCTCGGTGTGGTAGGTGGAGCCAGGTTGTTCTTGCCGTTGGAGAGCACGAACTGATCCGGCTCCTCGGGATGCTTGACCATCGCCATCGACGCCCGGCACACCTGGGACCACACGAGCAGCCCGGAGATCATCACGCCGATGTCGCCCGAGTCCTGCCGCTTGTTGAAGTGCACGATGCCCAGCACAGCGCAGGCCGCCTCGTCAGCCATGGTGTTGATCGGCTCCAGAGCTCGCCTGAGCTTGCGCTGCTGGCGCTCGTCGACGTCCGGATCGAGCGCGGACAGAATGGGGTCGAGCACGACCAGGCCGACGTCCTCGGACTTGATCAGCTCGGTCATCTGCTCGTTGTCCGTGGGCAAGTTGACGTTGTCCGTCTCCCCCGCCTCGTCAGCCTCCACGAACAAGACTCGCTCCATGTCCGCTCCGGCTGCGATGAGGCGCGGCACGAGGGTGTACTCCCACGCGTCCTCAGTGGCTACGTAGATCACGCTGCGGGGCACGCCGTGGTACTCGCCTTCGACTTCGCCACGGGTCACGCGAGCAGCGAGGTCCACACCCACCGTCGACTTACCCGAGCCCTCCCGGCCACCAAGCAGGCACAGCGCTCCCGTCGGCACGCGGTCGGTCCAGAGCCACTTCTGACGGCGCGCCTTCACGCTCGACGCCCGCACGACCCGGAGCTTGCGCACTGGCACCGCATCAGGTGGTGTGGTGGCCTGCTCGGCGGACTTCTCGAGCATCTCCTGGAACCGGCCCTCGCGCTCGAACCGCTCCGACACCACGTGACCGGCCAGCAGCTCCGCGAGGCGATCCAGGCTCACCCCGTCCTCTACACCCGCGAGCACGACGCCGTGGAACTGGTCGCTGCGGTTGCCACCCTCGCTCGCGTATCGACGCAGGAGGCTCGTTACGCGTGTTTCAGATCGACGCTGACGTCCCGTCGTACCTGTGCCCTGTCGTCGCTTCGTCGCGCGTCGCGGAGAGCCCTGGGGACGAATCAGCGCCTCCAGTTCGTCGACCGTCCATCGCTCGGTCGGCCTCGCCGTGATCATCACCTCGCGCGGGTGTGGGAGCACCGGCTTGTATGAGGTGAAGGTCGGTACGCGGAGCCACTTCACATGAGACTGCGCATGATCCGCACCTACAGCGTTCTTGAGGTCCTTGTTCAGGCGCTGGTGCGTCGCAAGGTCGACCGCCTCGGCCAGGGGCAGAATGTCGTGCTCGTTCCACACCCGCCGACCGTCGATCATTGCTGAACGGCCGGACCGCGAGCGCCATGCGCCCTTGCTGACGAGCCGGCGCAGGAGAATCTGGTCAACCGCCTTCGGCTCTCCGGCGTCGGACAAGTAGTCGACGTCAAGCCAGAGGCAGGACATCGGCTCGACCGGCTTACTGACCTCGGCGCTAAGACCGCCCTCGGGTGTGGTGTCGGTCGTTTGTCGCAGAGCCGGGCAAAAGAACACGTTGGTCGTGGCGTTGTGCTTCGCCGCGTCGGCGAGGAACTTGCCCTTCTCCGCAGGCCACTCGTAGAAGACCGCCTTGTTGGGCGCATCGCCATACGAGACGGCCACGTAGCCCTCAGCGTCGCTGAACAGATCGTCGAAGTACGGATCGAGGGTCTTGCTGAAGTCGAGAATGACTGCGCTCACGCCTCGGTCCGCCTGCTCAGCAGCTCAGCGCCGGTGACGATCTCGCCCGTGCCCTTGAGTCGGTACCTCTTGCTGGGGTCGATTCTGACTGACGGTCGGCTACTTGTCTTTCCGGCCCTGGCAGAAGGCTGTGTGTTCGCCGCGTGTCGATGCGCTATGAACCGCTCAATCGCTGAATCGTGAACGAGCCACGTGCCTCGCTTCGCTTGATCGGCTTGCAAGTGATTCCTCCTGATCCAGTGATGGACCGTCTGAACGGTTACTCCAAATATGTCTGCTACCTCGGCAATTGTGCGCCAGTCACGCATCGGTTCTCCTTTCAAGGTCATGCCCATAATGTAACAATGAACAATTTGAAGAGGGCAAGGCGTCAGTGATACACCTCACACGCATGCACAAAGCTGCAGGTAGTGTCGCCAGTGAGACGTGGTGCGTCAAGACTGCGGCAATCCGAATCACAGAGAACCTGTTTGCGCTGGTCGCACTGAAGACAACGCGTCGACGCGGCCTGTAACGGTTTGGACGAGGTTCTGAGTTGTCCTACGGTCAGATCAGCAACACGCCACACCAACCGATGGCCCTCTGAGCGAAGTCGCTCGGGGGTCATCGTCGTATCTCCAGAAAGAAGGACCAGTATGAGCGGCAAGGGACACATCTATAAGCGGTGTGGGTGCACTGTCGTCGAGAACGGCACGCGCAAGCAGCTGGGCAAGGGCTGCCCGCAGCTCAAGCGGCCCGACGGCGCATGGAATCCGAGGCATGGCACGTGGACCTTCGCCATCTCCGTCGAGGGCGAGCGGGGTAGCCGGAAGCAGATCGTGCGGGGCGGATACGACAGCCAGCGCGAGGCGCAGGCAGCGATGGACGAGCTCAAAGGCAAGGCCGCCCGGGGGATCGACGTCGCCTCTCGCCTCACCGTGGGCCAGTACTTGCGGGAATGGATCGGCTCGAAGAAGGACATCAAGCGCAACACGCTGCGCAGCTACACGGGCCATATCGACCGCTACTGGGACCCACACCTCGGGCACCTACGGCTCGCTGACCTACGCGTGCAACACGTGGCGACGGTGTTCGCGGCGATCGACAGCCACAACGAGCTATGTCGGCGGGGCAAGGCCATACGGCCGGTGGGTCCTGCCTCGGTGCAACGAATCCGGGCGACCCTGCGGACGGCTCTCTCTGACGCGCTGCGTCAGGGGCTCATCACGACGAATCCGGCCGCCCTGGTCAAGCTGCCCAGCGCGAAGAGGCCCAAAGGGCTGGTGTGGACCGATGACAGGGTCGAGCGCTGGCAAGCCGAGGTGGATGTGCTGGTGGCGAAGGGCATGCGTCTGAAGAAGGCCCGTGCGGCTGTCTCCACACCCTCCAAGGTCATGGTGTGGCGGCCCGATCAGCTCGGAACGTTTCTGGACAGCGCAAGCGCTGATCCGCTGTACGCGCTCTGGCACCTGTACGCGTTCCGCGGGCTGCGTCGGGGCGAGGCGTGCGGTCTTGAGTGGCCCGAGGTCGATCTCGCCGGGGGCACCATCACGATCGTTCGGCAGCGAATCTCTATCGGCGGTGTGGTGCACGAGGACACGCCGAAATCCGACGCGGGGGAGCGGACCATCGCGCTCGATGCGGGCACGGTGATGGCGCTCAAGGCCCATCGCAAGCAGCAGCTCGCGGATCGGCTCGCGGCCGGGGGCGAGTGGGTCGAATCCGGGAAGGTCTTCACCACACGCGACGGAAGGCCGCTCGATCCGGAGCACGTCACCGACCGCTTCTACGACCTGTGCGTGGACGCTGGGGTTCCGCCCATCCGCCTGCACGACCTCAGGCATGGGGCGGCCTCGCTGATGCTCGCGGCCGGCGTCTCGATGAAGACGGTCCAGGAGACCCTGGGCCACTCCAACATCGCGCTGACCGCGAACACGTATACGTCGGTCTACCCCGAGGTCGCACAGGCAGCAGCAGAAGCCGCGGCTGCCCTCGTGCCCCGCGCTGCACGCTGATCACTTCCGTCCGCGAAAGATCCTCGCGATCTCGATGAGGAAGTTGATCAAGCGATCCAGGACCTGCAGCACGACGTTGCGGCGCGGCTTCTTCGCCTTAGCGATCGCGATCTTGCGGATGTCTTTGGGCGGAACACCCTGGAGACGCAGCGACCAGCTGGTGAGGTGGACGTCGAGGAACGTCATGACGCTCTCGCTACACGCCGCCATCAGCGCGATCAGGCAGACGAAACCGACCCAGGTGAAGTCGATGAAGGGCATGGGAAGAAGACCTTTCTGAGGTCACGGCATCGAGATCGCCGTAAGCCCGAGAGCCAGGCTTGTTCGCGATCTATCAAGGCCGCTCCTCAGCTAGAGGGATTCTCCCATCCCAGGGACTCGCGGACTGTAGCAGTGCCGACCCGCACCGTGACGACCACCCACTCCGGTGCTGCCCGCTGATCACTTCTTGAGCTTCAAGATCAGGGCGAGGATCTGCACAAGCAGGTTGACGCGGTTGGCTTGCTTGAGCAGGTAGTCGTGGATCTTCGCCTCTGGCATGTTCTGCTTCCGCATGATCGCCGGGACGATCCACAAGTGGAAAATCTTGCCAAGCGCCTCGATGATGAGCGCTCCGCCCGCCAACATGCAGGCAGCAAAAACCCAGCTAACGTCGAACACGCGTCTCTCCTGCGCGCTCTGGTGGCTGGGTGCACCGTCACGCGTTGCGAATGCTTCGGCTTGCTGTGCGGGGTGTGCAGATGTGTTCTCGGTCGGCGGCGGCTCGGATGGAGCGAGGCAGCCGGGGTGCGGATGTTCTCGAAGTTGGCGATTTGTCCCGGTCAGCGTACCGGACCATCGCCACGCGCCCGCGAGGAGTATCACCACGCCCACCGTGCGACGGCCCAGCGTGTCCGTGGGCGCGACTGACGATGCGCGTGCATGTGATGACATAGGCGCGAACGTGCAGACGATCTCAGGGCGTGCGCTTGATCGACTTCATCGCGCCGATCGCAGCACGGATCGCTGGCCCCACGCCCACGCTTCGGACCTTGTGCACAGCATCAGCGGCGACCTTGAGGTCTTCCTTGCCGCCCTTGAGGTAGACGACAAGCAAGAACGCGAGGACGAAGAAGAGGCTGGCCAGCGGAACGAGGGCGATCAGGAGCAGGTCGGACACGTACTCTCCCAATACCAAGGGCCGCCTGCGCCGAGCGTCGCAAGCATGTGGCCCGGGTCTGGGACCTACGTGTACTGCTCTCCGCGGGAACAGAGTTGGCGATCCTGGCCTGATCCTTGGGGTGACGTTCACTGTCTTGGCTCGGCCGGGGGTCGTGCGCGATCCCGGACAAGACAGGAACGATCGATCGGGCTTCGGTACGCCGTTCTGGGTGCCTCTCGGAGGGAGAGTACATGGCGGTTACCGCACCGGACGTGTCGGGTATGTCCGGAACACGCCCGTTGTCACACCGTTGTCATCTGGTTGGTGTGGTGAGGGGCGAAGATCGCCTTACAAGCGATCTACCAGGGAAAAGGTGGTGCGCCGCGAGGGAATCGAACCCCCAACCCGCTGATTAAGAGTCAGCTGCTCTGCCTATTGAGCTAGCGGCGCATGTCGTGACGCCCTACCGCTCGGCGCCGAGGAGGAACGCTACACGTTCATCCTCCGAGCCGTGCGGCGGGGGTAGCCCCGACACAGGGTGAGTGACGGGACTCGAACCCGCGACTTCCTGGACCACAACCAGGTGCTCTACCAGCTGAGCTACACCCACCATGGTTCCGGCCTCGACCGGAACCTCCACAAGCCTAGCGCGGCGGCTCCGCAACATCGAACCGGGTTACCTCCTGGCTCGCGACCTGCGCCGCAGCGGCTTGCGCCTGCTCCGTGGTCGGTCCCGGCGCTGCGACGAAGAGGGTGCGCCGGTAGTACTCGAGCTCGCGGATCGACTCCTCGATATCGGCGAGCGCCCGGTGCGCCAATCCCTTCTCGGGCTTCGCGTAGAACACCCGGGGGAACCAGCGGCGGCACAGCTCCTTCACCGAGCTGACGTCGACCATGCGGTAGTGCAGGTGGGCGTCGAGTTCGGGCATGTCGCGGGAGAGGAAGCCGCGGTCGGTGGCGATCGAGTTGCCGGCGAGCGGGGCGCTGCGCGGCTCCGGGACGTGCTCACGGATGTAGGCCAGCGCGAGTGCCTCGGCTTCGGCGATCGTGACGTTCGACGCACGGACGGCCTCGGTCAGGCCGGAGTGGGCGTGCATCTCACGCACGACGTCGGGCATGCCGGCGAGCGCCGACTCGTCCGCATGGATGACGACGTCGACACCGCGGCCGAGCACATTCAGGTCGCCATCGGTCACCAAGACGGCAATCTCGATGAGGGCGTCGCGCCGGAGATCCAGCCCGGTCATCTCGCAGTCGATCCATACCAGACGGTCGTTCACCCCCGTCACATTAGGCCCGGGGCCGCAGCCACCGCCCCCCGCGCGGGGTGAGTCGCGTTCGCAGCCCTGCCGGAAGGGTGCCCTCCGGCTAGGCTCCGGCCCGTGGAGAACACAATCGGCGCTGATCAGAGCTCTGCAGCACGGGAAATCTCCGCCGGGTACGCCACCGACGGGGCCGCCCTCGAACTGGGCACGGTCGTTGTCGACGGGGTGGTCGACCCGTCAGCGCGCGTGCGCATCCCGTTCGCCACGCTCAACCGGCACGGCCTGGTTGCCGGTGCGACGGGCACCGGCAAGACCAAGACGTTGCAGGGGATCGCCGAGCAGCTGTCGGATGCCGGGGTCCCGGTGTTCCTGGCCGACATCAAGGGCGATCTGTCGGGGATGTCACGGCCCGGTGAGCCCGGACCGAAGATCGAGCAGCGATCCCGGGAGACCGGGGACGACTGGGTGGCCACCGCGTACCCCGTCGACTTCATGTCGCTCGGCGGCGGCAGCTCGGCCGTCCCGATCCGGGCCACGCTCACACAGTTCGGGCCCATCCTGCTGTCGAAGGTGCTCGACCTCAACGAAACCCAGGAGTCGACGCTCGGGCTGATCTTCCACTGGGCCGACCAGCGCGGGCTGCCGCTGCTGGACACGAAGGACCTGCGCGCGGTCATCCAGCACCTGACCAGCAGCGAGGGCAAGGCCGACCTCAAGGGCATCGGCGGGGTCTCCTCGGCCACCGCGGGGGTGATCCTGAGGGCGCTGGTGAACCTCGAGGCCCAGGGCGGGGAGGCCTTCTTCGGTGAGCCCGAGTTCGAGCCCGCCGACCTCCTCCGGCAGGTCG
Source organism: Pseudonocardia alaniniphila (assembly GCF_022524485.1). GTDB lineage: Bacteria > Actinomycetota > Actinomycetes > Mycobacteriales > Pseudonocardiaceae > Pseudonocardia > Pseudonocardia alaniniphila. Next base: position 371,548 of record NZ_JAKXMK010000004.1, read on the forward strand.
ACGGCAAGGGGGTCGTCACGCTGCTGGAGCTGTCCGACCAGGCGGCCAACCCGCGCCTGTACTCGACGTTCCTCATGTGGCTGCTCGCGGAGCTGTTCGAGGACCTCCCCGAGGCGGGCGACCTGGACAAGCCCAAGCTCGTGTTCTTCTTCGACGAGGCGCACCTGCTGTTCACGGACGCGTCCAAGGCGTTCCTGGAACGCATCGAGCAGACGGTGAAGCTCATCCGCTCGAAGGGCGTCGGCGTGTTCTTCTGCACCCAGCTGCCGACCGACATCCCGAACGACGTGCTCTCGCAGCTCGGCGCGCGCGTGCAGCACGCACTGCGGGCGTTCACCCCCGACGACCAGGCCGCGCTGGCCAAGACCGTCCGCACCTACCCGAACACGAAGACCTACGACGTGGAGGAGGCGCTCACCTCGCTGGGCATCGGCGAGGCGATCGTCACAGTGCTCTCCGAACGGGGTGCGCCCACCCCTGTGGCCTGGGCCCGGATGCGGGCACCGCGTTCGCTGATGGCCGCGATCGGCGACGACGCCGTCACCGCCGCCGCCAAGGCGTCCCCGCTCTATGCGAAGTACGGGCAGACGGTCGACCGGGAGTCGGCCTACGAGCGGCTCACGGCGAAGATCGCCGAGCCGCCGCCCCTTCCGGCATCCGCCGACGTCCTGCCGCCCGTCTACGAGCCTCCGCCGCGTCGCGAGCGCGAGGAGCCGAACATGGTCGAGGACGTCCTCGCCTCGCCGGTGGTCAAGTCGTTCCTCCGGTCGGCGGCGAGCGCGCTGGGAAGGGAAATCACGCGCGGCATGTTCGGCACCCGCCGGAGGTGACAGGTCGCGCCCATCTCACCGGGGGCCGAGCTGGGGATCCGCCGGGGCGGCTGTCGCGAGGAAGGGCGTGAGCAGGTGCGGAACCGAGGCGTCGGCGAGTGCGACGCCGTCGGCAGCGGCGACGTCGAGCACCTGGTAGCCGCCCGCGCCCGCCGCGGTGATCGCCTCCACCGTGACGAGACCTGACCGGCGCTGGAAGATGCTCTGCCGGAACGTCCAGCCGATCACGCCTGCCCGCTGGAGCGCGACGGTTCGCCGCTGGATGGAGCCCTGCCTGCTCACCAGGTAGCGGGCGGTGAGCTCGTGGCCCAGGTTCCGGAAGCGGTCGAGGGCGACGAGGGCGGTGAGCGGGAGCAGCAGCAGGCTCGGTACCGCCAGCTCGGCCAGGAAGGGCACGGCCGACCCGGCGACGAACAGGCCCGCGACCAGCACGCCGGTGGGGAGGACCGCACGGGTCATGCGTCGTTGCAGCGCAGCGGGTGGGTGCTTGCGCAGCGGGGCGAGCGTGATCTCGTGCGGCTGTTCGCGCAGCGCCGCCGACGCCACGCGATGTGCCTCCGGCCGTGGGCAGGGCGGCTGCAGCGCCCCGCCCTGTGCGGAGCGCGTGAGGCCGGTGGAGAGCGCCTTGGAGCAGGCGCCGCGCCCGGCTCGGAGCAGCAGCGGCTCGACGACCTCCACCCCGCGCAGCCGCTGCTCGGACACCGAGAGCGAGCGCCGCGTGAGCAGACCTCGCCGGACGCGCAGCGTGCCGGTGCCGATCCCGGCGGACGGGGTGGCAGCAGCCTCGGGATCGCCGGCTTCCCGGGTGAGCCGGTAGCCGTACCAGCGCTCGGCGAAGAGCACCATGGCGCCGACCACGGCGACCACCAGCAGCAGCGCCGCCAGCACCGCGATGGTGGCCCAGATCGGGGTGCTGGTGAGCCGGTCGGCTGCGTCGTCGACGGCGGGGATGTCGCGCGGGTCGACACCGAGCTCGCCGATCAGGTTGAACACCGCCGCCCCCATCGCGCCGATGCCGGCGATCGCGGAGAACGTCAGCGGAGCGAAGCGCAGCCACGACCAGTTCAGCCGGGCCAGCTCCGTGGCGGGTGGGCGCGGTGGCGCCACGGGGGCGCGTTCGACGGTCCCGGGACCGGCCGCGGTGGACGTGCGGTCCAGCAGCTCGCGGCGCAGCCGGTCGGCCTCCGTCTTGCTGACGGCGTCGAGCTGGAGCCCGGCGCTCTCCATCGGCGATCCGGACGCTGCCCCGACGTGTACGACACTCAGCCCGAAGATGCGGTGCAGCAGCTTGGCGGTGAGGTCCACGGTGCGGATCCGGTCGCGCGGCACCGAGCGTCGCTGGCGGCGCAGCCACCCCGTGTGCAGCTCCACGCGGTCCGCTGTGATCCGGTAGCGGGTGGTCCGCCACCGGATCACGCCCCCGATGACGACGAGCACGCCGATCCCGAGGGGGAACCACACCTGCATCGGGGTGCCCTGCCGTCCGGTGACGAGCAGGATCAGCACGACCGGCAGCAACCGGACGAGGCCGGCGATGGGGCTCACGACCAGCATCCGTTTGTCGAGCCGTCGCCACGGCGTCTCGATGACGGGCGGCGCGTCGGCGCCGGTGGCGTCGACGTCGGTTCCAGGCGTCATGTCGCGTCGCCCGGGGTGGCTTGGGTGGTCTCGGTGAGCGTGCGGGCCAGCTCGGCGGCGGCGTGGGCCTCCAGGCCGCTGATCTTGACCGGCCCGCGCGCCGAGGCCGTGGTGACGGTGACGGTGGCCAGCTTGAGCAGCTGCTGCAGCGGTCCGTGTTCGGTGTCGACGGTCTGCACGCGGGAGATCGGGGCGATGCGCCACTCCCGAACCAGCCACCCCGACAGCGTGTAGACGGCCTCGGGCGTGACCTCCCAGCGGTGGATCCGGTACAGCAGCGGCGGCACCAGGATCGCGTAGCCGAGGGTGGCCACAGCGGTGGCCGTGGCCGTCCAGGTGAGCCAGCCCGGTGCTCCCGCGCCCATCACGACCAGCACGACGACCTGCGGGACGACGAGGACCACCAGCGTCAACGCGGCCCGCAGCTGCCACCACCGCACGGCCCGCGGGCTGACCTGGTGGGCGGGTGGGCGAAGCGGTAGAGCGGGCGGGGCGGCGGTGGCCATGGCAGGAGTCTGCCGGTGATCCAAGGAGCCCGGAAGTGGTTCCGCCTCGCGCCGGGCCGCATCACTCCGGGCCGGCGAAGGCCTTCAGCTGGGCGGTGCGGACTCCCGCCGTCTGTGCCTGGATCAGGTGGAACGCCGCCTCGCGGGCCCACCGCTGCTCCGGGCTGGACAGCAGCAGCGCACTGCCCGAGCGGGCGGCGATCAGTGCGTTCGCGGTACGCACCGCCAGCTCGGCGACCTCGGCACGCAGCATCGTCCGTTCGGGCACCCGTTCGTACAGCGGCACGCCGGTGAGCAGGGCATACGCCTCCTCCCGGACGTGGGAGGCGCGCTCCGCGAGCGCCAGAGCGAGTTCGACGGCCTCCGGCCGGTCGCGCGTCTTGCCGAGCTCGGCGAGCGCGACAAGGGCGCGGCGTAGCAGGCCCATCGACGCCGGGCTGGTGTTGGCGGTGCGAGCGGCGTCATGGGTGCGCCACGCCGGGGCGTCGATGATCGCGAGTACGTCCTCGGCGTCGATCTGCAGGTCGTCCATCTCGAGGGCGACGGTGCGCGTACCACCCATGACGGCCAGCGGGAGCGCTGCGCCCGCGCGGAGGCCGGGGCGTTCTGCAGCGGGCAGGAGAGCGAGCACGAACCGGTCGTCGGGGGTGGACGCCGCGATCATGACGACGTCGAGCAGGCCCCAGCCGGTGCACCAGTCGGCCGCGCCGGAGAACACCCAGCCGCTGCCGCGGGCCTCCGCGCGCACCGCCGGCGGCCCTGGCCTGCGGATGTGGGCGATCGCGATGCCGGCGTCGGTGCTCGCCGAGGCCAGCCCTGCGCGGTGGCGGGCGGCGGCGGGCCCGAGCTCGATGGCCTCCGGAGGAAGTCCCGGGAGTGGACCGCGGGACAGAGCCTGCGGAAAGCGGTGCTGGGTGGTGACGAACCAGGTGGCTCCACAGGCCCCGCTCACCATCTCGACCGTCTCCGCGTCCACCCGGTCGTCGGCACCGTGGCCGCCCTCCGCGGCCGGGATCCTCACCGACAGCAGGCCCTGCTCCGCCATGAGCGTGAGGTGGGCGGGGTCGACGCCACGGGCCGGATCGTCGGCGGCCTCGGCGTGCGGGGCCAGCACCTCCGCGGAGATACGGGCGGCGGCGCGAACCGCCGGATGCTCGGCCACGCGAGGTTCGGGCGCGAAGAGGGCCGCGACGGACGTTGCCGCAGAAGGGGACTCGGAGGGAGACGGCGCCATCGGAGGGATCGCCGCAGGGGGGATCACGCGCGTGGACGTTACGCGAGCCGACGCATCCCGGCCGCCCGCAGCGCCCTGGACGGCACGGGGTCGTCGCCGCAGGAGGCGGGGCGTGCCCCACCTGTCACCTCGGCGACGTCGACCGACCAGCGCCTGCCGTCCCGCGCCGTGACGATCGCCCCGCCCGGAGCGTGGTCGGCCCGCAGCACCCCGGCGTCACGCAGCCCCGTGGCGGCGCGGACCGCCAGCTCGGCCACCTGGCCGGCCGGCGTCCACGTCGAGCGCCCGCGGCACATCGCCGTCTCGACCTCGCCCGACGCGGCTGCCTTGTACGCCGCGACCGCTGCCGCCTGGTCGAGCCGTCCGTAGGCGTACCCGGTGGGGAGGACCAGCGCGGTGGGGGCGAAACGGTGGCCGCCGAGGTGGGTGCACTCCCAGACGTCCAGCTCGTCCACGCCGGTGAGGGCCGTGGCGAGCGCTCGCCCGTCGAGGGCACAACAGCGGTCGCGTCTGCCGTGGGTGCACACCAGCAGCAGGGGGTCGGGGACCGCGGCGCCGGGCAGCGAGTCGCCCGGTCCGGGCAGGGGCACGTCGGCGAGCTCCGCCGGCCCGGCCACCGTGAGCACGGTGGTTGTAGCCGCGCCCGGCGCGGTGTCGGTGAAATAGACGCGCGAGGGGCCGTCGGGATCGTCGCACCGCCTGCCCGGACGCCGGATGAAGAGCAGCCGCCACCCGCCGGCCTCGGCGTTCGCGGTGAAGGCGGCGACCGACGGGTCGGCGTGGCCGGCGACGGCCCGTGGCCACGCGCCCCGGTGCTCCACACACACCCAGCGGGATGCGACCGGGCTCGTTCCGGCCAGCGGTTCGCCGAGAGCGCGAGCGAGTACCGCGCACCGTGCAGTGCCCACACGTCCGTCAGTCATCCCCGGCAGCGTATCCAAGGCTGCCCTAACTCAGGTGGGTACACCTCCTTCAGCTCCGGTCGGAGCGAAGCTCCCGGTGCACGACCTTTCCGGTGGCGTTGCGCGGCAGTTCGTCGACGAACTCGACGTCGCGGGGCACGGAGAACCGGCTGAGCTCTGCCCGCACCCAGTCACGGACGTCGTCGGGATCGACGGAGGAGCCGGGCTCGAGGACCAGGTACGCGGCCAGCCGCTGGCCGTACTGCTCATCGGTGACGCCCGTCACGGCGGCCTCGCGCACCTCCGGCCGGGCGGCCAGCAGGTCCTCCACCGGTCCGGGGTGCACGTTCTCGCCGCCGGAGACGATCATGTCGTCGGCCCGGCCGGTGAGGTGCAGCCTGCCGTGCTCGTCGAGCCTGCCGATGTCACCCGTGCCGAGCAGCCCACCGGAGCGTTCGACGTCGGTGCCCTCGCGGGTGTAGCCCTCGAACGGCATGTCGTTGCGCACGAAGATGCGCCCCTCGGTGCCGACGGGAACGGGCTGTCCGTCCTCGTCGAGCACCACCAGCTGGGTGCCGGCCGGGGCCCGGCCCGCGGTGCCGGGTGCGGCGCGCAGGTCGGCGGGCGAGGCGATGCTCACCCAGGACACCTCGGTGGAGCCGTAGAGGTTGTAGAGCACGTCGCCGAAGCGGTCCAGGAACGTCGTGGCGAGATCGGCGGGCAGGGCTGATCCACTGACGGCCACGATCCGCGGCCGGTGCGTCGCCCACGCGGCGTCGAGCTCCGCGGCGGGCAGCTCCAGCACCCGTTTGAGCATCACCGGCACGGCGAACACGGCGTCGCAGCGGTGTTCCTCGGCCGCGTGCAGGAAGCCGACAGGGTCGAACTTCCGCCGCAGTACCACCGGCGCTCCGTGCAGCGCGGCCAGCTGGAGCGCGGCGAAACCCCACGTGTGCAGCAGGGGTGCCGCGATCAGCACCGGCTCGGCGGCGTGCAACGGGATCGTCGACAGGATCGCCGCCGCGGGGGCGAGGCTGCGCGGCGGCGGGCGGCGTGCGCCCTTGGGCGTGCCGGTGGTGCCGGAGGTGAGGACGATCGTGCGGCCCGCAGGAGGTCGCAGCGGCAGGGAACCGGAGCCGTCCAGCTCGGTGAGGTCGTGGACGACCGAGCAGTCCTCCGGCAGCCCGGCCAGCGCCGCGCCGAACTCCGTGTCGGCGACGACGGTGTGCAGCTTCTGCTCTGTCGCGACGTCACGGAGCTGCCCGGCCGAGAGCCCGGTGTTGAGCAGAACGACGTCTGCCCCCAGCTTGCCCACCGCGACCTGTGCCTCGACGGCGCCGCGGTGGTTGCGGCACAGCACTCCGACGCGCACCCCGGGACCGACGCCGGTGGCGGCGAAACCGCGGGCCATGGCGTCGGTCCGGCGATGCAGATCGCCGTAGGTGAGCGAGCCGTCCTCGTCGATGATCGCGGCACGGTCGGGATGCCGGGCCGCCCCCATCTCGTAGATGGCCGTGATGCTGAAGCCGTAGCGCACCAGGCCCAGACCCATCCCGAGTAGCCGGTCGGGGCGAATGGGGCGGACCACCCCGGAGCGCGTCAGCGCCACGATCGCGCGTCCCGATCCGACTGCTTCCTCGGCACCCGTCTGCACGGTTGCCAGCACCCGCGTGAGCACATCGATCACGGCCTCAGTCTCCCAGCGGTAGGTGTGACCCCGCAGCGCTCAGCGACGTGATCCATGCGTCCGTGCATTCAGCGCTGGGGTTGCGGTGACGCGGGCACGGTCAGGTCGTAGACCATCTGGCCGCCGACATCCGAGCCGAGGTAGTTGGCCTGCACCCACTTCGTGACCGGAGATTTGGAACGGTGACTGGGCTCCGGGAGGACGAAGTAGTGCACCTGGCGTGTTGCGCTGAACTGTTGGAACTGCTCGAGTGTCGGCGCCGGGTCGTTGCCGTTGAACCCCCCGATGCACATCACAGGGGTGAGGCTCGCCAGTGAGGGAACCGCGGCATCTCGGCAGCCCACGGTCGCGGCGGACCATTTCGTTCCCGCCTGCTGCAGCAGGGTGATGAACGCGGGGTCGAATCCCAGCTGTGGGGTGAACAGCGCGGAGTCGCCCGATGGGGACGAGGGATCGAAGTCTGCGGGCTCGTCGGAGTCGTCGTCCTTCACGCCGTGGTCGGCGGGCGGGCCGGCGAGCGGCTTGCTGCCGTGCGGTGTCGCCGCGGTGTCGATGGCGTAGGCGAACGGCGCGAGCAGCGCGGTGAGCATGATGAGGGCGACGGCCGTGGTTTCCCGATGCCGTCCGGCGGGCCGGGCCAGCAGGGCGATCACGGAGATCACCCCGAACGAGATCACCAGCCAGCGCAGCCATGGCAGGAAGTTCGGTGAGCGTTCGAGCAGCACCACCGACCAGGCCGTCGTCAGTGCCACGATCACGGAGAGCGCGATGCGGCCGTGCTGTGTCTCTCGGAGTTTCCACAGCTCGCGTCCGCCGATGCCGACCAGTCCGGCGATGCCGGGGACGAGCGTCACGGTGATGTAGGAGTGGAAGTCCCCCGCGACGAAGCTGAGGATCAACCCCGTGACGAGTGTCCAGGCGCCCCACATCAGGACAGACGCGCGGATGCGGTCGGTGCGTGGGGCGCGGCGGGTCAGCCAGAGTCCGATCAGCAGCAGGATCAGTGCTGCGGGCAGTAGCCACGCCACCTGTGACCCGACTTCGTCGCTGAACATGCGACCGATGCCGGGAGTGCTGGCGAAGCCGCCACCCGGCGTCGCGCCGGTGACGACATGCTTGTCGTCGCCGACGAGCCGGCCGACGCCGTTGTAGTCGAGTGCGAGGTCGAGCACGCTGTTGTCCGCCGAGCCGCCGATGTAGGGACGGTCGTCGCTGGGCCACAGCTCGACGGTCGCCACCCACCATCCGCCTGCCACCACGATGGCGACGCCCGAGGCGAGGAGCTGGCCGATGCGGCGCCACAGGCCGGTCGGAGCCGCCACGAGGTAGGCCAGCGCGAGCGCGGGCACGACCATGAAGGCCTGGCCCATCTTGGTCAGGAACCCGAAGCCGAGCAGCACTCCAGCGAGGAGCAGCCAGCGGGTGGATGCGGACTCGATTGCGCGGACGGTGGTGTAGGCCGCGCCGACCATGAGCAGGGTGGTGAGCGCGTCGGGGTTGTTCATCCGGAACATCAGCACGGCCACGGGCGTCAGCGCCATCACCGCGCCCGCGAGCAGGGCGGCGTCGGGTCCGCTGACCCGCCGCACGGTGGCGTAGACGACAGCGACCGTGGCTACGCCGGTCAGTGCGATCGGGACGAGCATGCTCCACGGCGAGAAACCGAAGATCCGGCTCGACAACACCATCAACCAGAGCGAGCCCGGTGGCTTGTCCGTGGTCGTGATGTTGCCGGTGTCGAACGAACCGAAGAAGAAGGCCTTCCAGTTCTGCGTCATCGACCAGACGGCCCCCGAGTAGTACGTGTTCGAGTAGCGAGAGGCGCCGAGATCGGACACGTAGAGGGCAGCGGTGGTGACGAGTAGAACGCTCAACGCGAGGCGATCGCGCCGGATCTGCGGCAGCGCGCTGATCCGCGGGCTCTCGGCGACGGTTGCAGTCACAGGTTGATCTCCTGAGCGTCGGGGGTGCCGGAGCGCCTCGGGCGGAAGATCCACGAACGGAACGTGACGGACCACAGGATCATTGCCAGTGCGTTTGTGGGGATGGGGGCGATCAGCGTGGCCCCGTGGCAACGCCATCAATGGGATGAAGCAGGTGGCTTTCCGTCCCGTCGTACATCGTGCAGATCGGTTCGAGGGCTTCGATTTCGGGCAGATACCCACGGACCAGCCGTGTGCGTGTGCTGAGCGTACGGGATCGGTACGTCGTCGGGTAGCCATTCGAATCCCGTGGCAGTCTGTTGTCCACTCTCCGAACCGTGTTCCTGGCAAAGCAGGCGCGGCGCTCCGAAATCGTTGCAGGTCTCCGTCGCGGCGCTCACGCTGGTTGTGGGATGGAGCGACATGGAAATGGAAGGAGCTGCCAGTAGTAGTAATAGTAGTAGAATGAAATCGTGAAAGCACGGCGGTTGGAGCGCCGGCGCTCCCCAGGCCTGGAGGCCGTGCACCTCCGGTGACTTCGTCCAGCCGTCAATTCTCGGAACGGGAAACCCGGCCCGGCCATCGATCCGAGCCGGATCAGCGCGGCCCGAAGCCTACGAGCACGGCAGCGGTCAGGCCTGGGGCTGCGGTTGCGGAGGCCGGGTCAGGTCATAAAGCATCTGCCCGCCGACCACGGAGCCCGGGTAGTTGGCCTGCACCCACTTCGTGATCGGAGATTTGAAACGCCGACTGGGCTCCGGGAGGATGAAGTAGTGCACCTGACGCGCGGCGATGTAGTCCTGGAACTGTTCCAGCGTGGGCGCCGGGTCGTTGCCGTTGAACCCGGCGATGCACATCACTGAGGTGAGGCTCGCCAGCGCGGGAACCGCGGCATCGCGGCAGCCCACTGTCGCCGCCGACCATTCCGTCCCCGCCTGTTGCAGCCTCGTGACGAACTCGGGCTGGAATCCCAGCAACGGGGTGAACAGCGCGTCCGTGCCCGACGGAGCGGAGGGATCGAAGTCGGCGGGCTGTTCGTCGTCGTCGTCCTTCATGCCGTAGTCGACCTTGGGGCCGGCGCTCGGCTTTTCGGCGTGCGGCGTCACCGCGGTGTCGATGGCGTAGGCGAACGGTCCGAGCAGGCCGGTGAGCGTCGCCAGGGTGATGGTGACCGCCCCCCAGCGCCGTACGGCCGGCCGGGCCAGCAGTGCCACCACGGTGAGCGCACCGACGAGTGCCACCAACCAGTGCAACCACGGCAGGAAGTTCGGTGAGCGCTCGAGCAGCACCACCGACCAGGCCGCCGTGACCGCCACGGTCACCGCGAGCGCGATCCGGCCCCTCTGCGTCGCCCGGTGCTTCCACAGTTCGTGGCCGCCGATGCCGACCAGCGCCGCGATGCCGGGGACGAGCGTCACCGTGATGTAGGAGTGGAAGTCACCCGCGACATAGCTGAGGACCACCCCCGTCACGAGCGTCCAGACACCCCACATCAGCAAGGACGCGCGGATGCGGTCGGTGCGCGGGGCGCGGCGGGTCAGCCAGAGTCCGATCAGCAGGAGGATCAGTGCGGCGGGCAGCAGCCACGCCACCTGTGACCCGACTTCGTCGCTGAACATGCGACTGATGCCGGGGGTGCTGGCGAAGCCGCCCCCTCGCATCCCGCCGGTGGTGCCGTGCTTGTCGTCGCCGACGAGCCGGCCGACGCCGTTGTAGTCGAGCGCGAGCTCGAGCACGCTGTTCTTCTGCGAGGCACCGATATAGGGGCGGTCGTCCTTGGGCCACAGTTCGACGATCGCCACCCACCATCCGGCCGCCACCACGATGGCGACGCCGGACGCGACGACTTGCCCGATGCGGCGCCACACGGTGGTCGGGGCTGTGACGAGGTAGGCCAGCGCGAGTGCGGGGACGACCAGGAAGGCCTGGCCCATCTTGGTCAGGAACCCGAAGCCGATCAGCAGTCCGGCGAGGAGCAGCCAGCGCGAGGATGCCGACTCGATCGCGCGGATGGTGGCGTAGCCCGCGCCCACCATGAGCAGGGTGGCGAGCGCGTCGGGGTTGTTCATCCGGAACATCAGGACGGCCACGGGCGTCAGCGCCATCACGGCACCTGCGAGCAGGGCGGCTTTCGGCCCGCTGATCCGCCGCACGGCGGCGTAGACCAGAGCGACGGTCGCCACGCCGGTCAGTGCGATCGGGACGAGCATGCTCCACGGGGAGAATCCGAAGATCCGGCTCGACAACGCCATCAACCACAGAGAGCCCGGGGTCTTGTCCGTGGTCGAGACGTTGCCGATGTCGAACGAACCGAAGAAGAAGGCCTTCCAGTTCTGCGTCATCGACCACACGGCCGCGGAGTAGTACGTGTTCGAGTAGCGGGAAGCGCCGACATCGGACACGTACAGCGTGGCGGTGGCCGCGAGCAGCACACCCAGCGCGAGACGATCGCGCCGGATCTGCGGCAGCGCGCTGATCCGCGGGCTCTCGGCGACGGTTGCAGTCACAGGTTGATCTCCTGAGCGTCGGGGGTGCCGGAGCGCCTCGGGCGGAAGATCCATGAACGGAACGTGGCGAACCACAGGATCGTTGCCAGTGCGTTTGCGGCGAATTTCGGAGCGATACCCGCGGGCTGGCTGTGTATCTTCTATCGATCCTATGGGATCGGTGCCGTTGTCGGGTAGCCATTCGAATTGTCGAAGTCAATCTTGAGCAGGGCGGGCGGAAGACCTCGGCGCCGCTCACCCATGACTCAGGGTCGGCGAAATCCTCGACGCTCACCCGACGCGAGATTTAGTGAGTTCGTCACGTCTGCCGTATTGCCATAAATTCGCGGCATGGGGAGGTTCGAGGCCTATGTTCAGGTCAGCGGGCAGGCCCGGGCTGTGGTTGCGTAGGCCGGGTCAGGTCGTAAAGCGTCTGGCCGCCGACCACGGAGTCGGAGTAGTTGGCCTGCACCCACTTCGTGATCGGAGACTTGAAACGCCGACTGGGCTCCGGAAGGATGAAATAGCGCACCTCACGTGCGGCGACGAAGCCCTGGAACTGGTCGAGGGTGGGAGCCGGGTCGGTGCCGCTGAACCCTCCGATGCACATCACCGGCGTTCTGCTGGCCAAGGCAGGCACGGCGGCGTCGCGGCCGCCCACGGTCGCCGCCGACCACTTCGTCCCCGCCTGCTGCAGCAGCGTGACGACCGCCGGGTCGAGGCCCAGCTGCGGGGTGGTCAGCTCCGCGTCACCTCCCGGTGCGGAGATCTCGAACTTCTTGGGCTGGGGGTCGGCGTCGTCCTTCCCGCCGTGGTGGATCTCCGGGCCGGCGCTCGGCTTGCCGCCGGTCTGCGGTGTGGTCACGGTGTCGACGGCGTAGGCAGCCGGTGCGAGCAGCCCCGTGAGCATCACCAGGGTGGCGGTGATCGTTGCCCAATGTCGTGTGGCGGGCTTGGCCAGGAGCGTGACCACGGCGAGCAGGCCGACGAGCGCCACGGCCCAGGACAGCCACGGCAGGAAGTCCGGGGACCGGTGGAGCAACACCACCGCCCACAGCGCCGTCAGGGCCACGATCAGCGCGAGGGCCGCCCGGCCACGCAGCGTTGCCCGGTGCTTCCACAGCTCGTACCCGCCCATCCCGACCAGTCCCGCGACTCCAGGGGCGAGCGTCACCGTGTAGTAGGCGTGGAAGTCCCCTGCGGCGAGGCTGAAGACCGCTGCCGTCACGATCGTCCAGGCGCCCCAGAGCAGGAGGGACGCGCGGAGGCGGTCGGTGCGGGGCGCGCGCCGGGTCAGCCAGAGCCCGACGAGCAGCAGGATCAGTGCGGCGGGCAGCAGCCACGCCACCTGCGAGCCCACCTCGTCGCTGAACATGCGGAGGAGCCCGGGATCGCTGGCGAAGCCGCCTCCACGTTCGCCGCCGCTGGTGCCGTGCTTGGAGTCGCCGAGGAGGCGGCCGAGCCCGTTGTAACCGAGTGCGAGCTCGAGCACGCTGTTGGTCGCCGTGCCGCTGATGTAGGGGCGGTCGCCGGCGGGCCACAGCTCGGTGATCGCCACCCACCATCCCGCTCCCACGACGATGGCGATCCCTGAGCCGACGAGCTGCCGGATGCGGCGCACCCAACCGGTGGGTGCCGCCACGAGGTAGGCCAGCGCGAGCCCGGGCACCACGACGAAGGCCTGGCCCATCTTGGCCAGGAAGCCGAAGCCGACGAGCAGCCCCGCGAGCAGTAGCCACCACGTCGAAGCGGCCTCGATCGCCCGGACGGTGGCGTAGGCCGCGGCCACCACCATCAGTGTGACCAGCGCGTCGGGGTTGTTGATCCGGAACATGAGCACGGCGACGGGGGTCAGCGCCATGACCGTGCCGGCCAGCAGCGCGGCGTGCGGCCCGCTCACCCGCCGGACCGCGGCGTAGAGCAGGGCGACCGTGGCGACTCCCGTGAGGGCGATCGGCACGAGCAAGCTCCAGGAGGAGAGCCCGAAGATCCGCGCCGAGAGCGTCATCAGCCAGAGCGAGGCGGGCGGCTTGTCGGTGGTGAGGATGTTGCCGGTGTCGAAGGACCCGAAGAGGAACGCCTTCCAGCTGCGGGTCATCGACTGCACGGCCGCGGAGTAGTAGTCGTTCGAGTAGCCCGACGCGCCCAGGTCGGAGACATACAGCGCGGCGGTGCCGGCCAGCAGCAGGCCCAGCGCGAGTCGCTCGTGCCGGATCTGGAGCGGCAGCGCGCCGACCCGGGGCAGCCTCTCTGCGACGGCTGCGGTCATGGACGGGCCTCCTGGGGGCCCGCGGCGACCGTCCGGCGCGGTCGGAAGATCCACGACCGGAACGCGATGAAGCGCAGGATCGTCGCAACCGCGTTCGCGGCGACGAGCACGATCAGCTCCATGACCCTGCCCGCTTCCGGTGCCCACTCCTTCAGCGCAGCCAGTGCCGCCGTGGTGAGGGCGAGCCCGAGGCCGAACACGACGAGGCCCTGGAAGTGGTGGGCCGCAGCCGCCGCCCCGCCACGCACCCCGAACGTGACCCTGCGGTTCGCGGCGGTGTTCCCGATGGCCGTGACGACGAGCGCCACCAGGTTGGCGTTGAAGGCGCCGAGCGGGCCGCGCATCAACGCGTACAGGATGAGGTAGGCGAGCGTGCTGACCACGCCGATCGCCGCGAACCGGATCAGCTGGCCCGGCAGCCCCCGCGGAACGCCGGCGACCTCCGGCCCGGTGAGTGCGCCCCGGCCGAGCTGGCCGCGCAGCTCCTGCACCGGGAGCTTGCCCGTGGCGAGCGCCCGGCCGACCCGGACCACACCTTTGAGGTCTGCCACGGCGGTCTTGACGATGTCCACCCGGCTGTCCGGGTCGTCCACCCAGTCGACGGGCACCTCGTGGATACGCAGGCCGCTGCGCTCCGCCAGCACGAGCAGCTCCGTGTCGAAGAACCAGCCGGTGTCCTCCACGAGCGGCAGCAGCCGCTCTGCGACGTCGGCCCTGATGGCCTTGAAGCCGCACTGAGCGTCGGAGAAACGGACGGCCAGCGCCCCGTGCAGCAGGATGTTGTAGGCGCGGGAGATGAACTCCCGTTTGGCCCCGCGCACCACGCGGGAGCCGTGACCGAGGCGTGTACCGATCGCCAGGTCGGAGTGTCCGGAGATCAGCGGCGCCACCAGCGGCAGCATTGCCGCCAGGTCCGTCGACAGGTCGACGTCGCAGTAGGCGAGCACCTGCGCGTCCGACCTCGACCAGGCCGCCTGCAGCGCTCGGCCACGGCCCTTCTGCACCATTGTCATCGCGGTCACGCCGGTCAGCTCGGAGGCGAGCTCGGCCGCGATGCGCGGCGTCGCATCGGTGCTCGCGTTGTCGGCGATCGTGATCCGGAACGAGAAGGGAAAGTGTTCGCTGAGGTGGCTGTGCAGGCGGTGTACCGATAGGGCCAGATCTTTTTCCTCGTTGTAGACGGGGACGACAACGTCGAGCACAGGAGGGAGAGACCGGCCGGCGGGGGCGATATGCGGGGCGCTGGCGACGCTCATATGGGCGATCGTTGGTGGGGTCGCTGTCCCGCCGTTGTGCCGATCCTGTGCGCGGGCTGTGCGTAGGCCCCTCCGGCTGTGATGCTGCTCATGCGACAGCAACCTCGCCGGTCCGCCCGTTTCGCGAGGTCAGGCATGGTCCGTCGTGGACTGTCGCCGGGGCGAACCTTGTCGCCAAGGGATCGACATCCCCCTCGGCGGGCGATCAGTGCACCGGCCGGGTCAGGTCGTAGAGCGTCTGTCCGCCGACGTCGACGGGGGTGAAGGAATCCTCCACCCACCGGGCGATCGGGGACCGCTCCTGCCCACCGGAACGGCCCCGGTTGCCCACGAAGAAGTAGTGCACCCGTCCAGCGGCGACGTAGCCCTGGAACTGCGCGAGGGTGGGAGCGGGATCCGAGCCGTAGAACCCGCCGACGGACATCACCGAGGTACCGCTGGCCAGGGTGAGAGGCGCGGCGGCCTGGGCGCCGACCGCGGCCGCCGACCACGTCGTCCCCGCGTGCCGCAGGAGGGCGACGAGATCGGGAGCGATCTGTGGATCGGGTCCGCCGACCAGAGCCGCCACCCCCAACGGGAGCGAGCCGGCATGTCGCCGGAGCTGATCGAGGAACAGGCTCGCCGCACCGGTGGGCGGTCCGGCGTTCGGCGTGCTGCCGGTGTGCGGAGTCGTCGCGGTCTGCACGGCGTAGGCGGCAGGAGCGAGGCCACCCGTGAGCACCACCAGGAGGGCGGTGACCGCGCCGAGACGCCGCCCGCCCGGCCGCACCAGCAGTGCGAATACGGCGAGTACGCCGACGACCGCCACCACCCAGCGCAGCCACGGCAGGAACTCCGCGGAGCGGTCGAGCACCACCACCGACCACACCGCCGTGCCGCCGACGAGCAGCGCCGCTGCGACTCGGCCGGCCCACGTTGCCCGGTGGCGCCACAGCTCGTAGCCGCCGATGCCGACAAGTCCTGCGATCCCCGGAGCCAGCGCCAGGGTGTAGTAGGAGTGGAAGATCCCCGATGCCAGGCTGAAGACGAGCGCTGACACGACCGTCCACGTTCCCCACAGCAGGAGCGACGCTCGGGTGCGGTCGACGCGAGGGGCCTGCCGTGTCGACCACAGCCCGATCACGAGGAGCGCGAGCGCGGCCGGCAGCAGCCACGAGACCTGCGAGGCCACTTCGGTGCCGAACATGCGCGTGAGACCGGGCCCGCCACCGAAGCCAGGGAAGCCACCCGTGGGGGCTGGATGTGGCGGCATCGCCTCGTGCGGGACCTCGGCCGGGTGGTGCGCCTCTGCACCCCCGCCGGATGGGTGGGGCATGCCGATGTGACCGAAGATCCGGCCGAGCCCGTTGTAGCCGAGTGCGAGCTCGAGCACGCTGTTGGTCGTCGAGCCGCCGATGTACGGACGGTCCGCGGCGGGCCACAGATCCACGGTGGCCACCCACCAGCCCGCCGCCACGACGAGGGCGAACCCCGCGGCGACGAGCTGGCGGACCCGGCGCCAGAACCCCGTCGGCGCCGCTACGAGATATGCCAGTGCGAGCGCGGGCACCACGATCAGCGCCTGCCCCATCTTGGCCAGGAAAGCGAAGCCGATGAGCACCCCGGCGAGCAGCAACCACCGCGTGGAGGCGGCCTCGACCGCACGGACGGTGGCGTAGCCGGCGGCCACGATCAGCAGCACGAGCAGGGCGTCGGGGTTGTTGAACCGGAACATCAGCACGGCGACGGGCGTCAGTGCCATGGCGGCGCCGGCGAGGAGCCCGGCGTCGGGTCCGCTGACCCTGCGCACCGCGGCGTAGAGCAGGGCGACCGTGGCGACGCCCATCAGCGCCTCCGGCACGAGCATGCTCCACGAGGAGAACCCGAAGATCCGGCCCGACAGCGCCATCACCCAGAGCGACGCCGGTGGCTTGTCGACGGTGATGACGTTGCCCGCGTCGAACGAGGCGAAGAAGAACGCCTTCCAGCTGCGGGTCATCGACTGAACGGCCGCGGCGTAGAAGCCGTTGGCGAATCCGGACGCGCTCAGGTCCCACAGGTACAGCACCGCGGTAGCGGCGAGCAGCACGACCAGTTCGAGGCGCTCGTGCCGACGCCGGGGCGGCGGCAGGGCCGTGACGGGCGGCGGACCGCTCGGAGCGAGGGTGGCGGTCACGGCGCCACCGGCTTCGTCAGGTCGTAGAGCGTCCGGCCGTCGACCGTGACCGGGGTGAAGTTCGACGCGACCCAGCTCGCGATCCGGATGGCCTCGTCGCTCCCACCGCTCGCGGTGTCGTCCGGTCCCGCGCCGCCGACGAACCAGTGCACCCGCCCGTCCGCCACGAGCTGCTGGAACCGTTCGAGCGTGGGGGAGGGATCCGTGCCGTTGAACCCGCCGACGGCCATCACGGGCGAACCGGTGGCCAGCTGGTAGCCGGCGGCGCTGTTGGAGCCGACAGCGGCGGCAACCCACGTGTAGTCAGCGGCATCGCGCTCGAGGAGCGCGTCGACGTCCGGCGACACCGCGGGGGAGTCGAGGAGCGTGGCGAGACCGCCGAACCCGCCGCCGAGAAGACCCTGGCGTGCCTGTCCGGCGCCGAGCCCTGACCGGCGCGGTCCGGGCCGGGCCGGGTGATCGGCCCCGTTCTTCCCGCCGAACCCGTGCAGCCCGGGCAGTCGCAGGCCGGACAACGCGAAAGCGGACCGCTGGGGTCCCGCGGACGGGATCGCTCCGGTGTGCGGGACGGCCGCCGTGGCCAGCGCGAATCCACTGGTGCCGGCGAACGAGGCCACCACGGCCACGACCGCGACCACCGCGGCCGGCCCGTACGGCAGGCGGTGCACGACCAGCAGCCCCACCACGCCGACCACGCCCGCGACGAGCACCGCGGGCGCGAGCCAGGGCTGCCACTGCGGGGTCCGTCCCAGCAGCACGAACGCCCATCCGGCCGTCAACGCGACGAGCACGGCCAGGAGCACCCGCGACGAGACCGCGGCCCGGCGCCGCCACAGCGTCACCGCCCCGATGCCGACGAGGGCGGCGATCGCGGGCGCCAGCGCGACCAGGTAGTAGGGGTGGAAGATCCCCGCCATCAGGCTGAACACCGCGGCGGTCACGAGCAGCCACCCGCCCCAGACCACCGTGGCCGCCCGCAGCCGACCGGTGCGCGGGGCCCGGCGCGTCGACCACAGCAGCACGACGAGCAGCACCAGTGCCGCCGGCAGCAACCACGACGCCTGCCCGCCCAGCTCCGTGTCGAACAAGCGCGTGAGGCCGGTCTCGCCCCAGCCGCCCGTCCGCCCGCCCGCCCCACCGCCGACGCTGCCGACCTCGTTGCCGGTCAACCGGCCGAAGCCGTTGTAGCCGAACACCAACTCGAGCACGCTGTTGGTCTGCGAGCCGCCGATGAAGGGCCGCGAGTCCGCGGGCCACAGCTCGACGACCAGCACCCACCAGCCCGCCGCCACCACCAGGGCCACGGTGGCGAGCGCGAGGTCGCGCACCCTGCGTCCGACGGTGACCGGCGCTGCCAGCAGCCACGCCGCCGCGAACGCGGGCACCACCAGGAACGCCTGCAGCATCTTGGTGAGGAACCCGAGCCCGATCAGCGCGCCGGCGAGCACGAGCCACCGCGTCCGGCCCGACTCGACGGCGCGCAGCGTGCCGTAGGCCGCCGCGACGAGCAGGAGTGTGAGCAGCGCGTCGGGGTTGTTGAAGCGGAACATCAGCACGGCGGCCGGGGTGAGCGCGAGCGCCGCACCGGCCAGCAACCCGGCCGCAGTGCCTGCGGTGCGCCGCACCGAGGCGTACAGCAGGCCGACCGTGGCCACGCCCTCCAACGCCTGCGGGACGAGGATGCTCCAGCTGCTCAGCCCGAAGAGGCGCACCGACAGGCCGGTGACCCACAACGCCGCAGGCGTCTTGTCCACCGTGATCGAGTTGGCGGCGTCCGAGGATCCGAAGAACCACGCCTTCCAGCTCACGCCGCCGGCCTGCGCGGCCGCGGAGTAGAACGCGTTGGCCCAGCCCGAGGCCGAGAGCCCCCACAGATACAGCACCGCGGTGGCCGCGAGCAGGACGACCACCGCGCCCCGCCGGGCGCGCGACGAGGTACGGCGCGGCTGCCCGATGAGTGGCGGGTCGGCCGTGGCCGGAAGCGTGGTGGTCATATGTGCCGAGGCTGGAGATTCGGCCTGTGCCATCCCAATGGGATGCCTGTGCTGCGGCTGTGATTCCGGACGACGCCCCCATGATCACCCGAACGGGACGCGGGCGCTCCTGACGAGGAGCTCAGGGGCGGGGCGGGTGCGGCACCGACGCGACATCGCCCGCGGCCTCTGCCGGGGCAGCGGTGGTGCCCGCGCGGTCTGTGGCAACCGTGCACACGCCGTCCGCAGGAGGGTCGGACGGTGACATGCCGCTGTGTACGACGCGCAGCGGCACCGTCTGCTCGGGCGCGACGCTCGGCAGGCGCACGATGAACGCGCTACGGCCCGGGACGCTGGCGACCCGCACCGAACCCCCGTGCGCGGCCACCACGGCGTCGACGATCGCGAGCCCCAGCCCGCTGCTGCCGTTCGCCCGCGACCTCGACGTGGAGCCGCGCGCGAACCGCTCGAACACGTGGGGCAGCAACTCGGGCGCGATGCCCGGCCCGTCGTCCACGACCTCCAGCCGGGCGCCGGCGGACTCCACGGCGAGGGCGACGGTCACCGTGGTGCCCTGCGGCGTGTGCGTGCGCGCGTTGGCGAGCAGGTTGGCGAGCACCTGGGCCAGCCGCAGCGCATCGCCGGGCACGGTCACCGGCTCCTCGGGGAGATCGAGCTGCCAGCGATGCCCGGGGCCTGCGGCGTGCGCATCGCTCACCGCGTCGACGACGAGCCGCGTCAGGTCGACCTCGCGGCGCTCGAGCGGCCGGCCCGCGTCGAGCCGGGCGAGCAGGAGGAGGTCCTCGACGAGGGTGGTCATCCGCTCGGATTGGGCGGAGATCCGCACGAGTGCGTATTCGGCGTCGGCCGGTAGCTCCCCTCGCCTGCTCAGCTCCGCGTAGCCGCGGATCGCGGCGAGCGGGGTGCGTAGCTCGTGGCTCGCGTCGGCGACGAACTGGCGCAGCCGCGTCTCGCTGTCCTGGCGGGCCTCCAGCGCCGCGCCGACGTGGTCGAGCATGTGGTTCAGGGCCGCCCCGACCTGGCCCACCTCGGTGTGCGGGTCGGTGTCGGGCACCCGCTCCACCAGCGAGACCTCACCGCGGTCCAGTTGGAGCGTGCTGACCCGCGCCGCGGTGGCCGCCACCCGTTCCAGCGGTTCCAGCTCCCGCCGCACGAGGACGGCGCCGGTGAGACCCGCGCCCAGCAGCGTCACCGCGGCGACGATCAGCTCGGTGGTGACGAGCCGGGCCACCGTGTCCTGCACAGTGCGTTCGGTGAACCCGGTGACGATCACGTCGCCGCTCCCACCCGGCAACGCCACGAGACGGTAGACGCCCAGCGGGCCGAGATCGGCGCTGAGCGGTGCGTGGTCCACGGGGACAGCGGCCAGGTCCGGGTATTCCTGGGGCGACACCGGCTGCACCCCGCCGTCGCGGGTGAACACCCACGCGGAGAGGACCTGGCCGTGCCGCAGGACGGCGCTCAGGCTGTCGGCAGGGCGCAGTCCGGGCCGCTCCTCGGCGTCGAGCGGGGGCAGCAGCGTCGAGTCCGAGTCGATGCGGGCGAGCACGCGGCTCGACACGCGCAGGTCGCCGTCGAGCCGGCTGAGCAGGAAGCCGCGCAGCGTCAGGGCCGTGACCAGTGCGACCACGGCCGACGCGACGGCGAGAAGCAGCAGCAGCGTCGCGACGAGTCGCGTCCGCAGCGAGCGGCTCCTCACCCCCCGGCCGCCGGTTTGAGCACGTAGCCCGCGCCCCGGACGGTGTGGATCATGGGTGTACGGCCGGCGTCGATCTTCTTGCGCAGGTAGGAGACGTACAGCTCGACGACGTTGGACTGGCCGCCGAAGTCGTAGTTCCACACCCTGTCGAGTATCTGCCCCTTGGACAGCACGCGCTTGGGGTTGCGCATGAGGTATCGCAGCAGCTCGAACTCGGTGGCCGTCAGCTCCACGGGGGCATCGCCCCGGCGCACCTCGTGGCTGTCCTCGTCCAGCACGAGGTCGCCCACGATGAGCTCGGAGCCTTGCCGGGCCGCAGCCATGCCGGAGCGGCGCAGCAGCCCGCGCAGCCGGGCGACCAGCTCCTCCAGGCTGAACGGCTTCGTGACGTAGTCGTCGCCGCCCGCCGTGAGCCCGGCGATCCGGTCCTCCACGGCGTCCTTGGCGGTGAGGAACAGCACGGGGACGTCGGGGGTCTCCGCACGCATGCGGCGCAACACCTCGAGGCCGTCGAAATCGGGCAGCATCACGTCGAGGACGACGGCGTCGGGCCGGAACTCCCGCGCGGCCCGGACGGCCGACGTGCCGTCGGCCGCGGCGCGCACGTCCCATCCCTCGTACCGCAGAGCCATCGACAGCAGATCGGACAAGGAGGCCTCATCGTCGACGACCAGGATCCGGATCGGGCTGCCATCGGCCCGCCGCAACGCCGTGGCCTGGTCCCTCATCGTCGACATGCTAACCAGCGTCGCGCGCAGGACTGTGCCGTCGATGAGCGAAACCTGTGCGCCCGCTGTGGAACCGCCGGACTCACCGCGTCGTCCAAGTGCCCATCGATCAAGTGCAGCCGACCGTACCCGAGGGGAACGAGATGGACGTGTTCGAGGGATGGCCCGCCGATGCCACGGTGTTCCTGGCCGAGATCGCCGCCGACAACAATCGCGAGTTCTGGACCGCGCAGCGCCACCGCCACGCCGCAGCGGTGCAGGCGCCGATGCTGGCCCTCGCCGCCGAGCTGGCCCCCGAGTTCGGGCCGGTGCGTGTGCTGCGGCCTGCCGTCAACAGGCGGTTCCGGCCCGACGCCCCGCCGTACCGCACCGATACCGGCGGGGTGACCACCACCTCCGGGGGGTCGGCTCTCGCCGTGGTGCTGTCGGCGTCGGCGCTGTCGGTCACAGCGGGCCACTGGTCGTTCGACACCGGTCAGCTCCGGCGGTACCGGGCAGCGGTCGACGGGCCGGCGGGGGAGGAGCTCACCGCACTGCTCGCCGGGCTCGACGCTCTCGTGCCCGATCCGGGACGCCCGCTCACCGGGACACCGCGCGGCTTCGGCGCCGAGCACCCCCGCATCGCGCTGCTGCGCAGGCGCGGCTTGCAGCTCACGTGTTCCCGGCCCGCGGGCGAGTGGCTCGCCACGCGCCAACCGCTGGAGTGGGTACGTGCCACATGGCGCTCGGCCTCCCCGGTCCTCGCCTGGCTCGATGCGCACGTGGGCGCCGCCGAGCCGGTGCAGCGACCTCGGCAGGCGACCGAAACGCCGGTGGTGCCGCTGCCGTCCTGACCTCCGTCTCGACGACTGCAGTTCATCTGCTGACCGGCGCCGGAAAGGGTCAGCGGGCGCGCCAGTAGCCCGTGGCGTAGACGCGGCGCCGGTCCAGGCCGCGCTCGTCGAGCAGGTGCTTGCGCAGGTCGCGCACGCAGGCCGACTCACCGGAGAGCCATGCCTGCCCGGCGCCGGTGGGGAACTGCGCGGCCTGCACCACCTCGCTGAGCGGGCTGCCGGGCTCGCGGTCGCCGCGGTGCACCCACCGCACCGTGGCCGCTCCCGGCAGCTGCTGCTCCTCGCCGGCGTCGGCCACCTCCAGGAAGGCGATGGCCGGCACCCCGGCGGGCAGGGCGTCCAGCACGGTGGCCACCGCCGGGAGAGCCGTCTCGTCGCCGATCACCAGGTGGTAGTCCGCCGCAGGGTCCGGCTCGTAGCGGCCGCCGGGCTCCGACACACCCACCCACGAGCCCGGGCTCGCCTCCCGTGCCCACGCGGCGGCGGGTCCGTGGCCCTCGTGCAGCACGAAGTCGACGTCCAGTTCGCCCACACCGGCGTCGAAGCGCCGCACGGTGTAGGTGCGGATCACCGGCCGGGGCTCCCCGGCAGGCCACACCGGTCCGCCCGACGTCGCCCGTGGCACCGCCGGCCGGTCCTGCCCCGGCACGGGGAAGAACATCTTGATGCGGCGGTCGGGTCCCTCGCCGGCGAATCCGGCGAGCTCCGATCCGGCGAGGGTCACGCGGACCATCCGCGGGGTGATCCGCTCGCTGCGCTGCACCTGCAGCAGCCGGGGTGCCGTCGTCGTCATCGAGACGATTGTGCCGGTGTGCTCCCCACGGCGGACAGGCCCGTCCAGACCAGGTCCATCAGGTACCCCGTCGCCTGCTCGCTGGTGACCGTCCGCTCGCTCCCGCGCCACAGCGCGAGCCGCTCGCACGCTCCGACGATCACCTGCGCCCACCCGGCCAGCCGCTGCGGTTCGGCGTCGGGCGCCTGGGCGGCGAGCAGGGCGGCGATGAAATCCGTCTGCTGGGCTCTGATGCCTTCGAGGGCCTCGCCCGCCACGGTCGACTCCGAGTAGAGAAGGGTCCATGCCGGCTCGCGTCGCTCCAGGTACTCGAAGAACGCCAGGGTGCCGCGCCGCAGCATCTCCTCCGGCCCGTGCGCCGACGCCGCAGCCGCCGTGGTCACCTCGAGCAGCTCGGCGCGGGCCCGGGCGATACACGCGAGCAGCAGGCCTTCCTTGGAGCCGAAGTGGGCGTACAGCACGGGCTTCGTCACGCCCACCCGCTCGGCCACCACATCCATGGATGCCGCCTGGTAACCGCGTTCGCCGAACACCGCCACGGCCGCGTCCAGGATCTGCCGCTCGCGCTCGGCGCGGCTCACCCGGCGGCGGGGCCTGCTGGGGTCCACGGGGTCCACTATCGCAGGCAACTGAAACCTACCGCCAGTAACTTACCCGTGGTAACTTCGCCCGAGTACCCACTACGGGAGGAGCGGGGATGAGCCAGCCCACCCCGGACGTCGCCGGTGAGGCCGTGGACGTCGCCATCGTCGGCAGCGGGTTCGCCGGCCTCGGCGCCGCCGTCCGGCTCGCGCAGACGGGCCGCAACGACTTCATCGTCCTGGAGAAGGGCGAGAGCCTCGGCGGCACCTGGCGCGACAACACGTATCCGGGCTGCGCGTGCGACGTCCAGTCGCATCTGTACTCGTTCTCCTTCGCCCCCAACCCCGGCTGGAGCCGCCTCTACGCGCGGCAGCCCGAGATCCGGGCCTACCTCGAAGACATCGCCGAGCGGTTCGGCCTGCGCGCGCGCATCCGGTTCCGCGCCACGGTCGTCGCCGCGGAGTGGAGCGGCCGACACTGGACCGTGCGGCTGGCGGACGGCAGCAGCCTCACCGCCCGTGTGCTGGTCTGGGGCACGGGCGCACTGCACGAGCCGTCGATGCCCGACATCCCCGGGCTCGACGGGTTCGCCGGCACGACCTTCCACTCCGCACGCTGGGACCACGACCACGACCTGCGCGGCAAGCGCGTCGCCGTGATCGGCACGGGCGCGAGCGCCGCCCAGTTCGTGCCGGCCATCCAGCCGCAGGTCGCAGGGCTCACGCTCTTCCAGCGCACCGCGCCGTGGGTGCTGCCGAAGCCCGACCGGCAGGTGCGCCCGCTGTGGCAGCGCATCTATCGGGCCGCGCCCGCCGTCCAGAAGCTCTCGCGGGCACTCATCTACGCGCGCAACGAGAGCCTGCTCACTGGCTTCCTCAAGCCGAAGCGGATGGCGCTGGTCGAGAAGTTCGCTCGCGCCTACCTCGCGCGGACGTTCGCCGACCGCCCCGACCTAGAGGCCAAGCTCACGCCGGACTTCACCATCGGCTGCAAGCGCATCCTGCTCTCCAGCGACTACTACCCGGCCTTGACCAGGCCCAACGTCGAGCTCGTCACGGAGAAGGTCGTGCGGGTCACGCCCACCGCCGTCGTCACGGCCGACGGCGTCGAGCACGAGGTCGACACGATCGTCTTCGGCACCGGGTTCAAGGTTGCCGACGGCCTCGGGAGCTCGGTCCGCATCGTCGGCCGCGACGGGCTGGAACTCGCCGACGTCTGGCGCAGCGGCCGCGAGGGGTTCCTGGGCACCACGGTGTCCGGTTTCCCCAACCTCTTCACGATGACCGGTCCCAACACCGGCCTCGGTCACACATCGATGATCTACATGATCGAGTCGCAGCTGAACTACCTGCTCGACGCTTTGCGGCTCCTGGACGAGAACGCCGCGGTGGCCATCGACACCCGCCGCGACCGGCAGGACGGCTTCAACGCCACGGTCCAGCGCAGGTTCGCAGGCTCCGTGTGGACGGAGGGCGGGTGCGCCAGCTGGTACCTCGACGCGCACGGAAAGAACCGCGTGCTCTGGCCGCGGCACACGTTCGCCTTCCGCCGCCGCACCCGCAAGGTCCACCCGTCCGACCACGAACTGCTGACCTGACGCCGTGAGCCGCCCGCTTCGCGCCCGGGAGGGCCGCCGCGGCGCCGGGCTTAGGGTCGGAGCCGTGCTCGATCCCGCCGTGTACGCCATCCCCATGACCGCCCGGTTCCGCGGCATCACCGTGCGGGAGGGGATGTTGCTGCACGGGCCCGCGGGCTGGGGCGAGTTCTGCCCGTTCGCCGAGTACGACGACGCCGAGTCGGCAGCGTGGCTCGCCGCCGCCGTCGAGGCCGCTGACGAGGGCTGGCCGGAGCCCGTCCGCGACCGGGTGCCGGTGAACTGCATCGTCCCGGCCGTCGGGCCGGAGCGCGCACAGGAGATCGTCCGGGCGTCGGGCTGCTCCACAGCGAAGGTCAAGGTCGCCGACGCGCCCGGCTCGCTGCCGGACGACCTGGAGCGCGTGGCCGCTGTCCGCGACGCACTCGGCCACGGCGGTGCGGTGCGTGTGGACGCCAACGCGCGCTGGGACGTCGACGAGGCCGTCGTCGCCATCCGGGCCCTGGACCGTGCGGCGGGCGGGCTGCAGTACGTCGAGCAGCCGTGCCGGACGATCGAGGAGCTCGCCGCGGTGCGCCGTCAGGTCGACGTGCGGATCGCTGCTGACGAGTCGATCCGCCGTGCTGAGGACCCGCTGCGGGTGGCGGTCGCCGGCGCGGCCGACATCGCCGTGCTGAAATGCGCTCCCCTCGGCGGGGTACGCCGTGCGCTCGCCGTAGCGGAGGCGTGCGGGCTGCCGTGCGTGGTCTCGTCCGCGCTGGAGACGAGCGTCGGGCTGGCGGCGGAGCTCGCGTTGGCCGGTGCCCTGCCCGACCTGGACCTCGCCTGCGGGTTCGGCACCGGCGCGCTGCTCACGGCCGACGTGGTGGCCACCCCGCTGGTGCCGAAGGAGGGCTGGCTAGCAGTCCCCCGCAAGGCCCCCGAGCCGGTGAACCGAGCCGCGGTAGCAGCACCCCGGGACCGCGCGAAATGGTGGCAAGCCCGCCTAACGCGCGTATCAGCCCTCAAGGGCGTTGTGGAGCCGTAGAGCTGCTGTTCGGGCCCCGCTGACATCACTACGGCTCCCAAGTGCGGATGGGGTGGGAGAGGAGAGGGTGGGTGTGGGCGTTCTTGTGGTCGGGGCTGGGATTGCTGGCGTTGCTTGCGGTCATGCGCTCAGTGCGGCCGGTGTGCCTGTGCGGGTGCTGGAGCGCTCCGGGGCCGTTGGGGGGCGGATGGGCGGCCGGGTGATCCACGGGCGGCCCGTCGACATGGGTGCGGCCTACTTCACCGTGCGGGACGCGGAGTTCGCCGAGGTCGTCGAGCGCTGGCGGGCGGCAGGGCTCGCGCGGCCGTGGACGTCCGAGCTCGCCGTGCTGGGCGACGGACGCCGCGGCCGCTCGCCCGGACCGATGCGCTGGGCCGCACCGGGAGGCCTGGCGAGCCTCGTGGCGGATCTGGCGGCGGGGCTGACCATCGAGTTGGGGCACGAGATCCGTCACGTCGGGCACGGACCCGAGGTGGACGGCACACCCGCCGACGTCGTGGTGCTCGCGATGCCCGACCCGGAGGCGTTGCGCCTCGTGGACCCTGCCTCGTCCGCCACCGCGGAACTGGTCGGTCGCGAGTGGCGGCCGGTGATCACCGTCGTGGCCGGCTGGTCGTCGCGGGAATGGCCCGAGATGAGCGCCGCGTTCGTCAACGATCATCCGGTGCTGTCCCTGATCGCCGACGACGGCGACCGGCGCGGTGACGGGGCTCCGGTGCTCGTCGCGCACACCACCGCCGACGTCGCCCGCGCGCACGAGGCGGATCCCGCCGGTGCCGTCGGTCCGGCGGTCGAGGCCATCCGGGAGTTGCTGGACGTCCGCACGCCGCCGTTGTGGACCGTCGCCCACCAATGGCGTCACGCCGCTCCCGCCGCCGATCGCGACCGTCCGTTCCACCTCGGTGACGACGGAATCGCGCTCGCCGGGGACAGCTGGGGCAGCTCGCGGGTGGAGACGGCCTGGCGATCCGGGACGTTGCTGGGCCGAGCGGTGGCGGCGCGCCTCGGCGCTCACCGGAGCTGATCCGGAGATCGGCCGGATCACGGGCCGTCCGGCAGGCGCCGATCTCCCGCCGCTCTCGCCGTTGATCGGCTCCGGGAGGCGCGTTTCCACGCAGGGTTGGCTAGCGTCACGCCATGGCCGTTTCGGATGCCTCCGCTCCGCCCGATCCGCTCGTCGCCGACCTGTTCGCGGCGTTGCCCGCCGACCGCATCGTCACCGACGCCGCTGTCGTGGATGCCTATCAGCACGACGAGGCGGAGTGGGCACCGTACGGGCGGGCGGCGGCGCTGGTGCGGCCGCGCAGCACGGAGGAGGTCGCGGCGGTGGTCGCCGCGTGCGCGCGGGCCGGCCGACCTCTCGTCCCGCGCGGTGCAGGCACGGGTCTCTCGGGTGGCGCGAACGCGGTGGACGGCTGTGTGGTGCTGTCCACCGAGCGGATGCGCGAGGTCCTGGAGATCAACGCGGACGAGCGGCTCGCCGTGGTGCAGCCCGGGGTGGTCAACAACGACCTGCGCGCGGCGGTCGCCGAGCACGGTCTCTGGTATCCGCCCGACCCCGCGAGCTCCCCGTGGTCGACGATCGGGGGCAACGTCGCCACCAACGCGGGCGGTTTGTGTTGCGTGAAGTACGGGGTCACACGTGACTACGTACTCGCGTTGGAGGTCGTCACCGCTGCGGGCGAGGTCGTGCGTCTGGGGCGGCGCACTGCCAAGGGCGTGGCCGGATACGACCTGGCCGGGCTGATGGTCGGCTCCGAAGGAACGCTCGGGGTGATCACCGAGGTCACGGTGCGGCTGCGCCCGCTGCGTACGAGCCCGCCGCGGACGGTCGTGGGGTTCTTCGACGATCTCGCCGCCGCGGGTGACGCCGTCTCCCGGGTCACGGCGCGCGGTCTGCATCCCGCGGCGTTCGAGTTGATCGACCGGTTCTGCCTGCAAGCGGTGAACAAGTGGAAGAACGCCGGGCTCCCCGACAACGCGGCCGCGCTCCTGCTCGCGCAGACCGATCTCCCCGAGCCCGGGGCGCTGCAGGAGGCGGAGGCGATCCACGCCGAGTTCGTGGCGGCCGGGGCGCGTGAGGCGATGCTGTCCACCGACCCGGTCGAGGCGGAGGCGCTGTTCGACGCGCGCAGGCTCGCGTACCCCGCGCTGGAGCAGCTCGGCCAGGCGATGCTCACGGAGGACGTCTGCATGCCTCGGGGCCGGCTCGCCGAGATGCTCCGCCGCATCGACGAGATCGGGGCGCGGCACGAGACGTTCATCGCCACCGTCGCGCATGCGGGCGACGGCAACCTGCACCCGCTGATGCTCACCCCGCATGGCGACGAGGCCGCCAAGAAGCGGGCCCAGGCGGCGTTCGAGGACATCATCGACGCCGCGCTCGAGCTCGGCGGCACGGTGACCGGTGAGCACGGGGTCGGGCTGTTGAAGCTGGCCGGGATGCGCCGCGAGCTCGGCCCGCACGTCGTCGCGATGCAGCGGGCGGTCAAGGCGGCCCTGGATCCGCAAGGGATTCTCAACCCGGGCAAGGTGGTCGGGTGACCCGTCTGCTCCCCACCCTTCATGATCCGCAGGACCGTCCCGCGTTGCGCTTCGGGGTGGGTGACACGAGCCTCGCGCTGAGCTACCCGCAGCTCGCGGGTGCGGCCGGCGCGCTGGCCGCGGCGCTCGACGGCCGGCGGCGGGTGGCCGTTCACGCCACTCCGACGCTGCACACGGCGGTCGGGATCACCGCGGCGCTGCTCGCCGGCGTCACGGCCGTGCCGCTGAACCCGAAGCTGGGGGAGCGGGAGCTCGGGCACGTCCTCGCCGACGCGGCACCCGAGCTCGTGCTGGCGGCTCCCGGTGCGGAGCTCCCCGGGCCGCTGGCCTCGGTTCCCCGGCACGACGTCGACCTGGCTGCCTTGGCGCCGGTGCCCGGCGACGAGCCACCGGCGAGCGAGCCCGCGCTGGTCATCTACACCTCCGGCACGACCGGGCCGCCCAAGGGAGCCGTGCTGTCCCGCGGCGCCGTCGCCTCCAACCTCGACGCGCTGGCCGACGCCTGGGCGTGGACGGGCGAGGACCACCTCGTGCACGCGCTTCCGCTCTTCCACGTGCACGGGCTGGTGCTCGGGGTGATCGGGCCGCTTCGCCGCGGCGGGAGCCTGCACCACATCGGCACGCTCGACGCCCGGACGCTGGTCGAGGCGGGCGCGTCGATGGTCTTCGGCGTGCCGACGCAGTACCACCGGCTCGCCGACCAGCTCGAGTCGGACTCGGCCGCGGGCGAGGCGATCGGCCGCGCCCGGATCCTGGTGTCGGGTTCGGCGGCACTCACCGCCGTCGACCACGCACGGCTGCACCGGGCCACCGGGCTCGCGGTCCGCGAGCGCTACGGGCTCACCGAGACGTTGATCCTCACCGCCGCCCGTGCCGAGGACGAGCCGGAGCCCGGTGCGGTGGGTCGTCCGTTGCGGGGCACCGAGGTGCGGCTCGCCCCGCTGGCCGGGGAGCAGGCCGACGGCCTCGGTTCCGTCGAGGTGCGTGGCCCGGGGCTCTTCGACGGCTACCTCAACCGCCCCGACGCCACAGCCGCTGCGCACACCCCCGACGGCTGGTTCGTCACCGGCGACATCGGGCGCTGGACGGAGAGCGGAGTGCTCGCCCTGGTGGGGCGCAGCGCCACCGACCTGATCAAGTCGGGTGGCTACAAGATCGGTGCGGGCGAGATCGAGAACGCGCTGCTGGAGCACTCGGGGGTGGCCGAGGTGGCGGTCATCGGAGTGCCCGATGACGACCTGGGCGAGCGGATCGTGGCGTTCGTCGTAGCCGCGGGTCCGCCACCGGCCGAGCGCGATCTGGTCGATCACGTCGCCAGGTTGCTGGCGCCGCACAAGCGCCCGAGGGAAGTCCGGTTCACCGACGCTCTTCCCCGGAACGACATGGGAAAGGTGGTGAAGGCCCGGCTGCCGCGATGACGTTGCGTCGGTCGGGTGAAGTGGGCCGCAGGATCCGCGAGATTGCATCTCGACGCGCCGACGCGGGCACACTGATCGGATGACTGAGACGACGACCCGCACCTCGGACCGGATCTACCGTGGACCTGCAGGATCGGGAGTCCCCCGCCTCGCCGCTCTCCCGGGGGTCCGTCGCGACGTGGTCCTCCCCCAACAGGTGCTCGAGTCCGAGCGCTACGACACCGACGACCGCCGACTTGCGGCAGCCGGCATCACCCTGACCCTGCGCCGGACGCCGGACGGCCCGCCGCAGTGGCACCTCCACCTCCCCGACGGCGGCCCTGCCGAGGACCTGCGTGTCCCGCTCGCCTCCGACGCCGGGGTCGCTCCCGCCGTGCCGGGCGAGCTCGCGGAGCTGATCCGCGGGGCCGCGCGTGATCGTGCTGTCCGGCCCGCCGGCCGGATCCGGCGGGTGCGCACCGAAGCGCGTCTCTACGGCGAGGGCGACCGCCCGCTCGCGGTGGTGGTGCACGACGAGGTCACCCTCGCCACCCTGGGCAGGGCCACCGAGGTGGAGGCCTGGACCGAGGTCGAGCTGCGCGGCGCCGCCGCCGACGACTCCCTCCTCACCGAACTGCAGAAACGGTTCACCGAGAGCGGGCTGCGGCACGCCGGGACCGCGCCCGACGAGGAGTTGGACCGCCTGCTTCGACCGGCCCCGAAGGCTCGTCCGGTGAAGGCCGGCAAGCGCGGCTCGGCCGGGGCGGTGCTGCTGGAGTACCTCGCTGCCCAGGCCGACCGGCTGGCGGCCGAGGAGCTGCGCGTGCGCCGCGGCGGACCGGATTCCGTGCACCAGATGCGCGTCGCATCCCGCCGCATGCGCAGCGCCCTGCAGGCCTACCGCAAGCTGCTCGACCGTCAGCGCACGGACCCGATCGTCGACGGCTTGCGTGAGCTGGGCCGCGCGCTCGCCCCCGCCCGTGACGCCGAGGTGCTGCACGAGCGGATCTCGGACGGGCTCGCCGCGCTCCCGGCGGAGTTGCGGCTCGGCCCCGCGCAGGCGCAGATGACGCGGTACTTCGCCCGGGCCGAGGCGGAGGCCAACGCCGCTGTGCTCACCGAGCTCGACAGCGAGCGTCACGCCGAGCTGCGCTCGGCCATCGACGCGCTGATGGAGCGGCCCCCGCTGACGAAGCGAGCCGCCCGTCCCGCACGCAAGGAGATGCCCAAGCTGGTGGCCCGCACCGCCAAGCGGTTGGAGGATGCGGTGAAGATCGCCCACGACCCGACGGCCGAGGAGTCCGAGCGGGACGTCGCGGTGCACAGCGCTCGCAAGGCCGGGAAGCGCCTCCGGTACGCCACGGAGGTGGCCACGCCGGCCGTCGGGACGGACGCGAAGCAGTTCGCGAAGGAGCTCAAGGGCTTCCAGTCGGCGCTCGGAGAGCACCAGGACACCGTGGTCGCCCGCGAGACGCTGCGCGAGCTGGGCACGCTGGCGCACCCGGCGGGGGAGAACGGCTTCAGTTTCGGACTGCTCTACGGGCGCGACGCCGCCCGTGCCGAGGAGATCGAGCGCGACCTCCCGGCGCTGTGGGCGCAGGCTTGGAAGCGCCGCAACCGCCGCTGGCTCCGCTGAGTCCCGGCCCGGCTCACACACGGAACGGGCGACCCGCGGGACTTCCCGCGCATCGCCCGTTCTCGTGCGCGGGTCATCCGGCTCGGAGCACGTGGCTTCCTGCGCCCGGCGGGCGTCCGGTTCGCCGTCCTGGCGGAGTCCCCGTGGCACCATCGCCGTCGTGAACGAAGCTCGGGACGCCGTTGCCGACCTACGCCGGATCGCCTTCCTGCTGGAGCGGGCGCACGAGTCGACCTACCGCGTGCGGGCGTTCCGCACGGCGGCTGGGGTGCTGGACAGGCGCGACGCCGACGAGATCGTGAGCTTGGTCCGCACGGGCGAGCTGGTGCGGCTGAAAGGCGTGGGTGAGGTCACCGCGCGCTGCGTGACGGAGTCGGTCGCGGGGGAGGAGCCCGACTACCTGCGCAAGCTGGAGGAGGCGGAACTCCCTCCGCTCGACGAGGCCGCCACGGCACTGCGGTCGGCGATCCGGGGCGACTGCCACACCCACACCGACGCGTCCGACGGCGGCTCCCCGCTGCGGGAGATGGTGCAGACGGCGCAGGAATTGGGCCACGAGTACATGGTGATCACGGATCACTCGCCGCGGCTGACCGTCGCGAACGGGCTGTCCGCCGATCGCCTGCGCGCCCAGATCAGGCAGATCGCCGACCTCAACGCGGAGCTGGGCGACGGTTTCCGTGTGCTCACGGGGATCGAGGTCGACATCAACGAGGACGGCTCGCTCGACCAGGACGATGACCTGCTCGCCGAGCTGGACGTCGTGGTCGCGTCGGTGCACTCGAAGCTGCGGATGCCCCGTGCCGAGATGACCGAGCGGATGCTGACGGCCGTCGCGAACCCGCGCGTCGACGTGCTGGGGCACTGTACGGGCCGGATGGTCACGGGCAACCGCAAGCGCCCGGAGTCGCAGTTCGACGCCGATGAGGTGTTCGCCGCCTGCGCGGAGTACGGCGTCGCGGTGGAGGTGAACTCCCGGCCCGAGCGGCTGGATCCGCCGAAGCGGCTTCTCCGGCTGGCGGTGGAGGCGGGCTGCTCGTTCACGATCGACACCGACGCCCATGCGCCGGGGCAGCTCGACTGGCTCCGCAACGGGTGCGAACGCGCCGCCGCCTGCGACGTTCCGGCGGACCGCGTGCTGAACACCCACCCGCTCGATCGTCTCCTGACACGCACCCGCTGACCTGCGAGCCGTCGGCGACATGGACACGTGTCGCGGAACGTGCGCGGTTTCTTTGCGCGATATGTGTCCATGTCGCGGCTGAGACCGGCGATCAGGGGCGGCGGGCCGGCAGGTCGTCGGCGGTGGGTGGGTCGGCTCCGCGCCGGGAGCAGGTGATGGCCGCGGCCGTGCCGGCCTCGTCGAGCAGGGCGTCCAGCGTCTCGGCGTCGACGACCCGCAGGCCGGGGCGCGCGGCCGCACCGAGCAGGTGCCTCCGGTGCAGGCCGGCGAGCAGGGCGGCGGAGAACGTGTCGCCGGCGCCCACGGTGTCGACGACGGGCACGGCCACGCCTGGCCGGCGCGTGCGCACGCCCGTGGCGGTGCCGGCCAGCGCGCCCTCGCCGCCGAGGGTGACGGCGACGATCGCGGGCCCGCGGCCGAGCCAGTCCTCCAGCACGGCCTCCGGCGTCGAGCCGGGGACGAGCCACTCGAGATCCTCGCTGCTCACCTTGACCACGTCGGCCACCGCGAGCATTTCGTGCGCACCGGCGAGCACCTCGGCGGGATCGCCCATGAGCAGGGGGCGGCAGTTGGGGTCGTAGCTGATCGTGGCGGTGGGCGCGGCGCGGGTGAGCAGGTCGCGCAGGACGGCGGCGCCGGGTGGGGTGGTCAGGGCCAGCGAACCGGAGTGCAGTGCGACGACCGGCCCGTCGAGCGCCCCGGCCAGCTCCTCCGGTGTCCACTGCCAGTCGGCGGTACCGGTGATCCGGAAGTCGTAGCTCGGCCCTCCGTCGGCGTCGACGGCCACCATCGCCATCGACGTCTGCTCGCGGGCGTGCACCGCATGGTCGAGCTCGACTCCGTTGACGGTGAGGTGCTCGCGGATCCGGCGGCCGAGCATGTCGTCCGCGATGCGGGCGAGTAGCCGCGCGGGCACACCCAGCCGCGACAGCGCGACGGCGACGTTGGCCGGGCTGCCGCCCGGTGCCACTTCGAAGTAGCCGTTCGCGGGGGCCGGGACGAGGTCGACGAGCGCCTCGCCCGCCACGGCGACGATGCCGGTCTCGCTGTGTGGAGTGATGGCCGCTCCTCTCGTCGGGACGGGTGATCACCCGCCGCCCGTCATGCTGGCGGGTGTGAGCGGTCGGCGCCATCCTGGTCGTCCTCCGGTTCCGGCGGGGCGGGCGCACAGATGGAACGAGCGGCATTCTCGTCCGGACTTATCGCCCGAAAACGCCAATCGTTCAACGGGGAAGGGTCGTGCGGTTTTCATGACCGTAACGACAGGGTGCATTGACATCGTCCGGTCCGGACTGCAGCGTTATCTGAGCCTCTAGTGGCCAGTGTGTGTCGGCTGCCGCCGAGGAGAACTCGAGAGGACCGGTTGGTGCCCAAGCAAATCTTTGTCGCTTTTGACGTCGATGTCGGCGCGGTGGTGGCCCGGCTCGGTGCGTGCGGCGGCGAGGACTCGCCAAGCGACATCGCCCGCGGTCTCTTCGCCTGCTCGTTCACCATGACCATCGCAGGGCGAGGGTCGATGAGATCGACGACGATCATCTGAGCCGTTTCGCGCGGCCCTGGTACTGCTCCCCTGTTTCCGTTCTATTTCGAAGAGGGCACCGTCATGTCCGCTGTACCGGAGACAAGTACGCCGCAGCCATACCGAACCTTTTCACGGGTGGGTGTTCGAGCCACTCGAAAGGCGACCACCATCGCCTTCTTCGCCTGGCTTTTCGCCGTGTTCGACTACATCATGTTCGGCACGCTGCTGCCGCAGATCTCCAGCAGTTTCGGATGGGACGACGCCACGGCGTCGTTCATTTCCACCCTGGTCTCGGTCACCACCGCGGTCATCGCTCTGGCCGTCGGGCCCATCACCGACCGCATCGGGCGCCGCAAGGGGATGATCCTCACCGTCTCGGGTACCGCGGTGGCGTCGGCACTCTCGGCCGTGACACCGAGCGCCGCCTACCTCATCGGCGTCCGATCCCTCGGTGGACTCGGACTGTCCGAGCAGGCGGTCAACGCCACCTACCTCAACGAGATCTACGCCGTCACCGACGACGAGGCGATCAAGAGGCGACGCGGCCTGATCTACAGCCTCGTGCAGGGCGGCTGGCCGCTCGGCGTGCTCCTGGCCTCGGCCTGGGTCGCGATCTTCCTGCCGACGATCGGCTGGCGCGGCTGCTTCCTCCTCGCCGTGTTCCCGGCCGTGCTCATCGCGCTGATGCGGCGCGGTCTGCGCGAGAGCCCGCAGTTCGAGCTCGAGCTGCAGCTGCGCGCTCTGCGCAAGCGCGGCAGGCACGCCGAGGCCACCGAACTGGCGCGTTCCTACGGTGTCGACGAGCGGCCCGCCGCACCGTTGACAGCGATCTTCAAGGGACAGGCGCTGCGCAACACGCTGGTGCTCGGCCTCGCCTGGTTCATCAACTGGTTCGGCATCCAGCTTTTCAGCGTGCTCGGGACCACGGTGCTCACCGAGGGCAAGCACGTCAGTTTCACCAACTCGCTGGTGCTGCTCATCGTGGCGAACGCCGTGGGCTACGTCGGCTATGTGACGCACGGATTTCTCGGCGACCGGCTGGGTCGGCGCAACGTCATCGCGTTCGGATGGATCATCTCGGGAATCCTCTTCGCGCTGATGCTGACCGTCGCCGACGGCACGATCAGCGTCGTGATCCTCTACTCGCTCGGATTGTTCTTCCTGATCGGGCCGTACGCGGCGCTGCTGTTCTACATGGGTGAGTGCTACGACACGACGTGCCGGGCCACAGGCACCGCATTCCTCAACGCTCTGTCCCAGCCCGGCGCGATCGTGGCCGGCGCGATCGTCACGGGAATGCTGGCTAGCGGCTCGAACTGGGGCCATGCCGCGCTCATGGTCGGCGCGGTCGGCACCTTCGTGTCAGGGTTCGTCATGTTCGGTGCCCGCAAGGCACCGCTGCTGCAGGGCTGATGCCGTAGACGTGCAGCGCATGCGCACTGCGGCTGCGCACGCAGCGCTGCACGCCGCCGTGGCTCGACCGTCCCGACCGGGTCGAGCTGACAACGGACCGGATCAGGGGCCGACCTCAGGAACGGACGACGCCCACGAGGTTGGACAGCACCCCGTCGTGGATCCGCTGGAGGCCCTTCGGGGCGAACGTCCGCTCGAAGAAGCCGCCGATCCCGCTCGCGCCGTTCCACGTGGTCTCCACCGACACCACGGAGCGGCCGGCGCCTGCCGGCGTGACCGTCCACGTGGTGACCATGCTGGAGTTCGTGTCGCGCTCGACGATGCGGTCCTCGGCCGGGACGCTGACCTCCACCAACTGGTCACGCACGCGGCTCTTCGTCGCCTGCAGGGTCCAGTGCACGCGGCTGCCGGCCCCGGTGCCGCCGGCCTCCACGCGGTAGTCGCCGTAATGCTCCGTGAGGATCGACGGCCGGACCGTCTCGTAGTCCGCCAGCGCCGCTCGCACACGCTCCGCGGGAGCGTCGATCGTGCGTTCTGCCCGGGCTGTCACCTGTGCCATGGGCCCATCCTGCCCCCGCACCGCGCGGCGGCCCGTGTGGGTATCACGGTGTGGCCGGAGCTTTCTTGCCCTCCGGGGTGGCCGCGAACCACGTGTTGCCGATCGCCTGGCCCTTCGTCGTGCCCGGAGTGTCGCCGGAGTAGCGGTAGAGCGCCCAACCGCCGAGCGTGAGCTGGCTCGTGCCGTCGGAGCGCTGGACCATGCCGATCAGAGACTGGTCGACGCCCGTGAGCGAGAGCTTTCCTTCCGGGTCGACGATGATCGGCGGCCACTTCGCCGCGCACTCGCCTTCGCACGTGGCCGTCGGGGGCTTCGCTTTGTCCTGGTCGAAGCGGTAGAGCGCGTAGCCCTGGCCGTCCGTGACGATCGTGCCGAGCGCGGGAGTGTCGCGAGCTATCAGCACCGCGCCCCCCTCGGCGGGGGCAGCCGCGGGGGCGGGGGCACCGGAACCGCCGTCCGAGGGCGGCTGGGCCGACGGGGCGGACAGGGGAGCGGGGTCCGACGTGTAGCCGTCGCCGGCGTCTGCGCCGCACGCGCTGAGCGCCAGGGTGGCGGCGGTGAGTGCGGCGATGGGGAGGAATCGGGGTAGGTGCACGGGGAGCTCCTCGATCAGGCGACCAGTTCGGGGCTGGCCGACACGTCAAAGGACACGTGTGTCGGGCCTGGGTGGTTCACCCGATTTCGGGACGCCGAGGTCATCGCGAGGGCTGCTGCGGCGATGGGTTCTCGAGCGCCGTGCTGGAGAACTGCTTGCCCGCCTCCACCACCTCCGCGGCGGGAACCTGTCCGAGCGGCTCCTGCATGTAGTGAGCTCCGGCTCGTGCATCGGCTGCCGTGTGGCGCATCCCGGCAACGAGCGCGCCTGCCGTGGTGGCGGCGTCCGACAGTGCGTCGAGCAATGAGGAGATGCGCTCGGCGATCGTGCGGGCGAGGCGGTAGGCCTCCAGCGCAACCGCGGTGATCGCGGCGGCGGTGGACCCGGCCAGCGTGACGGTCGCGGCCGCCAGCGCGGCGAGCGCGGTGCGTGCAACCCAGATGAGGAAGTCGGCGATGAGGTCGCGGACCAGGGCGCGGACGGTGCCGACGGCCGCTCCCGAGCCGAGCACGAGCTGCGCGAGCTGGTCGGCCGTCGCGGCCACGTCGACGACCGCGCCCGTGTATCGGCCCACCGCGCCCCGGTAGGCCTCACCTGCGGGACCTGCCCAGCCCGGCACCTGCGCCGCGGTGTGGTCGGCGGCCACCGCGCGAAGTTCACCGGCGATGTTGCTCCAGGTCTGTGCCTGGGCGGTGACCTGCAGGGGGTCGCCCGCCAGCGCGTCGAGCGGCTCGCGCAGGAACCAGACGTGTTCGATCAGCCATCCGATGCTCGACGACATCAGCGCGCCGAACGGGTCGGCGATGGCGCCCAGGGTGTCGAGGCCCGCGCCCGCGGCCGCCCAGGCGATCTCCATACCGTCAGGGGCAGGCTTTCCCACGGCGTCGGCGACGTCCGCCCAGCTCGAGACGACCCCCGCGCCCTCCAGATCAGGGGTGGGCTCGCGCTCCGCGACGAGGGAGTCGCCGGTGGGGATCTCGGTCATCGCGCCTCCCCGAAGCCGGTGGTGGTGTGGCGTTCGACGGCTCGGTAGGCCTCGGACGTGGCGCGCACCCCGTCGGCGATCGCCCAGGCCTGCTCGGCCAGGCTCCCGACGACGAGCGATCCGGCCCGAGTTGCCTCGCTCGCGGCGCCGGCGAAGACCTGCCCGATCTGCCCGTAAGCGCTGAGGTCGAGCGGCCGGGCGGCGGCTGCGACCGCGCGCATCCGGGCGGCGAGTGCGTCGACCTGCGTGGCGTGGGTGTGGAGCGCCACGTCGTCGACCTCGAACCCGCCGGTCATCGCTCACCGTCCGGCAGGTGGGACCGCAGGATCTCCGTGGCCTCGGGCCCGATCAGCGGAGCGACGGCAGCAGTGGCCCGCCGAGCGGCCTCGGCCCGGGCCTCACGGGCAGTGGCCACCACGGCCGCGGCGAGCTGCACCCTGGTCATGGTCTCGGTGCGCTCGGACAGCACCAGCCGCTGCATCGCACCGGCCGGGTCGACCGTGACGGTGACTGCGCCGTCCCGGCTCGTCGCACTGGCCGAGACCCCCGCCAGCGCCCGCTGCGCCTGCGTGGCCCTGGCCCCGAACTCCTGCAGCCGCTCCCGGTAGGAGGCGAGCCACTGATCTCCGTCCATGGGGCGGACGGTACGGAGCAGGGCTGCCCCGCGGGGCCGTTCGGCAGAACTCGTCGCCGGCCCCGTCCGCGCCTAGCTCGGCTTGGAGCTCAGCACCGCACCGTTCGCCTCGGGAGACTCTCGCGGCCGAGGGGTCGGCCGCGGTTTGGCGGGCGCCGCGTGCAGCCGGTAGAGCTCGGCGTAACCGGGGCTCGTGGTGAGCAGCTCGGTGTGGGTGCCTGCCGCGGTGATGCGGCCCTTCTCCAGGTACAGGATCCGGTCGGCGTCGGTCACGGTGAGCAGGTTGTGCGAGATGACGATCGTGGTGCGGCCGGCCATGAGCCGGCGCAGCGGCACGAGGATGCGCCGGGTCGACTCGGCGTCGAGGCCGGTGGTGGGCTCGTCGAGCAGCAGCACCGGAGGGTTGCGGATCATCGCTCGGGCGATGGCGATCCGCTGGCGCTGGCCACCGGAGAGCAGCCGGCCGCGCTGTCCGATGCGGGTGTCGTAGCCCTTGGGCAGCTGGTTGATGAAGGAGTTGGCGTCGGCTGCGGTGGCGGCCTCGATGACCTCTTCCTCGGTCGCGTCCGGCCGGCCCCAGAGAATGTTGTCGCGGATCGTGCCGTCGAAGACGAGCGTCTCCTGCAATACCGGGGTGACGTTGCGTTTGAGGTCGGCCAGAGCCAGGTCGCGCAGGTTGTGACCGTCGAGCGTGATGGATCCCGAATCGGGGTCGAAGAACCGCAGGATCAACTTCGCCAGGGTCGACTTGCCGGCTCCGCTCGGACCGACCAGCGCGATGCGTTGCCCCTGCTCGACGGTGAAGTCGATGTCGGACAACGCGGGCTTGTCCGTGTCCGGGTAGTGGAAGGAGAGGTTGCTCACCCGAAGCTCGCCGGCGGCGCGCTCCAGCGGTTCGGGCTCGGCGGGCTCGTCGACAGCGGGTTTCAGGTCGAGGAGCTCGATCACCCGCTCGGCCCCCGCGCTGGCGGAGAACAGCTCGTTGGTCAGGTTGCCGATGCCCTGGATCGGCCCGTAGAGCTGGGTGAGGTAGGCGACGAAGGCCAGCACGCCGCCGAGCGTGATGTTGTTGTTGGAGAGCTCCCACACGGCGAACCCCACCACCAGCAGGACGCCGACCACCTCGAGCAGGTCGGTCAGCGGCGAGAACAAGGCCTGCAGGCGGGTGGCACGCATCTGGGCGCGGAAGCTCGCGAGGTTCTCCTTGTCGAACCGGTGCTGCTCGTCGTCCCACCGGTCGTAGGCGCGCACCAGCGAGGCGTTGCTGAAGCTCTCCTCGGCGACCGAGGTGATCGAGCCGGTCTTGCGCCGCTTCTCCCCGGACGCCGACTTGATCCGGCTCGAGAAGGAGCGGGCGATGAGGAGGAAGCCCGGCGCGGCGATCAGCGAGGCGATGGCGAGGCGCCAGTCGAGGTAGAACAGCGCAGCGACGAAGAATGCGAGCTCGAACACATAGGTCAGCGCCGTGCCCAGCCCGGAGAGGATGAGAAGCTCGATCGCCGTGATGTCACCGGTCAGCCGGGAGAGGATGTCGCCCAGCTCGTTGCGGTCGAAGAAGGCCGACGACTGACGGTGCAGGTGACCGAACACCTTGCTCCGCAGGTTGAAGATGAGCCGCTCGCCGATGTAGGCCGCTAGGTACTCGTCGAAGAACGAGATGACGCCGCCGACCACGGTCAGTACGAGGTAGGCGCCTGCGACCTCCGGGAAGAGATGGAAGTCGTGCGGCTGGAGCACGTCGTCGATCAGGATCTTGAGCAGGTAGATCGTCGCGGCGCTCAACAACGGACCCACCACGACGAACAGCAGACTCAGCCACACCCGACCCCGAAACGGACGGGTCTCGGGCCAGAAGCGGCGAAAGATGTTGGTCAGGCTCATCCCCGGCGCTTCCGGCCGGAGGTCTGAGGCCACCAGCAGATCGGTGACGGTGGTCAATCGCGTCGTCGGCGTGTCGGACGCGTGCTTGGCGTGGCGTGCGCTCATTTTTCTCAACCCCGGACCACCGGGTGGCCCCGCCCGCTACGGCGAGGCCACCCCCGGTAGATCAGTCAGTGGCGGCCGTGGTGGTAGCCGCCGCCGTGGTGGTAGCCGCCGCCGTGGTGGTAGCCGCCGCCGTGGTGGTAGCCGCCGCCGTGGTGGTAGCCGCCGCCGT
>NZ_JAKXMK010000040.1 GCF_022524485.1 Pseudonocardia alaniniphila
GCCAGAGCCATCGGCACCGGAGCCCGCAGCACCCCCGACCCGGCACCCGGGATGAACATGGAGACCCCCTACGGGCTCCCGTTGATCGGCAACTACGCCCTGGTGGCCCAGCGGCACATGCACGAGTACGGCACCACACCCGAACAACTGGCCCAGATCGCCGTCACCACCCGCGCCCACGCCGTCCGCAACCCCGACGCCATCGCCGGACTGCACGACCTCGGCATCAAGAACACCGGCGAGCTCACCACCGACGACGTGCTCGGCTCACGGATGATCGCCGACCCGCTGCACCTGCTCGACTGCTGCCTCGTCTCCGACGGCGGCGGCGCCGTCGTGATCGTCGGCGACGATGTGACCACCGGAACCCGCACACCCCCCGTCTGGATCCTCGGCAGCGGCGAAGCCGTGCGCTACCCCGGCAACACCCGCGACCTCACCACCAGCGCCGGCGCCCACTCCGCACCACTCGCCTTCGGCGAGGCAGGAGTGCGGCCCGAGGACATCGACATCGCGATGATCTACGACTCGTTCACCATCACCGTCCTGACACTGCTCGAAGACCTCGGCTTCGCCAAGAAAGGCGAGGGCGGCTCCTACGTCGAAGACGGACGGCTGCGCTGGGACCGCCCCGGAGCACCCGCGCTCAACACCGACGGCGGCGGCCTGTCGTCCAACCACCCCGGCATGCGCGGCATCTTCCTGCTCATCGAAGCCACCCGGCAGCTGCGCGGCGAGTCGACCTCCCAAGTCGACGGCGCCCGCCTGGCCGTCGCGCACGGCAACGGCGGGCAACTGGGCACCCGCCACTCCGCCGCCACCATCCTCCTCGGAAAGGACTGATCACCGTGACCGCCACCACCGACACCGCACCCACACGGCCCCTCCCGGTGCTCGACGAAGCCGACACCGGACCGTTCTGGCGGGCCTGCGCCCAGCACCGGCTCACCTACCAACGCCGCCGCAGCACCGGCGAAGTGGTGTTCTACCCCCGCGCCCACGACCCCGACCTCGAAACGCTCGACTCCACAGGCCGCGGCACCGTCTACACCTTCACCGTGGTGCGCCAGCACGGCCACCCGTTCTTCCGCGTCCACACGCCCTACACCGTGGCCTACATCGATCTCGACGAAGGCTTCCGCATCCTCACCGAGGTGATCGCCGAACCCGGCACCATCCGCATCGGGCAACGCGTGCACCTCGACTGGGAGGACCATGACGGCACCGCCATCCCCGTCTTCCGGCCGGCCGGGTAGGCGCGCAGCAGGCGTCACAAGGCGAAGCGAGCGCCAGAAAGATCCCGCGCTTGGGCGTGTGGCTGTCCGCCGACGACCGGCCGGTAGTGCCCGGGCCTCGGTCAGCTCAACCGAGCTTGACGAAGACTTCCTCGCGGAGCCGTTCGAGCGCGTCGATCCGCCGCTGACCGTTGCCGAGCGTGACGTCCGGGACCAGCACCTCGTCGATGCCCGCCTCGGCATACCGGCCGAACGTGTCGAGCAACTCCTCGGCGCTGCCCATCACCACCGGCCTCCCGGAGGCCACCAGCCGTTCGCGGCGCTCCGCAGCCTCGTTGTCGTCCGGGTCGATGACCTCGAACAGCGCCTGGGTGGACCGGCGGACGGTGCGCGGGTC
Organism: Pseudonocardia alaniniphila; assembly: GCF_022524485.1. Lineage (GTDB taxonomy): Bacteria > Actinomycetota > Actinomycetes > Mycobacteriales > Pseudonocardiaceae > Pseudonocardia > Pseudonocardia alaniniphila. Next base: position 1,633 of record NZ_JAKXMK010000040.1, read on the forward strand.
GCGGCCGATCTTCTCGCAGTGTTCGCGGAACACCTCGCCCTTGCGGACAGCAACCTCCGGCAGGCTCCAGTGGTTCCACTCGTCGGCGTACCTGGCGACGATGCCGAGGGTGACCTTCTCCCCTGCACCGCCGATCAGCAGCGGCATCGCCGCCGGTTTGGGCTCCAGCGGCGCACCGGTCAGCTGGTAGTACTTCCCGTCGAAGTCCGTGCGGTCCCGGGTGAGCAGGCCCGTGAAGACCTGGCAGGCCTCATCGAGACGGGCGAGCAGTTCACGGGGTCGCGGCAGCTCGATGCCGTACGCCTCGTGCTCGTTGACCTGCCAGCCCGCGCCGATTCCCAGCACGAACCGGCCGCCGCTGATCTGGTCCACGGTCGCCGCCTGGTTGGCCACGACGGCCGGGTGCCGATACGTGTTGCCCAGCACCATCGACCCGAGCCGGACCCGTTCGGTCCGGCTCGCGAGCGCGGCCAGCACCGCCATGCACTCGTTCATCGGGACTCCGACGCCCTCAGCGCCGTTCGCCATGAAGTGATCGGCGATCCAGACGCCGTGCCAGCCGGTGCGCTCCGCGTACTCGGTGACCGCGAGGGTGTCCTGCCACGGCTGCGCGCCCAGCGGCCACAAGGAGAAGTCCATGTTCCGACCGTAATACCCAGACCGGGGCCACCAGGTCACATGCGGCGAGGATCGCGATCGACACGCTGAGGCGATTCGTCCTACACCTGCCGAAGCTCACCGTGATCGCGTTGAGCGACGACCACCACGCCCGGGCCGATCTGCCCTTCCGCAGGAAGCCGCAGCTCAGCAACCGGTCGTAGTCCTGTCTGCTCGATCAGCGCGGTGAGCTGTTCCGGTCGCCACTGGTAGGTCGTCCAGTTGACCGCGACACCGCCGTAGGCCTCGGTACGAGCCACATCGCTGTCCCCCACGTGCGTCGCGACGATCAGTTGCCCGCCTGGCACCAGAGCCCGGGCGAACGACGACAAGACCTGCGGCAGAACGTCGCGAGGCAGGTTGAACAACGACCACCACCCCATGACTCCGCCCAACGACGAGTCGGCCAGATCGAGGTCGGTCGACGAGGAGACGCTGAAGCTGCACTGGGGGTACAGACGGCGGGCGTGCTCGATCATGCGAGGCGACAGGTCCACCCCTGACGCGTTCACACCGCGATCAACCAGGTACGCCGTCACGGTGCCTGGGCCGCACCCGACGTCGAGCACCGGACCCAGGCCGCCGACCGCGTCGGCGAACACGTCCATTGCAGCTCGTAGCCACGGGTGAGTACGGACGTCTCCGAGGCCGGTCGTCGCCACCATCTCCACATAGTTGTCCGCGACGCGGTCGTAGGACTCGCGAACGATGTCGAGATCGGCCGGACGACGCACTGATGATGAACAGCCCATTGGACAGACCCTAGAAGAGACAGCAGCGCAGCTACTCCAGCGACGCGCATACACCTCAGAACGTGCAGGAGGGGCCCGCACCCAGGGGCTCAGCCCCCTGGTCCGGCTGGTCGCGGCACCACGATACGTTACATGTGAATACCGTAACCTAATACGGGTCCGAGATGCTGTCCGGCTACTCAAGAGAGAAGCATCATGACTGCTCAGCGGCCCACACTCGTTCTCGTCCCTGGCGCATGGCACCTCCCGTCCACCTGGGATCTGCTGCGCGGGGAGCTCGACGCCCTCGGCTATGCCAGCCGCGCGGTGAAGCTGCCTACCACCGGCCCCGACCCGCATGGCGGCGTGCGAGAAGACGCCGAGGCGGTCCGCGCCGCAACCGAGGCGATCGGCGGCCCGGTCGTCGTCGTGGCCCACTCGTACGGCGGGATCCCCGCCACCGAGGGCCTCACCGGCCTGCCCGACGTTCGGCAGCTCGTGTACCTGGCCGCCTACGTCCCCGACATCGACGAGTCGCTGTTCAGCCTGCACGGCGCCCCCGATCCCGACTCGACGGAGGACCTGTTCCCGGTCGGCTCGGACCCGCGGGCCCAGCTCTACGCCGACGTACCCGAGGCGGTCGCCGACCTGGCCGTCAGCCGGCTCGTCGACCAGCGCCGCCAGCCGTTCGCCGACCGTGTGACCAGGGCGGCGTGGCACACCGTTCCCTCCACCTACGTCATCACCGACAACGATGCCGCAATCCCGGTCCGGCTTCAGGAGCAGATAGCCCGTCGCGCGAGGAGTATCAGGCGGATCCCGACCAGCCACTCCCCGTTCCTGTCCCGTCCCGCCGAGCTGGCCGCGCTCCTCGACGAGATCGCGAGACTGTGGATCTGACGGTGGTGCACAACTGACGGCTCGCCGCGAACCGCCAGCGGATCGGATCAGGCCTCGGTGCAGACGCTCACATCGACCTCGTCTCACGATGAGTAAAGTGTGATCTATCAACGATCCCGATGCCCGGGGCAACGGATTCACTGCGCATGCAGGGCCACCAGCCAACGGACGACGAGAGGAGGCAGGCGTGGTCGGCCCGGAACACGACTACTCGACGAAGAGTGAGTTCGCCTATGCGTGGCTCCGCGACAAGATCGTGAGCCATGAATTCGCCCCTGGCGAGATTCTGAACCAGGCGTTGATCGCTCGTAGCCTGGGCATCAGCACCACACCCCTGCGGGAGGCCCTGCGCCGGCTCAAGTCCGAAGGCCTCGTCGAACTGGACGCCTACCGCGACGCACGAGCTACCGCGTTGTCCCCGGAAGAAGCACGTGACCTGGTCGAAATTCGGCTCGCCGTCGATCCCCTCGCTGCCGCGTTGGCGGCGGAACGACGCTCGAAGGACGACATCGCCGAGATGCGAGCTTCGTTTCAGATCGACGCATTACCCGATCGCCCGTCGATCGCCGACCTCGTTGCCCACCGGCGATTTCACCGCGCCATCTACCGTGCATCGCACAACGAGATCCTCATATCGACCCTGGACGACTTGTGGGACAAGGCCGATCGCTATCGCCTCGTCGGTCTCCGCGATCGCACCGACGAACGGGACCGCGCCGTCACTGCAGACGAGCACCGTCAGTTGCTCGATGCCGTGATCTCCGGCGACGCGGATTCCGCCTCAGCGATCATGCACCGCCACATCCGGGGCAGTCTCGGGGCGAAGGCGGCCTCCCGGCTCACCAGGTTGCAGTCCGCCGAACCGGACGCGCACGAATCAGGGTGAGGGCGGCGCGGGCCTGCGTCATCGGGGTGGCAGCTCGACCTCGCCGCCCGAGCCGTCACACCGGGGGTCGCTCACCGCGTCGAAACGGCCGTCGTCACCGACCTTGATCAGGTTGGCATGACCGAGCCACTCGTCGTGCGGAGGCAGCACCTTCGGGACGAATCCTCGAGCGGCCAACGAGTCCGTGGTACCGGCCGGCAGGTCGCTCTCCACATAGACCGTCATGTTCGTGTCCCCGGCATCCTGCACCCCGACGATCCAGCGGGGCGCGTCGACCGCGGCGGCCGGGGAGTCTCCCGCCATGCAGCGCAGCAGCAACTGGGCCTGGATCTGCGGGTGCCCGTGCCCACCCATGGTGGAGCTGATCCACCTGATGTTCCCGCCCTCGGTGACCATGACGGGCATGAGGGTGTGGCGCGGCCGCTTGCCGGGAGCCACGACGTTGGGCGAGAGCGGATCCAGGGAGAAGGACCGTCCCCGGTTCTGCATGAGAATGCCGGTCACCGGCTCCAGCACCCCGGACCCGAACGCGTTGTAAACGCTCTGCAGCAGCGAGACCGCGTACCCATCCGTATCGATCGCGGAGATGCCGACGGTGTCGCCGCCGACGCGCGCCCCCTCCGACGGCCGATGAGTCGCGGCCGGATCGCGATCGATCAGCTCACCGGCATCCACCGTGGCGAATCTCGGGTCGGCCAGCAGGAGATCACGAACCGCGTTGCCGTGCTCGAAGATCTCCGCGAGCGCACCGGCCTGCTCGCCCAGGACGTCCTCCGGGTCGCCGATCTCCTGAAGCCGTTTCAGCGCCCGCAACAGCATGAACCCCTGCGTGTTGGGCGGGCTGGTGATGACCTCGTACTGGCGGAAGGGCGCCGCGAGGGGTGCCACCAACTCGGACCGGAAACCGTCGAGATCCTCCAGCGTCATCACACAGCCCAGCTGCGCGAGACCGTCGATCAGCCGCCGGCCCACGCCCCCGCAATAGAGCGCTTCCGAGCCCTCGGCCCCCAGCTCCGCCAGCGACTGCGCGAGCGCAGGCTGGCGGAAGACGTCACCCTCCTCCAACGGCTTCCCACCAGGAAGGAACACATCGCGGCAGCCGGGATCCTGCGACAGCACATCGCGCTTCTCGGCGATCGCTGCGGCGAGGGACCGGCCGACCGGCGCACCGCCCGACGCGAGGTCGACGGCGGCATCGAAGTGTGCCGACCACGGCAGCCGCGCCCCGAAGGATCGGAGCGCCTCCCAGCCACGAACCGCCCCCGGCACGGTGACCGTGTCGATGCCACGGAACGGGATGGCCGCACCGTGAGCCGCCCGCAACCGCTCCGCCGACTGGGCCGCCGGCGCCCAACCCGTCGCGTTCACACAGTGGATCGCCCCGCCGGGAGTGCGCACGAGCGCCACCGCGTCGCCACCCAGCGCCGTCTGGTTCGGATACACCACGTCCAGCACCACGGCCGCGGCGATAGCAGCGTCGATGGCATTGCCACCCGCGCGGAAGGCGTCCTCCCCCGCCTCCGTGGCCAGATGATGCGGGCTGGCGATCGATCCGCGTCCGCGTGAGGGCGCCGAGTGACGTGTCATGATCCAGCTTTCCGGTCTCGTCGTGAACCGCCGAACCCGCGCCCGATCACCTGCGCGAGGACCGGTATCACGAGGGTGTAGCTGTCCTCCGTGAGATGCAGCCCGTCCGGCTCGAGGCCGCGGGCACCGGCGTCCGGCGGGAGGATCCGGTCCGTGTCCAGGCACGCGTCGGCGCCGACGACGGACCGCAGGATCTCGCGGTACTCGTCCAGGTCGCGGTTGCTTCTCGAACCCAGAGCGGGCTTCTCGATCTCCTCGATCACCGGCGGGAGGAACGCCACGAGGCGCGCGCCGGCGAAGGCGTCAGCGATCGTGGCCATGTTGACGGCGAAACGGTCGGTCGCCACGTGTTTCCACGGGGCGCAGTCGTTGCCGCCGAACGACAGCACCACGGTGTCCCAGCCGATCCGGCCGAGGAGCGCCGCCCGCGCCGCCCCGTCGGAGCTGTCCCAGCCGCCCGTGGCGCAGTTGTAGACGGTCGCGGCCCCGCCGAGCTCATGTTCGAGATGCCGGATCCGCGGCTTCGTGAAGCGGGCGAGCATGCTGTCGCCGAAGAGCATCACGCACTTCGTCCCTGTGCTGGTCAGGACGGCCTCGCGAGGACGGACGCGAAGAACTCGCAGACCACGTCGATCATCTTCAGTCCTTGGTGCGCCGCACCGGGGACGAGGTCGAAGCGGGCGGCGATGCCGTGGTCGTCCAGATTCTTCTGCAGCGTCTGCAGCCGCTCGATCCTGGTCTTCCCCTGCTTCTCAAGCCCCGGGAGCCAGTTGGAGTCGTACTGGTTGTTGATCTCCCAGCCCTCGACGTCGAGGTCCCCGACGACGAGCTGGATCGGCACCTTCCGGATCTCGGCGATGTCGGGCGCCGCGCCGAAGATCCTCGCGAAGTCCTTCGTCCCCAGCCACCACGGCGTCGTGTCGTCGAGCAACGTCAGGCGGCCCGGTGCGCCGATCGACGCGGCGAGGAGCCGCTGCGGATGTGCGTACAGGAAGCGATGCGCGAACTGGCCGCCTCCGGAGAACCCGTGCAGCAGGAACCGCTCGGTCCGAAGCGGTACCCGGCGGCTCACCTCGTCGATCATCGCGAGGAGCACGAGGTCGAACCGGATGCCGCGGTACTCCAGGAACTTGAAGTTGTGCAGGTCGTCCGGGTCGACGATCCCCGCAGGGAACAACGGCGCGAGAACGACGACACGCTGCTCCTCGGCGAAACCCATCATCGCGTCCCGGTACCGCGTGGCAGTGCGCGCGGTGCCGTGCTGCATCACCACGAGCCGGTACCGCTCCGGGTCGCCGGCCCGGCGCTTCGGGATGTAGAGGCTGTAGCTGAATCGCTGGTCCACCTGTGCCGCGATCGTGGTGGTGGCGCCGGTGAAGAAGTGCTCGGCCGAACTCCGGGGATCATTGCCTGTCATTGCCTGCTCCTGTCGTGGCACCTGGATCATGCGGACACGGTCGAGAGCTGCTGCGCCTCGGCCGACGGGATCGAGATGTCCGGGTACAGCAGGGCGTCGTCCGGGCCGAACACCAGTCGCACGTCGCCCGCCAGCGTGCCGTCCTGCGTGACGACCTTGACCACGTTCCGGCCGAGCTGCAGGTCGTACTCGAACCGGGAACCGACGTAGGACCGGGTGAGCACGTCGGTGTCGAGCACGTTGGCATCCGTGGATCCGCTCTCGGCCGGGATGATCGACAGCCGCTCGGGACGAATCGCCAGCGTGACGTCCTGGCCCGGCGTGAACGCGGTCGACGCCGCGACGTGGACGACCGAACCCGAGCTCTCGAGTCGCACGTGCACGACTCCGGCTCCCGATTCGACGACCTTCCCGATCAGGAAGTTGCAGCTCCCGACGAAGGCAGCCACGTGAGGGGTGGCCGGCGCGTCGTAGATCTCGGTGGGGGTGCCGATCTGCGTCATCCGCCCGTCGAACATGACCGCGATCCGGTCGCTCAGCGAGAGCGCCTCGTCCTGGTCGTGCGTCACGTAGACCGTGGTGATGCCGAGATCCTCCTGAAGGCGCTTGAGCCAGGCCCGGGCCTGTTCCCGCAGCTTCGCGTCGAGGTTCGACAGCGGCTCGTCCAGCAGGAGCACCGACGGCGAGTACACGAGGGCACGCGCGAGCGCGACACGCTGCTGCTGCCCGCCGGAGAGCTCGTGCGGGTACCTGTCCTCGAGGTGCACGAGGCCCACCTTGTCGAGCGCCTCGTGGATGAGCTCCGCCTTGTCGTGGCGCGCGACCTTGCGGATGGAGAGGGGAACGGCGAGGTTCTGCCGGACGGTCATGTGGGGCCAGAGCGCGTACGACTGGAAGACCATGCCGAGGTTGCGCTCCTCCGGTGGGACGTAGAGGCCGCGCTGCACGTCGACGAACGGTGTCCCGCCGACCGTGATGCTGCCCGTGCTGGGCTCCTCGAGCCCGGCGATGCAGTTCAGCGTGGTGGACTTGCCGCAGCCACTCGGACCGAGCAGCGTGAAGAACTCGCCTTCGCGGATCGTGAAGTCGACCGCGTCCAGCGCGGCCACGTCGCCGAAGGACTTCGATACGCCGGACAGACGTACCTCAGGCATGTGCGTGTCCCTTCATGAACCGGCCCGCCACCGCGACGACCGCCGCCGTGATGGCGATCTGCAGGGTGGCGAGCGCGGCAACCGATCCGGTCTGCCCCTCCGTCCAGAGGACGAGCATCGTCGTCCCGATGACCTCGGAGTCGGGAGAGGCGATGAACAGCGCAGACGCGTACGCCTTGAGAAGCGCGACGAACGTCAGGATCATCGCGCCGACGAAGGCCGGTATCAGGAGCCTCCACAGGATCCGGGCGAACGCCCCCACCCAGTCCGCCCCGGACGTGCGCGCGGCATTGTCCAGCTCCGACCCGATCTGGGTGATCGACGAGGCGATCGAGCTGAACGCGGTGGGCACCGCGCCGAAACCGAACACGATGACCACGCCCACGAGAGTGCCCTGGACGATCGCCCCCAGCGGCCCGCTGTGCGGCAGCAGGGCGAACGCCCAGAAGAAGCCGATCCCGACGATGATTCCCGGGATCGCCTGTGGCGCGAATGCCAGATACTCCACGGCCCGCCGGAACCGGAACGTCGACCGGCGGGCGACGATCACCGCGATCAGCGCGAGCGCGCTCACCACCACGGCACCGACCACCGCGACCGTCAGGCTGTTCGTGATGGACCGGACGTAGTCGTCGAAGCTGAAGATGTCGGCGTAGTTGTTCAGCGTCAGCGTCCGGAACGGGTTCTGCATCGGCGTGAAGACCAGGGTGAACGACCGGAACACCAGCCCGAGGATCGGTATCGCCGCGCCGAACAGGACGTAGATCGTGACGAGCACGGCCCCGGCCCACTTCACCCACCCGAGCTCGAGGCGGCGCGGACGCGTCGCCTTGCCGCGGACCGAGATGAACCGCTGGGCCTTCCTCAGGACCCTGGCCTGCAGGAAGACCAGCCCGAACGTCACGGCCAGGATGATCATCGACGCGGCGCCGAGCACACCGTAATCGGGCGAGATCGACTCCAGCCCGTTGGTGTAGAGGAACGTCGAGAAGACCCTGATGTTGGTCGGCGTGCCGTACAGCAGCGGCACGCTGAGGGACTCGATGGACGTGCTGAACGTCAGAATCGTTGCGTAGACGACCGGCGGCCGGAGCATGGGCACGACGACCGTGAAGATGATCCTCAGTGGCTTCGCGCCGCACACCTGAGCCGCGCTCTCGAGCGCGGCGTCGGCCTGCCGCAGCGCGTTCGCGCAGAAGACGTACGTGACGGGCGCCAGAGCGACTGCTTCGGTCAACGCCATGCCGGGCAGGCTGTAGAGGTTCCACGGCACGAACCCGATCAGTTCCCGGACCTCGGCGCTGACGAACCCGGCCGGCCCGTACATCGTGATCCAGCCGAACCCGAGGATCAGCGACGAGATGTAGAACGGCCACTGCATCGACAGTCCCAGCACCTGGCCGAACGGCAGCGCGGTCCGTACCACAAGCACGGCCATCGGCACCGCGATGACCAGGGTCAGCACCGTGGTCAGCACGGCCAGCACGGCCGTGTTGAGGATCACCTCACCGAATCCGGCCTCGGAGAAGAGGGCGGCGAAGTTGCCGAGCGTGAAGATCTGCCCGGTCTCGTGGAGGGGCCGGTCGATCACCGACTGGTAGAGGATCGGCGCGATCGGGGCGACGACGAGGACCGCGAGGACGACGAGCGTCGCGTACTGGAGCAGCCGGCTCCGGTCGACGCCGAGAACGCGCCGGTAGCGCGGCGACGAGAGCGCCGAGGAGGGGCGCGTCCCTGCCGCGGGGCGGGCACCCGCCTCCGTCAGGTTCGGGCTCATCCCGGGAGCAGCTCGGCGAACCGGGCGATGTACTGCTCGACCTCGGCCTGCGGGACCATGTCGAACGGCACCACGACGATCGAGTCGTCGCCGACCTCCTTGACGAGGTCCTGGTAGGTCCGCAGGCCCTGCGTGCCTTCGATGCCGTCGCGGTAGGCGGTGAGGCCACCTTCGGCCACGGCGCGTTGCCCCTCTTCCGAGAGCAGGAAGTCCAGGAAGAGGCGTGCCGTGTTCGGGTGGGGCGCCTTCCCGATGATCCCGGCGCCGCGGCCGAGCAGGAGCGTGCCGTCCTTCGGCAGGACGAACTTGACGAGGCCACCGCTGCGCTCTTCCTGCTCGTATCCGAGCGCGCTGCTGATCAGGAAGCCCGCCGCGTACTCGCCCGAGAGGACCTTCTCGATCTGGATACCGGACGAGGTCTCCGCACGCGAGAGCGGCAAGAGCTTCTCGAACGTGGCCTTGGCATCGGGGTTCTTCGGGTTCCACTCCGTCCATGCGTAAGCCACGGTGAACCCGAACGGGGTCGATCCCTCCCGGACCGTGACCTTTCCGTCGAGCTCGCCCGGGTGGGCGGCCGCATAGTCGGCCAGATCGGCGAGGCTTGTCAGGTCGCTGCTGATCAGCGCCGTGTTGTAAACCATGCCCATTGGATCGAGCGACATGGCGTAGACGTTCGGGAGGAGCTCGGCGAACTCCGGCAGGTGGTCCGCCTCGGGTGACCGGTACTCGGCCAGTGCGCCTTCGTGCGCGGCGAACTCGTTCCATCCCTGCGTCGAGCTCACGACCATGAGGTCGGTCTGCACCGAGTCGGTTGCGATCTCGTTCAGCAGCTGCTGGTACCCCTCCGCGCCGCTCTCCTTGGCCAGGATCGACTCGACCCAGGGGTACTTCTTCTGGAAGTCGCGGAAGATCGGCGCCCAGTTCTCCTTCGCGGTGCCCGAGTTGATCACGAGCTCGCCGCCCTCGGCCTTGGACCCCTCGATGATCTGCTGGTAGTCCGCGGGGTAGTAGTCGGGCACCTGCTCAACGGCGATCGGGTTGGGCGGCGCGGCGGGCGCGCTCGCGCAGGAGGCCACCGCGAGCAACGCCGCAGCCACCGCGACGACGCCCACCCGCCGGGACCATCGTGCTCGCTCGAACATCTCACACCTCTGGGAGTCGTGACGGCCCTGTCGGCCAGAAAGGTTATAACCTAAGACAGCGCAGACTCCAGCACGAAGATCGAAACGGGGTCGTTACAAGATTCTCCCCTCGACGTCAGACCGCGCCGAGCCGTTCGCCTCAGCCCGAACGCCGGAGTCGCGGGCGAAGAGACGCCCCATTCGGAGAGTAGTCGCAGCTCAACGCCTCTTCGGCGATTGAGTTGATCACTCTTGCGTCCACCGAGTGCAGGGCAGCCATGCGCCGGCGAAGTCACAGCACATGACGCACAGCTCACTCCGAACGCGGCAACGAGGTTATAACCTTGGCGACATGACCACGTTCGCCGACGGCCCGCCGACGACCACCGCCGACCTCATCGCGCTCGACGAGCGGTGGAGCGCGCACAACTACTACCCCCTGCCGGTGGTGATCGCCCACGCCGAGGGCGCGTGGGTCACCGACGTCGCGGGCAGGCGCCACCTCGACTTCCTGTCCGGGTACTCGGCGCTGAACTTCGGCCACCGCCACCCCGCGCTCGTGGCGGCGGCCGTCGAGCAGCTCGGTCGCGTCACGCTCACATCGCGGGCGTTCCACCACGACCAGTTCGGCCTGTTCTGTCAGGAGCTCGCCGAGCTGACCGGCACGGAGAAGGTGCTACCGATGAACTCCGGCGCGGAGGCAGTGGAGTCCGCGATCAAGGTCGCACGCAAATGGGCCTACCGCGTGAAGGGGGTCCCGGACGGCACGGCCGAGATCGTCGTCGCGGCGTCGAACTTCCACGGCCGGACCACCACGGTCGTGTCGTTCTCGACCGACCGCACCGCCCGCGCGGACTTCGGCCCCTTCACGCCCGGGTTCGTCGTCGTGCCGTTCGGAGACTCCGCCGCGCTGGCCGAGGCCATCTCGGAGCGGACGGCGGCCGTCCTGCTGGAGCCGATCCAGGGCGAGGCGGGCGTGATCATCCCGCCTGCCGGCTACCTCGCAGAGGCTCGACGGCTGTGCGATGAGGCGGGTGCGCTGTTGATCGCCGACGAGATCCAGTCCGGGCTGGCGCGAACGGGGCAGGTGCTCGCGCTCGACCACGACGGCGTCCGCGCCGACCTCTACACGCTGGGCAAGGCACTCGGCGGTGGCATCCTGCCGGTGTCGGCGCTGGTGGGCCGGGCCGACGTGCTGGACGTACTGCGTCCCGGCGAGCACGGCTCGACGTTCGGCGGCAACCCACTGGCCTGCGCGGTCGGCCGCGCGGTCGTCCGGCTGCTGGCCACCGGCGAGTTCCAGGAGCGGGCCAGGGTGCTCGGCGCCCACCTGCACGACCGGCTCACCGCACTGGTGGGCCATGGGGTCGAGGCGGTGCGTTGTCGCGGCCTCTGGGCCGGCGTGGACCTGCCGGCCGCGGGGCCGAGCGGCAGGGACGCATCGGAGGCACTCATGAGCCGCGGGGTGCTGTGCAAGGAGACCCACGAGCGCACGCTCCGCTTCGCTCCCCCGCTGGTGATCACCGAGCCGGAGCTCGATCGCGGGCTGGACGCGCTCGAGCAGGTCGTGAACCGGTGATCCCCGGTCTCCTCCTACCGGGGCGCCCTGCCGACTCCGGCATGTGGGCGTCAGCCGCGTCCCGACGGATCACCCGTGGCTGAACCCGCCGGCCGCCTCGACAGCTTCGACACGTTCGGCGAGCTCCGGGTGGGCTCGAATCGTTACCGGGTCGCCCGCATCGGCGACCTCGCGCCCTCTCGGATGCCGTACACCATCCGCGTCCTGCTCGAGAACCTGCTGCGCAACGAGGACGGCCACCGCGTGACGCGCGACCAGGTGGAGGCCGTGCTCGCGTGGGGTTCCGAGCACGCGTTCTCCGTCGCCGTCGACATCCACCCGGCCCGCGTCTTCATGCACGACACCAACGGTGTGCCGAGCATCGCCGACATCGCGGCCATGCGCGACGCGATGCACGAGATCGGCGGTGCTGCCACGTCGGTGAACCCGCAGATTCCCGTCGAGCTCGTGGTCGATCACTCGGTGATCGCGGACGTCTTCGGCTCGCCGGACGCCTTCGAGCGCAACGTCGAGATCGAGTACGAACGCAATGCCGAGCGCTACCGGTTCCTGCGCTGGGGCCAGACCTCACTACGCAACTTCGACGTGGTGCCTCCGGGCAAGGGGATCATGCACCAGGTCAACTTGGAGCACCTCGCGCGCGTCGTCGTGGCCGACCAGGGCTGGGCGTATCCCGACATCTGCGTGGGCACGGACTCCCACACCACGATGGTGAACGGGATCGGGGTCCTGGGCTGGGGCATCGGCGGGATCGACGCCGAGGCGGCCATGCTCGGTGAGTCCGTCAACATGCTGCTGCCACGGGTCGTCGGGGTCCGGCTCACCGGCGCTCTCCCGGACGGAGCCACAGCGACCGATCTCGTGCTGACGATCACCGAGTTGCTGCGTGCGCACGGGGTGGTGGGCAAGTTCGTCGAGTTCTACGGGGAGGGAGTCCGGTGGCTGTCCGTTCCCGACCGGGCGACGATCGCGAACATGAGCCCGGAGTTCGGCTCGACGTGCGCGTACTTCCCGATCGACGAGGAGACGATCCGGTACCTGCGCTTCACCGGACGCACGGCGGAGCGGGTGGCGCTCGCCGAGGCGTACGCGCAGGCTCAAGGGCTGTGGCACCGGCCTGACGTCGTGGCCGACTACTCGGAGACCGTCGAGCTCGACCTGACGGACGTGCGGCCGTCGCTCGCCGGACCGTCCCGCCCGCAGGACAGGGTTGCGCTGGCCGAGGCCCCGTCGCGATTCCGCGGGGCGCTCGCCGAGGCGTCGCCGGTGGCGGACCCGGCGATGGCCGTCCCGGCGATCCTGGACGGGTCCGAGCACAAGCTGCGTCACGGCATCGTGGGGATCGCGGCGATCACGTCGTGCACGAACACCTCGAACCCGTCGGTGATGGTCACCGCCGCCTTGCTCGCGCGCAACGCGGCGCAGCGCGGGCTCCGGAGCAAGCCGTGGGTCAAGACGACGCTGTCACCCGGATCGCGGGTGGTGACCGACTACCTGGATGCCGCCGGACTCACGCCGTTCCTCGATCAGCTGGGATTCCATCTCACGGGCTACGGCTGCATGACGTGCATCGGTGCGTCCGGCCCGCTCGTCCCGCAGGTGCAGGACGCGGCGAGGACCGACGGGCTCACGGTGGTCTCGGTGCTGTCCGGCAACCGGAACTTCGCCGGACGGATCAACCCCGACGTGCGGATGAACTACCTCGCGTCGCCCCCACTCGTCGTCGCGTACGCGCTCGCGGGCACGATGGAGACCGATCTGGCGGCCGATCCGCTCGGCCACGCACCGGACGGGACCCCGGTGTTCCTGAGCGACGTGTGGCCCTCGTCGAGCGAGGTCGCCGAGGTCATGGACACGGTGATCGCGCCCGGGATGTTCACCGCCGCGTATGCGGGGATCTTCACCGGTGACGCTCGCTGGGAGAACCTGGGCCAGGTCACGAGCGATCGGTTCGGCTGGGATCCAGGCAGCGACTACCTGCGGCGCCCGCCCTACTTCGAGGGGATGTCGGCCGAGCCCGAGCCGGTTGCGGACGTCGTGGACGCGCGGGTCCTGGTGATGCTCGGCGATTCGATCACGACCGACCACATCTCACCGGCCGGGGCGATTCCCGTCGACTCCCCCGCGGGCCGCTACCTCGCCGAGCGCGGGGTGGACCGGTTCGGCTTCAACACCTACGCCTCGCGGCGGGGAAACCACGACGTGATGATGCGCGGCACGTTCGCCAACGTCCGGTTGCGCAACGAGCTCGTACCGGGTGTGGAGGGCGGGTTCACGCGAAGCTTCGCGGAAGACGGCCGGGTGCGTCCGGTCTATGACGCCGCCATGGCCTACCGCGAGGCCGGCATCCCCCTCGTGATCGTGGGCGGTGCGCAGTACGGGAGCGGTTCGTCGCGGGACTGGGCGGCGAAGGGACCGGCGCTGCTGGGCGTTCGCGCTGTTCTGGCCGAGTCCTTCGAGCGGATCCATCGCTCGAACCTGATCGGGATGGGTGTGCTGCCCCTTCAGTTCCGTCCGGGCGAGAGCGCGCGGCGGCTGGGGCTCACCGGGCATGAGGTGATCGAGATCCGGGGAGTCGCAGGCCTGGCAACGGCGACGACGGCGCGGGTGCGAGCGGACGACCGGGAGTTCGACGCGATCGTTCGTCTCGACACCGAGCGCGAACGCGAGATCTACCACAACGGCGGAGTCATGAAACTCGTTCTGCGACGACTCCAGAAAGCGGACAACGGCTCGTGACGAATACGGCGAGCGGCCGGGATCGACCCGATCCCGACCGCCCCGACCGGCACGTCATCGTGGTGGCCTCGTGGTTATAACCTCAGTTTCGTGCGCGCTCCATCGCGGCGAGAAACATGTCGAGCCCGATGTTGCGGCCACACAGCACGACCGCCACCTTCTTGCCGCGGTATTGCGAGGCTTTCTGAAGAAGTCCGGCGACCGCGACGCCGGCCGAGCCTTCGATCATCCACCGCTCGCTCTCGGCCACAATGCGCATCCCCCGCGCGATTTCCGCCTCGCTGACGGTCAGCGTGTCGTCGATCACTTCCTGACAGACGGGGAAAGTGACAGAACCCGGCTCCACCGCGCCGGCCGAGCCGTCGGAGAGGGTGTCGTACTCCGGCGTCTCGATGATGCGGCCGGCATTCAGCGAGTCGAGCATGCAGGTCGATGCCTTCGGCCACACGCCGACCACGCGGGTGGCGGGGCTGAGCGCCTTGAGCGCGGTGCCCGTGCCGCCGATGAGCCCGCCCCCTCCGACACACATGAACACCGCGTCGAGATCGGGTGCCTGCTCGGCCAGCTCGACACCCACGGTGCCCTGCCCGGCCATCGTGTCGAGATCGTTGTACGGGGCGACATAGGGCTTTCCTTGCAGCTCAGACTGCCGTCGTGCCTCGATCTCCGAGTCGAGCGGGGATCCTTCCATCACGACGAGCTTCGCACCCAGCGCCTCGATCGCGGCCATCTTCGACCTCGCTGCCGTGTTGCTGACGTAGACCGTGACGTCGACGCCTGACAGCGCACCGGCCCGGGCAACCCCGAGCCCGTGGTTGCCGGTGGACGCGGTGATCACACCCGACCGCTTCGCGTCGGCACCGAGCGTACGGATCTTGTTCGCGGAGCCGCGGACCTTGAACGAGCCCGTGGGCATCAGATGCTCCGCTTTCAGCCAGACGTCGCATCCCGCCTCGCGGGAGAGAAGCTT
Organism: Pseudonocardia alaniniphila; assembly: GCF_022524485.1. Classification (GTDB taxonomy): domain Bacteria; phylum Actinomycetota; class Actinomycetes; order Mycobacteriales; family Pseudonocardiaceae; genus Pseudonocardia; species Pseudonocardia alaniniphila. The sequence goes on from NZ_JAKXMK010000040.1 coordinate 17,151, forward strand.
GCTGTGTTCGAGCGGTGTCACGGGAACGTCGGGCCGAATACCCTGGTGCGCATCCATTATTCTCTCGAACAGAGTGACCACGCTCGAACTCCTCGGAATGAAGGAACGTAAATGTGTCGCGCGGGCCCGGCCCGCTCGTGAATCGATGTGCCGCCGGCCCTCGTCATCGCTCTCGCGGTACGGTGCGCCGCGAGGCTGTTGGTCTCGCCTCCACGATGTTATATCGTATGGCCTTCTTCCGGAAGGCGCGGCCCGAGAACGGCGTAAACAGCGGCGCTGAACAGCCGGACTCGAAACCACGAAGGAAGCAGCATCATGACCACCGAGACGGCTGTCCCGGACGAACCGGCAACCGATGTGTTCACCGAGCCCCCACCGATTCTCTCCCCCGACAGCCTCCGGAACGTGCTGCACGACCACTGGCACCTGGCCGGCCCGGACCTGCGTCCGCTCGACAGCGAACGCGACCTCAACGTCCTCGTCGACAGCCGGTTCGTCCTCAAGGTCTCCAACCCCGCCGAGCGGTCCGACGTGATCGACATGGAGGTCCGCGCGCTCGCGCACGTCCATGCCTCGGATCCCGGGCTGCCGGTTCCGGCCACGGTCGCCGCGCGGTCCGGCGCGCCCGTCGTGCACCTGGCCGACGACACCGGCCGCGACTGCCTGGCCCGGCTGATCACGCTCCTGCCCGGGAGCCCGCTCGAAGGCCGGCCCATCGACACCGCACTCGCCGAGCAGGTCGGCGCCGTCGCGGGCCGTGTCTCCGTCGCGCTGCAGGGCTTCTTCCACCCGGCGGCGGGACGGGCCCTGATGTGGGACATCAGGCGGATGCCGGCGGTGCTGGCCGGTTCGGGCATCGGAGCAGGCCCGTTGCAGCACCTCGCCGCCCGGGTCACACCGGCCTTGAATGCAACCGGCGCCCTTCCGTCCGGCATCCAGCACGGCGACGTCACCCTCACCAACGTGCTCGCCGACTCGGGCACGGTCACCGCCGTGATCGACTTCGGCGACATGCACCACACCGGTGCCGCCTGCGACCTCGCCGCCACCCTGGCGTCGGTGCTGCGCACGACGGGCGACGCCGGCACGGAGACGATCTGGCGCCTCACCGACGCCGTGCTCCGTGGCTACCAACGTCATCGCGCCCTGCTGCCGGCCGAGGTGTCCCTGCTCGGCGAACTCGTCATCGCCCGCTTGGTGACGACGCTGGCGGTGTCGGCGACCAGGCGCGGACCTCACGAGGACAACCATCGCTACATCACCCAGTACGACCGTGGCAGCGAGCGCGTCCTGGAGGTGCTCGGTGAGCTCGGTCCGGAGCAGCTCGCCCACCGGATGGAGCGCCTGGCCGGCACCCGCGACCTCGCGTCCGCCATACCCGGCAGCAGCCTTCCGGGCCGCCGGGCCGAGGCGATGGGCGGCGGGCTGTCGCCCCTCTTCTACCGGCAACCGCTCGAGCTCGTCCGTGGTGAGGGGCCCTGGCTCTTCTCCCCCGGCGGCACGCGATACCTGGATGCGTACAACAACGTCGCCGTCGTCGGGCACGCGCATCCCGCGGTCACCAACGCGATCGGCCGGCAGCTGACCCTGCTGAACACCCACTCGCGCTACCTCCATGCCGGCGTGGTCGACCTCGCCGAGCGGGTGCTGGCCACGATGCCTGCCGAGCTGGACACCTGCCTGTTCACCACGTCCGGCACCGAAGCCAACGAGCTCGCCTGGCGGCTGGCCACCGAGTACACGGGCGCCACGGCGGCCGTCATCGCGGAGCACGCCTACCACGGATCGTCGAAGTGGATGGCCGACCTGAGCTCGAACGAGTGGCCGCCCGGCTACCGGCCGCACCACGTCGCCACGTTCCCGGCGCCGCACGGTCCCGCGGCCGAGCTGACCAGGGCCGCCGCGGCACAGCGCATCGAGCGGACGGCGGAGGCGCTGCGCTCCGCGGGTGACCGCCCGGCACTCGTGCTGGCCGACTCGCAGTTCACCTCCGAAGGCATCCTCGACGTGCCCGCCGACTTCGCCGCGGGCCTCGTCGACGGCGCTCACGCCGTCGGCGCCCTGTACCTCGCGGACGAAGTCCAGTCGGGGTACGGGCGCAGCGGCCCGCTGCTGTGGCGCTTCGCGCTCGCCGGCATCACGCCGGACATCGTGACGCTCGGCAAGCCGATGGGCGCCGGTTATCCCATCGGCGCGGTCGTCACGCGGCGCGAGATCGCCGACGCCCTTGCCCGGAAGTACGAGTACTTCTCCACCTTCGCCGCCACAGCGGCCGCAGCCGCCGCCGGCCACGCCGTCCTCGACGTCCTGCACCTGACCGGCCTGCCCGAGCAGGCGGTGGAGGTCGGCAACCAGCTGCGCCGGCGGCTCCGCGAGCTCGCCGCCGACGAGCCGTTGCTCGGCGACGTTCGCGGAATCGGCCTGCTCGCCGGCATCGACATCCGCGCCGACGGCGAGACGACCTCCAGAGCCCTGACCCGTTCCCTGCTCGACCGGCTCGTCGCACACGGCGTGCTCGCGGGCTCGACGGGCCCGCGCGGCGATGTGCTGAAGGTGCGCCCGCCGTTGGTCTGGGAGCCCGCCCACGTCGATGTGTTCATCGACGGGCTCCACCGAGCGCTGTCGGACCTGCGGGCCGGGAGAACGTGAGAGCCGCGCGGTAGGGGCGCGCCCCGGCGTCCCTACCGCCGGATCCCCCGCACAGGCGGAAGCTCGGTCGGGCCCGAGTTGACGTTGACCTCGTGCCCAACCGTGACGCCATCCGCGTCGAAGCGGAGCATGAGCTGGTCGATGAACGGCGATTCGAGGAAATGCCACGTCAGGCACAGGGTGTCGGCCATGGCACCGTCCTCACCCGGAACCGACCATTGCGCACCGGCCACGATGGCGGCGAGGGTGTCCTGGTAGGAGTGGTGGAGCCGCCAGACGCTCACGCCGGTGCATTGCCGAGTCCACTGCCCGATTCCGTGCTCGATCGTGTGCCGGCCACGGTCGTCCTCGAGAACGAGCAGCACGGCGTCGGCTCGCACCTCGACCGACAGGCAACGCAGGCCGTGCTCGTTGGGCTCGAAGTCGTAGGTCTCCCGGAACCCGACCCGGTGCGCCGAGGACCGCAACGGCTCCGGTTCGCGAGCACGTCGAACCCAGTGGCTGACCGCCTCGGCCTCTGCGGCGTCGACGATCGGATCCCGCATCGTCTCGTCGAAGGCGTCCCGGAACGTTTCCCGGAGCATCTCCGGGAGGTCGTGGTAGGTGCCCTCACCCATCGCGCCCGTCACGACCACGACCCCGCCCTGGTCGGGGAAGACCATGCACTCCTGCCCGAAGATGCCGGAGGCGTTGTAGATGCGGTCCTCCGTCGTCCAGAACTGGTAGCCATAGCCGGAGTCGGCAACAGCGTCCGCGGGCGGCCGGACGAGCTCCGTGCCGTTCCAGTCGCCGCTGACAGCGCGCCGCACGTGCAGCGCGCAGGCTTTCTGCGGCCAGCCGCCCGGCAGGATCCGCTTTCCCTCCCACACACCGTCCTGGAGGTAGAGCACGCCGAAGGACAACAGGTCCCGCGGTCGCAGCGACAGGCCGTTGCCGCCGCTGGCGACCCCCTCCGGGTCTCGCTCCCAGTCGAAGTCGACGATGCCCAGCGGTTCGAACAACCGCGGCCGCAGATACTCGTCGACGGGTTGACCGGATACCTCCTGCACGATCGCGGACAGGACGTGGCTCGTCGAACTGCTGTACATGAAGGTGCGGCCCGGCAGTTCGACCACCGGCTCCTCGAGGAACTCCTCGACCCACCCGGTCCGCCGCAGCCGGGTCGTCGCACCGGACAGCCCGCGGCCGTGGCCGGTCTGCATCGTCAACAGGTCACGAACCCGCATCCGGAGCAGGTTCTCACTGAGCACCGCCGGAAGCCGGCCATCGAAGAAGGTCACGACCGGATCGTCGAGCCCGAGCAGGCCCTCGGCCTCGGCGAAACCGACAGCAGAGGCGGTGAAGCTCTTGGTCGCCGAATGCAGCTTGTGCTTGAGGTCCGGGTCGTGCGGCCACTGCCACAGATCCAGCACTGTCCGCCCCTGCCAATGGACGAGCAGCGAGTGCAGGCGCATTCCCCGCTTCGCCAGATCCTGCAGGAGCGCGTGCACGGGCCGCATCCCCATGGTCGCCAGGTCTTCCGCCATGGTCACCGTTTCGTCGTGGGCAGGCCGGAGCCGGCCGGTGTGGTCTGCGTGCTGGATCACCGCCGGCTCAACAGATCCGCCATGAACTCCTGGACCACGGGGATGACCTCGCTGCCCTTGTGAGCGATACCGGGAACGACATCGAAGCGCACCTCGATACCGTTGGCCTCGAAGTTGGCACGCAACGTCTCGAGCCGCTCGATCCGGGTGCCGCCGGTCTTCTCGACGCCGTCCATCCAGTTCGGCCCACCGGGGTTGTTGATCTCCCAGGTCTCGACGTCGTCGCCGCCGACGATCATCTGCACCGGCACCCGTCGCAGTGCGTCCATGTCGATCGCGATCCCGAAGCGCTCCTCGAAGCCTCCGGTACCGAGCCACCAGGGCAGCGAGTCGTCGAGCTGCGTGATCCGGCCCGGGGCACCGATCGAGACGGCGGCCAGCCGGTCGGGATGGGCGTAGAAGAAGCGGTGCGCGAACTGCCCGCCACCGGAGAATCCGTGCAGGTAGAAGGTCTCGGTTTCGGTGTTGAACCCCTCGCCGACCTCGTCGACGATGTGCAGCAGTTCCTCGTCGAACCGGATGCCCTTGTACTCGAGGAACTTGAAGCTGTGCAGCTCCCGTGGCTCCACCAGCCCGGCGGGGAACAGCGGTGTGAGGATGACGCAGCGGTGCTCGATCGCGAAGTTCTTCCACCGGTCGCGGTAGAGCTCCGCGGACCGTCCGGTGCCGTGCTGGATGACGACGAGCGGCAACGGAGCCGCGTCCGGGGTGTGATCCTTCGGCACGTACAAGGCGTAGAAAAGGCGCTGGTCGTGTCGCGATGCGAAGAACGGCGTCCCGCCGATGAAGTTGGCGCCCTCTGAATCGGGTTCCGGGGTGGACATTGCGTGTACTCCTCTTGTGCTCCGGCCGGTCGTGGTCAACTCGGCGAAGGCGATACGGATCGCCGTCAGAAGGCGGTCAGGACATGGTGGAAGTGTTCGACCTCCGGCAACCCGGCGATCGAGTCGCTGACGAGCCCACGCCACCGCTCGACGTCGGCCGATCCGCGGAATCCCGCGGTGTGGTCGCTGATCGATTCCCAGCCGACGACGAGCCGGTACTCCCGTGGGTTCTCCTGCGAGCGCTCCAGCACGAACGTGCGCGCACCCTTCGCGCGCTGGAAGAGCGGGGCGGCCTCGGCGATCGCCGCCTCGAACGCATCTTCCCGGCCCGGGAGCACCGTGATCCGCGCGGTCTCACGCACGATGCGCACGGATCCGTCCGGCCCTCCCGGGTGCTCCTCGTCGATCCGGGAATGCTCCCCCGACTCGACGAGCGTCCTGGTCGCGTCCACGGAGGCATACGTCCAGAAGATCTTCATGGGCTCGGAATCGGAAGCGTTCTCGAAATGGTGGGGAATGTTGGCCGGCACGAAGGTCGTGTCGAAGACGTGCAGCGGCGTCCGCACCCCGTCGATGTCGACGACGGCGTCGCCCTGCAGGACGATCACGGATTCGGCGACGTTGTGGAGGTGATGGCCGATCACGGCGCCGGGCGCGAAACTCGTGATGCCGTTCAGGAAGCTCGTCGCACCCCGGGCAGTCGTCACCAGCGGCACCGTGCGCGCACCCGCTCCGCGGTCCGTGGCGGGAAGTTGATCGGGACGCAGGATCGACGCCTGCTGGTTGATGCCGGGGACAGGCAGAGACGACACACCCGCTCCTTTCATGGGTGGTGATCGGCGGAGAACGACGTCAGTTCCCGCTCGCGGCCACTGCGCCGGCGCTGGTCAGCCTCGCCACCACATGGGCCGCGAACTCGGCCGTGCCGAGGTGTCCGCCCAGGTCACGGGTGCGGGATCCGGGCTCTGCGAGCACGGTCTCCACGGCCGACTCGATGCCGGCCGCCGCCGCGACCAGCGCCTCGTTGCGGTCACGCCGGCCGCGCCAGTCGAGCAACATCGCCGCGGAGAGGATGAGCGACGTCGGGTTGGCGATTCCCCGGCCCGCGATGTCCGGCGCGGAGCCGTGCTGTGCCTGGGCGACCCCGACGTCGTCGCCCGCGTTGAGCGAGCCGCCGAGGCCGAGGCTGCCCGAGAGCTCGGCCGCTTCGTCCGAGAGGATGTCGCCGAACATGTTGGTGGTGACGATCACGTCGAACGCGTCCGGCCGCCGGATCAGCGCGGCCGCGGCTGCGTCGACGATCAGCTCCTCGAGTTCGACATCGGGGAACGCCTCCGCGACCTTGCGCACCTCACGGAGGAACAGGCCGTCGGAGAGCTTGAGCACGTTGGCCTTGTGCACCGCCGTCACTTTCCGGCGACGCCGGCGGGCGAGCTCGAACGCCGCGCGGGCCACTCGTTCACAGCCCCGGGCGCTGATCTTCCTGATGCTGAACGCATTGTCGGGATCCGGCATGAACTCGCCGCTTCCCGCGTACATGTTCCGGTCGGAGTAGAAGCCCTCCGTGTTCTCCCGGACCAGGACGAGGTCCATCGGGGCGCGCAGGACGGTCAGATCCGCCCTCGACCGGCACGGGCGGATGTTCGCGAACAGATCGAACCGGACGCGAAGCTCGGCGGACGGGTTGATGCCGCCTTCGTGCCGCGGCGGGTAGTCGTAGTGCGACACCGGACCGAGAATCACTCCCCCGACCTCGGGTATCCGGTCCAGCACGGCTTGCGGAAGCGTCGTGCCCTCCCGGTCCAGGCCGGCGAAGCCGATGTCGGCGGTCTCGAGATCGAGGCCGAGACCGTAGGCTGCGTCGGCCGCTTCGAGCACGTCCACGGTCGGACCGACGATCTCCGGCCCGATACCGTCCCCGGGCAGTACGAGTACTTTCATCGTGGCGATCAGATCTCTTTTCGAATTGTCGTCACCGCGAGCCGGCGAAAGCGGCCCGCAGTTCGGCGACCCGCTCGGGTTTCCAGTTCGGCCCCGGCGCGGAGGAGAGCAGCATCTCCGTATAAGGGTGCTCTGGCCGGCGCAACACGTCTGCTGTGGTGCCGCGTTCCACGGCCTCTCCTTTGTACATCACCAAAATCTCGCTCGTCACTTCACCGACCACAGCGAGGTCGTGCGTGACGAACACAATGCTGACGCCTGTCTCGGCGCGGATCTCGTTCAGCAGTCTCAGGATCTGCGCCTGAACGGAAACGTCCAATGCGGACACCGCCTCGTCGAGCACGAGCACGGCCGGGTTCACCGCGAGTGCCTTCGCGATGGCGACCCGCTGGCGCTGCCCACCACTGAGCTGGTGAGGGCGCGACGCAAGCTGCTGCTCGGAGAGCCCCACGAAGTCGATCAGCTCGGCGATCCGAGCGCGCACGATCTCCGTGGCCGGCTCGGGCAGGTGCCTGCGCAGGACGTCGCGCAACGCCCCCTCGACACTCAGCCTGCGGTCCAGCGAACCGTAGGGATCCTGGAAGACCATCTGGACGTCCTTGGCCCGGCGCAGCCTCGCCGACCTGCCGCGCTCCTTCCGTTCCCTGGCCCGTCCGTCGATCACGATCGTGCCCTCGTCGGGACGGGTGAGACCCACCAGCATGCGGGCGACCGTGGTCTTGCCGGAGCCGGACTCGCCGACCAGCCCGAGCGCCTCGCCCTTGCGCAGCCCGAAGCTCACGTCCTTCACCGCGACCACGCGGGCCGCCCCGCGCCGTCCCGGAAAGGTCTTGGTCAGGCCGCTGACCTGCACAGCATCGTTCAGCACGTCGTTCATGCCGGCGCCTCCGCGGGTGCGGCGGACTCTCGCTCGGGGAGCCGGGGAACGGCGTCGGCCAGTGCCTTCGTGTACGGGTTGGCCGGGTTCACGAAGATCGTGCCGGCGGGCTGGTGGTCCACTACGGAACCGTCCTTCATGACGTAGACGCGGTCGCAGTAGGCGGCGGCGAGCTGCAGGTCGTGGGTGATGAACAGGACTCCCATGTGCCGCTCCCGCTGGAGCCGCCGCAGCAGCGCGAGCACCTCCGCCTGCGTCGTCACGTCGAGCGCGCTCGTCGCCTCGTCCGCGAGCAAGAGGCGCGGCTCGATGCTCAGTGCCGCGGCGATCACCACCCGCTGCAGCATCCCGCCGGAGAGCTGGTGCGGGTACGCCCGCAGCACACGGTCCGTGTCGTCGAGCCCGACCTCGGCGAACAGCGACGCGATCCGCTCGCGTGCCGTCGCCTTGGCCATACCGTGCACCTGGACGAGCCGTTCGGTGGCCGAGTCGCCGATGCGGCGCACCGGGTTGAGGGTCGCTCGCGGCTCCTGGAAGATCATGGCGGCCAGCTCCGACCGGACCTTCCGCACCGCCGCACGGTCGTCCGCCACCATCCCGTGCCCGCAGACCGTCACGGTGCCCGACAGGGACGCGCGGTCGGGCGTCAGGCGCAGCGCCGCTCTCGCCGTGGTCGACTTGCCGGAGCCGGACTCACCGACGAGCCCCACCGTCTCGCCATCGGCGACGTCGAGGGACACGCCGCGCAGGATCTCCCGGGAGCCCACGGGAGTGGGCACCGACAGGTGGAGATCTTCGATCGCCAACAACATGCGCGTCACGTCCTCACGGCGAGCTTGTCGGAGAGGCGCACCCCGACGACGTTGGTCGCGACGACCACGATCGCGATCGTGAGGCCCGGGATGATGGCGGGTCCGAAGAAGCCCTGAATCACGCCGGCCCGGCCCTCCTGCACCATCAGGCCCCATTCGGAGCTGGGCGGCTGCGCGCCGAACCCGAGGAAGTTGAGCGCGGCCAGGCTCATCAGCCCCTCCCCGAACAACACCACGAGGTAGCCGACCAGCGTGGGCAACAGGTTCGGCAGCACGTACCTGCCGAGCAGTTGGACGCCGCCGACCCCCTGCAGCCGGTACGCGTCGACGTACGGCCTGGCGAGCTCCTCGAGGGCAATCGCCCTGGTGAACTTGGCGATCACGGGCGCGAAGGCCAGACCCATTCCGATGATCGCCGTGGCCGGCCCGCGATCGAACACCGCGATGATGAGCACCACGAACAGCAATCCCGGAAAGGCGAACATGACATCGGTGACGCGGGCGAGCACCGTGTCGACCCAGCCACGCCGCCACGCGGCGACCACCCCGATGAGCACGCCCAGCACCGTGGCGAACGCCAGCAGGGCGATCGCTCCGAGCAGGCTCGGCCGCGCACCGTGGATCACCCTGGACAGGATGTCCCTGCCGAGCTGGTCGGCGCCGAGCCAGTGCGCCGGGCCGGGAGGCGCCCAGATGGCGGCGAAGTCGGTGGCATCGGGCTCGTACGGCGCCACGAGCGGGGCGAACACCGCCGCGACGACGGCGACGCCCAGGATGGCGACGCAGATCCGAAAGGGCCATCGCGAGCCACGCCGCCGAATCCCGGCCGCGGCCTTCGAGTGCGAGCGGAGGCCATCGATCGTCACGATCGGTCACTCCTTATCAAGGTGCGCGGGTCGAGGAGTGGGTAGAGCAGATCGACCAGGATCGTGACCACCATGTACGCGAGCACCATGTAGAGCAGAACCGCCTGTACCACAGCGAAATCGTGGGTATTGATGGATTCGACGAGCAGGCTGCCGATCCCGTTGAGGCCGAACACGCTCTCGATCACGGTGGTTCCGGCGAGCATTCCGGCGACGGTCAGCCCGCACATGGTGATCACGGGACCGAGCGAGTTGCGCAGGATGTGGCGGGACACGATCAGCCGCGTACCGAGCCCGTAGCTGCGGGCCGCTTCGACGTGGTCCAGCGCCTGCTGTTCCACCATGGTCTGCCTGGTCACGCGGCTGATGAGTGCGAGCGACCCGAGGGCGAGCGCGATCGCGGGCAGCGTCAGGTGGTACAGCGTGTCGGCGAAGCCTGCACCGTCACCCGCCACCGGGAACCAGCGCAGCTGCACCGCGAACACCGACACGAGCACGAGCGCCACCACGAAGTTGGGGACGGAGTTCACGAACGTGGTGGCGCTCGTGATGAGCGAGTCCAGCGGACCGCCCCTGCCGAGCGCCGAGGCGACGCCGAGCGCGACGCCGATGACGACGAACAGCACCGTGGCCATGGCCACGAGCGTCAGCGTCACCGGTAGCCGCGACGCCAGCAGGTCCGAGACCGGCTGCTGGTAGAAGAAGGACGTTCCCAGGTCACCGTGGAGTACGCCCTGCGCCCACGAGGCGTATTGCCCCACCAGCGGCTGATCCAGGTGGTACTCCGCGCGCACCGCCGCGATCCGCTCCGGTGTGATGTTCTCGGGGTTGCCGATCAGGAACGTCACCGGATCGCCCGGCGCGGCATAGATGCCTGCGTAGATGATGAACGAGCTGAGGGCCAGGGTGAGGACCATGGCCCCGAGCCGCCGCAAGAGCGCCGACGCCACGCCTAGTTGCCCTTCGCTCCGAGGTCGGCCGCCCAGGGGTAGTTCCGGAACGCGCCGGACGCAGGAACGCCGGTCACCTCGCTCGCGAGCACGACCGTGGTCGGGCTCTGCACCACGGAGAGCCACGGCATCGACTCGGCCCACCGCTGCGCGAGATCGACGGACAGGTCGGCCCGTTTCGCGTCGTCCAGCTCGGCCCGTGCCTGCTTCACGAGGGCGTCGTACTCCGGGTCCTTGAGCACCCATTGGACGGTCGAGTCGGAGGCACCGTTCTTGTAGAAACCGACCGGGTCGTTCTTCGAGATGAAGTAGTCATCGGTGAACAGGTCGGCCTGCTGACGGAACTGCGCGTCGCTGTAGTAGTCGCCGTACTGCTGGGGCGGGATCTGGATGATCCTGGCGTCGAGACCGATCTTCTTCGCTGCGTCAACGATCGCATTCGCGATCACGTCACGCACCGTTGTGCCGTCGCTCGCGACAACGATCTGCTGCTTGTCGGTGACCTCGGCGACGAGCTTCTTCGCCGCCTCGATGTTCTGTTCGGTCGGCTTGGCCGGCGCGCCCGCGGCCAGCTTCTCCGACGCCGCGCGGAACTTCTCGGCCTCGTAGCCCCACGCGCCGGGACCGACCGGCTCGGCGGCCGGTACCCCGAGGCCCGCCAGCGCGGACCGTGAGACGCCGTCCCGGTCGAGCGCGAGCGCGAGTGCCTTGCGCAGCCGCGCGTCGGCGAGGCCGCCCCGTTCGGTGACCATCGAGTTCCACACCCGGGTGTCCGGGCCCTGGCTGACCGTCGTGCTGGGCCCAGCGGCCAGCGGAGCCGCGGACGAGATGTTCTCCAGGTACGCGCCGTCCGCCTCGCCGGTGAGCAGTGAGTTGACGACGGCATCGTCATCGGCCCACCGGATCGTGAGCTCGCCGGTCTTCGACACGCGGTCCTTGTTCCAGTAGTCCGCGAACTTGGTCAGGACGATCTGGCGTCCCGACTCCCACGCCTTCACCTCCAGTGGCCCGGTGCATGCGTCGTCACCGCTGGGGGTACCGAAGGCGTCGCCCTGCGCCTCCACGGCCTTGCGCTCGAAGACGACCCCGCCCGTGCCGGCCAGGGCCTTCAGGAACACCGCGTCGGGCTGCGTCATCGTGACCGTGACCTCGTTGGGCCCGGTCTCCTGGATGGCGCTCACGTTCACGAACTCGTCGGACTCGTTGGCGCCGTCGGCGGCGTGCCGCTGCATGCTCCACGCCACGTCGGCGGCAGTCATGACGTTGCCGCTGTGGAAGTGAACGCCCTGGCGGATGGTGAAGACCAGCGTGTTCGGGGTCGTCCACTCGTACTTCTCGGCGAGCCCCGGCTCGATCGTCAGATCCGGCTGAGACTGCACCAGGCGCTCGCACACGTTGCCCATGACGGTGTCGGTGGTGGCACCGGCGGCGTCGTTGTCCTGGTCGAGGGTGGCCGGCTCCTTGGGCATGAACCACGTCGCCTTGTCGAGCGGGCCGGAGGCAGCGGGGGTGCTGTCGACCAGCTTCACGTTCTCCTTCACCTGGGACGGCGAAACGCCCGCGCCGCCGCAACCGGCGAGAAGCGCGAGCGTCGTGCACCCGAGCGCACCGGCGGCGAGCCGGCGGGAATGGCGGTGTCTTGTCATGGCAGGTCGTACCTCGTTGTCTTCCTCGTTGCCATTCGTGCGGGGGTTGTTGCGATCGCCGACCTGCCCTTCGTGCGAGCACGAAGGGCAGGAGTTCGTCGTCGTTCCCGCTGGGATTGCTCCCCTAGGCCGACCGGCGTCGGCGCGGAAACAGAACGTCGTCCAGTGGTGAGACCACGCGTGAGGTCGGCACCGGCACCGATCTCTGTGCCATGTCGGGCGATATCCTCTCGCCGCCGGACGCCCGCCAGGTGACGGTAGTGTGTCCTACAAGTTGCGATGTCCGTAGTGGAAACTACGGCGATCGTAGCCACAACGAGAAGAAAATCAACCTCCACTTTGACAACCACTCCGCCTGACGACGATCCCCTGCGGGAGCGAGTCACGAGCAAGATGGGCGACCTGCCTCCCGCCGAGCAGCGGGTCGCCGAGTACCTGCGGGATCACGGACAGGAGATCATCTTCGCGACGGCGGAGGAGATCGGCGCGGCCACCGGCACCAGCGACGCCACCGTCATCCGCACGGCGAAGGCTCTGGGCTACTCCGGGCTGCCCGAGCTCAAGCGGGAAGCCGGTCGCCAAGCGATCGGCAAGACCAGACCCTCGGCACGGCTGAGGAGCCGGATCGACAAGGCGGGCCAGGAAACCACGTCCCTGCTGGACCACGTGTTCACCGAAGCCACCGAACGACTGCTCGAGACCCGCAGGCTGATCGAGGAAGACGACTTCGTCGCGGCCGTCGACCTGCTCACGGGAGCCCGGGAGGTCGTCAGCTTCGGCCTCGGCCCGTCGGAGATGAGCGCGCAGTACCTGACCCTCCGCCTTCGCCGGCTCGGCAGGCAGGCCCGGCAGATCACCGCCACGGGGTTCCTGCTGGCCGACGACCTGCTGGGCATCCAGCAGTCCGATGTCGTGGTCCTCTACGTGCCCGGCCGCTTGATCAACGACGTCTTCGTGCTGCTCGATCACGCACAAGCGGTGGGCGCCTCCGTGATGCTGTTCTCCGACTCACTGCTGCCGGTCCTGGCCGATCGAGTCTCACTGACCTTGACCGCCGTGCATTCCGGATCCGGCCTCACCGGCGAGGCGCTCAGCGCGCTCCTGCTCACCGACTGCCTGGCGCTCGCCGTCGCCGCGCGGGATCGCGATCGATCCACGAACACGTCCGAGCTGCTCAACTCACTGCGTTCCACCCTGACGCAATCCGAACCGCGCAAGCGGCCGGCACGCCGTCCGCGGCGCGCAGCGAAGGACACCGCACCGTGACGAGCCTGGCGTCCCGGTGAAGCGAGTGGCGACTTCGTCGTAGCAGCTACTACTTCTGTTGCACTCTTCGTAGTATCAGCTACCTTGCCTCCACTCGAACTTCTGAGGAGGCAAGCGGTGCTGTCCCAGGTGTTGACGCAACTCGCGGCGGCCGATCCGAACCCGACGCCGGCGCCGTGGCGGGTCATCACGATGGTCGTCTACTTCGTCGGCCTGTTCGGGACGTTCGGCGGGAGCCTCGCGTACGTGCTGGTGGTCGGTCCCGTACTGGCTCGCCCCTCCGTGGCCCCGGCCGACCGCGACGTCCTGCGTCGCCGGGCCGCGCTGACGCTGGCCGCGATCGGCACGTGGTTCCTGATCGGGCTCTACCTGCAGCTCGCCGGGAAAGCAGCCAGGGTCAAGGGCGAGGAGATCCCGTTCTCCGAAGCGGTGCTCCCGCCGAAGCTCCTCGCCTATCTGATGAAGCCCGCCCAGCCCGGCGAGTGGATGTCGATCGGCGCTCAGACCACGGTCCAGTACGCAACATGGGCCGTGTCGGCCGCACTCCTCATCCTTCTCTGGAGCAGTCGCCTGCATCCGCGCACCGGCCGGGTGGCGGGCGCAGCATACGTCGTCGCCTTCCTCGCGTACGCCGTCACGTGGCTGCCCACCGATCCCACAGCGGAGACATTCGACAGTGTCCTCGACGGCGTGATGAACCACGTGCACGTGCTCGCGGTATCCACGTGGGTCGGCGGGATCGCGACGCTCGCACTTCTGGCCGCGGTCCACCGCCGCCTCACCCCGCACGCCGGAGTCGTATGGGGACAGATCTGGTCGCGGTACAGCGTCGTCGCGCTGACAGCGGTGGGCTGCATGGTGGTCAGCGGGTCATGGCTGGCGTGGAAGTACGTCGGCAGCATCGGCGACCTTGTCACCACCGAGTTCGGACGACTCCTACTGGTGAAGGTCTCCTTGGTATCCACCATGGTCGCAATCGGCGGAGTGAACGAGTTTCTCCTGATGCCGCGGATCGCCAGAGCCCGGGCCGCCGGTGCGGACGACTCGGTGTTCCGACTCGCCGTGCGCGTGTTCCCGAGGCTCGTCGCCGTGGAATCGATCCTCGGCGTCGGCGTGCTGTTCGTGCTCGCATTCCTCACCGGGTCGGCCAGGGCCGAGACCGGCTCCGAGACACCTGTCGTCGACGGCGGCGTGATCACCGTCGGGCTCGTCCTGATCGCCGCGGTCGCGATCTCCCTCGTCACCACGGCCAAGATCTCCGATCGGCTCATCGGCGGACCCACGGCTGCGACTACGGCCGACCTCGCGGGGAGCTGAGCGGGCCACCCTCCGGTGCACGCCGAACCGGAATCAATCGGCATTATGTCGTGCATTCATGCAATATGCTCGATCAGGACCTTTCCCCGCGTGCAGTATCAGGATTGAGCGCCACATCACCGGCACCGCGGCTGCTGATCATTTAGGTGAGGCTAGCCTGAAATCGTGATGTGGGCCGACGCCATTCCGAATCTGCTGATCGGGCTGCGAGAGGGTCTGGAAGCGGGTTTGGTCGTCAGCATTCTGCTGGCCGCACTGCGTCAGGCCAACGACGCCGCCGGCACGTCCGGGCGCCGCCGGATCTCGTCGTCGGCGATATGGCTCGGGGTGCTCGGTGCGGTCATGGTCGCGGCCGGATTCGCCACAGTGTTGACCTACGCGACGAACGTGCTCTCGTCCTCGGTCCAGGAGGCCGTCGGTGGCCTGCTGAGCGTGCTGGCGGTCGGCCTGGTGACCGGGATGGTGCTCTGGATGCGCCGCACCGCCCGGACGCTCACGGCGCAGCTGCGCGGAGAGGTCGCGCGCGCTGTGGCGGTCGGCGCGGGCGCGTTGACCGTCACCGCGTTTCTCGCCGTGGGGCGCGAGGGGTTGGAGACCACTCTCTTCATCTGGACGGCGGTGAAGGCGTCGGGGTCCACCGTAGCGCCTGTGATCGGTGCCGCGGTCGGCTTGGCCGCGGCGGTGCTGCTGTGCTGGCTGCTGTACGAGCGGGCGATCCGACTCGATCTCGGGAAGTTCTTCAACCGGACGGCAATCGCGCTGATCGTGATCGCCGCCGGAGTGCTGTCCTACGGGCTCGGCGATCTCCAGGACGCCGGCTGGCTTTCGGGGCAACGCTGGGTCGCCTTCGACCTGACCGGGCACGTGGATCCGAACTCGTGGTGGGTCTCGATCATCAGTGGGGTCACCGACCTGGCGCCGAGAATGACCGTCCTGCAGGTGGTCGCATGGGTCGCGTACCTGGCGGTCGTGATCCCCGTGTTCCTCCGCACCGATCTGGACCCCGGCGCCGCCCCGGCCGCGGCCCCGGCAGGCGGCGAGGCACGAGGGCCGGGCCGGTGGGAGCGACTTGCCGCGGGGCGGCCGTGGCCGGTGGCGGGCGTGCTGGTGGTGGTGCCCATCGTGGTCGCGGCGCTGGTGATCGTCGCGCTGCCGACGGGCAGCGCGTCCGCGTCGACGACGGAGGTCACAGTGACGAAGGACGGCTGCGGACGTGAGTGGGCGTCCGGGCACACGGGCACCCAGACGTTCGAGGTGGACAACAAGTCCGCCGAGGCCGGCGAGATCAACCTCGACAACTCCTCCGGTGGCGTGGTCGCCGAGATCGAAACCATCGGACCGGCCACGAGCGCCGACATGTCGGCCACGCTCGGGCCGGGGCAGTACAGCTTCGTCTGCCTGATGTCCGGCGGAACGATCCACGGCAACCCGGTCCAGGTGTCCGGGACGCAGAGTTCGACAACGACGACGGCCGTCAAGCCCGTCACCCTCGACGACCTGACCGGACCGAACACGCAGTACCAGGCCTACGCCGCCCGGGAACTGGTCACCCTGACCGGCGACATCGACGAGCTTCGCACCGACCTCGCCGCTGGAAACGTGCCGGCCGCCGACGCGGCCTGGCTCGCGGCGCAGCTGGACTGGGAACGCGTCGGCGCCTCATACGACAGCTTCGGCGACGAGGGGACCGCCGTCGACGGACTTCCGGACGGCCTGCCCGCAGGGGTGAACGACCCCGGCTTCACCGGGCTGCACAGGATCGAGTACGGCCTCTACCACGGCCGGAGCCCCGCGTCGCTGCTGCCCGTGGTGGACCAGCTGGCAACCGACGTCCGCACCGTGCAGCAGAAGCTCACCACCGACGACGAGGCCGGCGACCCGACCAACCTCACGCTGCGAGTGCACGAGATCCTCGAGGACGCCCTGCGTGATCACCTGTCGGGGATCGACGACGAGGGATCGGGCATGGCCTACGCGGAGACCGAGGCCGACACGGAAGCGACCCGCACCGTCCTGGGCGAGGTCTCCGGACTGATCGACGCCCGCATGCCGACGTTGGTCCCGACGATCACCACGCAGCTCGACAGCTTGCAGGCGGCGTTGTTCGCCACCCGGGCGGACGGCCGGTGGCAGCCCGTCAGCGCGGTGCCACCGGCGGCTCGGCAGCGCGTGGACGCCGCGATCGGCGCGGTGCTGGAGTCGTTGTCGATCGAACCCGACCTGCTCGAGGTCCCACCCAGCCATTGACGCACCCCGTGGCCGGACCACGGCCACCGACGAGAACCCGATCGGAGGGCCCATGAAACCAGTCACGATGGACGATCGGGGTCCCGCATGAATGTGAGCCGGCGCAGCTTCCTCAAGGGCGCCGCCGCGGGTGCTGCCGGCACCGCGCTGGTCGGCGGCGTGCTGATCGAGGGAGCGCAGGCCGACGCCGCCCCGGCCACCGGCGCTCCGCAGGTCGAAGCCTCCTACCCGTTCCACGGTCAGCACCAAGCAGGCATTCTCACCCCGGGCCCCCAGAACAAGCAGGACTACTCGGTGTTCGTCTCCTACGACGTCGTGCCGGGCACCGCGAAACCGGACCTGGTGGGCCTGATGAAGACGCTCACCGGTCGGGCGCGGCTGCTCACCGCCGGCGGTACCCCACCGGACCTGGGCGTCTCGCAACCGCCCTCGGACAGCGACGTGCTCGGCCCGGGAATGCCTGCCGATGGCCTGACCGTCACCGTCGGCCTCGGCTCGAGCCTGTTCGACAGCCGATTCGGCCTGGTCGGTCAGCAACCGCGCAGGCTGACGCCGATGAAGGTCTTCCCGAACGACTCGCCCGATCCGGCCTGGTTGCACGGCGACCTGTCACTGCAACTTTGTGCCAATCACCCCGACGTCGTCCACCACGCGATCCGTGACATCGCCAAGCACACCCGCGGTGGCATGCAACTGCGGTGGAAGATCGAGGGCTACAACTCGCCGCCACGGCCGTCCGGCACGTCACGCAACCTGCTGGGTTTCAAGGACGGGACCGCCAACCCCGTCGCCCCCGAAGCCGGCGAGCTGGTCTGGGTGGACGACCCCGCCGAGCCGGGCTGGGCCCGCGGAGGCTCCTACCAGGTGGTCCGGCTGATCCGGATGCTGGTCGAGTTCTGGGACCGGGTCTCCATCAACGAACAGGAGAACATGTTCGGTCGTCGTCGCGACAGCGGCGCCCCGCTCGACGGCAACAACGAGTTCGACACCCCGAACTACGCGGCCGACCCCCAGGGCGACGTCATCCCCCTCGATGCACATATCCGCCTGGCCAACCCGCGCACCGACGCGTCGGAGAACCAGCGAATCATCCGGCGCTCCTACAACTACGACCTCGGCGTCGATCCGAATGGCAACATCCAGGCCGGGCACATCTTCGTCGCCTACCAGCAGGACGTGCACCGCCAGTTCGAGACGATCCAGACCCGGCTCATCGACGAACCCCTGATCGACTACGTCCAGCCGTTCGGCGGGGGCTACTTCTACGCGCTGCCCGGGGTCGCAGATTCCGGTGACTGGTACGCGCGCGAACTGCTCTCGTAAAAACGTGGCCCGTTCACTGCGCCTCGGCCGCGTCCAGCAGCGCATCGCGCGTTCCCGGAGGTATCCGGCAACCTTACGGCAGGTTGACTGCGTCAACCCTGCCGGTTAGGTTGACGTCGTCAACCAGCAAGGGAGGCTGCGTGAGGGCCATCGTGACGGGCTCGACGAACGGCATCGGAGAGGCGATCGCGCGACGACTTGCCGGCGAGGGGCTGACGGTCGTGCTCGTGGGCCGCGACGATGCACGCCTGCGATCAGCCCGCGATCGGATCGTCGGAGCGATCTCGGACGCGGATCTCGAGCTCGAACAGGCCGATCTCGCCAGGCTCGACGAGGTGCGCGAACTCGCCGACCGCCTCTCCGAGGCACCCCCGCCGGGCGTCGTCATCAGCAACGCGGCGCTCGTCGCGCCACTGGATCGGCGCACGCCCGACGGGGTGCCGCGGGTCCTGATGGTCAACCATCTCGCCCCCTACGTCCTGATGCGCCGGCTGGCCGAGGCGCTGCGCGGGCGGCGAGCCCGGTTCGTCGTCGTCGGCGCGGAGCCCGTCTCGCTCGCCCGCTCACCTGTCGACCTCGACGACCTCATGTTCAGCCGGCCCGAGCACCTCGGCGAACCGGTGGAGCTGCGACCGTTCTACGCGTACGGGCGCACCAAGAACATGAACGTGATGTTCGTCTACGCGCTCGCCCACCGGCTCGACGGCACCGGCATCACCGTCAACGGGGCACATCCGGGCATCATCGGTGGCACCGGGCTCAGCCGCGAGGTGCCGGGCCTTACTGCATTGGTCGCCGAGAGATTCCGGTTCGACCCCGCCGATCTCCCCGACCCCGACACCGGAGCCGACACCCCGGCGTGGCTCGCGACCTCACCGGATGTCGACGGCGTCACCGGCCGCTTCTTCGTCGACCGTCGAGCCGTCGAGACGGCATCGCACACGACCGACCCCGCCCGCACGGATCGCCTGTGGAGCGAAAGCGCCGCGCTGGTCGGCCTCCCGGTCGACCTTGCTTGCGCTCACGGCCGCTGATCGTCTGTCCGCGGACGCAGCCCGCGTCGTCAGATCAACGCTCGGCGTTCACGCCTTCCGGCCGATCCCACCGCTCAGGAACGTGGTCCACTCGTTCTCGCTGTCCGTCAGCTCGTCGGGACGCCACTCGTTGGCATAAACCAGCCCCGGCTCGACCATCTCCAAGCCCTCGAAGTACGCCGTGTGCTCGACCCACGTGCGGAACCGACCGGTGCCGAACACGGACTCCATCTTCGCGTCCATCTCGCGGGCACGCGGGTCGTCGTCGTCGAGGAAGTTGCTGACCAGCAGGTAGCTTCCGGGCGACATCCGCTCCTTGACATACCGGGCGACGCCGGCTGGGTCCTTGCTGTCGGGCAGGTGGTGCAGGATTCCCGCCATCAGCACCGCGAACGGCTCGTCGGGGTGGATGAACTGCCTCGTCTCGGGATGGTCGAGGATCGACCCCGGGTCGGCCGCGTCGGCCTGGATCACCGTGGTGGTGTTGTTGTCGGCCAGGAGGGCGCGGCCGTGCGCGAGCACGATCGGATCGATATCGACGTAGACCACCCGCACCTGCGGGTCGATGTCGTGGGCGATCTCGTGCACGTTGCCCGCGCTGGGCAGGCCCGAGCCGATGTCGACGATCTGACGGATGCCCGCCTCGGCCACCAGGTACCGGACCCCGCGGCGCAGGAACGCGCGGTTGTCGAGGGCGAGCGGCACCGTTCCGGGGAAGACCTTGGTGAGCCCATCGGCCGCGATCCGGTCGACCTCGAAGTTGTTCTTGCCGCCGAGCGCGTAGTCGTATCCCCGTGCCACCGACGGGACGGTGATGTCGATCTCCGCCGGCAGCGCGACCGGCTTTCCGTGGGCCCCGCGCCATGCCTCCGGGACGCTCACCGGTTCACCTCGTGGCGCTCGGGATGTGTCATCTGAGCAGCTCCGTTCCCGTCGTCCGCAGCCAATACTCATGATCACGGCACGGGTGATACTACGCATACCTAACTGCTCAGAACTCGCATCCCGGGCCTGAGGTTGGACGTGGTGTAGGCGTCCCGCTCGCCCGGCATCGGCTGGGTGGGGCCCACCGCGGTAGCGCCCAACCGGCGGCTTTCAGCTGGTTGGCGACGTCGAGATCGTCCGACATCCCGGTCCTCGACCGTCACCGTTGCCAGTTGGGTCAGGCGGTCAGTCCGGCGCTGATCAGCCAGATGTGCTCGCAGGTCGACGACGCCCCTTGCAACGTCTCGCGGGATTCTTGCGAGGCGTGGTAGAAGGTCCGCTCGATCATCCAGCACAGGGCGCGTGCCATCGCTGACGCTTGTTCCGGTTCGGTGCCGGCCTGAACACCGGCCCGTTCCAGGACAGCGGTGATGGCCGCGATGAACAAGTCAGCTGTATGGCCCCATAGCTCGCCGATCTCCGGTACGGCCAATGACAGGTCGATCGCCGTCCGCATGACCAGGCCGTGCTCGTTCCACAGTTCGACCGTGCGCTGCATGGCCGCCGCGATGGCCCGGCGCGGATCGTCGGTCTCCGCAGTGACCCGGGAGCGCTCCCACAGGTGCTCGACGGTCCGGGCCACGAGCGCCGTGACGACTTCTTGCTTGGAGCCGAAGTAGAAATACAGGGCGCCACGTGTGATGCCGGCACCCTGAGCGATGTCGCCGACGGCCATCGCGTCGTAGCCCTTTTCCGCTAGCAGCGCTTCGCAGGTGTCCAGAATGGCCCGCTCCCGGACATCGCCCTTGCGTTCGGCGGTGCGTCGGCGCCGCGCGGGGTGGTTATCGGGCATCAGAGTTGAGCGCCCTCGGCGAAGTCGGTCGTACGGGAGAGCGTCTCCCATGCGCGGATGTCCTCGTCCACGGCCGTGCGCGCGGCGGTGACCAGGCGCAGCGCGTCCGAGCCCAGCACGAGGTGGGCCGGCGGCCGGTCGACCGACGCGATGTGCACGACGGCGTCCCCGGCCCTGGCCGGATTGCCCAGCTGGTTCCCGTCTGCCTTCTGCCGCGCTTCACGAATGGGGGTGAACAACTCGTCATAGTCGTCGATGGACCTCGTGGCGCGCGTCATGGACCGTCCGGCCCAGTCGGTGCGGAACGAGCCGGGCTCGATCGCCGTCACGTGGATCCCGAACTGTGCGACCTCCTTGCCCAGTGCTTCGAGGATGCCTTCCAGGGCGAACTTGCTGCCGCAGTAGGCGGACATGCCGGGCACGGCCATGAGCCCGCCCATGGAGGTGACGGCCATCAGGTGCCCGCGGCGGCGCCGACGCATGTGGGGCAGCGCCGCCTGCAGGGTGGCCACTGCGCCGAATACGTTGACCTCGAACTGCCGTCGCACCTCGGCCAGCGGGGTTTCCTCGAAGGTGCCCTCCAGGCCGTAGCCGGCGTTGGCGACCACGACATCCAGAGGGCCGACGCTCTGCTCGACCTCCGCGACCACGCTCGACACGACGTCGGCGTCAGTCACATCCAGGATGCGGCCGTGAGCGGACCCAGGTTCGAGCCCTTCGAAGGCTCGCAGGTCCTCCTCGGAGCGGACCGTTCCCACGACGGTGTGCCCGACGGCCAAGGCGGCTTGGGCGAAGGCGCGCCCGAGGCCCGCGCTGACGCCTGTGACCAGCCACGTCTGCTTCTGCACTGCTCCTCCAGAGAGAACTCGAGAGGAGCCGGACTGCTCCCCCACCACAGAATCTACACCACGTCGATTTTTCTCGTCGTCGTGCAGACTATGACGGCGCCTCGGTGTCGACGTGTCGCGCGACGACGACAGCACCGCGGCGAAAGCGGTGTCGGGTGGCGCCGCGGCCGCTGGTTCGACCGCACCTACGGCTCGGCCGTGGCGTTCACCTGCGCGGTCTCGTACCAGCCGCCAACCAGCGATGCGCTTCGAACGTCGACGATGGCGACTGCATCGACAAAGTCCTCATGCGACTGGATCACCGAGATCGCCCGCAGCCGGGTGACGCGGGCAGGAGTGAGCGCTGACGAGGGAGGTCAGGGCGGCGACGTCCCGGCCGCTACGGCACGGAATCGGCGCCGGTGACCCTCGTCAGACCCGAGCTGAGATCAGCCGGCTGCCTAGGCCCCGAACGGGTCCGCAACCTTCTTGCGGGACCGACGCTTCGGCTTGGCGTCAGCCTCGACCGCGTCAACAGTCACAGGTGCTGCCGCCGCGCTTTCCCGGCTCTCATACGCCTTGATCACCGCGGCCGAGATACGACCACGAGCCGACACGTGATGACCGTGAGCGGCAGCCCACTCCCGAATTGCCGAGGTATCCCCGCGGCGCGGGGACGAGGCGGCGGCGCGCTGGCGGCGAACCGTGGTGCCGCCGGCGCGTCGGGCTGCACCGACATACGGAGCCAGAATGCTCCGCAGCTCCGCGGCGCGCTTCGCGCTCAGATCGATCTCGAAGTTCTTGCCGTCGAGACCGAAGGCGACGGAGCTATCAGCCACGCCACCGTCCAGGTCGTCGACGAGCGTTACTTGCGTGACCCTTGCCATCTCGCACTTCCAACCATGAAATCCATCAAGGGCCACTCAATTCTCCACGCTGATCATGAAATGTCAAACCAGGATTGCCTTCGAGGGCTCGGCGGCACCCGAGAAACGCGGAACCCACCCCCGGCCTCATGCCCGTTCCGGTTCGGCCGCTCAACAGAGAAGCTGGATGCCCCACACCTGGCCCGCCGGCGCGGGTGAAGACCCACCGGCGGGTGCGGAAGTTCGTGTTCGGGCCGCCGACCGACCCGCCGCGCGAATTTTCTCAGAGACCGATGCGTTCCTGACTTGTGTCGGGTCGTCTGGAACCGTTACCACCGCGCCCGCGGCCAGAACAGCGACACGTGGTGCCCGCTCCCTGACCGTCGGGTGTCTGGTCGCCGTCGTCCTGCTCTCGGTGGGCTTCGACATCAACGTCGGCTACCTCGGGCTCACCGCGACCGTCATCCTGCTGTTGGCACTCCGGTCGGAGTCGGACGCGATCGTGTCCCGAATGCCATGGGGTGTCGTGCTGCTGATCGGCGGCCTGTTGACCTACGTCGGCCTGATGCAGCATCTGGGCGCTTTCAAGCAGCTCAACGACATGCTGCAGGTCCACGGGTCGCCCGCCCTCAGCCTGCTCGTGCTGTGCTACATAGCCGGCATCACGTCGTTCGCCGCCAGCTCCATCGCGGTGTTCGTGACCGTCATGCCGCTGCTGCCCGCGCTCGTCGCCGATGGGCTCTCCCCCGTCGGCGGCGTGCTCGCACTCGCGCTGGCGTCGGTGCTCGTCGACATCAACCCCCTCGGGATCACCGGAGGACTGATCCTCGGCGCAGCTGACCCATCGGCCCGGCCGCCGCCTGGCCCGCCAGTTGCTCGCCTACGGAATCGTCTCCGTCGTGGTAGCCCCCTCCTCGCCTGGCTCGCCTTCAGCTGGTGGTGAGGGCCGCCGGTCAAAGGCATAACGTGGCTGGGTGTGATGGCCTGAGCAGCCGATGCCCGCGGAGGACGATCATGACAGAGCGAGAGAAACAGCCTGCCAACGCGAGATCGAGTCGCAGGAAAGGACAACAACCGCTCCCCGCGACGTCAGAAGGGGATACGGCTCTGTCCCAGCGGGTACGACGCATGATCGACGTCGTGGCGCACGCCTATCCGGACGCGCGCTGGGAGCTCGATTTCACCACTCCACTCGAGTTGGCCGTGGCCACCGTCCTGTCCGCCCGGGCAACGGACAGCCGGGTGAACGAGGTGACCCCAGCGCTGTTCTCGCGGTACCGCACCGCTGCCGATTATGCTCACGCCGACCGCGCGGAACTGGAAGATCTGATCCACCCCACGGGCTTCTTCCACAACAAGGCCAGCTCGTTGATGGGTCTCGGCGCCGCGATCGAAGAAAAGTTCGGCGGCGAGGTGCCGAACACGATGGACGCGCTGGTCACTCTTCCTGGGATCGGACGCAAGACGGCGAACGTCATCCTCGGAAACGCCTTCGGTGTCCCGGGGATCACGGTGGATACCCACTTCGGCCGGGTCGTGCGCCGCTGGAGATGGACCGCCGAGGAGGATCCGGCCAACGTCGAGCAGGCGATCGGCCACCTGGTTCCACGGGAACAATGGACCACGCTATCCAACCGAGTGATCGTGCACGGCCGACGTGTATGTCATTCCCGCAACCCCGCGTGCGGGGTGTGCCCGGTGCGCGACGACTGCCCGTCCTTCGGCGCAGGACCGACCGACCCCGATCGTGCAGCCACGTTGGTGACAGGCCCCGAGAAGGCGCACATATTGGCATTGAGCGGGATCGTCGCTGATCCGCCTGATGCCTGAACCGTCAGCTGCTGGGCGGTCCCGCAGCGATACGCGCGTGCAGCTCGTCCGGTGAGAGCTCCGACCCGTCCTGGAACCACCACGTGACGCCCGCGTCCTCGTACTCCACCGCGCACCGGGCGTCGGGAGCGGCTTTCTCGCTCGGCGACCAGATCGCGAGGTCGCCGTCGCATCGGCCGCCGGCAGCCACGAACTCGCCGCGGATCGCGCGAACCTCATCCGGCGTCGGGAGCCGGAAGTCGTCGGCCTCGTCGCGAATCTGCGGGAACAGCCCATCGGCTCCCCGCGCAGCGCGAACCGGACCCTTCCGCGGCCAGAATCCACTCGTCCAGACGGGCACCGCCGCGGGCGGGAAACGGACGTCCGTGGCCCGGTAGTACGTGCCGGTGTGGTCGACCGGCTCCCCCGACAACAGCGCGTGCAGAAGTGCGGCTCCCTCGTCCAGCCGGGCGGCCAGCTCCGATCTCTTCGCGGACTCACCGAACCTCGCGTAGTCCCACCCGACACCCGCGCCGAGACCGAGGATCAGCCGGCCGCCGGACAACGACTGCAGCGTGCTCGCCTCGAGCGCGAGCTTCGCAGGCCGCCGCCGCGGCAGGGGGACGACCATCGGGCCGAGCTGGATCGTGGTGGTGGCCTGCGCAATCGCAGCGAGCACGACCCACGGATCGGCGACCGGTGGGTCGTACTCGTCGGGGGTGATCAGGTCCCACATGAAGAAGCCGTGCCAGCCGGACGCCTCCGCAGCGATCGCCAGGTCACGAAGGACTCCTGGATCGCCGTATGGACCGAACGATGGTACGTAGATTCCATAGCGCACAAATCACCCGAACCGCCCATGGCGCCACGGCATTCCCCGCTGCTGCATGCTGGTCAGGCAGTCCGCCCAGCGCCGGCGTCACGGGCGGATCACCGGTCGTTCAGCCGACGCGGCCGTCGTACTCCTCGCGATTGTCGAGCACCTCGTCCATGTGCGCCTCGGCCCACTCCTTGATGCCGCGCATCAGGTCGTGGAGCGAGAGACCGAGGTCGGTCAGCTCGTAGGTGACCGTGACCGGCACGGTCGGCGTCACAGTGCGGGTGACCAGGCCGTCCCGCTCGAGGGAGCGCAGGGTCTGGGTGAGCATCTTCTGACTGACCCCGGCCAGTCGGCGGGACAGCTCGGAGTAGCGCATCGCCCGCGGCTCGCCGACGCCGTCGCGGCCAGGGTGCGGGCCGTCGCCGCCGAGCGCGGCCAGGATCAGCGCGACCCACTTGTCGGAGATCCGATCGAGCAGCCGGCGGCTGGGGCATCCCGCCAGGAACGCGTCGTAGTCCGACCGTGCCTGTGCCCGTTTCTGGGCCGCCGTGAGCGTTGGCATCGACCGTTCCTTCATACCGGGGGGTGACTAACGCACTTCGAAGTGCGCACTCCCCATCGGAGAGTTACCCATCCACAGTGATGTGCGACAACGCCGAACACAAGCCTTCCGGAGCGAGACCATGAGGACGTCCACCTTCCGCACCGCCGCCGTCCGCACCCCGGGCGGACCCGGCTCGATCGAGATCATCGACGTTCCCGTCGTCGAGCCCGGGCCGGGCGAGGTCCGGGTCGAGATCGCCGCCGCGTCCGTCAATCCCGTCGACCTGGGGGTCGCGGGCGGCCGTTTTCACGCGATGGGACTGGTCAACCAGCCCGAGCACACCGGTCTGGGCTGGGACTTCGCCGGCACTGTCGTCGCCACCGGCGAGGGGGTGGACCTGGCTGTCGGCACCCGCACAGCCGGCGTGGTCGCCGGCTTCGACCGGGACTTCGGTACCTACGCCGAGCAGCTCGTGGTGGCGGCCGCCGATCTCGCCGTCGTGCCCGACGGGCTGGACCTGGCCGCGGCGTCGACAGTCCCGCTCAACGGGCTGGCTGCGGCCCAGATCGTCGACCTGCTCGGCGACGCGCCCACCGACGGCAACAGGCTGCTGGTGACCGGCGCGGCCGGCGCAGTCGGGGCATACCTCGCCTCGCTTGCACAGGACCGCGGCTGGCACGTGACCGGTCTGGCCAGAGCTGAGGACGAGGAGTTCGTCCGCAGCCTCGGCGCCGACTTCACCACGCACGCCGAACCGGGCTGGGACGCGGTCGCCGACGGTGCGGCGCTACAGGAGCGCGGCCTCGCTCTGGTCCGCGATGGCGGAGCCTTCGTCGGCGTCCAGCCGAGCGCCGTGCCTGCCACGGAGCGCGGGATCACCGTCCACGCCGTGGTGGCGCACCCCGACAGCCCTCGACTCGGCAACCTGCTCGCCCGGGCCGCATCCGGCGAGCTGCCGACCCGAGTGCACGCAGTCGTGCCGCTGGACCAGGTCGCCGACGCCCACCGGGCTGTTGCCAAGGGCGGGATTCGCGGTCGCTATGTGCTCAAGCCCTGACCGTTCGCTCACGCATCCATCACGCCGGCAACCTAGGCAAGATTTCGTTGACGATCATTCGCGGCGCGAATTTGACGTGCCGACCTGGAGCAAACAAGAATTACCGTGCTCACGGCGCGGTATCCGCCGGCACGAAACGGACGCACCGCATCGGTTGAATGGAGTTCGATGAGCGACGCCCTTGTCGTGACGGGCAACGCCGACGACGTGCTCGGCCGGGTCATCGCCTTGGTACCTGTCCTCCGGGAACGGGCGCGTGCCACCGAACAGGCGCGCCACATGCTGCCCGAGAACCTGACGGCACTCGTGGACGCCGGTGTGTTCCGGTTGACGATGCCGAGAGATCGCGGGGGCTACGAGGCGCCGTTCGCTCTGGTGAGCGACGTGCTCTCGGAGATCGCGCGTGGATGCCCATCCACCGGATGGATCGCTTCGATCTTCTGCGCTGCGGCGCCCTGGCCGGCGATGCTGAGCGACGAGGCCGCCGACGAGATCTACTCAACCCCGGACCTGCGTATATCGGCGCTCGTCGCCACCACGGGAACGGCCGTTCCGGTCGACGGGGGCGTACGGGTGACCGGAAGATGGGGATGGAACACGGGCGGGCGCCACTCCCAGTGGGCAGGAATCGCCGCGATCTGTCCGGACGGCGACACCTCGGAGCCCGTCGTGTGCGTGGTGCCCACGGACGTTCTGGAGATCGGCGACGACTGGGACGCCGCCGGGATGGCAGGCACCGCCACCAACAGCGTGTCCGCCGACGACGTCTTCGTCCCCGACCGCCGGGTCGTCCCGATCGCAGCACTCGCCGGCGGCCGGTATCCGCATCAGGGTCGCTACGCGGCCAATGACTACTTCCGGTATCCCGCGGTCCAGCTGTTCCTCGCGCTGTCCACGCCTGCGTTCGTCGGTATCGCTCGCGGCGCGATGGACGTATGGCGCGAACGGATCGGGAGCCGCGGGATAACCGGCACGATCTACACGAGCCGGGCCGAGGCCCCGAGTACCCAGCTGGCGCTGGCAGACGCGGCTCGCGACCTGCGATGCGCCGAACTGTTCGCGATCGAGGCGATCCGGAGCATGGAGAAGAACACCGGCAGGACCCCATCCCCCGCGGACCGGATCCTCACCAAGGCCTATCTCGGGTGGTGTGCCAAGCACGCCCAGAGCTGCGTCAACACCCTATACCGGACCAGCGGTGCATCAGCGGTGCAGAACGCGGTACCGATCCAGCGCTACTGGCGTGACGTGAACACGCTGATCCAGCACGCGCTCATCGACCCCACCACGTCCGACGAGCTCTACGGCCGTTCACTCCTGGGCGTGGACACCTACAACACCTCCATCTTCTGACAGGGCCCTCGCCGCTCGGAGTCTTGACACCGGGGTCCTCTCAGGCAACGCCGGTCAGCCGGACCGGGCCGGCGCCGACGTACACTCGAATGATCTGGTAGGGCGGCACCCGCGTGTCCACCCCGGCATTGAAAAGCGGGGTCCGCGGGAGCTGGTTCACGCTCACGTAGAGGAAGCCGTCGCCGGCGAGGGCGAGGGTGTCCGGCCACAACAGGTCCGGACCGTGGAGCAACGTCGACCATGTGCCGTCGGCGTCGCGTTTGAGTACCGCACTGTGCTCGTAGGCAGTGGCGTACACAGCCCCGTCGGTGTCGGACTCCAACCCGTCCGACGCACCCTTGTCGCCCAGGTCCTGGATGGTCGCGGCCACCTGCTCGTCGGTGAGCGAGCGGTCGATGAGAGCGCCAGTCTCGACGCTGTAGAGACGCCTGCTGGACAGCGGGCAGTAGTAGAGGAGACTGCCGTCCGCGCTGATCGCGATGCCATCGGCTCCAACCCGGTAGTTCTCCCGGACGACACCCTGCACGACCGCTCGGAACCCCTCGGTCGCCGAGGTGGTCACGTGCCCCCGCAGGCGTCCCCAGCTCTCCCCCGAACCGAGGTCGACCACGACCAACGCGCCTTCCGGTTGGGAATCGGTGAGGTAGGCGTATCCGCCGGTGCCGCGCGAGAAGTCGAAACGCACGTCGTTGAGGTACGTCGTGGGAGTGACCGCGGCCGGGTCCAGTCGAACGACGCGGACCACCTGGTCGGTCGCGGGGTCGACCTCGACCAGCTTCGGACCGTTCTCCAGCCAGGGCGCGAACGCGAGACTTCCCGTGTCGAGCAACCACACATGGCCGGCCGGGTCGGTGATCACGCTCTGCACCGAGACCAGCTGGTCCGCGTTCCTCTCCTCGCTCCATTCGTTGAGCTCACGGCTGGGATAGGGCACCACTTTGCCGTCCACGACCTCGGCGACGGTGCAAGGCACGTCGTCGCCCCACCGCGGAAAGGAGACGAAAACGCGCCCGTCGTCCGTGACGGTCACGCCGGTCGGCATCAGATCGTCGATTTCTGCGACGACCTCGTAGTCAGGAGCGACCCAGCTACCCAATGGGGTCGCGCCGGAAGTAGCTGAAGCAGAGTCGGAGGACATGGATCTCCTTTTGATGTATGGATGTGCGAGTCGGCTACCGCAGGATTCGCCGGGCGGCATTGATGGTCAGGGTATTACCTCGACCAGGCTGCCCCTGAAACCGCGACCGGCCATCGTACGGATGACTGGCGCCGAGCACCGCGACCCACGACGGACACAGCCCACGTACCACAGCCGAATGATCCGCGGGCACGAGCAAGAAATGATGGAAACACACGGATACAGCCTGTGCTCAGATCTCGCGCGGAAACGCTACGCCTCCAGCCCATCGCCCGGTCGGGGCAGGCATTCCGCGACGGGCGCACTGCAGTGCGGGGTGGTCCCGCCCGTGAGGGGTTCGGACGCGGACATGAGGCGGTCCTCGAGGCAGGTCGCGACTCGTGCCCACCGCAGCGCGCGCA
The DNA here is from genome assembly GCF_022524485.1 of Pseudonocardia alaniniphila. Classification (GTDB taxonomy): domain Bacteria; phylum Actinomycetota; class Actinomycetes; order Mycobacteriales; family Pseudonocardiaceae; genus Pseudonocardia; species Pseudonocardia alaniniphila. Next base: position 47,081 of record NZ_JAKXMK010000040.1, read on the forward strand.
CCCTGATCGGTCTCGGCTCGCTGTTCGCCTGTGCGGCACGGTCCCGCATGGCTTGCAGTGTGGAGGCGATCGCTGCACGTTGGAGCGACCGATCGACGAGGGAAGCGATCGGCTGGGTGGTTGTGACTCGTGCGAGGTCGGCCTCCACCCGTTCGCGTTCCCGGTCGACCGGAGGCCACCACGTCCCCGGCACGAGGGCGTATCCGACGACGAGGACGACCGTACAGCCCGTTGCGGTGTTCACGAGGCGCTGTAGCAACACATCCGGAGCGACGGTGCCGCCGTAGTCGAGGAGCAGGAGGACGAGCGGCGTGATGATCACCGAGAACGCCCAGTAGTTCCGCCGCACTGCCCATGGGATCGCCGCGCACAGCACAGCCAGGATAGGCAGGACCGAGTATCCAGCGGCGAAGAAGGTCGCGCCCCAGCCGATGACCACTCCCAGCCCGGTGCCGATGCCACGTTGCAGCGTGCGGGAGAACACCGACGCGAAGTCGGGTTTGAGGCAGAGCGCAACGGTCAGGACGATCCAGTAGGAGTGGCCGAACGGAGTGATCTGCCGGAGGAACTCTGCGACGAGGAGGCACAGGAGCAGCCGGGCGACGAACTGCCAGGATCGGCGGTGCCCCAGCTGCGCAGAGACGATGCGTCGCACCGGGACAGGACGCGGCGGCTCCAGTGAGGTTGCCGGCAGGAGCGCTGCGACCGGGGCCGTCAGGTGCGGCTCTACCCGGGTGGACGGCGTGATCGCGGCAATCTCTTCGGCGTATGCGCGCAGCGCCTCGGCCGTGCGCGCGTCCACAGACCTGGACCGGACAACCGTCACGAGCACGCTCACCCGGGCGAGCACGCTGCGGTAGAGCGCGAGTTTCGCCCGGCGCGCTCTCCTGATGGGCCGTGCGGTCAAGATCAGCTGGGCGGCGGCGGCGAGCGTGGTCTCCATGGCACGGCGCAACTCGCTCGCGTCCCCACCCGCGGGTGAGTTCGCGTATGCGCCCAGCGCCCTGACGGCCTGCGAGAGCGCGGTCGCGTACAGGCGGTCGGTGCGTTCGAGAGCGCTCTGCAGCCACATCCCCGAGATCGCGGTGAGGCCGCCCAGGACGTAGGCGGTCACCCTTGTGGTTGTGGAGATGTCGATCTGCACGCCTCCTGCCACCGCCATCTGGACCAGGAGCTGCATCCCTGCGAACGACAGCCCCGAGCCCAGTGCGCTCAGCAGGCCGGAGACGAGCCCGAACGTGAGCACGACGAGCAGTGGGGCGAACCCGGTGCCACCGGTGGCGGGGCCGAAGACCATGGCGAGCGTGCCGCCGGCCAGGGCACATGCAGAGCGCAGCGTCCGTTGTCCGGTCGTTCCGCTGCGTTCGCTCAGGACGACGAGCAGCGCCGACAACGACGAGATCAGCGCGGTCCCCGGCCCACCGATCGCATACCCGACTCCCGCCACCGCAGGAACCGTGACCGCCGACCGCACCGAGTCACGCCAGGGCGCCGGCGCCGAACCGAAGGCAATGGTCCTGATGAACCAATCCGGGAGCAGTCCGCGCAGGGTCGCGACATTCATGGTCACCACGTCGACGGACCCTCCCGGATCACTTCGGCACATTCCCGTTGCGCTGTGCACGCGAGGGTGCCCGGGGCGTGAGGAGCAGCCATCCACAGAACGACTGGCCGAGTCGGGATCACAGAGGGCTTGACCGCGTGTACGAACTATGCCGCCGGAGTCCGATCCGACCCGTAAGTCATATGACTGCCTTCCGACTATTGCCTGTGTTCTGCATGGCGAGCGCAGAACCGGCCGGGTTACCTCGGAGGCCGACGTATTCAACGATCGGAGGACGATGCTCGTCGGAGAAGGCCGTACGCGGGCGGGAACAGCACACGGTCCGGTACCTGACCTGGTCGGCCGGTCCGCCGAACGCGATCTCCTTGCGCGGACCGTCGACGACGCGGCCACCGGTTCGGCGAGGCTGCTGCTCCTCGGCGAGGCGGGTATCGGCAAGACGAGCCTGCTGCTCGTTGGCGTCGCCCTAGCACGGCAGCAGGGTTTCCTCATCATTCCCGAACCAGGGAGATCAACCGCGGGCTGCGGGCTGCTGGGCCGGCTCGTCGCGCCGTTGGCGCACGTCGCGACGCGGCTACCGTGGTCCCTGCGCAGGCCGCTGCAGGAGCTCATGGCCGACGCGGGCACCGGCGACTCCGTGTCCGAGCCGATGGCGCTGCGCCGGGCACTGCTGGCGCTGGTTCGGGTAGCGGCACGGGAGCGGCCCGTGGCTGTCGTCATCGATGACGCACAGGACGCGGACCATCAGGCCCTCGCAGTGCTGACCCACCTCAGCCGCAGGCTGAGCAATGAGCGTGTACTCCTGCTGTTCGCGGCCCGCGGCGTCCTGCCGCCCGACCACCTCGACGCGGACCTGCCCGTATGGCACGTCGGCCCGCTGGCCGCCGCGGAGGCCGCGGTCCTGCTCGGTCTGCAGTCGAGCGTGCCGACGGGATGGAACCGGCGCGAGCTCCTTCGCCATGCCGGCGGCAACCCGTTGGCCGTCATCGAGCTCGCCAACAGCGCAGTCAGCGCCGACCGCTTTCCACGCGGGGAGTACGGGCTGGGCGTCCCGGAGCGGATCCGCCATGCCTACGCCGGTCAGATCGACCATCTACCGGCCGCCACCCGCCGGGTTCTGCTCTGCGCTGCGGCGGCTGACGAGCACGACGGCCTGCAGGCCGTGCTGTCCTCGGCTGACGCGGACCTCGCCGACTGCGGTCCTGCCGAAGTAGCGGGCTTGATCACGGTCGTGGGCAACCGCGTCGGTTTCCGGGATCCCGCTGTTCGCCTGGCGTGCTACTTCGGAGCGTCGGAGCACGATCGGCGGCTGGCGCACCGGGCGCTGGCCGGCTGTCTGGCGCACGACGTGGAACGGCATGCCTGGCACTCGGCCAACGCCGCTGCAGAGCCCAGCGAAGAGGTCGCGTCCCTGCTCGAGTCGGCTGCTGACATCGCGCACCGGCACGGCCGGCACGTCGAGGCGGCCGGTGCCCTGCAACGCGCGGCGGACTACACATACCGAGCCTCCGAGGCCGCCCGCCGGTACGCCCGGGCCGCGCACCTCGCCACGTTGAGCGGCCACTACGCGTGGTGCCGGCAGCTCTGCGAGCGGGTCACGTACCTGACCGACGACCCGGACGTGCTCGGAGCCGCGATGGCGAGCGCCGGTCAGCACCTTCCACTTCACGAGCCCGCGCCCACCGCTGTTCTCCAGGTCCGCCGGCTGTTCGACAGCGGCCTACGGGATCAGGGCGTGGCCACGGCCCTGACCGCGGCTGTCGGCGTGGCAGCGTTGGTGAGCGGCGAACCATCGCTGCGCCACGTGGCTGCCGACGTCGCGTGCCGTGCCGAGAGCCTCACGGCTCGCTCCGAACCGGGTGACGAGTTGTGCCCCGAAACGGCTCGCGCCGCTGTGGTCACCTCGGGCAGGGCGATCTGCGATCCGACCGAATGGCCCCCTGAACAGGACTTCGACCTGCACGAACCTCCGAGCGGCCGAGGCGAGGTCATGCGGCTCCTGGCGTTGGGAACCACCAGTTGGATCTCGGACGCGCCGACTGCCGCCGCCGGACACCTACGGCGTGCACGTCACCTTCTGCGCGAGGACAGGGCCCAGGGCGCCCACCCGTTCAGCTTCGTCATGCTGCTCGATGCCCTCACCGAGTGCGGGCTGTGGCAGGAGGCAGCCACGGTGCGGGCCGAAGCGGCGGACATCGCTGCTGCCGGCGACCTTCCGTTACTGGGCCGGGCGATCGCCGCTCAGGCGATCGTCCTGCAGACCTTGCGCGGTGACGATGCCGCTGCCCGGGAGGCTCTCCACATCCTGGACCCTTGGTCGAGCCGTCCCCAGTCCGACAGTCGCTTGGTCCGCTGCCTCGCCCACCGTGCGGCGGGGCGTGTCTTCGCCGCGGCCGGCGACCATGCGCTCGCCTGCACGCACTACCTGGCGATGTTCGGACCGGACGGGGAGCCGGTGCACTTCACGTGGTCTTACCGGGCGGTCGTCGAGCTCGCCCGGTCAGCGGCGAAGGCGAACCAGCAGGAGGCGGCCGCCCGGGCCGTCGTCGGCGTCCGGCGCGGCGCCGGTGGCTCGGCACGCCGGAAGCTGCTGGCCGACCATGCAACCGCGCTGCTCACCGGCACCGGAGATCCCGGCACCGAGTCGATTCTGCGCACGGCGGCCGAACACGCTGCGATCGAGCGTCCCTATGACCATGCGCTCGCGATGGCCGACTACGCCCATTGGTTACGCGGCCGTCGCCGGTTCGTCGACGCCCGTCCTCTGCTCGCCGCCGCACACGATGGATTCGTCCGCCTCGGCGCCGACCGGGACGCAGCCGCCACTCGGGCCCGTCTCCGCTCCGCGGGGGTGTCGGTGGCCGCCGGGGCTCGCGACGGGTTCGCGCTGCTGACAGCGCAGCAGCAGTTCATCGCGAGACTCGCGGCGCAGGGGCTCAGCAATCGCGCGATCGCGGATCGATTGCTGCTCTCGCCGCGCACGATCGGATCCCACCTGTACCAGATCTTTCCGAAGCTCGGCGTCGTCAACCGCCGCCAGCTGCCGGACGTCATTCCGGAGTGACATGATCGAGTCGCCACATAGCGATCACACCGAATCCCTCGGCACCTTCTGCCCGGGCTGGGATCCGGTCCTCGACCTGATCGATCCGAACCGGTCGACCGGAGCAGCAGGCTTGATCGCGGCCGACCCCGGCATGGGCAGGTCGGTCCTCCTGCAAGCTGCGATGCACCGAGCCCGGGCGGAGGGGTACTTCGTCGTGACCCCGGCGATGTGTCCGGCCGAGCGGTATCGGACAGGTGCCAACGGACAGCAGTCCGGCTCCCCCATGCACGATGACGTCCCTGACCAGTCCGCGGCTGACGTGGCGGAGTGGCTGAGCCGGGCGGCGCGGAAGCAACCCGTTCTGGTCGCCGTGGACGACGTGGACCGTCTCGAGCCCATTGCCGCCGACACGCTACTGAGGATGACCGAGAGGCTGCGGGCACAGCCGATCGTGTTCTTGTTGACCAGCCGATCCTCGGCGGCCGCGGGCCTCATCCGGCCGGACCTTCAGCTTTACGGACTGCCGCCACTCGATGCACCTGGCGCGGCGCGACTGCAGCGCCGCCAGCCCTCACGCCTCACCGGACTCGCCGCCTACGAAGTGTTCCGCCAGGCCAAGGGGAATCCGCGCGCGATCGTCGAGCTCTGCCACGCATTCGGAGACAGGGAGATCCCGGAGACCCTGCGCATCCGGTCGACGTACGCGCGGCAGATCGGTGCGCTCCCCGATGCCACCCGGAACACCCTCCTGTACCTGGCCGGACGTACGGGCCGGGAACCACTCGCCGCGGTGCTGAGCGCAGCAGGCCGGTCCTCGATGCACCCCGAGGTGTGGGAGCCCGCCGTAGCCGCCGGTCTCGTCGAGCTCCGCGACGACGACGTCGTCTTTCCGGACCCCCTGGTCGCGGTCGCGGTCTATCACTCGGCACCCGCTGTGGAGCGCCGGCGGGTGCATGCCGACTTCGCGGACGCCATCCGCCACCCCTCGTTCGAACGCGCCATGCACCAGGCGATGCTGCCGCTCGGCTGTGACGCACGCACTGCCGCGATCCTCGAGGCGGAGAGCCGAAAGGCCCGCGACGAGGGGCGTATGACGCACGCGGCGGTCGCAGCGCAGCGCGCGGCCGAGCTGTCGACGGACAGCGAACTCGCCGCTCGTCGCTACGTGCTGGCCACCCTTGCGGCGTCGGCTGCGGGGCACATCGACTGGACCCGCGAACTCGCCGCACACGTCGACCGGCTCACCGAACAGCCGGACCTGCGCTGCAGCGCCGCGAGCGCCGCCGCAATGGCGCTCTCGCGCGACGGACACCAGCGCGAGGCCATGGCCCTCATCGTTCGCACGGCCGGCAGTCATCCATTCATCGACCAGGCCACAGCACTGGGTCTGGCGGTCTGCGGTGCTGTGGTGGCGGCCCAATCCGGGCTGAGCGTTCATCGCGACGCTGCCACATCCCTGCTCGACGCCGTGGCAGGCCGACCGGTCGTCCCGACCCCGACCCCGTATCTCGGCGCGGCTGATCTCGAGCTCCAGCGTGCGTTCGCGGCGGTGACCGTCGACCCCGCCTGCGCGCCGGACCACCGGAAACTGCTTCCCCCCGAGCACGACCAGGTGGCAGGGATACCGGCGATGGACCGGCTGGCCCTGGCAACGATCGCCGACGCGCTCGACGACAGTGAGTTCGCGATCACGCTGCGGTCGGAGGTTCTCGACGAATCCTGCCCCGGGGAGGGCACGGCAGTCTTTCCCGAGGCATGGCCGGCTCTGATCCGCGGCCTGATCGACACAGGGCGCTGGGATGCCGCCGAGCGGGGCCTCGACTCCGCAGCCGAACTCGCGGCCGCGCGGGACCTACCGGTTCTGCGGGTGCACCTCGCGGCGTTGCGTGCCGTCCTCGCCGCCTTTCGGGGTGACGCCCCGACCGCGCGCTCACTCGCCGAAGAGGGCTGGCCGGGCCTCTGCCTGGAGAGCAACCGGACGGCGCGCGTCGGGCTGCTGCGCGCACTCGGGTATGCAGCCCTCGCCGCCGACGATTTCGACACCGCCTCCCGCGACTTCCTGGCCGCCATCGAGATGCAAGCGCACGCGGGAACGATGCGGCCCGATGGTGCCGACGCGATCGGGCTCGCGATGGCGGCCGCCCGCACGGGCACGCGCGCTGTCGCTCTCCCGGTCCTCGAGTCCGTGCGTCAGGCACACGGGACACACCCGGTGATCCTGACGCAGCTGCAGTTGACCCAGGCCTACGCGCTTCTCGCTGACGACACCGAGACCGAGCGGCGGTTCCGATATGCGATCTCCCATCCGCGGGCCGGATCGTGGCCATTCTTGCTCGCGCTCGCACGGCTGCACTACGGATCATGGCTGCGCAGGCAACGCAGGCCGCTGGATGCGCGGCGCCGGCTGACCGAGGCGTTCTCGGGGTTCGGCGCGCTGGGCGCGCGTGTGTTCGCCAGATCCGCCTGTGTCGAGATCAGGGCCGGCGGCGGCGATCCCGACCACCGCGGCAAGCCGGCAGACGTCGCCTTTCTCTCGGCGCAACAACTCCAGATCGCCCGGCTTGCCGCAGAGGGCCTGCGGAACCGCGAGGTGGCCGACCGGCTCCAGCTGTCACCGCGGACCGTCAGCACCCATCTCCACAACGTCTATCTCCGGCTCGGTATCACCCAGCGCCACCAGCTCCGGCAGGCACTACCGCCGGAGCGACCGTTGGTCTGACCCGTCAGCCGTCGTACTGGGCGCTCAGCAGCCCGGCGTTGTAGTCGGTGCAGAACAGCACGCCATCGGGTCGGACGTGGACATCCGCGGTCTGGATCACGCATGGGCGTCCAGGGCGCGGGTCCATGAGCTTCGCCGGCGGACCTGGAAGCAGCGCCCCGACCGGCTTCGGCCGGTACGGGTCGGAGATGTCGAAAGATCGCACCCCGGCGTTCTGGTAGGTGGCGAAGATCAACGTGTCGGAGACGAAGCTGCCCGGGCGGTTCTCGTGCAGGTTGTGCGGCCCGAAGTGGCCACCCTTGCGGGCGTAGTCCTGCTCGGCCGGCGTCGGCAGCGTCGCGATACTGATCGGGTTCGTCGGGTCGGCGATGGTGAAGACCCAGACGTGCTTGAGGCCGTCCTGGAGGTTGTCCGCGGTGGCTTCATCGGCGACGAGGAGCAGTTCGCGGGCCGGCAGCGGCACCGCCGGGTGCGTCCCGCCTCCGAACGGGGGCGACCAGTTGCGGTGTGAGATCAGCTCGGGTGCCTCGCGGTCGCGGATGTCCAGCAGAGTCAGGCCGCCGTCGCGCCAGGACGCGTACGCCGTGTCCCCGTCGATGATCGCGTGGTGCAGGGCGTAGCGCCATCGTCCGGTGTCCCAGGTCGGGCTCTCACCGCGCGCGCTGTTCATCCCGGGAAGCCACCATTCGCCCGCCCACCGGGGTTTCGCAGGGTCCTTCAGGTCGATGACCCTGAAGACGTAGTCGGTGAATCCCTCGGCGAGAACGGACGCGTACGCCCAGCGCCCGCCGGTGTACCAGAGACGGTGCACCCCGACCCCGTCCACGTCGAGAAAGGAGATCTGCCGCGGCTCGGCGGGGTTCGAGATGTCGAACATGGCGACGCCGGCAGACCAGGTCCGCCGTGTTCCCGCGAGGCGGGTCCCGACCGAGCCCTGGTAGTAGTTCTGCTCCGCCGAGAACTCCTTCCACAGGTCCTTGGCGTGGATCACCAGGAGTAGGTCATCGGCCGCCTGCAGGTGGATGTTCCAGGTGTCGGGAGGTGCGGCGTGGAAACCGACGGTGGTCATGTCCCGTGGGTTACGAGCGTCGACGACCGAGAATCCGCCGGAGAACAGGTGGCCGACGTAGACGTAGCCCTCCTGGTATTGCAGCTGCATCGCGTCCGGGCGCCCGCCCTGGTCACTTCGACCGAGTGGGGTGAACGCGTTCGCGATCTCTACGGCTGGTGTGGACACCGTTCTACTTTCGCGGGCGACAGGAGGCGAGCCACCCGTCGAATGACTGACGGCATCACGCCCCGTCGGTCAGCCGGGCGGCTTCGGCCTGGGCGAGACCCTCACCGTGCTTCGCCGACTTGTACGGGTCGCCGAGCTTCTCCGCAGCTGTCGTGGACAAGGTGAAGACCTCGGGCCAGTGCCGCCAGTTGACCCATCTGCTGGAGAACCCCTGGAGTGCGTCGACAGTGCTCACGACCGCGGTGTAGTCAGCCGTCCCGAGAGCCTGACGCAGCGCGCCGAGCCAGTTCTCGCTCTCGGCCTCCAGCCAGCGCTGTGCCGACGCCAGGTCGGGGAAAGCCATCGCCAGGTCGGACGGCTCGGGGCTGCGTTGCCGGTTCGGCTGGAACCAACTCCCGGCAACACGGGCCGTGGCGAGCAGCCAGGACACCATCTGCCGACGGGCCGCCTCGACGGCCTCGCGGGTGTCCTCGGCCACCAGCTGCTCCCGGGCGAACAGCCGGATCAGGTCGTGGAACCCGGCGCGCTGGTCGGCGGCCGAAACGAGCAGACCGAGCTCGATGAGGTCGTCGAGGCGCCGGTCGACCTCGTGTACGGGCAATTCGGTCAGCACCGAGGCCAGGGCGGCTCCCGTGTCAGGGCCGGGCACCAGCGCCAGCCTCCGGAACACGAGCCGGGTGGTTGGTTCCAGCTGGCCGTAGGACACGGAGAATGCAGCGCGGATCTGCAGGTCCCCGGCGGACAGGTGGTCGAGCCGGCTCTCCTCGTCGGCGAGCCGGTTGACCAGGGTCTCGAGGGTCCAGCCCGGCCTGCTCAGCATGCGATTGCCCGCGATCCGCAGCGCAAGGGGGTAGTTGCCGCACAGCTGGGCGACGGACCGGATCAGTGCGGGTGCTGGGTTCGCGGCGGAATCGTGTTCGACGACGGCCCGCAGCATGCCGTCGGCGTCGGCGTCACTGAACGGACCGAGTGTGACGCGACGTGCGTGTTCGAGTCCGGCAAGAGTCCGCCGGCTGGTGATGAGCGCTGCGCTGCCGCCCGGACCGGGCAGCAGGCGCCGGATGTGTGCCTCGTCCGCCGCGTTGTCGAGCAGCAGCAGCACGCGCCGGTCAGCCACGACGCGCCGTAACACCTGCGTGCGGTCGGTGTGGAGCGAGGGGATCCTCTCGGCGTCGACGCCGAGCGCGCGCAGCAGGCGGAACTGCACAACGTAGGGGTCGAGCGGCTCGGGGTCGCTCCCACGGAGGTCGACGAACAGCCGCCCGTCCGGGAACTCGCCACGCGTGCTGCATGCCGCGCGGACTGCCAGTGCCGTCTTGCCCAGGCCACCCGCCCCGGAGATCACGATGGGAGCCGGTCGTCCGTCACGGTCGACGAGCGCCGAGGTGAGCGTCGCGAGTTCCGCGGAGCGTCCGGTGAAGTCCGGGATGTCCGGGGGCAGTTCGCACAACGGCGCCGGTGCGGGCCGGGACCGGCCTGTCCTGGCCGCGTGCAGCAGGAGCTTGCGGTCGTCATCGGGTAGGCGAAGCGCGTCGGCGAGGGCCATCACGGTGCGCGCCTGCGGGTTCCTGCTGCGACCGCGCTCCATGTCGCTGATCGCCCGCACGCTCACACCCGATCGCTCCGCAAGATCCTCGAGGGTCATACCGGCGGCATGGCGGAAGGCACGCACCAGCTCTCCGAGCTCTGCCGACTCCGCCATGGCTTCTCCCTCCCGCTCGGCTGAAACCCGGGGGCTGTCCGTGAGGTCGCCTTCGACGGTAGTCCGCCCGCTCGTGCGCGACGGGTGGGAATCGCCTCGCATGGCCAGTCGACCGATGGATGGTCGCGCGCCGTCCGACGCCGAGACTCGAGCACACGTCAGACCGACTACCGCTCGAGAGGAGATCCAGTTGCTAGCGGTGATGTTCGAAGAACCGGGACCCGCAAGCGTCCTTCACCTGGTGGAGCGCGAGATTCCGGATGTGGGGACGGGAGAAGTACGTGTGCGGATGGTGGTGTCGGGCGTCAATCCCACCGACGTCGGTGCTCGTTCCGGCCGCGGTACCACCGACGGCACCGCGGGCCCGCACATCCCCAACCAGGACGGGGCCGGCGTCGTCGACGCCGTGGGTCCGGGGGTCGACGGCCTCGCGGTCGGCGACCGGGTATGGGTGTGGGACGCCGCCTGGATGCGCTCCAACGGCACCGCGCAGGAGTACGTGGTCCTGCCCCGGCGCCAGGTCGTACCGCTTCCTGACGGCGTCCCGTTCGACGTCGGGGCCGCACTGGGCATCCCGGCGCTCACCGCGCACCGGGCGCTCACCTGCGCTGCCGAGGGGCCTGCCCAACTCGAGCCCGGAGCGCTGACGGGCAAGGTCGTGCTGGTAGTGGGAGGCGCCGGTGCCGTCGGCAACGCCGCCATCCAGCTCGCCACATGGGCAGGTGCTCGGGTCCTCACGACGGTCACCAGCGCTGCCAAGGCGGAGCTCGCCTCGGCCGCAGGAGCCGACGAGGTGATCGATGCCACCGGGGATGTGGCTGCAGAGGTGCGGCGTGCGACCACGGACGGCCTGGACGTCGTCGTCGAGGTGGCACCGTCGGTCAATCTCATGTCCGACGTGGAGATGCTCGCACCGGGCGGCACGATCGCGATCTACACAGCGGGCCGGGAGGGAAAGCTCACGATCCCGTCGTTCCCGAGCATGGTCAAGAACGTGCAGTTCCAGTTCATTCTGACCTACACGACCTCGACGCAGCAGAAGGACCATGCCGTCACGGCCGTGAGCGCAGCCGTCGCCGCGGGCGCGTTCGGGGTCGGCGACAAGCACGGTTTGCCGATCGCGCGTTACCCGCTGAGACGGACCCGCGAGGCACATGAAGCAGTCGAGAACCACTGGGTGGGCAAGGTTCTGATCGACGTCACGCCCTGAATCAACCGATCCGACGCAACAACAACGAAGGAGAACCAGAATGACCACGTCCATGGCCCAGATCTCTCCAGTGACTCTGTCGCTGGAGAGCGCACACCGGCTTGCTGTCGCCGCTACGAAAAAGGCCGAAGAGATCGGCATCCCCTACACGGTCACGATCGTGGACGGCGGCGGAAACGTGGTGCATGTGAGCCGGATGGACGGCGCCGCGTTGGCATCGATCGACACCTCGCTGTCGAAGGCGCGCACGTCGGTGTACTTCGGTGCGGCCACCGCCGACCTCGCGAGCGCCGTCCAGCCCGGCGCTCCGCTCTACACCATCCCGACCTCCACCGTCCTCCCGCTGGCGTTCGTCGCAGGTGCCGTCCCGGTGGCCGACAGCGCGGGCGTGGTGATCGGCGCCGTCGGCGCCGGAGGTGGTTCTCCGCAACAGGACCACGAGGTCGCGATCAGCGCGGCGAGCGCTCTCTGATCGTGGACCGCAAGTTCGAGAGAGGCGAGCGCCGGATGCGTGCTGCAGTGCTGGAACGGTTCGGCGAAGCGCCCGCCGTCACCGAGATCCCCATCCCCGTCCCCGCCGCGGACCAGGTGCTTGTCGAGATCGTGGCCAGCGGTGTCAACCCGCTGGACACCAAGATTCGGGCAGGAGAGGCTGCACATGCCCGAATCCAGCTCCCCGCGGTGCTCGGGCTGGACCTCGCCGGCGTGGTCGAGGACGTCGGCGCGGCCGTCACCGGCTTCGACCGAGGCGACCGCGTCTACGGCCTCACGGGTGGGGTGGGTGATCTACAAGGCTCGCTCGCCGAGTTCGCGGCCGTGGACGCCCGGCTGCTCGCCCCCGCACCGCAGTGTCTCAGCCTTCGCGAGGCCGCGGCGTTACCACTGGTCGTGATCACCGCATGCGAGGCCCTCGTCGACCGGGCCCAGGTGCGCCCCCGGCAGAGAGTGCTGGTGCACGGCGGCGCCGGAGGTGTCGGGCATGTGGCCGTTCAGATCGCCCAGGCGCGCGGCGCCGAGGTCTTCGCGACCGGGTCGGCCCGCAGTCTCGACACCATCAAACGCCTCGGCGCCACCACGATCGACTACACAACACCCGTCGAGAGCTACGTCGCCGAGCACACGGACGGCGAGGGGTTCGATGTCGTCTTCGACACCGTCGGCGGTGCCGTGCTCGATGCGTCCTTCGCCGCGGCCCGCGCCTACACCGGCCACGTGGTGAGCGCACTCGGCTGGGGCACGCACAACCTCGCGCCCCTGTCGTTCCGCAACGCGACCTACTCAGGGGTGTTCACGTTGGCGCCGATGCTGACCGGACACGGGCGAGACCACCACGGCGAGATCCTGCGTGAGGCAACTGCCCTCGCAGACGCCGGAGTGCTCGCGCCACGCCTCGACCCCCACCGCTTCACCTTGGAAACGGTCGACGAAGCCCACGAGGTGGTCGCGACAGGCACAGGATCGGGAAAGGTCGTCGTCGACATCGGCGATCGGGCCATCGAGTGAATGCTCAGTCGATATCGGTCCATCCCCGGTACCAGCGGGAGAACGCCGCTGCCTCGTGCCCTGCCAGGCCGAAGGCGGGATCTCCTGGCCGCTGCGCTTCAGGACGAGGCGCGGCCGCTGCCGGCAGAGACAGCCCAGGCGCCGGAACTGCGCGCAGCGACATCCGCCAGCAGCCCAACCGTCCTGGCCTGGTCCTCGGGCGAGCCCACCGGGAGCATGACCAGCTCGGTTGCGCCGGCATCGGCGAAACGGCGCATCTCCGCTTCCACAGCCGATTCGTCACCGGCCACAAGGGTGTCTTCCGCTCCTCCGGATCCTTGCCGGTCGAGCATCGCACGAAGCGTGGGAACGGTTGCGGCAGCTCCGAATTCCTCGCCGACACGCCGGCGTGTCGCGTCCATATCGGAGGTCACGGAGACGAGCAGCCCCACGACGATGCGAGGTTGAGCCCCGACTGCAGCCCCCGAGACGACGGCAGGCACCAGGGACTCGTCGAGGAACCGGGGCGTCGCCCATTGCGTGAGGACGCCGTCGGTGAGCTCGGCGGCGAGGCGGAGCATCCGTGGACCGTGCGCGCCCAGCAGGACGGATGGAGCTGTCGTTCCCGGCGCGGCCACCCCACCGAAGGCCGTGATCGACTTGCCGTGGACCTGGACGTCCTCTCCGCGCAGGACCGGTCCGACGACCTCGAGGACCTCTCTCGTGTGTTCGACCGGGGGCTGCCACGTCAGCCCGTATCTCCCTTCGACTGTGGGTCGGTGACTCGGGCCGATGCCCAGAGTCAGCCGTCCACCGGTGGCGGCGTGGGTTGTCAGGGCCTGAGCGGCGAGGGCGAGTGGATGCCTCGGGTACGTCGCCATGACGGACGTGCCGAGTTGGATCCCCGGTGCGCGATCGCCCACCGCGGCGAACACCGTCAACGGGTCCCACCCACCGTGTTCGCCGAGCCAGAAACTGGAGAAGCCGGATCCGGCCGCACGCTCGATCTCTGCCATCAGTTCTGGTAGCGGGCCGGCTCCATAACTCGCCAATCCGATCTTCATAGATCCCTTCCAAGGGTCTTTGCGGTGCTGGATTTCGGAGTCGGCGGAGGAGCGGCTAGCTCGGCGGCCTTGTGCCGCTACGCCTGTCCTCCGCGCTCCGAGTCTCGAACGCAGCTCGAGCGTACCTGACAGTTCGATACTTTAACTATTCGGCAGTTGAACTGTTACGTCGGCGGGCGGCGAGGGTGCGGTCGAGCCCGGTCGCCGGACTCCGGATCCCGAACGTCCTCGCAGGTCACAGCGCTGTCATCGATCGGCGACGCCTCCGTCGTCTCGTCGATCGTTTCTCACGGGACGACGATGATTACTCGGCCTCGGCAAGCGCGCGCGTGAGCACGTCGAGCAGGCCCGCCCGTTCCCCGTCGCTGAGGCGCAGCAGTGGGCACGCCTTGTCGAGGGCGTTCAGCGCGGCCTCCCGGGCGGCGCGGCCGGGCGGCGTGAGGGCCAGGACGCGGGTGCGTCGGTTGGTGGGGCACTCGGTGCGGGTGATGTACCCGAGCTCGACGAGCCGGTTCGAGGTGAACGTGAGGCTTGAGGACGTGCAGCGCAGGCGCTGTGCCACGACCTTCATCGCCGGCGGGGGCTCGTCGGGGTCGATGGCCCAGAGCGCGTAGGTCGTCGACATGGTCAGCCCGAGCTCGGTCAGTGCAGGTTCCGCCCGCTGGATCGTGGCCATGACCACCTCGTAGATGGCTTCGAGGGCGGTTCGGGGCGGCAGAGGCATGGGCAAATCGTACAGCTCTTGAACAGTGCAGCACTCGAAGCTATAGAGTCGCACGGAGTTAGGCTCTCGAAGAGTTGGAGTGTCAAGGTGTTGAAGCCGAAGCTCACCACCCTCACCGCCGCGGACTGGACGGTCGCAGCGTCCGGCGTTCTGGCACTGGCCATGGGGATCGCAGGACTGGCAGGCCCCGAGCGCCAGGTACGCGCCCTCGGGTTCGAGGGCAGCGACGGAGACCGTGATCACCTCACTGCGGTGCTCACGAGCACCTCGGCGGCCGCGGTCAACAACGGATTCCTCTATCTGATCGGAGTCGCGACAGGCTCGTCGTGGTTCCCCGCGTACACGGTGGCTGCCCGGGCGGTCATGGGCGGAGTGCTCGGCGCCAGGGTTGCGACCGGCCGGGCTCCGAGATCGTTCATCGCTGCCGCCCTCTGGGAAGTGCTCGGCGCGGCGGCCACCGCGGGGGCCCTGTGGTGGGACGGGCGGCGCTCTCGCCGCCGTGGCGGGGGATCCGGGCAGCCACCGCTGCCGCTCCTTGACGATCAGCGGGAGTGAACGTTCCCGCACGCGGGTCTGGCGTCAGCAGTCGACCGGGATGACCTACAGGCACATCGCCACGTGACGGACGTGCGTCGCAGAGCCGGCTCAGAGCAGGACGACACCGGTGACCACGGCCAGGGCCACCACCGACCAGCCGACCACCGGCACGGCGAGGACGGGGGCCACTCGGGCCGGGAACGGGGAACGGCGCAGGAGAGCCGCCCGGCGCCGACCGAGCACGACCGTCACCAGGGCGATGAGCACCGCGAACGTAGCGGGCACCACCGCCACGGTGAGTCCCGCCGCACCGATCTCGCGCACCGACAGCAGCGCCGCGTTGGCGAGCATGCCGAGGGCCGTGCGACCCCACGCGAGCCGCGTGCGTTCCGGTTGCAGCCCGGGAGCATCCGGGGACGGACCAGCACGCATGGGCCTCACCCCAGGAAACCCTTGACGATCACGAGGGCCAGACCCAGTAGCGCGAGGATGACGAGACCGACGGCGAGCACCCACGGGGCCCGCTGCGGTGGCAGCGCCCCGTCGCGCCGCATCGCGTACTCCACCCGCCGCCAGCGCAGCACACCGTTCCCGGCGCACAGCACCGCGAGAACCACCAGGAGCCCGCCGGTCACGGCTCGTACCCCCGGCAGCGGGAACGCGGGCACGAGCTGCACCACCGCGATTCCCGCCGCGAGCAGCGAGAGCGCCGAGCGGATCCACGCCAGGAACGTGCGCTCGTTGGCGAGGGTGAACCGGTAGTCCGGGTCATGCTCGACGACGGTGTCCGCCGCCGCTGCGCCGAGGAATCGTTGGCTCCCCGGGATGGAGTCACTCGGGTCGCCGTCCATGCACGCGAGTGTGCCGACGGCAGCCTTTCGCGCCCATTGCGTGGCCACCAAGATTGAAGCGATGCACACCCGAGACCGGGGATAGGGCCAACCCCACCACAACCCTTGCCGGCTCCGTACGTGCCACGCGCAGCCGCAGGGGTGGAGGCCATCCCATCGAATGGCAAGAGCTCCGGCTACGGAACGGTGTACATCGGATTGGGCAGCTTGTAAGTGGCGTCGGCGTGGCCACCACTCAGGTCGCTTTGCTGGTCGCCGACGTCTTCGATCACATCGAAGCCCATCGACTCGATGTGGGCCCTCGTACCGGACTTGTACTGAACCGTTGTGCACGTGCCGCTACAGTGGAGATATGTCGGAATCGAACCGGCGCCCGGCGCGAAGAAAATTCCGACCGCCGCCGGATATCCCACCTTGTTCAAGTTCTTCAAGGTAGCGTTCGCCAGAGTGTGCGGTCGTCCGGTGACGAAGAACAGCGCCACGCCATGCTCGTGCGCCGATCTTGCCAACGCGAGCGTCGCCGATATGACGGGCAGCTTCTCCGCGAGTGCCCACTGAATCGTCTTCGCGGTGTTGTGGAAGGCGAAGTCGTTGTTGGCGCCGTACGAATACGTCGACAGCGCCGTGTCGTCGATGTCCAGCACGATCGCCATACGATGGTGTCCGAGTTCACGCGCGCGGCGTTCGAGCGCCCGCACGGCGCGAGTGTCGACCAGCCCCACCTGACGCGCCCATGCACTGTCCGCTGAGGCCTGATGCTGTCCGGCGGCATCGATATGGTCGCCGTAGTACGTTCTGATGTCTTGCTTGGCGTCGTCGAGATTGACCGGCTGAGAACGATCGGCGGACGCGCCGGCCGGCGGCGCCGTTCCTGCCACCATCGTCGTCGCCATCGCCGCCGTGCCGCAGGCGCCGGCCAACACGCCCACCACCAGGACGGCTATCCCCAACGGCACCCACGCGTGGCGGGCGCCCGCACCGGCGGCCCGCTTTTCCGCTGCCTTCATAGGGCGGCAAGTCTTCTCGATATCGCGGCCACACGCAAGGCGATCTCGTTCTAGCTTGAGTAAAATTGGGCGTTTCTCGCAGATCTCCGAGGTCGATTCATGCTCGACGCCAAACGCCGCCGCGAGCATTTCCACTCCAGATCCACGCTCGCAACCTCAAGGAGAAAATGTCCATCCGGCGCCTCTGGAGGCTGTCGAGGCCGGCCTCGCGGCCTCACATGCGGCTGCTGCGGCGGATCCCATCCGGGGCCCGGCGGCGGCATTACTGACCGAGGGCTGCGGGAGCAGATCCGGAGGGGCAATGCTGACGGCGCCAACTGTTGGGCGTCATCCCGTACTGCCGCCGGAACGCCCGATCGAACGTCCTGCGTTCGAGGAACCCCACCGCAGCCGCGATGTCCGGCGTCGCGAGCCAGGCGTACCGCGGGTCGGACAGCATCGCCCGCGCGGCGAGCAGCCGTTGTTCGCGCAGGTAGGCACCGGGCGTGATCCCGATCGGCTCGAACAAGGTGTACACGTGACTGACCGACACGTGGTGCCGCCGCGCCAGCTCCCCGACCTGCAAGGCCGGGTCGGCCAGGTGCTCGCGGACGTGCATCAGCATCATGTCGAGAAGGCGATCGACCGACGCCGGGGACCTCGGTTTCGGGAGGTACGGGACGAACAGGAAACTCCCGTGACTGCGAGGAGACGTCTGGGGCGCCGTGCCGTCGCCGTTGGACCATCCGGTGGCTGCCCGGCGACGTATCCCTATTGTCCCGTTCATCTGATCCCTTTCCGGAGGTCTTCCGTACAGGCAAGTGTGCCGACGGCCACCTTTCGCGCCCATTGGGTGACCACCAGGGTTGAAGCGATGCACACCCGAGGGCAGATGTAGGGCGAACCCCACAGACAGCCCCCATCGGCCTTCGTACGCTGAGGCCGTGGCCGCACTGCGGATCGTCGTCGGTGAGGACAACGCGCTTGTCCGCGAGGGCATCGTCCGGGTCCTGGAACGCGCCGGCGTCGAGGTGGCCGACGCGGTGGACAACGCGGACGATCTGCGGCGGTCGGCGCTGGACCTGAAGCCCGACGTCGTGGTGACGGACATCGAGATGCCCCCGAACCACAACGGCGACGGCCTGCGAGCAGCCCTCGAACTCCGTGCCGCCCACCCCGAGATCGGAATCATCCTGCTCTCACAGTTCCTCGACGCCGACTACGCGCTAGAACTCGTCGGCACGCATCCCGAAGGGGCCGGCTACCTCCTCAAGGAGAAGGTTGCCGACACGTCGGCTCTGCTCGACGCCGTCCGCCGTGTCGCGGCAGGCGGATCCGCGCTGGACCCCGATGTGATCGCCCAGCTCGTCAACCGGCACGGCGGGCCCGGTCCGGTCGCCCAGCTGACTCCACGCGAGCACGAGGTCCTGACCCTGATGGCCGAGGGCCACGCCAACGCCGGGATCGCCGAGCGCCTGGTCGTCACCGTCCCGGCCGTCGAGCGGCACGTCACAGGCATCTTCACCAAGCTCGGCCTGCGAAGGGCCGACCGGACCCAGCACTGCCGCGTGCTCGCCGTGCTCGCCTACCTCCGCAACCAGCGGACGCCCTACACCTCCCGCGAGGCGTGACCACCGGGTGTCACCGGTTTCTGCCGCCGCGCGATCCTCGGATCCACCGGGATCGCGATCCGGACGGTAGTGCCACCCCCACGCGCAGCGTCCACGTCGATCGTGCCGTCGTGAGCGCCGATTCGGTCGACGAGCCCGATGAGCCCGGAGCCTGCACCGATCCGCGCGCCGCCGATCCCGTTGTCGGTGACACTGATGTCGAGCGCCGTTCCGTCGAACTCGACGGACACGGTCACGCAGTTCGCCCGCGCGTGCTTCACCGCGTTCGCCATCGCCTCGGCAACCGCGTAGTACGCGCTCGCCTCGACCGACTCCGGCAGTCGCCGCTTCCCGAGGTTGCTCGTGATCCGGCTCGGTATCGGCATCCGGTCGGCGAGGCCCTGGATAGCGGCCATGAGCCCGTAACAGTGGAGCGTCGGCGGATGGAGACCCGCGACGAACTCGCGGAGCTCGTCGATCGCACACTGAGTCTCGGTCACGGCGCCGTCCAGGAACACCCGCAGGTCGGAGTCACCGGGGGCGAGCTCGCTGCGGGCGAGCTCCAGACCGACCATCAACGCGACGAGCCGTTGCTGTGCCCCGTCGTGCAGGTTGCGGGCAATCTGGCGGCGGATCTCCGTGGTCTGTTCCATGATGCGGCGCTGCGCCGCCTTGGCCTCCGTGGCACGAATCGTGGCCGCGTCGCGCTCCCGAGCTGTCTGCTCGGCACGTCGACGTTGGGTGATGTCGGTGAACGCCAGGACCACACCACGACCGGTCGGCAGGTCGATCGGCGAGGACCACCATGCGATCGGGAACAGCGAGCCGTCACGCCGGATGAACGACTCCGCCTCACCGTGCGCAGCTCTGCCGGTACGCGCCGGCGCGAGGAGGACGCAGTTCTCATCACCGCCCGGCCGGTCGGGCGGGCTGTAGTGGACGGTCGAATGGCTCGGCTTCCCCAGGAACTCGCTGTTGTCCTCATAACCCAGTGCCGCAACCGCCGACGGGTTGGCGAACGTGATGTGCCCGTCGGCATCGACCACCCAGATCGGCTGTGGAACGTCCCGCAGGATGCGGGAGACCACCTGCTCTTCTGTCGTCACTTGGATGTCCTCGTGTCCGGTGCCACGCGCCCCGACATGCCCGTTCGGACAGACCGGTTCCCGACAGCAAGCCTGGTGACAGCCGATCTCGGGACCTGCTGTGGCGTACGGCACAGCCAGTATGTGCCACACGCCGCACCTGGTGCGAGGTCGACGAGATGTCGGCATCGTCATGCTCAACCGGGCCCACCAGGCCGGGGTCCCGACCGGTTCGTCGTGGGCGAGTGCGGACGAGGCCTACGGCCAGAACCCCGCCTTTCGGGACTGACTGGCCGATCGGAAGATCCCGTTCGTGCTCGCCACCCGCAACGACGATCTGCTGACCAGCCCGGACGGGCACGGTCGACCGGCGAAGGTGCTTGCCCCGATCTGGGAGCGGCGCTCGATCGGACCCGGCGCGCTCGAACCGATTGGTCCATCTTATTCCTTGCAGTTTCCCCAGTATAGGCCGCTTTCTCCGGATCAACACCACTGAATCATGGATTAAAAGTGGACCGGTTGGTTCGAACTGATTAGCATGCGATCGATGCCTAGAGATGATCCCGGGGACGCCCTGCGGTGGAATCACCGGGACGATCAGCATGGGGGTGCTGCGTTGTCGACGAATCTGACGATTCACCCATCGGAGACAGTTGCGTGGAATTACCGTGCTGCCGGCGAGCGGGGCCTTGCGGTGCTCGACGACAGCGGCACGACGCACCTTTTCGTCCTGCAGCGGTGGGAACACGGTGCCACCGCGGTGCAGCTCCCCTCCGACGACATGGGCCCCGGACGCTGCGGGCCGGTCGTGGCGCGAGCGGCTCGGCGTGGACGTCACGTGAAACCCGGGGGCGCGCAGCCCGGTCCTGGCGAACCAGGGCCGGCTCGCCGCAATTCTGGAGGAGTCCTCTCTGGCGCGTTCGTGCGGCGAAGGAGCTGCAGATGACCCGGACGACGCCGATGACCGGAGCGGGGCACATGCGGCCGGTGCGGGAACCCGCGCGGCTGAGCGAAGTCGAGCAGTTCCTGTACCACGAGGCACACCTGCTCGACAGCTGGCAGCTCGACGAATGGCTCGCCCTGATGCACCCGGAGGTGCTGTACCGCGTGCCGGCCCCGGGCTCGGAGGGACGCGACCCACGCTCGACCCTGCAGGTGATCAACGACCGCCACCTCCAGCTCGCCGGGCGCGTCACACGGCTGAAGAGCAAGCACGCGCACGCCGAGAGCCCGAAGTCGCGTACCCGCAGGCTGCTGTCGAACGTCCGGGTCGAACAGAACGACGAGCAGGACCCCCCGGCCCTTGTGGCGCACGCGAACTTCCACGTGATGCGCACCCGGCACGCCGAACTCGACCACTTCATCGGCACGTACCGGCACATGCTCGTGCGATCCGCCGACGGCTCGTTCCTGGTGCGGGAGCGGGTGGCGACGCTCGACCACGGGATTCCCGAGGCGGGCGGCACCGTCTCGATCATTCTCTGACGACGAAACGACAAGAGGTGGACCAGGTGATCGACCCTGCACACCCGTCGGTGGGCCACCCAGCTACCCGCAATGGAGTTCCTGCCCGACACGCCGGACGCGCGACGGGAGCTGATGCCGGAAACCGTGGCGGCGTACGCCCGGCGGCTCTCGTTCGACCTGTTGCTCTTCGACGCCGGGCTGCTCACCGCGCTCGTCGACGTTGTGGCTCCGACTCCATGAACGCCCGGCTCGCCGCGGCGGCGCGGACCACCAACCCGCAGAACCTGCTGAACAGTCTCCGAAGGAGCACCGTGTCATGACGCAGCAGCTGACGGCGCCGGCGCCTGCCGGCCCTACTGGCCTCGTCGACGACCGGCCGCGCGAGGGGTTCTTCCGCGTGCACCGGTCGTCGCTGGTGGAGGAGTCGGTGTTCGAGGCCGAGCGCCGAACGATCTTCGACCGGTGCTGGCTGTACGTCGGTCACACCTCGGAGGTGCCCGACGCAGGCGACTACCGGGCCCGCGCAGTGGCCGGCCGGCCACTGATCCTCTGGCGCGCCCAGGACGGGCAGGTTCGGGTGTTCCTGAACACCTGCCGCCACCGCGGGGCACAGATCTGCCGTGTGCCCGAAGGCAACGCCCGCGGGATGACGTGCTTCTACCACGCGTGGACCTACGCCAGCGACGGCAGGCTGACCGGCCTGCCCGGCGAGGACGGCTACGGCCCGGACTTCGACCGCAGCCGGTTCGGTCTGGCGTCTCCACCGCGGGTCGCGGAGTACCGCGGCTTCGTCTTCTGCTGCTTCGACCCGGATGCGGTCGAGCTGACCGAGTACCTCGGCCGGGCACGGGAGTACATCGACCTGGTGGCCGACCAGTCCCCGGAGATGGAGGTGGTGGAGGGGGTGCACGAGTACTCGATGTCGGCGAACTGGAAGCTGTTCGTCGAGAACAGCCTGGACGGCTACCACCTCCTGCCGCTGCACCGCACCTACTTCGACTACCTGAAGTCGACCGAGGGCTCCTCCGGTGGCACCCGCATGATCACCAGCGCCGAGAACCTCGGCGCCGGCCACGCGGTGATCACGTTCGAGGGGGCGCCGTGGGCACGGCCCGTGGCGCGCTGGACACCGGCGATGGGGGAAGAGAACCGCCGCTACATCGAGGGCCAGTTCGCGTCGTTGCGGGAGCGGTTCGACCCGGAGCGGGCCCGCCGCATCGCGACGGTCGACCGGAACCTGCTTGTTTTCCCCAACCTCGTGATCAACGACATCATGGGAATCGTGATCCGCGCGATCACACCCACTAGCGCCGGCCATACCGTGATCGAGCAGTGGACGCTGGCCACGAAGGGTGAACCGGCCTCGGTGCGGGAGCGACGGCTGGACTCCTATGTCATCTTCCAGGGGCCTGGCGGCCTGGCCACGCCGGACGACATGGAAGCGTGTGAGTCCTGCCAGCACGGGTTCCGCACCGTTGCCGAGGCACCGTGGTCGGACATCTCTCGGGGCATCCACAAAGAGGCGACCGGAGGGCCGTTCGTCGCCTCGGACGAGATCCAGCAGCGGACGTTCTGGCGACGCTGGCGGGACCTGATGGGCGGCTGAGGCCGGCTGGGAGGAGATGCCATGCGGATCAGCGACGATGAGATGGCGAAGCACCGGTCCGTGGAAATCCGGTCCTGCTGATCCTCGAAACCGTCGCCGAGGCGCCAGGTGAGGTGGGGCTGGCTTGCACCAGCGCGTCGGTCACCTCAGGTCTCCGTCGCGAACAGCGGCGAGGGATCCATGAACACCCGGAAGTCCTTGACCAGGCCCTCCGCCATACGCAACGTGGTCGTGACGGGAAGAGGCGCCAGCTGCACGCCGTCGAGACGCGTATAGGTGACCTCGCTCTCCACACTCACCACCTCACCCTCCTCCCAACTGCCCAACCACACGCCGGTGACCGCGTGGCTCAGCCCACGGATCCCGGAGAAGAGCGTCTCGACCACCTGCTGAATCCCCGCCTTGCCCACCACGCGTTCCTGGTTGGCAAAGCGCACAACGGCGTCGTCGGTAAACCTTCCGACCACCGCCGCAACGTCCATCGCGTCGATACTGCTGAACAGGCCGTACACCTCCCAGCGCAGGGCTGGATACGGAGCCGCGTTCGCATCCATCGGGGGCTCCACGCTCGGCCGACTCTCCGGCACGTCATTCATGGAACTGAAGCATCGCCAGCCCGGTCCGCTTCTTCAACCCTCGAGGAAGAAAAGTGACCTCCTGACGAAAAAACGTCCATCTCGGAGACGCCAGGTGTGGCACTCTGCGATGGAAACATGGCTTGCCGATCACGGGTAATGACAGAGGATGCAGCGCATCCTCAGCGAAGCACCTTAAGTACTTCATCAAAAAGATAAAGCGATTTCGCCGACGGCGGAGCCTGATCCATCCCGGCTCGCCGGCGCCCAGGATCAGCATGTCGCGCCTCCCTCCGCCGCGGCGCTCGCAGGGTGAGGGGTCCTGCGAGCGCGCGGCAACCCAGGCGGCTCACGACAACTCAGCCCTGCCGAGTTCCGCGTTGCAGTAGCCCCGTCCAGCGTCCTCCCGGGCCCGCCGCCTGCACCTCCTGCACCAACCTCCAGGCCTGATCCCCTCCCGCCGGTACCGGACAAATGGGAAGATCTCCGCGTGAATCTCCGGCGCCTGCTCACCGCCCTCGCCCTCGGCGCTCTGCTAGCCGGGTGCGGAGGTTGTGGTGTCTCCGCTGGAGCCCGGGCCCCTCACGCACTGGACGGCCCCGACTACTCCGGCTATCTGGCGGCCGTCGAGGGAATCCCCTACTTCCGGGGGCCCCACGCCGCCGCCACCGCTGCCTGCGAGCGCAAGGCGCGCCGCGATATGAGCCGCGAAGAGGCCATCGACCTTGTGGCCCGGGCAATGGCCAGTGACGGGTTCGGACGACCCGAGGCCCAGCGCACCATCGACGCCGTAGACCGGTTCAACATGTGCCCTGGCTCGGACTGGGAGCACTGAGACCTGCCATGCCCGCGCGGGGTGACCCGCGGCTCCCCTCGGGCTTGACCCGCAAGCCCAAGGCACCGATGCAGCAGCCACGCCGACGGCCCGCCTGTGGTTCCCCAGGAATCCGAACGACCAGCGTGGTCCACGCGCCGGCGCCCCGAGCTAGCTTTCCTTTTCGCTCACGACCTCCGTGGAATCTCCGAACATCGTGGTGCCCTGGCCGCCGCTGTGTTCCTTCCGGATCGCAACGAACTTGATCACCAGACGGTCGCCCACGACCTTATAGCGGAAGTAGCCGCGCATCTGGGTCCCTGCGCCGCGATCCTCGGCGTCGAGATAGACCCGCTTGTCGACGCGTGCCCGCAGCTTGGCATCCTTCGTCTTGTCGACCGCGTCCGTGAGCGACTCGAGTCCCCCGTGTGATGGCCCATCGGACGGGGTCCATACACCCGCCGAGCCGAATCAATCTTCGCGTTCGGCAGATTCCGCCTGACTTCCCGTGAACGATCGAGTGCGGGGTGATTTCGCACTGCCGATACGGGTACCCCGAAGTGCGCGAGGAGGCATCGTGTCCCACATCGATCCATCGGCCGGAAGACCGGCAACGACCACAGTGTACGAGCAGGTTGAACGGACCGACGAATTCCAGGATCTCCGGCGTCGGCTCCGCCAGTTCGTCTTTCCCATGAGCGCGGCGTTCCTGCTCTGGTACCTGCTGTACGTACTGCTGGCCACGTACGCGCCGGCGTTCATGGCCACCGAACTGGTAGGAAACATCACCGTCGGGCTGGTGATCGGGCTTCTGCAGTTCGTCTCGACGTTCGCCATCACCGCCGCTTACGTGCACTACGCGAACCGGCACCTCGACCCGAGAGCCGAGCGGCTGCGCGAGCGGATCGAAGGTGCGGACACATGATGGATCACCTCGCGCAGGGCAGTGCGCCGGCGAGCGTCGGCAACCCCCTGCTGAACATCAGCATCTTCGCCGCGTTCGTCGTCGTCACGCTGGTCGTCGTCTTCCAAGCCAGCCGCACCACCAAGACGGCATCCGACTACTACGCAGCCGGCCGCTCGTTCACGGGCGCGCAGAACGGCATCGCCATCTCTGGCGACTACCTGTCCGCAGCGTCCTTCCTGGGCATCGCGGGCGCGATCGCCGTCACCGGATACGACGGCTTCCTGTACTCGGTCGGATTCCTGGTCGCATGGCTGGTCGCGCTGCTCCTGGTCGCCGAACTGCTGCGGAACACCGGCAAGTACACGATGGGCGACGTGCTGAGCTTCCGGATGCGGCAACGCCCGGTCCGCGCGGCCGCCGCTACGTCCACACTGGTCGTGTCCTTCTTCTACCTGTTCGCCCAGATGGCCGGTGCCGGCGCGCTGATCGCGCTGCTCCTGAAGATCCCCAACACGAACATCGTCGGCCAGGGTGCGGTGATTGCGATCGTCGGAGTCCTGATGATCGTCTACGTGCTGGTGGGCGGGATGAGGGGCACCACGTGGGTGCAGATCATCAAGGCCGCCCTGCTGCTGGTCAGCACCGCCCTGATCACGCTCTGGGTGCTCGCTTTGTTCGGTTTCAGCCTGTCGGCTGTGCTCGGCCAGGCGGTGAGCGCGAACCCCGTGCTGGAGACCGCCGGCCAGACCAAGCCGCTGGGCGAGAAGCTGCTCGGTCCGGGTCTGCAGTACGGGGCCACCGCGACAGCGAAGATCGACTTCATCTCGCTCGCGCTCGCGCTCGTGCTGGGCACAGCCGGCCTGCCGCACATCCTCATGCGGTTCTACACGGTGCCCTCGGCCAAGGAAGCGCGGCGCTCGGTCGTGTGGGCGATCTGGCTGATCGGGATCTTCTACCTGTTCACGCTCGTGCTGGGCTACGGTGCCGCTGCGCTGGTGCCCGGTGGCGCAACCACGATCGCCAACGCGCCCGGCCGGACGAACTCCGCCGCGCCGCTCCTGGCCTACGTGCTCGGCGGCGAGGTGCTGCTGGGCTTCATCTCCGCGGTCGCCTTCGCCACGATCCTGGCGGTCGTGGCCGGTTTGACGATCACCGCGTCGGCGTCGTTCGCCCATGACGTCTACGCCAACGTGATCAAGCACGGAGAGGCGCCGCCGGACTCCGAGGTGCGGGTGGCCCGGATCACGGCGGTCGTGATCGGCGTGATCGCCATTGCCGCCGGCATCCTGGCCCGCAACCAGAACATCGCGTTCCTGGTGGCGCTGGCGTTCGCCGTGGCAGCGTCGGCCAACCTGCCGACGATCCTGTACACCCTCTTCTGGAAGCGGTTCAACACCACCGGCGCCCTCTGGAGCATCTACGGCGGCCTGGCCAGCTGCGTGCTGCTGATCATCTTCTCGCCGGCGGTGTCCGGGAGCCCGACGGCCATGCTGAAGGACGTGGATTTCCACGTCTTCCCCCTGGCCAACCCCGGCCTGGTATCGATCCCGTTGTCGTTCCTGCTGGGCGTGATCGGCACCTATGTCGGCGGGCGCCAACCGGTCGACGAGGCCAAGTTCGCCGAGATGGAGGTCCGGTCGCTCACCGGCGCCGGGGCAGAGAAGGCGACCTCGCACTAGGCGATGTCCTGATTCCGGTAACGCCGCGCGCTCGGCGGGCCTGAGCCGTCGCCGCCGCAAAGCGAGCCGGGAGCCACGAGGAGCCCGACGTTCAGTCACGCGGGCGAGGCCTGACGGGCTCTTGTCCCCCGTGCGAGCTATGCGCAGGTGTCCACTGTGTGGTGACGATTCCGGGGCGTCGGATTCATAGCGTTCTTCGCAGCCGCAGCGTTCTGGCCGCGGATCTGGCGAAGGGATTCTCATGAGGTTGGTCTGGCAACTCGCAGGCACCGCGGCGGTCGCCTTCATCGGTGGGCAGATCCTCGCCGCGGTGCAGGGGAATCCGTGGCTCACGCTCGCCATCGGTGTCCTGACGGCCGTGCTGTCGGTGGTCGTCTACGGGTGGCTGGTGCGGCGGACCGAGCGCCGCCCGTCCACTGAGGTGGCCTGGAACGGTGCCGGGGCCGCGCTCGGTCGGGGCACGCTCCTCGGCGCCGCGCTGTTCGGGCTCGTCATCGTGAACATCGCTTTCCTCGATGGTTATGCGGTCCACGGCGTGGGCTCGGTGACGGGTGCGGTGGGATTGTTCGGCTTCATGGCCGCCGCCGCGGTGACGGAGGAGCTGATGTTTCGTGGCGTTCTGTTCCGCATCATCGAGGAACGCATCGGCACGTGGATCGCGTTGGTGCTGACCGGTGTGCTGTTCGGCCTGGTGCACCTGCTCAACCCGCATGCCGGCCTGTGGGGCGCCATCGCCGTCGCGATCGAGGCCGGCGGCATGCTCACCGCCGCATACGTCGCCACGCGCACACTGTGGCTGCCGATCGGGCTGCATTTCGGCTGGAACTTCGCCGCGAGCGGCATCTTCAGCACGGAGGTCTCGGGCAACGGCACCCCGCAGGGTCTGCTGGATTCCGCGATGTCGGGCCCGGTGGCTCTCACCGGCGGCGACTTCGGTCCAGAGGGAAGTCTGTACTCGGTGCTGTTCTGCGTCTTGGCGACGATCGCATTCCTGTTGCTGGCCCGCCATCGCGGCAATCTGGTACCCCGCCGCCGGCGCGCCGACCGGGTCGAGGCCACGATTACTCTCGCCCGATGATCGATCACCGGGCGGCCTTGACGCTGTGGCGCCGGTTCGACGTCACGGGCCGGGATCTCGCGCTCGGGCTGCTTCTGCTGGGATCGTCGTTCCTGCCGGTGCTCCACAACCACGGGACGCAGCTCGGTGGGATGCCGGCCCGCTCCTTCGACGCGCTGGCCGTCGCGGTGGTCGCCCTGGAATGCCTCCCGCTCGCCGTGCGTCGACGGTGGCCCGCGGCCTGTCTCCTCCTGGTGTCGCTCGGCTTCGCCGTCGACCAGCTCCGCGGCTACCACTCGGTCGCGGGCACCGCGCTGGCGATCGCGCTGCTGAGCGTGGGAGCCCATCTGGAACGGCGCCGACGCGCCACCGCGATCCTGTTCTCCGCGGCGTACGTGCCGCTGGCCGTCGTGCTCTTCCAGCTCGGTTCGGGCGAGCCGCCGGAGGAGTTCGTGACGTTCTACCTGGCGCTGGTCCTCGCGTGGGGCATCGGAGCGTGGCTGCGCTCCACCCGGGCAGCGGAAGCCGAACGTCGCCGTCGCGTCGCCGAGGACACCCGCGCGGCCGAACGCACGCGCATCGCCCGCGAACTCCACGACGTCGTCACCCACCACGTGACCGCGATGGTCGTGCAGGCCGAGGCGGCACGTTATCTGACCGCCGCGCCCGACCGCCTCGACCAGACCCTGACCGCAGTGACCGACACCGGCCGACGGGCCATGACCGACCTGCGGCACCTGCTCGATCTGCTCAACCCCGACCACGACGCCGAAGCCACGACACCGGCCCCGGGCAGCTTCGGCACGCTCGTGGAGCAGACGCGTCAGGCCGGGCAGCCGGTGGAGTTCACCGAGGAGGGCACGCCTGCGGAGTCGAGCGGAAGCGCCGATCTCGTGGCCTACCGGGTCGTGCAGGAGGCCCTGACGAACGCCCTCAAGCATGCCCACGGCAGCCGCACGTCGGTTCAGGTGCATCACAGCGAACGGGAGATCACGGTGGAGGTCAGCACCGACGGCTCCGGGTCGCAGGCGGGGTCCCCTGTCGGGAGTGGACGGGGCCTGGCCGGTCTTTGCGAGCGGGTCGCTGTCCTGGGCGGCGATTTCATCGTGGACCGGCAAGCCGGCGCAGGCTTCGCCGTGCGAGCACGGATTCCCACGGGGAGCCGGTCGTGACCGCACCGATCCGAGTATTGGTCTGCGACGACCAGATGCTGATCCGCACCGGGCTGGTAACGATCATCGACGCGCAACCCGATCTCGAGGTGGTGGGCGAGTGCGGGGACGGGCAGGCCGCCGTCGACCTCGCCGGCCGTCTGGCCCCGGACGTCGTGGTGATGGACATCCGCATGCCGGTGCTCGACGGCATCGAGGCCACTCGCCTGCTGGCCGGTGCCGGGGTGCCGCAACCCGTCAAGGTAGTCGTGCTGACGACCTTCAACCTGGACGAGTACGTCTACGAGGCGCTGCGTGCGGGAGCGAGCGGGTTCCTGCTCAAGGACGCACCGCCTGCCCAACTGCTGCACGGGATCCGCACCGCGGCCACCGGCGCGGCCCTGCTCGACCCCGAGGTGACGCGCCAGCTTGTCGGCAGGTTCGCGGCCCGCATCCGGCCCGCCGAGCGAGCCAACCCACGCGACACCCCGCTCACCCCCCGTGAACTCGAGGTCCTTCGCCTCATCGCGGACGGCCTCTCCAACAGCGAAGTCGCTGCCGCACTCGTGATCAGCCAGGAACCGTCAAGACCTTCGTGTCACGCATCCTCACCAAGCTCGGCCTGCGTGACCGCGTCCAAGCAGTCGTCTACGCCTACCGCCACGGCCTGGTGACCTGACGGCCGCATAGATGGCTGCCACGACGGAACACCCTTGATCGTGCCGTGGACTACGCTCGGTGACGCACGACGCACTGGAGGTTGACATGGCTGAGTCCGCCAAACGGCTCCACGACAAGATCGCCGAGCACTACCCGCGGGTCGGCCAGAACAAGCAGCTGAGCGGCATCGACTTCAGCAAACCGACGGTGGCGCGCGTCTATGACTACTTGCTCGGCGGCCACGACAACTTCGCGGTCGACCGGGCCGCGGCCGATGCGCTGAACGCGAAGTACAACGGCGGAGCCACCGAAGTCTGCGTCAGCAACCGACGGGCCCTCCAGCGGGCAGTGCACTACCTCGCCACCGAGGCCGGCATCCGACAGTTCATCGACATCGGGTCGGGCCTGCCCACGCAGGAGAACGTGCACGAGATCGCCCACCAACTCGACCCGACCGCACGGGTCGTCTACGTCGACAAGGACCCGATCGTCCTCGCCCACGGCCGCGCCTTGCTGGCGGACAACCAGACCACATCAGTCACACAAGCCGACGCCGCCGACCCGGACTCGATCCTCGACGCCCCCGAGACCAGGCAGCTGATCGACCTCGATCAGCCGTGGGCGGTGCTCATGGCGAGCGTCCTGCACCACCTCACCGATCATGAGGACCCGGCCGGCGTGACGCAGCGACTCATCGCGAGGATGCCGTCCGGGTCCTACCTGTTCACGGTCAACCTCTTGCGCGAGGACCACCCGCAAGCCGACGAGAAACTGGAAGCCGACGTCGTCTCGCGGGTCGGCAGCGGATACATCCGGACCTGGGACCAGATTCGCCGCTACTACGACGGCCTGGAAATGGTGGAACCGGGCCTCGTGTACGCCAACGACTGGCGCCCCACCGACCCCACCAAGCCCGAGGGACCGTGGTCCACCGTGCTCGTGGCCGGACTGGGAAAGAAGCCCTGAAAGGCGCGCGACCCCGGAATCCCGGTCCGCACAAGGGTCTGGCAAGGCGTGCGCTTCGCGACGCCACAGGAATCAAGACCGACCCGGCAAGCATAGGTCGGAATCCGGGTCCAGCAGACCCAGTCCCCGTTCGGTGGTCAGATACAGCACGGCGCGACCATGCCGTTCACCAGCGACGAGGCCGCTTTCGCGTAAAACTCTGAGGTGTTGCGACACCGCGCTCGGCGTGATCCCTAGTGCGCGCGCCAGGTCTATCCCGGTGGCAGGCGATCGCAGTGCCTCGAGCAGCTGAGCGCGAGGCCGCCCGAGCAGACGGATGACGCTGCCAGGTGCGGCACGCGTCCCAGCGGTCCAGAGCGCTCCGACGCCACGTGCTGGGTAGCGCACGGTGGTCTGTGTGGTGGTATTGCCCTTGATCAGGACCTGTGCGGTGCCGAGTGCGACGGGCAGCAGGACCAGGCCGCCAGGGCCCAGATTCACCGCGCGGTCGCGGCGCACGCCCGTCAAAGTCAGACGCCCATCTTGCCAGTGCAGATCAGGGTGCAAGGTCGCGAACAACCGGCCCGTCCCGCCAGTGGCCAGTTGCTTGGCGCCGTAAGCGATGTCGGCATCGAGGACCGCCCGGATCCGCGCCCAATGCGGTGCGATGAGCCGGTCGTGCGCCTCCCGCAACTCCTCGGCGATCACCTGCAGGCCGGCGGCGGGATGTGCAGCGAGCGCGGCGGCAGCCTCGGGGAGATCGTCGCCGAATACCCGCGCCAGGCTGGTCCGCACCTGGCGTGCCGTGGTCTGCTGCATCGCCACGAGGTCCTGCTCGATCGTCGTACCGGCACCCGCAGGTGCAGGAACGAGGAACTGAGGCCAACTCGGCCGATCGTTGACGATCAGCGGCCACGTGCGCGGCAACACAAAAGATTGCCTGGCCAGCTCATCGGTCGCCCACCGCACCCATCGCAGATTGCTCTCCTGCCGCCCCCGACCCCCGAGCAACTGAAGACCAGACACCGTCTCGGACAGCGGCGAGACCGCGAACCGCGTGCCCGCCAGTTCCGCTACACCGAGCGAGATCGTCAGCGGCACCACTCGATTATGAGCCCTGAGCTACATGATGTCCTCGCGACCACGCAGTCCCGACGATCCGTCGCATGACCGGTTCAATCACCCAGGCGCGGCTCCCTGCCTCGTACTGGCGCCTGTGGTCGGCTGCGGCCGTAAGCTCCGTCGGCGACGGAGTGTTCGCTGCCGCCGTCCCTCTGCTGGCCATCACCGTCACCACAGATCCGCGCTTGATCTCGGTCGTCTCGGCCTGCACATTCCTGCCCTGGTTGCTCCTGTCCCTCCCTGCCGGCGCCCTCGTCGACAGGTACGACCGGGTAGCGCTGATGTGGCGGTCACAGGCGGTCCAAG
Source organism: Pseudonocardia alaniniphila (assembly GCF_022524485.1). GTDB lineage: Bacteria > Actinomycetota > Actinomycetes > Mycobacteriales > Pseudonocardiaceae > Pseudonocardia > Pseudonocardia alaniniphila. The sequence goes on from NZ_JAKXMK010000040.1 coordinate 79,187, forward strand.
CGGTGATCGTCACCGTCATGGCCGCGTTGGCAGCCGCGGGTGAGCTCAGCGTCCCTGTCCTGGCCGCTACGGCGTTCGCCCTCGGCACATGCGAGGTCGTGTTCGGCAACGCATCGCAGGCGATCCTGCCGGACATCGTCCCGAAACCCCTCCTGCATCGGGCAAACGGGAATCAGTACACCGTCACCACGATCGGCAAGATGTTCCTCGGGTCCCCCGTGGGCAGCCTTCTGTTCTCCATCGCCGTTGCGCTTCCCTTCGGCATCGACGCCGCCTCGTTCGTCCTCTCGGCCGCACTCTTGGCGACCCTGCCGAGCCGACGCCGCGACCACACCGACAACCCGCCGCTCCGGTTGACCATCACAACCGGACTGCGCTGGCTGACCAGCCATCGCCTCCTGCGCACACTCGCGCTACTACTGGGCGTCAACACCTTCTGTTTCCAACTGGGCAACGTGACCCTCGTCCTGCTCGCCACGCAGACACTGAACGTCAGCGATCGTGGCTACGGCCTGATGTTGGCGGCCGGCGCCGTCGGCGCCGTGGTGGGTGGGACGGTCAATGCGAAGATCGTCGCCCGGATCGGTGCGCTTCCGACGCTGGTCACAGCACTGGGCGCCAACGTGGTCGTCTTCGAGAGCCTCGGCCTGAGCCCGAACGCAATCGTGCTCGGCGGACTCCTGACCGCCAACGGGTTCCTCACCACGTTGTGGAACGTCGTGACCGTGGGCCTGCGCCAACAGCTCGTTCCATCGGAGTTGCTCGGCCGAGTGAACAGCGTCTACCGAATGCTGGGCTGGGGCCTCATCCCCCTCGGTGCACTGACCGGTGGCCTCATCGCCCACATGCTCGGGCTACGAGCCGGCTACCTGATCGCCGGTGCACTACGCGGCATCGCCTTACTCATCGCCATGCCCGTTCTCATCGGCGCCCTGCGCGCTCGCGACAAATCGCCACGGACTTCAACAAGGCACACCGAGTAGCCGCAGTGCTCGTCCATCCGCAGGCCTCGATCCGGCGCAGGAAATCCGGCGACGCTCACAGTCGGCCATTGTGCGTATACCGACGCCCCCAGATCACTGGACTCTTCATACCCCACCTCAGGCCGGCCGACCGCCTGGGACGAACGTTTACCGACCCGTTTACACAGTCGCGGCCCTGAACCTGACCCACTCGACCTGTAGAACGCTGAAGGCCCTGACCTCGCAGGTCAGGGCCTTCAGCATGGTGGGCGGCAGTGGGATCGAACCAGTGATCCCTGTGCGTCCTTCCTCACCAGATCACTCAGACCGTGTCGTCAAGCGACGTACACCAACGCCTGGCGATCAGTACACCTACTGCGGGGTCGGCGTCGTGCCGAAGGGGACCTTCGTCCAGGTCAGCACCTGCGGGTCGCCCGGTTGGACGGTGACGCGGAGGTAGTTGTTCACGCCGTTCGAGCCGTCGACGGTGATCCGGGTCAGGTTGGGCGCCGGGGTCGTGACGCCGTACAAGCTCAGCCACGGCGACCCGGGCGCGAGGGGGTTGTCGGAGTTGTAGACGTGACTGTCGCCGTTGAAGAGGTACACCGGGCCATCGAAGTCGGCTGAGCGCTCGGCGATGGCCCGGATGATCTCCTGGAAGCCGGAGTATGCGGCCAAGCTGGGGTTGGGGACGGTCGGGTCGAACATGTCGGCCTGCATCAGCAGAGCGACGGCGCGCTGCCCACGAGCGTGGTCGAAGGTCTCGCTGATCAGGTCGAGGGTCGCCGCGGTGCGCTGCTGCACCTCGGCCGTCTGCTCCGGGGTCGGCGCGGTCTGCCCGGTCCAGGGGGCGAGATCGTTGTTGCTGCCAACGACGTGCAGCACGGCGAACGAGACTCCGGCGCGGTCGTAGGACACGTTCTCCGGAAAGCCTCGATCGGCTTGCGAGTGCACGGCAACGCTCTGGCCGCCGAGTGTCTTGCCGGGCTTGGGGAAGAAGGTCTCGCGCACGGCGTCCAGCCGCTCGAGCGGGTCGAAGCCCCCGTTGTTGGGCCGGTGGCAGTCGGTCCACTCATTGTCGCCCGGGGTGTAGACGAACGGATCGGCGAATCGATCGAACTGAGCTCGGACCGCGGCGAAGTAATCGTCGCTACAGACCGAGGAGCCGTCCTTGATGTCACCGAGGTGATTGACGATCTGGACTGCGGGATCGGCGTTGATCTGATCGACCACGCTCGGGAAGTGGGCGATCTGCTCGGCGCCGTAGGGGATGTCGCCGATGACGGCGAAGCCGAAACCGGCCTTGTCCGGTTGCTGGGCAGCAGCGGTGCCGACGGAGACGGCGGACAACGCGAGGACGAGGGTGGCGCCGACGAGGAATGGACGTCGCACGGGGAGCTCCAGTCATTGGTCGGGCACGCTGGTAATCCCGACCGTGTGGGGAAATGCGGATACCGCGCTCGGGGCAGCGCGGCCGACCGAACGCGGAGGCCAGGCCGCGGACGATGCGGCGCGACGCTATCCACGGGAGTTGAACCCGGAGTGACCGTAGATCAACAGATTGACTCTTCGGGGCACGGGGAGCCGGCGTGCTGCCGGCCGACTCCGGGGCCGATGTTCAGAAGGCCGCGCGGAGGCACCCCGAGTGCACCGGTGGGCACTCGGGTGGTGATCAGCTCTGACGCGGGCACCGCCCCGGTCGAGCCGCTCGACGAGCTGTCAAAGGCCGTGGTCCTCACGGGCGCCGGGTCCGGGATCGGGGCGGCGACGGCACACAGGTCGGCCGTCGAGGTAGCGACAGTGGTCGCCGTCGGGCGTACCGCACGGAAGCTGCAGAAGACTGCCACGGTCGGGGTGGGAAGGAGGCGAATCCTCCGATAGCGGCGGCTGGCCGAAACCTCAACCTTGATCTTCGCGACACACGGAAGACGCTTCGCATTTCACCCATGTGGGTTAGATGCCGCGGTGACTTCACTCCGACGCCATACTTGCCGCGCTGTTGCGGCAATTACTGTCGCGGGCGTTGCCGGGCTGACCGTGTTGGTCGCGCCTGCTTCCGCGGCACCAAGTCCCGGGCCAGTCATCGCCGAGGTCTATGGCGGTGGTGGCAACTCCGGTACAACCCTGACCCGGGACTTCATCGAACTGTCGACGGCGGGCACCACCCCCACCGGCGTCGCCGACATGAGCGTGCAGTACCTGCCGGGCTCGCCCAGCGGGAGCAGCCGCTGGCAGTCCACCCCACTGTCCGGTTCGGTGAACCCCGGTGCGCGCCTCCTCGTCGCCGAGGCGGCGGGGGGCGGAGGCACGGTCGAGCTGCCCACCCCCGATGTGACCGGGTCGATCAACATGTCCGCCACGACCGGCACGGTGGCGCTCGTCAACGGAACCACCCCGTTGACCTGCCTGACCGCCGCTGACTGCGCAGCCGACTCGCGGGTCGTCGACCTCGTCGGTTACGGCAGCGCGGTGGTGCGGGAAACCAACCCGGCGCCGGCGCCGAGCGCCACCACGTCGGTCTTCCGCGCCACATCGATCGACACCGACGACAACGCGGCCGACTTCGTCGCAGGTCCGCCCACTCCCCAGAACACTGCCGGCGGGGAGGCCGGCGGCCCGAGCGATGCGACCGACGCGCGCATCCGCGATGTGCAGGGCACGACCCGGATATCGCCGCTGGTCGGCAAATCCGTGCGGGTTCCCGGCATCGTCACCGCCACGAGAGGGTTCGGCTCCTCACGCGGGTTCTGGATCCAGGACCCTCAACCTGACAACGATCCCCGCACAAGCGAGGGCCTTCTGGTGTTCACCGGCTCCGTGACGCCGACGGTCGCGGTCGGCGATGCCGTCACCGTCACCGGCACGGTGGCCGAGTACCGCCCCGAGTCGGGCTACCAGACGACCACCGAACTCACCGGCCCCACGTGGACCACCGAGTCAGGCGGCCACGAGTTGCCCGAACCGGTGGTGATCACCCAGAACACGGTGCCCGGCGAATACGTCCCGCAGCCTGGCGGCAGCATCGTATCCCTGCCGCTGGAGCCCTCGAAGTACGCATTGGACTTCTGGGAGGCCCACGAAGGCGAGCTGGTCAGCGTCGCCGACGTGCGCGCCGTCAGCGGCACCACGGCCTTCGACGAGGTGCTCGTGACCACCAAACCGAACGAGCACCCCAGCGCACGCGGTGGTTCGGTGTATCTCGGCTATGACCAGACCAACACCGGCATCGTCAAGGTCCAGTCGCTGATCCCGTTCTCGCAGCGGCCGTTCCCGCAGGCCAATACCGGTGACGTCCTCACCGGCATCACCTCGGGCCCGGTCGAGTACAGCCAGTTCGGCGGCTACACCATCCAGGCCTCGATCCTCGGCGAGCTCAAGGACAACGGCCTCGCGCGTGAGGTCACCCGCAAGCAGAACAATGGCGAGCTCACGGTGGCCACCTACAACGTGGAGAACCTTTCAGCCGTCGACGACCAGGCGAAGTTCGACGGGCTGGCCCACGGCATCACCGACAACCTCGCGTCTCCGGACATCGTGACTCTGGAGGAGATCCAGGACGACAACGGCCCGGCCGGCACGAGCGACGGCGTGGTCGCGGCCGACCAGACGCTGAAGCGCTTCGTCGACGCGATCGTGGCCGCGGGCGGGCCGCGCTACGAATGGCGGCAGATCGACCCGCAGGACATGACCGACGGTGGTGAGCCGGGTGGCAACATCCGGGTCGGCTTTCTGTTCGACCCGAAGCGGGTGTCGTTCGTGGACCGTCCAGGTGGCGACGCCACGACCGCGGTCGACGTGGTGATGGACGAGAAGGCCAAGAATCCGCACCTGTCTATCTCACCCGGCAGGGTCGACCCGGCCAACCCGGCATGGCAGACCAGCCGCAAGCCGCTGGCCGGCGAATTCGTCTTCCACGGGAAGACGGTGTTCATCATCGCGAACCACTTCGCCTCGAAGGGCGGCGACCAGCCGACCCACGGCATCAACCAGCCGCCGGTCCGCAGCTCCGAGGTGCAGCGTGTGCAACAGGCCACCGTCCTACGTGGCTTCATCGACAAGCTGCTCGCGGCCGATCCCAACGCCAGCCTCGTGGTGGCCGGCGATCTCAACGACTACCAGTTCTCCCCGACGCTGCAGGTCCTCACCCAAGGCGGCGCGCTGACGGCGTTGATCAACACTCTGCCGGAGAACGAGCGCTACAGCTACGTCTTCGACGGCAACTCGCAGGTGCTGGACCACATCCTGGTCTCGAAGGGACTGAAGAAGGTCGGCTACGACGTGGTGCACATCAACTCCGAGTTCGCCCAACAGTCGAGCGACCACGACCCGCAGATCGTGCAATTCCATCCGTAACAAGAGATGAGTTAATTCCCGAAGGCCACCTTGGTTGCGGTGAACGCGACCAAGGTGGCCACAGCACCACCACAGTCGCCTGCAGCCGTGTTTGCCCAGTTCATACCGTACGAATCGGACCGTTTTCGGCTGCGGCCCGGCTACCTCATAACTCCCTGGATGGTGTCCGTATGTAACAACTCTCACTGCAGGTAACGGATGTTAAGACATCTAGGTTTTGCGCACTCGGCAATTTATGGGTCGGATTCCGGACACTCGGGAGCAAGATCGCAGCACCAGTGTCTCGAGGCGCATCCCCGAACCTGGAGAGTCCCCCGAATTATGTCCACATTGTCCCGCAGAAACTTCCTCGGCACCGCCGCGACCGTCGCTGGTGCGGCCGCCATCGGTGCCGCGCTCCCCGGCGTGAGTGCCGCCGCGACTCCCACGCAGAACAAGCCCGCGCCGGCCGGCCAGAAGCACGGCGACATACGCGACATCAAGCACGTCGTCGTGATCATGCAGGAGAACCGCAGCTTCGACCACTACTTCGGCGCCCTCAAGGGCGTGCGAGGGTTCGGTGACCGGTCGACGATCCAGCTGCCGGGCGGCAAGTCCGTCTGGGAGCAGCCGAAGACGCCTACCGCAGGGGCCGAGACTCAGTACCCGTGGCGGCTGAGCGGGGCGAAGTCCTGGAGCGGCGCGACCCCGCCGAGCGCCGAGCTCGGCGCCGCCAACTACGGCGGCACCAGCCACGGTTGGGCCGACCAGCACGGCGCCTGGTACGGCGGCCTCATGAACGGCTGGTATTCCGCCAAGGGCGGCCCGACCACCCTCGGCTACCTGGACCGCAAGGACCTTCCGTTCCACTACGCCCTCGCGGACGCCTACACCGTCGGTGACGCGTACCACTGCTCCGTGCTCAGCGCGACCGGCCCGAACCGCACCTTCCTGTGGAGCGGGACGATCAACGCTGACAAGAAGCACGGCAGCTTCACCGCCAACGACGGCGGCGACGAGCGTGGCAAGTTCCTGCCATGGGAGTCCTACGGCGAGACGCTCCAGAAGGCCGGCGTCAGCTGGCGGGTATACCAGTGCGCCGACGACTACGGCGACAACGGCCTCGAGTACTTCGACACCTTCGCCAAGCTCGACCCCACCCAGGGCGGCAAGGCCGCTCCGGGCGACGTCTACTACGAGAACGGCGTCAAGAACGTCCCCGAGCCGGTCACCGGACTCGCGGGCAACGCCGACAACATCAACGCCGCGATCCGTGCCGACGTGCTCAACGGCACGCTGCCGCAGGTCAGCTGGGTCGTCAACAACCAGTTCTTCTCCGAGCACCCGGTCACGGCCCCGAGCAACGGCGCATACTTCCTCCGCGGCGTCCTGGCGGCCCTCAACGCCGACCCGGATGTCTTCAACTCGACCTTGGTGATCGTCAACTATGACGAGAACGACGGCCAGTTCGACCACGTCCCGCCGCCCATGCCTGCGCCTGGCGAGGCGGACGAGTTCGTCTCCGGCACGCTCGCCTCGTCCGGGGTCACCGCTCCCCTCCCGGTCGGCCTCGGATTCCGTGTGCCGCTGCTGCTCATCTCGCCCTGGACCCGCGGCGGTTGGGTGACCTCCGAGGTGTCCGACCACACGTCGATCATCCAGTTCATCGAGAAGTGGACCAACGGGCTCGGTACACCGGCCGTCTGTCCCAACATCAGCGACTGGCGCCGCAAGGTTTGCGGTGACCTCACCAGTGCCTTCGACTTCGCGTCGCCGGTCTACGGTCTGCCCAACCTGCCGGACACCGGGGAGCTCGTCCCCGAGACGAAGTACACCCCGCTGCCGGGCGACAACAAGATGCCCACCCAGGAGGCGGGCACCAAGTCTGCCCGCCCGCTGCCCTACCAGCCCAACGCCAACCTGACCGGGTTCGCCGACGGTGTGGTGAAACTGCAGTTCAGCAACGATGCCCCCTTCGTCACCAAGGCGAGTCAGTTCGCCGTCTACAACAATCAGGGCGGCTTCCCGACGCTGGCGCAGTACCCGGCCAAGTTCCCGGGTCAGTACACCGTCGCCGCCAAGGCGACCGCCACCGGCACCGGCCCCATCGGCTCCGCCGGCGGCGACACCGCGTACGACCTGACCATCACCGGTCCGAACCGGTTCCTGCGTCGCTTCATCGGCGACATCGCCACCGTCGGCAAGGACCTCGTCGTCGAGGCGAGCTACTACGACGGCAAGTCGACCGCACGCCCGAAGCTGAAGCTGTGGTTGTTCAACAACGGCGCCTCGCCCGTGGAGTTCACCATCACGCGCAATCGCTACATCTCCGGCGCACCGGAGAAGGTGAAGGTTGCCGCGCACAGCAAGGAGGCGTGGGCGGTCAGCCCGCTGGGGGTCAGCGGCGGCTGGTACGACGTGACCGTCACGGTCGACAGCGACCACGCCTGGTCGCAGCGGTTCGTCGGCCACCTGGAGACCGGCGAGGCCAGCGTCACGGGCTGAGCCGCCCGGCATCGTCAGTCGGTTGCGGCGTAGCGGCTTGAACGAGGCGGAGGGCCTCCAGGCGGAGTGGGTGTGTGACGCACCCACTCGAACCCGAGAGGCCCTCCGTGAATCTCCCCTGTCAGAAGGCTGCCGGTTGCCAAGTCCTCACGCTCTCATGGCCGGTTGGAACAGCTCGATCAGGTTTCCAGCAGGGTCGGCGAGCAATATCTGGCGGCCCCCGGGGCCGCTGACGAGATCGCTGCGGAAGCACACGCCGGCGTCGCGGAGCGGGGCGACGGCGGCGTCGAGGTCGTCGACGACGAGGTGGATGCGGTTGCGGCCGGAGGTCGCGGAGTCCGCGGGCGTGGCGCGGGCGCCGGAGCTGGCGGGGCCGGACAACAGCAGCCGCAGCCGACCGCGGATCACGTCGGCGAACGCAGGCGCGGCACTGATGTTCACCTCGAAGCCGAGGTGAGTGGTGTAGAAGTCGATCGCCTCCTGAACGTCCTGGACGATATAGCGGACGCTCACAAACTCGTCGGCCATGACGGATTCTCCTAGCGGTGGGTGGCGGCGAGAACGGGCAGCAGATGCCTCACGCGGGTATCGACCTCGGCCGCGGTGCGCCGGAAGGCGGAGTAGGTAGCGTCGTCGGTGCCCTCGGCCGCCGCGGGGTCGGGGATGCTCCAATGCCTTCGTCGAGGGATGGCGGACCACTCCGGGCATGCCTCGCGAGCGCGGTCGCACAAGGTGATGACGTGGTCGAACCGCCGATCGACGAGCGTGTCGATGTGGCGGGGCTGGAATCCGGTTGCGTCGATGCCGAACAGCTCGCGCAACACTCGGACGGTGTTGGCATGCAGCGCCCGCCTGGGTCGGGTCCCGGCACTGGCTACCGTCACGGCGCCGCCGGTCCGCCGGCGCAAGAGTGCCTCGGCCATGGGTGAGCGAGAGCCGTTACCGGTGCACACGAACAACACCGCGACCGATCCAGCCGGCCGACCTGCCGGTGGCACATCGGATTGTCCGGCGTCTCGACGCAGTGCCGGGTGCAGTGCGGCGCCGCTCTCGGCCAGTGCCTGCGCGCATCGGTCCAGGTCCAGGTGGTAGTAGCTGTCGCGGCCGTCGTAGCTGCTGCGAGTCGCGCTGACCAGCCCCGCATTTCGCAGCAGCCGCAGGTGGTAGGAGGTCAGGTTCTGCGGCTGGGCGATGTGGGCGGCCAGTTCGCGAACCCGATGATCGCCGTCGGCGAGTGTGGCGAGGAGCTGCCACCGCAGCGGGTGGGCGGCCAGCTGGAGAAACTCTGGTGGCGTCTTCGCCCCGGGCCGCTCCATTGACATGTCAGGAAGCTACATCAGCCTGGCTTGATACATCAATTCTGTTTGATGGATTGCGCTCGCTTCACCTAGTGTCCAGAGCGTCGTTGTCGGCGTGGCAAGCGGTGGCGGGGGTGGCGATGACGGGTGAGCCCGCCTTGGTGCGGCGTCTCGGGACGTCTGATGCGGTGGTGATCGGGCTCGGCTCGATGATCGGCGCCGGGGTGTTCTCTGTGTTCGCACCCGCCGCTGCGGCCGCCGGCGGCGGACTGCTGGTCGGGTTGGTGATCGCTGCGGTGGTGGCGTATTGCAACGCGACAGCGTCAGCGCAGCTGGCCGCGCAGTACCCGACGTCTGGCGGGACGTATGTGTACGGGCGTGAGCGCCTGGGCGCGTGGCCGGGCTTCCTGGCCGGCTGGGGTTTCGTGATCGGCAAGACCGCAAGCTGCGCGGCGATGGCGTTGACCTTCGCCGCCTACGCGGTCCCGCCTACCTGGCAACGGCCCGTGGCGGTCGCGGCGGTGCTCGCGCTGGCTGCGGTGAACTATCGCGGTGTGACCCGGACTTCCCGGTTGACCCGGGTGGTGGTCGCGGTGGTCTTGCTCGCGCTGACGGTGGTGGTTGCTACCGGGTTGGTCTGTGGCCATCCCGATCCCGGTTTGCTCGTCGGTGGATCGGGTCCGGCGGGGACGTACGGGGTGTTGCAGTCGGCCGGGCTGTTGTTCTTCGCGTTCGCCGGCTATGCGCGGATCGCGACGATGGGTGAGGAGGTGCGCGATCCAGAGCAGACGATCCCGCGGGCGATCGTGCTCGCCCTTGGTGTTGCGGTGGCGATCTACGCTGTGGTCGCTGTGACCGCTCTGCTGATACTCGGGCCTCATCGGCTGGCTGGGTCGAGCGCCCCGCTGGTCGACGTCGTGGCTGGGGCAGGTGCTGGTTGGGCAGGGTCGATCGTGGCGGCGGGCGGGGCTGCCGCTGCCCTCGGGGCGCTGCTGGCGCTCATCGCGGGCATCGGGCGCACAACGCTGGCCATGGCCCGTGAAGGCGACCTGCCGCGCTGGCTGGCCGCAGTGCACCCCAAGTTCCGCGTGCCGCACCGCGCCGAGGTCGTGGTCGCGGTGGTGGTGTCCGTGCTGGTGCTCACGATCGACCTGCGGGGCGCGATCGGGTTCTCCTCGTTCGGGGTGCTGCTCTACTACCTTGTCGCCAACATCGCCGCCTTCACCCAAGCGCCCAGCCATCGACGGTTCCCGCGCTGGTTGCAGGTGCTGGGCGCGCTGGGTTGCCTGCTGCTGGTGGCCACGCTGCCCTGGCAGGCGGTGGCTGTCGGCACCGGCGTGTTCGTGCTCGGCGTTGCCTACCGCGGGCTGCGGTTGATCACTGCGCGGCGTCGAGCCGCGACAGAGTGAAGCCCGAGGGATGCTCGCAGCCGTCGCTGCCCTCCGGTGCGACGCCGAACTAGCCTGCCACCGCCGCCTCGTCCCCTCACCGTGGGTCGGCCCCGGTGGGGTCGAGGCGGGCGACCTCCCGCTGGGCGACCGTGGCGAGAGCCCCGCCGCGCGAGCCCGCGAGCTTGGCCCGCAGGTGCTCGCCGACGGTCACCGGCTCGTACCGGGCCGGGTGCTCGGTGTCGACGCACGTCGGCAGGGGTGCGATGACGGCGTCGACGTTCCCGTCGTGGAAGAACGCCGCCGACCGACGCGGGACCAGCACGCCGTCCACCACGGGTGCGGCGACCCGGTGCATCGTGGAGATCCACTGGTCGTTGGTCCAGCGGGCGAGCGCATCACCGAGGTTGACCAGGAGTGCGCCGGTGGCCGGCTGCGCCGGGTGCCACCGGCCCTCGGCGTCGAGGATCTCCAGGCCGGGCACGGCGTCGGCCCACAGCACCGTCACGATGCCGTAGTCGGTGTGCGCGCCCATCCCGACCTGATCGGGCTCCAGCTCGACGTCGGCGGACGGCAGGCGGTAGTTGATCATTCGCAGAACGTCGACGGAGTGGTCGGTCGAGGACGCGAAGTACTCCTCGCCGAGGTCGAGAGCCCGACCGACGATCCTCATCATGGTGCGGGAGACGCCGCCGGCCGCCGCGAACCAGTCCTCTACGGCGGGCCGGAACCCGGGCGTGTCCGGCCACACGTTCTCCTCGTAGTCCGTGGGCGAGAGGTCGAGCCCCGGGAAGTCCGAGGCCTGCGCACCGACGTTGAAGGCCTCGAACAGGTCGGCCGTGCTCACCAGACCGAGGCTGTTGGCCAGCGCCTCGGACTTCGGGGGCGAGTAGCCGCGGTTGACCCCGGGCGGGCAGCGGTACGCCAGCTTGGCGGATAGTTCCTGCCCGAAGAACGCCTCGGTGGCGCGGGTGAAGGCGTCGAGCGTCTGCTGCGGGATGCCGTGCCCGACGATCTGCATGAACCCGACGGTGCGTGCCGCCTGGTCCACGGCGGCGGCCACGGCGTCCCGGGCGCCGCCGTGGGCGTCAATGCGGAACGGGGTGATGTCGATGACGGGGACGTCCAGGACGCCGTCGCGGGTCTGTGCTCCGGACATGGGTTCCTCCTTCAGCTGACGGTGGCCGCGGCCGCGCGTTCGAGCAGGTAGTCGCCCGCGGTGACGGGTGGGTACCCGCGACGGCCGATGGGTGCTGGCAACGGCGTGACGACGGTGTCGACGTCTGCCTCCAGGAACATGATCAGCGAGATCAGCTCCTCGTGGGGTGCGTCCGGTGACGGGGGCAGGACGCGATGCCGGGTGGAGCGCCAGCGGTTGCCCGTCCAGCGGGCCATCAGGTCACCGATGTTGACGGTGAAGGCGTCGGGGACGTGCGGAGCACTCACCCAGGTGCCGTCGGGGGCCTGTACCTCGAGGCCGCCGTAGCCGACCTGCCTGTCCAGGATCGTGATCATGCCCCAGTCGGTGTGCGGCCCGATCCGGTACTGCCCCTCCGCCGGAGCGCCGGTCTCGCTCAGCGGCGGGTAACGGTTGATGTTGAAGGTGTGCGGCGAGCACAGCGTGCGGCGCACGAAGAAGTCGGCATCCAGATCCAGCGCGGTCGCACTCAGCTGCAGAAGCTCCCCATAGACGCGCCGGACCGCGTCCGCGTAGCCGGTGCACAGCGCGGCCAGTTCGGGGACCTCGGCCGGCCAGACGTTCTCGGCGAACCAGACCCGGTCGAGCTCGGCGACTCCGGTACGCAGGTCGCGGCCGAGGGTGTAGCTCTCCTTCAAGTCCGGGCGCTCGGCGTCGGCGGTCTCGTCGGGGAAGGAGTTCACCTCCCGACCCGGCCCGACCCAGCCGCGCCCGCCCACGGCGGTGGCGTAGGCGGCCTTCTGCGCGGACGGCAGGACGAAGAACCGGCGGGCGGCGGTGCGGATGCATTCGCGGACGTCGGCACCGATGCCGTGCCCGGCCAGGAGCAGGAACCCGGACTCCTGCAGTGCGTGGTCGAGTTCGGCGGCGAGCGCGGCGCGCTCGTCCGGGTCGCCGCCGCGCCAGCGGGCGAGGTCGATCAGGGGGATGGGCAGTCGGGTCATCGGTGCCGGTCCTTTCCGAGGAGTCGGGTCAGGCAGACTGAGCGGGGGCGACGGTGCGATAGGCGAGCAGCAGGTAGACCACGCCGCCGACCGCGAGGCCCGCCGGGGCGCTGAGGTCCAGTCCGCCGGTCGCCGCGGAGAGCGGGCCGGTGAAGACCGTCGTGTTGAGCCAACATGCCGCGGCGACCATCCCGGCGGCCTGCGCGACCATCCCGGCGGTGCAGAACCCCCGATCGCCCGGCCGGGCTGGGGCGTCCGCGAGCAGACCGAGGTCGTAGCGCCCACGGCGGAGGAAGTAGTCGACGACGAACACCGCGGCCCACGGCGCGAACCACACGATCATGAACAGCAGGAAGTTGCTGAGGATGGTGCTGAAGTCACCGGAGAACACCACCGCGAACGCGATCGCCGTCGAGAGCACGCCGTCGACCACGACGGCCTGCCAGCGCCCGATCCGCACACCGATGGCCTGCAGGGTGACCCCGGAGGAGTACAGATCGATCGCGTTCACGGCCATCATCTGCACGATCAGGAGCAGGAGATAGGGCACGACGAACCAGAGCGGGTAGGCACCGGGCAGCCCGCCGATCGGGTCCGAGGCGGCCGGGGCGACCAGCGCGACGCCGACCCCGAGCAGCATGAGCAGCGTCTGCGGGACCGCGCCGCCCAGGGCGACCGACGCGACGAGTGCGCCGCGGCTGGTCGAACGAGGCAGGTAGCGCGAGTAGTCGGCGGCGCTCGACGACCAGCCGAGCCCGGACCCTGACGCCGCGAGCGCGACCCCGCCGAGGAACACCGGCCAGCCGGCGGGCTCGACCGCAGGCAGGCTCAGCCGACCGGCGGTGAGACACGCGAGCACCACGAACAGCGCGGCGAAGGGCAGCACCAGCAACCGCAGAACCCGCGTGATCGCGGCATGCCCGATCACCGGCAGCACGCTCTGCACCACGGCGAGGACCAGGACGACCGCGACCGTCCCGCCGGCGCCCAGCTCGACCCCGGCGAGGCCGAACAGCGCGATCACGGCGAAGGTCATCAACACCATGTCGAGCACCTCGTACCCGATCATCATGAGCCAGTTGAAGAACGCCAGCGGCCGGTTGCCGTTGCGGCCGAGCGCGGCCCTGTTGATCGCGAACGTCGTGCTGCCCGCGGCCGGCCCTGCCAGGCTGCACAGCCCGGCGACCAGCCAGGTCAGATTGCCGATCAGGATCGCCGCCACGGCCTGCCACCAGGCAAGGCCGAACTCGACGAGCAACGCGCCGTAGACGACGACCTGCACGTTGAGCAGCGCACCGCTCCACATCAGGCCGACCTGGCGGGCGCTGCCGTGCCGCTCGGCATCCGGGATGTGCTCGATGCCGCGCATCTCCACCCCGGCCCGATTGCCAGGAGCGATCACATGATCATCCCCGGAGGCGTCCTCCGGCGTGGCCGCATGGTGGTCCGTGCTGGTCGATAGGGCCATCGGGCATACTCCTGCCATGGCTGTCGGTGAGGATCAGGGCACGTGCCCTGTCTGCGACGCGACGGTAGCGATTGTTGTCAGCAGTCAAAGTCTCGCCTATGAATGTCGCCAGCATTCAAGCGTTGTTACGGGTGCGTGAACGGTGACGCCGGTGGATGAAGCCGCGCTGAACGCGCGGGTCGGCGCCACCGTGCGCGCGCTCCGCGAGAAGTCAGGCTTCTCGATGCGCGAGCTGGCGCGCCGGTCCGGCGTCAGCCAGCCGTTCCTGAGCCAGATCGAGCGCGGGGTCAGCGCGCCGTCGATGGTGACCACCTACCGGCTCGCCGAAGCCCTCGGCGTGCTGCCGGGGGCACTGCTTCCCGCGCCGGCCGCCGCGCAGGTCACCGTCGTACGTGCTGGGGAAGGTCGCGACATCCCGGTCGCGAACCGCCCCGACGCCGCGGTGGGGCGGGCGCTACTGATGCAGCCCGGCAGCCCGCTGGAGATCATCGAGTACCGGATCGAGCCCGGCGGGCACATCGCCGAGTGGTTCGAGATGCCGGGCGACCTCGGCGTCTACCTCATCGAGGGCCGGCTCGACGTCGAGGTCGACGGCTACGGCGTCGTCCGGCTCGCGGCCGGCGACTTCGTCGCCCACCCCGCATCCATCCCCCATCGCTGGCACCTGGTCGACGACGAACCCGCGCGCGCCCTGCTCGCGATCGCGCACGCGCCGGAAGGGGCGCGCCACCCGTCCGGCCACAGCTGAACCGGCCGACGGCCGATGATCGCTCGACTCACTGCCCGGCGAGACTCCGGACTTCGCGATTCAGGGTGTCCAGCCACTGCAGCGGCTCTGGTTGACCACGCTGGTCGGGAAGCGCGAGCTGCCGGCTCGGGGACCGACAGCGAGGTCGTCGTGACGCGATCGTCTCCTCGTGCGGCTACCGGCCGCGCCTCACGGACCATATCTCCCTTTGCTGGGCATTTGTCTCGCTCCGGCCGACACGCAGCGCTCAGGTCAGCGCCGCTGTGGCCATACCGGATCGGCGTCACCGAGCCTTACCTCGACCGGCCGGTGCCACAGTCAGGCGACGGAGCAACGGCCGCAAGCGATCGACGGCAACGGAGTAGAAGCTCCTTACGAACGGTACCTCTTCGCCAACGAGCGGTACCTCTTCGCCAACGAACGGAGAAGGTCCACACAATTCGCCGGCGACTCTTGCCGAGCTAATCATCGAGACTGTACGGTACTTCTTGACTGGCATTTACGCAAAGAGTGCGCCCCCGGGCACGTTTCAATTGTGAGCCGGCCCCGCACCGGCCGAAGGCCGACCAGCGGGCGCACCGCATCGGGAATAGAGCCATCTACGCGGTATCGCACTGAGCCAACGGAGTTGCAGTGGGAGCATATCTCGGACGCCGTCACCAATTCAGTTATGGACAACGCGGACAACGCGAACGGTGACGATAGACGTCGTGAATCGGTCACACTCCACCCGAACAGCCGACCCGAACCCCTCGATCATCTCCACGAAGATCGATGACGAGGTCCCGCATCCGGAGGAGTGGGTCGGACCGGTCTGAGCGAACAGTGAACTGTTCGACAAACATACAAAGCAGTACCGGATAGGCCGCCAACGCGTTCTGCGAGATCATTCATATCGGTGTTTACGAGCCGACGGAGAAGGGTGCTCAATGACGACTACTTCGAATGAACGATCAGTCCAGTTGGCCGAGGCCGGCCTGGCCGCACAGAACAGGCTCGCCCTGGGCAGACAGCTGGGGACGGGGAATATCGGGCACGCCGAGGAGGGATCCGACGGCCGAATGCGCGCCACGATCCGGATCCCGGAGGACGAGCTGGTCTGGGACCCCGCGATCATCATCCTGCCCCATGGCGGCGAGCTCGAGCTCACCCTCATCAACGACGACAAGAACACCCACTGTGCGGTGCTGCCCACCATCGGGGACAACCTGATCATCTGGTTGGTCAACCATTCCAAGGGCACGGCCACCCTGAACCTGCCGGGCCCGGGCACCTACTGGTTCGGCTCCACGACCGGTAACGACGAAGGCCGCGGCCTGACCGGAGCGATCGTCATCGGCGGGGAAGTTCCGCCCGAGGCCAAGCTCGACCGCCCCGCCCAGCCGCGCCCGTAGCAGAAAGGAGCAGGTGATGACCGACTATGTCGACGCAGGTCAGGCCGTCCGCCTCACCTCACTCAGCGCCGTCAAGGGAAGTGCGCCGCAGGTTGCCGAGAACGTCAACTTCGAGCGCATTCTCGACGCCCGCTCGGAGCCACATAACTGGCTCACCTACTACGGCACCTATGACGGCCAGCGCTACAGCACGCTGGACCAGATCAACAAGGAGAACGTCCGGCGCCTGACTCCCGCCTGGGTTTTCCAGGCCGGCGCGACCGGCATGCACTCCGGCGCGTCGACCTACTCGTTCGAGGCCTCCCCGCTCGTCGTGGACGGGATCATGTACGTCTCCGGCCCGGACGGCAAAGTCTGGGCCCTGGACGCCAAGACCGGCGAGGAACTCTGGCGGTTCAAGTACCCCTCCCCGTACGACGTCTCGCTGTGCTGCGGGAACGTGAACCGCGGCGTGGCCGTGGGGCACGGGAAGGTCTACCTCTACACCCTCAACGCCCACATCATCGCGCTCGACGCGACGAACGGCGAGATCGTCTTCGACGTCGTCAACGGTGACGTGCGCGCCGGGGAAAGCGGTTCCGTCGCGCCGCTGCTCGTGAAGGACATGGTCATCGTCGGCAGCGCCGGCGGGGAGTTCGGGGTCCGCGGCCACCTGGACGCGTTCGACGCCCACACCGGGGAGCGCCGCTGGCGCTGCTACACGGTTCCCAAGCCCGGCGAGCCCGGATCCGAGACCTGGCCGGCCGACGGCGAGGCGTGGCAGCGCGGCGGTGCGAACTGCTGGGTCACCCCCACCTACGACCCTGAGCTGGAGCTCCTCTTCCAGGGGACGGGCAACCCGGCGCCCGACTTCGACGGCGGCGTGCGCGAGGGTGACAACCTCTACACCGACTGCACCATCGCGGTGGACGTGAACACCGGCCAGATCCGCTGGCACTACCAGTTCACCCCGCACGACCTGTGGGACTACGACTCCACGATGGAGAACCTCCTGTTCGATGCTCCCGACGGGCGCAAGCTGCTCGCGCACGCGGACAAGAACGGGTACTTCTTCGTCCTCGACCGGACCGACGGCGCGCTGGTCCGGGTGTTCCCCTTCGTGGACCGGATCACCTGGGGGGAGATCACCCCCGACGGGAAGGTCACCCCCAAGGTGTATCCGGACAAGGAAGGCGAGCCGGTGCACTTCTGGCCGGGGCCTGCCGGGGGCAAGGAATGGACGCACATGTCCTACAACCCCCAGACCGGGTTGATCTACGTGCCGGTGCAGGAAGTCGGGGCCACGGCCACCCGGCGGCGCCGCGAGTTCAAGGAGAGCATCCCGTACTGGGGCGCGGGCGTTGCCGTCGACCTCGAGGACTACTACGGGTTCGTGGCCGCCATCGACCCGCTGACCGGCGAGGAGAAGTGGCGCTGGCGCAACGAGTACCCGATGTGCGCCTCGACGCTGACCACGGCGGGCGGGCTGGTGTTCCAGGGCATCCCGACGGGTGAGTTCGTCGCCCTGGACGCCGAGACCGGCGAGAAGCTGTGGTCGTTCCAGTGCGGAAGCGGGCATCACAGCAGCCCCACCCCGTACAGCATCGACGGCCGCCAGTACATCGCCGTGCCCACCGGATGGGGCGGCTGGGTCGAGGGCTTCTTCCCCGGGTTCCTCGGGGCCAACGCGGGCGACGCGCTGTTCGTCTTCGCCCTGCCCGAGGACTAGGGCGCGTCCCTCACGCCCTAGCAACACCGCACGCGCCGCGAAGCAACGAAGAAAGGAGGTGACGGCGTGGAGTCCACCATCACCCAGTCTCGTACCGAGTGGGAGGCCCCCGAGTTCGAGGAGATCGGGTGTGCCCCGGAGGTGACCATGTACATCGCCCGCTCGGAGGCCTGAGCCGACGACCGGGCACGAGGACGAGGAGGGGCACCGGACGAGGGTCCGGCGCCCCTCTTTCGTTCGGACCCACGACACGCGCCACGGCGCGGGAGGAGGACGCGGGGATGCGGCTACGGGTGCTGGGATCGGCGGCCGGGGGCGGGTACCCACAGTGGAACTGCCGCTGCCCGACGTGCGGCGCGGTGCGTGACGGGTCCCGGCCGGCCCGGGCGCGCACCCAGTCGTCGATCGCGGCGAGCCCGGACGGGCGGCGCTGGTTCCTGTTCAACGCCTCCCCCGACATCCGGGCCCAGTTCGAGGCGTTCCCCGGCATGCACCCCGGCGACGGACGGGTCACGCCGCTGGAGGCGGTGCTGCTCACCGACGCCGAGATCGACCACACCCTTGGCCTGCTCCTGCTGCGCGAGGGGCGCGGCATCCAGCTGCACGCGACGGCTGCGACGCACGCGACGCTGCGCGAGGGCACCGGGTTCCTGAACACGCTGGAGCGCTACTGCCCCGTCGACTGGCACCCGGTCATCCCGGGGCAGGAGGTGTCGCTGGGCGGGATCTCCTACCGGGCGTTCGACGTCCCCACGGCCAAGCACGACCGGTTCGGCATCGGGGCCGACGGCGGACGGGTGGTGGGCTACCGCCTGACCGACGAGAGCACCGGGCGGGTGGCTGTGTACCTGCCGGGCGTGCAGGAGCTGACGCCGGCCGTGCGCGACGAGCTCGACGGGATCGACTGCCTGTTCGTCGACGGCACCACCTGGCACGACGACGAGCTGATCCGGCTCGGGCTCGCCGAGAAGACTGCCCGCGACATGGGGCACCTCGCGATCGGCGGGCCCGGGGGGAGCCTCGAGCTGCTGTCCCCGTTGCCGATCGAACGCAAGATCTACATCCACATCAACAACACGAACCCGATCCTGTTGGAGGACACGCCGGAGCGCCGCCTGGTCACCGAGGGCGGCATGGACGTGGCCCACGACGGGCTCGAGGTGGAGGTCTAGGTGCGATGACGACCATGGCGACACCGACCCGCAACGGCGTGGCGGCTGCGACTGGACGGAGGGGCCCGACGGCCCCGGAGACGGCGGCGTTCCTGGAGCGCCTGCGCGCGCACTCGAAGAGCTACCACAGCGCACACCCCTTCCATCTGCGGATGAACGAGGGAACGCTCTCCCCCGCCCAGATCCGCGGTTGGGTGGCGAACCGCTTCTACTACCAGGAGAACATCCCCCGCAAGGACGGTGCGATCCTGTCGAACTGCCCCGACGTGGAGGTTCGCAGGCGCTGGATCCGCCGGATCGTCGACCACGACGGGGTCGTCACCGGGGAAGGCGGCATCGAGGCCTGGCTGCGGCTGGGCGAGGCATGCGGGCTGACGCGCGAGGAGATGCTCGACCACCGCCACCTCGTGCCCGGCGCGCGGTTCGCCGTCGACGCCTACGTGACGTTCGCCCGCACGAAGCCGTGGGTGGACGCGGTCGCGTCGTCGCTGACCGAGCTGTTCGCGCCGGACCTGATGGCCGAGCGCCTGGCCGCGTTCGAGCGCTGCTACACCTGGATCGACCCGGACGGGCTGGCCTACTTCCGGGCCCGGCTCGAGCAGGCGCCGCGCGACTCCGAGCACGCCCTGGAGGTCGTCACCGCGCACTGCCTGACCCCCGACGAGCAGGACCGCGCCGTGGAGGCGCTGTCGTTCAAGTGCGACGTGCTCTGGTCCCTGATGGATGCGATCGACCAGGCCTATGTCGAGTGACTCCGGGCTAGCCCCGTCCGCGCTACCGGACACGGCCCGTCCCCGGCTCGGGCCGCACCTACGGCTGCGTTTCGACCGCTCGCGCGGCAAGAACGTCCTGCTCGGACCGGAGTCGGTGATCGTCCTCAACGCAACCGGCGCGGACGTCGTCGGCCTGTGCGACGGGTCCCGGACCGTCGCCGAAATCGTGGACGACCTGCGCACCCGCTACCAGCGCCCGGTGGACGACGAGGTGCGGGACTTCCTGGCCCGCATGGCCGCTCGCCGCCACGTCACCGTCGAGGAGGCGATGTGATGGATAGGCCCTTCGGTTTACTGGCCGAGCTCACCTACCGCTGCCCGCTGGCCTGCGCCTACTGCTCCAATCCGCTCGAGCTCGCCGCCTACGACGACGAGCTGTCCACAGCGGACTGGCAGCGCGTGTTCACCGAGGCGGCAGAGATGGGCGTGCTTCAGTGCCACCTCTCCGGCGGCGAGCCGCTGCTGCGCCGCGACCTGGTGGACCTGGTACGCACGGCCGCCGAGCTGGGCATGTACACGAACCTGGTGACCAGCGCGATCGGGTTCTCCCGGCCGCGGGCCGAGGCGCTCAAGGAGGCGGGGCTCGACCACGTGCAGGTCAGCGTGCAGGCCGACGAGCCGGCGACGTCGGACCGGATCGCGGGCATCCCGTCGTTCGAACGCAAGCTCAAGGCCGCCGCCGTGGTGAAGGACCTCGGCTGGCCGCTGACCGTCAACGTCGTGCTGCACCGGCAGAACATCGACCGGATCGCCGAGATCGTGGCACTGGTCGAGGAGCTGGATGCCGACCGCGTCGAGCTGGCCAACACCCAGTACTACGGGTGGGCGTTGCGGAACCGGGCCGCGCTGCTACCCAGCCGCCACCAGCTCGCCCGCGCCGAGGAGGTCGTGCGCGACGCCCGTGCCCGCCTGGGCAGCAGGATGGAGATCGTGCACGTACTTCCGGACTACTACAGCGAGTATCCGAAGCCGTGCATGGGTGGCTGGGCGTCGCGCCAGCTCACCGTGGCACCGAACGGCGACGCGCTGCCCTGCCCGGCCGCGCAGACGCTCCCGCTGCCCCGGGCCAGCGTCCGCGAGGACTCGCTGGCGACGATCTGGGACGAGTCGCCGATGTTCACCGCGTTCCGCGGCGCCGGCTGGATGCAGGATCCGTGCCGCACCTGCGAGCGCCGCGAGCTCGACTTCGGTGGGTGCCGGTGCCAGGCATTTCAGCTGACCGGCGACGCCACCCGGACCGATCCGGTCTGCCACCTCTCCCCCGACCACGGGCTCGTGACCGAGGCGGTGGAGAAGGCCAACGCGGGGTCACGCCGAGTGGACGAGCTGCTGATCGCCCGCCCGCACCGCGGCTGAACAGGAGGAGGTTGCGCCGATGACGTCGATGCTGGTCCTCGCAGCCGGCGCGGAACTGTCGATGTACAGCGCCGATGAGCTGACCGTTCATCGGCGGGAGCTCCCGGTATGAGCGTCAGCGGACAGACACAGGCCAAGCCGGTGACCACGCGATGGGTCTGCATCCCGTGTGGATTCATCTACGATCCCGAGGAAGGCGACCCGGACAGCGGCATCGACCCCGGCACGCCCTTCGAGGACATCCCGGACGACTGGATGTGCCCCATCTGTGGTGCCACGAAAGCGGATTTCCGCGAGCTGGAGCCGGGAGAGTTCCCGGAGGACGGAGGACCCTGAGTCGTGATCACCGGATACGACCACTTCGTGACGCTCGCCGAGTCGCTGCAGTGGGACGAGACGGGCATCGACTACTCGGCCGACCGCGAGGCCTGGCCACGGCTCACCGACACCGAGAAGACCAGGGTTCTCGGACTGATCGCGGGCTTCGTCATCGCTGAGACAGCGGTGTCCAGGGAGCTCGGTACCTATCAGGCGGCCGCGTCCGGCGACTCGATGGAGGCGGCCTTCCGTGCCCAGGCCCGCGACGAGGCGCGCCACGCCCGCTTTTTCGACCTGGTCGCGGCCGAGGTCGCCGGCGTTCCAGGGGCCGACCCCACGGCACGGCGGGACGCTCTGCGCAGCCTCGTCAGTGTCGACCTCGTCGATCTGTTCGAGGAGCGCCTACCGGCCACCGCCCAACGGCTCGCGGAGGACCACGAGTGCCTGACCGCCGCGGTCGGGCTCTACCACATGGTGATCGAGGGCGTGGTCCTCCTCGCAGGACAGCACGCGATGCTCGACATGCTCGAGGGGCTGTCCGTCCGGTTGCCGGGTGTGCACAAGGGCATGGAGTTGGTCCTCCGTGACGAGCGCTGGCACATCGGGTTCGGATCGCGCATCGTCCAGCGCGCCGATATCGGCCGGGACGAGGCGGACATGCTGCTCACGCAGGGGGAGACGGCCGCAAAGGTGTGGGGAGACCTCATCACACCCGACGCGATCGAGACCGCCGTGCGGCAGCATCGACGCCGTCTCAAGGCGGCCGGCATCAAGTTCTGGTGATCCCGTGACTCGCGCTCGTGATGATCCGAGTGCGAGGAAACAGGTTCAGAGCCCCAGCGCGTCGCGGACGGCCGGCGTGCTCCTCCGGGAGACCGGCACCACATCGTTCGTCTGGCTGTCCATGACCAGCGACAGCTCACCTTTGGACCCGCGCTCGATTTCCCGGACGCGACTGAGGTTGACCACGTAGCGGCGGTGCACCCGCAGGAACCCGGCGTCGGCCAGCTCGTTGGTGAGCTTGTCCAGGCCCGGGGTGGCGGAGCGCAGTCGCCCCTGCTCAGTGAACAGCCACACGTCGTTGCCGTCCGACTCGGCGAAGCTGACTTCGCGCGGCCGCAGCAGCACCATCCGGTCCTCCCGAAGCGCTACGACCCGGCGCATCGGCGTATTGGGCGGAAGGGTGGGCGCCAGTGTGGGGAGCGGCTGCGCATCGCCGGACGCGCCGAGAAACATCAGGTGCCCGGCCAGTTGCCCCGAGAAGAACACGGGCCGAATGGTGACCGAAACCGGCTCGTCGGCGAGATGAGTGAAGATCTGTGTCGAGCCGACCCAGTCGGAGTTTCGGGCGGCACGCTCACTCGCATATTTGGCAACCCGGATCAGGTCCGGCAGGGAGGTGCGCCATCTGATGGCGGGCTCGACCGCGGGTACCTCGGCGGGCACGCCCATGAGTGGACTGGCTCGCTCATCAGCGATCACCACACTCCCCGCGGCGTCGACCGCGGCCACTGCGTCGGTGGCGCGACCTTTGGCCTGGACGAATGCAGCGATCAGTTCGGCGGCGCTGTCTCGAGCGCGCCCTTTCAGCGTGGTCTGCGTCTGGGTGACCGCACGGGAGAGCCACCTGTCGGTGGCATCGGGCAGCGGGGTGCGCCAGCAGGAGACGTTGAGCACCGCGATCGGCTCGCGGGTCACCACGTCACGCACGGCAATGCCCGCGCAGGCCCAGCTGTGGAACGCCTGGCACCAGTGCTCCGCACCCCTGATCAGAACCGGGCCGTGCGTTTCCAGCGCGGTACCCATCCCGTTCGTGCCGGCCCCGGCCTCCGACCAGCAGGACCAGGTGGCGAGATTGGCGTCGGCGGCTCTGGCTACCGTGGCCGCGTCACCCCAGGTGGCCAGGATTCGGCCGGTGGCGTCGGTGACGGTCACGATGCCGTTGCGGCCTTCCACCTCCCGCGCCATGGCCCCCGCAAGCCCGCCCAACTCGGTCAGTATCACGAGTTGTTCGAGCGTATGGTCACGATGTTCCGCCGCCAGCGGAGCTTCGGTCAAATGTGGATCGACCCGATACTGCTCGCGGCAGCGATGCCAGGAGACCACCACCTCGGGCCGGACACCACGGACATGATCCTCGCCCTGCACGAACCGCTCCCAAGCAGCGAACACCGTGCCCCTGCCTGAACTCGCCGACGTGGTGTCGAGTCGGTGCACATCGCTCATGCTGAAGAACCGCCTTTGGTCCATCCCCACACCGCACAGCACGCACTTAGCTCGGGCCCCCACCGCCCGCCGCCGCCAAGCCGATCGCAGCCAGGCGCCGCGCGGCGCCCTTCCCGCTTGATCAGCCACCGCCGTCACCATGTGTACCTTGCCCCGCCACGGTCTGCAAAGGGGCCGATGACCATGTTCCTCCGCGATCCCGATGCCCCCTGAGACCGACGCGGCGAGGGACTGGCCGGGCCACGCACCGCGAGCGCGGACCGAGTGGACCGAGTGGACCGAGTCACGGAGGCCGGAGGTCGACGAGCCACGCGGCTACCGTCTGCCGCCGCACGCTCACACCACATCGGACCAGCGGTGGTCGAGCTATTCGGAATTTCGTTTATTCCCATCGAAAATGGACATACATAGCCACTCGACGGTGTATCGTGAGGCCGGCGACGCGATCGAAAAGAGAACCTCATGGAATTCGGCGATCTTGGACAGAAGTAGGATATCTCGCGTTCCGCGACGGGCCGCACCGGACGGATGCGGATGCCGCTCATAGTTCATAGACCGGCGAGTCCCGGAGTCCGCTGCCGTCGGCCGTTTGATCGTGCATTTTCGTATTTCGATGGTGGTGTGATCTGATGTTGCTGGATCGGTGCGACGAGCGGGAGGTGCTCGACCGGCTGCTGGCTGTCATTCGGGCGGGTGAGAGTCGGGCGCTGGTGGTGCGTGGCGAGCTCGGAGTAGGCAAGTCGGCACTGTTGGAATACCTCGTCAGCCGAACATCGGGCTGCCGGGTGGAGCGTGTGGTGGGAGTTCAGTCCGAGTTGGACCTGGCTTTCGCGGGGCTCCATCAATTGTGCCTGCCGATGTTGGATCGGGCGGAGCCGTTGCCCGGGCCGCAGCGTGATGCACTGTATGCGGCGTTCGGGTTGCGCGTCGGACCGGCGCCGGACCGCTTCCTTGTCGGCCTTGCGGTGTTGGGCCTCCTGGCGGAGGTGGCCCGTGAGCGGCCGTTGGTGTGCGTGATCGACGACGCG
Source organism: Pseudonocardia alaniniphila (assembly GCF_022524485.1). Lineage (GTDB taxonomy): Bacteria > Actinomycetota > Actinomycetes > Mycobacteriales > Pseudonocardiaceae > Pseudonocardia > Pseudonocardia alaniniphila. Next base: position 104,005 of record NZ_JAKXMK010000040.1, read on the forward strand.
CAGTGGCTGGACACGTCGTCGGTTCAGCTGCTGACGTTCGTGGCCCGGCGGCTGCGGGTCGAGTCGGTCGCTGTGATCATCGCCGTGCGCGAGCCCCACGAACTGGACTTATCGGGATTGCGAGAACTCGTCGTGGGCGGGCTTCCGGAGACGGAGGCGCGGCTGCTGCTTGGATCGGCGCTGCGGGGCCGGGTGGACGAGCGGGTGCTGGACCGGATCGTTTCCGAGAGCCGGGGTAATCCGCTTGCCCTCATGGAGTCGGCGCGTTCATCGACGGTGGCCGAGCTCGATAGCGGGTTGCTGAGTGTGGGCGCGCTGCCTGAGCGGATCGAGGAGAGCTACTTGCAGCGCGTCGTGGCACTTCCGCGGGACACGCGGCGGCTGTTGCTACTGGCCGCGGCGGAGCCGATCGGTGATCCGGTGCTGCTCTGGCGGGCAGCCGGACTACTCGGCCTCGGCGATCGAGATGCCGCGCCTGCCACCCAGAACGGATTGATCGACATCGGTCCGGTGGTCCGGTTCCCACACCCGCTCGCGCGCTCGGTGCTCTATCGGGCGGCATCGCTGAAGGAACGCCGGAATTCACACCAGGCGCTGGCCGAGGTCACCAATCCGGACACGGATCCCGATCGGCGTGCGTGGCACCGCGCCCAGGCGGCGCCCGGTCCCGATGACGAGGTCGCTGACGAGCTCGAGCGGTCAGCTTTCCGAGCGCGCGCTCGCGGCTGCTCGGCTGCGGCCGCGGCGTTCCTCGAGCAGGCTGCTGAGCTGACAGTCGAGCCGTCGCGCAAGGCGGAACGGACAGTGGCCGCGGCGCAGGAGAAACACCGGGCCGGCATGACGGACGCCGCCATCAGGCTGCTCTGCCTGGCGCAGGCCGGCCGGCTGGACGAGCTCCAGCGTGCCACGACGGACTTGCTTCGTGCTCAGATCGCATTCACCGCGCACCGCAGCAGCGAAGCGCCCCGGCTGTTGCTCAAGGCAGCGAAGCGGCTGGAGCCGCTCGACGCCGAGCTGGCCCGTGAGACGTATCTGGAAGCCGTCTCGGCGGCAATGGTCGCCGGCCCGCCGGCCGACAGCGGCGGCCTGGCGGAGATCGCCGAGGCTGCGCGAGCCGCGCCGCTCGCCTCGCCGCCTCAGGGTGCAGCAGATCTCCTCCTGGACGCCGTGGCCACCCGGATCATGGATGGTCATGCCGCAGGGATGCCGATGACGAGGCGAGCACTCTGCGCGTTCCGCAGCCCGGACCTTCCGCCGGACGAGGGGCTGCGCTGGCTGTGGCTGGCGGGCACGACGGCTGCGCAAGTGTGGGAGAACGAGACCTGGGAAGCACTCGCGGATCGGCACGTCCAGCTCGCCAGGGAGCTCGGTGCCGTCGTGGTGCTTCCGCTCGCGCTGACGTCACGGATCGTCGTCCACACGGTTCTCGGCGAGCTGCCCGCGGCCGCGTCGCTGCTCAAGGAGGCCGACGAGGTGATCGAGGCGACCGGAAGCCCGCGCATGCCCCTGGCAGCCATGTTGGTCGCTTCGTGGCAGGGACGGGTAAGCGCGGCCTTCCGCGTGATCGACGCGACGACCGCAGGGGCGGTGACGGGCAGCCAGGGCGTCGAGCTGGTCACTGCCATATGGGCCAAGGCGTTGCTGTGCAACAGCCTGACCCAGCACGAGTACGCGCTCTCCGCTGTCGATGAGATCTCTCACGCGTCTCCAATCGAGTTGGGCCTGCCGGCGTGCGGGGTGATGGTGGAGCTCATCGAGGCGGCCGCCCTCAGCGGTCAGCCCGAACGTGCCGCTTGCGCTCTCGGACGACTCACGGAGGCGACCCGCGCATCCGGGACCGATTGGGCGCTGGGAATCGAGGCCCGCTCGCGGGCGCTGGTGAGCGAACCCGAGGCGGCCGAACCGCTCTACCGCGAGGCGATCGCCCGACTCGGCCGTAGTCGCGTTCGCGGCGAGCTTGCACGCGCCCATCTGCTCTACGGCGAGTGGCTGCGCCGCGAGCACCGCGTGGTCGACGCACGTGAGTCGCTTCGCATCTCCCACGAGGTGTTCTCCATGATCGGAGCCAGAGCGTTTGCGCGCCGCGCCGCGCGCGAGCTGGAGCTGACCGGAGAATCAGCTACCAGACCTCCGAGGCTCTCCCCCGATACCGACAACTTGCTCACCTCTCAAGAGGAGCAGATCGCAGGGCTCGCCTCCGCCGGGCTGACCAACGCCGAGATCGCCGCCCGGCTCTTCGTCAGCCACAGGACGATCGAATGGCACCTGAGGAAAGTCTTCGCGAAGCTCAACATCACCTCACGCAGACAACTCCGCTTGGCCCCGCACCGCTTCCATGGCAGCGCGGATCCGCAGCCGGAGGAATGCTGAACCAGCTCGCCGTCCGACGTGGCGCCATCAACCGCGCCACCGTCTGGTCGCCATCGCGACTCGAAGTCTCGGCCGCCTGACCAGAGGCCGTCGAGCGTGCCCTCGGGCGAGCGGTCGGCTGTGCAAACGCCAAGGTCGAGCACGCTCGTCAATGGGGCAGGCCCGAAGGGTCGAGGCAGGCAGGCGAGTGAGCCTCGAAAGCTGAAACGAACAACGTGACCCACCCCCGCCGCCCACCCTCAGACGGACCCCGTGACCTGCTCCTCGATGCCCAGGAGCGCGCGGCCGTAGATCTCCCTGCTCAGTGAGGGCGACACCGCTGCGTGCCGGGACGCGGTGGCGAGGTCGCGCCAGAACCGCTGGAGCGGGTTGCTGCGACCGAAGCCCGCGGCCCCGCCGATGTCGAGGAGGCGCTCGATCGCCTCCCGGCACCGGAGCACGACCACACTGGCGTCCATCCTGATTCGCGCCCGAGCCTCGACGTCCAGCCGACGACCCTCGACCGAGGCCGCCTCGATGTCATCGGCCGCCCGGTAAGCGTGCAGCCGTGCAGTGTCGATGAGGGACACGACGTCCGCGATGGCCAGCTGGACGCTGGGTGAGCGCACGGCGTCCGTGTACACCGACCCGGTGATCGCCTTGCCCTTCGCCAGCGTCTCCAGGACGTGGTCGAGCGCGCCCTGCGCCATGCCGATGACCGGGCCTGCCATCGAGATCGCGAGCAGCGAGACGACGGACGCGTGATAGACCCGCTCGCCTTCCTGCCACCTGTGGTTCGAGCCGCTCAGCTTCCAGGCCGGAAGGGTGCGGTACTCCGGCACGAAGAGCTCACGAACGGTAAAGCCGTCGCTGCCGCTGCCCTGCATGCCGGCCATGTCCCAGGTGGCGTTGATGGCGATGTCCGACGCGGGGAGCAAGGCGAGCCGGACATCGGGATGCTCGGCCGTGTCGGCGTCGACCGACACCTGGCACAGCACCCACTGCGCGTGGTGGATCCCCGAGGCGTAGAACCAATCGCCGTCGATGATGATGCCGCCCGGTTCCCGGCGGGCCGTGTTCGACGAAGCACCGTTCGTGGAGCCGCTGACGGCTGTCGATCCGTCCTCCCCCCAGACGTCATGCCTGGCCTGGTCGCCGAAGAGCGCCGTCATGAACGCCGCGCCGCAACAAATCTTGGCGACCCAGGCGCTTGATCCGCAGCCGCGTGCGAGCTCGGAGAACACCTCGATGACGGTGCGAATGCCGGCTTCGCGGCCGCCGTACTTCCGCGGTGCTGTCAACGTGTAGAAGCCGGCCGCGCGCAGAGCGGCGTGCACATCCGGCGGCAGAGTCCCGAGCCGCTCCGTCTCCGATGCGTGGGCTCTCAGTAGGGGAACAAGCGCGCGGGCAGTGGCCATCACCTCTGCGCGTTCGGCGGGCTCGTTGAGTTCACCGGATGAGAATGCCGCATCATGCACGACAACTCCTCCTTCTGTCGATGTTCGTCGCCACCACGCCCGGATTCGGACTCCCGACGTGGGCCGTTCGCTGAATTCACCATCGAGTGCATGAACGTGCACCACCAACTCGCGACCGAGCGACCGATGCCCGTTCTGAACGGGTCGATCAAGCGGTGGCGGCAGGCTCGGCCAGGTGGTTGGTGCGGCGGACGCCGTCGGCCAGTTCCGCGGCCAGTGCACGGACCTGCTCGGCCCCGCCCCGCTCAGCGGCCGAGACGAACGCCGACCCGACGATCACCCCATCAGCGAACGACGCGACCTGCGCAGCCTGCTCGCCCGAGCGGACCCCGAGACCGACACCGATCGGCAACGCGGTATGCGCACGACACCGCGCAACCAACTCCGGAGCAACCGAGGCGACGCTGTCCCGCGCACCCGTGACACCCATCGTCGAGGTGGCGTACAGGAACCCACTACCCGCCGCAGCGGTCAGCGCGATGCGCTCCTCGGCGGACGAGGGCGCGACCAGGAAGATCCGATCCAGCCCGTGGGCCCCGGAAGCGGCCAACCAGTCCCCGGCCTCCTCCGGAATCAGATCAGGAATGATCATCCCCAAGCCACCAGCCGAAGCGAGGTCACGAGCGAACGCCTCAACCCCGTAACGCAACACCGGATTGAAATACGTCATGACCACCGCACGACCACCCGCAGCCGACACCCGCTCCATGACCGACAGCACGTCACGCAGCCTCGTGCCCGCCCGCAACGCGGTCTCCGCGGCCGCCTGAATCGTCGGCCCATCCATCACGGGGTCGGAGTACGGGATGCCGATCTC
>NZ_JAKXMK010000041.1 GCF_022524485.1 Pseudonocardia alaniniphila
TCGCTGTCGGGGTGGTGGTGCTGGTGGTGCTGCGCATGACGGGCCGCACGACCGAACTGAAGGTGAGCTGACCCGCCCGCCTCGGCTCAGCCGCGGGCGGCCGCACCGAGGGCCAGACGGGCGATGATCACCTGCTGGATCTGCGAGGTGCCCTCGTAGATCCGGAACAGCCGGGCGTCGCGGTAGAAGCGCTCCACCGCGACGCCGCGGATGTACCCGGCCCCGCCGTGCACCTGCACCGCGCGGTCGGCCACCCGGCCCACCATCTCGCTGGCGAAGTACTTCGCCGCCGAGGGGCCCTTCACCTTGTCGGTGCCGGCGTCGTAGGCGCGGGCGACGTCGAGCACGAGTGCACGGCCCGCGTAATGGTCGGTGATCGAGTCGGCGATCAGGCCCTGGATCAGCTGGTAGGACGCGATGGGCCGGCCACCCTGCTGGCGGGTCTTCGCGAACTCCACCGACTCGTGCACCAGCCTCCCGGCCATCCCGACGCACAGCGCGGCGATGTGGGCTCGGCCGTGCGCCAGGCACTTCGTGGCGGTCCGGAACCCCTGGTCGAGGCCGGCCTCGCCGCCGACGAGCGCCTCGGCCGGGACGCGCACGTCGTCGAGGTGGACGTCGGCGGTCCACGCGCCGAACTGGCCCATCTTGTGGTCCTTCGGGCCGATCGTGAGCCCGGGCGTGCCGGCCGGCACCAGGAAAGTCGAGATGCCGCGGTTGCCGACGGCGTCGGGGTTGGTGCGAGCGAACACCATGATGACGTCGGCGACCGGGGCGTTGGTGATGAAGCGCTTGGAGCCGTTGATCACCCAGCCGGTGCCCTCGCGCCGGGCCGCGGTGACGAGCCCGGACGGGTCGGAGCCCGCGTCGGCCTCGGTGAGGCCGAACGACGCCGTCACCTCGCCCGACGCGAGCCGCGGCAGCCAGGCCTTCTTCTGCTCGTCGGTGCCGCCCACGAGAAGCACCTGGCCGGCGATGCCGTTGTTGGTGCCGAAGAGCGAGCGCAACGCCGGGGTGGTCCAGCCCAGTTCGAACGCGAGCTGTGCCTCCTCCTCGAGCGTCATCCCGAGGCCGCCGTACTCCTCGGGGATCGCGAAGCCGTAGAGGCCCATCTCCTTGCAGGTCGCGATGATCCGCTCCGGGATGGCGTCCTCGGCGTCGATCTGCTCCTCCAGCGGCACGACCTCCTTGCGGATGAACGTGCGCACCGCGGACAGCACGTCGGCCAGGTCGGAAGGCTCCACGTCGATCTCCCGTCGTTCGTCGCTCGGGGCCACGCTAACGGCCCGCTGCGACGGTGAGCGACGGTGGGACGGGAACTCCGGTCAGCCGGCGAGGTCGGCCGGAGGTGTGGCGCCCAGGGCGGTGAGCAGGGTGGCGACCTTGCGGTCCAACTCCCGTCCGACGGCCGAGATCTCCGCCCGTCCGAGGCTGTCGAACTGCGTGCTCGGCTGCTCGAAGACGCAGACCGCCTCACCGGACGGGTCGGCGTGGATCAGGAACCGCAGCGGGGCATACATCGTGGCCACCGGGTCGTAGCGGTACATCCGCTCCGCGATCACGTGGTTGCCCACGAGGTACTCGGTGCTGTCCCACACGGCGCGGCCGCCCACCATGAGCGACGGTACGTCGAGTGCCCAGAAGCGCATGAGGCCGAGCGGTGCCGTGCGGCCCGCGAGCCTCACTACGTCGTCCCAGTTCTCGAGTGCCGTGAACCGGTCGAGGTCGATGGCCGGCAGCAGGTCCTCGAACCGGCGGATGGCCTCGGCGTAGGGCATCCCGAGTGGCACGGAGAGCCGGCGCACGGTCCGGGTCGCCGTCGTTGTGTCTGTCATGGTTCTCACCTCGCAGTATCTGACATGCTCAACGAAAGCTAGCCCGGTCGAGGGTAAGCGCGAAAACTTCGTTTGTGCAAGTCAGATGGCGGGCTACTGCACCAGCGCGAGCAGGAAGCCGTCGTATCCCTTCGTGCCGACCGTCTGTATCACGGTGGCGCTCACCCGTTGCTCCCGTGCGACGGCCTCGGCGAGCCGGCGGGTGCCGACGACCGAGGGGTCATCACTTCGGGCGTCGGCCACCCCGCCGTTGCGCACGACGTTGTCGACGATGATCATGCCGCCGGGCCGTGACAGCCGCAGGGCATGCTCGAAGTACACGAGGTTGGACGCCTTGTCGGCGTCGATGAACGCGAGGTCGAAGGGGCTGTCAACGGCGGGATCGAGAGCCGCGAGGGTGTCGGCGGCGGGCCCGACCCGTACCTCCGTGACTCCGGAGAGACCGGCCCCGGCCAGGTTCGACCTGGCCACCTCGGCGTGCCGGGGGTCGATCTCGCACGTGATCAGCCGCCCGTCCGGAGGGAGGGCTCGGGCCAGCCAGATCGTCGAGTAGCCGCCCAGGGTGCCGACCTCGAGGATCCGCCGCGCGCCGATCGAGCGCGCCAGCAGGTGCAGCATCTTGCCCTGGTGCGGGGAGACGTCGATCCCAGGCAGGCCACCGGCGGCATTGGCCTCCAGTGCGGAGTCGAGCACCGGATCGCGTTCGAGCAGCAGCTGTCCGAAGTAGTCGTCGACCGACGACCACACGTCCTCAACCATGTGGCCGAGCCTAGGGTGCCGGAGATCGGCTTCGCGCCGGATCTCGGGCGCGCGGAATGTCGGGTTGGCCCTACCCTGCCTGCGGAGGTGCACCGGCTGGGGCCGGCGACCACGGGGGGCGAGGGTGGGCGCATGACAGGAGTGGAGTACGTCACGGCGCCGTCGCCCGCCACGAGGGCCGTGGGTATCAGCAGATTCTGGCGGGGCATCGGCTATCTCCTCGGCGGCCTGCCGGTCGGCATCGTCGCGTTCGTCGTCGCGATCGTCGGGTTCGTACTCGGCCTGGGGACCTTCGTCATCTGGATCGGTCTACCCGTGCTGGTACTCACGCTGCGGGCAGCGCGTGGGCTCGCGGTCGTCGAGCGTCGATCCACCGAGTGGGCCACCGGCCGGGCTCTGCCTCCGCACTACTACCGCGAGCCGACTGGCCGGGGTATCGGGAGGCTCTTCCGAGCGCTGATCGATCCGCAGTCGTGGCGGGACATGCTCCACGCCGTGGTCGCCCTCCCGCTGCGGATCGCGACGTTCGTCATCACCGTCGCATGGACCGTCGGCGGGCTGGGCGGGCTGCTGTACGTCACCTGGCAGTGGGCCTTGCCCGATGACGACGAGGGCGGCGGGCTGTACTGGCTGCTGACCGGTGACCAGGGCCGGGCCGGCGAGATCGCGGTCAACACGGTGCTGGGCGCGGTGATGCTGGCGACCTCGCCGTTCGTGGTGCGCGGCCTCGTCGCCACGCGTGCCGGCCTCGCCCGGGGCCTGCTCACCAACCAGACCGCCGCGCTGCGGGCCCGCGCTGCCCAGCTGGAGTTGAGCAGGCGCGCTGCCGTGCAGGCCGAGGCGCAGACGCTGCGACGGCTGGAGCGTGACATCCACGACGGCCCGCAGCAGCGCCTGGTGCGGCTCAACATGGACCTCGAAGCCGTCGCCCGCCGCCTCGACGACGACCCGGACAAGGCACGCCCCCTCGTCGCCGAGGCACTGGAGCAGAGCCGGGAGGCGTTGGGTGAGCTGCGCGCCCTCTCCCGCGGCATCGCCCCGCCGATCCTCGCCGACCGAGGGCTCGGGCCGGCACTCGCCGCGGCCGCCGCCCGGTGCCCGGTGCAGGTCTCCCTCGACGTGGCGCTGCCGCAGGGCGAACGGCTCGCCCCTGCCGTCGAGAACACGGCCTACTTCGTGGTGACCGAGGCCCTCACGAACGTCGCGAAACACGCACAGGCCACGCTGTGCACCGTGCAGGTGAGTGCCGACGCCCAGCGGGTGCTCGTCCAGGTGCGTGACGACGGACGCGGCGGCGCCCACCTCGGCAAGGGCCACGGCCTCGCCGGGTTGGCCGACCGGCTCGCCACCGTCGAGGGCGCGCTGGACGTCGTGAGCCCGCCCGGTGGTCCGACGGTGCTGACCGCCGATATCCCGCTCGCCGGGCTGGGGGAGCGGCCATGAGGGAGGTTCGTTAGGTGCGTGTTGTGCTGGCGGAGGACTCGCTCCTGCTGAGGGAGGGACTGGTCCGGCTCCTCGACGAGGCGGGGGCGTCCGTGGTGGCGGCGGTCGGGGACGGCAAGGCGCTCGTCGAGGCCGTTCACGAGCACCGGCCCGACGTCGCCGTCGTCGACGTCCGGATGCCGCCGACGTTCACCGACGAGGGGCTGCGTGCCTCCCTCGAGGTGCGCCGGACGGTGCCGGGCACGGCGATCCTCGTGCTGTCGCAGTACGTCGAGGAGTCCTACGCCTCCGACCTGCTCACCGCGGGCGGGGGCGTCGGCTATCTGCTCAAGGACCGGGTGGCGAAGCTCGCCGACCTGTCCGACGCACTGGAGCGCGTGGTCGACGGCGGCACGGTGCTCGACCCCGAGGTCGTCTCCGCGCTGTTCGCACATCGCCGCCGCCGCGACCCGCTCTCCACACTGTCGCCCCGCGAGCGCGAGGTGCTGGGACTCATGGCCGAGGGCCGCACGAACACCGCGATCGGCCGCACCCTCGTGATCACCCAGGGTGCCGTCGAGAAGCACATCTCCTCGATCTTCACCAAGCTCGGGCTTCCCCCGTCCGGCGACGATCACCGGCGGGTCATGGCCGTGCTCACCTGGCTCGGGGTCTGAGCGCGCCGATCATCGGCGGCGTCGGACATTCTGTTCCGTGAACCCCGATTGGTCAGATCTTATAGTTCACGTGTGAATATCTGTGTTTTTCTCTCCGGCGCAGACCTCGACGAGCGCTACACGCGCCCGGCCAGGGAGTTCGCCGAGCTCATCGGCAAGGGCGGCCACACCCTGGTGTGGGGTGGATCGGATACCGGGCTGATGAAGGTCGTCGCCGACGGAGTACGGGAGTCCGGAGGGCGGCTCGTCGGGTTCTCGGTCAGCTTTCTCCGGGACTGGGCCAGGAAGGACGCCGACGAGATGGTGATCGCCAAGGATCTCGCGGAACGAAAGGCGCTGCTGCTGGCCGGATCGGACGCCGTGGTGGTGCTGGCAGGCGGCCTGGGCACGTTGGACGAGGCCACCGAGGTGCTGGAGCTGAAGAAGCACAAACTGCACAACAAGCCGGTGGTGCTGCTGAACACGGCGGGCTTCTACGACGGGTTGACACTCCAGCTCCGGCGGATGGAGGAGGAGGGCTTCCTGCCGGTTCCCTTGGCCGAGCTGGTCTTCGTCGCCGACGAGGGCGCCGCTGCGCTCGCCCACCTGGAGGAGTCCGTCGCTACGCGGTGACGGGTCGTCGGCAAGAGAATTGGCCCAGGAATCCGTCGTGGGAATGACCCAGAATCCAGCAGTACCCGGCACGTAGCGTCGCAGGCGTGACAACGATCAGCGCCCAGGACGACACGAACTACCTCCCAGAGCACGCACCGCGCGTGGACTGGATCAAGCTCGCTCCCGACGTCTACAAAGCCATGATCCGTCTCGACACGGCTGTGCGGAACGGCGTCGAGACGACGTTGCTCAACCTGGTCAAGATCCGCGCGTCCCAGATCAACCACTGCGCCTTCTGTCTGGACATGCACAGCAAGGATGCGCTGGCGGCCGGTGAGTCGGCGGAGCGGATCATCCAGGTCAACGCGTGGACGGAGTCGAAGCACTTCTTCACGGCGAAGGAGATCGCGGCGATCGAGCTGACCGAGGCGATCACCGTGCTCACCGACGGATTCGTCCCGGATGAGGTGTACGCGAGGGCTGCGGCCGAGTTCGACGAGACCGAGCTGCCCACCTCATCGCCGCGATCGCGACGATCAACGCGTTCAACCGCTTCGGTGTCTCCACTCGGATGGTCCCCGGTCACTACATGCCGGGCGCCTAGCGCCCGCGTCGATCTGCGCACGCATCTGACATCCGCACCATTCACCCCTCGCCTTCCTCGGGACAAGAAAATAATGACGGTCTCCACTTTCCGTGCCCTGCACCATGACCGCCCCGCAGGCGACCCGCTCGTCCTGGCGGGGCCGTGGGACGCTGCCAGCGCGCGGGTCTTCGCCGACGCCGGCTACGCCGCCCTCGCCACCCCGAGCGCCGGGGTCGCCGCCTCGCTCGGATACGAGGACGGCTCGACCCCGCTCGACGAGATGTTCACCGCGGTGGCCAGGATCGCCCGGGCCGTCTCCGTGCCCGTATCCGCCGACGTCGAGTGGGGTTACGGCCTCGCACCCAGGGAGCTGGTCGGGCGGCTACTGGAGACGGGCGTCGTCGGCTGCAACCTGGAGGACTCCGAGCACCACACCGCGATGAAGGAGCCCAAGCGGCACGCGGATTGGCTGGCCGAGGTACGGGCCGAGGCCGGTGACGACCTCTTCATCAACGCGCGCGTCGACACCTTCCTGTTCGGGACGGGTGACCCGGCCGACGCCGTGGAACGCGCCCGTCTGTATGTGGCCGCCGGCGCCGACTGTGTGTACCCGCTCCTCGCGCCGCCCGAGGTGCTCCCGGCGCTGCGGGAGGGCATCGAGGGCCCCATCAACATGGCTGCTGGACCGGACAAGAGGTCCGTGGCCGAGCTGGGACGGCTGGGCGCGACGCGCATCACCTTCGGCCCGGAGATGCAGCAGTACGCGATCGAGGCGATCGGCGAACTCGCGATGGGGCTGCTCGTCACCACCGGCTGAGCGCCCTGCCCGTCGGGGTACACGTCGAACTCGGTATTCCCCTTTCGTTGGCGAAACCGTGACATGAATCGTCAACGGTCCAATCTCATCCTGTCTGGATGGTTGAATGAACATGACTTCACATTTCCTGAAGGAAAGCCCGATGAGTACGGACTTTTCGGAATCAGTGGGCCGGTCGAGGGATGACCGATCTTTCCTGGTCGCCCGCGCGGAGCGGCTCCGGCAGATTCTGGCGGACAACGCCCAGCAGGGAGCCGCTGACCGACGGGTCACCGAGTCGAGCATCGCCGCGCTCGCGGAGGCGGGCCTGTTCAAGGTGATGCTGCCCAGGCGATACGGCGGATACGAGGCTGGCGTCCGCACGAGTCTCGACGTGATGGCGGCCGTCGCGTACGGCGACGGCGCCGCGGGCTGGGTGGTGTCGCTGGTGAACCACTCCGCCTGGGACATCGGATTGTGCCCGACACGTGTGCAGGACGAGGTGTTCGGCGCCGACCCGGACACCCGGGTGTGTGGCTCGCTCGCGCCTGTGGGCACCGCTGTCGCGGTCGAGGGAGGTGTGCGGCTGTCCGGCCGTTGGGGCTACGTCTCGGGCTCGCTGCACGCCCAGTGGGCAATGCTCGGGTTCAACCTCGTCGACGAGACCGGGGCTGTGATCGAGGGCGCGGTCGCACCCGTCCCGGCCGCCGACTACACAGTGTCCGACACATGGTTCACGGCCGGGATGAGGGGGTCGGGAAGCAACACGCTCAGCGCCGAGGACGTGTTCGTGCCGTGGCATCGCGTGGTGCTGCGGGCACGCCTGGACGCGGGCGACTACCCCACCGAGCACAAGGACGAGATCACTTATCGCAGCGGCTTCTACCCGACTCACACGATGGGGCTGATCGGCCCGCTCCTGGGGCTGGGGCGGGCGGCGCTCGACCACGTGCTGGACGCGGCGGGCACGAAGCGGGTGGCCGGCACCGTGTTCCGTCGGCAGGCCGACTCCGCCGGCCTCCAGATGCTGCTCGGCGACGCCGCTCTTCTGATTGACACCGCGCACCTGCACGCGTACCGGGCGGCCGACGACCTCGACGATCACGCCGCACGAGGTGAGCAGCCGTCCTTCCCCACACGGGCCCGGGTGCGGGCGGACGCGAGCCGGGCAGCGGGACAGGTGGTGGACGCGATCACCATCCTGCTCGACGTGCACGGTTCCGGGGGCTTCGTCGATTCCAGTCCGCTGCAGCGGATCTGGCAGGACGCGAACGTCGCGGCGCGGCATGTGTCTCTGCTGCCGGGCATCAGCTCCGAGGTCTACGGGAAGGCCCTCCTTGGTCTTCCGAACGATGTCGTGCTGTCCCTGTAGCAGCCCGCCTCGCAACGTCGCCCGGTAAGTCACGAGGAAGATCGATGCGTCCACCCACCGTCCGGAAAACCCCCGGCGGAGCACCAGTCGGAATCAGCACCAAGCTCGCGGTCATGCTGGCCATCGCGTCCGGGATGGCGGTTGCGAACATTTACTACGCCCAGCCTCTGCTGGGGCAGATCGGACGAGACCTCGGAGTCGGGCCGGCGGGACTCGGGCTGGTCACGACCGTGACCCAGATCGGGTACCTCCTGGGCCTGATCCTGATCGTGCCACTCGGCGACCTGATCAACCGTCGGCTCCTCATCGTGGCGGGGTGCGTGATCGCCGCGGCGGCCCTGGTCGCTGTGGCCGTGTCTCCGGGCTCGCTGATGTTCCTCATCGCCAGCGCCGTCGTCGGAGTGGTGTCGGTCGTGCAGCAGGTCATCAATGCCTACGCAGCAGTACTGAGCAGTCCCGAGTCGCGGGGCCGGATCCTCGGCATCGTGACCAGCGGCGTCGTCTTCGGTGTCCTGCTCGCCCGTACCGTGTCCGGCGTGCTCGCCGATGCGCTCGGCTGGCGCTCGATCTACGTCGTCTCGGCGCTGCTCATGCTCGGGCTCGCGCTCGTACTGGCCCGCAAGCTGCCACCGGAAACCAGCAGGGGCGCCGTCTCCTACCGACGCCTGATCACGTCGGTTGTCACCCTGACGATTCACGAGCGTGCGTTCCGCGTCCGCAGCCTGATCACGCTGTTGGTGTTCGCGGGCTTCGGCGCACTCTGGGGTTCGGTCGCCCTGCCACTGACAGCCGCGCCGTGGCACCTGTCCACCACGGAGGTGGGCCTGTTCGGTCTCGCCGGCGTCGCGGGAGCCATCGGCGCCTCCCGCGCAGGCACCCTGGCCGACCGCGGCCGGGCGCAATGGGTCACCGGCGTCGCCCTCGTGCTGTTCGCCGTGTCCTGGGCACCGATCGGCTGGCTGCCGCACTCCCTGGTCCCGCTGATCATCGGAATCGTCATCCTGAACTTTGCGGGTCAGGCCATCAGCGTCATCAACCAGCACCTGATCGTGGCGATCGATCCCACTGCCAGCAGCCGGCTCATCGGCAGCAACACGGTCTACTACGCCATCGGCACCGGTGGTGGCGCGATCGCGGCAACCACCGCCTACAGCGCCTCGGGGTGGAGCGCCGTCTGCATCCTCGGCGCCGGTCTCACCACACTGGCATTCCTGATCTGGGCCGTCGACAGAATCTCTGCGACCCGCCGCGCCCCGGCCGGACGGGCAGAGAACCGGCCGACCGCGTGAACCGGCTCGCGCCGCGCCGGCACGTACGCCGCCGACCCGCCACACCTCGGCCTGCTCTCCTGGCTCGGCGCATGCGTAGGGCCGCGCCGCGGCGTGCGACCATCCCGTTGGATCGTGATCATCGGGCGTCGCGTCCGCCGCACACAGCAGCGATCCGGTACTCCCGGAAGGAGTCGCATGACCGAGCACCACCTCGAGCCCACCCCGGAGACGGCGATCGACGTCCTCAGTCGCGAGACGGCGCCCGTTCTCACCGTCGAGCCGGGGGACACGGTGGTGGTCGGGTCGCTGGACGCCAAGGGACATCTGGAGCGCCAGCAGAAGCCGGGCGAGGTCCGGCCGCTCATGTTCGCTCCTCGCGCGGGCCACTGCCTGACCGGTCCGATCGCAGTGCGCGGTGCGGAGCCGGGCATGGTGCTCGCGGTGCACCTGGTCTCGATGCGGCCCGGCGAGTGGGGCTGGACAGTGGCCGCGGCGAGGGACAAGTGGCTGGTCCGCCGGCTGGGCCTCGCGGACGGCCCGCCGTCCCACCTGCTCTGGGAGCTCGACTCCGAGCGTGGCGTCGGCGTCAACGACCGCGGCCACAGCGTGGCGCTCGCCCCGTTCCTCGGGGTGATCGGACTGCCCCCGGCCGCGGCGGGGGAGCACTCCACGATCCCGCCCCGGGCCGAGGGCGGCGGGAACATCGACTGCCGTGAGCTCGTCGCCGGATCCACCCTCTACCTGCCGGTCACGGTCCCGGGCGCGCTGTTGCACCTCGGGGACGGCCACGCCGCGCAGGGCGACGGGGAGGTCGGTGGCACCGCGATCGAGTGCCCGATGACCACGACGGCCGTGCTCGACCTGGTCACCGATCCGGCCGTACCGGGCATCCACGCCGTCACTCCCGGCGGCCGCATCACGTTCGGTTTCCACGAGGACCTCAACGAGGCCATGGCCGAGGCCCTCGACGCGATGCTCGTGTGGATGCAGTCCCTGATCGACTTCGACGGCGAGAACCCCAAGGCCACGGCCCTCGCGCTCGCCAGCACGATCGTCGACATGCGGGTCACCCAGGTGGCCAACGACACCTGGGGTGTGCACGCCGTGCTGCCGCACGACGCACTCGGGTGAGGGTTACGCCGGCTGCTTGCCGGCCAGCTGCTCCAGGGCCTGCTTCAGGTAGCCGCGGAACACCCCGTAGTTCTCACTCATCGGGAAGTGCCCGATCTCCTTCATCTCGATGAACGAGGCGTTCTTGATCTGAGCGGCCGTGCGCCGACCGTCCTCCGGGGTGGTGAGGTAGTCGTACTCGCCGGTCAGCATCACCACCGGGCACCGCTCGCCGTCGATCGCCCCGAGCTTGTCCCGCAGGTCGTGGTCGACCGAGTAGAAGTACAGGTCGCCCTTGAACGCCTCGGAACCCTGGCTGTAGTAGAACCAGGTCTTCCAGCGGTCGGCCACCGGCGACTGCGGTGCCATCAGGTCCCAGACCCCGCTCGCGCACACCTGCGCAGCGTTGGCGTGCGGGTGCTGCCACCAGTCGAGGTAGAAGCCGGGGGAGTAGTCCGCGCCTTCCACCGGGATCACGCCCGCGAACCGCTCCGGGTACCGCAGGGCGAGCTGCAGCGCGATGTTGCCGCCGAACGAGGAGCCCATGAAGATCGGCTGCTCCAGCTCGAGCGCGTCGCAGAGAGCCACGATGAACTTCGCGTAGTGGTCGGCCGTGAGCTTGTACTCCTCGGTCCACCACTCGCTGTTCTCCGGCGGGTCCGACTTGCCGTGCCGCGGCAGGTCGTAGGCGATCACCCGGTAGTTCGCGGTGACGTCCTCGTCCTCGAGCAGGCCGCGCCACTGGTGGTTGTGGCAGCCCGCCGTGTGCTGGCACACGAGCGGCGTGCCGGATCCGTTCTCCAGATAGAAGACCTTGTACTGCAGCCCGTCGACGTCCACGTCGACGTAGTGCCCCGTCACCGGGGAAATCCTCGCCATGATCGATTCCTCTCCGTTTCGGGATGTCAGACGGGAACGCCGATGCCGCGCAGCAACTCGATCTGGCGCGTCAGACAGCGGAGGTTCTGCATCAGGACGAGGATGTCGCCCTCCAGCTTCATGTCCCGCTGGAAGGTGGCCGCCCAGATGCCGTGGTACATCGGCGGGGGCGTCGCCACGCCGAAGTTGCGCCACGTCTCGGCACTGGCCCGGATCGCGAACTGGTAGGGCACGTCGAGTGGGCCGGGATCCACCGTGACCTGGGCGACCTTCCCCGAGACGACGCGCACGGCGAAGGTGTGCTCCGCCATGTCGAGCAGGTAGGCGCACGTGAAGTACTTGCCGTGGGCCTGGATCTCCGGATCCTGGTCGTTGGCTTCGATGAACGCCCGGGCCCAGTCGGCGGGCGCCGGGGCTTGGGTAGCGGTGGCCATCCGGGTACTCCTCTCTGAGCGGTTCGCCGTCAATCTGACTCCCCGCCGGATGCGGCGGTCCAATACCTGTCGTGCACCGACCGATAGTTCGCAGCAATTGGTCCGACCGCGGATCACCGGCCTATCGTCGGCAGGGTGCACACGCCGTTGGAGCTGCGTCTCCTTCGCTACTTCGTCGCGGTAGCGGAGGAGTTGCACTTCGGTCGGGCAGCGGCCCGGCTGCACATCGCGCAACCCTCGCTGAGCGTGCAGATCCGCAAGCTCGAACACGGCATCGGCACCGCGTTGCTGCTGCGCACGAGCAGGCACGTCGAGCTGACAGCCGCGGGCGAGGTGTTGCTCGGCGAGGCCCGGCGACTGCTCGACGCCGCCGATCGCGCAGCGGAGCTGACCCGCGCCGCGGCGCACGGGGCACGTGGGTCGCTCGTGGTGGGCTTCCAGGCCAACGCCGCGGCGGAGCTCACGCCGAAGATCCTCTCCGCGTTCCAGGTGCGCCACCCGGGCATCCAGGTCGAGATGCGCTCGCACGACTTCTCCGACCCGTACGTCGGCCTGGCCACGGGCAGCTCGGACGTCGCTTTCGTGCGGCCGCCGCTGTTGATGCAGGACTGGCTCGCCGTCGAGACCCTGTTCGTCGAGCCGCGGTTGCTCGTGGTGTCGAGCGAGTGCTCGTTGGCGCAGTTCGCCGAGGTGACCCTCGAACAGCTCGCCGATCAGCCCTTCGTCGCGCGCCGGGCACCGGACTACTGGCGCGACTTCTGGCTCGCCACCGACGCCCGTGACGGCCGGCCGGTGCGGCTGGGCGCCGAGGTGACCACGGTGGACGAGTGCTTCGAGGCCATCCTGGCCCGGCGCGGGATGGCCTTCACCCAGGCGTCCACCCAGCGCTTCTACGACCGGCCGGGCCTTGCGTTCATCCCGGTGCGGGAGCTGTCCGCCTCTTCGTTGTCCATCGCGTGGCGCACGGACATGGACGTGCCGGTGGTCCACCGGTTCGTCGAGACGGCACGGGCGGCCGCTGCGTGGCCGTCCGTGCCGGGTGATCAGAACTCGTCGACCCTGGGTGCCCTCGGCAGCTGAGAACGCGCGAGCCCGGCTACCTCACCACGCGCAACCTGGTGCGGGCGGTGGCCTGCGCGGCGAGCGCGGACAGCGTGCAGGGGAACCGTGCGCTGGGTGTGCCGCACCCACCCCGCGTGCACCCGCGGCACCTGCCGGTTCCGTCGTCGACGTGATCCGCGAGCAGCCGCGCCGCCACTTCCGGCATCGCTGCGATCGTGGCAACCAGGGCCGCCCACGAGACCTGCGGGTCAGTCGCCACGTCGGGCCTCGCCGCGTCGAGAGCCGATCTCCCGCTCGTCCGGAGGAGCGTCAGCTCTGTACTCACCGGTCACGTCTCCCCCAGGGTCTCGATCGCTCGGAACGTTCAGAATCGTACCGAACGAACCCTATCTGTGACGAGTCGAGATTGTTGAGCTGAGTTGAGATGTTCGCTGAGACTGACCTGGAGCATCTACATCGGCTCTGACCAGCGCCTAACGTTGAGAACGTGGAGGACCTGGTGAGCACCGGAGACCTCGCGAAGGCTCTGGGAGTCTCGCGGGGAGCTGTGATCCGCTGGGTGAACGCGGGGCTCATCACGCCTGATGTGACCACGCCGGGCGGACACCACCGCTGGGACGTCAAGCGCGTGCGCGAGCAGTTGCGTGGGCAGCGGAAGCGCGACGAGTAGGACGCGACCTGCGCTCGTGCCGGCGAGGGCTCGAACGAACGATTGCAAACGCCGTGCCGCGAAGCGCACACATCGCTGCTGATCAGCGCCTACCGTCCGCAGCGTGGAACTAGTGAGCACCGGGGCACTCGCGAAGGCACTCGGCGTCTCGCGCGCTGCCGTGAACAGATGGGTGGGCACCGGCCTGCTCGTACCGGACGTCACCACACCCGGCGGCCACCATCGGTGGGACGTCGACCGGGTGCGGGAGCAGCTCGGCGGGAGAGACGGCGTCCTGGGCGATGCTCCGGGCAGCCGCTACGCCGTGGTGTGCGCCGTGGCGCACCACGCCTTGTCCGCGCCGGCCGACGCCACACCGCGCGATACGCAGGAGTGAGCCGCCGGCGCGGTCAGGCGATCGGAGTCCGGTCACTCCGGATCTTTTCTGCCGGCCGCCAGCACGGCATGCCGTGCCCTGCAGGAGAGCTGCGCCACCAGAAACTCCAGCGGTCCGTCAGCCAGGAACCGTCGCCACAGCAGGGCGAACAGCAACGCACCGGCGAGCAGCACCGGGTACTGCTCGGCAGGGCTGCTCCCCAGCACGCCGGTGGCGAGCACCAGCACGAACCCGCAGTAGAGCGTGAGCACCATCGTTCCGGCAGCCGTGAACGGCCGCAGCAGACGTTCCGTCGCGCGAGCGCGCACCAGGAGTATCGCGGCCGCGAGCACCACGACTGCTGAGCCGAGGCTGTTGATGCTGCGAATGAGGTAGACCCAGCCGTGCGAACGCGATGCCGGAAAGGCGAGCCACCACAACCACGAGACGGCCACGGCTGCGATCCCACCGATCAGCACTCCGCGGATGAGCTCCACCGACGACAGGTCCATGCGGCCGATGGCAAGCCCCGTGCAGATGCAGGCGAGGTAGATGAGCACGGGATAGAACCCCGTGACGAAGACGTCGACGAGCAGCCCGGACGGATCGGCGACCATGGTCGAGAAGGTGGGATTCCCCTGGGGCTGCAAGCCGCTGCTGTCGATAGTGGAGGTCACCATGATCGGCGTGATGAGCAGCACCACGGCCGCGAAGCGGGCCAGGAACCATGGCCGACGCCCCAGGAACAGGGTGGTGAGCAGCACGAGCACGCCGTAGTAGGGGAGCACGACCGGCACGGCGTCACTGAATCCGAGTGCCAGACCGATCGCCGCGATCAGCAGGGCCTCCACGGCAACCTCCGCACGGGCGGAAGCACGGTGCCGGCGATCCGGGATCCGGCATCCCCCGGAGGTCAGCCCGAGGCTGACGCCCGCGACAAGAGCGAACGCCACCGCGGGACAGTCACCTGCGCTCATCGGGCCCAGTGCCGATAGGCCGTTGCCGGGCGCGGCATGGAACACACCGGCCGCCATCAGGCCGAGTAGAGCGATGCCTCTGGCCAGGTCGACACCGGTGCGGGGGCCTCGCACGGATGCGCAGGCCCCCGCTTCGGGCTTGCCCTCAGTCATCCGCCGTCCCCACGGCCACCCGTCCGACCGGGCGGGTGAGGTCGTGATCGTCCCGCACCTCGACAGCCGGATTACCGCGCGAGATGGCGCCGTCGGAGATCTCCTCGCCCTTCATCACGAACGCGTGCGGCTCGATGACCGCGTCGTCACCGACCGTCACACCGTAGTTAATGAACGCGCCCGCGCCGATGGTGACACGGGATCCGACCGTGACGTAGTCGGACTTGAAGACACCGTCCTCCTGGGAGTGAGGGAAGATCAGACTCATCTGATTGGCGGTGCAGTCGTCGCCGATGGTGACGAGCGAGCGCTCGCTCAGGAAAAGGCCGTCGTCGAAGAATCGGCGGCCGACCCGCACGCCGAGCATGCGCCACAGAATGTTCTTGAGCGGAGTGCCGTTGTAGAGCATGTAGAGGTTCGGCTCGTTCAACTTCCAGTACTGTTCGTGACGCCAGAACAAGGGATCGTAGATCGAGCAGTACCTCGGTTGCAGCCTCCGGAACCGGCTGGAGGCACGTTCGACGAACACCCAGTAGAGAATGGCGAACAGTGGAAAGGTGGACCCTGACAAAACCAGTGTTACCGGGCCGTTCCACTCCTCGTACAGCTCCGAGAGGGCTCCGATGTACACCAAGATGCTGAAGAGGAAGGCCCACCGCACCAGTAGGTACAACACCATCGTGACGATGTTGTGCCTGTTCTTGGCATGGAGGCGTTGACGCTGCTCGGCCCGCCCCAGGTGATATGCCGCATCCCGCGCCACGGTCCGCGGGATCGGGAAAGTAGGACTGCCCAGGAGTCCGGTGTCTTCCCGGATCGGGCCGTCGATCGGAACCATTGCCTTGGACGCGATGAGGCAGTTGTCGCCCACGGTGCTCTGAGCCGGGTAGTTGATCACGTTTCCGAGGAAGTTACTTGTCCCGATCTTCGCGCGCGAGAGACGGAATGAGGTGTTCGAAAAATCGGCGTTCATGATCGACAGCGCATCGGCCACCATTGTTCCGCTCCCGACCGTGACCAGGTAGGGGTTCTCGTGCTTGATCACCGTGCCGAAGTTTGACCCGGTCTGCACCACCGTGGTGAGATCGTAACCGATCCAACGCAGGTAGTGGACGATGTAGGAGCTGTCACCGAAGAGTCCGCACAGGAGCTTGTTATTGGTCATGCGTGCGATCGCGTTGTGAATTCCGTAATGGAAGCCGAACAGCGGATACTCGGTGTCGGGCTTGATCATGCGGTTGAGCGCGCGGGGAATCGTGCCGCTGATCAGCAGGCCAGCCACGATGGGGACTCCGAAGAGTATTCCGGAGACAGTGAGCATGTCTCGATAGAACGGCCAGGAGGCGAGCGCCCCCGGCCCGGGATCGAGGAGCTTGCTGAACTGTGGGATGTCGTCGAGCGCCAGTACGAGTACGCTGACCGTCAGCGGCACGGCGATGACGAATGCTCGCAGCAACTGCATGACCCCGAAAACGGCGGCTTTCCTACTCGCGTCGGCGGCCCCCTGGCCGACCAGTCGATAGTTCGTGTCCGTCCGCTGGGCCGGAGTTCCGTGCCACGTTTCCCCGGCGGGCACGCTCTGGCCCATGTGGAGGGTGGAGTCATGTCCCAGTTGGGCCTCGTCGCCCATCGAGGCCCCGATCTCGATAACTGCACCCTCTCCGACGAACACGTTCTTCCCGAGGTGAACCGGGCCCGTCTGGACCCGGCCGTCGTGAGCGCGATAGCAGGAGATGAGAGCGTCGCTCCGAATGACGGTGCCTGCGTCGATCGCGAGCAGGTCGGTGCAGACGGGCAGGACCCGGCAGTAGATCGCGACTCCGGGGCCGATTTTCGCGCCCAGTGCCCGCAGGTAGAAATTGATGACCGGCGATGTCGTGTTGGAACGCGACCGGCCGCCGACCAGGAGCAGCAGTGGATTCGCCCGGACGAGGGTCTTGACGAACCAGAAGCGGATGTAGCCTAGGCTCCAGGCGGGGATCTCCTGAATCTTCCAGCGTCCGATCAGCACCCATTTCGCCACGATCGGCAGAATGCACATCGCGAGAACGGCGGCGTCGCCGAACACCGCCGCCCGCAGGAAGAGCTCGGCCACGTTCGTGGCGGCGGAGATCCAGTTGTCGCCCACGTCGGCGACGGCCTCCGCGGCGGCGAGGTACGCCGCGAACAGCAGGGTCTGGATCACTCCGCAGAGCACGTACATCGGGGTGCCGGCCCGTCGCTGCGCCGCTGGTTCCGTGGGCGCCGGCGTCGCCGGGGCGGCGGGCATCGTGCCTTGGACCGCCTTGGTCAGGCTCCTGATCGTCGGGTTCGTGTAGACGTCCTTGATCGTCACTGCCGGAAGGTCGGGCCGTTTTCGGATGCGGGCGCAGAACCGGGCCATGACCATCGAGTCGGCGCCGAGGTCGTGGAAGAAGTTGCTGTCGGCCGTCGCCTGCTTCACACCTACGACGTCCGTCAGGAGGTTCAGGAGTGCGTGTTCCGTGCCGATAGGCGGGCCGGTCGTCGGGCCACCCCGGTCAGCGGCGACCCGGGGCCGTGGTGAGGGTTTCGGCGCGGGCGGCACCGTCGGCACCGGAGCAGTAGGCAGCGTCTCCGCGAGCGCCGCCGCCAGGCTTCTGATCGTCGGGTGCAGATAGACGTCCTTGATCGTCGCGGTCGGAAGGTCGGGTCGTTTTCGGATGCGGGCGCAGAACCGGGCCATGACCATCGAGTCGGCCCCGAGGTCCTCGAAGAAGTTGCTGTCGACCGTTGCCTGCTCCGTGCGTGCGACATCCGTCAGGATCTCCAGTAACGCCTTTTCGGTGTCAGTTGCCGGGTTGGCTCCCTCGGCAATCATTCCGGTCGGCCGCGCGGAAGGATTCGGCCGCAGTTCTCTTCCGATTTCAGACATGGTCCCTCGTTGATGATGAAAATGATCGACGCCGACAACGGTCACGGGTGCGATTCCTTGATCGCAGTACCTGGATGTTCTTGAACCGACCTCGCCGGTAGCTCCGGGCGGCCGTGCGACGGAACCGGGACATCGTCATCGAATGAGTGCCCGGATCCTGGAAGAGGTGATCGTCGGCTGTCCACGATGTCGGTCATCGGGTCGGGGCGCTCGAGTAGGAGCGTGGCATCGGGATCCTCCCGAGGGAGGTCGCGGTCAGTTCTCCGTTTCGGGCATCGCGTATCACTCGGCGCGAAAGTCTGGACCGCCCCGAAATGGCCATGTAAGCCTGTGGCGCGCCGGAGGGGCCTGATTTCCGCGCACTCTCGGTACTGGCATGCCATCAGAATTCGGGTCGAGCTATCCGGGGGCTAGACGCTCCCTCCGCTATTACTCAGACTGATCTCGGTGGGGCTGGTCGATACTGTGGGGCTGTGTTCGTTTTCTGTAGCACGGCCACGGCAGTGATCTGGAACAACGGTGCTCACGCCGCCAGCCTGCCGGCGTCATCCCGTACTGTCGCCGGAACGCCCGTTCGAACGTACTGAGGTCGAGGAACCCGACGGTACCCGCGATGCTCGACACCGTGAGGCGGTGATATCTCGGGTCGGACAGCATCGCCTGTGCCGTGAGTAGCCGCTGCTCGCGAATGTAGGCGCCGGGCGTCGTCCCGATTCGTTCGAACAGGTTGTACGCATAGCGCACCGATATGTGGTGCCGGCGCGCCAGCTCCGCGACTCGCAGCTGCGGGTCGGCCAGGTGCGTGCGAACGTGCGTCCGCATCATGTCGAGCAGCACCTGCGCGGGGCCGTCCCCACCCGGTACGGAGGGCGTGGTGTCCCGCAGCGCCATGGCGAGCAGGTCGATCGCGGCGCGCCCGGCGTCCAGCCGCTGCCGGCCGGTGAGGTCGTCGGCCGCGTCGAACAGCCGGTCGAGGTAGGTGGACAGCATCTGCATAGCCGGGGCTGCGGCGTCCACGTTGCGCGCACAGGCCTCGGTGAGCTCGGCGGTGCCCAGCGGGAGCAGCCCGCGTGGGAAACGCAGATTCAGGCTCTGCTCGGTGGACGAAACCCGCTCGTAGTGGCTCCGTGTCTCGATCAGAATGCCCGAACCGGCCGCCATCTCGGCGAGGCGGTCGCGCTGGCGGACGTGGCCGTGGCCGACCACCTGTGGCACGCAGAAGTGCATCAGGTCATCGACCGGCGCTCTCGCGCCATCCGGCCGATCGGGACCGCGCGTATCTGCCCTCGGAAACGCGACCGACAGAGCGTCACGGTCTCGCCCAGCTCCTGAACCACCGACCGCCCGTGAAAGCCGGGACCCGTCCGGGCGGTCACGGGTGTGTAGATCTCCCTGGCGACGTCTTCGAACTCCTCACCGGAGAACTCCCGAATCTGCACGGTCCCCAGGCTAGTTACGCAACATGTATTCAGGGGCGGCGCTGCAAGTGCTCTTAGTGCTACCTGGACGTCCGGGTCGGCGGCTGCGCGGCGAGCAGCCTCGTGGTCCGTTCGGTGGCGAGCCCGCGCTACTCCCGCACCGCGCGCAGGTCCAGGACGAGCTCGTCCGGCGCGCCGTCCACGAGACGCACGGGGATGCCCCAGTCCTGTTGGTAGCGGTGGCACGCTGCGAACACCCCGTCGCCGTCGTCGCAGGCTGCGGCCGCCACGCTGATCTGCAGCACGCCCTCGACCGGCCCGCCGGGAGCGAACCGCACCTCTCGCGCCAGCCCTGTGGCCGTGCCGGCGCCGGCCATGAGCAATTCCGGCGGCGAGGCCGTGACGGTCAACGACGTCGGGTCGCCGAAGCGCGTGTCGAGATGCTGCCCGGTGGGCGGCATGAAGTCGATCCGCAGTGACAGTCCGCCGGGCGCGAGGTCGGTGCGGGCCCGGCGCACGCGGTGTGCGCCCCGGTCCACCCGGGAGCTCGCCGGCACCGGCACTCGTACGAGCCGGTGCGCCGCGGACTCCACGACCACCAGCGCGTCGCCGTCGACGAGGAGGTCGCTCGGCTCCTGCAAATCCCGCGCCAGCGTGCCGACCGTGCGCGTGCCCGGGTCGTACCGGCGGATCGCGCCGTTGTAGGTGTCGGCGATCGCCACCGACCCGTCGGGGAGCACAGCGACGCCGAGCGGATGCTGCAACAGCGCGGGTTCGTCGCCGGTGTCGGCCGGCCCGTCCCGGAACCCGAAGTCGAACAGACCCAGTCCGACGGCCGTCGTCACCGCCGCTCCGACCGAGGGCCGGTCGACCACCGCACGCAGCGCGGACGTCTCGGCGTCCGCCACCCAGAGCGTCCCGTCCGGGGCGACCGCGAGCCCGGACGGCTGCGCGAAGAACGCCTCGTCCGGCGGCCCGTCGCGCAGGCCCTCGTTGGTCGTGCCGGCGAGCACAGTGACCGCGCAGGAAACGGGATCGAACGACCACAGCTGGTGGTTGCCCGCCATAGCGACGACGACCCGGTCCGCCCACCAGGCGAGATCCCACGGCGTCGACAGCTCGGCCGCCGACGCGCCGACATCCACCCGCTCGCGCAGCTGGGCGCCCGTTCCGGCCACCGTCGTCACGTGGCCGTCGTCGAGCCGCACCCCGCGCAGGGCGTGGTTGGCGCTGTCGGCGACCACGATGTCGTAGCCGGTGGCGGCGGCCACCGCGTCGGGCAGCAGCACGAGACCGAGCGGTTCGGCGAACCGGGGCTCGTCCCCGTCGGCCAGGCCGCGTTCGCCGGTGCCGATGCGCCGCCGCTCGGTGACGAGGTCGGCGTCCAGCTCGACGAGCTGGTGATGCGCGGTGTCGGACACGAGGAGCGTGCCGCCGGGCAGCCGGATCGCCTTCCCGGGGAAACGCAGCGCCGTGGTCGGCTCCGGTGGCGCCACGTACGGCCCGTCGCCGCGGTGCAGCGTGCCGGCGGCCTCGTGCTCGGCCACCAGCTCCTCGATCAGCACCGTCAGCCCGTTCGCGTGCCCTTCACCCGACATCTGTGCCACGACGTACCCGGTCGGGTCGATGACGGCCAGGGTCGGCCAGGCCCGCGCGGCGTAGGCGTCCCACGTGGTGAGCTCCGGATCGTCGAGCACCGGGTGATGCACGCCGTAGCGCTCCACCGCGGCCTCGACGGCCTCCGGGTCGGCCTCGTGCACGAACTTCGGGGAGTGCACACCGATCGTCACCAGCACGTCGGCGAACCGCTCTTCCAGCTCCCGCAGCTCGTCGATCACGTGCAAGCAGTTGACGCAACAAAATGTCCAGAAGTCGAGCAAGACGATCTTGCCGCGCAGTGTCGCGAGGGAGAGCGGCTCACCACCCGTGTTCAACCAGCGGCGTCCGGTGAGCTCCGGTGCCCGCACCCGTGATCGGCCCATGAGCGGGCCAACACGACGAGGTGCGCGAGTGTTCCGCACCGCCGTCAGACTGGGGGAGTGCCGGAGCTGCCCGAGGTGGAGAGTGCGCGTCAGGCCCTCGAAGGCGCCCTGGAACGGGAGATCCAGGCCGTCGACGACAGCGACGAATGGGTCAGCCGCCCGCATCGTCCCGGCGACATCGCACGGGCGCTCGTCGGGGGCCGGCTCGTGGCGGCGCACCGCCGCGGCAAGACGATGTGGCTCGACACCGTCGGCCCGGACGGCGAGGCCGGTCCGCCGCTCGGCGTCCACCTCGGGATGGGTGGGCGCATCATCGTCACGGGCCCCGACGGCGAGCGTGGTGGCGGAGAGCCGGTGCGTCCCGACCGCACCCCGCGCAAGGCCGAGTGGGACCGCTTCACGATGACGTTCACCGACGGCGGGCAACTGCGGTTGTTCGACAAGCGCCGCCTCGGGCGCGTCCGGCTGGACCCCGACATCTCGCTGCTCGGCCCCGACGCCGAGACGATCACGCGCGAGGAGTTCCGCAGACGCGTCGGGCGTGGGCGCGCGCCGGTCAAGGCGCGGCTCCTCGACCAGTCGGTGCTCGCCGGCGTGGGCAACCTGCTCGCCGACGAGATCCTGTGGCAGGCCGCCGTGTCGCCGTCGGCACCTGCCGGGGATCTGGACGGCGGCACCCTCGACCGGCTGTACGCGGCGATGCAGCGGGCGATCGCCACGGCGATCGCGAACGGCGGTGCGCACACGGGTGAGGTGAACCCGTTCCGGCACGCCGACGCGTCGTGCCCGCGTTGCGGCGCACCGATGGCGCACGGCACGGTCGGGGGACGTACGACGTGGTGGTGCTCGGCGGAACAGTCCTGACGCAGTGCGGGCGCCCGGCTCGTACGAACGGCGGGTTCGCGCGGACTATCGGACCGGAGTGCCGTTCGTACGCCCCGACCGGCTCTGCACGTAGTTCCACACCGCCGCGCACAGCGCGAGCCAGGCCGCGCCGACGAGCCAGCCCGCCACCACGTCGCTGAACCAGTGCACGCCCAGATAGACCCGGGTGGCCCCGACCGCACCCACCCACACGACGGCGGCCACCACCAGCACCGCACGTGTGATGACGGAGCTACTCGCCCACGCGAGAACGACGATGGTGCCGATCACCACGATCGACATCGTCGCGTGCCCGGAGGGAAGCGACTCGTTGCCTGCCTGGACCAGCCGGTCCGCAATCGGCGGCCGCGGGCGGCCGAACAGGTCCTTCAACACGTTGAACAGGGCTGCGGACCCGGCCATGGCGACGACGGCGAGCACGGCGTCCGCGCGGCGCCCCCGGTACCAGCACCAGCCCGCGACGACGACGGCCAGGACGGCCATCGACGTGGTGTTCCCGATGTTCGTGACGAACACGGCCAGCTGGGTGAGACCACCGGAGCGGACCTCGATCGACTCGCTCAGCAGCGCCGAATCCGCCAGCGCTGGTCCGCCACCGGTGAACGCGGCGTACAGGCCGGCTGCGGCCGCGAACGCCAGCAACGACGTGACGAGTGCACCGGTTCCCGGCTGTGGTGCGGGGACGAGCACCCGCTCGCGAAGACCGGCGGGTGCTGCGTCGTCGAGTCCGGCGCCGGCGGGCGCGTAGCCGGCTGCGTCGTCGATCCGCAACGGCCGGCCGGGCGGGACCACGCTCGCGGCACCGGGGGAACCGCCGGCCGGATCAGTGGGGGCCGGAACGGTGGCCCGGTGCGCGTCGCCGGCGTCCGCGACCGTGTCGGCCGCGGCACCGTCGACCGGGCCGCCGTCCTCCTCCTGCACGTCAGTCATCGCTCCATACTGCCCGCGTCGTTTCCGCCCGGCCCGATGACCAGGTCGGACTGTGGGCCGAGGGGCTCACACGGAGCGGTGGCGCCACTCCCTGTAGCGGCGGATCCCCGCCGCGGTGGAGCTGTCGAGCCCGCTGGTGTCGGCCTGCGGCTCGGTGAGCACCGGGCCGAGCTGGCGGGCCAGCACCTTGCCCAGCTCCACACCCCACTGGTCGAACGAGTCGATGCCCCAGATCGTGCCCTCGACGAACGTCATGTGCTCGTAGAACGCGATGAGCTGCCCGAGCACCGACGGGGTGAGCTTGCGCGCCATGATCGTGGACGACGGCCGGTTTCCCGGCATCACCTTGTGGGGCACGGTCTCCGCCGGGGTGCCCTCGGCCGCGATCTCCTGTGCGGTCTTGCCGAACGCCAGCGCCGAGGTCTGGGCGAACAGGTTCGACATGAAGAGGTCGTGCATGTCGCCGTTCGCGCCGCCGTCGGGCACCGGCACCACGTGGATCGGCTCGGCGAACCCGATGAAGTCGGCGGGCACGAGCCGCCTGCCCTGGTGCAGCAGCTGGTAGAAGGCGTGCTGCCCGTTGGTGCCCGGCTCACCCCAGAAGATCTCGCCGGTGACGGTGGTGACGGGCGAGCCGTCGCCACGCACCGACTTGCCGTTGCTCTCCATCGTGAGCTGCTGGAGGTAGGCGGGCAGCCGGTGCAGGTACTGGCTGTAGGGCAGGACGGCGTGGGTCTGGGCGCCGAAGAAGTTCGTGTACCAGACGTTGAGCAGCCCGGCGATGGCCGGCAGGTTCTGCTCGAGCGGGGACGTGCGGAAATGCTCGTCGATCGCGTGCATGCCGGCGAGGAACTCGTCGAACTGCTCCTTGCCGATGGCGACCATGAGCGAGAGCCCGATCGCGGAGTCGAGGGAGTAGCGCCCGCCGACCCAGTCCCAGAAGCCGAACATGTTCTCTTCGTCGATGCCGAAGGCGCTCACCTCCTTCGCGTTCGTCGAGACCGCCACGAAGTGCTTGGCCACGGCCGACTCGTCGCCGCCCAGCCCGTCCAGCAGCCACTTCCGCGCGACGTGCGCGTTGGTCAGCGTCTCCAGCGTGGTGAAGGTCTTGGAAGAGATGATGAACAGCGTGGTGGCGGGGTCGAGGTCGCGTGTGGCCTCGGAGATGTCGTTCGGGTCGATGTTGGAGACGAAGCGCATCGTCAGGTCACGGTCGGCGTAGGCCTTGAGCGCCTCGTAGGCCATGACCGGACCGAGGTCGGATCCGCCGATGCCGATGTTGACGACCGCGCGGATCCGCTCGCCGGTGTGGCCCGTCCACTTCCCGGTGCGGATCGCGTCGGAGAAGGCGCCCATCCGGTCCAGCACCGTGTGCACGTCGGCCACCACGTCCTGGCCGTCCACCACCAGGGAGGCGTCCCGCGGCAGGCGCAGCGCCGTGTGTAGCACCGCCCGGTTCTCGCTGGTGTTGATGTGCTCGCCCGAGAACATCGCCTCGATGCGCTCGGGCAGCCCGGCCGCGCGTGCGAGCGCGGCCAGCAGCGGCAGGGTGTCGCGAGTGATGCGGTTCTTGGAGTAGTCGAGGACGAGGTCGGCACCGGTCGTCGTCATCGCGTTCGCGCGATCGGAGTCGGTGTCGAACAGCTCACGCAGGTGCAGGCCGGCCACGGCCTTGTGGTGCTCGGCCAGCGCGGACCACTCGGCGGTTGTCGTGATGTCGGTTGCAGGCACGTCTGTCATCCTGCCGCCAATCAGGTCTTGGCGGGTGTGGGGACACTCTCCTGGGCACCGAGGGTGTGGTCCCACAAGGCGATGCCGCCGAGCAGGCCCGAGATGTTCGGCACCAGTGTGCGGTTCGGCCCGATCTTGTCCTCGTCGAGCCGCTTGGCGTTGCCGCCGCCGATGTAGGTGTGGTCGGGCAGCACCATCGCCTCGAGTGCGTCGAGAGCGTTCATCACGAGCTTGCGCCAGTGGTCCTTGCCGACCTTGTGCCGGTGGTTGTCGCCGCAGGCCACCTCGATGGACAGGCCGTCACCGAAGCGACCGTGCGACAGCTCCATGTGCGGCAGCAGCATGCCGTCGAAGAAGACTGCGCAGCCGACGCCGGTGCCGAGGGTGATCACGAGCTCCATGCCCTGACCACTGATGGCGGCGCTGCCCTGCACGTCGGCATCGTTGGCGACCCGTGTCGGCTTGCCGAAGCGCTTCTCGAGGGCGGTCTCGAGCTCGAAGCCGGTCCACTGCTCCACCAGCTCCGGATCCGGGTCCTGACCGGGCCCGCGTCGGGAGAACGCGGGCACCTCGCGAACCCTGCCCCGGCGAATCGCGCCGGGAAAGCCGACGGACACGCGGTCGTAGGTGGGCTGGGTGGCGGCCAGCTCGGCGAGCTCGTCGAGCAGGACCGGTGGCGTGCACGGATACGGCGTCTCACGGCGCTGACGATCGGAGAGCATCTCGCCCTTCGGGGACAGCAACGAGGCCTTGAGCCCCGAGCCTCCGACGTCGATCGCCAGGGTGAGCGGTCCCTCCATGGCTCAGTCCTCCTCGTGCCGTTCCTCGTTCGCACGGTAGTAGGGCCCGGCGACAGCTGTCAGCGCGTGCACCCCACGGAGGCCGATGAGTACAGGGACGGCCGTCAAACTCTCCGTAGCCGATCGCGCGGCGGCAGGTACTCCTGCTGCGGCGAACGTGGCCGTCGAGACTCACCGTCACTGCGGCGGCGGCCGATCGGCGGCAAGGGTCCAGGCGAACGGCGGATCGGACGCGGCAACCGGTCGACCGTCGAACAAATGCGCGATCGAACCGGTGCGACTACTGCTCATCGCCGATGGTGGTACGGCCGCCGAGCCCAGTGTGTGACCTTGCGTGATCATCTGCATACGTGGGGTTGACTGTCGTTACGCACCGAGTCAGGTTGATCACCCAGTGCTTCGGAGGACCCTGATGAACCGAGCCCTCTCCCCGCCCGCGCGCGACTGGGCACTCCTGCTGGCGCGCGTCCTCATCGGCGTCGTCATGTTCGCCCACGGGTATCAAAAGTTGATCATCAACGGAATCGGCCGCACGACCGAGGGATTCGAAAGCCTGAGCATCCCGCTCGCGATCATCTCCGCGTCGTTCGTGACGGTGGTGGAGTTCGCAGGCAGCGTCATGCTCATCGCTGGAGCGCTCACACCGGTGGTGTGCGCGTTGATGCTCGTGATCATGGTCGGGGCCGGTGTCTTCGTCCACATCCCCAACGGCATCTTCGTCGCCAACGGTGGGTGGGAACTCGTCGGTGTCATCGCCGCCGGGCTGATCGCCATCGCCGCCACGGGGCCCGGCCGCTACAGCATCGACCACATGGTGCGCATGCGGCAGCAGCAGCACCGGCGTGACATGCAGCCGCCCACCCGGCGTGCTGCGGCGCACACGGAGTCCTCGATCTGGCGCAGCACTCCGGTCAGGGGCAGGTCGGAAGCCTGACCTCGCCGTCCCCGGCCGCGGGGATCACGCGTCAGAGCGCGGCTCCGCCGCGTGCCGGATGGCGGCCGCCGACCCGACGTCCACCGGGTCGGCGGCAGGCCGTCGCCACGACAGGTGGTTGAACAGCAGGTTCAGCAGGAAGGCCACGATCACGCACGAGGTGATCGAGGAACCGACGATGATCTCGAAGGCGCCCGGCACCTTCGCGTAGAACGACGGCGCCACCACGGGGAGCATCCCGACGCCGATCGAGACGGCCACGATCATGAGATTGTTGGTGCCCTCGAACCGCACCTTGTGCAGTGTGCGGATGCCGACGGCGGTGACGGTGGCGAACATGATCAGCCCGGCGCCCCCGACCACGGGGCCGGGCAGCGAGGCCACCACCTCGCCGAACTTGGGCACGAGGCCCAGAAGCAGCAGGATCGCGCCCGCCACGGCCGGGACGAACCGGCTCCGCACGCCGGTGAGCTGCACCAGGCCGACGTTCTGCGCGAAGATCGTGTCCGGGAACGAGTTGAGCACGCCCCCGAGCACGCCGGAGAACCCGTCGGCGGCCAGCCCGCGCGCGATCCGCCCGGGTGACAGCCGCTCACCTGTGGTCTCGCTGATCGCGAGCATGTCGGCGGTGGACTCGGCGAAGATCACCAGCATCACCACGCACATGGAGATCACGCCGGCGATCGGGAACTCCGGTGCCCCGAAGAGAAACGGCGCGGAGACCCCGAACCAGGGTGTTTCGGCGACGCCGGAGAAGTCCGTGAGGCCCATCGGGATCGCTACCAGCGCCCCGATGACGAGCCCGGTGAGCACCGCGATCTGGCTGATGAACCCCCGCACGAACCGCGTGATGAGGATGATGACCAGCACGATCCCCCCGGCGAGCGCCAGCCCGGAGAGGTTGCCGTAATCGGGGGCGGTCGGGTCGTTGCCGGCGATCAGCCCCGCCGCCGCCGAGATCAGCGAGAGTCCGATGATCGTGATGACGCTGCCGGTCACGACGGGCGGGAAGAAGCGGATGATCTTCGAGAACGGCACCGCGATCAGCAGCCCGAAGATCCCCGAGACGATCATCGATCCGTAGACCCCGGGCAGGCCGAAGTTCTGTCCGATCAGGATCATCGGGGTGACCGCGGTGAACGTGGCGCCGGTCACGACCGGCAGTCGCACACCGAGAATCTTCCCGATCCCGAGGGTCTGGATCAGTGTGATGATCCCCGCGACCACGAGATCGGCGTTCACCAGCAGCCCGATCGTGCGGGTGTCCAGTTGCAGCGCCGTGCCGACGATCAGCGGTACGGCGACGCACCCCGCGTACATCACGAGGACGTGCTGCACGCCGAGCACCAGAAGGCGCCCCGTGGGCGGCACCTCGTCGACCGGGCTCTTCGCGGCGATGGGTTGCGCGTCGGTCATGCGCCCGCCTCTCATCGTGGTGCGATGACCGTAAGCGAGGTCGTCAAGTCCGTGTGACGGGGCCGGAAATGTGCGCATGCCTCGGTGCGAGGATGAGCCCGTTGCGCGACCGGCCCGGAGCGGGCGCGACGCCCGGTCACTGTCCCGTCGAGCAGGGAGTGTGGATGCTGCGCCATGTCACGGCGATCCGCTACGTCACGCCGCTGCGCGAGGGCGGATCGCTGCCGGGTCTCATGGAGGCCGACGACCTCGGCACCTACGTCGTCAAGTTCTACGGCGCCGGACAGGGCAGCAAGGTCCTCGTCGCGGAGATCGTGTCCGGGGAGCTGGCGCGCGGGCTGGGCCTGCCCGTTGCGGAGCTCGTGACCGTTGAGCTCGACCCGGCGCTGGGAGCCTCCGAGCCCGATCAGGAGGTGCAGGAGTTGCTGCGGGCGAGCCCGGGACTCAACCTCGGCATCGACTTTCTGCCCGGCGCCCTCGACCTCGACCCCAGGGCGTTCCCCGTCGGTCCCGACCTCGCGGGCCGGGTGCTGTGGTTCGACGCGCTCGTCGGCAACGTCGACCGCTCGTGGCGCAACGCCAACATGCTCTTCTGGCACGGTGCGCCGTACCTGATCGACCACGGCGCCACGCTCACGTTCCAGCACGCCTGGTCCGCTGCGCAGGGCTGGGTGCGCAGGCCGTTCGACGCCACCGACCACGTGCTCCTCGGTTGCACCCCCGATCTCGACGCGGCCGACGCCGCGCTCGCCCCGCGGATCACGCCCGAGTTGCTCCAAGGCGCGGTCGATGCCGTGCCCGACCGATGGCTCGCCGACGAGCCGGGTTTCGCCGGCCCCGACGACGTCCGCGCGGCGATCGTCGCGCAGGTGCTCGCCCGTCGTGACGCACGCGAGGCATGGCTTCCGGGGGTGAAGGCGGCGGCCGCCGCCCGCGCGGACGGGCGCACCGAGCCGCCGCCCACACGGGGACCGAAGCCCCCGTTCCGCGTCGCGCAGAAAGAGCCCCGGGCATGAGCCGGCACGCCTTCGAGTACGCCCTGCTCCGGGTGGTACCGAGAATCGAGCGCGGCGAGGCGATCAACGCCGGCGTACTGCTGTACTGCCGTCCCCTCGACTATCTGGGGGCGCGAGTGCACCTCGACAGCCGGCGTCTGTGCGCACTCGACCCCGACGCCGACAGCGCTGTGATCGCCCGCGCCCTCGACGCCGTCGTGGCGGTGTGCGATGACGGAGGCACGGAGGCCGCCCGCTACGCCGGGCCCGCGGGGGAGGAGGACCGCGGCCGCCGGTTCCGCCGCCTGACCGCTCCGCGCAGCACGATCGTGCAGGCAGGTCCCGTGCACACCGGAATCACCGCCGACCCGGAAGCCGAGCTGGACCGCCTCCTGCGAACCCTGGTCCTCCCCCTCCCCACCTGACCCAGCGGGATGGGCTTGCGAGGAGTGGGGGGTGAGGGGATTGGATGGCGGCATGAGCCGATCACCGGAGATCGATGCGGTGCCCGCCGGTCCGCTGACCGAGTGGCTCCGCGCCGAAGTACCCCAGATGAAGGTGGGGAACGAACCCGTCGACATCGAGCGGATCTCCGGGGGGCACTCCAATCTCACCTACCGCATCACCGACGCCACCGGTCGCCGCTGGGCCCTGCGCCGCCCGCCCACCGGCATGGTGCTCGCGACCGCACACGACATGAACCGCGAGTGGCGCTTCATCACGGCGGTGGCGCCGACCCCGGTGCCGGTGGCGCCACCGGTCGCGTTCTGCGCCGACACCGGCGTCATCGGTGCCGAGTTCTATCTGATGGAGTTCGTCGACGGCGAGGTGCTCGGCGACGAGGCCTCCGGGCACCGGCTCGAGCCCGGGGCGCCCCGACGCACAGCGGGCCTCGACGCCGTCGACGTCATGGCTGCGCTGCACGCCGTGGATCCCGACGGCGTCGGCCTGGGTGATCTGCGCCGCTCCGGCAGCTATCTGGAGCGGCAGCTGCGCCGGTGGCACCGGCAGGTGCACGAGTCCTCGGTACCGGATCTGTCCACCGTGGACGCTGTGCACGCCCGGCTCGTCGAGCAGGCCGCGGCGCTCCCCGCGGCCGACGTGCGGATCGCGCACGGTGACTTCCGGCTGGGCAACCTCGCGGTGGGCCCGGACGGGCGGGTGCGTGCGGTGTTCGACTGGGAGCTCGCGACGCTCGGTGATCCGCTGGCCGACCTCGGCTGGCTGATCGCGTCCTGGGGCCGTCCCGGCGACGAGGTGCCGGCCACGATCGCCGGGCCGAGCCTGGTGGAGGGCTACGCCGACCGTGCGGAGCTGGTGGACCGCTACGCCGAGCGCTCCGGCCGTGACGTGTCCCACCTGGACTTCTACGTGGCCTTCGCGCGCTGGCGATGGGCGTGCATCGGGGCGGGCGTGTACAGCCGCTACGCCGGGGGCGTCATGGGCGCCACCGACGAGGCCGAGGTCGGGGTGGCCCGGCTCGCTGCGATCCAGCGCCAGGCCGAGGCGGCGCTGGCCGCCCTCGGCGGCTGACGTCCATCACCGCACGCACCTCGTGGCCACCGTGCCCACCGCATGACGTGTGCGTCGTGGCCATCCGGTGTGCGCGGTGCCGTTCCGGCTCGCCGCGCCGGGGTGGTTCGGCGGCGGGTGGGTCAGGCGTCGACGGTGGCGGCGGTGAGCCGCACGGGCATCGCGTCGAAGCCACGCAGCACGCGGGTGGGGCGGCGGCGCGGCGGACCGTCGAGTGCGAGGTCGGGGAAGCGGTCGAACAGCGCGCGCAGGCCCACCTCGCCCTCCATCTTCGCGAGCGCAGCGCCGAGGCAGTAGTGGATGCCGCTGGAGAAGGCGAGGTGGGCGTCCGCGTTCTCCCGCGTGACGTCGAAGCGGTGGGGATCGGTGAAGACCGCCGGGTCGCGGTTGGCGCCACCGACCATCATCACGATGATCCGACCGGCCTGCACCTGCTCGCCGGCGACCTCGACGTCCCGCCCGGAGATCCGGGCGGTGCGCTGCACGGGGGAGTCGTAGCGCAGGATCTCCTCGACGGCGTTGCTCCAGCGCCCGGGTTCGGCACGGAGCAGGGCGAGCTGGTCGGGGTGGGCGGTGAGGGCCGCCGCGCCGTTGCCGATGAGGTTGACCGTGGTCTCGAACCCTGCGGCGAGGAGTAGCCCGGCGATGCTGGTGAGCTCCGTCTCGGTGAGCCGCCCCTCCTCGCTGTGGGCGTGCACGAGTGCGGAGAAGATGTTGTCGCCGGGGTTGCGGCGGATGTGCTCGAAGTGGCTCAGCATCCAGTTCTGCAGGGCGTCGAGGTGGCGCTCGGAGAGCCGGAAGTCGCGGTAGGAGAGCCCCGCGTCGAGCGACATCGCGCCACCCGCGCCCCACTCCAGGAACTGCCGGCGCATCTCGACGGGCGCGCCGAGCATCTCGGCGATCACGGTGGCCGGGAGCAGGCTCGCGTAGTCGTCGACGAGGTCGGCTGTGCGTCCCTTCGCCGCCATCTGATCGAGCAGCTCGGTGGCCACCTCCTCGGTGCGGCTGCGCAGAGCGGCCACCGCGCGGGCGCTGAACGCCCTGGTGACGAGCTTGCGGTAGCGCGTGTGGTCGGGCGGGTCGACCGCGAGCATCGACGGGGGTTCGACCGGCCCGACCGGTCCGGGGCCCGCCATGCGCTCTGCGATCCGCAACGCGACGGGGGCGCGGCCGCTCGGTCCGCCGACCACGCCGAAGTCGGGGCTGCGCAGCACGGCCGTGGCGAGGTCGTGGTGCGCGGTGTTGAGGACGATGCTGTTGTCGACCAGCCGGCCCTGCTCGCGCAGGACGTCGTAGAACGGGAACGGGTCGGCGACCACATCGGCGTCGAACATGAGCCGGGCGCTCACGTCGCCCTCGCGCATCCTCCGCTCGAGTGTGCGCCGGATCAGCGCGTGCCGAAGCCCCCAGCGAACCCTCTGACGTGCGCCCGTGATCACGGACATATTCGACCCCCCGTCGCTTTCGTCCGACGTTACCGCTCCGGGCCGACAGGGCTGTGCCCCTGGGATCAGCGAGGGGCGGCGCGCGGACGTGCCTCGCGTCCGGTACGACTGAGTCTGTGACGATCCCCCGGCTGCTCGCCGTCAGCGACCTGCACATCCACTACCCGGAGAACCGCAGCATCGTCGAGGGTCTGCAGCCGACCTCCGACGGAGACTGGCTCATCGTCGCGGGTGACGTCGCCGAGCAGGTCGGAGACGTCGAGTGGGCATTGGGCCTGCTCCGGGAGCGGTTCGCCAGGGTGATCTGGGTGCCGGGCAACCACGAGCTGTGGACCAAGGGTAAGGACCCGGTGCGACTGCGCGGCGATGAGCGCTATCGGTTGCTCGTCGAGAGGTGCCGCGCCCTCGACGTCCTGACCCCCGAGGACCCGTTCCCGATCTGGGACGGGGCGGGCGGCCCGGCCACCATCGCTGCGCTGTTCACGCTGTACGACTACTCGTTCCTCCCCGAGGGCACCACCACCTCGGAGGAAGGGCTGGAGGCCGCGTACGCGGCGGGTGTGGTCTGCACCGACGAGCACCTGCTCCACGCCGACCCGTTCCCGAGCCGGGCCGCGTGGTCCGCCGCTCGGATCGACGAGTCGGAGCGCCGTCTCGCGGAGTGCGACCCGGATATCCCGACCGTGCTGGTCAACCACTGGCCGCTCACCCGGCTCCCGACCCGCGTGCTGCGCTACCCGGAGTTCGCACTCTGGTGCGGCTCGGAACGCACGGCTGACTGGCACGTCCGATACCGCGCGACCACCGTCGTCTACGGGCACCTGCACATCCCGCGGGTCACCTGGGAGGACGGGGTGCGCTTCGTGGAGGCGTCGCTCGGCTATCCGCGGGAGTGGAAGGCCCGCGACGAGCGCAACGGCACGGTGGTCGCCGATCTGCTCCCGCGTCAGGTCCTGCCGACGCCCTGACGGGTCCGCGCCCGGCTGTCGGGCGCCGACCCCGTAGCCGTCATCGCCGTCCGCGCTCGCCGTAGCGGCGGCGGAACTTCTCGACCGCACCGGCCGAGTCGAGCACGCGCGCCGCGCCCGTCCAGAACGGGTGCGAGTAGGCCGTGATGTCCATGCGGACCAGCGGGTACGTGTTGCCGTCCGTCCACTCGATCGTCTCCCTGGACGTCTCGGTGGAGCGGGTGAGGAAGGCCTCACCCGTGGCCCTGTCCTGGTAGACGACGGGTCCGTAGGCGGGGTGGATGTGGGGGCGCATCGTGATCTCCCTCGGTCGTCTCCTGATTGCTACAGTCACCGTAACGACAACGATTGTCATTTTGTTTCCGAGGGGGTGCGGGGATGCGGAGTGCGTCCGGGGCGGGGTTCACCGTGGTGCTGTGCACGACGTCGGCCTGTGGGGCCGGCGACGAGGGCACAGTGGCGGGCAAGCTGATCGACGCGCTACGCGGCGCGGTGCGGACGAGCCGGCACGGCGTGCTCGTCACCACCGGATGCCTCTTCGGTGGGACCGCCTGTGGGGTGCGGGCGCGGGCGCCGATGGTGCTCGTGCAGGCCTGCGACCCGGATCGGCGGCCGACCGGCCCCGCCCTCCGCATCGGTCCGCTTCGGACGGGTGCTGACGTCGACGAGTTGGTCACCTGGTTGCGGGCCGGCCACCTGGATCCGGCGGCGCTCCCGGCCCGGCTGCTCGACCTGCACCGGAGGGCGATCGCCGCCCCGCTCAACTGAGGCGTGTCCAGCCGGAGCCCTTCCGTGTCCTTTTTGTCGGGGAGAACGGGCACGATGGCGCAGTGCGAACAACGGTGCTGGCCCCGGGGCTGACGGTCCCGGTTCAGGGGCTCGGCTGCATGCGGATGGTTCCTTCCCGCGAGCGCGAGGCCCCGGCCGTCCTCAACCGGGCGCTGGACCTCGGCGTGACGTTCCTCGACACCGCCGACCTCTACAGCGACGGGCGCAACGAGGAGCTCGTCGGACGGGTCGTGCGGTCCAGACGGGAGGAAGTCGTCCTGGGCACCAAGTTCGGCGCCCTCCGCCACCCCGACGGCGAGATGTACTTCCGTGGCGACCCTGGCTACGTGCGTGCGGCGTGCGAGGCGAGCCTGCGCCGGCTCGGCATCGACGTCATCGACCTCTACTACCTGCACCAGCGTGATCCCGCCGTCCCGATCGAGGACACCGTCGGGGCGATGGGGGAGCTGGTCGCAGCGGGCAAGGTCCGCCACCTCGGGCTCTGCGAGGTCACGGGCGACGAACTGCGCGCCGCCCACGCGGTCCATCCGATCGCCGCGCTCCAGTCCGAGTGGTCGTTGTGGAGCCGGCGCGTCGAAGCGGTGGTGGCGGTGTGCGCCGAGCTCGGGGTCGGTGTCGTGCCCTACTGCCCGCAGGGGGCGGGCCTGCTCACCGGATCCGCCGACGCCGGGCCGCCGCCCGGCGTCGCCGTACCCCTGCTCGATCTGCTCCGGCAGGTGGCGCACCGCCACGGGGCGAGGCCCGGTCAGATCGCGCTTGCCTGGGTGCAGCAACGAGCGGAGGTCTGGGGGATTCCGGTGGTGCCGATTCCCGGCACCGTCCGGCTCGCGCATCTGGAGGAGAACGTCGTCGCCGCCGACCTCAGCCTCGGTGCCGAGGAGCTCGCCGAGCTCGAGGCCCGCACGCCGGCGCCGGTGCTGTGAACACCCGATCGGTGCGAGCGCCGGAGCGGCGCCGCCTTCCACCACGGCGTGTCTTCGCGCCCACGGTGCTCGCGCTGCTCGCCGCCGCGGCGTGCTCGGCCGGTCCGCCCGTCGCGCGCCCCGCGCCTGCCCCGCCGCCGTCGTCCGCTGCTCCCGTGGCCACCGACGGCTGCCCTGCGGTGCCCGCGACGGGGAACGAAATGGCGACGGTCGACTACGTGGATTTCATCGTCATCGGCACCACGACGTACCTGGCCGATCGCGAGGTGGTCGAGCGCTCCGGCCTCGGTGAGGTGGTCATGAGGTCGCGCTGTTCCTTCCGCGAGCTGAACGACCGCACGGGCCGGATGACGCCGCCGGCGCAGAACGGCGACACCGGCTTCCTTCCTCCCGGCACTCCCGTCTACTCCGTGCATGGTTGGCCCGTCGCCTGCCGTGTGGCGGCCGAGAGCGACGGGCGGTTGCAGTTCTATCTCGCCCAGCAGAGCGGCGGCGACCGATCCCAGCCGGTGGAGTGCGCCGTCGGCTGACCCTGTGTCTCGTGCACCCTGGCATGGCGCGTGCTGCTTCTCGTCTCACGCCCGCGCCGTCGCGATCCGATCGGCGATGGAGTCGAGAACGAGGTCGAGACCGAAGGCGAAACGGTCCAGCGCCCGTTGCAGCGTGTAGGGCGGTGTCGAGTCCGACACGGCGAACGCTCCGGCCTCAGCCAGCGCATCGAGCCGCGGGAAGCGCCCGTTCATGCGCTCGTCCAGGAGCGGGGCGCGGAGCTCCCACCATTCGTCGTCGCTGCTCCCGGTCTGGACGGGCGCCTGCTCGGCCTCGACAACCGCCGCCGCTGCGCCCCGCGCGTACGACTCGACCGCCGCGACGCACTGCACGACGTCGATGGCTGCCAGGCCGTGCCCCTCGAGGAGGGCCAGCGCGGCGTCGTAGCGGGTGATGACGTTCGGGCCGAACACCGTCCTCGACGTCGCCACCTGCAGCAACCAGGGATGCGCGCGGAAGGCGGCGAGGTCGGACGTGGCGAGGTCATGCAGCCCGGCCCTCCACCCGGCGTCCGAGGTGGGGAGCGGTTGGCTGCCGGCCACGCGGTCGACCATCAGCTCCAGCAGCTCGGCCTTGCCCGGCACGTAGGTGTAGAGCGACGCGGCGCCGACTCCGAGCACCTCCGCGAGCGCCCGCATCGACAGGGCGGCAGGGCCGGCGCGGTCGGCCTCCGCGATCGCGGCGTCGACGATCCGGGGCAGGTCGAGGCGCTGCCGTGGTCCGCGCCGGGGGACGGGCACTCCCTCCCACAGCAGCGCCATCGTGCGCGCCGCGTCGCCGCGTCCCGCGTACTCCATCCCGCGACCTCCTGTCACAGATACTCCAAACACTGTACGGTGTTTTGATGCGCACCGAGCTCGTCATCCCCGGCCTGCCCTGCCGCGACCTGGACGACGTCCTGCCCTTCTACGCCGCACTCGGATTCGACGTGACCTACCGACAGGAGCGTCCCAGCCCGTATGCGGTGGTCCGCCGCGGTGGGATCGAGCTGCATTTCTTCTCCATCCCCGAGTTCGATCCCGCCAACTCGATGGGAAGTGTGTGCATTCTCGTCCCGGATACGGGGGCGCTGCACTCGGCGTTCGCCGCCGGACTGCGGGCCGCGTTCGGGAAGTTGCCGGTATCCGGGATCCCGCGGATGACCCGGCCGCGGCGCAGGCAGGGCACCCCGGCCGGGTTCACTGTGGTCGATCCCGGGGGGAACTGGCTTCGGATCAGCAGGCACGCGGACGACGGCGACGAGCCCGCCGTGTCAGAGGGTCGGCTGGCACGGGCGGTGGCTGCCGCCGCGCGGCAGGCCGACTCCCGCGGTGACGAGTCCGCCGGAATCCGCGTGCTGGAGAACGGCCTCGCCCGCCACGCTGACGCCCCGCCCGTCCAGCGCCTTCCCGCGCTGGTCTACCTGGCTGAGCTGCGACTGCGCACCGGCGATCGCGAAGCGGCGGCCGCCCTGCTCGCCGAGGTCGGCGCGCTGGATCTGTCGGCGGCTGACCGTGAGGCCCTCACCACCGACCTCGCGACCGCGGGCGAACTGGCCGCCGACCTGGGCGCCTGAGATTTCCTCGCCAACCCTGGCGTACGCGGGGCCGGTTCTGCGGGGTGTGCCGACGGTCGCGGTAATCGGAATGGAGTGAGGAAGGCTCCGGCGGGGTTGTCGTCTCAGAACAGGAACCGTATCGGCTCGATTACTGAGGGTGGTGATGTTGTCATTGGTGCGGACGTAGTAAATATCGCTACGAAGTTTCGCCGGTGACTTCCTGCATCGTGGTAACCGCCGTGTGCATGGATATGTCATCAACGTGGTCAAAAATGCTCATGACATCAGCTGGGGTCTGTTTTGTACAGTTGTCGATTACCGTCCGACGTGGTCGAGGGGTAGTCATGATCGGGGCACTTCTACTCGGATTTTTCTGCGGTGTCGTGGCCCGTGTGGTCGTTCCTGGTGATGCCTTCCGGCAAATGAGTGGGCCCACATCCTGGCTCGTCTCGATCGTGCTCGGTTTGATCGGAGCCGTCGTTGGCTACTTCATCTTCACCGTGGTCCTCGGCATCGGTGATCGTGACATCTTCGACTGGGGTGGCGTTCTGAGCGCGCTCATCGGGACGATCATCGTCCTACCTCTCGCGACATGGGGACTCAACTGGATCTCGCAACAGCGCGTCGCACGCCGCCCGAGTTGATAGATCCCCTGTCGTCGAGGTGCGTGCCACGCCGCGGAGCGGCCCCTGGACTGCCGGGTCGCTCGGTCATCCGGCACCCTTCTCGTGGTACTCGTGCTCGTCGCGAACCTCGCCGTCATACCGCTTCTCGGGTTCGCCGTCGGGCTGGCGCGCATTGATCGAGTGCAGGAACGCGAACACGGATCTTGGTACCGGTGTCGATTCTGGCGACGATTTCTGGCCGGTAGCCTTCATCGCTGTAGTCAACGTGCGTGTCACCGGGGTTTGTCGTGAGCCCGTGGCCTCGTTGGAGGCGCTCGGCGAGGCCGCAGCCGCACTGTCGTCAGCGTCCCTGCTACCCCTCGTGAGCAGGGACGACACGCCTGAGGGCGTTGGGATCCCAACCGCCGTGAGCGGAACTGGTTTCCCACCGAGCGCCGGGAACAGTGCAGAGACGTACTTCGCTCGGGGAGGCGCGTGCGTTAGCGGCGCGCCTACCCCACACCGGCCCCTTCCGTGTCAACGCTCATTGCTCTCGGGCTCAGCCCAGCGGTGCGAGTCCCGCGGGGGTGAGCAGGTATGCGTCCTGGTGTACCTGCCGGCCGGCTGCCAGATCGACGATGGCGGTGCCTACCTGCTCCTCGGTGAGTGCGGGACCGAAGGCGTCCAGGAAGGAGTCGAGGTCGACGCCCTGGCGCTCCGCATACGCGGCCACCCCACTTGCGCCCAGCCGGGTGGCCGGCGTGAGTTTCGGGAGGACCGAGGCGAACGTGATCCCCAGCCCTTCCCGCTTCGACTCGGCGGCGGCATACGACGTCATGAACCTGACGGTGGCCTTGGCTCCCGCATATCCACCGCTCAGGGGCGAACCGTTGATCGCGGCCCCGCTCGACATCGCGATGACGGTGCTGCCGGGAACAAGCGGGCGGAGCAAGGCTTCGCGTACCCAATGGAACACCTGCTGGACGTCGACCTCCCAGTTGCGGCCGAAGGACTCCCAGGTCTGGTGGTGCAGCGGCAGCAGCAGGGGGGTTGCACCCGCATTGAGCACCAGTGTTCGCGGGCGGTGCTCGCCGATGAGCCGGGCTGCGACATCGGGGTCGGTGACCTCTGCGACGACC
Organism: Pseudonocardia alaniniphila; assembly: GCF_022524485.1. Taxonomy (GTDB): domain Bacteria; phylum Actinomycetota; class Actinomycetes; order Mycobacteriales; family Pseudonocardiaceae; genus Pseudonocardia; species Pseudonocardia alaniniphila. Next base: position 38,425 of record NZ_JAKXMK010000041.1, read on the forward strand.
GGGGTGAAGGTGTCGCCCAGTTCGTCGCACAGGTCGTCGAGCCGGGCCTGGTCGCGGGCGACGCCGATGACGTGTGCGCCCACTCCGCAGAGCGCGGTCGCGATTGCGCGACCGAACCCTCGGCTCGCGCCGGTCACGAGAGCGGTGGTCCCGGTCAGGCCCTCCACGGTGCCAGGACTGCCGAGGTCGGCTGCGTGGTCCGTCATCGGGCCACCTGCGAACGTCCGGTTCCGGTGTACGACGCCGCGTCCGCGTCCGTGCCGCTCACCCGGGGCCGCAGGACGTAGATCGCGGCGGACAGCAGCAGGACCCATGGGATGTCCGTCAGAAACTTGCTGTGATAGTGCTCCTCGAACGCCCCCGGGATCATGATCAGCCCGTGGGCGAGGTTGACCCACATGGTGAAGTCGAGGAACGACGAATACGCCGCCGGTCGACGCGCGGCCACCAGCGTGTAGACGGCCCACACGAGATAGATCCCCGACAGCATCAAGCCGACGTGTCCTGGTAGGTCGTCCCATACGAGCCAGTGCAGCTCGGCCCCGGGCCTGAAGCCGGGTGTCTGGATCGCATACCCCGTAAAAATGGTGCCGAATATCAGGATCGAGCCCACACTCCACGCTCGCAGGACCACTTTGAGCAGCCCGGTCCTCTTCTCTTCGGTCACAGACGTGCACCTCCCGGTTTCGGATAGTTCGACGGTTCCGGCGCGGCTCGGCGTCCGCAGCCATACAGATACGGCGGCCCGACCGGATTCATCGGCCCGCCCGATCCACACCGTCCGTGCGGGGTGTCGGCGACGGCACCAAGTCGCGCTCCGCCGGGTGACCGATGAGTTCGGGCGGTCCGACGTATCTCTACCTGTGTGGTGATCGCCGCAGAGGTGGGCGAAGGCCCGTCGCCCACCTCTGTCCGAACCCGAGGGGGAACTGTGCCGGTCCAGGAGGACTTCATGGAGCAGGCGGCTCCGTTCCGCTCCGAACTCATGGCGCACTGCTACCGGATGCTTGGTTCGATGCACGACGCGGAGGACCTCGTCCAGGAGACATACCTCCAGGGATGGCGCTCCTACGAGACGTTCGAGGGCCGGGCCTCGCTGCGCACCTGGCTCTATCGCATCGCGACGAGCATCTGCCTGCGCGCGCTGGAGAATCGAGCGCGACGCGCGCTGCCGTCCGGCCTGGGTGCCGGCTCGGCCGATCCGGACGTGCCCCTCGACAACGGTGACAGCCCGCTCGGTTGGATAGAGCCGTTCCCGGACGCCTGGTGGACGCCGGGCTCACCGGAGGCGGCGTTCGCGGGTAAGCAGAGCGTGCGCCTGGCCCTGGTCGCGGCGCTGCAGGAGCTGCCGGCACGGCAGCGGGCCGTCCTGATCCTGCGAGACGTCGTGCAGTTCCCGGCCGCCGAGGTCGCACAGTTGCTGGACACGACGCCCGCCGCGGTCAACAGCGCCCTGCAACGCGCTCGCGCCCGCCTGACCGAGGTGGGGCTCACCGAGGACGGCACAGTTGAACCGGCCGACCAGGAGCGCCGTGAGTTACTGGACCGGTATGCAGCGGCCTTCGAACAGGCGGACGTCGACGCGCTCACGCGGCTGCTCCGTGCTGACGTCCGTCTGGAGATGCCGCCGCTGCGTGTGTGGTTCTCCGGGCGGGAACCGGTGACCCGTTTTCTCGCGTCGCGTGGCTTCGCCGGGGTGGGCGGTGTGGCCATGGTCCCGACCGGCGCGAACGGGCAGCCTGCACTCGCGGCCTACCACCCCGACGGTGACGGCGTCCTACGAGCCCACGCACTGCACGTCCTGACGCCTGGCGTCGGCGGGGTCTCAGGAATCTTCGCGTTCCTCGACCCGGAGCTGTTCGCCGCCTTCGGGTTGCCGCCGACTCTGCGCAAGGCGTCGTGAGTACCCCCTTCACATTCCACCTCCAGGGTTCGCTCGCCTACGCCCTCGACGTGGTGGGCAGGCTCGTGCCCGGCCGGTTGGACGACCCGACACCCTGCCCGGGTTGGGACGTCCGCGCCCTGGTGGCGCACCTGACCGACTCGGTCACCGTCCTCTCCGGCGCTCGCACCAGCCGCGCCACCGCGGACCCGGACGATCCGGTCCCCGCGTTCACCGAGGCCGTCTGCCTCCTGCTCGCCCGGCTACCCCGTCGTGCATCGCGTGCCGTTGGCACGAGCGAGAACCCGAGGTCGACGGCCGAACTCGCCACGGCTCTGGGTGCGATCGAGGTTGCGGTGCACGGCTGGGACGTCGCTCGGGCGTGTGGCTGCACTCGGCCGGTGCCCGCCGTGATTGCGGTGGACCTCCTGGAGCTCGTGCCGGCCCTGGTCCCGCCCGGGACGCGCCCAGGCCTGTTCGGCGCACCGGTTCGTGTGCTGCCCGGGGCCCCGCCGGGCGACGGACTTGTGGCGTTCATGGGCCGCAGCCCGGCATGGGCGCCGCCCGCCCCGGCAGTGGCGGACCCCCTCACCGGGCAACGGTGAGCGCGGGGATGCGTGTGGGAGCAGGTCGCGCGCTGATCGGCAGTCATTCCGAGAGGACCCACGCGCTGAGTGCGACGTAGAGCGCCGGGCTGACTCGACGGGATCGACCACGACTCCGGCTTGCCGACACGTGACGTTGCCAGGTGCCGGCGATTGCTGCGGGGTTCGGCCGAGTTCAGTCGACGGGTGGCGTCCTTCTGCGGGCCTGGCGGCGGGGGAGCGGACGTCCCGCGAGCTCGCAGATTCGTGTCTCTGCTGCCCGGGAACGCATCCTTCCGTTGATAGAGAGATGACCCCAGGGTGCTCGGGAACGCAAAAGGGCCCCGTCCGCTCGTTGCGGACGGGGCCTCAACCTGGTGGGCGATACTGGGATTGAACCAGTGACCTCTTCCGTGTCAAGGAAGCGCTCTCCCACTGAGCTAATCGCCCGAGGCGGAGGCGGGAATCGAACCCGCGTACAGGGCTTTGCAGGCCCTTGCCTAAGCCACTCGGCCACTCCGCCGAAATCCGCGGAGCTTCCGTGGAGTTCGATCCGTGGAGGTCTGACGGGACCCGAGGTTCCTCCGAGCGGACGACGGGATTCGAACCCGCGACCCTCACCTTGGCAAGGTGATGCGCTACCAGCTGCGCTACGTCCGCATGTGCAGCGTGTCCGCTGCGTTGTTGATGGGAGAACCTTAGCGCAGCCGCTAGAGGGGCTTCAAACCACCCCCCATGTTCTGCGCCGAGGACCTCCGACCTGCGAGTTTAGTCCCGCGCAGGGTCGTTCAGCAGATCCGACAGCGCCACGTCGAAGTCGAGCCAGGAGTACTCGGTGTCGGCCGGCACGGCGACGTAGGTGCGGTGCAGGAAGTCGCCGAGCGTCTGCGCGCACGTGGTGAAGACCGCGTGCCCGGACGGCGATGACAGCTCCAGCTGCACCTTGTGGGGCTCGAGTGGCATGGGCTGCACCCTGACGTCACCGGTGCCCGCCGGGCCGATCAAGCCGTCGTGCAGCAGATCCCTGGCGAATACCCAGTCAACGGCCGTACCGTTGCCGGTCCGGAACGACGCCTGCACCGCGTAGGGGTCCCGGCTGCTGTACGTCAGATCGACGTTGACGGGCACCACAGGGGCGTCCGGGGCGATCAGTTCGAACACCGCCGGTGAGCAGATGACCGTGGGCTCGTCGCGCATCCTGCGTCCTCTTTCATGGTCCCGCGTGGTTCGTCATCAGGAAAAACGACGGCGCCGCGAAGATGTGACGGGTGGAGCGCCCAAGTCACAGGTGTAGATCGGCAAAGCTCACCCGTTTGGGCCAACCGGCAATCGCCTGACCTGCGCTTTTGGGACAACCACGCCCGGGTCGCCAGGCCCGGATCCACCCGGTTGCCGCGATCCTCTTCGGCAGTGAGGCCGTCCGGACCCCCGGTGAGCTGCGCACAGTAGGATCCTGGGCCTGGATCGGACGGCCTCACAGGTCGACGTCGGATTGCGAAGGGCGGGTGGAGACTCTGAGCAGCGCCGAGGAGGACGAGCCGCGCCCCGGCTTCCGGGCCCGGCTCGAGGAGAAGCCGACCCTGCGGCGCACCTACCGCGTCGGTGTGGCGATCCTTGGCGGCCTCGTGCTCATCGCGGGCATCGTCGCCATCCCGTACCCCGGGCCCGGCTGGCTCATCGTGTTCGGCGGCCTCGCGATCCTCGCCACCGAGTTCATGTGGGCGAAGCGGGTGCTGCACTACGCCCGCGGCAAGTACGACGCCTGGACGGACTGGCTCGGACGGCAGTCGCTCGTCGTCCGGACCGCTGTCCTGCTGGCCACCGGCCTGGTCGTGCTGGCCACCCTCTACCTGCTCAACGCCTTCTATCTGGTGGCGGGTTGGGTGGGGCTCGAAAGGTGGACCTGGTTGCAGAGCCCGTTGTTCGGGTGATGTAGGGTCTGCGACGGCAGGGGCGATTAGCTCAGGGGGAGAGCGCTTCGTTCACACCGAAGAGGTCACTGGTTCGATCCCAGTATCGCCCACGCAGGTCAGAGGCCCTGTCCGAGATCATCGGACAGGGCTTTTGCCTTTCGTACAGCTGCGAAGTACAGCTACTGCGGTCCATCAAGGCTCTCCCCGAGGCGTTTGAGTGCGTCGCGGGTCGCCGCCGACGAGGCGAGCGTGTAGATCTCCATCGTTAGCGAGAACTGGGCGTGCCGAAGGATCTGCATCGCTACCCGTGGGTGGACGTCGAGATCGGCCAGGAGCGTGCCGCAGCTGCGTCTCCCGTCGTGCACGGTGATCTTGCGGACGCCGGCCTTTGCGCATCGCGTGTCCCAGGAGCGGTTGAAGTTGCGCGGCTCGATCGGTGTGCCGTAGCGGGTGGTGAAGACGAGCTTGTCGCCGTGCCAGGCGGGGCCGGCGGCGGTCCGGTCGTGGTGTTGGTCGTCCTGGCGGAGCCGCAGGGCAGTAATGCAGATGCCGGGCAGCGGCAGGGTGCTGTCCGACCCCTCGGTCTTGGTCTCCCGATGCAGGAGCCGGCCACCCACGCGTTGCAACTGGAGGCCGATGTCGAGGTTTCCGGCATCGAGGTCGAGGTCGTCCCAGCACATGCCCAGCACCTCTCCCTTTCGCAGGCCGAGCACGAGCACCAGGACGTAGGCGGCGTAGAACCGATCACCATCGGAGCGGGCGGACTCCAAGAAGGCACGGGCCTCATCAGTGGTCCAGGCTTTGCGGGTGCGAGAGCCCTTGCGGCGCTTAGGCAGGCTGACGTCCATGGCGACGTTCTTGCCGATCAGCTCCTCCTTGACGGCCTGAGAAAGCGCGGCGCGCAGGGCGGCCCGGACGTCACTGACTGAACGAGTCGAGAGCAGCGACATGCAGCATTGGCCGATTGCGCAGCAGCGCCGTTTGGTGGCGGGCCGGTGGGCGTCCTTGCCCTGGGTGCAGCACTGGCAGGTGGCGGCGAGCTGGTTGATCCAGGTCTGTACGTCGCGGACCCGAAGTCGATCGAGCCGTTTGGTGCCGAGGCCGGGCACGATGTGCACTCGGACGAAGGTCTCGTAGGTCTGATAGGTCAACGGGGCCCGGTTGGGTCTGATGATTTCGTCGAGCCAGTAGGTCATGTACTCGGCAACCGTCGGGGTCGAGGTGGCGACCACGCCCTGGCGTGCCTTGCCCTGCAGCTCGATCCACTTGGCGTGGACCTGCTCTCGGGTCTTGCCGTAGACCCACTTCTTCTTCCGCAGCCCGTTCGGGGTGCGGACCCAGCAGTAGGCCGCGAAGCCGTTGCGGTAAGGGAAGATCGATCCCTCGCCGTTGGCCCGTGCACGTGTGCTCATCCGACGTTCTCCTCGACGCGGCGGCTGACGTACTCGTCCACCCATTCCGGGAGGATGCGGCGGTACTTGCCGTCCTTGAGCGAGCGCAGCTCACCGGTGGCGATGAGCATCTTGGTTTTGTAGAGCCCGAAGCCGAGCAGCTCGGCGACCTGCGCAGTCGTGTACCACTTCGGCACCAGCACGACGTTGCGGTCACTCATGCAGTTCACCTCCTGTCCTGTGGTCGTCGTTGCGGATGGTCACGCGGTCGTGCGCTCTTGCTTGGTGAGCTGGTGGTGTTCGCGGGCGCGGGCGGCGGCGTCGGCGGCGAGTTGAGCGTCGCCGGTGGTGTTCCAGGCGATCCCCGCCAAGGTCAGGTCACAGACGATCAACGTCGTGTCGTCGTCCTCGAGGTGGCCGGCGTCTGTGTGGCGGTGGCGCCAGTCGGTGCGCTGGGTGCGGTGCCAGACTCGCCGTGCTGCGCGCAGGGTTTTGTGGGTGGTGGAGTAGCGCCGACTCTTGGTGGCGAAGTGGCCGCCGAAGCCGAGCATGTGGGTCCAGCGGCGGAGCCGGCCGAACGTGTCGTGCCACTCGGCTTTGAGTTCGTCGCTGGTCCAGTCCTCGGGGCGGGTACCGAGCTGCCAGGCGTAGGCCACGAGGCGGCCGAGGTGGGTGTTGGGGTCGCTGTAGTGGTCGGCGGATTCGCCGGTCATCCGCCCGGTCGCGGGCAGCCCGGTGGCCTCGGTGGCCTTGGTGGCGTACTTGGCCAGATAGGCGGCCACGGCCTCGGACGTGAGCTCCCCAGTGCCGAGGTCTCCGATGGGGCGGACGTCGAGTTGTGAGCCCCAGGTGATGGGCCAGCTGTGGCCGGTGTCGACGTACTCGGGTGTCTGAAACCCGGTGCTGGTGACGGCGCCGGCGACGAGCTCGGCCAGATCAGCGGCCGTGATGGCCGGAGGTGGGGCAAGTATCGCATCGCGGTCGTCGACGTCGAGGCGGTCGAGCCGGATGAGGGCGTGGAAGTGCACGACGCCGCGACGTTGGTATTCGGCGACCTTCCCGTAGCTCACGCGCAGCTTCACGCCGTGGGTGCGCTGCAGGGGTCGGAGGGCGCGGGTGAGGGTGATGGTGGTGCGGCGCCAGAGTTCGCCGGCCCAGCCGTTCCACACGACGTGGTGGGCGTGGTCGTAGCAGTCCAGACAGATCGGCCGGCCCAGGCAGGGGGCGTTCTCGGTGTGGCGCTGGGTGCAGACCAGCAACTTGCCGTGCGGGCACGGCTTCACGTCCCGGCGCATCCGGCAGGGTCGGATCTTCCCGGTTCGCGGGTTGACCACCCGTGTATGGACCGGGCCGAAGGACGGAGCGGTGAGGGTCGCGAACACGGCCGGATGGCCACCCACGGATTCCGGGACGCCCTTGCCACCGGCCAGGCCGGCTTTGATGAGTTGGTAGGTGTCGGCCCGATACGTCTCCGCGCAGGGCGGGCAGACCGAGGCCCGGCGATCCCCGCAGGGCACGTAGAGCACGCCGTCGGGCATCTCGGTGGTGTGGCGCGTCTGTTGGATTGCGCCGGTGGCCTGTTCGACGGTGTGGATGGAGCCGGTGAGCCGGACGGGTCGGACGCAGCCTCGGGTCGGGGCGGTGTGGGCCAGCCAGCGCCCGAAGTCGTGGGATCCGGCACGGCGCAGCAGCTTGCGTTCATGAAACGAGAGATCGGTCGTGGTCGGCATGGGCGGCTACCAGGGGATGGCCGGGAAGTCGCTGCCGAAGTAGTCCCGGGCGATCTGCTCGGCCCGGGCCAGGACGGTCGCGACGTCGGCCGGGGTGCGTGATGCGGTCCAGCCGGTCAAGTCGCCGCAGTCGAAACGCATGTGGGCATCCACCGCGTGCAGCGGATCGACCACGGTGACGGCGAGGGTGTCGCCGTAGCGAGCCAGGTGCGCCGCGAGGGCGAACACCAGCTGGCGAGCGGTGAGGGTGTAGCCCTCCGCACGCAGGAAGACGGTCTCAGTCCGGGCGTTCGGGATGGTGGTCGTGGTGGGGTGATCGAGGGTCGTGGTGGTCATGGCGGGGTCTCCCTTGCCGATCGTGGTTGGCGGTCACGCCTACCCCCGGAATCCCTCGCTGGTGGAGGTATGGGCCGGGGGTAGGAGTCGCCGTCAACAACCGATGGATGGCTCATCTGTTGTCGGAAGGTGCGCGAGCGTGCTGGTTTCAAGGTGTTCGCAGCCGTCTCGGCGGCAGTAGCGGAACAGCCCGCAGCCGAACAGGGCGTGATCGGGGATGCGGCCCCGGCAGTAGCAGGGAATCCAGTCGCTGAATGCGTGGTCATCGCGTTGGCAGAGCATGGCGATGGCGCAGCGGTTGCAGATCGGGCTACCGGTTTCGGTGATAGCCCAGCCGTAGTCGGAAACGTAATTGATGGCTTCGAGTTCGGTGTCGAAGTGAATGACGTGGTCGCCGGCCTCGTCGAAGATCGCGCGGCAGATGTCGCAGCTGACGACGAAGCAGTTGAATCGTTGGATGCTCATCGGATCAGTCCGAAGCGCTGGTGGGCCGCCTGGCGGGAGATGCCCAGGCGTTCGCCGATCTCGGCCCAGGAGTAGCCGGCCCCCCGCAGCCCGGTGACCGCGTTGGTCAGGGCCTGGTCGATGTCGTCGGCGAGCGCGGCGAGGGTGGCCAGTCCTTCGATGTCGCCTCGGGCGATACGTCGGCCGTGAGCGGCCAGGATGCGGCGGGTGAAGGCTGCGTAGTCGTCGTTCTCCACCACGCTCCGACGCCGTCTGGCGCTGTGACCAGGGGCCAGCGGTGTGCGGCCGTTGGGTGTCAAGGCGGGCTTGACGGTCGGGGCGCTCACCGGCGAGCCCCGGTGTAGTGACCCCGGCGGGTGGTGCTGCGGGCGACAGAGGCCCTCTCAGCGGGTGAGTTGTCCAGCAGTCGCAGGACCAGCGAGACGATGATCGCGCCGAGGCTGAGCAGTCCGAGTAGGACGATCAGGACGGTCGTGGCGTGGTACTTGAACTCGGGTGAGTTCGACGAGAGGACACCGAGCACGACCAGCGTGCCCACAGCGGCTCCACCGATGACGAGGGATTTGACGTTCATTGGACAGACTCCTCCTGTGCACGAAATAGCGGGCGCTATTCCGATCCGGGTGATGCAGGGATGAAGGTGATTAGGCGGCAGGTCCGGGATCGGACCGGTTCTGCCGGATCATCTGGGCTGCGGCGATGATCGCGCGGACCTGCGCGTCGTTGAGGTAAGCGGCCTTGAAGCGGCGAGGAATCCCGCCTTCGGCAAGTAGCCAGCCGACCCCGAGGTCTTCGGGCCGGATGTTGCGGGCGGAATAGCCCTCTTTGGCCCAGCCGACCGACAGCACGATGTCGGAGGATGAGTCGGTGGTGCAGCGGAAGGCGACGCGGAACCCGAACAGGTCCCGCAGCGAGGTGGGGATGATGTCGGCGGAGGGGCGTTGGGTGGCGGCGATGACGATGATGCCGGCGGCCCGTCCGCGGGCGACGAGGTCACGAACCAGGTTGCGGAACTCGTCCTGCTCCTCCTTGGAGCCGATCGTGACCGAGTAGTAGGCCAACTCGTCGATGACGCACAAGATGACGTCCAGGCCGTCAGTGCGCAGGATCTTGCGTCGTCCGGCGGCGTCGAGGAGCCGGTAGCGGATGTCCATCTCGGCCTGAAGTTCCCGCAGGCGGGTGAGGGCGTCGGTGATGGTGTTGCCGACGAAGATGTCGGCGACGGGGCGCCAGAGCCCGAGTTCGACGATCTTCCCGTCGAGCAGCCACAGCCGGGCGTCGGTGGACAGGGCGGCGTGGGCGATGATCGTGTTCAACAGGGAGGACTTGCCGGAGCCGGGTTCCCCTCCGCAGAGCAGGTTGCGGTACATCAGGGTGACCTCGACCGGGATGCCGTTCTCGTCGATCCCGAAGTGGATCGGGTCGTAGATCGAACGGGTAGGGCGTGTGGGTTGGCCGGGGCGTCGAGTGCGCGTGCGGCGGTGGTTGGCGGTCATCGTCAATCGGTTCCTTGTGTCGTGGTGGTTCTCCTCGGTGTGGTACGGCGCGGGGGATGCGAGCGCGGCCCGGATAAAGCCCGGTGCGTGGTTCTCGCATCCGTCCGTCGTCGCGTGTGGACACATCAGCGGTGGTCAGACGTAGTCGCTGACGTCCACTCCTCCGAACCCGGTCACCGGGTCATCGAGGTCACTGGCGTCGTTGCTGCTGGCGCCGTTGGTGGTGCGTGCTGGCACAGTGGTCGGCGTCTTGCGTGCGGGACGGGGACCACTGGTGGTGGCCGGTTCCGCCGTTGGAACGGGGGCCAGGCTGGCCCGGTCCGGGAGTGGCACAACCGTGCCGTCGATCTCGTCATCAACGTCCGTGTCGACGTCGTCGATGACATCGGGTGTCAGCACCAGGTTCGAGCCGAGGGGATCACGCCGGACCACCTCCACCAGGACGTAGGCGGCCTGGCTGCGTGAGCCGGTGATACGAACTTCTCTGGCCCAGCAGGCGGTGGCGAGCTCGGCGGTGACCCGTTCCAGGTCCTTGACCGACAAGCCGGCCGGGAGCCACACTCGGACCCGTTCCCCCACGGGGGAGGGCCGGGACCACACCAAGAACGGCATGCGTCCGTCGTGGGTCATCGTGCGGGTCTGCGCGAAGCAGGACCGCATCCGGTGCCGGGTGGTCACACACCACGCCCGGCGAATCAGATACCGGCGGGATGCCGGGACCGCGAACACCACACAGGTGGTGGCGGTGAGAACGTAGAACGCGGCGTCCGAGCCGATCTCCTCACGCAGGACGACGGATGCGACGACCAGGACCGTGAGCACGGTCAGTTCCGCGCGAGCGCGGACGATGAACCCGAGAACCTGCCAGATGATGTTCTGTTCGGGTCGGGTGAAGAACTCGACCGCCCCCATAGCAGGGGTAGTGCGGCCGGAACGGCGGCCGAAGCCCAAACGGCCACGGGTGTGGCCCTGACGTGTGCGTGCCATGACGTTGGGTTCCTCTCACACTCAACGGGTTGTGGTGAGATGCGCAGAGGTGGACGCGGGGCCGCACATACGGCCTGTGAACCGGCGGTCCCGTGTCCACCCCTGCAACTTGCGAGGCGTCGAGGATCAGAAGCCGGCTGCGCCGATGTTCTGCTCGTCCTCGATCCTCAGGCGGTAAGACACCGCCGACTTGAGCTGACCCAGGTGGGTCATCGCGATCTCCAGACACTCGGTCGCATCGACCAGATGCCCGTAGCGGACTGCCGTCCCCTTGTCGCGGTCGTAGTCCTCGGCCAGCTCGACGAAGTTGCCGGCCTGATACAGCGACTCAGACACGATCCCGCTCAACGAGCGCCAGATCGTCTCCCGCACCTTGTCGGTGCTTGCCGGGGGCCGAAACGGCTCCCGAACATTCGACTGTTCCGGAATCACCACGGCGGTGCCGTTGGTCTCGACCATCACGACCTACCTTCCCCGATTCGAGTCGGATTGGTCGCGTTCAGTTGGCCGGCTTCGGGGCCGGAGCCCCGTTCGGCATCGGAACGACCGAATTGGCACGAAACGCCACCCGAGAGTTGCCGTTCTGCACCCACGGCATCGCCTGCAGACGGTCGACCGACACGAACTGACCCTGGTGCATCTTGGGCGGATCAGCGATCGCCACCGTGACCAGAATCGTCTCCGCGTCCCCGTCAGTCCAGGCCACGAGCTTCACGGCCCACAGGGGCAGGTTCGTACCACCACTCTTGTCCCGACGCTGCACACGGTCCTTGTCCAGACGCGGCTCGAACTCACCGCTCACCTGAAACTTCGTCGCGGACGTGTCAATGATGAGATCCATGACTGCTGTGCTCCCCTTGCGGATCAACTTGCAGGTGATGCACACCCGGACGGGTGTGCTCATCTAGGACACCAAGCGGGCAGCAGCTGCGTAAATTCACGGATGTAAACAGTTCCGTGTTTACGGTGTCGTTTACACGGTTGACCAGGCATAATGAGAAGGACCGGATCGTCACGCGGGGGGAATCGACGCTATGACATCCGCGCTTCGGGATGCGCGCGACGCCCAGGGGTGGACGCTGGAGCAGACTGCCGTCCGTCTGTTGAGATTGGCCGAGAGTCGTGGGGCGGCGCTCAGCGTCAGTCGCGCGAGTCTGCGCCAGATGATCTCGGACATGGAACGCGGGCGGCGTAAGCCCGGGCACTACAAGCCGTTGCTGTGCGACCTGTTCGGGCGGACAGCCGACGAGCTCGGCTTCCCCGACGACCAGCCTGAGGCAGTCCTGGTTCCTGCGGTGGATCTCAGTGCGATGCTCTCCCAGGCGTCGGCAGTCACGCCGGCCACGGTCCAGGATCTCCAGCGACAGGTGGACGGGCTCAGAACGCTCGATCGCCAGCTTGGCTCTCCGGCCGTCATCGAACCGACCCGTCACCTGGTCAACACCGTGCAGGACCTGATGTCGCACGTCTTCGCCTGCGGGATCCGCAGCACGCTGGCGGCGGTTCTGTCCGACGCAGCAGCCTTGAATGCCTGGCAGGTACTCAACGCAGGAGAGGTGCAGGGAGCCTGGAAGCTGCACGACCTCGCACGGACTGCAGGTCTCGAATCCGCTCAACCGCATCTACTCGCACACGCGATGGGGGAGCAGACCTACGGTTTGCTTGACCTCGACCGGCCAGCCGACGCACTCCAGCTGATCGAGGCAGCACGTGAAGTCGCCGGCACTCGCGTCCCGCAGCTGCTCCGCGCGTGGTTGCACGCAGCCGAAGCCGAGGTACACGCGGCGCTCGGTGACGGGCTCAAGTGCCGGGCGGCTCTGGATGCTGCGACGAAGACGCTACCCAGCGACACGAACAACGCCGAGACACCGTACGTCTCACTCGACGAATGGCATCTGGAGCGATGGCGAGGCAACGTCCTTGCCAAACTCGGCGACTCGACCGCCCTACAGTCATTACTGGTCGCACTAGAAGGCACGCCCAGCACCTTCGTCCGAGCAGCCGCATCTCTGCATTGCGACATCGCCCAATCACTGGCGATGCGCGGTGACCGTGCAGCCTCTCTGCGTCATGCCCAGCAGGCGCGAACCCTGGCGAGGCAGACGGGGTCGGTACGTCAGCTCAAGCGGATCGACGTCGTTATGCGGAAGACGGCCTGAACTCGACCCCGCGGCTCAGAGCCAGCAGTTGGAGGAGAGCTACAAGCGTGCCGGCGCCCAAGATCTCACGATCAGCGATAAGCCGAGGGACGTCGGCGAGGGGCACCCATCGCATCTCGCCCGCTTCCTCGACGTCTGTCGGTTCCCCGATCTTCTCGAACGACCGCCACAAAAAGATGTCGATGCGCTCGTTGACCATTCCGGGTATCGGCTGGAAGTCGATCAGGTGTTCCGGTTCACCGTGCGGTTGCCAGCCGCTCTCTTCCCTGGCCTCCCGTGCTGCCGTTGCGGCGGGAGATTCCCCTGGCTCTACAAGACCGCCGAGTAGCTCGTATCCCCACGCATCGACAGCGAAGCGATGGCGACGAAGCATCAAGACCTCGTCGTTCTCGTTGACCAGCACCGCTATCGCGACTGGCTTCATGTGCACGACGTGATGTTCGAAACGTCGACCGTCCGGAGGTTCGATGTCGACCAGCGTAAGACGAATCCACTCATCGTCATAAATCGTCCGCTCGCCATGGCGGACAGTTCGGTGAGCCTCTGGCTGAGAAGAGCCGGTCACTCAGGAAGTCTACCAGCGGGCCAACAACGCAGCTGAGCGCAAACCGGGCCTGGTATCCGATGGCAGGCACGCAGCGAGCGGACAGGCGATGGTCCGACGCGGGCACTAGAAGCCACGGAACACCCCGTCCTCGGCCACGTTGTCGGCGAAGTTGGCCCAGTCCAGGTTCGCCAGGGACAGGTTGTTCTCCACCGCCCACAGGTAGGTGACTACCACCCGGAACTCGGCTCGCGGTTCCTCGTTCAGGTCGGCGTACTCGGGCTCGGGGTAGGGCACCGGCACGACGAGGAGCGGGTGACCGGACGAGGCCAATGCTTCGTGGTCGGCGACGAAGAAGAAGTGGATCCCATTGAAAGGTTCCGGGAGCAGGCTACGCAGCTGGGCTGCGGTCAGATCCCGGTATACCTCGTCATCGACAATGTCGACGGTGGCCAGGAATCCCTCCTCCGACGGAGTCCGGACGCCTGCGCAGAGGGCTTGCCACGATCGCTCGCTACTGAAATCGGTGCGCACGAGGAGCACTGCCCCGAAAGGCCGCAGCGCGGGGGGTGTCGTCGGGTCAGGGGAAGTCACGGCGGCACGATAGCCGTGGTCACCGAGGACGACTCAACACCGTACGGGCGTCGCCACGAGGCCGATCACGGGGTGCCAAACATGTGGTGAGACCGATCGCCAGTCCTGCTCGACCGGACGGGCCCGGCATGTCGGCAGTCGGCACGTTGGCAGGAAGGTCTTGGGCGGTGAGGACTTTCTATACGTCTTCAAGCCGTCCCCTGCCGGGGACGGGCCGGACCGCGCCGGACGGCATGCGCGGCCGCTCCCTCCCGCCTTCGGCTCCCGGGCGGCCGCGCGCCTATGGGCCGCCGGCCATGCGCCGGCAAGAGGGTGCTGTGTGACGTGCGGGAGGTCATCCCCGCTGGCCGCTGATCGTCTTAGCGTGCCCGAACGGCGTCAACCCCGCTGCGCGCCCCGATCCCGCCGGTGGTGGCGTCGAGCAGGGATGCACAAGCGGGGTTGTGGTCGGGTAGCGGGATCGGGGTCCCGGGTTGACGCCGCCCGGTCCCGCCAAGTGCAGGCCAGGATCGCGGGGATGGGGCGCAGTCTGCGAATCCTGCCAAGTCGGGACCTTCAGCTCGTACTGTCATCCCATGAGCGCCAGCGCAGACCCAATGCCCTCGCCACCGTTCCCCGCGACCGACTCTCCGGTCCTCTGGATGATCGTGCAGAACGCCATGTCCGCGTATGAGACCGGAGAGACGGACGTCCGCGGCGCGATCATCCATGCAGCAGTTCACGGGTGGTACGAGGGACACGCGCAGGGCGAGGACGCCTGCCCCGGCTGCGACTTCCGCGGCGAACTGCCCAAGCAACAGTGGAAGGGCGACGTCGATAACCGCGCCGCGTGGGCGTCCGGCAAACGTCAACCTGACCTTGACACCTGACGAATGATCTCCCCAGAGTTCTGGAGAACGGATGAGCTTAGAGGGGGACTGGTGCTGGACCGATCTCAAGGGCTACGACCTCTGGCGCGACCGTTCGGGCGAACGCAAGAGTGTGCTGCAGTCGGGGGTCCGGGGCTGCCTTGCTCGGTGTGTCGTACTCGCCGGTGACGAGCAGCCCGTCCCGGGTGGCGTCGGGTCCCGAGATCAACGTGATAATGAAGCCGTTCCACTCTGCGCGACCCGCACTCGCGAAGAGCCGCTTGGCGGCGTCGTCGAGTTGGGCGCGTGAGTAACGCACGAGGCGGATGGTGAGTGCGATGTCTCGCCGCGCGGCTTCCGCACGGACAGTGTCGTGCAGAGGCGACTCGCCGGCCCAGAGCAGGGTCGTTGCTTTGCCCGCCGCGTCGTTGATGCCGCCGACGTAACCGGCATCGCGGATCCCCGGAAGCTCAACCAGCCATGTTGTGAAGGTGCCCAGCTCCCTCTGGTTGGCCAGTAGCGCCGGATCGACAGACGCCAGGTATTCGTCTGACGAGCCCGGCACCGGATGCTGCTGCGACACCTGCCGATTGTGCCCCGGATCTTGGAGCGAGCGAACAACAATGAGGCCGAGACTTTTGGAGCGGGGGGCCATGTACAGCAGCGAAGTACAGCAGCCGCACCAGCCGTAGGCATCCCGCCGGAGCCGCTGCATGCTGGCTGACCTCGCGCGAAGCCTTAGCAAGCTTGATCGCCATGAGTTCACACCGAAGAGGTCACTGGTTCGATCCCAGTATCGCCCACCGCCGAACGGCCTGGTCAGGAGCTTCTAATGGAGCTCAGGACCGGGCCGTTTTGCTGTGCGGGGTCGGGGTGTGTGACTAACTGAGTGACTACGGGTTTGGGTGGGGAAGACGGTCCATGATGGTTGCGCCGTCGTTGATCACGGGCCGGAGTTGTTTGCGGTAGACGGTCTCGGTGACGGTCGAGCCGCCGGTGTGTCCGACCAGGCGGGCGATGTGTTCGATGGGGACGCCCTCGTCCGACAGCAGGGACACGAAGCTGTGTCGTAGCTCGCGTGGTGTCCAGTCCTTGGCGTTGAGGCCTGCCGCGGTGGCGATGCGGCGGAAGCCGCGCCGGACGTTCGCGGCGTCGAGTGGGGTGCCGGCTTCGGAGGCGAAGACGAGGTCGTGGTCGGCCCAGCGCTCTTTGGCGAGCGTGCGTTGTGCGGTTTGTCTGGCCCGGTGTTCGCGGAGCGCGTCGATGCATCGTTGGGGGAGGGCGAGGGTGCGGCGGGAGGTGCGGGTCTTGGTGTCGCCGCCTGCTCGGACGGAGCGCCAGACCATCATGTGGGGCAGGACCGGTGGGCTCGCGTGGGGGTTGCCGTCAAGGTCGACGTGGCTCCAGGTGAGGGCCCGCAGTTCTTCGGTTCGGGCGCCGGTGAGTAGGGACAGCAGTGAACCGCCCCGGGGTGTCCGGAGACTTTGATGTGCCCCGAGTTCCCTGGAGGCGGCTTACTGGATGATCACGGTCCTCTGACCCGAGAGGATCGCCAGTTCCGTGCCGAAGAGGTATCCCGCCGAGTTCCGCCGCAAGGTCCTCGACCTGGTTGCTGCGGGCCGTCCCGTCGCTCAGGTCGCCGCTGATCTCGATATCAGGGATCAGACGATCTACGTGTGGCGACGCCAGGAGCTGATCGATACCGGCCAGCTTCCGGGCACGACCAGTACCGAGAACGCCGAACTGACCGCGGCGCGCAAACGCATCGCCGAACTCGAGGCCGGAGTGGCCATCCATCGCCGAGCTGCACAGCTGCTCGGCGAGGTGGTGTCCCCAAAAGACGTTACGAGGCGATCGCGGTGATGGCCTCGGAGAAGCTGCGCGTTCAGCTCGCCTGCCCAGTGCTCGGCGTCGCCGAGTCCGGCTACTACGACTGGCGCTCGCGCCCACCCTCGGCCCGCTCGCTGCGCCATGCCTGGCTGACCGAGCAGATCCAGGCCGTCCACCAGGCCTCGTTCGGCACCTACGGCTCGCGCCGCGTGCACGCCGAGCTGCGTCTCGGACTGGGCATCGTGGTCGGTCACCCCGGCGTGGAGATGCTCATGCGCCGTGCCGGGCTGGTCGGCCTGCCCGGACGTAAGCGTCGCCGTCCGATCCACGACACCCCGTTCGCCGGCGACCTGGTGGACCGCAACTTCGCTCGCCACCGGCCCAACGAGTTGTGGGTCACCGACATCACCGAGCACCCCACACGCGAGGGAAAGGTCTACTGCGCGGTCGTGCTGGACGTGCACTCCCGCCGGGTCGTGGGCTGGTCGATCGACGCCTCGCAGACCGCGGCGTTGGCCACCAACGCGCTGAGCATGGCCATCGCCAACCGCAGCCCGAGACCGCAGACCGCGACCGTGATCCACTCCGACCACGGCGTGCAGTTCACGTCCTGGGCCTTCACCCGTCGAGCCCGAGAGTCCGGGCTGGTGCCGTCCATGGGCCCGATCGGAAACTGCTACGACAACGCCGTCATCGAGTCCTTCCGCGTGCAGACTGAGCTGCTCAACCGCCGCCGATGGCGCACCCGCCTCGAGCTCGCCAACGCCCTGTTCGAATACCTGGAGATCTTCCACAACCGCCGCCGACGCCACAGCGCCCTGGGCATGCTCACACCGATCGAATACGAAAAGCTCCACGCCACCGCGACCGCGTGAACCCAGCAACCCGACTCCGCCAAGTCCGAGGCACATCAGAGCCTCCACAGGACCCAGGGCGGTTCACTCAGACGGACCCGGTGACCTGTTCCTTGATGCCCAGGAGCGCGCGCCCGTAGATCTCCCTGCCCAGCGACGTCGAGACCCCCGCATGCCGGGATCCGGTGGCCAGGTCGCGCCAGAACCGCTGGAGCGGGTTGCTGCGACGGAAGCCCGCGGTTCCGCCGATGTCGAGCAGCAGTTCCATCGCCTCCCGGCACCGCTGCATGACCACGCCGTTGTCCATCCTGATGCGGGCCCGGGCCGCAACGTCCAACCGGCGGCCCTCGATCGAGGCGGTCTCGATGTCGGCGGCCGCGCGGTAGGCGTGCAGCCGGGCGGTGTCGATGAGCGACGCGGCCTCGGCGATCCCCAACTGGACACTCGGCGAGCGGACCGCGTCGGTGTAGGTCGAGCTGGTGATCGGCTTCCCGTCACTTAGCGTCTCGAGCACATGTTCCAACGCACCCTGAGCCATCCCGATGATCGGGCCCGCGAGCGACACCCGCAGCCACGATTGAACCCGCGCGAGATAGACACGCTCGCCCTCCTGCCACCGCTGCCGCGAACCGCGCAACCTCCGCGCGGCCATGGTGCGGTACTCCGGCACGAACACATCACCCACGACGACGCTGTCGCTGCCGGTGCCCTCCATACCGGCCACGTCCCAGCTGTCTTTCACCTCGACGTCGCAGGCCGGGACAAGGACGAGGCGGGCATCGGGCTCCGGCGTCGAGCCGGCATCGACGAGCACCCGCAACAGCACCCACTGCGCCTGATGGATCCCCGAGGCGTAGCGCCATTCCCCGCTGACCCTGATCCCACCCGGCACCGACCGCACCGAGTTCGACCCGGCACTTTTCAGCGCCGCGCTCACCGCCGCGTGAGCGTCCGTGCCCCAGATGTCATGCCGGGCCTCATCGTCGAACAGCGAGGCCATGAACGCGGAACCGCAATAGATCTTCCCGACCCAGGCGCTCGATCCGCAGCCACGAGCCAGCTCCGCGAACACGTCGATGACCGTGCGCACGCCGGCCTCGCGGCCACCGAACCTCCGTGGCGCGGTCAACGTGTAGAAGCCCTCGGCACGCAGCGCCGCGTCCACCTCCGGCGTCAGATTCCCCCGCTGTTCGGTCTCCGCCGCATGAGACCGCAGCAGCGGCACCAGCTCCCGAGCGGCAGCAATCAACTCCGCCCGTTCAGCCGGGTCGTTGAGTTCGGTCGGAACAGACACGGACGCACTCATAAGTCCCCTCGATGCTGTGGGCAATTTCGCCCGGTCTGCGAACGATCACCGGAATGGACATGAAAGCCTGCTCCGATCGAGCGTCGCCTGACATCGACCAGACCCAGGCTGGAGCCGATGACTTCGGAGGCTGCCCAGGACGCTGGGCATGTCATTCCGTGCTCCCCTCGAATGTCACTTCGTTCGCTGCGCAGACATTCGCCGCGCAACGGTGGCCAGCTCATGGACATGACTTGTGGGCACGCGCGATCCTGGCACATTCTCGATATTTCGCTTCGGATCATTCGGGGGTGAAGATGCTCCCAGCGCTATCAGCGAGAGTAAGCACCCGACGGCGCTACAGCGAGTTCGGTCAGGCGTTAGGGACGTCCGCGGCGGACTGCTCATACGCGGCGGACCGGAGGGCGGCGACGCAGTGATTGCAGGTCCGAGTGTGATGCGCTGGTGTTGGCGAGGAACTGGGTTAAGCAGGTCGACGAACCGGCTTGGCTGCTCGACGTGCGGGGAGTGCCCCACCCTCTCGAAGACCTGCAGGCTGCTGCCGGGAAACCGGTCGTGGGCACTCACCGTGCGCGATCGGGATGACCGAGTCCCTGTTGCCGCCGACGAGCAAGACCGGGATGTCGGCGAGCAGATAGAGCCGCTCGGTACCCACCAGGCGCTGGCCTGACCAGTCGAGCCCTCCGCGCACGGTTCGAAGGCGCCGCGAGCCCCGTCGTCGGTGAAGGAGGTGAATGCGCTGGCCAGTCCGTCGAGCCCCGGTGCGTCCAAGTGTTGGATGCGTTCGGTCTTGTACCACCCGTCGATGTAGACGAACTGGTCGTTCTCCGCCTCGTCCGCAGCTCGGCGTTCTCGCGCCGGAGCCGGCGCAGCTCCTCGGTCTCGGCCGTGGTCGGGCGGTCATTCCGTTCGCCGCGGTTGGCCTCGTCCTGGCGGATCCAGTTGCGCAAGGCCTCGTAATGCACCCCGAGCTGCTCGGCCGGCCGGCGGATCACCGGCCGCGGGTATGTCTCCTGGTAGAGACGTACGGCGCGTTCACGCAGCCCATCGGGGTACTTCTTCGGTGCTGCCACAGAAACTCCCTACACGACCTACGGCCGTGATCGTCGGTTTCCGGGCTACCGGGGGAAGCTCACCGACGACCAGCGTGCGGGCCAGCCATCCGCCCACGGGCAGGACGACCCCGTGACGTGGTCGGCGCTGGTGGTCAGAAGGCTGCGGCGGGGCGAGGATGGTTGGCTTGCGAAAGCGGCCCATGCCGCGCGGGCAGCGATGGTGACACTTGAGGCGAAGGAACAGGGTGAGGATGTGCCGCAGCAGGCGCCCGGCGAGCTCCCGCTGCTGCATAGGCGATCATCGCCGCGTACTTCGGCCAGGGCGTGCGCCCCGACCTCCGCGTGGTCGGAGCCTGACGCGTTCTACAGGGGTTGAACCGCTACTTCAGCAGTATCTCGACGTAATTTCCGATCACACGAATGCTGAAGATGATTGAGTGAACCTTTCCGGCGCACGTATCCGCGTCCGCGTCACTGCACACCGGCGATGCCTCAGCTTGGGCTTCGTCGGACAGGTCCAGCGCGCCGCGAAGCAGGCTGACTGTCCCCGTGTCCGGTCCTGCGTAGGCGTTGACTCGCATCCGGCCTGATAGCTGATCGACGTCGGCTCGTAGCCGGTCTGTGAGCTGACCGGCGTTGCTCACGGCGTGTGGACAGAGGGTCGGATCGACATCCGTACATGCCACCAGCTTCCGTTCAAGGGCGTCCAACTCCGCAGCTGCCGACCTGAACTCTTCGGCCAACTCGGCCTCGGCGGACAGCGCGGGTGCGGTGGACGCCGGACCGGTACCGGTCGGGAGCGGCGGAAGCCTGGGGCCGCATCCGGACAGAGCCAGCGCTGCGATCAACGCAGCACAGGTTCGTGTTGTCCAGCTACCACGCCAATTCATGGTGGGACTCCTGCCCGTCGTTGCTTGACTCGCATGCTGGCGGCGCCATGCTCCCGGCCCTGTGCTGGGTGAGGCGGCCCGCCCTGTGACGCAGTGGGATGACGCATAGTCGTCAGAGGCAGGCGCCGACTTCCGGCTTCCCGTCCGCCGGCGGCCGCTGCGGGGTGCCGGTGCCCTCACCGTGGTTCGCGGGCACCGTCGGCTGGGCTTCCGGACACAATGCACCGCGCAATACGTATCCCGCGGCTCGGACCGGGGCACCCTCCGATGTGGACTCCGGCTTTGTGGACAACCCGGTTAGGCCTTCTGGTGCATCTCCATCATCTGCTGGTGCTGTGTCATCGCGTCCAGCGCTTGTTGCCGGGCCTGCCTCGCCCGCCGTGCCCGCACCGCGGGCCAGGCGAGCGCCGTGACCAGTAGGGCCAGCGCTGTGAGGGACAGCAGCCCGTCGATCCGCAGCGGGACCGTCATCCAGCCGCTGAGCAGCCCGACGAGCCACAGCTTCAGCGCGTTGGTCGCGAATGTGCTCGGCAGCACCAGGAACGGGACGCTGAGCTCCAGCCGGACGGATGTGATCGCCGTGGCCAGGACACCCACTGTCAGCAGCTGCACACTGAGGCCTGCGGCGAGCTCGACGCCCGGCAGAAGCAGTACCCCGCCGCCGAGCGCAAGTGCGGTGAGAGGGAGCTCGGCGACGGACCACGACAGCTGGGAGCGTCGGCTCCGCATGAGCAACGCCATGGCGACCAGACGCAGGAACCGGACCAGCCCGGCACCGGCAAACAGCACTACGGCTGCGGCGATGGTCGGCCAGAAGCCTTCCAGCCGGCTCGACAGGCCGATCGTGCCCAGCGCCTGGACGACCGCCCATAGCAGACCGACGCGCAGCGCGCCGTGAACCGCCAGGCGGAACACCCACCACGTCCCGGCCATCGAGATGTACAGCCACTCCGACGAGTCCGACCAGACGTCGAGGGCGCGCTCTGCGAGAGCCCGGTCCACCCCGTCCAGCACGGCCAGCGCTCTCCTCGCCAGGGTGAGCAGAGCCTGGTAGGCCGTCGCCGCCAGCACGACCTCGGGCCACGGCGCCAGCGTCAGCCCGGCGACCAGGACCGACGTGACCCACATCCCGATCGCGACCTCGACCAGCCGAACCAGCCACCACCCTGCGGCGCGCTGCCGCCGCGGCCAAGCTTCCGGCGCCATCGATTTCCCCCCGTTTCGCCCCTCCCGGGAGTATGGGAGACGACACCGACAGTTGTGCATCTCAAGCGGTGCGGCCCGGCCGGGTCAGGCCGTCGCGCAGACGGATGTGGCTGTTCGACGCCGCCGCCACGATCCTCGAGGCGCTGCGGGCCACCGAACCCCACCAGCTCGCGCAGCTGCGCAGGTGGGGAAGGCTTCGGCGTAGCGGCGAAGCGTCGGCCACCGCGCTCGGCGGGGGTTCAGGCGAGGTCTTTCTCGTGTTCGATCTCGACCGGGGCCCGGGGTGTAGCCGTGGTGGCGGGCCAGCCGCTGTGCGCCGGCGTGGTAGGAGGCGGCGCGGCCGATGGCCTGTCCGTGTTCGGTCTCGACGAGGTAGTGGCCGTCCTGGCGGACGATGGAGCCGGAGAAGTCCCCGCCGCCGCAGGTGACCAGTCCCAGGCCGGGGCGCACTACGTCGACCAGGAGCCGCCCGCACGAGGGCCGCTTCCCCGGCCTGCTACCCGCACCCGTGGGCTTGCGCTCGGTGGGCTTGCGCTCGGTGGGCTTGTGCGGTGCGGGTGCGGGTGCGCTGGTGTGGGTGGGGCGGCTGGTCAGCGGCCGGAGGGCGGCCCACCGGTTGACCATCGTGCGGGTCGCTTTCGGGACCAGTACGGAGTGGGTGGGGCCGTCGTTTCGGCCGTAGCGGACCTGGTGGATCCCGCCGGTGCTCAGGTGCCCGGAGTCCAGCAACTGCCGCACGGTGTCCTGCTCGTAAGCGGGTACCGGCTCCACCACGACCTCGTGGCCTTTCCCGGCGGGGGCGGCGTCGCGCAGCTAGACCGGCTCGGCCGGTCCGGTGAGGACGGACCCGCGGGCCAGCGCGGCCCGGACCACGGAGGCCACCAGCTCCACGTCGTTGATCTCGCTGCGCCGCGTCGTCGGCGTCGGGGCGGCGGTGGGTTCGCCCCACAGCCCGTCCTGCAGCGGGGCGGTCACCGTGATCACCACCAGGACAGCCGGGCCTCAAAGCCCCACTGGCGGGCGAGCTGAATTGGGACGGGTCGCCCGGCTTTGCTGACGGTGCATCCGCCTGGTTGTCAACCGGCGCCGCCATCTAGCGTCGAGGCGATCAAGGTCGTGCCCCTGCCGAGCCGCGGCACAGACTAGGCGAGGTGTCCGGGCATCGGTCGGAGATCCGCCGTTGCAGGGGTGTCTACGGTGCCTCCATCGGGCCGATATATGAATATCGTTGTCATTATGGTGGGCGCAGTGCGTCGACTCAAGTAGGTCGTGCCGGCCGAGATGATCGGACTGCTAACGGTCCGACGATCGCCCCTCGACGAACGCGGTTTCGCGCCGTCCGCGCGACGGCCCGTCTGCATTGCCGTGGCCGACGCTTCGCCGCCGACGTCTACCCGTAGGCGGCGCCCCGGCCCGGCCGCTCTGCGCGGTGGATGCCGGCGCCGGACGGGTCACCATGCATGCGAGGACAGGACCGTGAGGATGTGCATGGATCGCCGTCCACGGAAGCCGTCCCGGCCGTGGAGCATGCGGTAGTTGTCGACCACGAGGATCTCGCCCGCCTCCAACCGGAAGCGCGGAGCGGCGGCGGCCGCAGTGGTCAGCACGTCGGCGTAGGACCGGAGCATCCGGCTGTGTGCGGCAGCGTCCGGTTCCTGTGGCGCCGGCGCGGCGCTGGTGCTGGCCCGCACGATCAGGCGACCGCCCCGGGTGTACTCGACGAAGCGGCGGACCACCGGGGTCGGCGGGACGCCGCGGGCGGTCACACTCGGGCCGAAGAAGTCGACGTCCGCAGTGGTCAGGAACGCGTACAGCTCGGGATGGTCGGTCCGGAGCCGTTTGAGCAGCCGGTAGCCGTCGACGACGATCGAGTACCCGCCGGATGGAGCCGGCGCCTGGCAGAGCTGGAGCAGGTAGTCCTCGTCGGGGTCGCGCAGTCGCACCGCGCGGCCGTGCACGTCGACGACGACGTTCGCGCCGTCGGAGTGCAGCGGCAGCGGTCCGGCGTCCTCCTCGGTCTTGTGCCGCACGGGGAACACGGTCCGCAGCCGGGTGCCGAGCAGGTCGGCGGCGGCCAGGACGAGATCACGGGGGTCACCCGGCCGTCCGGTCAGGATGGCCGCGCCGTCCCGCTCGACCAGGGCGGCGGCACGTGAGTCCGCGCACCGTTCGGGGAGCAGCCCGGTCCGGCCAAGCAGGTCCTCGGGCACGGCTCCGGCCGGAGTGCCGGGGGTGGCGACGGTCATCAGTACTCCTCTGGTCGGCGAGCGGCCATCAGCATGCGGTGCGCCGCCGCCGCGACGCACCGCCCGGTCGGCTAGCGGCCCTTTGACATTGATAATGATTATCTTTACTTTGATCTAGGCTTCGCGCGGTTGCGGCGGTGACGACGCGCCGCAGGTGCCTACGGGCCGGGCCGCCGGTTTCCGGTGATCGGCGGGATGGTGCGGCGGGCGCCAGCGCCGTGCCGTGCGCCGATGAGAACCGCGAACGAGAACGAGAACGGAGTGTTCGACCGATGAGACGTCTCGCGCCCTGTGTCGCTGTCGTGGCCGGCCTGGTCATGACCGTGGCGACCGGTTGTGGCGCGCCGGCCGAAACCGACCGCGGCGCCGCAGCTGGGTCGGCAGGTGCCTCTGCTGCGGGGCCGATCACTGTGGACAGCTGTGGTCGGGAGGTCGTGTTCGACTCGCCACCGGAGCGGGTGCTGGCCATCGGCTCGGAGGCGCCGTCGTTGCTGGTCGCCGCAGGCGTGGGCGACAAGGTGACGCACTACGCCGGGAGCCTCGCGGTGCCGTTCGACGCGGCGACGAAGACCGTGGTCGAGGGTGCGGAGCACGTCATCGAGGACTCGCACGCCCTCTCGTTCGAGGCGATCATCAATACGGGGGTCGACGTCGCCATCGGCACCGACATCGGTGCGGGGGTCGACCTCGACGGCCTGGCGGATCGCCTGGCCCAGGCCGGGGTGCAGCTGCTGACGGTGAGCGGCTACTGCGCGGGTATCGAGGGACGGACGACGGCCGGGCTGAGCGGGTTCGACCTGATCTACCGGGATGTCGAGACCTACGGACGGGTGTTCGGGACCGAGCAGGTGGCAGCGGGTGCGGTGGCGGGCATGCGGGACCGCGTCGCGGCGGCCACGGAGCAGGCGGGCGCGCAGTCGGAACGGCGCGCGGTCCCCCTGTACGTGAGGGCCGAGGGCCCTCTGGGCTCCTACGGCGGCCAGTCGCTGGTGTCGGAGCAGATGACGTTGCTGGGACTGGACAACGTGTTCGGCGGCGTGGCGAAGCGCTACTTCGAGCCGACCACGGAGGAGCTGGTCAACGGGGCACCCGACCTGGTCTTCGCGATTTTCCTGCCCACGGGCTCGTCGGCATTGGAGACCGATCAGGACGTGGTCGCGGAGTTGCGCAGCCGGCCCGAGCTCGCCGGGATCCCGTCGGTCGCCGACGACGCGGCGCTGCTGCCGCTCAACTACTACTACACCTCCCCCGGCCCGCTGGCCATCGACGGGCTCGAGCTGATGGCCGCCCGGCTGGCCGGTCCGTGAGGCGGCCCGGGGCCCCGAGACGGACCCGGCCGCTGGCCGGACTCACCCGGAAAGGAGCAGCGCGTCCCAGATCTCCGGTGACGGGGCAGCCACGGGGGGCCGGTGGGCACCGGTGCGCGCTCGCCACACCGGCACCGACGGGTCCCGGCCGGAAGGCTGCCATAGAGATCGACTTCGTGAAACTGAGCCCGACGCAGAACATGACGCTGCTGGTCAGGAGCCGGCATCCGGTCCGGGACTACCGGCCCATCGCGGCCGAGCTCCTCTCCGTGGGGCACGTGCACGCCGAACAGGTCGGGTTCGTCCGGACCCCGAGGTCGCCCGCGGCGCAGGTCCGCCTGCACATGGCCGGCGACGAGTTCTGCGGCAACGCCTGCATGGCGCTCGCCGCGCTGACGGCCGCGGAGCTGGGTTTGGGCGTCGACGACCGGACGGACGTCGTCCTGGAGGCGTCGGGGGCGGACGAGTTCGTGACGTGCCGGGTGGAGCGCCAGGACCCCGACTACTACTGCCGGCTCGCGATGCCACTGCCGCTGCGAGTCGAGCCGTACCCGATCCCGGGCCTGGACACCGGCCGGTCCGCCCTGGTCCGGTACCGCGACTCGCTGCACGTCGTGATCGAGTCCGACCGGCTCGACCAGGAGACCAGGGACCGGGCGCAGGCCGTGGCCACGCGGCTGGGAGCGACCGCCGGGGTGCCCCTGATCGGTGTCATGCTCTACGACCCCGGCCGGCGGGAGCTGGCTCCCCTCGTCAACGTGCCCTCGCTGAGCAGCGTCGTGTGGGAGCGCAGCTGCGGATCCGGAACGGCATCGGTCGGCGCCTACCTGGCGACGAAGGCACGAGGCCCGGTGCGGACGAGCGTGCACCAGCCCGGGGGGACGATGCATGTCCAGGCGGATCACGATGCTCGCGGCGTGACGGCGGTGCGGGTCGGCGGACGGGTCGCCATCGTGGCCGAGGGGACGGCGTACGTCCATGCCTGACACGTTTCCCGCGCTCTCGGGCGGCGCCCGAGAGCTGCTCCTGTCGTTGCACGAGTACCGACGGCGGTTCCGCGCGGCGGCAGACGGGTACGACGGATCGACCGGGCGCGCTGCCGAGCTCGAACAGGTCATGGCCGACTACTCGGTGTTCGTGACCGACGAGCGTGGCGGTGCCCTGCTGACCGAACTCGAGCGGGACGGGTCCGCCGGCGTTCCCGACCTGATGGCCGATCTGCGTGCGGAGTCCGCGCGGTGCGCTGCCGTCATGGAGAAGTACCGCGCGCTCAAGCTGCTGGAGGGCCGCGCCGAGTCCGCCGGGTACTTCGCCAACGTGGAGTCGTGCATCGAGCAGGAGTTCGGGGCCGTCGAGCTGACCCCGGCCTCGAACGTCCTGCTCGTCGGCTCGGGATCGTTCCCGATGACGCTGCTCAATCTCGCGGAGCGCACGGGCGCCTCGGCGGTCGGTGTCGACGTCGACGCCGAAGCCGTCGACCTCGGACGGCGGGTCGTGCAGCTCCTCGGCAGCGGCCTGGACATCACGCTGGAGAACGTCCCCGCCGAGGACCTGCCCTTCACCCGACGCGCGACCCACGTCATCTTCAGCTCGACGGTCGAAGCGAAGTACGACCTGCTGCACCGGCTGCACCCCTCGACGCGCGACGACGTCGTTGTGGCGATGCGGTTCGGAAACGGGTTGAAGTCGCTGTTCAACTACCCGATGCAGGAGGTCGACCCCGAGCGATGGCACCTGATCGAGACGATCCGCCGACGGGACCAGGTGTTCGACATCGCGGTGTACGTGAAGCAGCTCCCCGGACGAGAGGTGAGGTAGAGCATGGACCACCTCGGGAGGGTCCTCATCGCCGGGACCGGTCCGACCGCGGTGCAGATGGCCGTCCTGGTGGGGCGGCTCGGGCGCGCGGTCGGCATCGCAGGCAGGGAGTCGACGCGGTCGGAGGCGTTCTTCACGGCGCTGGCCGGCAGCGGGGGCACCCTCCGCATCGACGTCCAGAACGACAAGCACCGGGGGCTGTCCGGCGAGTGCCGGGTCGAGCAGCAGTTCCGCGGATACGGGACCGTCGCGGGGGAGTGGGACACCCTGATCCTGACGGTGACCGCGGACGCGTACGTCCCGGTACTGCAGCAGCTGGACCGGCGTGTCCTGCAGCAGCTCGACCGCATCGTCCTGGTGTCGCCCACCTTCGGCTCGAACGCTCTGGTGTGCCAGTACGCGAAGCAGCACGGAGCGCACCCAGAGGTGATCAGCTTCTCCAGCTACCTGGGTGACACCCGGTGGCCGGGCGGCACCCCGACCCGCTCCGCGCTGACCGCGGGGGTCAAGCGGAGGATCTACGCGGGGTCGACCATCCGACGATCGGACACCCTCGACCGGCTCCGCGGCCTGCACGAGCCGGTGGGTGTCGCCGTCGAGGTCGTCGACCGTCCGGTCGAGGCGGAGACCAGGAACATCTCCCTCTACGTCCACCCTCCACTCTTCATGAACGAGGTCACGCTGAACGCCGTCTTCGTCGAACCCGAGCCCACGAAGTACGTGTACAAGCTCTTCCCCGAGGGCCCGATCACCCCGACGTTGATCCGCAACATGGTCGCGCAGTGGCAGGAGCTGACGGCCATCGTCGTCCGGCTGGGGGCGACCGGGGTCAACCTGCTCGAGTTCATGCTCGAGGACAGCTACCCCGTCCGCCCGGAGAGCATCAGCACGTCGGACGTCGCGGCCTTCGAGCGGCTGTCCACCACGAACCAGGAGTACCTCGTCTACGTGCGTTACGCGTCCCTGCTGATCGACCCGTTCTCCGAACCGGACCGCGACGGGCGGTACTTCGACTTCTCGGCCATCCCCATCCGGCCGGTCTTCCGCAACGGCGCGGGCGAGTGGGACGTCCCGCGGATGCCGAAGGAGGACTACTACCGCACCAAGATCATCCAGGGCGTGGCCAGGAACCTGGGGGTGGCCTGCCCGACGATCGACG
This sequence comes from Pseudonocardia alaniniphila, assembly GCF_022524485.1. Classification (GTDB taxonomy): domain Bacteria; phylum Actinomycetota; class Actinomycetes; order Mycobacteriales; family Pseudonocardiaceae; genus Pseudonocardia; species Pseudonocardia alaniniphila. Next base: position 67,025 of record NZ_JAKXMK010000041.1, read on the forward strand.
CACTCCTGGCCACCTATGAGCGGGAGCTGGAGCGGGCGGCGACGGCGCGCGCAGGCGACCAGGTGTCCGACGCCTTCGTCGTCCAGGACTTCGGCGAGGACCTGCGCATGATCTGCGCCGAGATCTCGGGAGCGTCGTGAGGAACACCGACTTCGACAGGATCCCGGCCGACCAACTGCCGAGTGAACGACGGATCGTCGCCGCGGTGTGGCCGACCCTGCTCGCCTCGGCCGTCGGTCTCCTGCCGTTCACGGTATTCAGCACGTTCCTGGTGTCGATCGCCGACGCCGTGGGCGACGGCGACGCCGCGGTGGGGACGCTCCGCGGGCTGGGCGGCATCGGCGCGGTGCTGGCGGGCATCGCGCTGGCCCCGTTGATCGGGCGCATCGCGCCGGGCCGGGTGGCTGCTGCGGCGTTGGTCCTGCTCGCCGTGGCGTCCGTCGTCGGGACCTTCGCCTGGATGCCCACCGTGGCGGCGTTCTGCTTGCTGACCGGTGTGTCGAACGCGCTGATGTACCCGGCCCTGTCCACCGCGGCCGCGGACCGGTTCGGTGACGGTCCGGCCGCGGCCCGCGCTGCGACGCTGGTGATGACGGCCCAGACGCTGGCGTCCACGCTGGCCGCGCCGCTGATCGCGCTGCCGGCCCTGTGGTGGGGCTGGCGGGGCGACCTCGTCGCGGTCGCCGTCGTGGCGCTCGTGCTGACGCCGGTCATGTTCCGCTACGGCCGCGACGAGCGGCCCACCGACCGCGGCGGTCAGCGGCCCGGTTATCTCGCCACGTTCCGCACGCTGGCCGCCGTCCCGGGGGCGCGCGCGCTGCTCCTGGTGGCGTTCGGGCGCGCGGGAGCCTTCATGGGGAACCTGGCGTTCCTGGCCCCGTTGTACAACGACAGGTTCGGGCTGTCGCCCACGGTGTTCGCCTTTATCTGGACCCTCAGCGGCGGATCGTTCTTTCTCGGCCACCTCGTCGCCGGGCGGCTGCTCAACACCGATGACTCCGACCGGCGTGCCCATCGCGTGATGATGATCTGCCTGCTGACGGCCCTGGTCGCACTGTTCGGGGTCTCCTTCGCCCCAGTGCTGCCGGTGGCGCTGCTGTGCACCGCGGTGCTGTCGGCCAGCCATGCGGTGATCGCAGCTGCCGTGGTGACCCTGCTCGTGCGCCGCTGCGGCGACGTGCGTGGGCCGGCACTGAGCCTGAACGCGTCGGGGATGAGCCTCGGCCTGTTCCTCGGCACGGCGGCCGCGGGGGCCGGGCTGGCGGTGGGCGGTTACCCGGGTGCGGCCGCCGTCCTCGGCGCACTCACCGTGCTCGCCCTCGGCGCCGCGCTGACCCTCCGACCCCCGCGAGAGGCAGACGTGATCCACCCCGGCGGTCTCCGGTGAGCGCTCCCGAGGACTCCCGGCGCGATCCAGGCCCGGCTTCAGTCCTGGCCCCCTTCGCCGACGACCCGGGCGCGGTCGGGATCGAGCCCGCGGAGCGGACGCACGAGGCCGACGACCGCGACGACGACCTCGACCACGACCGGCGGCGGCGGCACACCCGGCTCTGGATGGCAGGCCTGCTCGCCGGGCTGCTGGTCACGCTGCCCGTCGCCGTGAGCCTCGGGCCGGTCGCCATCCCGGTGGACACCGTGGCCCAAGTCGTGAGCCGCCACCTCCTCGGTGTCCCGCTGGAGGTCGTCTGGACGCCGGCCCAGGAGTCCATCGTCTGGCTGCTGCGGGTGCCCCGCGTGCTGCTAGGCGTCGCCGTCGGGGCCGGCCTGGCGATCGCCGGGGTCGGCCTGCAGGCGCTGACGCGCAACATCCTGGCCGAGCCCTACCTGCTGGGCGTGACCTCCGGGGCGTCGACCCTGGCCGCGGCGTCGATCCTGTTCGGGTTCGGCGCCGGGATCGGGTCGACCTCGCTCGCCGGCAGCGCGTTCGTCGGTGCGCTCGCGGCGGGGGTGGGGGTGTTCCTGCTCGCCCGGGTCGGTGGCCAGATGACCTCGACCCGGCTGGTGCTGGCGGGAGTTTCGGTCGGGTACGTGCTGCACGCGCTCACCTCGTTTCTGATCTTCGCCTCGGACGACCCGGATGCCGGCCGCTCCGTGCTGTTCTGGATCCTCGGTTCGCTGACGCTGGCGACGCACTGGTCGGCCCTGGTCACCGGGGCGGTGGTGCTGGCCACGCTCGTGGTGCTGCTGATCCGGGCCCTGCCTCTGGACGCGCTGGCCATCGGTGACAACACTGCCCAGACGCTCGGGATCTCTCCGACCGCGCTGCGCGCCACGATCATGGCGGTCATCGCGCTCTGCGTCGGGGCCCTCGTCGCGGCCTCCGGCGGCATCGGCTTCGTGGGCCTGATCATCCCGCACGTCGCCCGGATGTGCGTCGGATCCGCACACCGCCGGCTGCTCCCGGTCGCGGCCATGATCGGCGGCATCTTCCTGGTCTGGGCCGACGTGCTCGCGCGTACCGCCCTTGCTCCGCAGGAGCTGCCACTGGGCATCGTCACCGCGATGGCTGGGGCCCCGTTGCTGTTCGTGCTCGTCCGCCGGCTCAACCCGACCCGATGACAGCCCACCGCACGACGGGACTCCAACGATGATCTCCGCGACCGACGTCTCGGTCGGCTACGACGACAAGCTGGTGATCGACGGCGTCGGGCTGCGCGCCGGCCCGGGCGAGGTGGTCGGGCTGATCGGCCCGAACGGCAGCGGCAAGACCACGTTCCTGAAGACCATGTACGCGGCATTGCGCCCGCGGGCCGGCCTGGTCACCGTCGACGACGAGCCGGTCTCCGCCCTGCGCGGGACCGACCTCGCCCGGCGGGTCGCCGTGGTCGCCCAGGAGTCGCCGTCGGACCTGCCGGTCACCGTCGCGGACATGGTGCTGCTCGGCCGGGCCCCGCACCGCCGGCCGCTCGCCCCGTTCGTCCGCGAGGACTACCGGGCGGTGGCGACCGCGCTGACCCGTGTCGGCGCCCGGGACCTGGCGGATCGCCGGTACGCCACGCTGTCGGGCGGGGAGAAGCAGCGCGTGCTCGTCGCGCGGACTCTCGCCCAGCAGGCCGACCACCTGCTCCTCGACGAACCGACCAACCACCTCGACATCCGCTACCAGCACGAGATCCTGCGCCTGGTCGGCACGCTCCCGGTCACCACGGTGGTCGTCCTCCACGACCTCAACCTCGCCGCCCGCTACTGCACCGCACTGGTCATGCTCGACCGCGGCCGGGTCGTGGGCGCCGGAACCCCGGACGAGGTCCTCACCCCCGACGCGGTCAGCCGGGTATACGGGATGCACGTCGAGCGGGTGTACGCGGCCGGCTGCCTGCAGCTGATCTTCAGCCCGATCGACGAGCCGGGGACGCAGGTCCCGGCCTCCGCGTGACGGCGTCGGCGCCGCCCTGCTCGATCCGGCTTCGCGGAAGGTTTCGTGACCCGGGCTCTGCTCCGCAGGCGCGCCGGCGCCTCAGTCGGCCATCGTGTGGCTGCGTTCCTCCAGGCAGCTCATCGCATCCAGCGTGAAGCTCCGACCGAATTTCGAGCCACCCAGCGGCGCGCATCGCGGGTGCGGGTCGCACTGCCGCGAGGCCGGTTCGCCGGCGTCCAGCCCTCGTCGTCCGTCAAGGTCAGCGCGCCGTTCCGGTGTAGTGGTGGCCGTGGTCGTGCAGGTCGTCGAGGTCCCACTGCGGGAGGGGGTCGGGCAGCTGTCGCCATGCGGCTGGTCCGGCGGCCAGTTCGGCGTCGGTGAGCAGGGCGGGGTCCAGCCGTCGGCGGGGCTCTTCGGGGTCCAGGTCGACGCCGATGAACACCAGTTCCTGACCAGGGGCGGGTGCGTCGGGTCCGAGCAGTTGACCGGGTTCGAGGACGAGGTTGGGGCCGGCCTGGGACCACACGGCGAGGACGTCCGGGCGGCTGGCGATCCGGCAGAAGCCCTTGCTGCGCAGCAGGCCCGTCCAGTCGTCCAGGGCGGCGAGCAGGCGTGCGGGGTGGAACGGGCGCTCGGCGCGGTAGACGGCCGAGGAGATGCCGTACTCCTCGGTCTCGGGGGTGTGGCTGCCGGCCAGCTCGGCGGCCCAGCCGGGGGCCTCCGCGGCGAGCAGGGGGTCGTAGCGGCCGGTGTCGAGCACCTCCGACAGCGCGACGACGCCGTGGTCGGCGTGGATCAGCCGGGCGGTGGGGTTGAGCTTGCGCAGGACGGACTCGACCGTGCCAAGGCCGGCGGGCGTGACCAGGTCGGTCTTGTTGAGCACCAGGACGTCAGCGAACTCGACCTGGTCGACGAGCAGGTCGGAGATGCTGCGCTCGTCGTCCGCGGTGGCCTCGATGCCGCGTTCGGCCAGCAGGTCGCCGCGGACGAGCTCGGCGAGGAACCCGGCGGCGTCGACGACACTGACCATCGTGTCGAGGCGGGCGTGGTCGGCGAGGCTGGTGCCGTCCTCGAACGTCCACTCGAAGGTGGCCGCCACGGGCATCGGCTCGGAGATGCCGCTGGACTCGATGAGGATGGTGTCGAAGCTCTGCGAGCGGGCGAGCTCGCCGACCGTGTCGAGCAGGTCCTCGCGCAGGGTGCAGCAGATGCAGCCGTTGCTCAGCTCCACCAACTGCTCCTGCGTGCGGTCGAGGCTGCCCTGGCCGGCGACGAGCGCGGCGTCGATGTTGACCTCGCTCATGTCGTTGACGACCACGGCGACCCGGCGGCCCTCGCGGTTGGCGAGCACGTGATTGAGCAGCGTGGTCTTGCCGGCGCCGAGGAAGCCGGACAGCACGGTGACGGGAACGGTCGTGTTCTTCACCCGATAAATGATAACGGTTTTCGATAGACCGGAGAGGTGTGTCCAGGTGTCCTCGGCAGCGCTGCGGGGGAGCGAGACGACGAGGGGTCAACGGGTACTCGCGCGACCGCGGCGCTGCTGCTGAGTGCCGGATCGCTGGCCGATCGGCGCGGGCGACGCGGTGTGTTCCTCATCGGCATGTCGCCCTGGCCGCTGCCGTCGCCGCGTCACCAGCCGGATGCGGGCGTGATCGCGCGCGTCGTCGTCCTCGTGTGCGGCGGGCCCGGCTGTCGCGGTGGCGCCGTGCCCCTCGGACGGCTGCCGGGCTATTGGTGCACGTGTGCTCGCTGACCGTCTCGGTCGAAGGTCATCACCAGCTCGGCCGGGCCGTCGATAGCGCTGAGGGCGTGCGGCGTCATGGTCGCGAACTCGGCCGCTTCACCGGTCTCGACGTCGATCTGGCGGTCACCGAGCCACAGGCGCACCCGACCCTGGATGACGACGAACCAGTCGTGGCCGGGGTGGACCCGCTGGCGAGGCTTGCCGGTGGTGGGCTCGAGCCGGATCTTCGCCGCCATGGTGCGCCCGTCGGGTCGGCTGAGCAGCCAGGTGGTCCGGGTGCCCTCCCGGTTGGGCGTCGGGCGAATGACCACGTCGTGATCGCCTTCGACGTTCAGCAGCGCGTCGAGGCTCACCTGCAAGGCGGTGGCCAGGGGCAGCAGGACGTCGAGGCCGAGGGCTCGCTTGCCGGTCTCGACGCGGCTGATGGTGGACGGGCTGAGGTGCGTGCGCTCGGCGAGTTCGTCGAGCGAGTACCCCAGCGTGGTGCGGAGGCTGCGCAGCCGGGTGCGGACCACTCTGTCGACGTCGGGATCCTCGGCCATTCCGCACCTCCAGTTGCCTCTTGCGAATATTGCAAGTCTGCTTGCTGCTTTGTCCAGGAATCGTATCGTCGGTGCCATGGCTGAGCACGCACATGGGTCGCACGCACCGGGACAGATGGAACGGCACTGCGACGTCGCGATCATCGGCGGATCGGCGGCAGGGTTGGCGGCTGCCTTGCAGCTCGTCCGGCAGCGCCGATCGGTGGTGGTCGTCGACGACGGCACTCCTCGCAACGCCCCCGCCGCACACATGCACGGCTACCTCGGATTCGACGGCGCACCACCGTCGGAGCTGGCCGGTCGGGGGCGCGAGGAGATCCGCAGCTACGGCGGGGAGATCCTGACCGGCCGGGCGCGGACCGTCGAGCGGCGCGACGACGGCTGGTTCCGTGTCGAGGTCGGCGGCGGTCACGCTCTGGTGGCCCGTCGGGTGCTGGCGGCGACGGGGTTGGCCGACGAGCTTCCGGACATCGAGGGCCTGGCCGAGAGCTGGGGTGCAGATGTGATCCACTGCCCGTTCTGCCACGGCTTCGAGGTGCGTGACCAGCGCATCGTGCAGATCGTCACGCACCCGATGGGACTGCATCCGGCACCGCTGTTCCGGCACCTCACGGACCGCTACTGCATCGTCGTGCACGACGCCTCCGGGCTCGACGACGGTTCCCTCGACGCGCTGGCCGCGGCTGGCACCGAGGTCGTCCGGACGCCGGTCCGCCGCGTCGTCACCCGAGAAGACGGCCGGCTCGCCGGCGTCGAGCTGGTCGACGGGCGCACGCTCGAGGCCGACGCCGTGGTGGTGGGCCCGAGGTTCCGGGCCCGGGCGGACGTGTTCGCGACCGCAGGACTGTCGACGGTCCCGCACGTCACCGGCGTCGGCGACGCAGTGGAGGTGGATCCGATGGGCCAGACCTCGGTGCCCGGCCTGTACGCGGCGGGCAATGTGACCGACCCGAGCATGCAGGTGCTCCACGCCGCCGCGCACGGCAGCCGCGTCGGCGCCATGATCGCGTTCAGCCTCGCCGACGACGACGTGCGCGCGGCCGCCCGACCGTCGGGCGACGAGACCGACTGGGACCACCGCTACGGGGGTGACGCGACGATGTGGAGCGGTAACCCCAACGGGACGCTCGTGCACGAGGTGAGCAACCTGGCAGCCGGCCGCGTACTCGACGTCGGTGCAGGAGAGGGCGGCGACGCAATCTGGCTCGCTGAGCGGGGCTGGAAGGTCACCGCGACCGATATCTCCGAATACGCGTTGGACTGCGTCGCCGTCGAGGCCTCACGCCGCGGCCTCGCCGTCGAGTGCCTGCATCGTGACGCCAACGCACCGGACCCGTTTGAGACCGGCGGCTACGACCTCGTGTCGATGCAGTACGGCGCCGTGCACCGCACTCCCGACCGACGCGGTCTGCGCAACCTGCTCGCCGCCGTCGCGCCCGGTGGCACCCTGCTCGTGGTCGGGCACGACCTGACGCCGATGCGCGCGCCGATCGACGTGGCCGAGCAGACCCGCATGTTCGACCCCGACGCCTACCTCGGCGTCGACGAGATTGCCGCCGCCCTGGCCGACGCACCCGGCTGGAAGATCGAGCTCCACGAGACGCGACCACGGCCACCCGGCGCGGTGTCGACTCACCACGTCGACGACGTCGTCCTGCGCGCCCGTCGCCTGCCGAGCTGACGATCGGTATTGCGCAAGGCGGTGCTGGAGCTGGTTGACGTGTGGCGTACCGCACCGCGTCAAGCTGCCGATTCTCTGGCGCTACCTCGGAACGGATCCGGCCCCACCGGCGAAGTGCTCAGCTTCTCGCTCGGGCGCGCTGCGGTAGTTGATTGCGACGTTGGCCGAGTGCGTCGTGGTTCGATGAAACGTGACGTCCGCCCGCTCATCGAGTCACCGCCGCGGGCGTGACGCCGAGTTTGCGCGGACGCGGGGCACGACGTCGATCGCCAGCCGGTCGAGGTTGGCCATGACGGCGTCGGGCTCGCCGGCGGACTCGACGTGCAGCAGCACACGCGAGACCCCGGGGACGGCGAGACGGGTGGCGATCCGCTCGACGCACAGCTTGACGGGGCCGATCGCCTGGGTCGCGAGGAGCAGCTCGCCCATTGCCTCGGGCGGCGGCTGGTCCCCGGCGCGCTCCTCGAGCATCACGTACTCGGCGTGCGCGCGGGTGAAGAACGGTACGACCGTGCCGTGCACGAGATCGCGCGCTTGCTCGTGTGACCGCACCCACCGAGGACGCAGCCACAGCCAGCTTCGAGGAGTTCATCGCGGCCTGGCGTGGCCAGTACCCGGCGATCACGCGGTCTGGCGCGCTGCCTGGTCGAAGTTCGTGCCCTTCCTCAACTACGACCTGGAGATCCGACGGGTCATCTGCGACCAACGCCATCGAGAACCTCAACGCCCGCTACCGGCGCGCGGTCAAAGCCCGCGGGCACTTCCCCACCGAGCAGGCCGCGCTCAAGTGCCTCTACCTGTTCACCAGATCACTCAACCCGACCGGGAAGTGCCGGGCACGGTGGGCAACGCGCTGGAAGCCGGCGTTGACGCCTTCGCCAGCGGTATCGTCCCCCTGTTACACCGTTGATCGGAACACCCGATGTGAGTGACTAACTGCGTGACAACCGGCGCGCACGCTCATTGTCGACGACGGATGGCCACGGACGAGTTGGTGCGGTGAACTGCGGAAAAGCCCTGACGGGCTGGCCCCTTGCATTGCTTCACACCGAAGAGGTCACTGGTTCGATCCCAGTATCGCCCACCATGCCGAAAGGCCCCCTGACCTGCGGGTCAGGGGGCCTTTCGGTGTTCTGCGGGGCTTCCTGTCGATGGAGAGCAGTTGACTTGGTAGCCAGCTTTGTAGCCAACCGTGCTGGACGGCTACGTCTCCTCGATCGGGTCGTCGAAGAAGAGGTTGGTGACCATGTCCGCGGCTTCGTGGTGGAGCTCGGGGACGTCCTTGGTGTAGGTGTCAAGGGTGAAGGCGACTGTGGCGTGACCTAGTCGCTTGCTGACGATCTTCGGGTTGACGCCGGCGCGAAGCGACATCGTGGCGTGCGTGTGACGCACTTGGTGGAGTGTGACGGGCGGAAGGCTGGCGCGGTCGACGAGCCGGCTGAACTGTTCGGTGATCGTGTCGGGGTGGATGGGGCGACCGTCGGGCCAGCAGAAGAGCAGGCCGTGGTCGGAGTAGTCGCGGCCGAACGAGTGCTTCTCGTCCCCGAGCTTCTTGACGTGGGCGGTGAGGGCGGTCGTGGTGCGGCGGTCGAGGGCGAGGCTTCGCCGGGACCGTTCGCTCTTGCCATCGGATGGTTGGGCCTTGCCGGCTGCTACGACTCGTGTGTGCCAGACGGTCATTGCTCGCGCGTCCAGATCAAGGTGGGCGAGCTGTGCGCCGGCTGCTTCTGATCGGCGGATGCCGGTGGTGGCGAACATCAGCCACATCGCGTACAGGCGGTCGCCGGCCGCGGTCGCGAGGAACTGCTTGAGCTGTTGCGGGGTCCATACCGAGTGGCCCTTGCGGTCGCGCCGTACGCGGACTGCGTGCTCGACGGGGTTGGTGCTGACGTACTTCCAGCGGACCGCGTCCGCGAAAGCTCGGTTCAGCATGATGTGGACGCTCTGGACACTGCGCGGCTCCAGGCCGCCGGTAATGGCGCGCGGTACGCGTCCCGCACGGTAGCGCTGCAGCGCACGTACTCCGGCGGAGTAGCTGAGCCCGGCCGCCGTGGCGATCTGGCGGGCAGCGGGCTCAGCGCCGCGGGCGATGCCCTTTCGCCACTCCTCGTACATGATTTGGTTCGTGTTGTCGGACCGCCTGCCGTGCTGAAGGAGGTGGGAGTAGAGGCGGTTGATTGTTTCGACCGTGATGTCCTGCAGTTTGCGATCTCCAATTATCGGTATGACGTAGTACTGGGCGTAGCTGGTGTAGTTGCTGTGCGTGGTCGGCTTGAGGGCGGTTTTCATTGCGGCGAGCCACTCGTCGAAGAACTCACGGACAGTTCGTGGGGCGTTCTTGACGTAGGTGTGTGTGCGGAGTTCTGTGTTTGCTTCGACGAGCGCGTCCCACGCGGCGTTCTCGGTAAGGAAGCCACTGCGTGAGTCCCGTCGTCGCTTGCCGGTGAGGGGGTCGGCTCCGAGGTCGATCAGGTAGGCCCACTTGGCGCCACGTTGGTAGACGGTTCCTGCGATCCCTCGCCTGCTTCGCTTACGACCACGACTGGCCGTCACGGCAGGGCCCACGCGGCGGTCGTCATGTGGGCTCCTCGACGAGCTTGCGCAGGCGATCCCGGACGACGTAGATGCGTCCGCCGAGCCTCTTGATCGGAAGGTGTCCTTGCTCCGCGTAGCGATAGGCCGAAGCTCTGCTGATGCCAAGCACTTCCGCTGCCTTCCTCACGCTGATCAGGACCGGCAGCCCATCGAGGTCGGTCATTGTTCCTCGTCTCGTCTCGTCGCGTTCGCGTCCTCGTGTGAAGGACGAGACTGAGCTTGGCAACTCGGATGACGTTGTCTGTGGTTCTCGCATGGTTGGCATCGTGGTCAGGCGCATACGAGGTGGTGCTGCTGGCTGTGACCTAACCAATTCGCTCGACGCGATTGGCATCCTCGGTGCAGGTCGCGAGACGTGCCTCCGTGTCATTTTGATTCGCACGTGGTGATTATTGTGCAGCTATCTTGTCGGCACTTGGTTCAAGTCGAAACTGTGGATAACTTTGGCTACGTGTCTACAGAGTTGTTCGGAACCTACAAGGACGCGGTCGCTGTGTGGTCTGTCGTGGTTGGCGATCGCGTCGGACCTGGCAGACAACGCCGAGGTCTTCGATCAGCTAGGCCTGCGTCTGGCCTATCGGCGCGCGGGCAGATCGATCGGGCTGAAGCAGCTCTGAGCATCGTGGGGCAAGATCGTGTCTGAGTGGGGCTCGCCCTTGTCCCACGTCGTTCGGCTCGGCGAGGATCTATCGCCCAGGCCACGGAACTGGCCCCCCCATCCGGATCGCCTGCGGATCCGCGACGCGAGCGATCGAGCAATGCCAAGGGTCCGTGCGTGTGTGGTGGCGCGGCGGACTCGGCGTCGAGGACTCTGCACTCATCCACAACCTGCGAGTCGGCGCAGGCGAGATGGTCATCGATGGCGTCGCCGGCCTGTCGCTGCTGGGCGCGGCGAGGATGCCATGCGCAGAGTGGTGTACGCCTCCTCATGTCGGGGAAGGATCACGGCGCTAGACGGTAGATTTTTGGAGATCTAGGCCAGTCCCGGCTGCCCTAGAACCACCCGATCAGCGTTGATCGCGCAAGGGTGGCCCGGGCGATCTCGTGTCCCCGGTCTGCGGCATGTACGTGTCCCCGGTCTGCGGCTGTAACCGCGCGCTGTGTCAAACCGATCACTTCAGCGTGACGTGGCCTGGCCAGTACCCCGACCCGCCGACCCAGCCCTTGGCCACGGTGGCGAATGCGAGTCCTCATCCGGGGCTGCCCGCGCCGCGTCATGCTGCCGCCCCACCCGCCGTCCCCGGCTGGCCGGATGCCCCCGGCCGTCAGGCCACCCTCACGCAAGCCGCACCCGGATACCACCCAACGCCCGCACCGCCTGCTCCAGCCGCGTGGGCTCATAGACACGCTGCCGCGCCGTTGCCGACCGCCCCCACGCCGCCTCCTGCGCCGACCAGAGGGCGCAGCAGACTGTTCGGAGGCCGGAAGCGCCAGGACCTCGAGACGGAGAACGCGCAGCTGCGCACGGAGCTGGACCGGCTGCGCGGGATGACCGGTGCGCAGATCGCCGCCCAGGTCGAGCACTCACGACAGCAGCTCGCCGCGGTGGCCGCTCGAATCGCCGAGGCAGAGCAAGCACTCCATCAACGGCGCGCAGAACTTGACCGTGTGAGCAGGCAGGTCGTCGAGACGAACGAGACCGCTTTGCTTCAGGAGAGCGGCGTCTATGAATATCGGCACCGCCTTGACGACGCGGTGGCCTACAAGAACAACCTCGACCACATCAAGCAGACCACACGCGCGATGGTGCGCGACGGCACCGCGGTCCTGTCTACGACGGAGTGGTCGGTCAACGGGTCCAAGAGCGAGGGCCGCAAGATGGTGCGCGACTTCTCCAAGCTGCTGCTGCGCGCGTACAACGCTGAGGCCGACAACTGCGTGCGCACTGTGAAGCCGCATAACCGAGCTGCCGTGATCGCTCGACTGGAGAAGACTCGAGAGACAATCGCTCGCCTCGGCCGGACGATGAACATCGAAATCGTCGAGCCGTACCACCGGGTCCGCGTTATGGAGATCGAGCTGACCACAGACCACGCCGCAAAGGTCGAGGAGGAGAAGGAGCAGATCCGGGCTCAGCGTGAGGCTCAGCGCGAGGAGGAGAAGGCCCGCCGTGAGTTCGAGCGGGAGAAGGCACGGCTGCTGAAGGAACGCGCCCACTTCGAGAACGCGCTCGCCAAGGTCCGGGAGCAGGGGGGCGACGTCGGGGAGCTGGAGGCGCAACTCGCCTCGGTCGACGAGGCGATCAACGGTGTCGAGGCACGCGAGGCGAACATCCGCGCGGGATTCGTCTACGTGATCTCGAACGTCGGGGCCTTTGGGCCAGGCGTCGTGAAGATCGGCCTCACGCGGCGCCTCGACCCGGGTGACCGTATCCGTGAACTGGGGGATGCCTCGGTGCCGTTCAAGTTCGACACGCACGCGATCGTGTTCAGCGAGGACGCGGTCACGCTGGAGACCCGGCTGCACCAGGAGTTCGCCGAGCGGCGTGTCAACCAGGTCAACTTGCGGCGGGAGTTCTTCCGAGCCACGCCCGCCGAGGTGCGCGACGCACTCACGCGGTTCGCCGGTCAGCACTTGCTGGAGTTCCAGGAGGTGCCGGAGGCTCTTGAGTGGCGCGCGAGCTGCGGAAAAGCAGCCTGACCCTGCTCTGGTGCATGGCGCCCCCAGGCGACATTTCTCAGGTCGAGCTATCGGCGAGCTGGGCCGCGGCGGGTTCATCGGTGCGGTTCCGCGCGAGGACGAGCACCGGCGATGGCGGTGGAGGTGGCGGCGTTCGTGGGGACGGCGGCCGAACAGCACGGCGCCTACTACGGCCGCGACGTGAGCGAGGTGATCGTGGAGGTCGAGAAGATCCAGCGTTTAGAGGCGGAGGACCTGCCGATCGTGCGTGCTCAGATCGATGCCCGCGTGGCTCACCTGTGGCCCGACGTCTGAAAGTTGCGCTTGATCGGAATACCGGGATCTGCCTGCTTCGACCGCTTCGCCTGATAGCAGCGCGCACGCTCACGTCCCTAGCGAGCGACACGCTCACCGGCCCCGCTGGCCTACCGCAGCCACGAAGACGGCTCCGCGGTGGGGGTCCGTCGCCAAGTCATGCGCCCACCGGCCAACTCCGCCTTGGACATCGCGTCGATGAACTGTGGCGACTTTAGGCCTCGCGGCCTGCTGATCGTGACCGAGCTGCGCTGGGGCGGCCTTCCGGGTGGGTCCACGCAGGGTGGCATCGCCGCCCGGTTTCGTTGCCGATGAACCCGCGCTGACCCACGCCGGGTGAACCAGCTTCTCCGACAGGCACGCGACCCGCCGGTGCATCGCCCGCTGGTCCACGCCGTGCGGGCCAGCCGGAACCCCCGGCCGAACCAGGCGAGCGCTGCCAAGGGGGCGCGTCCCACACCGGGACACACCACCGCCGCAGCACAGCATCGGCGGCCAAGAGGCTAGGAGCCCGCTATGACTGACCCACAGCTCGATCAGAACGAGATCAACGCAGATCCCACCGTCGAGCTCAACCCGAGCGACTCTGATTTCCAGCTTGGTGAACTTCTGGAGACTGATCCACGCGAGCTGATCATCGGTCCGAACATCCGCGGGTCAGTTGTCCTGGATCAGGGATTTGTCCGGTCGGTTCGTGAGCGCGGGGTTCGAGAGCCGATCCATGTCCGCCGCCGGGCCGATGACGGGGCGCTCGTGGTGCGCAAAGGCAAGCGCCGCACCCTGGCCGCGGTCGAAGCCGGTCTCGACCGCGTGCGGGTCCTGATCGACCCGGACACCGACCCCGGCGAATACGACCGTAGGGGGCAGATCGAGCGGATCGTGGATCAGCTCGAGGAGAACTTGCACCGGGCGGGCAATCCGAGGCGGAGGAGGTGTCAGCCCACCAGCAGCTCCTCGACTTGGGCTTGACGGCCGGCCAGATCGCCCGCCGCACCCACACCCCGGTGAAGCGCGTCAAGGTCACCACCTCGGTCGCGCGCAGCGAACTCGCGGCGGCGGTGCTGAGCCGCTACGACATCCCGCTGGATCAGGTTGCGGTGATCGCCGAGTTCGATGACGGCAGCGAGAAGGGCGTTGAGGCGGTCAAGGCCCTGACCATCACCGCGCAGACCGAGCCGGCCCAGTTCGACCACGTCGCGCAGCGGTTGCGCGATCAGCGCGAGGAACAGCGCCTGGTCGCCGAGCGGTCGCTGAGCTCACCGCCGTCGGCGTCCGGGTCGTCACCGAAGCTGATGGGGCGTCGCCGATTAGTGGGCTGCGGCCTGGCGCGGAGGATGCCAGCGGCACCGAGCTAACCTCCGAGGCGCACCAGGCTTGCCCGGGCCAGGCCGTCTGTGTTGAGGTTCGCCGCGGCTGGGGTGCCCGTGAAGCCACGCTCACCACCACGGACATGTGCATTGACGCGGAAGCGAACGGACACGTTGCGCGCTGGGACAACACCTCGGCAACGCCTGCAGGCGCCGGTGGTCGTCCGGGTGGGCCGAGGAGCGAGGCGGAGAAGGCCGAACGCCGCCGGGTGATCGCGAACAACAAGGACTGGGACTCGGCCGCCACGGTCCGGCGTGATTGGCTGCGGACCACGTTTCTGGCCCGCAAGACGGCTCCGAAGGATGCGGTCCAGTTCATCGCGGCCACGCTCGGTCGGGGCAGCCACGACGTGCGCAGGGCCATGGAGTCCGGCCACTCCACCGCCCGGCAGCTGTTGGCCATGGACGCCGTGGTTGACCACGGATCGACCAACCCCATCGCGACTGCCGGGGAGACGGCGACTCCGGCCAGGGCGACCATGCTGGCGCTGGCGATCTTGCTTGGTGCCGGCGAGCAGGGCACCGGGCGGCACAGCTGGCGCACTCCCAGCAGCGAGACCCGCGCCTACTTCGCCGCGTTGCAGCGGTGGGGCTACCCGCTGTCCCCGGTCGAGCAGCTCGTGCTCAGCCCGGACACCTCCACGACCGAGGCGGAGCAGGCGGGCGGTGGCGTTGGCGGCGAGAACCATAACGAGACCGATGACGAGGCCAACCCTATGCATGCGACGGGCCAGGAGGTCGTCGAGGACACCGGGGCCATCGATCAGAACGCCGACGAGGACACGGTCAGCGACAGTCATCAAGTAATTAGCTGAATGCCCGTCATCACTCGGTCGGTGAGGCCATTCCACGGTCTCACCGACCGTGTGCGGCGGCCCAGCTCGGCGGAGCGAGGGCAACGTCCGCGATGTCGCGAAGCCGACAGCCTTTAGCCCCTCATTTCGATTCGTGGTTTCCACGCGACCCAGGGCGCTGCGTCGGTATGAGTGACCGTTCTGATGACGAATCGTGTTCGGCCCCATGCCGCTGCAACGACGATGCCCGGTAGATCGGATTCGTGGCGATCTTGGCTCACCGGCGGTCGTGGACGCCTGGGGCTCGGCGTCGCGGGGCTGCCCGGAGAACAGCACGCCGGGGGCGGGGCGGGCGCCGACGAACCCGGCCCACACCATGCCGGTGAGACCGCACACAGGCACCGACCCGGTCGGAAGGAAGTCATTGCGATCCCACCGGCATGGGCGAGCTGGAACCGCCGCCGTCCCTGCGGGCCCCCGCCCCGCGCGCGCTGACCCGGGCTGCGTCACCGCGACGCCGAGCCCGGGAGGACCCATGCCACCCACCCCGCAGAGCACCCACCAGACCTGGACCGACGACTCGCGCATCGACTGGCGCGAGTGCACCGATCGCGACGTCCGTGTGGAGGCGATCGCCGCGGATCTGTCCGGCGTGTAGGCCGAGGTGCCGGAAAGGAGCGCGGTGGTGATGGGCCGGCACCACATCACCGTCGAGGACGAGGCCCGTAGCTGGATCCTGCCCCACGGCGTCAGTGCGAATATCCCGCTGCGCGGGAGTCACGGGATGTTCGGCGCCCACAACGTCGCGCGTGGGTTGCTCGTCGAGATCTGTCGTCACACCGGTGCGGTGCCGCTGTGCCTGCACTACCACGAGGCCGCGCACCGCCGCGGGACGCTCACCATCGTCACCGCCCTGGCCTGGGGCAACGACCGGTTCCTGCTGGTGACCACCCGCACCTTCACCGACTGGCGCAAAACCGGCGACGACCGCTGGAGCATCTGCATCAACGGCCACGACCTCCCCGACGAGGACCGGCACGTGGTCCCCTCGGTGCCGCTTCAGGCGGCCATCGTTGATCGCTGGCTCAACCCGTAAAACCACCACCCGCTGGCGCGGGCTCCACCGCGAGCCCGCGCCGGCGCGCAAGCACACAACGCTAACGGGGGCGCGTGCAGCTCCGGGTGTCGTCCCAAGAAGCTACTCCCGCCCGGCCAGCCTGCCGGGCTGATCGCGCCCATCGTCGTTGCCAGGTGTTGGTGTCTGTTGATGACGCCCGAAGGTCAGCACAGCCCGGGTGGGGCGAGCGCCGATGAACCCGCCCCGGCCCATCCCGGGAGGGGCCTGCGCGCGAGTCTCTGCGTGATCCCGCCAAGGAACTCGTAGAGAGGCGCGACGCGATGGCAGCTCTGGACCAGTCTGCCCTGCTCGACGTCCTCGGCGTGCTGAACGCCGCCGATGTCAGTGATCGTGCCCGTCCAGCCCGTCCGCGGTACACGGTGGCTTCACTTGATGCGCGCCCCGATGCCCAGGCTCGTTGGCTACCCCTTGTGAAGGCGGGGCGGCCGGAGAGAGCGGGTTGGCCATACGCTTCTGCCGGTGAGGACGTTTGCCCGATGGGTCGTCCGGACAGATGTCTCTCATGTTCGATGACTTCACGGACGAGCGGATTGACGTCGGGGAGGTGGAACTTCGAGTTTGGCATGCCGGGCAAGGCCGTCCCGTTCTCCTCATCCACGGACATCCGCGTACCGGGTCGACGTGGCACTGGGTCGCGCCGCAGCTGGTGGAACGTGGGTTCACCGTCGTTTGTCCGGACATGCGTGGCTACGGCCAGTCCGGGAAGGTGCGCATCCTCCCCGACCACTCCCAGCAGTCGAAGCGAGCCGTGGCAGCGGACCTGGTTCGGCTGATGAACGCCCTGGGCCACCGGACGTTTGCCACCGTCGGACATGACCGCGGCTCCTACGTCGCGCTACGCCTGGCATTGGACTATCCCGACGCGGTCAGCCACCTGGTCGTTCTCGACGGTGTGCCCATCAGTGAGGCCCTCGCCCGGTGCGATGCCAAGTTCGCCCGCGATTGGTACCACTGGTTCTTTTTCGCTCAGCCCGACTTGCCGGAGCGGGTGATCACCGCCGATCCCGACGCCTGGTACGCAAGCAAAGCGCGGCCCGAAAGCATGGGAGCCGAGAACTATCAGGAGTTCCGGCAGGCTATCCACGATGCGGCCACCGTGCGGGCGATGCTGGAGGATTACCGCGCCGGCCTCGGAGTCGACCGGGAGCATGAGGAAGCCGACCAGCGCGCCGGTCGCACCGTGGGCTGCCCGACGCTCTGCCTCTGGTCGACCCGGGACGACATGGAGAGCCTCTACGGTGATCCGCTCGCCGTCTGGCGGGCGTGGGCCGACGATCTCCGTGGCCGCCCGATCGAGTCCGGACACCACGTCGCGGAGGAGAACCCCGACGACCTGACCGCAGCGCTGCACCACTTTCTCGCCTGACTGTCCCGCGCCGCCTATTGTCGGCTCGTGCCGCTGACCGGCCATTCACGGGGCGGGCGACATCGAGCGCATGGGCGACCTGGCGCTGCACGTGGCGCAGGCGGCACGCCGCCGCCATCGCCTCCCGGTGCTTCCTGCGGAAGTCGCACCGTACTTCGCGGAGATGGGGCGCGTCGGGGTTGCGCTGGCGCTGAAGGCAGGCGACGTGATCCGCAGCCGCGATCTGGGCGCCGCCGCGTAGTTGGAGACCGACGAAGACGCGATGGACGACCTGCACCGGACATCTTCACGGTGCTGATGGACCGCCATGCAGGAGGTCCTGACTGGCCCCGGCCGGTATCCCTGAAACCACCTCGTCAACTCACAAGTGCGACATCGGGAATCCGGGAGATCGAGGAGAGGAGATGACGCCGGTGAGCGCCCGGCGTAGATCGGCGAGATGTCCGTGCTCGATCTCGATCGTCCGGGCTAGACCGCACTCGGCGTTGCTGGCGTCGACCATGTAGGCCCGACCCGGCCCGGTGAGGACGATCTCGTTGCCTTCCTGTCGCGCCGACCACGCCGCGGCCGCGACGTCGCCAACCGTCGCAAGCGCCGCACGTTCTGAAAGTTCCTCGATCGCGGTAGACAGGGCGGGGGCGAGGTCGAGCCGGATCGTGATCGCGACGGTGCCGCCGTGTCGCCGCGCCACGAACGGAGCGGCCTCACAACCGAGGGTTAAACAGCTCCACTCCGGGTGAACCTCCACCCGCCACGGCGCCGTGGCGGCGGACGGCCTCAGAACCAGTCCCACCCGGCGTCTCCCTCGTCTCGAAGAACCTGTGACCGTGCGTGCGGCGGGTCACGTCCTGCCCCATCGGTGCAGCGATGCCGATGCCTGCCGTGCGCCCGGTGCCGACTTCGCGCGGCTGCCTCGACTGTTGCTCGCCGACGAAGGTCGGGGGACGACTCACAGTGATCCCGGGTCGGGGAGAGGCGGAGCGCCCTCCGTCGCCGGATCGGTCGGCCCCCACTCCGTCAGCGTGCGGCTGAGCCGGCGTGCTCTGTGCCAGAGAGCTGGGCGAGGAACTGATGGGCACTTGGCTCGCTCGGAGCCTTCGTACATCACCTGCTCGAAGAAGCCGGCAATGTCGTCGAAGCCACCGTTCTTGGCATCGCGCACGTACTGGCCGTAGTCATGGCCGGCCTTGAGTGGGTGGTACTGCACGGATACCAGGTCGTAGAACACGTCGCTGAATCCTGTTTCACCGGCTTGCCATTGTGATCACTGCTCCCAGGTGTTCGTCCTGAGATGCGGCTACCCCGTGGACGGTGTCGCCATGCGGACTCGACCGGCTCCGACCCACCCTCGTTGCTTCTCGCCCGCCCGGGTGTCGGACGGGCAAAGAGCGGCACCGTTCCTCCCGGGTGCCTGCCCGAAGCTGTGCTCCGTGTCTGATGCAATCGCCAGCTTGTACGGCAGGGAGTCTGTAGCTACCATTGGAGCTATCCGGAGTGGTCCTTGCCGATCCGGCATAGCTCCGGTGCATCGCCGCCTGTTGTCGATCACGAAAGGAGTGGCCTGCGATGCTGATGCGCACCGACCCGTTCCGTCAGCTGGACCGGCTGAGCCAGCAGCTGTTGAGCAACACCCCGGGAACCTGGTCTCGTCCTACCGCGATGCCGATGGACGCCTACCGCGACGGCGAGCAGTTCGTGGTCAGCTTCGATCTGCCCGGAGTCAAACCGGATGCGATCGAGCTGGATGTGGAGCGCAACGTGCTGACCGTGACTGCTGAGCGGCCCCCCGTTGCGACCGGCGAGCACGTGGAAATGCAGGTGGCCGAGCGACCGCACGGGGTCTTCTCCCGCCAGCTGTTTCTCGGCGACACCCTCGACGCCGACCGCATCGACGCGTCCTACGACGCCGGCGTACTCACCCTGCGGATTCCGATCGCCGAGAGGGCGAAGCCCCGCAAGATCACCATCACCAGCGCCGACACTGAGACCAAGCAGATCAACGTCTGAACGTTGCTGCATCACACCGGCGCGGTCCCCACGGACCTGTCTGTGGGAATGGCGAGCTGTTGCAGGTCCGGCCACCGGGTGGTGCGCGGCCTGCCGTCCGGGCGATCGGGCCTGACAGCACGGCCCGCGCCTTTCGCAGCCAGGTACTGGGCGCGTACGGCAGCGGGGAGGAGCGATATCGACACACTGCGAGGTTCAGCGAGGTAGTTGGCGGTCCGGGTTCGTCACCGCAGCGGTCGGACAGAAGGCAGGCGTCGGCTCGTGTGACCCAGGCGCTGACGCAACCCCGAGCGTCCTCACGCGCGCCCGCAGGTGACGGGCCCGGCCCGCCACTACCTCGCCGGGACCGAATCGGTTTGGCGGGCTCCGCGGGCGGTCTTGCCGTCCACCGCGATCGCCTGCCCCGGCCCGGTGCTGGTCGGCCCGGTGCCGGTAGGGGCGATAACTCGTCGGGCGAGCCAGCCGCTGACCGCGGTGTCCAGCTCGTCGGCGTCCACGCGCTGCAGGACCCGCCGGAACGTCGACTCGCTCGGCGCCGGCGTCCGATGCCCAACCGAAGCCGCACCGAGACCGGCAGGTCATGGGCCCACTCCGCGATCACGACGTAGGAGCGGGCCCCGCCCAGCACCGCGTACACCGCCGCCGAGAGCACCGTCACCAGCCGGTGGCGCACCCCTCGGGACTTGCGCGGATCAGTCACTGCACCCAGCACGACCAGAAGTTCTTCATCGGCTGGGTCGAGGGCCGGGGCATTCGCCGGGTCGATTCTGGTGTCGCTGCAGCCAGCGAGCACAGCGATCGGGGAGGATGGGCATGCGGACACGGCGGTACTGCAGGTGATCAAGCAGGCGTCGGAACCCGCGATGATCACCCACACGGCCGTGTTCGCCCTACACCATCACCGGCCTGTCACCGCTCGACACGCTGCTCAGCACGACCCTTCCGGGGCCCTGCCGTCCGGCGCGACCTTGCCGGGCCCTGGGGGCTGTCATGCTGTTCATGAGCAAATAGCTCGGTGTCGTTTGGGTAGGTCTGGGCTTAGGTTCGGGCGGTGGCGAACGAACTGACCATTCCGCTCCTGCCTTGTCCATCCATCGACGAGATCGCGTCGTTCTACGAGATGCTCGGCTTCGAGGTCACCTATCGGCAGACGCGGCCGAACCCGCACGTCGCGGTGCGACGGGAAGACATCAATCTGCACTTCTTCGGGATGGACGAGTACGACCCGGCGCAGTCGTACAGCTCGTGCCTGGTCATCGTGGCGGACACCAGCGAGCTGTTCGAGGCTTTCGCGGCGGGGATGCGGTCCGTGCACGGAAAGCTGCTCCTCTCCGGCATCCCGCGCATGACCCGGCCGCGGCTGCGCAACGACCGCTACACCGGGTTCACCGTCGTCGATCCGGGCGGCAACTGGATCCGGATCCACAAGGCCACCACGGAACCCGAAGCGCAGACCAAGCTCGCCAAAGCCCTGGAGAACGCCGCGAGGCAGGCGGATGCGCGCGGCGACGAACGCCAGGGGCTGAAGATCCTGGAAGGCGCGTTGAAGCGGGCGACCGGCGACGAACCGGAGTTTCAGGCGGTGCGGGAGTACCGCGACGAGCTCGTCGAACGGATCACGGGGTCTGAGCCACGTCCAGACGCTTGAGCGCGGCCCTGACCACCTCGGGGTGGTAGGTCGTCCGGAACGGGGGGAGCGAGGCGCGCAGGAAGCCGCCGTAGCGGGTCGTGGCCGGCCTCGGATCCAGGACGGCCGCGACGCCCTTGTCCGACATCGACCGCAGCGACCGCCCAGCGCCCTGGGCCAGCAGCAGCGCCGCGTGGGTCGCCGCGAGCGTCAGGAGCCGTTGCCTCCCCTGAATGCGCAGCGCGACGCCGGGGCCAGGCGGGCGTGCGGAAACCTGATACCCGCAGTCGCCCCGGTCCGGTGATCGCGCATAGTTGCAGGGTGCGGGTCTCGGTCCGGACCTGCCTGCGTCCGCGGGCCTGGTCAAGCAGGCGTAGGAACCCGCGATGATCACCGAGGCGGCCGTGTCCGCCCTACATCATCACCGGCGTGTCTCCGCTCCGAACGCCGTTCGCCGCGACTTTGCCGGGGCCCTGCCTCGGGATCCGGACCGATGTACTGGTGAGAAGTTTCTGGAGTCAATCAGGTATCAGGCGTCAGCTATCAGCGTCATCGAGGACGGGGTTGTTGTTCAACGGATATCGAACCGCGAAGTTGATCTGTTCGTCTGAGCGGGTTGGCACCCGCTGCGATCCTCGGATGTCGCCGTCCGATCGGCCATGTTTGACGGGCGCGTTCAGGGGGACCCTTTGCCACTTGGCAAGGAGGATGAGAGGGATGGCAGAGAAGCAGGATCCACACTACGGTGAGGATTCGGGCCAAGATCCACACTACGGCGAGGATGGCGATCCGGGCGCAGCCGAGGAAAACCGCGAGAGCCGTGCTGGGGATTCCGCTGAGGACGCTGACGATGATAAGGCAACCAAGGCCCATGGCGGCTGACCCAACTGAATGATCGATCACTGATGCCGACGGGTAGACACACGTCGTCGACATGATTGAGGCCTCGATGATCATCTGGCGTTTCTTCGCGCCGCGCGCCATGGGGTGCCAATGACTGTCAGTGCGGGCGTCGATGTGGGTGGCACCTTCACCGACGTCGTTGTGCACGCGGAGGGACATCGGCCGCGCGCGGTCAAGGTGCCGACGACGCCGGGGAACCAGGCCGAGGGCGTCGAGAATGGGGTGCGCGAAGGACGGCCGGATGGCGACGTCGAGCTGCTGCCTCACGGCACCACGACGGCGACGAACGCCGTGCTCGAGCGCCGGATCGCCCGCACGGTCTTCGTCACCACCGATGGGTTCGGCGATGTCTTGGAGATCGGCCGGCAGGACCGTCCGGCCCTGTATGACCTGTCGGTGGTTCGGCCCGAGCCACTCGTGCCTCGTGAGTGCGTCGTGACGGTCGTTGAGCGGATGGGTCCTGACGGCGAACCGGTCGTCGATCTCACTGGTGACGAGATCGAGCGCGTTGTCACGGAGGTGAAGGAGCTCGAGCCCGAGTCGATCGCGGTGAGCTTGCTGTTCGCCTACGCGGACCCGGCGCACGAACGCAGGCTGTGCGATGCGCTGGAGCGGCTCGAGGTGCCGGTCACGCGCTCCAGCGCTTTGCTGTCCGAGCTCCGCGAGTTCGAGCGGGCATCCACCTGTGTGCTCAACGCCGCGGTGGAGCGCTGTGATGCGCCGATATCTGGCCAACCTCACCGAACGGCTGCCCGATCCGACGATCACGGTGATGACCTCCGGCGGCGGCACCGCCGGCGTCGACCACGCCGCCGCAGCGCCGGTGCACACCCTGCTGTCCGGGCCGGCGGCCGGTGTGGTCGCCGCGGGGGCGGTGGCCCGCTCGGCGGGGTTCGACGACGCGATCGCGTTCGACATGGGTGGCACCTCCAGCGATGTATGCCTCATACGCGGCGGTGTGCCGGAGGTGTCGACGTCGTCCCGCATCGCGGGGTTGCCCTTCCGCACCCCGGCGGTCGGGATCCACTCGGTCGGAGCGGGCGGCGGGTCGATCGCTTGGATCGACGCGGGCGGTGCACTGCGGGTAGGGCCCCGTTCCGCGGGGGCCGACCCGGGGCCGGCCTGTTACGGCCGGGGCGGGGAGGATCCGACCGTCACCGACGCGCACAGCGCGCTGGGGCATCTCGACCCGAACCGCGAACTCGGTGGCGGCCTGCGGCTTGACGTGGACGCCGCGCAAAGGGCGCTGGACACCCTGCCCGCCTCCGCTGGCGGTGCGCACGGCGTGCTCACTGTGGTCCGCGCGA
Organism: Pseudonocardia alaniniphila; assembly: GCF_022524485.1. GTDB lineage: Bacteria > Actinomycetota > Actinomycetes > Mycobacteriales > Pseudonocardiaceae > Pseudonocardia > Pseudonocardia alaniniphila. Next base: position 90,391 of record NZ_JAKXMK010000041.1, read on the forward strand.
CCATGGCCCGTGCGCTGCGGACAGTGAGCACCGAACGGGGCATCGACCCCTCCCGGCTGGCGATGGTCGCTTACGGAGGCGCCGGGCCGTTGCACGCCACCGCATTGGCAGGGGAGCTGGGCTGCACGGCAGTCGTCGTGCCGCCGGCGCCGGGAGTGCTCAGCGCGCTTGGCCTGCTGCTCGCAAAGCCGCGGTTCGAGGCGTCGCGGACGGTGATGGCCGATGTCGGCACGGACCTGTCGGCGGCCTGGGAGGAGCTGACCGAGGCAGCCCGCGCGGAACTGTCCAGCCAGGGCGTGGCGGGCGAGGTGAGCATCTCCCGGGTCGCCGACGCGCGCTATGCGGGCCAGTCGCACGAGCTGCGGATCACCGTGGACGACGGTGGCGCAGACCTTGCCGAACTGCTGCACGCAGCGCACGAGGAGGCCTACGGCTACGCCATGCGCGACGAGCGAGTGGATGTGGTGACGCTGCGGGTGGTCGCCACCGCAGCGCCGATCCTCGCCGAGCCCCCCGGCGACTGGGAGCAGGAGGAACCGGCGGAGGAGCGCAGCCGTGACATCGGAGTCGCAGGCGAGACCGTCGATGCCCGGGTGGTTTCGCGGGCGGCGCTGCACCCGGGCGACGAGGTGCACGGCCCCGCATTGATCGAGCAGTCCGACACGACGACCTTGCTGGCACCTGACGAACGCGCAGTCGTGGACGACGCGCTGAACCTGGTGGTGCATCTGTCGTGAGCGGACTTTCTGCCGTCGAGCTGGAGGTCTTCCGGCACGCTATCGCGGGGGTGGCCGAGGAGATGGGGGTGGCGCTGCGCCGCGCCGCCTACTCCCCGAACATCAAGGAACGCGCGGACTGCTCCGCGGCGGTGTTCGATCCGGACGGCGAGATGGTCGCGCAGGCCGAGCACATCCCCGTGCACCTCGGCTCGATGCCGGCCAGCGTCCGCGCCGTGCTCGACGCCTACGGCGAGCTGCTGCCTGGTGACCAGGTGTGCGTCAACGACCCGTACATGGGCGGCACCCACCTGCCCGACCTGACGATCGTCGCCGCGGTCGGTGACTCTGACGGCCAGCTGCTCGGCTACGTCGCCAATCGGGCCCATCACGCAGATGTCGGCGGTGCCGCTCCCGGGTCGATGCCGGCCGGCGCCACCGAGATCGCCATGGAGGGCGTGCGGATCCCGCCGATCCGCATTGCGGATACCGACGGCGAACGCGAGGACGTCGTGCGGTTGATCGCCGCCAATTCGCGGACGCCGGGGGAGCGGCGCGGGGATCTCCGCGCGCAGTTCGCGGCCAACCATGTCGGCGCGGCTCGGCTGCGAGAGCTGGCCGAACGGCAGGGCGCGGAACGGTTGCACGAGTCGATGGCCGCGGTGTGCGACTACTCCGACCGCCGCGTGCGGGCGGCGGTGGCCGATATCCCGGACGGTCGCTACGAACGCTCCGACGTGCTGGAGATCGGCGAGGGGGTGCAGATCCGCGCCACCGTCACCGTCTCCGGGGAAGAGGTGTCGATCGACTTCGAGGGCAGCGCCCCGCAGATCCCGGTGAACTGCAACGCGGTGTTCGCGGTGACGTTGTCCTCGTCGATGTTCGTCTTCCGCATGCTGACCGACCCCGACGCCCCGCCCAACGCCGGCTGCTACCGATCCTTGAAGGTGAGGGCTCCGGAAGGATCGGTGGTGCATGCCCGCTTCCCCGCGCCGACCGCCGCCGGCAACGTCGAGACCAGCCAACGGATCGTCGACGTGTTGCTCGGCGCGTTCGCGCAGGCGATCCCGGACCGGGTACCGGCGGCGAGCCAGGGGACCATGAACAACCTGCTGCTCGGCGCAGGCGGGGACGCGTCGTTCAGCTACTACGAGACCCTCGGCGGCGGGGAGGGCGGCACCCCACACCGGCCGGGCATGTCCGGGGTGCAGACCGGCATGACGAACACCCAGAACACGCCGGCCGAGGCGATGGAGATCGGTTACCCACTACGCGTGTGGCGCTACGAGCTGCGCCGCGGCTCCGGCGGGGGCGGAAAGCATCCCGGCGGCGAAGGGCTGATCCGGGAGATCGAAGTGCTCGCCGACTGCGTCCTCACCATCCAGTCCGAACGCCGCGAACGCGCCCCGTGGGGGATCGGCGGCGGTAAGGACGGTGCGGTGGGGCGGAACATGCGCATTCGCGCCGACGGCACCGAGGAGGAGTTGCCGAGCAAGGGCACGTGGAACCTGCAATGCGGGGACCGCGTGCGCATTGAAACCCCCGGCGGCGGCGGGTGGGGCGAGTGACCTCGCCCGCGAGATGGCTCCGTCATAAGCGCTGAAGGGAGGGCTTCAAGCCCGCCGCAGAAAGGCCGCGCACGGAGCCGGGACGCTGCCGGCGCTGTCTTGATGACCTCGCGTTGGTGCTACTGCATTTTGCTGACCGAGCCGTCCGGGTGCACGCGCGCGACGCAGCCCGTCCGGCGCGTGCATCCCGGCATGGATCGGCGATCAGTTAGGCCCGGGAAAGTCGTTCCGCTCGTCGACGCCCGCCCCCGCAACGGGTTGCTGCGGGCTCCGGCCGACGTCACCGCGCCAGCCGCCCTCCTCGTGGCCCCGGTTCTCGATGAACTGCTTGAAGTTCTTGAGGTCGCCCTTCGTGCGCTTCTGGATGATGCCGAGCGCGTCGCCTGCTTTCTCGGTGAGCCCCTGCGGCTCGTGGTCGAGCTGCAGCATGACGCGCGTATGTGTGTCGTCGAGCCGGTGGAAGGTGACGACACCCGCCTGATGGGTCCCGTCGTCGGTTTTCCATGCGATCCGCTCGTCGGGATGCTGCTCGGTGATCTCGGCTTCGAATTCTCGCTCGACGCCCGCGATTCGGGTGACCCAGTGCGTCCGCGTCGGCGTCACCTGCTCGATGCGCTCAACGCCGTCCATGAAGTCGGGGAACGACTCGAACTGCGTCCACTGGTTGTAGGCCGTGCTGGCCGGCACGGCGACGTCGATGCTCTCCTGAATCTTGGTCATGCACGGTATGTACCCAACGTGCTCGCGAGTACGCGTCTTCGGTCATTCGACCGGTGGCCGGCACGGGCGACCTCGAGACGGCGCGGCGCAGGAGCCTGCTGCGGCCTAAGACCGTCGTCCGTCCTCTGCGGCTGTTGCCGTCGGTAGCCGCTCCTCGCAGCGGCAGGGAGTTCACCGTCGGCGTTTGCCAAGATTGGCAGATCGACGCCACAGCCGAGGTTGCCTGCCTTGTGGCGAACGAGCTGGTCAGAAACGTAGTCGTCCATTGTGGCACGGATTGTGTTCTGATATTGCGGTTGACCGAGCAGGGGTTGTTCATCGAGGCGCGTGACTACCTCCCGGGGCCCGCTCCCCGTCCCCGGCCGCGCGTCGTCGGAGGACCTCGACGGGGGTTGCACGTGGTAGCGAACCTGGCTTCCCACTGGGACGTTTCGAACCACGCAGACGGCAAGACGGTATGGGCGCTGCTGCCGGTGAACGCCGACCCCGAGGTCTAAACAAGTGAGCGACGTGAACAGGAATCATTTGTCGTGACTGGCCTCGGGGGCGGCGCAGCGCTGATGCCGTGAAGGCGAACGGGTATTCACGCCTCGGACGGTGGGCACGTGCGGGGGAGCGGACGAACGGCCGGCCCTTCCAGCACTGCCCCGTCGACGTCGAACCGGGAACCATGGCAGGGACAGTCCCAGCTTCGTTCGGTGGCATTGAACCGGACGAGACATCCGAGGTGGGTACAGCGCAGCGAGACGGCGTGCAGCAGGCCGGCCTCGTCGCGGTAGACGCCGGTTCGCTCGGTGCCCGAGCGCACGACCCGCGCCTGGCCGGGTGGCGTCTGCTCGGCGGAACCCTGGCCCGGCATCAACCGGTCGCCGACGATGTCGACGCCGACCTTTGTGTTCATCCGGGCCAGTGTCGGAAGCCCGCGTAGCGAGAGCCGATGCGGGCTGAACACGTCGGTGGGGACCTGTTCGCCGGCGATCTGCGCGGCCAGGAGCATGGCGCTCATCGTGCCGCCGGAAAGGCCCCACTTCGAGAATCCGGTGGCGACGAACATCCGCGATGACACGGGCGTGTACGTGCCGATCATGGGGGTGCTGTCGTAGGGGACTGCGTCCTGCGCAGACCACCGGTGGGTGATCTCCGTGACGTCCCAGTGTCGGCGGGCGCAGTCCTCGAGCGCGGTGAAACGGTCCTGCCCGGCCTCGCGGGCTCCGGCCGCGTGGCCCTGCCCGCACACGATCATGAGATCTCCTGCGGAGCGGAACGACCAGGTCGGAGTGCCAGCAGTGATCGACATACTGCGGGACGGCTCGCCGCGGACCCGTGTGGCGATGCAGTATGACCGCATCACTTTCAGCCGCGTGAAGTACAGACCGCGGTCCCAGATCGGGTAGTGGGTCGCGACGACCACCCGCTCCCCGCTGAGCTCCCCGTGCGTGGTCATGACACGGACCGGGCGGCCTTCTTCGACGCTCAGCGCGCGGGTCTGCTCGAAGACGCGCGATCCCTCGGAGTCGATCGCGGCGGCGAGCCCGCGCGCATAGGCGAGCGGATGCAGTTCGAGCTGGTCGTCCAGCCGAACGGCACCGGCCACATCGAATGGGAGGTCGACCTCGGAGGTCGTGTCGACGGGCAGACCCGCGTCGTGCGCGGCGTCGGTCTCCTGCTCGACGGCGCTGAGCTCGTGATCATCCAGGGCGACGGTGTACGCGGCGCGACGCCGCAGGTCGCAGCCGATTCCGAGCTCTGTCACGAGCTTCGCGACCGTCTCGACCCCAGCGAGCGAGTGCTCGGCGTACGCCGCGGCGACGCCCGCGCCCCTGGTCCGCGCGATGGTGGAGAGCATGGTGCCCTGCAGCGCCGTCACCTTCGCCGTGCTGTTGCCCGTCGCGCCGGTGCCGACGCGGCCCGCATCGATCACGGCGACCCTGGCTCCGTGCTGTTTGAGCAGCAGCGCAGTGGTCAGCCCGGTGATGCCACCCCCCAGCACGAGAACGTCGAAGGCCCGTTCCGTGCCCGGCAGCGGGAACAAGACCCCCGCGCGTCCGGCGAGCCATAACGACTCCGCGGCGGTTGTGGTGGGAACCATGGATCTCCTCCAAGTCCAGCACAGATGGGTTGGCTGGGCGATACCCGGAGCCCGAGCGGTCAACCTCCAGACGCCGCCTGGTCTGATTCCGGCGGTGCCCGACCTGGCCGGGCGGTGCTTCCAGGCGCTGTGCTCGGCCGACGTAGGCGAGGTGTAGCGACTGACCGTCCCGCGTGATGTTCGTGGCGCGTTCAACCTCGCAGCGGACCCCTGATCGACGCAGAGCAACTGGCCGACTGCACCTGCCGGCCGTCGGCCCGGGTGGGCTCGGAGGTCGACGCCGTGGGCGCGGAGCTGCTCGGCGATTTCGACGAGGTGCGCGGGGGAGCGACCGAGGCGGGTAGCGGCGAGCTGGTCGCCGGCACCGGGCGACAACAGGGCAAATCACGATGTGGTCGTTATTCATCAAACCGATAGTGAGTAGGGGCATCGCCGCAAGCCGCGGATACCCACTAAATGCCAGCGGGGCGTAACCCTCTACGTGGGCTCAGCCGGCGCCGACCGGATGGTGTTGCCGCACCTTCTATCTGGTCATGGTCATGTTTGACGAGCTCGGCCGGGGGGATCCTCCGCTACTGGAAAGGAGGATGAGAAGCATGGCGGAGAAGCAAGATCCGCACTATGGCGAGGATTCGGGCCAGGATCCGCACTATGGCGAGGACAGTGATCTGAGCACAGCCGAGGAAAGCCAGGAGATCCGCGGCAGTGCCCGTGATGTTGCCGTAGACACTGACGATGATGGGGCGGCCGAGACGGAAGCTGACCCCGCTCAATGATTGGTCACTCGCCTTGCCGACGTGTCGACATAGTTGAGGCCCTGTGGCTCGATTTGGGTCGCTGCTCGGCACCGGCGGGTGGGGCGAGTGACCTCGCGAGCCGCCATGCCGTCGGACACTCTGAGATCAATATGCAGTGCACGAGCAGGCGCCGAAGGGCGTACCGATCGATGTCAGCCCGCTGGTGTGACGGGCGAGCCGGACACCTGGTGCCGTACCAGCCGTCCGGCTTGGTGATCGGGGCGTCGCGGTCTCCCGGCGTCGACAGCAACGCTCCCGGCAGCACCTCGCGCGCATCGACGTGTCGCACCGTCAGCGCACGGAAGCCGAGTATGAACAATCAGGTGATCGGGGAGCCGCCCGTCACGCCGATCACCTCGGAGGTGATGTAGCTCGACTCCTGGGAAGCCAGGAACACGTAGATGGGTGCAAGCTCCGCGGGTTGTGCGGCACGCCCCAGCGGCGACTGCTTACCGAACGACTCGAGCTTCTCCTGCGGCATCGTCGCCGGGATCAGCGGCGTCCACACCGGGCCGGGGGCCACCGAGTTCGCCCGGATGCCCTTCTCGGTGAGGTTGTTGCCCAGCCCCTTGGTGAAGTTGACGATCGCGGCCTTGGACGTGGCGTAGTCCAGGAGGTGGGGCGAAGGGTTGAAAGCTTGCACCGATGAGGTCGTGATGATCGAGGAGCCTTCCGGCATGTGCGGGATCGCCGCCTTGCACAACCAGAACATCGCGTAGATGTTCGTCTTCATCACCCGGTCGAACTGCTCGGTCGTGATGGCGTCGATGTCCTCGTCCTGCGACATTTGATAGGCAGCGTTGCTCACCAGCACGTCGATCCGGCCGAACTCCTGCACGGCCCGGTCGATCACCGCCTGGCACTGCGCCTCCTCGCGCACGTCGCCGCGCACTGTCACCGCCTTGCGCCCGGCCTCCTCCACCAGGCGCACGGTCTCCTGGGCGTCCTTCTCCTCCGACTCCAGATAGGAGATGAGCACGTCGGCCCCTTCCCGGGCGAACGCGAGCGCGACGGCACGACCGATCCCGGAGTCGCCGCCGGTGATCACGGTCTTCTTGCCCTCCAGGCGCCCGGTTCCCCGATAGGTCTCTTCGCCGTGGTCAGGCCGAACGTCCATCTCGTCAGTGCGGCCCGGGTACTCCACGGTCTCGCTGCCGCTCCCCGGGACGTCGTGCTGCTCGCCGGGGTCCTGCTGGGTGAACTGGTCATGGCCCATGGTCGGTCTCCATTCACGTTGCGGTCTGCCGCAAGGTTCCCTGAAACGAGGATCACAACCCTCGGCAGACGTTCGCCGGGAACGCTCAGCCAGGCAACGTAAGCAACGGCCGCCCGCCGATGGTGCGGATGTCGATGGAGGCGAGCGTGTTGCGCCGTGATGCCGACGACAGTGGCCCGGCCATCGGGGCCGGCATCCCAAATGGCCGTCACCTCCGCGCCCGTCGCAGGCGGTGGCGTCGGCGCGGTAGCCCGACGCGGACGGCACCCCGTCAACTCGAGGTGCACCGCGGTACCCCACGCGCGCTGCGGCAATGTCGTTGCAGGAGCAGGTCACCTCAGGGGTACCCGTGGGGATGAAGGTGAAGCGCCGGGTGTGAGTGGGGCCGCGCGGACCGTCACGCTGCTGGACGGGCTGGCCAACACCGTCTTCTCGCCGCGAACCGCGACCCTCGCCGAGCACCCGGGGCTGGCCCAGGCCTTCGGGGCCTGGCCGGGTGCCGTACTCGAGTAAGGGTTGTGCACCGGAGCCAGCGGGTACCGGCGTGAAGGTTATCTGGGCCCGCCGAGGGATCGGAGGTCGGAGATGAGTGACGGTGGAGAGGCCGGGATGGTGTCGTGAGCCGGCCGGTTCGAGATCGACGTCCATCGACCGTTTGGGCTACTTCGGTGGAATCGCGGCCGCTCTCGCAGTGGGGCTGGTCGAGCCACCGCTGGGCGCGTTCATCTCGGCGGTCCCTTTCGGGAGATGCTCACCACCGCTGGTGTACCGGACCCGTTGCGCTTCCTAGGACCGGCCATCGAAGGCGTGGCCCAGCCGGTAGGGAGCAGCGGCCAAGGCACCGTGCGGCTCGCCGACGAGATCGACGAACAGGGCTGGGTTAAGACGCCGTGGTCATGTCATCCAGCCTGTCTCCCGCTGCATCGTCCGGCAACAGAGACAACCTCACGACGACGCTTTCGAATACGCCGCCTTCGCTGGAGGTCGCCCTCGGGTGCCGAGACCACGAGACGGTCCTGCGGGTTCAGGGCGAGGTGGACCTGGCGACGGCCTCGCATTTCTCGACGGCTCTGGCCGTGGGGCTCGCGGTGGCTGTCGACAGCCTGTCCGTCGATCTCCGCGACCTCGCGTTCATCGACTGCGGCGGCCTGGAGATCCTGGCCCGCACCGCACGCCAGGCCCGTGCGGGGGACACGAGGTTCCACATCGCCCCGGGCCCGGCGGTCGGCGACCTGGCCGCCCTGCTCGGTGGCTGGGCGGAGCTTCCCGAGGGCACCGTGGTGTCCGTCGGCGAGCAACCGACGGCCCGGCAGGGGAGCGCTCTCACGGTCGGTCTGGGCGAGCCGGGCAACGGGACGCTCGTGCTGCGCCCCGATGGCGAGGTCGAGCTCGGTACTGTCGAGTTCCTCCCCGGTGTCATCAACGCTGTCGTTGACGAGATAGGCGGGGCCGCGTCCCGGTCGATCGTGGTGGATCTCGCCCGTGTCCGAGTCATGAGTGCGGCGGGGGTTGTGGTTCTCTGCGGGGGGCATCACCAAGCGAGTGCGGCCGGCGTCGCGTTCCGGGTGGCTGGTGGCCCTCCGGTGGTGCGGCGGATCCTCGATGTCACCGGAGCTGCGGCGGCTCTGGAGTACTGCGAGCCCGTGGCCGACGCGCTGGCACCGGCGATGTCCCAGCCGCGGGTCGTGGGAGGGGAAGCCGGGGGGACGGAGCGCCGCGACGACTACGCGCATCTTGCGCCGCTGTTCGCCGAGCGGGTGCGGCTCCCGGCTGATCATCCACGGCAGCAGGTACTGCGCGACGAACTGATCAAGGGATTTCTACCGGTGGCACAGCGCGTCGCGCGCAAGCACCGGTATCGGGGCGAGAACCTCGATGACCTCGAGCAGGTCGCGACGATCGGGCTGATCAACGCGGTCGACCGGTTCGAGCCAGCGCGCGGCGTCGATTTTCTCTCGTTCGCGATCCCGACCATCAACGGGGAGGTGCAGCGCCATTACCGGGACCGCACCTCGGCGATCCGGGTACCGCGCCCGATCAGGGAGCTGCAGGTCCGCGTGTACCGGGCCGCGGACGAGCTGAGTCAGCGGATGGGGCGTGCCGCCACACCGAGTGAGCTCGCACGGCACTTGGACGTGGATCTGGACTCGGTGATCGAGGCGTTGCAGGCCGCTTACGAGTCCCGCCCCTCCTCGCTCGACGAGCCGCAACGCAAGGATGACGCGGGCTTCGGTGAGGGCAGCGTCGCCGACACCCTCGGGGTCACCGATCCGGAGCTGGACCTCGTCGAGAACCGGGAATCCCTCGCTCCGCTGGTGAAGGCGCTGCCGGAGCGCGAGCGTAAGATCGTCCTGCTGCGGTTCTACGGCAACATGACCCAGACCGAGATCGCAAAGCGCACCGGGATCTCCCAGATGCACGTCTCGAGGTTGCTGAGCATGACCCTGGCGCAGCTGCGTCGGCAACTCACAGCGGAGTAAGGCGCAGAGTCCCGACGCCGTGCGTCGGCGGCCAGATCGCGCGCCATGTCGTCGTGCCCCTGCCCAAACGGCCTAACGGGTCACGCGGCCCGCTCGCCCGATTCGCCGAAGGTGTCTGGACGGCTACGGTGGAGGCATGAGAACCAACCGAAGACGGAAAAGGGGTAGAGCGCTCCGCCGCTCAACTGGGAGCGGCGCTAACCGGTGATTTGTGGCCTGGCTCGCTGCGGTTGCGCTACTGATGGGTGGGCGGATCAGAAAGACCAGCTCCAAGACTTCAATCGAACGTCGGGCTGATGGCGAGCTATCTATGACGTGCCGGTCGGCATGACGGAGCCAAGGGTTCGCCAGATTTTGGTTGGGGTACTCAACAGGCCATGAAGCAGTGGGACACGGTCCGGGCGACTGGCGTGTTGGGTGGGCACGACGAGGACGGCCGGGGTGAGGGCGCGTTGCAGCGCGCGGATCGCAACATGCTTGAGCTGCTGCAGGAGTTGCGGGTGGCCCAGACAGGGGTGCAGATCCTGTTTGGGTTTCTGCTCGCGCTCGCTTTCACCGAGCGTTTCAGCCGTATCGATTCCGTTCAGTTGTGCATGTACGTGGTCACTCTGCTGCTGTCCGTGGTCACTGCGGGACTGCTGGTGGCTCCGGCAGCTGTCCATCGGGTCACGTTCCAGTGCGGTGCGAAAGCCGAGACCGTGCAGCTAGGCCACCGGTTGTTCTTGGCGGGGTTGGGGACGCTCGCTTTGACGCTGACGGGCGCGGTACTGCTGGTGCTCGACGTCGCAGTCGATCGGGAGTTCGCGGTGTCCGCCGCGGTGATGGTCGGGGTAGTGCTGATCTTGCTCTGGTTCGCCCTAGCGCTGTGGCTGGTTCGCCGCGTGCGCGCCAACTGCGTGGTGCCTGCTGAAGAATCTGGCGAGCGAAGGATCCGCGGCTGGCATGAGGCCATATAGAAGGGACCGACGGGCTATCCGAATAGGCAGGTCTCACAGTGCAGGGGGCACAGGGCGGTTCGACCTGGCCGGGTTCGATCCGTGACGCGAAACGAGTAATCAATGAGCCCCGGGTCGCCTCCGTCGCACAGGCAAAAACGCCGAGACATATGCCCGGATCCAGGGAAGCGAGCGGCGACGTGCTCGGCACTACCAGGGCCGGATCGCGCTGGCCAGGCATCGACCCGGCGGCCGAGCGGTGGCAGATGAGGGCGCAGGCGTGTCGGAGTAGATCGAGGTGCGTTCGGCGCGGCATTTGTGGGGTCGAGCGGTGTCCTCGGCTCCCACCGCCCGACCCGTATAGCGACGAGCCCGGTCACAGACCGAATCGACGCGGCGTTCCGGTCGGCCGTCGTTCAGTGCTCCGCGAAGGAGCGCTCGCCATGCACGGCGAGCACGGCGAGTTCGGCGAGCACGGCGGGCGGCTCGCCGGCCTCGATCAGCTCGAGTAGGTGGCGGTAGCGCGCGGCGTGCTCCATGAGGTTCTCGTGAAAGCGCTCCCGAGTGCTGAGTTTCCGTGACATGCACAGCAGCACTTGCTGCTGCACTGGCCGGTACATCTCCGAGAGCCGCCGGTGTCCGGCCAGGGCCACGATCGGGGAGTGGAAGGCGTAGCCATTCTCCACGAGCGGGCCGCAATCCTTGTCACGCGCGTTCTGCTCCGTGCGAGCGAGGGCTTCGTGGCAGGCGACCAGCCGCTGTGGGTCGTGCACCGGCACCCCGAGCTCCACGGCCATTCGCTCGAGTCCGCTACGTAGCGTGAGAATCTCGAAGACGTCCTGGTTGGTGAGGGTGGCAACCGTGGAGCCATGGCGGGGGGGTCACGACACGACTGTCGTTCTGGAACAGGCGCAGTGCCTCGCGCAAGGGAGTGGTCAGCAGGCGTATTGAGATCGGCTCCTTAGCAGTTGGGCGTTCACCGCTTGCATCCGGGTTGGGCCGCGCCAATCGGCTCGGTTTCCTGCTGACCGAGCGGCCGTGCACGCCGCGGCATGTCCGTCGTGAGCGTGCACGGCGCGGATCAGCCGATCAGATAGGTCCAGAGGAGCCGCTCAGCTCGTCACTGCCTGTGCCGGCAACGGGTCGCTGCGGGCTGCGGCCGACATCGCCACGCCAGCCGCCCTCCTCGTGGCCCCGGTTCTCGATGAACTGCTTGAAGTTCTCCAGGTCGCCCTTTGTGCGCTTCTGGATGACGCCGAGCGCGTCGGCCGCTTTCTCGGCGAGCCCCTGCGGTTCGTGGTCGAGCTGCAGCATGACGCGTGTGTGTGCGTTGTCGAGCCGGTGGAAGGTGACCACACCCGCCTGATGGGTGCCGTTCTCGGTTTTCCAGGCGATGCGTTCGTCGGGGTGTTGCTCGGTGATCTCGGCGTCGAACTCTCGCTCGACGCCGGCGATCCGGGTGACCCAGTGAGTCCTGGTCGGCGTCACCTGCTCGATGCGGTCGACGCCGTCCATGAAGTGGGGGAACGACTCGAACTGCGTCCACTGGTTGTAGGCGGTGCTGACGGGCACGGCGACGTCGATGCTTTGCTGGATGTTGGTCATGCACGGTGGCGTACCCGGTGCGGTCGCGAGTACGCATCGTCGAGCGTCCGCCCTGTAACCGGCCCGACGAGCGCCGACTGGAGCTGCCCGGCTACCTCCGGCGGGGTGCCGGTCGTCGGCACGCGGGGTCGACAAACAGACCCAGCTCGACGCCTTTCGGCGAAACCCTGCCGCACGGTGCAGGAGGTCATGCGCATCCGGCCTGGCTGGGATAAGGACGGATGTAAGTGGGGCCAGGTCGACCCTCGTGGAAGCTCCTCCCGTGGTGTGTGGACACCGCCTGGCATCCCGTCAGCTCGTGCGGTGAGCGCGTGCCCGAGGTAGGCATACCGATCAAGCCGCCCTGCCCGGCTCCGTCGGTTCATACACACTGCATTAACAACTCTGCTCGGTCTTGTGGATCATGCTGCTTGACCCACCGGCCTAGGAGCTGTCCTCAAAGCCACATCTGGAGGGTCGCGATGTCGATCATGGCCTGGTAGGACGTGGCGGTCTTGTCGTAGCGGGGTGGCGATGGCCCGGTACTGCTTGAATCGATTGAAGCAGCGTTCGACCACGTTGCGTCGCTTGTAGGCGAGCTTGTCAAAGGCGGGTGGGCGCCCGCCCACCGAGCCGCGGCGAGCCCGGTGGGCTTGCTGGTCACGCCGCTCGGGGATGGTCGCCCGGATCCCGCGTCGTCGCAGGTATGCACGGTTGGCACGACTGGAGTAGCCCTTATCCGCAAGTACCCGAACGCAGGCAAGATGGATCTTGGTAGAGGGTCCGCCCCGGGACCGCCCGATAGCATGATCATCTGGCTCGTCGTGTCCGTTGCAGGACTCGTCCACCTCCTGGGGAAGACGGCGTGGTGATGGCCTTGCGGGCGCCGGCGGCATGCTGGTGGGCGCGCACGATGCTGGAGTCCACCGAGACCTCACGGTCGAGTTCGTCGATCGCCTCGGCGATCACCCGCACCCGCAAAACCAGGGCGGTGAGGGTGCCGTTGCGTGACCAGCGCCAGAACCGGTTGTAGACGGTCTTCCACGGCCCGTACCGCTCGGGCAGGTCCCGCCACGCCACCCCGGTCTTGGCCTTGAACAACATCCCATTGATCACCCGCCGGTCATCCACCCGCGGCCGACCCCTCGCCCCCGAGGCCGGAAGCAACGGCTCGATCACCTGCCATTGCTCATCAGTGAGCTCGTGCCTGCGCACCACAAACACAAGATCAAACCAGACCAGCGACACCCGCTTTGAGGACAGGCTCTAGTCCTGAGCGCAGCGACCAGATCCAGCGTCGCAGCGCCAAGGGCTCCCACGGGGGTCGCCCACCCGCGTTCGACCAGGCGAAGAAGTGCGGCTGCCGGAACTGCACGCAGCCACGCCGGTCCCACGACTCCCACGCTGCACTCGGCTCCGTGGGTGTCGCCGCGTCGCGTTCCAGGACCGTGACCCAATACCCGTCTCGGGCAAGCAGCAGCGCCGTGCACAACCCGATGACCCCGCCACCGACGACGATGGCCGAAGGTGGGAGTGTCCGACGACTGGTGTAACTGGTCGTGATGGTTAGCTGCCGTTGGTGGGGATGATGCGTCCGGCGAAGGTG
>NZ_JAKXMK010000042.1 GCF_022524485.1 Pseudonocardia alaniniphila
CACAACACGGTGTCCGCGGCGAGGTCGCCGCCGGCGCCCGCCGGGTCGAGCACGGTCTCGAAGGGCGGCTCGGACAGACCCAGCTCCTTCCTGAGGTCGTCGACGGGGAAGCCCCGGTGCGCCAGCAGCCCTGACTCGGTGTGGCGCGCCTCACGCACCAACGCCAGCCACGACGCATGCTCCGTCGTCAGCCGGCACGGCACGGGTCGTCCGGTCGCTGTCGCGACGTAACCGGTGACGACCTCCCGCTCGCCCGACAGCGTGGCCAGCACCTTGGCGTGTGCGGCCAGGAGTAGTGAGCTGATCGGTGTCGCCAGGTCCTCGGCCGCACGGCGCAGCTCTTCCACGAGGTCGTCCGCGATCGGTGCCTCGTGCTCGGCGATAGTGGCGGCCGTATCCGCAGGCCACCGGGGGATCGCGGTGAACCCACCTGCGACGATCACACCACGCCAGAACTCCCGGTCGCTCTCAGTCAGCTTTCCCATGGTCTTCCCTCCGTCTCACGGTGCATGAACGTGTGCCGTCCACGGGTGGTTCAGTTGGGGGTGCATTCCGGCAGGACCGGCATTTCGCCCCGCAGCTCCCTGGCCGGATTGGCACCCCAGAGCGTTCGCGGAGGGACCTCTTCGCCCTTCATGAGGAAGGAGTCGGCCGCGATCTCCGCGCCGTCACCGATCGTCACTCCGTAGTGGACGAAGGAGCCGACCCCGAGTGTGACGCCGGAACCGATCTTGGTGAGGTCGGACTTGAATGCGCCGTCCTCCTGCGAGTGGCACTGAACGATGCTTCCCGCATTGAGCGTGCAGTGGTCCCCGATGCTGACGAAGGTCTTCTCCACGAATGCGCAGCCGTCGTCGAAAACGCGCGCCCCGAGGCGCACCCCGAGAAGCCGCCAGATCATGCTCTTGAACGGTGTGCCGTTGAAGATCTGCAGATACGCCGTGGCCGGCACCTTCCAGAACCGTTCGTGCCGCCAGAAGCTCCGGTCGTAGATCGAGCAGCCGTCCGGCCGCAGAGCCTGGAGCCGCGTGACGGCCCGTTCGACCAGCACGAAGAAGGCGACGCCGGTCAGCAGGACGAGCAGGTTGGCGATTGCGACGACCGACGGCCCGAACACGTGGTAGAGCTCTGCGGCGACCGCGCCGACCGTGACGATCGCGAAGACGTAGAACCAGCGCACCAGCAGGTACAACCCCATCGTGACGGTGTTGTGCCAGTTCTTGGCGGTGAGCCGGCTGCGCAGCTCGCCTGCGCTCTCCAGATCGAATCCGATATCGCGCTGAACCGATCGCGGGATCTCGAAGCTCGGGGAGCCCAGGAGTCCGACTCCCTCTCGGATCTCTCCGTCGATCGGGACCATGACCTTCGTCGCGAGGAGGCAGTTGTCGCCTGTCCTGCCCTGCGCCGGATAGGCGATGTTGTTCCCGAGGAAGTTCTGAGCGCCGATCGACGCGCGGGACACGCGGAAGGATGTGTTCGAGAAGTCGGCGTTGAGGATCGACAGTCCGTCGGCGATCACCGTTCCGGTGCCGACAGAGCTCAGGAACGGGCTCTCGTGCTTCACCCGCTGGCCGAAGTTCGACCCGGTCTGCTCGACCCGGGAAAGGTCGTATCCCATGACACGCAGGTAGTTGACGATGGCGGAGCTGTCACCGAACAGATATGGGAAGAACTTCAGGTTGGTCAGCGCCGTGATCGTCTTGTGGGCCCAGTAGTGGAAGCCGTACAAGCGGTAGACCTTGTCCGGCGTGATGGCGAGATTGAGCAGGCGCGGCGCGACGACCAGCAGCAGGAGGCCGACGATCAGAAGACCGACGAAGAGCACGACGGACGCGGCCGCGACGTCGCGGTAGAACGCCCACGTCGTGAACGCCATCGGACCCGGCTCCAGCAGGGCGCCGAGCTGCGGGACCTGCGTGAACAGCACGACCGCACCGCCGATCACCAGCGGCAGGCCCACCAGCAGCAAGCTCAGCAGCTGCAGGACGGTGTAGCCGACCTTGCGCAGGCTGTTGCTGCCGGCCACCTCGACCCGTCGGTAGTTCACCTCGGTCCGCTGCGCACGGGAGCCGTGCCAGCGCTCGCCCGCGGGCACGGCCTGCCCGGTGTGCAGCGAGGAGGAGTGGCCGAGCTGGGATCCGTCGCCCATCGAGGCACCGATGTCGATCACCGTCTGCTCGCCGACGAACACGTCCTTCCCGAGGGTGACGGCGCCCGTCTGGATCACGCCGGAGTGCGCGCGGTAGCCCGAGAAGAACGAGTCCTTACGGATGACGGTGCCGTCGCCGATCGTGAGCAGATCGGTGCACACGGGCAGGTTCCTGGAGAAGATCGCGACGCCTCGGCCGACCTTCGCGCCCAGCGCGCGCAGGTAGAGCAGGTAGATCGGCGACCCGGCGAACAGCGCGAGCGGGCTCGTCTTGATCAGCAGCTTGACGGTCCAGAAGCGGACGTAGGACAGGCTCCAGACGCGGATCTGCTGGGGCTTCC
Source organism: Pseudonocardia alaniniphila (assembly GCF_022524485.1). Taxonomy (GTDB): domain Bacteria; phylum Actinomycetota; class Actinomycetes; order Mycobacteriales; family Pseudonocardiaceae; genus Pseudonocardia; species Pseudonocardia alaniniphila. The sequence goes on from NZ_JAKXMK010000042.1 coordinate 2,491, forward strand.
ACCGACCGATCAGCACCCACTTCGCGAGGATCGGCAGCACGGAGAGTCCGAGGAAGGTTGCCGCACCGAACAGGACCGACCGCTGGTAGATCTCGGCCAGACCGACGCCGGCGGAGACCCAGTCGATGCCGCGATCGGTGCCCACCGCGGTGAGGAAGGAGTAGCCGAGGAAGACGAGGAGCTGCAGCAGCCCGCAGAGGAAGTACTGGAACCTCCCGACAGGAGCCACCACGTCGGGCAGCGCCTCGACCACCTCTTCGGAAGTCGAGGACTCGCCAGGCGCAGTCGCGAGCACCTCAGAGGCCGGTGCCGGTGCCAGCGCGGTGGCGAGGTTCGTGATGGTCGAGTGTTTGTAGATGTCCTGCATCGCGACGGTGGGGAGGTCGGCGCGCTTGCGGGCCCGTGCGCAGAAGCGGGCCATGACCATGGAGTCGGCGCCGAGGTCGTCGAAGAAGTGGGCGTCGGCTGGGACGTGCTCGATGCCCAGGACCTCGGCCAGCGCCTCCGCGAGGAGCTTCTCCGCACCGCTCGGCTCGACGTCGGTGCTCGGGGGCGAGGGGGCCACGGCCGGCTCCGAGATGGCAGGCACGGCCTGGGCGAGCCCGGGCACCCGCAACAACAGCTCGAGCTCGGCCAGCTCGCTGCGGTAGCCGCGCATCGCGCCCTGCTGGTCGACCCGGCCGTGGTACTCGATCTCCCCGTCGACGTTGACCCGGCCCAGGTCGCCGGTCCGATAGATCCGGCCCGACGGGTTCGCCGGCAGCCCCAGGAAGTCCGGGATGAACGCAGCGTCGGTGAGGTCGTCGCGGTTCAGGTACCCGCACGAGAGACCGATCCCGGCGATCCCGATCTCACCGATCTCGCCGTGCGGAAGCGCGTGGTGCGGGTCCTCGACGTCCAGGATGACCGTGCTGTAAGTGGGCAGTGGGATCCCGATGGTCGCCGGCTTGTCGGGGTGCAGCTCGGTCCAGGTGGCCGTCACCGTCGCCTCGGCCGGGCCGTAGACGCTGAGCAGCCGCCTGCCGGCACGTTGCCAGCGCGCGGTCAGCTCCTGCGGGCAGGGCTCGCCTGCCACCAGCAGGAACCGCAGGTCCGGCAGCTCGTCCTCGATGGTGGCCAGGAGCGTGGGAACGGTCGACATCGCCGTGACGCGGCGCTCGCTGAGGAATGCGTGCAGGTCCCGGCCCAGAAGGCTCGCGCCGGACGGCCGGGGCACCAGCGTGGCGCCGCAGGCCCACGGCACCCAGATCTCCTCGACCGAGAGGTCGAACGCGATCGTCAGCCCCTGGTAGACCCGGTCGCGGGCCTGGATGCCGTACACCTCGGCGGCGACCTTGACGAAGTTGCAGATGCTGGGGTGGTCGACCGCGACGCCGCGCAGGCGGCCGTTGGCGCCGGACGTGTAGATGATGTAGGCGAGCTGGTCGTCCAGGATCCCTCGCTCGGCGTCGATGAGCCTGCGCGAGTTCTGCTCGTCGATCAGCCGCTCGGCCAGATCGAGGCTCACGAGCTCGGTGCCGCGCCCGGTCAGCAGCTCGGGCCGGTCGATGCGGTCGGCCGCGTCGGACGTCGTCAGAACGGTGCGGACGTGGGCGTCCTCGACGATGTACGCCATCCGGTCGGTCGGGAAGCTGGTGTCCAGCGGGACGTACGCGGCGCCGATCTTCAGCACGGCGAGCATCGCGATGTAGGAGTCGGCCGGACGGTCGAACAGCAGGCCGATGCGGTCGCCGGCGCCGGCGCCGTGCAGACGCAGGTAGCGGGCCACCTGGTTCGCCCGGGCGTCCAGCTCGTCGTAGGTGAGCGACAGCTCGTCGGAGTCCACCGCGAGCTGGCCTGCGCGGCCGTAGGTCCGGACCCAGTCGCAGCGCGCCTCGAACAGGTGGTCCAGGCGCTCGTCCTGGCGGACGCGCCAGCCCTGCGCCTCGTGCTTGTCCACGAGCACGAGCTCGGACATCGGCACGAGCTCGCGGCTGGTCAGCGGGTCAGCCGAGCGTGAGCCCGGCAGATCGCTCATGACCTGCGAGCGGGGGGCCTGCCTCAGGGTGCTCACGCGAACTCCTCAGTCATCGAGGGTGGTGCCGGGTTTCTCGGTCACGAACCAGCTTCGGCTCCGGCAGCCGTCCGCACGATCGAGCAGGCCCGCCACCTGCCGGTGCGAACCCCCGAACACGGGTAGGGAGAGCCCCAGGTCACGTCGTCACGAGCCCCGTGAGCCGCTCCGGGCGGGTCGCGGTCAGCGAGCGGCGGCGCGCCGCTCGGACAGCGCGTAGTAGAGGCTCGCGACTTCCTCGATCGGCAGCCGCTCCCGCTGCCCTTCGGCCAATGCCGCCACCTCGACGACGTCGAGCAGCCCGTGGCCGTGCAGGAGAGCGGCCGACCGCTCCGCCAGACCGCTCGGCACCCCTTGCCCGGTCAGGGTCGCAGCCCGCTCGGCGGCCGCCTCCGCCTCCCGCCCGCGCAGGAGGGACGGCAGTCGCTGCATGAGCCGGTCGACCAGCGGGGCGAAGCGGTCGGTCTCGGCGCGGACCTGGAGCGGGGTGGGACGGTTGGTGAGCAACCAGCGCGCCGTGCTGTCCAGCAGCCGGCGTGACTCGAGGACGATCTCGTCGGTCAGCGCGGCCGTGATCGGGAGTGCGGCGATCTCGGCCCAGAGGCCGGTGAGGCCGAACACCGCGGTGGCCACCTCGTACGCGCGCACCGCGTCCGTCGGCGTTGCCGAGGTGTCCTCGGCCAGCCGGAAGGCGTAGGTGATCCCGCCGCCGTCGACCATCTCGTTGACCAGCGCCGTGGTCACGATCTCGCGACGCAATGGGTGAGTGGTCACACCCTCGGGGAAGCGCTCGACCAGCACCGAGGGGAACAGGCCCGCGGCCCGGGGCGCGAACTCGGGCAGGTCGGGCAGGTCGCTGCGCAGGATCTCGGCCTTGAGGTCGAGCTTCGTGTGGGCGAGCAGGACGGCCAGCTCCGGCGAGCTGAGCCCCTCGCCTGCCCGCTCCCGCTCGGCGATCTCCTCCGGACCGGGCAGCACCTCGAGAGCGCGGTCCAGCCCGCGCCGCCGCGCCAGGTCGTCGATCATCCGGGCGTGCACTGCGAGCGTCGTGGAGGCGTACGCGCGTGCGATGCCGAGCTCCGCGTTCTGGGCCCGGTTGCCGGCGAGCACGAGCCCGGCGACGTCGTCGGTCATCTCCACGAGCAGCGCGTCACGGCCTGCGCGGTCGAGCTCGCCGGCGGCCACCAGCCGGTCGAGCATGATCTTGATGTTGACCTCGTGGTCGGAGCAGTCGACGCCCGCCGAGTTGTCGATGGCGTCGGTATTGATCTTCCCGCCGCCGCGGGCGAACTCGATCCGCCCGCGCTGGGTCGCCCCCAGGTTGCCGCCCTCGCCGACCACCTTTGCCCGCAACCGGGCGCCGTCGACGCGGATCGCGTCGTTGGCCTTGTCCCCGACGTCCGCGTGGGTCTCGGCGCTCGACTTGACGTACGTACCGATGCCGCCGTTCCACAACAGGTCGACCGGGGCCAGCAGGATCGCACGGATCAGCTCCGGCGGGCTCATCGCGGTCACCTCCTCGGGGAGGAGGAGCGCCGCCCTCATCTCCGGCCCGACGGGCACCGCTTTGGCGGTGCGCAGCCACACACCGCCGCCCGGGCTGATCGCGCTGCGGTCGTAGTCGTCCCACGACGAGCGCGGCAGGTCGAACAACCGGCGACGTTCGGCGTAGCTGCGCGCCGGATCGGGGTCCGGGTCGACGAACACGTGCCGGTGGTCGAACGCCGCCACCAACCGGATGTGCTCCGACAGGAGCATCCCGTTGCCGAACACGTCGCCGGACATGTCCCCGACCCCGACCGCTGTGAAGTCCTGGGTCCGCGTGTCCACACCGAGCTCCCGGAAGTGGCGCCGGACGCTTTCCCAGGCACCGCGCGCGGTGATCCCCATGGCCTTGTGGTCGTACCCGACCGACCCGCCCGAGGCGAATGCGTCCCCCAGCCAGAACCGGTATCGGGCTGCGACGTCGTTGGCGACGTCGGAGAAGCGGGCCGTGCCCTTGTCGGCCGCGACGACCAGGTAGGGATCGTCGCCGTCGTGGCGCACCACTGCGGATGGAGGTGTGGTGGTCACGAGGCCGTCCGCGGAGCTCACCACGTTGTCCGTCACGTCGAGCAGCCCCGAGATGAAGGTGCGGTAGCACGCCTCGACCTCGTCCGGTCCCGGCGCCGCCGCCGCGACCACGAACCCGCCTTTCGCCCCCACCGGCACGATCACCGCGTTCTTCACCGACTGCGCCTTGACCAGCCCCAATACCTCGGTGCGGTAGTCCTGCGGGCGGTCCGACCAGCGCAAACCGCCGCGCGCGACGGGACCGAACCGCAGATGGACGCCTTCCAGCCGCGGTGAGTAGACGAAGATCTCGAACCGCGGCCGTGGCGCGGGCATGTCGGGCACCGCCGCGGGGTCGATCTTGAACGACAAGTGCGGCTGCGCGGTGAACCAGTTGGTCCGCACCGTCGCGGTGATCAGAGCGAGATGCCCGCGCAGGATCCGGTCGGCGTCGAGGCCGGTGACGTCCTCGATCAGCGCGGTGACCTCGGCCAGGGCGGCCGCAGTGCGCTCCGCCCGTTCGTCGGGCCGGGGGAGCGGGTCGAAACGGGCGTGGAAGAGCCCGACCAGCGCCCGTGCCGCGGCGGGATGGGCGAGGAGGATGTCGGCGATGTACGGGGGATCGAACGGACCTCCGAGCTGGGCTGCGTAGCGCGCGTATGCCCGCAGCACCGCCACGTCGCGCCAGTCGAGCCCGGCGTGCAGGACCAGCGCGTTGAACCGGTCGGCCACGGCGTCGCCGTCCCACACCGCCCGGAAGGCGGCGCAGAACCGCTCCTGCGTCTCCCGCCGACGGCGCCCGACCATGCCACGTGCGGTGGCGGCGTCGACCCCGAGCCCGAAGTCGTAGATCCAGCACCGGCGCCCGTCCGGGCGGATGATCTCGTAGGGCCGCTCGTCGAGCACCTCGACGCCGAGGCTCTGGAGTGCCGGTAGCACCGCGGACAGCGAGATCCCCGCGCCGCGCAGGAACAGGCGGAAATGCAGCTCGTCACCGCCGCCGCCGAACTCGCTCGACAGTTCCAGGTGGGGCTCGTCGCCCAGCTCCCGGATGCGCCGGAGGTCGGCGAGCGCCCGGACGGGGTCGACGTCGTCCCGGTAGCCCTGCGGGACGCCGGCCAGCTCGTCGGCGATCTCGTCGTCGTCGGCGCCCGCGGCGTCGAGGACCCAGTCGTCCCAGGTCAGGATGGCCGCCGCGAGCTGCGCCTGCAGCCGGTCCCGGTCCGGCGCCGGAGCAGTGGGCTCGACCTGGACGGTGAAGTGGACCAGCGCGGGCACCGACTCACCGAGTTCCACGCTGTGGTCGATGCGCCACCCGCCCAGCTCGCGCAACAGCACCGTCTGCATGGCAGAGCGGGCCTGGGGCGAGTACCGGTCGTGCGGCAGGTAGACCAGGCAGGAGATGAACCGCCCGTAGGGCTCCCGGCGGAGGAACAGGCGCAGCCGCCGGGGCTGGGTGAGGCCCAGCACGCCAACCGCTGTCTCGTGCACGTCTTCCGCGGTGGCCCAGAACAGCTCGTCACGCGGGTGGCGGGAGATCACGTCGAGCATCCGTTGCCCGGACCAGGACTCCAGCGGGACACCCGCGAGCCGCACCGCCGCGCGCACCCGCCGCTCGACGACCGGGGTGTCCAGCACGTTCTCATGCAGGGCGGCCGCCGTGAACAGCCCGAGGAACCGGTGTTCGCCGACGACGTCTCCGTCGGCGTCGACGATCGCGATGTCGAGGTGATGGGGATGCTCCGGGCGCAGCACGCGGCTGGGTGCGTCGGACCGGGTGAGGACCACCGGGGGAGCGGTGCCCGGCAGCCAGGGATCGCGGCCGACGGCGTCGTGGACGTCGTCGCGGCGCAGCACACCCAGGCCGGACCCCGGCACCGCGCGGAACCGGGGCGGGTCGACGGAACGGTCGACCTCGTGGCGCCGGTACCCGAGGAAGAGGAAGCGACCGTCGTGGAGCCATTCCAGCAGGTCGGCGACGTCCTGCCGCTCGTCGCCGGGCGACCCGGGCCGTTCGGCCAGCTCGGCTGCCACCTGTCGCACCGTCGCGGCGATTCGCTCGCGGTCCTGCTCCACCTCGCGAAGTACGCCGAGCACGTCGTGCAACTCGGCGCCGAGGTCCTCGTTCTCCTCGGTCGAGATCGGGTCCAGCTCGAGCCGCATCCACTCCTCGACGAGGGTGTCCGCGGGCGGCTCCTCCCACGCGACGGCGGGCAGCACCTCCACGAGTTCGCCCCGGCTCGTGCGGCGCACGACGACCATCGCGTGGATGACCCGGCGGACCCGCAATCCGACCCGGCCCACCCCTGCCAGCATGGACTGGACGAGGAAGGGCACGTCGTCGCTGATCACGTCGACGACGGCGGTACCTGCGGGAACCGCGCCGCGGATCTCGACGATCGGATCGCCGGGCTCCCGGTGCCTGGCCAGCCGCAGGTGGGTGCGGGCGGCCTCGGAGAGGGCGGCGGTGGCGCCGGCCGGGTCGTCGGATCCGAGGGCCGCGGCAGGGGTGTGGCGTGCGTAGAGGCGGCGCAGTTCGGCGGACTGCGGATCCGCCGCGTCGATGGACGCGGCGGTCTCCTGCCTCGTACGACTCACCGCACGGACCCGCTGCGCTCGGCCGGCCCAGCGGTAGACGTCACAGCGCGCTCGCTCACCGCTCCTCCCCGTGGGACTCGCGTGCACATCGGGGACCGGTCACATTAGCCGGGCTTCACCGACCCCGCCGGAGAGCGCAGAAGGACATGCGTGACGAGATGATCAGCCGAACGTCGACTCCTTGCCCTCGGCAGGGCGGCTCGTGCCGGAGTTGCGCTTCTCGGCCCATTCGGCCTCGTGCTTGGCGAACATCGCCTTCGCCGCGGTGGTGCGCTTCTCGGTCAGCTCGCCCTGGTGCGCCGTGACCCAGCGGTAGGAATCCTGTCGGGGCTTGTTGTAGCCCTCGAAGTGCGGGATCACGTACCGCGCGTACAGCTCGTAGGAGTGCTTCGTGTCGGCCCAGTTGGCCCAGTCGTGCGCGTTGAGCAGAATCGCGCCGATCTCGGGCGTCTTCTGGTAGAGCCGCTCGATGCGGGCGATGGCGTCGTCAGGTGTGCCGATCACTCCGATGCCCTGCTCGACATACCATTCCACCGTGTCGGCGCCGTCCGGGATGGATATGCGCGGCATGTTGTTGTTGAGGTAGTCGATCTGCTCCTGCAGGCCGTACCGGGCCTGCTCCATGGCCTTCTCCCGCGTCTCGGCCAGGTGCATGCCGACCACGAGACGCAGCCTGCTCGGATCCATGGTGCGGCCGTGCTCGGCGGCCACCTCGTTGGCGATCCGCCAGTTCACGTCGAGGGCGTTGAAGCCCGCGTTCTCGCCTGCCGCGACGCAGAGCATGCCCAGGTCGTACTTGCCGGCCAGCCGTCCACCGGACGGGGTGACCGCACTGGCGACGCACACCTCGGGGTAGGGGTTCGAGTACGGCGGCAGGTGCAAGGAGGCCTCGACGAGGGTGTACCAGTCGGTCGACTCCGTGACCACCTCGCCCTGGAACAGGCGCAGGATCACGTCGAGGCCCTCGGCCATCCGGTCGCGCTGGACGGACGGGTCGATTCCCAGCATGAGCGCGTCGGAGGCCAGCAACCCGGGTCCGACGCCGAACATGACGCGACCGCGTGTCATGTGGTCGAGTTGCACGATGCGGTCGGCCACCATCAACGGGTTGTGATACGGAAGCGACACCACGCCCGTGCCGAGCCGGATGTTCGTGGTGCGCTCGGCCGCCGCCGCGATGAACAGTTCCGGCGACGAGATCGTCTCCATACCGGCTGAGTGGTGCTCGCCGATCCACGCCTCGTGGAATCCGAGGTTGTCCAGCAGTTCGATCAGCTGCATGTCCTGCTGGAAGAGCAGTGTGGGGTTCTCGTCCATCTTGTGGAACGGGGCCATGAAGATTCCGTGACGCAACCTGACTGTCATTACCCCTCATTCTCGTCGTCGCTTCGAGAAACGGACACCCGACCGCACCGGTGCCGGGCTGCCGGCCGCCGGGCCGGCCCGGGGAGCCTGCGCCGCGCGACGCGTTGACACCGGTGCGTGCCGACGTGATCCTTCCTGAACGATCGTTTACTTCGAGAGGCTACGCGTGATCGAACCGGTATGGGCAGAGATGGGGGACGGATGACACGGCTCGGACTCACCATCCCGCTCGACGGCGTGCCGCTGGCCGAGCAGGCCGCACTGCTGAACGACGTGGCCGACGCCGGCTACACGGACCTGTGGACGGGCGAGGCCACAGGCGCCGACGCGTTCACGCCGCTGGTCGCCGCCGCCGTCTCGCACCCGCGGTTCCGCCTCGGCACGGCGATCGTCTCCGCCTACACCCGCAGTCCCGGGCTGATCGCGATGTCGGCCGCCGCACTGGCGGAGGTCGCCACGAGCGAGGTGCTGGTGGGGATCGGCACGAGCTCGGACGTGATCGTCGAGCGCTGGCACGGGCTCGAGTTCCACCGGCCCTACCAGCGGGTGCGGGACGTCACCACGTTCGTGCGGCGGGCCCTGTCCGGTGAGCGGGTGGACATGGAGTCGGAGAGCTTCACCATCAGGGGATTCCGCCTGGCCCGCGTGCCTGCCCGGCAGCCCAAGCTGCTGGTCGCGGCGCTGCGGCCGGGGATGCTCCGGCTGGCGGGTGCGATCTCCGACGGGGTGATCCTCAATTGGCTCTCGCCCGACGACATGCACACGGTGCTGCCCCACGTGCTGAAGGGCAACGCCGACGCGGAGATCGTCGCCCGGCTGTTCGTGGTGCCGGGCGAGGACGTGCAGGCCGTGCGGACAACGGCGAAACGCATGGTCACGGCCTACCTGAACGTCCCCGTGTACGCGGAGTTCCACCGCTGGCTGGGCCGGGCGGACCAGCTCGAACCGATGTGGCAGGCGTGGAGCCGGGGTGACCGCGCGGCCGCGGTGGAGGCGGTGCCGGACGCGCTGGTGGACGAGCTGTTCCTCCACGGCAGTCCCGCGGACGTCCGGGCCGGGGTCCAGCGGTACGTCGACGCCGGTGTGACCACTCCCGTGCTGATGTACGTCATGCCGCCGGGAGACGATGTGACCCGGCACCTCCCGGCCGTCGGCCGGGCCGTCACGACTCCTTGACAGCACTGGGTGGCCGTGATGCGATCGGCTCGACTTAACGATCGATCAGTTCCGTGGTCTGCCGGCCTCCCAGCGAGCAGCGCGCCACCGGCCTGCGCAGCCCGATCAGCCATTCATCGTCGAGTGGAGCGACAAGGAGGAGCGCATGCCGGCCCACGACGTCCAGGTCGTGTCCGCCGCTCGCCGGATGTCCTACGGGGAGCAGCTCGCCCGGTGCGCCCGGAAGTTCCCGGATCGCGTGGCGTTCCAGCACGGGGCGCGCTCGGTCACGTTCCCGGAGCTGGACGAGAGAGTCACCCGGCTCGCCAACGCGCTGCACGAGCGCGGGGTCGAGCGGGGCAGCCGGGTCGCGATCCTGATGCACAACCGGATCGAGGTCGTGGAGGGCTACCTGGCCGCCTGCCGGCTCGGCGCAATGGCCGTGCCGCTGAACTTCCGCCTGCTGCCCGACGAGATCGCCTACATCCTCGGCGACTGCGGCGCGGCCGCGATGCTGGTGGACGAGCAGCTCGCCGGCGTGGCGGCGAAGGCCATGACCGGCATCGACGAGCTGCGCACGGTGCTGGCGACGGGTGGGCGGGAGGCCGACGCCGGGCCCCACGCGGAGTCCTACGACGACGCTCTGGCGTCCGCGTCGACCACGCCACCCGGCATCGACGTGGCCGAGAACGAGCCCGCGTTCATCATGTACACCTCGGGCACCACCGGCAGGCCGAAGGGAGCGGTCCTCAGCCATCTGAACCTGGTGATGGCGGCGTTCACGGGTCTCGCGGTCTCCGGTGGGTTGCGCACGGGCGCGGACGTGTCCCTGCTGGGCGTGCCGATGTTCCACATCGCCGGGCTGAGCACGTCCATCCGCGGCCTCATCGACGGCGGGCGCGTGGTGATCCACAGCGCGGCGAACTTCGACCCGGTGAGCGTCGTCGACGTGCTCGAACGCGAGCAGATCACCAACTGCTTCTTCGTGCCCAGCCAGTGGCAGGCGATCTGTGCGGTGCCCGGGGTGAAGGACCGGCGGCTCGCGCTGCGCAACCTCGTCTGGGGTGCGTCGCCCGCACCCCCGTCGGTGCTGCAGGCGCTGCAGGACACCTTTCCGGACGCACCGGCGTACTGCGCCTTCGGGCAGACCGAGATGAGCCCCACCACAACACTGCTCCGCAGCGAGGACGCGGTGCGGAAGATGGGATCGGTGGGCACCCCGCTGCCGAGCATCGAGGTTCGCATCGTCGACGAGGAGATGCGTGACGTCCCCGTCGGGGAGGTCGGCGAGGTGGTCTACCGGGGCCCGACGATGATGCTCGGCTACTGGAACAAGCCGGAGGAGACCGCGGCCGCGTTTGCCGGTGGGTGGTTCCACTCCGGTGACCTGTGCCGGATGGACGACGAGGGCTACATCTACGTCGTCGACCGCAAGAAGGACATGATCATCTCCGGTGGGGAGAACATCTACTGCGCCGAGGTCGAGGACGCGATCGACTCCCACCCGAAGGTCGCCGAGGTGGCGGTGGTCGGCATTCCGCACCCGAAGTGGGTGCAGACACCGTGCGCCGTCATCGTGCCCGTGGACCCGGCCGACCCACCGGGCGAGCAGGAGATCATCGAGCACTGCCGCACCCGGCTCGCCTCGTACAAGAAGCCGACCTCCGTCGTGGTCGTCGACGCGCTACCCCGCAACGCCAGCGGCAAGGTGCAGAAGTTCCGCCTGCGTGAGCAGCTCGCCGGCACGGCGTCACCGTGAACGCGCGCGACCACTGAGACGAGGGGAGCTGCGGCGGTGCAGGAGGATGCAGCGGACCTGATCGAGGCCTACCGGGTGAACGGGGCCCTCGGCTTCTGGGAGATCGCCGACGCCGATCCCGGCCGGATCGCGGTCATCGACGTCGACGGCTCGGAGACCACGTTCGGACAGCTGCGGGACCTGGCCAACCGCATCTCGCACGGACTGCGAGCCCACGGGCTCGTCGACGGTGACACCGTGGCCGTCGCGCTGCCCAACCACCGGGCCTTCCTCGCGCTGCAACTGGCCACGGGACAACTCGGCCTCTACCTGACGGCACTCAACTGGCACCTGACCGCGCCCGAGCTCGCCTACATCCTGATCGACAGCGAGGCCAAGCTTTTCCTCGCCGGTCCGCGCGTGGGCGACGCCGCGGTGGCCGCAGCCGACGAGGCCGGCCTTCCCGCGCAGCGCCGGTTCGGGATGCCCGCGTTCCCCGGCTTCCGCAGCCTCGACGACCTCGTCGACGGGATGCCGGCTACCGCGCCGCAGCGGCGGCGGCAGGGGTCGGTGATGCTCTACACGTCCGGGACGACCGGTCGCCCCAAGGGCGTGCGCAAGCCGCTCTCCGCCGTCACACCCGAACAGAGCCTCGCGGCGCGGGTGCCCGCGTTTCCGCGGATGCTCGGCCACACCGCTGGTTCCGGAGTGCACCTGGTGGTGGCGCCGCTCTACCACGCGGCGCCGAACGCCTACGGAAGCCTGGCCCTGCAGATCGGGCACACCGTGGTGCTGATGGACAAGTGGACCCCGCAGCTGTTCCTGGAGATCGTGGAACGGCATCGGGTGACCGCATCGCACATGGTGCCGATCATGTTCCACCGGCTGCTGCAGCTGCCCGCAGGCGAGCGGGCCGCCCATGACGTCTCGTCCCTGACGCGGGTGGTGCACGCCGGAGCGCCGTGCCCGGTGGCCGTCAAGCAACGGATGATCGACTGGCTGGGCCCGGTGCTGCACGAGTACTACGCGGCCACCGAGGGCGGCGGCACCTACGTCGGTCCGCAGGACTGGCTGCAGCATCCCGGCACGGTCGGGCGCGCCTGGGCAGGCACCGAGGTGGTGATCCTCGACGACGGCGGCAACGCGTTGCCCGCGGGCGAGATCGGGAACATCTACTTCCGCAGCGGCGACCGGTTCGAGTACTTCAAGGCGCCGGAGAAGACGGCCGCCGCCCGCCACGGCGACATGTTCACGGTCGGCGACCTGGGCCATCTCGACGACGAGGGCTGGCTCTACCTGAGCGACCGGCGGTCGGACCTGATCATCTCGGGCGGGGTGAACATCTATCCCGCCGAGATCGAGTCGGTGCTGCTCACCCACCCTGCGGTGGCGGACGCCGCCGTGATCGGGATGCCGGACGAGGAGTGGGGACAACGTGTTGCGGCGATGATCGAGCCGCGCTCGGTCGACGACGTCGCGGGGGACTTCGCGGACAGGCTGGCGGCCGAGCTGATCGAGCACTGCCGGGGCCGGCTCGCCGGCTTCAAGTGCCCCACCTCCGTCGAGTTCCGGGAGCTGCCACGGACCTCCACCGGCAAGCTCAGCCGAATCAGGCTCCGTGACGACGTGCTTCGCATCGGTCGATGAGTGACAACCCCTGAGCCGACGTACGAAGGAGGACGGCATGGCTGAGCACGACCTGGTGGTCCGGGCGGGCACCGTTGTGGACGGGACGGGGAACCCACCGCGTACCGCGGACGTCGCCGTGCGGGACGGCCGGATCACCGAGGTCGGCAGGGTGAGCGGGCGCGGGCGCCGGGAGATCACCGCTGACGGTGCGGTGGTGGCGCCGGGGTTCGTCGACATCCACACGCACTACGACGGGCAGGCGACATGGGAGTCGCGACTGCAGCCGTCGTCGTGGCACGGGGTCACCACCGTCGTCATGGGCAACTGCGGGGTCGGTTTCGCACCCGTCGAGCCGGTGCACCACGACCGCCTGATCGAGCTGATGGAAGGCGTGGAGGACATCCCCGGCATCGCCCTGCACGAGGGCCTGCGCTGGGACTGGCGGACGTTCCCCGAGTACCTCGACGCGCTCGACGCGCTGCCCCACGACATCGACATGGCCGCCCAGGTGCCGCACGCCGCGCTCCGGGTGCAGGCGATGGGGGAGCGGGCCGCCGCGCACGAGGAGGCCACGCCGGAGGAGATCGCGCTGATGGCGCGGCTGGCACGGGAGGGCGTGGAGGCAGGCGCGCTCGGCTTCTCGACGTCGCGCACGCTCAACCACAAGAGCATCAGCGGTGAGCTCACGCCGTCCTACGCCGTGGGAGCCGACGAGCTGGTCGAGATCGCCACGGCGGTCGGGGAGACCGGCCGCGGAGTGTTCCAGCTGGTCAGCGACTTCCCGGATCCCGAGGCCGAGTTCGCGCTGATCCGGGCGATGGTGGCGCGGTCGGGGCGGCCGCTCTCCGCGTCGCTCGTGCAGTCGCCGGTCGCGCCTGCGATGCACCGTGAGGTGCTGCGCCTGATCGACGCCGCGCAGGCCGACGGGCTGCCGATCCTGGCGCAGGTCGCGGCCCGTCCGGTCGGCATGCTGCTGGGCCTGCACAACACGCTCAACCCGTTCATGACCAACCCGGTCTGGCGGCGGCTGGCCGACCTGTCGCCGGAGGAGCAGGCCGCGCGGATGGCGGAGCCGCGGCTGCGGTCGGAGATCGTCGCCGCGCAGACGGGGGAGAAGGACCGCAGCCGCCTCGGCGGCACCCTGATCCACAGGTACGAGCTGATGTACGAGCTGGCCGACCCGCCGAACTACGAACCGTCCGCGTCGGACTCCATCGCGGCCCGGGCGGAGCGGGCCGGTGTCTCACCCGTCGAGATCGCCTACGACGTGGTGGCGGGCGGCGGGATGCTCTACCTGACCAGCCTCAACTACGCCGACGGCAACCTCGACGCCGCGCACGAGATGCTCACCCACCAGCACACCGTGCCCGGACTCTCCGACGGTGGGGCGCACGTCGGCACGATCTGCGACGGCAGCTTCCCGACCACGCTGCTGCAGCACTGGACCCGCGATCGCGACGGCGCGCGCCTCGACCTGCCGTTCGTCGTGCAGCGCCAGGCCCGCGACACGGCCCGGGCGGTGGGGCTGCTCGACCGCGGGGTGCTCGCACCCGGGTACCGGGCCGACCTCAACGTGATCGACATGGACGCGCTGCGGCTGCACCGGCCCGAGGTGCGCTACGACCTGCCCGCGGGTGGGCGGCGGCTCCTCCAGCGCGCCGACGGTTACCGGCACACCGTCGTCGCCGGGCTGGAGACGTACCGGGACGGCGAGCCCACCGACGCGCTGCCGGGCAGGCTCGTGCGCGGGCCCGCACCCGCGCCGCGAGGATGACGACCGATACCCACAGGATCCACCGACCGACAGGAGATGTGTTGTCCGAGGTGCTCATGAGCACGCCCGCCGACGGGGTGCTCGTCGTGACCATCGACCGTCCGCAGGCGCGCAACGCCGTCAATGCGGCCGTCGCGCAGGGGATCGCCGAGGCGATGGACCGACTCGACGCCGACGACGACCTCCGCGTCGGGGTGCTCACCGGCGCCGGCGGCACGTTCTGTGCGGGCATGGACCTCAAGGCCTTCGTGCGCGGCGAGCGGCCGATCGTGCCCGGCCGGGGGTTCGCCGGCGTGACCGTGCGGCCGCCGGCCAAGCCGCTGATCGCCGCCGTCGAGGGCTACGCGCTCGCCGGGGGATTCGAGATCGTGCTGGCCTGCGACCTCGTGGTGGCCGCGGAGGGCGCGGTGTTCGGCATCCCCGAGGTCAAGCGCGGCCTCGTCGCCGCGGCCGGTGGGCTGCTGCGGCTGCCGAAGCGCATCCCGTACCACCAGGCGATGGAGCTGGCGTTGCTGGGAAGCCACATCCCCGCCGCGCGGGCGCGGGAACTGGGCCTGGTCAACCGCCTCGTGCCGAACGGCACAGCGCTCGACGCCGCGCTGGCGCTCGGCGCGGAGATCAGTGCGAACGGCCCGCTTGCCGTGGCGGCCAGCAAGAAGATCGTGGCGTCGGCCGCTTCCTGGCCGGATGACGAGGCGTGGGAGCGGCAGGCCGAGATCGCCGGGCCGGTCTCGGCTTCGAAGGACGCGATCGAGGGCGCCACGGCGTTCGCGGAGAAGCGCCCGCCGGTGTGGAGCGGCACGTGAGCACGAGCGCTCGGCTCACGGGACATCGCAGTAGTCGGGGCAAGGTGTGCGGAGGTGGCCTCAGCGCAAGATCTCTCCAGCCCGTCGGCGGGTGAGCATCTTTGCTTTCACCAGATCTTCCTCGGAGAAGTTGTAGAAATAGATCCCCTTGTTCGGCCCCAGTCGTTTCCGGAGGTCTCTCATGTGGTTTGCGCCCATTCCTGCGTATCGAAGTCCGCGGGTCTGAGCGTCGAGCACGCTTTCTTGAAACTTCATGTCTCGCCAGTATTGGAACCGATCAATGCTCGGCTTGGCTTTTACCCACTTCTTGTCGAATGCGGATATGCCTGCGTCTCCGTCCACCCTCGCCGCCAGGAGCTCGATGAAGTTCCGACCGAACTCGCGGAACTCGGTCAGTAATTGATCGGCGTACTCGGGATGTGCTGTACGCCAGCTCGTCAAGCTCGTGCCCAGTTCTGCGTCGGGCTGGAGCCCGTTGACGAACTCACCCAGGATCGACAGGTTCTCGTAGACCTTGGAGAGTTGCGCTTCCGCGCGGTGCTGCCCGATCAGCTCATCGGTCACTCCTACCGGGCCCCGCTGGCTCCGGGACCTGACCTCCGCGCTCACCTCGCCGGCATATGTCCAGGCGATTACGAGGTAGTGCTGGAGGCGCCGTCCAGTGAATCCGTTCATTCGACCCAGTGCGGCCGGCGTTATCAACGGCATCATGCCCGCGAACGCGAACCCGAGCTTCGGGAAGAGTGACTCGGCGCCGAACTGTCGGGTGTCGTCGGTGGCGCGAAGTCCGAAATCGGCCATGGGGCCTGTATTCGCCCGGCGAGCGGCGTCCGCCGTCGCAGGATTTGCGGTGAGGTCGTCGGTCGAGAAGGGCTCGTAGATGAACGAGCGGGTACCTACCGCCGGGACGATGTGGGCAAGCGTGACCTTCTCGTGGTTCTCGCCGATCACGTTGAAGCCGGTTGGGGAGAACCGGACCCATGTTCCGTTGTATTCCGCGCTCGGGTGCTCGATGTTCCCCAGGTAGTCGGTCTGGCCGGCAGCGTGGCGGCGAAACTCGTTCCCGTCCTGATAGTCGTGGACGGCACGGTCCGCGGCGAGCTTGTGCATCTCGGGCGTGAGAGCCGCCTCTGAGGGGTCGACGCGCTGGCCGTTGACCCAGGCCGCGCGCTGAACGCTGACGGCCAGGGATGTCGGTGCCGTAGGTGTCGATGCCGTAGGGGTCGATGGTGGCTGCCGTAGTGCCGTGGGCCGGCGTAGGGCGCGAGTCACCGCGGCATTGCCCGCCAGTCTCTGCAACGCGAGCAGCGACGCAGCCGAGTTCGCCGCTGCAGATGCGCGCCGGACACGATCGTCCCCGGGAAATCGGGCCGGCTTGGCGGGGCGCGCCCCGTGCTGCCTCATGGCGACGAGTTTATGAGGTCGCGCGGATCTTCTTCGACCTCGCCGACGATTGGGCTTCGTCGTGCTACCGGAGAGCTACTCCGTGGGAGTACTACCGCCGCGACTGTCACTGACTTCCAGGGCCGGCATCTTCCGACTTCGGGATCACTCGGGCGGCGTGTACGTCGCAGCCGCCGCCGCACGAGGTCGGTCACATGACCGCTGTGCCGTGTCGAGGATCTATTCCAGAACTGGATTCAGGCTGAGGTCGACGGTGCGATGCGGCAGGCAAGCGGTCTCGTACGCCTACGAATCCAGGATCCCCACCTCCCTCATCGTGCGCGGCCGGCGAGGGCACTCGGCCGCCGACCCGCCGGTGGCAACCAGACCCACGTCGGCGCACATCCGTCTCACGCGCCGCTACCCCTGATCATGCTCCCGGTCTGATCACCGGGTGAGCACGAAGCCCTCGTACCCTGCGGCGGCCACGCCGTCGCAGATCTCCCGGTACCGGCCTACCCCGCCGACATACGGCATGACGACCCGTGGTTTGCCGGGGACGTTGGCGCCGACGTACCAGGAGTTGGCGTGGTTCATCAGGGTCTGGTCCGCCGCCTCGGCGACGTGGGCGACCCATTCCTCCTGTGCTGCGGGGAGGGTCTCGATCACGCGACCGTCGACGTGCGCGAGGCAGTCGCTGATCCAGTCCACATGCTGTTCGATCGACACCATCATGTTGCTGAGCACCGACGGGCTGCCGGGGCCGGTGATGGTGAACATGTTCGGGAAACCGGCGACCTGCAGTCCGAGGTAGGTCGTGGGGCCGTCGGCCCAGGCGTCGGCCAGCCGCAGCCCGTTCGTTCCGCGGATGTCGATGGCGAGGAGGGCTCCGGTCATGGCGTCGAAGCCGGTGGCGAGTACGAGGTCGTCGACCTCGACGAGCCGGTCCGTCGTCCGGATGCCCTCGGCGGTGATCGTGGTGATCGGGGTCGTGCGGAGGTCGACGAGGTGGACGTGGTCGAGGTTGTAGGTCTGGAAGTAGCCGGTGTCCAGGCAGGGTCGTTTGGTGCCGAACGGATGGTCCGACGGTGCCAGTGCCTGCGCGGTCTCCGGGTCGCGCACGATGCTGCGGATCTTGTCGGCGAGGAAGTCGGTGACCGTGCGGTTGGCGTCGAGGTTCAGCGAGATGTCGTTGTAGGCGCGGCGCAGCGCTCCCAGGCCTCCGATGTTCCAGGCCTGCTCGTACACCTCGCGGCGCTTCTCGGCGGTCGCGTCCATGGCCGAGGCTTCGCCCTGCACACCCAGGAGGCCGGCTGGTGATTCGCGGGCGAGCCGGCGGTGGGTGGGGTAGTTCGCCTTGTGTTCCTGCTGCGCTTGCGGGGAGAGCGGCGCGTTGCGTGCGGGGATGACGTAGTTGGCCGTGCGCTGGAAGACGGTGAGTTCGGCGGCCTGCTGCGCGATGACCGGGATCGACTGCACCCCGGAGGACCCGGTGCCGATCACCGCGACCCGTCGGCCGGTGAGGTCGACGCCCTCGTGCGGCCAGCGTGCGGTCGAGAGGACGCGTCCGCGGAAGTTCTCCAGCCCGGGGATGTCGATCTCCTTGGGCTGTGACAGGCAGCCAGTGGCGAAGACCAGGTAGCGGGCCGAGACGGTCTCGGGCCGGTCCGTGGTGACCGCCCAGCGCTCGCCGTCCCACACGGCCGACGTCACGCGTGTGTCCAACTCGACGTCCCGGTCGAGATCGAATCGCTTCGCGACATGCTCGACGTACTCGAGGATCTCCGCCTGCGCGGGGTAGCGCTCGGTCCATTCCCATTCCTGCTCGAGTTTTTCGGAGAAGGAGTAGGAGTACTGCAGGCTTTCCACGTCGCAGCGGGCACCGGGGTAGCGGTTCCAGAACCAGGTTCCGCCCACGCCGCTGCCGGCCTCGAAGACCCGGTAGGTCAGGCCCAGGTCACGCAGGCGGTGGAGCTGGTAGAGACCGGCGACTCCGGCGCCGACCACGACCACATCGGGAGAGCTGGGGCGACTCATCGACACTCCTTCCAACAGTGACGGCTGCGGTGGCATCTCGACGGCGGGCCTCGCCACGGCGGGCTCAGGCATCCGCCACGGCCGTATGCGCGGTCCGTAGCCGGAACTTCTGCACCTTCCCCGACGCCGTGCGCGGCAGTTCGTCGAGGACCACCAGTGACGTGGGCTTCTTGTACGACGCCAGCCGTGTGCGGAAGTGCTCGACGATCTCCTCCAGCGTGGGAGGGTCGGCCGGGTCGACGGGAACGACGACCGCACGGGGTGTCTCGACCCACGTCTCGTGCGGGACGCCCACCACGGCGACCTCGGCGACCTTCGGGTGCGCGTCGATCGCGGCCTCGACCTCGGCGCAGTAGATGTTCTCGCCACCCGAGACGATCATGTCCTTGGCGCGGTCGACGACCGTGATGAACCCGTCGTCGTCCATCCGGCACAGGTCGCCGGAGTGGAACCATCCGCCGGTGAACGCCTCCGCAGTGGCTTCCGGATTGCGCCAGTACTCGCGCATCACCGTGGGGCCCCGGTAGACGATCTCGCCGATCTCGCCGACCGGGACGTCGTTCATCTCCGCGTCCACGATGCGCGCCTCGACGTTGATGATCGGGGTGCCGACCGAGCCCATCTTGCGGATCGTGTCCTCCCCGCGCAGCACGCAGGTCACGGAGCTCATCTCGGTCTGCCCGAACATGTTGAAGGTGGGCACCCCGGGGAACGAGTCGGCCATGGCCTGCAGCACCGACGGCGGTGCCACGGACGCGCCCCATGAGATGCGCCGCAGCGCGAGGTCACGCTGTCGCAGGCCGGGCAGTTCGCAGATCGCCTTCCACTGCGTCGGCACGAAGTAGCAGCCGGTGACCCGCTCGCGCTCGATGAGGTCGACGACCTCGCGGGCGTCGAAGCTGCCCGAGCGCGTGATGATCGACCGCCCGCCCACGAGCAGGTGGAACAGTATTCCGTTGAGCCCGCCGATGTGGAACAGCGGGAGCCCTGAGAGCCACACCTCGTCGGGGTCGCGGATGCCTTGCGTCATGGCGCAGTTGACGCTGTTGGTCACCAGGTTGTGGTGGGTGAGTACGGCGCCCTTCGGCCTGCCCGTGGTGCCGGAGGTGTACATCAGGAAGGCCGCGTCGGACTCCGGCACGTCGATCACCAGGGGTTCGGCGCTCGCGCCTGCGATCAGCCGCTCGTACGGCTCGGCGTCCAGGCCGGGTGTCGTCTCGGCTCCTCCGGTGGCGATGACGGTGCGGAGGCTGGGCACCCTCGGGCGCACGGCCGCCGCGGTGGCGGCGAGGTCGTGGTCGACGAGCAGCGCAGCGGCCTCGGCGTCGCCGAGGATGTAGGCGACCTCGTCGGCGACCAGCCGGAAGTTCACCGGCACCGTGATCGCCCCGAGGCGGCACGCCGCGAAGTAGGCCTCGACGAGCTCGAGGCGGTTCTGCATGAACACCGCCACCCGGTCGCCGCGGCCGACACCGCGGGCCGCGAGCGCTCTGGCCAGGCGGGTCACGCGCTCGTCCAGCTCGGCGTAGGTGCGGTGCTGCTCCTCGAACTGGAACGCGACCCGGCCGGGATACAGGCGAGCGGTGCGTGCGAGCTGCTCGCCGTGGGACATCCGCCGGGCCGCGGCGATGACCGCGCCGTCCTGCGCCGCGGTCATCGCCCGTCCTCGAAGTTCGGGGCGCGCTTCTCGAACCGGGCGGTGACGGCCTCCACCTGGTTGGGGCTGCCGATCAGGGCGCCGATCTCCTTCTGTTCGGCCGCGAACCCGGCCTCCAGGTCCACCCGGCCTGCCAGGTCGAGCAGCCGCTTGGACGCGCGGACGGCGTGCGGGCTGCGGGCGGCGATCTCGGCAGCCAGGGCGAGGGCGGCAGTGCGCGGATCGGGGTCGGTGCGCGTGCACAACCCGAGCGCGGCGGCCTCCTCCCCGCTGACCACGCGGCCGGTGTACGTCAGCTCCTTGGCGACGTCGCGGCCGACGAGCTCGGGCAGCAGCTGGGTGCCTGTCATGTCGGGGACCAGCCCCCAGTTGATCTCCATCACCGACAGCCGCGCGTCGGGCGCCACGATGCGGATGTCGGCGCCGAGGGTGATCTGCAGGCCGCCGCCCAGCGCGTTCCCGTGCACGGCGGCGATCACCGGGACGGGCAGCTCCGCCCACACGTACGCGGCCCGCTGCCCGGTCGCCTTGGCCGGCCCGTCCGACGGCGGGAGCTGGGCGGAGGCCGACAGCCGCTCTCCCGCCGTCATCGCACGGAACGAGGTGAAGTCGAGACCGGCGCAGAAGTCAGGTCCCTCCCCGGAGAGCACGACGACACGCACCCCGACGTCGGACCTGAGCCGTTCACCCGCCTCGACGAGCGCCGCGAACATCGCGGGATCGAGCGCGTTGCGTTTCTCCGGGCGGTTCAGGCGTACGTCGGCGATCCCGTCCGTCACGCTGACGGACACCCGCTGCTCCTCGTCGGGCATGCAGTTCCTCCCTGATCTCAACGTCCGGTGAATCGAGCGGGACGCCGCTCCAGGAAGGCGGCGACGCCCTCTGCATGATCGGCCGACGCGAAGCACTCGGCCAGGGCCGCGCGCGTGGCGTGGACGTGCGCCCGCAGGGGAGCGCCCGCGCCGTCCAGCATGAGCTTCTTCGTCCTGACCAGCGCGAACGGAGACGCGGTTGCGATCTGCGCTGCCAGGTCGAGCGCCGCCTGCGGCACAGCCTCGGGCTCGACGACCGCCGTGGCGAACCCGAGGGCGAGCGCCTCGTCGGCCCCGAGGTCCGCGCCCGTGTAGAGCAGCCGCATCGCATGGGTCATGCCGATCTGGCGGGGGAGCAGCCATGTGCCCGCGCCGGTGTCGGAGACCAGGCCGCGATGTACGAAGTTCCAGCGAAACCGTGCCCGGGTGGAGATCACGCGCAGGTCGGCCTGGGTGGCGAACTCCGCCCCCATGCCCACCGCCATGCCGTCGACGGCGGCGACGACCGGCTTCGGACAACTCATGAGCAGGGGGTCGCCGGGGTCATCCCCATGGCGCCGGCCCCGGTCGTCCGGGGAGCGCGAGGCGAGATCGGCGAGGTCGATCCCGGCGCAGAAGCTGCCGGGCACACCGGTGACCAGCAGCACCGCCACGTCCGGATCGGCGCCCGCCTGGGCCACCCCCGCGGAGAACTCGTCGAGCATCGCGTAGGTCATGGCGCCGCGCTTCTCGGGCCGGTCGATGGTCAGCGTGGCTACTGCGTCGGCGACCTCGTAGCGGATCTCGCGCACGTGCCGTCTCCCTCTTCCCCCGACGCCGGCGGCGGTGCCATGCTAGCTGAACGATCGTTAAGGAGGGCCTGTGGATTTCGAACTGCCCGTCGAGCTGACCCAGCGCCTCGCCGACCTCGATGACTTCATCGAGCGGGAGATCGTGCCGCTGCAGGCGCAGGACGACAACGAGCGATTCTTCGACCACCGCCGCGAGTACTCCCGCACCGACTTCGAGAACGGCGGCGTGCCGCGACGCGAGTGGGAGGAGTTGCTCGGCGAGATGTTCCGCCGGGCCGACGCCGCCGGATGGCTGCGCTTCGGGCTGCCGAAGGAGGTGGGCGGCTCCGACGGGACCAACCTCGACATGGCGGTGATCCGCGAGCACCTGGCGCACAAGGGCCTCGGGCTGCACAACGACCTGCAGAACGAGTCGTCGGTGGTCGGCAACTTTCCCTTCGTCCACATGATGCTCGAGTACGGCACGGGCGAGCAGAGGGAGGAGTTCCTCGAGCCGATGCTCGCGCGCACGAAGCGCATCGGGTTCGGGCTCACCGAACCCGAGCACGGGAGCGACGCGACGTGGATGGAGACCACGGCGGTGCGCGACGGGGACGACTGGATCCTCAACGGCGGCAAGCGCTTCAACTCGGGAATGCACTCGGCCACCCACGACGTGATCTTCGCGCGGACCTCGGGCAAGCCCGGTGACGCGCGGGGGATCACCGCGTTCTTCACGCCCGTCGACGCGCCCGGTTTCTCCGTCGACTTCCACTGGTGGACCTTCAACATGCCCACCGACCATGCCGAGGTCACCATCCGTGACGTGCGCGTGCCGAACTCGGCGATCTTCGGTGAGGAGGGCCAGGGGCTCGCGGTGGCTCAGACCTTCGTGCACGAGAACCGGATCCGGCAGGCGGCATCGGGCGTCGGCGCCGGGCAGTACTGCGTCGACCGCAGCGTCGAGTACGCGCGCAAGCGCGTCACGTTCGGGCAGCCGCTCGCGACCCGGCAGGCGATCCAGTGGCCGCTCGTGGAGCTGCAGACCGAGGCCGAGATGCTCCGCGGCCTGGTGCGCAAGACCGCGTGGGAGCTCGACCGGGTGCCGCACATGCAGATCAGCGACAAGGTCTCGATGTGCAACTACCGGGCGAACCGGTTCGTGTGTGACGCCGCCGACCGCGCGATGCAGGTGCACGGCGGGCTCGGCTACACGCGCCACACGCCCTTCGAGCACATCTATCGCCACCACCGCCGGTACCGGATCACCGAGGGTGCGGAGGAGGTCCAGATGCGCAAGGTCGCGGGTTATCTGTTCGGCTTCGCAGGACCACGGAAGGGACAGGGCTGAGAACGGTGGAGGACTTTCGCGAGATCGGACGCCGGCTGTCGAACTGGGGCCGCTGGGACGTCGACGGGCGCCGTGACGAGCGGGGCACGACGAACCTGCTGACGCCGGAGCGGATCGCCGCCGCCACCGGACTGGTGCGTGACGGCAAGGTGTTCGACCTCGGCATCCCGTTCGGGCCGGGCGGCCCGCAGCCCGGGGGCGGGCGCATCAACCCGGTTCTGCTGTTCTCCGAGACCGGCGCCGACCAGAACTACCCCGGTGCCTTCCACTACGCCGACGACTACGTCTTCATGCCGCTGCAGAGCGCGTCGCAGTGGGACGGGCTCGCGCACGTCTTCTACGACGACCTGCTCTACAACGGGTTCCCCGCATCGGACGTCTCGCCGCACGGCGCGAAGCACCTGTCCATCGAGAACCAGGCCAAGGGCCTCGTGGGGCGCGGGGTGCTGGTGGACGTCGCGCGCCGGCGCGGCGTCGAGTGGCTCGAGGCGGGTGAGGTGATCACCCCCGAAGAGCTCGACGCGACGCTGGCCGCGCAGGGCACCGAGCTGCGAGGCGGCGACATCGTGGCGGTGCGCACGGGGTGGCGCCGGAAGTTCCTTTCCGACGGCGACGCCGCGTCGTTCATGGCGGGGGAGCCCGGGCTCGGCCTGGCGTGCTGCGAGTGGCTGCACAGCCACGACGTCGCCGCGGTGTGCTCGGACAACTGGGCGATCGAGGTGCTCCCCGGCGAGGTCGAAGGGGAGCTGCTTCCCGTGCACATGGTGCTGATCCGGGACATGGGAATGACGCTCGGCGAGATCCTCGACTTCGAGGAGCTCTCCGAGGACTGCGCGGCCGACGGGCGCTACGAGTTCCTCCTGACGGCGCCGCCCATCAAGTTCCGGCGCGCGGTCGGCTCACCCATCAACCCACTGGCGATCAAGTAAGGGGACCTACGTGCGGGTAACCTGGTCGACCCGCCCCACCGGGGCGGTGCAGAGGAGGTGGCCGCGTGGCGAGCCCAGCTCTGCCGGAGCGACCCGGCGCGCGCGGGGCCGCGCCCACGCCGGCACGCCCGGTGGGCGAGGCGGGGATCCTGGACGCAGCTCTCGCGGTGATGGCGGAGCACGGCTACCACGGCACGTCGGTGCGGGACATCGCCGAGCGCGCGGGAGTGAGCCCGGCGGCGCTCTACCACCACTTCACGTCGAAGCAGCAGGTGCTCGCCACGATCATGGAGCGCGGGATCAAGGCGCTGCTGGAGCGCACCCATGCGGCGCTGGCGGACGCGGGCGACGAGCCTGCGGCCAGGCTGCGGGCGCTCGTCGACGTGCAGGTGCTGTTCCACCTCCAGGACCAGCGGGGCACGTTGCTCGGCACGAGCGAGCTGCGTGCGCTGGAGGAGCCGGTGCGCAGCCGGCACATCGCCAAGCGCCAGCAGCAGCAGCGCCTGTTCGACGGGGTGGTCACCGAGGGCGTGGAGCGCGGTGTGTTCACGACGCCGATCCCGCTGGAGGCCGCGCGGGCGATCGTCGTGATGTGCACCGGTGTGGCGAGCTGGTTCTCCCCGCGAGGCCGGATGAGCCGCGCCGAGGTGGTGCGCCGCTACCAGCGGCTCGCGCTCGACATGGTGGGAGCGCACGAGTCCTGACGCCCGGGTCGGGGTGGCCGCGATGACGGCCACCGCGATCCTCGACGGGCGTCCCGTCGACGCGTCCGACCCGGACGTGCTCGCCTGCCTGCTCGCGCGCAGGCTCACCACGGTGCTGGGTGCCGACGTGGCGGTCGAGCAGCTCACCCGCCTCACCGGTGGAGCGAGCCGGGAGACGTGGTCGTTCACCGCACGCACCGGCGACGCGCGCCGCAGGCTCGTGCTGCGCCGTGACCCGCCCGGTGCCGGACGGTTCCTGGGCGGCCATCCGGAGGGGATGGCCTGGGAGGCCGCCGCCATCGCCGCCGCGCAGACCGCGGACGTGCCCGTGCCGCTGCTCGTCGACTCCGGCACCGACCTGACCGTGTTCGGCTCGCCGTATCTGGTCACCGAGTACGTCGACGGCGAGACGATCGCGCGCAGGTTGTTGCGCGAACCGCAGTACGCGAGCGCGCGGGAGTCGATGGCCGCCGAGCTGGGCCGGACCCTCGCCCGGATCCACGGCGTGGCTCTCGATGCCGTGCCGGACCTGGAGTCCCACGACCCTCTCGAGCACCTGCTGGCGAGCTACGACGCGGTGGGCGAGCCGTTGCCGACGATCGAGATCGCGTTGCGGTGGCTCGAGCGGCACCGGCCGGACCCGGTGGCGGAGACCGTGGTGCACGGAGACTTCCGCACCGGAAACCTGATCATCGGCCCCGACGGGCTGCGCGCCGTGCTCGACTGGGAGTTGGTGCATCGCGGTGACCCGCGCGAGGACCTCGGCTGGTTGTGCGTGAAGTGCTGGCGGTTCGGCTCGGAGCTGCCGGTGGGTGGGTTCGGCACCGTCGACCAGCTGCTCGACGGCTACGCGGAGGTTGCGGGCACACGGCCCGACCCGCAGGCGGTGCTGTGGTGGCAGATCTATGGCACCGCACGGTGGGCCGTGGGCTGCCGGGCGATGGCCGAGCGGCACCTGTCCGGCCGGGCGCCGTCGGTGGAGATGGCCGCCATCGGCAGGCGCGTCTGCGAGCAGGAGCACGACCTGCTGCTCGCCCTCGGGCTGCCTGCCGAACCCGCGGAGTACGGGCCGCCTGCCGTCGAGTCCGATCTGCACGGCAGCCCCACCTCCGCCGACCTGGTCGGCGCCGTCGTGCATTTCCTGCGTGAGGAGCTGATGCCCGGCACCGAGGGCCGGCTGAACTTCCTGGCGCGCGTGGCCGCCAACGTGCTCGACGGCGTCGGCCGTGAGCTGCGGCTCGGGCCCGAGCAGGAACGCCGCCACGCCGAGCGGCTCGCCCGGTTCGGGGTCACCGACCAGGCCGGGCTGGCCGCGGCCATCCGTTCCGGCGAGATCGACGCGGACGATCCGGCGCTGCTCGCCGCCGTCCGGGCCGCGGTGACCGACCGGCTCGCCGTGGCGAACCCGCGTTACCTGTCCCACCCGGGCTGACCGGGAGGGACGGCCGAAACACCGACCGAACAAGCGGAGTGGATCGATGAGGATCTCCGACGTGCTGGCGTTCTCCGCGGAGCGCGCCCCTGAGGTGACCGCGCTGACGTTCGAGGACCGTTCGTGGAGCTACCGGGAGCTCTACGCGGACGTGTGCCGCTTCGCGCACGGCCTCGGCGAGCTCGCCGGCCCCGGCGACAGGGTGGCGGTGCTGACGGAGAACAACCCGGAGTACGTCCTGGCCTACTACGGAGTGCCGCTCGCCGGGATGGCCCTCGTCTTCGTGAACTACCGGCTCTCGCCGCGGGAGGTCGTCGACGTCCTGTTGGACTCGCGCCCTGCCGTGCTCATCACCGAGGAGAAGTTCCTGCGGACGGCGCGGGCGGCGGCCGAGGCGGTCGAGTCGGTCACCACGATCGTCAGCGTCGACTCCGCGGCGCCGGGGACGGTGTCCCTCGCGTCCCTCATGGACGGACGGCCGGTGACCGAGCCCGCGGCCTCGGACCCGGACGCCCCGGCCTGGCTGCTCTACACGTCCGGCACGACGGGGCGGGCGAAGGGCGCCGTGCTCACCCATCGCAACGTCACGGCCCGCGGTGACGAACGCGGGCGTGAGCTGGGAGACCGGCGACGAGTGGCCCGCGGTGTCGCTGTGCCCGTGGCCGCTGTGCCACATCGCGGGCTACGGGGTGGTCGTCTCGCACCTGCACGCCGACACGGTGGTGCTGCTGCGCCGCTACGACCCGGACGGCTTCCTCGCCGCCATGCAGCAGCACAGGGTCACCGCCACCACGGTGGCGCCGACGATGCTGGCGATGCTCCTGCGCCATCCCTCGCTCGCCCGTTACGACACGTCGTCGATCACGCGGATCGGGTACGGGTCGGCCCCGATGCCGGTGGCGACGCTGAGGGAGGCGATGACGCACTTTCCGAACGCGATGTTCCAGACCGGCTTCGGGATGACCGAGCTGGCGGGCAACGTGCTCGTGCACAGCGCCGAGGACCACGTCGCCGCCCTCGATGGCCGCACCGACCTGCTGGCCTCGGTCGGCAGGCCGATGGCGCTGTCCGCGGTGCGGGTGGTCGACGACACCGGCGCCGAGTGCGCCCCCGGCGTCGTCGGCGAGCTGGTGATCCGGGGCGAGCAGGTGTGCTCGGGGTACTGGGACCGGCCCGACGCCACCAGCGACGCGTTCCGTGACGGCTGGTTCCACAGCGGCGACCTCGCCCGCAGGGACGCCGACGGCTACTTCTACATCGTCGACCGGTTGAAGGACATCATCCTCACGGGCGGGGAGAACGTGTACTCCCGCGAGGTCGAGGAGGTGCTGCACCACCACCCGGGGGTCGTCGCCGCGGCCGTGGTCGCGGCACCGGACGAGGTGTGGGGCGAGCGGGTGGTCGCCGTGATCGAGCCCGTCGCCGGTCAGGAGCCGACCGAGGAGGAGATCCGCGCGTTCTGCCGGCCGCGGCTCGCCGGCTACAAGTGCCCGCGGCAGGTGATGATCCTGCCCGAGCTGCCGCGCAACACCGTGGGCAAGGTGCTCAAGCGGCAGCTGCGGGAGCTGGTCCGCGACGACATTGACAACGCACTGACCCCTTCGTAGCGTCTTAACGAACGTTCAGCCAGTAAATCGTTTCCCCCGACGAAGGGCTGGAACATGGTCAGCGTTGATCCCCGAGCCGCTGAGCTGCGCGTGGTCGCCTCCGGGTTGCAGTTCCCCGAGGGCCCCATCGCGTTGCGGGACGGGAGCGTCCTGCTCGTCGAGATCCAGAGGGGCACCCTCTCGCGGGTCGCCCCGGACGGCAAGGTCACCGTCGTGGCGGAGCTCGGCGGCGGCCCCAACGGCGCGGCGATCGGCCCCGACGGTGCCGCGTACGTCTGCAACAACGGCGGCTTCGAGTGGCACGACCGCGGCGGGATCACCGCGCCCGGGCACCAGCCCGCCGGCTACATCGGTGGTCGCATCCAGCGTGTGGTCCTCGACGGGCCGGACGCCGGCACCGTCACCGACCTGTACACCGAGTGCGACGGCCGGCCGCTTCGTGGCCCCAACGACATCGTGTTCGACGCCCAGGGCGGGTTCTGGTTCACCGACCTCGGCAAGAGCCGCGCCCGCGACAACGACACCGGTTCGCTCTACTACGCCCTGCCCGACGGCTCGTCGATCACGGAGGTGGTGCACCCTCTGACGCAGCCGAACGGCGTGGGCCTCTCGCCCGACGGCTCCCGGGTCTACGTGGCCGAGACCGGGCCAGGCCGGGTCTGGTGCTGGGACGTCGCCGGGCCTGCCGAGGTGCGGCCCGCGAACGGGGGCATCGGCCCCGGCGGTGCCACCCTGCTGCACGGCTTCGCCGGATATCAGCTGCTCGACTCGCTCGCCGTCGACGGCGACGGCAACGTGTGCGTCGCCACCCTGATCACGGGGGCGGTCAGCGTGATCGCACCGGACGGCACGCTCGTGCGGCAGGTGCCGGTGCCCGACCCCGACCCGTTCGTCACCAACATCTGCTTCGCGGGAGCCGGCTCGCGCACCGCGTACGTCACCTCGTCCGGTCGCGGGCTTCTCTACGCCACGCAGTGGCACACCACAGGTATCGACCTCGCGTTCTCGGCATGACCACCGCCAGTAGCGCTGTTGCTCGACGGGCCGAGCTGGTGGCCCGGTTCACCGCTGCGGGGGCGGAGTTCGAGATCGTCGAGAAGACCGTGTGGGGAATCCCCATGCGGGTGTACTCCGGTGGTCCGCAGACGCTGCGCGAGCTCGTGCTCGCGAGCGCCGCGTTCGGTGAGCGCGACTATCTCGTCTACGGCACCCAGCGCTGGACCTTCGCGGAGCACCTGCGGCAGGCCACCGGCCTGGCGCGGTGCCTCGTCGAGGAGTACGGCCTGCGCCGGGGCGACCGGCTCGCGGTGACCATGCGCAACTATCCGGAGTGGTCCCCGATCTTCTACGCCGCCCACCTGGCCGGTCTCGTGCTGGTCCCGCTCAACGCGTGGTGGACGGCGCCGGAGCTGCGCTACGCGCTCGTCGACTCGGGCGCACGGTTCGTCGTGGCCGACGCCGAGCGCACCGCGCTGATCGCGCCGCAGCTGGCCGACCTCGGGGGCATCCCTCTGGCGGAGGTGCGCGGCGGGGCCAGGACGGCGCCGGGGGTGCGCCGGTGGGCGGAGCTGCTCGACTCGCTCGACCCGCACGCGAGCGCCCCGGACGTCGAGGTGGCGCCCGACGACGACGCGACGATCCTCTACACCTCGGGCACCACCGGGCGGCCCAAGGGCGCGATCGGCAGCCACCGCAACCATTGCACGAACGTCCGCAACATCCAGCTCGGCGCCTACGTCGCCGCCGCGATGGCGGGCGGCGGCGAGCCGCCCCCGCGCCGCCCGGACGCGCCGCAGCAGGGTGCGCTGTGTGCCTTCCCGCTGTTCCACATCGCGGGGATCACCCGGATCTGCTACTCGGTGCTGACCGGCGAGAAGCTCGCCACGCAGTACAAGTGGGACCGGGTCGAGGCCCTCGATCTGGTGCGGCGCGAGAAGCTCACCAACGTGTCCGGCGTGCCGACCGTCATGCGGGAGTTCGCCGAGGACGCCGCGGCCGACCCCGGCCGGGTGCCGACACTGACCGGGATCAGCATGGGCGGCACGCCGGTGCCGCCGGACCTGATCGGGAGCATCGACACGGGCTTCTCCTCGCTGGTGGGATCGGCCAACGGGTACGGCCTGACCGAGACGACGTCCGCGGTCGTGTCCAACAGCGGGGCCGACTACGTGGCCCGCCCCGACAGCGTCGGGCGGTGCATGCCGGGGGCGGACGTGCGGGTGGTCGATCCGGTCGATGGGCAGGACGTGCCCGACGGTGAGGTCGGGGAGCTGTGGTTCCGTGGGCCGAACGTCGTGCGCGGTTACTGGAACAATCCGGAGGCCACCGCGGCGGCGTTCACCGACGGCTGGTTCCACACAGGTGACCTGGGCCGGATGCGCGACGGTTGGATCTACGTGGTCGACCGGATGAAGGACGTGGTGATCCGCGGCGGGGAGAACATCTACTGCGCCGAGGTCGAGGCCGCGCTGTTCGACCACCCCGCGGTGGCCGATGTGGCGATCGTCGGGGTGCCGCACGCGTCGCTGGGTGAGGAGGCGGTCGCCGTGGTGCACCTGCGCCCCGGTACCCAGCCCGGGCCGGCCACGGCGGCGGACCTGCGCGCGCACGTCGGAGAGCGGCTCGCGTCGTTCAAGGTGCCCGCGCACGTCCTGTTCCGCGACGAGCCGCTGCCACGCACGTCGAGCGGGAAGGTGCTCAAGCGTGACCTGCGTGGCCCCGTGGCCACGGAGCTGGCGGGCAGGTAAGTCCACCTGTCACGCACGACTGCCGCGAGGCGGCACCGTCCACTGTCGCATGAGGAGCTGACCATGGAGATCGCGGACACGACCACCCTGCTCACCGGCGGGGCCTCCGGCCTCGGCCAGGCCACCGCACGGCGGCTCGTCGAGGGCGGCGGCCGGGTGGTGATCGCGGACCTGCCGATGTCGTCGGGCGCGGACCTGGCCAAGGAGCTCGGCGCCGCCGCCACGTTCGTCGCAGCGGACGTCACCGAGCCCGAGCAGATCGAGGCTGCGCTCGACGTCGTGGCGGAGGTGGGGGAGCTGCGCGCCGTGGTGCACACGGCGGGCAGCGGCCGGGCCCAGCGGATCGTCGACCGGGAGGGCAACCCGGCCAACGTCGACTGGTTCCGCCAGATCGTGGAGCTCAACCTGATCGGCTCGTTCAACGTGCTCCGGCTCGCCGCGGCCCGGATGGCCCGGCTGGAGCCGGTCGGGGAGGAGCGTGGCGTGGTCGTCATGACGGCGTCGATCGCCGCGTTCGACGGCCAGATCGGTCAGGCGTCCTACTCGGCGTCGAAGGCAGGCGTGGTGGGCATGACGCTGGTGGCGGCCCGCGACCTCGCCAGCCGCGGGATCCGCGTGTGCACGATCGCGCCTGGCCTGTTCGACACGCCGTTGCTCGGCCGGATGGACGAGGAGAAGAAGGCCGCGCTGGGCGCGCAGGTGCCCCACCCGCACCGGCTCGGACAGCCCGACGAGTACGGCCGCCTCGCCGTGCAGATCATCGAGAACCCCATGCTCAACGGCGAGACGATCCGGCTCGACGGCGCGCTGCGCATGGCACCGCGCTGACCGGCAGCCGCTGAAGGGACCGGCCCGTTCGAGGGGTGAACGGGCCGGTCGTGGTCTTCTGTCAGACGCGCTCGATGATCGTCGCGTTGGCCTGGCCACCGCCCTCGCACATGGTCTGCAGGCCGTAGCGGCCGCCGGTGCGCTGCAGCTCGTGCACCAGCTTCGTGGCGAGGATCGCGCCGGTGGCACCGAGCGGGTGGCCGAGCGCGATCGCCCCGCCGTTGACGTTGGTCTTCTCCAGCGAGGCTCCGGTCTCGTGCGCCCAGGCCAGCACGACGGGGGCGAACGCCTCGTTGACCTCGAACAGGTCGATGTCGTCGATGCCGAGGCGGGACCGGTTCAACGCGGCCTGGGTGGCGGGGATGGGGCCGGTGAGCATGTAGACGGGGTCGTCGCCGACGACCGTGAGGGTGTGCACCCGGGCCAGCGGGGTGAGGTTGTGCGTGCGCAGCGCCTCCTCGGAGGCGATCAGCAGCGCAGCCGCGCCCACCGACATCTGGCTCGCGACCGCTGCGGTGATCTCCCAGCCTTCGCGAAGGACCTTGAGCTTCGCCATCTGCTCGAGGGATGTGTCGCGGCGTGCGCCCTCGTCGGTGTCGGCACCGGCGACCGGGGTGATCTGCCCGGCGAAGCGGCCCTCGTCGATCGCCCTGATCGCGCGCCGGTGGCTCTCGAGGGCGAATCGCTCCAGGTCGGCGCGGCCGTAGCCCCACTTCTCGCACATCAGTTGCGCGCCGCGGAACTGCGAGATCTCCTGGTCGCCGTACCGCTCGACCCACCCCCCGCCCTTCGTCGAGACCCCGAGCTCCTTGACGACGGCGGCGTTGGCTCCCATCGGCACCATCGCCATGTTCTCGACGCCTGCCGCGATGACGAGATCCTGCGTGCCGGACATCACGCCCTGCGCCGCGAAGTGCAGCGCCTGCTGGGACGAGCCGCACTGCCGGTCGATCGTCACCCCGGGCACGCTCTGCGGAAGGCCCGCGGAGAGCCACGCGGTGCGGGCGATGTCGCCTGCCTGCGGGCCGAGCTGCACCACGCAACCCATGATCACGTCCTCGACCGCGGACGGGTCGATCCCGGTGCGGTCGACGAGCTCACGCAGGACGTGCGCTCCGAGGTCGGCGGGATGGACGCCGGCGAGCGCCCCCTTGCGCGTGCCGACGGGCGTGCGGACGGCTCCGACGATGTAGGCCTCAGCCACCGGATCTCCCCTTCGTCGCGGATTCGACGGTAACTTAACGATCGTACAGTCAGATCACGCAGGACCGGGAGGGTCTGATGCAGCTGAGCTCGGCAGTGGGCTACGCGGGAGACGTCCGGGAGACCGCGGAGCAGGTGCGTTCCTGGGAGCGGGCCGGTCTCGACGCCGTCTGGGTGGCCGAGGCCTACGGCTACGACGCGCCGACGGTGATGGGGTACCTCGCCGGGCGCACCGAGCGGGTGCGGATCGGCTCGTCGATCCTGCCGTTCTACTCCCGGACACCGGCGCTGCTCGCCCAGACCGCGTCGGGGCTCGACCACGTGTCCGGTGGTCGCGCGATCCTCGGCATCGGCTCGTCCGGTCCGCAGGTGGTGGAGGGCTGGCACGGCGTTCCCTTCGACAAGCCGATCGCCCGCACCCGCGAGGTGATCGAGATCTGCCGCCGGGTGTGGCGGCGCGAGCGGCTGGTGAACGACGGGCTCTACGCGATCCCGTTGCCGGACGGGCAGGGCACCGGTCTCGGCAAACCGCTCAAGCTCATCAACCACCCCGTGCGGTCGAGCATCCCGATCTACGTGGCCGCGCTCGGCGCCAAGAACGTCGCGCTCACGGCGGAGATCGCGGACGGCTGGATCCCCACGATGTTCGTCCCCGACCAGGCGGGCGAGATCTGGGGCGACGCGCGGGCGGCGGGCGCGGCGAAGCGCCCGGCCGAACTGGGACCGCTACAGGTCGTGGCGGGCGGCCCGCTCGCGATCGGCGACGACGTGAAGCATCTGCGCGATCTGGCGCGCGGCTACTACGCCCTCTACATCGGCGGCATGGGCGCGCGCGAGCGGAACTTCTACTTCAACACGGCCTGTCGCTACGGCTACACCGACGCCGCTCTGCGCATCCAGGAGCACTACCTCGCCGGCCGCAAGGACGAGGCCGCCGCCGCGGTGCCCGCCGACCTGCTCGAGCGGACGTCGCTGATCGGGCCCGCGAGCTATGTGAAGGAGCGGGTGGAGGCCTACCGCGCGGCCGGGGTGACGATGCTCAACGTCCGGCCCGTCGGGCCGGACCCGCTCGCCGACCTCGAGCAGCTGCGCGACTGGTTGTGAGCTCAGCCGCGGTGGTCGGCGATCCGCAGCGCGATCTCCGTGTAGCGCTCCACGAGATCGGGCAGGCCGATCTCGCCCGCCGGTTCGTACCACTGTGCGATCGCGTTGCAGGCCGCCACGATGGATCGTCGCGCGTCCTCGGGGTGCGCGCATCGGAACGTTCCCCGTGCCGCGCCGTCGTCGATGATGTCGGCCCACAGCTGGGTGGCCGAGCGGCGCAGCCCGGCGAGGCGCTCCCGGTTGTCGGGTTCCAGGTTGCGCCACTCCTGCGCACCGATGTTGCTCTCGATGCGGCGCTGCACGCGGTACTCCACGGTGGCCCGGACGAGCGCGCGCAAGCGGTCGGCCGGGTCGTCGCCCACCTCGCGCAGCGCCTCGTCGCACCGGTGGAAGTAGTCGTAGGTGCTCTCCTCGATCAGCGCCGCGAGGAGGTGCTGCTTGCTGGGATGCCAGTAGTACATGGCGGAGAGGCTGAGCCCCGCACGCTTGGCGATGTCACGGATCGAGGTGCCGTGGTAGCCGCGTTCGGCGAAGATCTCGCGGGCGGCGCCGGTGATGGCGTCGCGGCCGCCACCGCGGGGGATGACCGGGCCCGCGCGGGTATGAACGGCGCCGGGTGGCAGGTCGGAAGCGGTGCTCACGGGCGTCAGCATATGGGCGGGACGTGCGGTGGGCGCCTTCCTGGCCCGTTGTCAACTTAACGAGTGATCGGTAGGTTCAGGATCTCTGCCTCTCGACGTCGTGGAGGGATGCGCGCATGACCGTGGTCGACGCGACCCAGAGCTACCGCAGCAGCGTGCGTACCTGGCTCAGGGACCACGCCCCTGGTCCGGCCGCCGGACTCCCGCCCGACGAGCAGCTGCGCCGGGCCCGGGAGTTCCAGGCCGCGCTCTACCGCGCCGGGTACGCAGGCATCACCTGGCCGACGGAGGTCGGCGGGCAGGGGCTGGGCACCGCGGAGCAGCAGATCTTCAGCGAGGAGGCCGCCGAGTTCGATCTGCCGACGTACCCGTTCATCATCGGCATGGGTATGTGCGGCCCCACCCTCGTCGACCTCGGGACGCCGGAACAGAAGCGGCGGTACCTGCCCGAGCTGCTGCTCGGCGAGGAGATCTG
Organism: Pseudonocardia alaniniphila; assembly: GCF_022524485.1. Lineage (GTDB taxonomy): Bacteria > Actinomycetota > Actinomycetes > Mycobacteriales > Pseudonocardiaceae > Pseudonocardia > Pseudonocardia alaniniphila. The sequence continues at coordinate 37,341 of NZ_JAKXMK010000042.1, forward strand.
GTGCCAGCTGTTCTCCGAGCCCGGCGCGGGGTCGGACGTCGCGAGCCTGCAGACGCGCGCGGTGCGGGACGTGGACGGCTGGGTGGTCAACGGCCAGAAGGTCTGGACGACGAACGCGCAGTGGGCCGATTTCGGTGCGCTCCTCGCCCGTACCGACCCCGAGCGGCCCAAACATGCGGGCCTGACGATGTTCATCGTCGACATGCACGCTCCGGGCGTCACCGTGCGGCCGCTGAAGGACATGTCCGGGCGCGCGCCGTTCAACGAGGTCTACTTCGACGACGTCCGGATCCCCGACGACGCGGTGATCGGCGAGGTCAACCGAGGCTGGCAGGCCGCGGTGACGATGCTCGGCCACGAGCGGGTCTCGATCGGGGCCACCCGCAGGCCGCGGAGCAACCCGCTGGAGTTCGCCTCGCTCGTCGAGCTCGCCCGGCACGAGGGCGTCGCCGCTGATCCGGCGCAGCGTGAGCGGCTGGCGGAGCTGTACGCGCACGAGCGTGCGTTGGAGCTGTTCAACGCGCGGATGCGGCAGGAGGCCGCGGCCGGCAACCCGCCGGGGGCCCGTGGTTCGGTCGCCAAGCTGGCGGGCGCGTTGCTGCTGCGCCGCGCGATCGAGACCGCGAGCGAGCTCGCCGGCGCCGACGCCATCGCGTGGGATCCCGACGACGCGCGCGCGGCCGAGCTGGCGCAGGGGATCAACTCCGCGCCGGCGTCGAGCATCGCGGGCGGCACCAACGAGGTGCAGCGCAACATCATCGGTGAGCGGATCCTCGGCTTGCCGAAGGAGCCGCAGGTCGATCGGGACGTCCCCTTCGCGGAACTCAAGGTCGGCACGCAACGACAGGGCGGTGTGCGGTGAAGCTCGTCCTCGAACCGGAGCAACAGGAGCTGCGCTCCACCGTCCGCAGGTTCCTCGCCGACCGGTCGCCGTCGGCGAAGGTGCGCGAGGCGATGGTGTCAGACCGCGGCTACGACGCTGACCTGTGGAACCGGATGGCCGGGCTGGGAGTCCTCGGGCTGGTCGTTCCCGACGAGCTCGGCGGCGCAGGGGCAGGGCACGTCGAGCGGTCCGTGGTGCTGGAGGAACTGGGCCGGGCGCTGACGCCGTCGCCGTTCCTCGCCTCGGCGGTGCTCGCCACCGACGCCCTGCTCGCACTCGATGACGACGCCGCACGCACCGAGCTGCTGCCGCGGCTTGCTGCAGGCGAGCTCGTGGCCACGGTCGCGGTCGCCGAAGGCGGAGCCGGGTGGGATCGCGAGGGCGGTGCCACCACCGCCACCGAGCGCGGCGGTCGCTGGGAGATCGACGGCACCAAGACGCCCGTCCTCGCCGGTGACACCGCCGACCTGGTGCTCGTCTACGCCCGCACGCCGGGCGGCCCGGGCTGGTTCGCCGTCGACGGCGATGCCGGAGGCCTCACCCGCACGGCCCTGACCGGCCTCGACCCGACCAGGCGGCTCGCCCGGCTCACGTTCGCCGCCACCCCGGCCCGCCCGCTGGCCTGCGCCGACCCGGCGGCGGCGCTCGATCTCGTGGCCGACCTCGCCGCCGTCGCACTGGCCGCGGAGCAGGTCGGCGGAATGCAGCGGGCGATGGAGCTGACCGTCGACTACGCGAAGGTGCGGGTGCAGTTCGGCAGGCTCATCGGCTCCTACCAGGCGGTGAAGCACGGCTGCGCCGACATGTACAGCGCGTGGGAGCACGCCGTGTCGGTGGTGCGGTACGCGACGTGGGTGGCCGACCACGACCGCCCCGAGCTGCCGCTGGCGGCAGCGCTCGCCCAGGCCTACGTCGGTCCGGCCTACTTCGCGACGGCGACCGGAATGGTGCAGTACCACGGCGGGGTCGGCTACACGTGGGAGCACGACGCGCACCTCTACTACAAGCGGGCCAAGAGCTCCGAGCTGCTGTTCGGGAGCCCGGCGCTGCACCGCACGCGGCTCGCCGACCGGCTCGGCGTGTGAGGGAGGAGACCGAATGACCGACGAGGTCCTGCTCACCAGCCGCGACGGCGGCGTGCTGACCCTCACCCTGAACAGGCCGGAACGCAAGAACGCGATCAACGCCGACCTGTGGACCGCGCTGCGCGAGAACCTCACCGCCGCAGGCAACGACCCCGACGTGCGCGCGATCGTGATCACCGGAGCGGGCGGGGACTTCTGCTCCGGGGCGGACCTCTCCGGCGGAGTCAGCACCGGGCACCCGCTGGACCGCATGCGCGGGATCAACGAGGTGGCCCTGCTGCTGCACGAGCTGCCCATCCCGTCGGTCGCGAAGGTCGACGGCGTCGCGGTCGGTGCCGGCTGGAATCTCGCACTGGGCTGCGACCTCGTGGTCTGCACCCCTCGCGCGCGGTTCTCGCAGATCTTCGCCCGGCGCGGGCTCTCCCTGGACTTCGGCGGCTCCTGGCTCCTGCCGAAGCTGGTCGGATTGCAGCAGGCGAAGCGGCTCGCGCTGCTCGCCGAGATGATCGACGCCGCGGAGGCGCAGCGGCTGGGGCTGGTGACCTGGGTGGTCGAGCCCGAGGAGATCGACGCCTTCGTCACCGACCTCGGCGAGCGGCTGGCCGCCGCCCCGCCGGTGGCGATCGCCCAGTCCAAGGCGCTGCTCAACGAGGGCGCCGACCGCACGATGCGCGACGCGCTGTCCAGCGAGGCGCGCACGCAGACGATCAACTTCGCCACCGCGGACGCACCCGCGGCCTTCGCGGCCTTCACGGCGAAGACGGACCCCGTGTTCACCGGGGAGTGGGCGGTCCGATGACGCAGTACAGCGAGATCCTGTTCGACGTGGCCGACGGCGTCGCCACGATCACCCTGAACCGGCCGGACCGGCTCAACGCGTTCACCACCACGATGCTCCGCGAGCTCGTGGCGGCGTTCGACGCGACCGACACCGACGACGAGGTCCGCGTCGTCATCATCACAGGCGCGGGGCGCGGTTTCTGCGCGGGTGCCGACCTCGGGCGCGGAGGGAGCACCTTCGACGCCACCGACGAGACGAGAGTTGCCGAGCGGGCCGACTTCGAGACCGTCGACGGAGTGCCGCGCGACGGCGGCGGGATCGTGTCGCTGCGTGTCGCCGCGTCGCGCAAGCCGGTGATCGTGGCGGTCAACGGCCCGGCCGTCGGCGTGGGCGCCACGATGATCCTTCCGGCCGACATCCGGCTGGCGGCGGAGTCGGCGAAGTTCGGGTTCGTGTTCGCCCGTCGTGGCCTGGTGCCGGAAGCCGCGTCGAGCTGGTTCCTGCCGCGGGTGGTCGGGATCTCGAAGGCGATGGAGTGGGTGGCCACCGGCCGGGTGTTCCCGGCGGCCGAGGCGCTGGCCGGGGGACTGGTCTCCCAGGTGGTGCCGGACGCCGAGCTGTTGGCGACCGCCCGCTCGATCGCCGCGGAGATCGCGGAGAACACCTCCGCGGTGTCGGTGGCGCTGTCGCGGCAGATGCTGTGGTCGATGCTCGGCGCGTCGACGCCGTGGGAGGCGCACCGCGTCGACTCGGCGGCGATCTTCCGGCTCGGCCAGGCCCCGGACGCCGTGGAGGGCGTCACGTCGTTCCTGGAGAAGCGCCCGCCGAAGTTCCCAGGCCGGGTCGGCGACTACCTCGACGTCGTGCCGGCGTGGCCGACCCGTCCGCCGGACATGCCGTGACCGCGCCGCTGTTCGATCTGACCGGGCACGTCGCGCTGGTCACCGGAGGCAACTCGGGGATCGGGCTCGGGATGGCGCACGGGCTCGCGCAGACCGGCGCCGACGTCTGCATCTGGGGCACCAACGTCGAACGCAACGAGGCCGCGGTGCAGGAGCTGGAGAAGCACGGCACGCGGGTGCGGGCGATCAGGTGCGACGTCGGTGACGAGGCGGATGTGCAGTCGGGCTTCGCCGAGACGATCGAGCACTTCGGCCGTGTCGACTCGTGCTTCGCCAACGCGGGCGTGGGCGGTTCGGGCACGAGGTTCGTCGAGACGAGCCTGGCGGACTTCCGCGCGGTCACCCGCGTCAATCTCGACGGTGCCTTCCTCACACTGCGGGCCGCGGCTGCGCACATGGTCGAGCGCGGTGGTGGGGGAGTGCTCGTCGGTACGTCGAGCGTGTCGGCGATCCACGGGGCGCCCCGCGGTCAGGCCTACGCCGCGAGCAAGGCGGGCCTCACCGCGATGATCAAGGCCTGCGCCGTCGAGCTCGCGCGGTACGGGATCAACGCGCACTCGATCGTCGCGGGCTGGACCGAGACCCCACTGGCCTCGCCGAAGCTGCACGACGAGACGTTCGAGCGCAACGTGATGAAGCGGATGCCGCACCGGCGCTGGGGTGAGCCACGGGACTTCGCCCGGCTGGCCGTCTACCTCGCGTCGGGCACCGGTGGTTTCCACACCGGCGACTCCATCGTCGTCGACGGGGGCTACTCGATCTTCTGATCGCCGTCCCGCTTGTTCGCTTCATGATCACCAGTTGGGGGTCGGGAGCCGGGTCATACCCTGCTGCAGGGCCTGAAACGTTGATCATGGGCTCGGCTCTCGGTGCCGGCCGACGGCATGATCGCCGGTTCGGGACGGGCCGCCGGGTCATGTGCCGTCTGATCCGGCTCATCGAGGGGCGCATCGGGGATGCACTCCAGCAGCCGGTGCAGCTGTAGCGCCACCTGCATCTCCAGCGCGCCCCGCGGCGACCGCCAGGCGGGGCCGCCGAGCACGTGATCGACGCGGTCCAGCCGCTGGTAGGCGGTGTTGACGTGCACCCCGAGACGCCGGGCGGCGGCCGGTGGGTTCTGGCCGCACGCGAAGTACTGCCGGACCGTCTCGACGAGCTGCGCGTGGTGTTCGTGGTCGTAGCGCAGGAGCGGTCCGAGGGTGCGTGCCAGTAGCTCCTGCACCTGCGCGGGCTCGGGATCCTCCAGCACCGTGCCGAGCACCCCGAGCTCCGCGATGTCCGCTGCGCCGCCCTCGCGCCCCAGCGCGAGCAGCAGGAGCTGGCAGCGCGCGGCGTCGCGGTGCAGGCTGCGGACTGCGGGCGCGGAGTCGGCCGGACCCGCTCCACCGGCGGTCACCGTGCATCCGGTGGCCCGGCCGATCTCGGCCGCCGCCTCGCGCGCCGCGGCGCCGGGGGTCATGTCCGGTAGGAGCAGCACGGCATTGCCGCCGTGCTCCCCGGCGATCCCGCCGCGTGCCGCCGCGAACTCGGCGGCTGCCGTGGCCATGGCCCGTCGCGGGACGCCGGGGGCGGCGGCCACCACGACGGCGTGCGGTCGGGTGAAGTCGATCCCGCCCAGCCGGGCGGCCCTCCGCCGGAACGCCGCCCAGTCCGGGGCCCGCTCCGCGAGGAGGTCCTCGACCAGCTCGGCCCGCAGCTCCTGCGTGACGAGAGCGGTCTGGCGTTCCATGAGGAGCAGCAACGCGGCGGTCTGGGAGGCACGTTCGAGCGTGCGCGTATCGGCCTCGGCGAGTGGTCCGCATCGGCCGAACACCAGCCGGCCGAACATCTCGGTTCCGGCGCGGACCGGGACGTCCCGGATCTCCACGGGTGGCTCGGCCCGGCCGGCGAGCACGTCCTCCGAACGTGGCGCGCCGGGAACGCTCGCCATCGCGAGCACGGCGCCCGAGCTCGACACGACCGCGACCGTGCCGTCGAGGATGCGGGCAAGGGTGCGGGTGAACTCCGGCATGCCGACGCGGGTGAGCGCCATCGGCATCAGCTGCTCGTGTACGCGCCCGGCGCGTTCCAGCGCCTGTCGCTGCGATCGCAGCTGCGCGTTCGCGGCGCGCAGCTCCGCCGATGCGGCCTCCACCCGCTCGAACAGGCGGGCGTTCTCGATCACGATGGACGCGTGGGCGGCGAGCGAGGTGAGCATCGAGATCTCGGCCAGGTCGAAGGTGCGCTCATGGCGGTTGGCGGCGAACAGCGCCCCGACGACCGCCGTGCCGAGCTTGATGGGAACCCCGGCGATGGCAACGATGTCGTCCTCCGCGACCGCCGCCGCGACGAGCGGGTCGCGCCGGATCCTCGGGTCGGTCCGGTAGTTCGCGGTGGCGAGGGGCTGGCCGGACTGGATGACGTAGCCGCCGACCCCGAAGCCCGGGCCCTGGCGCACCGACTCGATCGGGCGGGTCCGGGTGCCGGACGTGACACGCATGTAGGCGTCGCCGGTGGTCTGGTCGATCAGCGCGATGTAGGTGGAGTCGCAGGCCAGCAGCGTGCGGGAGCGCTCGACGATCGTGGTGAGCACGGCGTCGCTGCCGCGCAGTGAGGTGAGGTCGCGGGCGGTCTCGTAGAGCACCTGCGCCTCCCGTTCCTGGCGGGCCCGCCGGTCGAGCAGGGTGCGGATCCGCCGGGCGTCGGTGACCGCCCGCGCGAGCAGGTCACGGTCAGGCCCGTCCGGGGTCGCGTCGCGCACCAGCGCCTCGAGCTCCTCGATCGGCGCTTCCTCGGAGAGGAACTGCATGACGCGGGACAGCACGCCGGTGACGGTGGAGCTCCCGGCGGGTGCGTCGGCGGTGAGGGACATCGGTGACCTCCTGTCGCACGGGCGCGGCCGGACCGCGAATTCAGGTGATCGTCATGCCGCCGTCCACGGCCAGCGTCTGCCCGGTGACGTAGCCACCGGCGTCGCTCGCGAGGAACACAACGGCAGCGGCGAGCTCGGCCGGGTCGCCCACGCGCCCCATCGGTACCCGCTGGATCTGCTGCTCGAGGTAGCCGGGCTTGTACTGCTCGGTCATCTCCGAGTCGAAGAAGCCCGGGGCCACGGCGTTGACCCGGATCCCCCGGCGCCCGCTCCACTGCTGGGCGAGATCGCGTGTCAGGCCGATCAGCCCGGCCTTGCTGGCCGAGTACGCGGCCTGGGGCAGGCCGGCCGTGGTGAGCCCGAGGACGCTCGAGATGTTGATGATGCTGCTGCCCGGGCGCATGACGCGCCCACAGGCCTGGGCCATCCAGTAGCAACCGTTGAGGTTGACGTCGAGGACCCGCTCGAACTCCTCGGGGGTCTCCCGTACCGCCGGCACGGCGGTGCCGATGCCGGCGTTGTTGACCAGGACATCGACCCGTCTGAACTCGGCCATCGCCGCGTCGACGAGCGCCTGGCAGTCGCTCGGGCTCGACACGTCCGTCGGCACGGTGATCGCGCGCCGCCCGGCGGCCTCGACGAGCTTGCGGGTGATGTCCAGCCGGTCCGCGCGGCGCGCGCCCAGGACGAGATCGGCGCCTGCCTCGGCGAGGCCCTGCGCGAACGCGACGCCGAGGCCGGACGACGCCCCGGTGACGATCGCGACGCGCCCCGCGAGCGAGAACCGGTTCACCATCGCTGTCATCGTTGGCCCTCCCGGGGCAAATGATCGTTCGTTAGTCGACACTAAGTACGGGCCGTGCGGTGGTCAATCCGCCAGGTGATCCAGCGCAACGCGGGCTAGCCACCGGCCGCCGGCAGGAGCTCCTCGACGGGAATCTGCTCGAGGATGCGCTGCAGCTGCAGGCCGAGCTGCATGCTCAGCGCGCCGTCCGGCTCGCGCCAGCCGCGGTGCCCGAGCACGTGGTCGATGCGCTCCAGCCGCTGGTAGATCGTGTTGGGATGTACCTGCAGCGCCTTCGCGGTGGCGCGCGGGTTCCCTCCGGCGGCGAAGTAGGCGTCGATGGTCTCCAGCAGGAGCGTGTTGTGCTCCTCGTCGTAGCGCTGCAGTGGTGCGACTGTCTGCGCGAGGAGTGCACGCACCTGTTTCTGCGAGGTCGACTCGAGCACCAGCCCCAGCACCCCGACCTCCGCCAGCCCGGCTCCCTCGCCCTCCCGCCCCAGCGCGAGCAGCAGGCGCAGGCACCGCTCGGCTTCACGATGCATCCGGCGGACCTCCTGCGCGGACCGCGCCGAACCGGCGACGCCTGCGGTCACCACCCCACCCGCCGACCGGCCGAGCGTCGCCGGCACCGTGCGCGCCGCCTCGCCGGGGTCGATATGCGGAAGCAGGAGCACCACCTGGGCCGCGTGTTCGGTGGCCAGGCCGCCATGGCGGGAGGCGAGGTCCGCCGCCGCACGCAGCAGGTGACGACGCGGGACGCCGGTGGCCGACAGCACGAGGACCGTGTGGGCAGTGCGGAGGTCGACGGCGCCCGCGCGGCGTGCTCGCCGCTCGAACGCGGTCCAGTCCGGCTCCCGCTCGGCCAGCAGGTCGTCGATCAGCTCGCCACGGACCTGCTGCTCCGCCGCCGACACCTGCCGGTCCATCAACATCAGCAGCGCCGCGGTCTGCGCAGCGCGCTCGAGCGTGCGGACGTCCGGGTCGAGCAGCTGTGTGGTCGCGACGAGCACGAGGTGCCCGAAGCGTTCTTCGCCTGCCTGCACCGGCACCGTCCAGGTGCGGGACGTACCCGTTACCCGTGCCGCGGCCACCGCCCCGCGGGCGGGCGCCGGCAGGGTGTCGGGCAGCGTCCCGCGTCCGCCGGTCACGAGCACGGAACCGTCCACCCCCACCGCGGCGACCGTGCCGTCGAGCATCACTGCGACGGCTTCGACGAGCTCGCCGAGGTCCGCCCGGCGTAGCACCAGCGGGATCAGCTGTTCGTGGGCGATGCTCGCCCGTTCCAGGCCCTCGCCCTGCCGAGAGAGCTCCGCGTTGGTCTCCCTGAGCCGCCCCGCTGCCACCTCGGCGTGCGCGAACAGCCGGGCGTTCTCGATCACGATCGAGGCGTGGTCGGCCAGCGAGCTGAGCAGCTCGATCTCGGAGCGGTCGTAGGAGCGCTCGTACCGGTTGGCCACGAACAGCGCACCGATCACGGCGTCGCCGATCCGCAACGGCACGCCCGCGATGCTGACGATCCCGTCCTCGACCACGGCGTCCGTGACGGACGGATAACGGTTCAGCCGTGTGTCGTTCACGTAGTCCGAGGTCGCGAAGGGCTCGCCGGTCGCGATGATCCGGCCCCCGATGCCGCGCCCGACCGGCTGCCGGATCGACTCGATGGCCCGGGTGACGGTGCCGAGGGTGATGCGCATGTAGACGTCCCCGCGGACGGGGTCGAGCAGGGCGAGGTACGTGGCGTCGGTGCCGAGTAGCTGGCGGGCCCGGTGCACGATCGCGTCCAGCACCTCGTCCACGTCACGCAGCGACGCCAGGTCCCGGGCGGTCTCGATCAGCGCGTGGGTCTCCTTCTCCCGCCGCTTGCGGTGTGCGAGGAGGTCGCGGATGCGACCCGAGCGGGCGATCGCGATGAGCATCTCGTCGCGCTCTGGGCCCGGGGCGCTCGCCTCCACGATCTCGGCGAGCTGGTCGAACGCCTCGCCCGGAGCCTCCGTGGCCAGCAGGTGCAGCAGCCGGGCGATCGTCTGGTCCGCTGCCGGGATCCCCATTCCGCCCAGGATCATCGAGCTCACGTCTCCCGTCCGGTACGCCGTTGTCCGGCAGGTCACCACTCATCGATCGTCGGATCACGTCAGTGCCGAGGAAACGGGGTCGTCTTACCCGTCTCCGGCGCCCAGGCGGCGCCTCGCGGCGTTGTCGTCGGCGCCGATACAACAGCGGTATCGGCGCCTCCTCCGCCTTGCGATCCATCCGCCTGGGTCACCGGATCCGGGCAAGGAACCCCGTTTCCGCGACACTAAGCGACCTGGTGGCGCCTGCGGGAGTGTCACTTTCCGCCGCGCGGGACGGTGCTGATGCACCGCACCGTCCCGCGGGCCGTCACGCCGGAAGCCCGGCCGCGCTGCCGAACTTCGCCGCGACGCGTTCCTGGCTGACCTTCGGCGTCCAGCGGTCCTCCTCGTCGGCCCACACGTCGCGCAGCTTCGGGATCACCGCTGACCCGAAGAGGTGGTTGTTCTGCGCGGCCACCTCCTCGGGCAGGTCACCGACGTGCATGCAGGTGATGAGCTGACCGATCCGGAGATCCGTCGCGAGTGCGCGGACGCGCTGCTCCACCCGCTCCGGGGTGCCGGCGATGATGTAGCCGAGTTCGTCGTACTCCCAGAACGAGAGCTCGCCGCGCTGGGCCTTCATCCGCTCCTCGGCCGACTGGGTCTTGGCCCGGGTGAGGTTCGCCTGGATGGAGGGCAGCGTGTTGTAGCCGGGCGGTGTGGCGAACTCGAGACCGATCGGGTTCTGCCGGTAGAAGTACTTGACCGCGTCGGAGTACTGCCGCTCGGCTTCCGCGTCCGAGTCGGCGCAGCAGATGATCTGCGTGAACGCCATGCGGTTCGGGTTCATGTTGGCGCCCTGGCTCTCGGTGTAGTCCCAGAACCCGCCGACGATCGGCGCCGCGCTCTGCCTGCCGGAGAACGACAGGTAGCCGTAGCAGTAGTCGAGGTCGTTGACCACGTCCCAGGTCTCCGGGCTGCCGCTGCCGGGGATCCAGACCGGGATCTCCTGCTGCACCGGCCGCGGCCACGGGTTGACGTAGCGCAGCTGCGTGTACTTGCCGTTGAACGCGAACGGCTCCTGCGCCTTCCACGACCTCGTGATCAGCTCGCGCGCCTCGTGGAAGCGGTCACGCAGCTCGATCGGGGGCACGCCGTAGGAGAACGCGGTGTCCATGGGGGTGCCGAACACGATCCCGGCGATGACCCGCCCGCCCGACAGGCAGTCGAGCATCGCGATCTCCTCGGCCACACGGATCGGCGGGTTGTAGAGAGCCAGCGAGTTGCCGCACAACGCGATCGCGGAGTTCTCGGTGGTGGCCGCCAGCACGGAGGCGATCAGGTTCGGCGACGGCGTCATCGCCAGTGACGTCTGGTGGTGCTCGTTGAGCAGCAGGGAGTCCCAGCCCAGGCCATCCGCCTGCTGCATCAGCCGGATGTACATGTGGTAGTCCTCGCCGACCTGGACCGGGTCGGCCACAGCCGCCGGCGGTGTGACCCAGGAGCTGTGGACGGTCTCGCCGTAGTCCGAGGGCAGCTTGGTGTAGTACTGCTGGGCGAACCAGTGGAACTTCACGGGATTCCTCTCCGCGGGGTGTCGTGCCGCTCAGGCGACAGTGCCGACGAGGTGTGTGGCCGGGGTGCCACCGAGGTTGACGACGTCGGCGCCGAGCTCCTTGCCCTCGGGCGTGCCGAGGGCGGCCTGCATGGCTGCGGCGTCGGCGAAGTAGAGCTCGGCCATCAGGTGGTAGCGGGGCGCGGAGCCGTCCGCGCCGGGGGAGAACCGGGTGATCTCGACGCGGTGGATGCCTGGCACCGCTTTGGCGAGGGGGACGTGCGTGCCCATGTAGTGGGCGTCGAACGCCTCGATGTCGGCGGGGGTGTCGTAGAGCACGGTCAGCTTGATCATGATCTCCTCCGTCAGCGTCCGGCCGTCATGGCGCCGCCGTCGACGCGGTAGACCTCGCCGTTGACGAACGCCGACTCGTCCGAGGCGAGGAACAGCACCATGTTGGCGATGTCGCTCGGCTCCCCGACCCGCGGCGACGCGACCCCGGCGAGCGCCTGCTGGGGGAGGTCCGGGACGGCGTCGAGCAGCTGCTGCGTCCGGATCACGCCCGGTGCGATGGCGTTGCACCGCACGCCCTGCTTCCCGTGCTGGGCGGCGATGAAGCGGGTCAGCCCGATCACGGCGGCCTTGGTGCTGCCGTAGGCGGTGAGCGCCGGACTGCCGCGCAGCCCGGCGACCGAGGCCATGTTCACGATGGACCCGCCGCCGTGTTCCACCATGTGCGGCAGCGCGTACTTGCACATCAGGAAGATGCTGCGGACGTTGGTGGCGAAGGCCCGGTCCCACATCTCGATCGAGGTGTCGATCACCGAGCCGTCGGTGAACCACGCGTCGGGCCCCACCAGCGCGGCGTTGTTGTGGATCACGTCGACCCGGCCGTGCTGGGCGATCACCGCGGCGACCAGGTCCTGAATGGACTGCTGGTCGGTGGCGTCGAAGTGGATCGCCGTGGCGCCGCCGCCGATCCCCTCGGCGACCTTCTTGGCCCCGTCGAGGTTGATGTCGGCGATCACGACCTGCGCGCCCTCACGGGCGAGCGTGATCGCCGTCTGGCGCCCGATACCGGCCGCGCCGCCGGTGACCAGTGCGATCTTGCCTTCGACCCTGCCCATCACGCCTCCAGGAACGTCGTCACGGCGGACACGAACGCGTCCTCCTGCTCGATCATCGGGTAGTGGCCCGCCGCCTCGATCGGCGCGAGCTTCGCGTCGGGGATCAGCCGCACGAACTCCTCGGCGTAGGACAGCGGCAGCAGACCGTCGGACGTGCCGTGCACCACGAGCGTCGGCGCGTCGATGAGCGGCAGCCGCCTGCGCAGGCCGCGGTCGGCGATCGGCCACATGAACTTGGTCGCCGAGCCGAGGTTCTGCGCGGCGAACAGGATCGCCGCGTGCGGGTTGTCGGGGTCGGGCACGAAGTTCGACGGCTCGGACTTCGGTGGCTCGCCGTGCCACTTCGCCTTCTTCACCTCGTCGGCCGGGCCGAACGGGTCGAGCGCGGGCTGCTCGTCCAGCCACAGGCCGTAGGCGTTGACCAGGACGAGCTTGCGCACGATCTGCGGGGCGACGGCGGCGAGCTCAGCGGCGAACATGCCGCCGAGGGAGTGGCCCACGACGTCGATGCGTTCGATGCCCCACGACTCGACGAGCTCGCGGTGGTACAGCGTCACGTCGAGAACGTCGGTGAACGACTCGAACCCGGTCGACCGGCCGTAGCCAGGCTGCTCGGGGGCGAGGACGCGACGGCTGCGTGCCAGGCGTTCGAGGAATCCGGCGCCGCCGGGGTGACGCTCGTAGCCGTGCAGGTAGAGCAGCGGATCGCCGCTGCCCGACTCCCACAGCTCGACGTCGAACCGGCCGACGTGAGGGATCTCCAGGGTGGTCACGTGCCTCCTCCTAGCGGGTCGTAACGGGGACGGCCGCGGCGTTGGCGCCGACGCGTGCCTTGCTCACGGACGGGGTCCACGGGTCCTCGTGATCGGCCCACAGATCGCGCAGGTGCGGTGCCACCTGCAGGCCGAAGAGCTCGTTGTTCATCGCCGCGGTCTCCTCCGGGAGGTCACCCATGTGCATGCAGGTGATCAACTGCCCGACCCGCAGCTCGACGGCCAGCTCACGCAGGCGCTGCCGCACGCGCTCCGGCGTGCCGGCGATGATGAAGCCGAGGTCGTCGTACTCCCAGAAGGACAGCTCGCCGCGGGTGGCGCGCAGCCGGTCCTCGGTGCTGACGCCGCGCGCCCGCTCGAGCATCTCGCGCTGCGAGGCGATCGAGGTGTAGCCGGGCGGGGCGGCGAAGTGCAGCGGGGCGCGCTGGCGGGTGAAGAAGTAGCGCACGGCGTCGCCGTACTGCCGCTCCGCCTCCGCCTCGGTGTCGGCCACGCAGATGATCTGGGTGAACGCCATCCGGTTGGGGTTGACGTCCAGCCCGCGCTGCTCGACGCGGTCCCAGAACCCCCGGACGATCGGACGGGCGTTGGCCAGCCCGAAGAAGGACAGGTAGCCGTAGCAGTAGTCCTCGTCGAGCACGAGGTCCCAGGTCTCGATGCTGCCGGTGCCGGGCACCCAGATCGGCGGCGGCGTCTGCACCGGTCGCGGGAGCACGTTGACGTAGCGCAGCTTCGTGTACGTGCCGTTGAACGCGAACGGCTCGGGCTCGGTCCACGCCCGGGTGATCAGCTCACGCGCCTCGTGGAAGCGCGCCCGCAGCTCCGCGGGCGGCACGCCGTAGGCGAACGCGGTGTCCATCGGGGTGCCGAAGACGAAGCCGGCGATGAGCCGGCCCTCGGACAGGCAGTCGAGGTAGGCCATCTCCTCCGCCACCCGGATCGGCGGGTTGTAGAGGGCGAGCGAGTTGCCGATGACCAGCAGCGCGGCGTTCTCCGTGCTGGAGGCCAGGCTCGCGGCCAGCAGGTTCGGCGACGGTGTCATCGCGAACGTCGTCTGGTGGTGCTCGTTGACCGCCAGGCCGTCCCAGCCGAGGCGGTCGGCCTGCTGCATGAGCCGGATGAACATCCGGTAGTGGGCGCCGACGTGCAGGGAGTCGACGAGCGACGCCGGGACGTCGACGCTGCCGCTCGGATGTCTCTGCGGGTATGTCTCCGGGAGACCGTCGTAGGTCGCCTCGGCGAACCAGTGGTATTTCACCTCGGCCCCTCAGAAGTCCGGGCCGAGCCCGCCGATGGGCGGCATCCCGGAGTGGGCCCACAGGCCGCCGTCGGCCACCACGTGCGTCCCGGTGACGAACGCGGCCTCGTCGGAGGCCAGGAACAGCACCACGTTCGCGATCTCCTCGGCCCGCCCGTAGCGGCCCATCGGGATGGCGCCGCGGATGTCCTCCCAGATCTGCGGGGCGGCGTCGTGCAGGCGGTCGATCGGTGGGGTGCCGATCGGGCCGGGGCACACGGCGTTGCAGCGGATGCCCTTGCGGGCGTACTCGATCCCGGTGACCCGCGCCAGGTTCACCACTCCGGCCTTGAGCACGTTGTAGGCGCCGAGCCCGTAGTCGCCTGCCAGGCCCGAGACCGACGCCGTGTTGACGATCGCGCCCTTGCCCTGGGCGAGCATCGGCACGAGCGCGCACTTGATCGCGTACCAGTACGCGGTGAGCCCGACGTCGAGCGAGCGGCGGAAGCCGTCGAGGGTGAGATCGCCGATCCGGCCGGGCTCGAAGGCGACGTGGTTGTTGTGCAGCACGTCCAGGGTGCCGTGGGTGTCAGTGGCGAAGGTGATGACGCGCTCGATCTCGGCCGGGTCGGATGCGTCGGCGTGCAGGAAGTCGATCACTCCGCCGGTCGCGCGGATCTCCCGCGCGACCGCGTCCCCCGACTTCTCGTTGATGTCGGCGATCACGACGCGGGCGCCCTCGCGGGTGAAGGCGCGTGCGGTGGCCGCGCCGATCCCGGAGCCGCCCCCGGTGATCACGGCGACCTTGCCGTCGAGACGCATGTCTCGTCCTTTCTGCTGGAAGAGGTGGGTGCGGCGGAGCGTGCGTTGCTCCCGAGTCTGGTGAGCGGGGGCGGGGTGGACAACGGAACGCTGTCCACCCCTGCCCGTCATGCTGTGTGCAGGGCTCCATGCGTCACGGCGGCTACCCGGTGACCCCGACGCCGCGGAACGTGGGCGCGTAGGCGGGCTGGTAGCCCTCCGGGAAGACGGCCGTGTCGGTCCACGCGCTGGGTGGGAAGTGCGCGTGCAGCGGGAAGCTCTTGAGGATCTTCTTCTCCTCTTCGATCATCCGGTGCATCGCAGGCAGCCGGGCCTGTCTGTCCGATCCGGACAGTGCGTCCATCCATGCCTGCTGGAACTCCGGTGTGGAGGTGTTCCACGGGTTCGCGTACTGGCCCGGCAGGCTCGCCTGGTAGACGGTCGTCGGGTCCTGGAACGGCGCGCCCATGCCCGGGAAGGCGTTGCCCTCCTGGCGGCCGTAGAAGGTGTTGGCGGTGGTGGGCGACTCGACGACCCGTGTGGAGGCGCGCAGGCCGACCTCGGCCAGCATCGGGATCAGTGCCTCCGCCACGGCGCGGTGGTCGTCGAGGCTGGGCACCAGCATCTCGAAGTCGACACCGTTCGGATATCCGGCTTCGGCCAGCAGCCGCCGCGCCGCGGAGGGGTCGTAGTTGTTGTCCGGGCCGTCGGGTGACACGGCAGGGTCATAGGCCCAGTAGCTCGGCGGCATGTACTGCGCCACGGGTTCGCCGATCCCGAAGAAGACGCCGTCCACGATCGCGCGGCGGTCGATGGCGTGCTGCATGGCCTGGCGGACCCGGAGGTCGTCGAAGGGCGGCTTCCCGGTGTTCATGTACATCGACATGATCGAGAGGCTCTTCGACGGAGCGGTGTTGAGCCCGGCTGCGGCTGCCTGCTCGGCCTGCGACGGGTCGAGATAGGTGAGCTCGGCCTGCCCGGTCTGCAGCATGTTCATCCGTGTCGTCGCGGACGTCTGCACGTAGATCTCGTAGTGCGCGGCCTTCGCCGCCTCCGGGTCCCAGTAGTCGGGGTTGCGGTCGTAGCGCGTGATCTGCCCGGGGACGTACTCCACGAGCTTCGCCATGCCCGAGCCGACCGGGTTCTGGTCGAGGTCGGGTTTGGTGAAGGCCGCCGGGCTGATCATCGTGCCCGTCGTGCCGCTGAACAGGGCCGGGAGGTTCCCGCCCGGACCGCTGAGGTTGACGCGTGCGGTGAACTGGTCGACAACGTCGACGCCCGCCACGCGGGCCAGTGCGCCCTTCTGGGTGCTGCCGTCGAGGGTCATGGCCCGCTCGATGTTGGCCTTGACGGCCGCGGCGTCGAACTTCGTGCCGTCGATGAAGGTGACGTCGTCGCGCAGGTGCAGCACGAGCGCCGTCTCGTTGTCGACGAACTCCCACGAGGTGGCGAGCTGGGGCCCCAGGTCGCCGTTCTCCTGCTCCATGATCAGCTGGTCGTAGACCAGCCGGAAGAAGATCATGTCCCACGGGTTCGCGGACTTGTGCGGGTCGAACGTCGAGGGGTTCTGCACGAACACGTAGCGGAACGTGCCGTTCGGATCGATCTCCCCGCTGCCGGCGGATCTCTGGCCGGATCCGCCGCCGCAGCCTGCGAGAGCCAGGGCGACCACCGCGAGCAGGCTGATGAGCCAGCGGGCGCGTGCGGTGTGCAACGTCGGTGGTGTACCGCGCACGTCGAATCTCCTAGTGTCGTGGAAACGGGGTTCCTTGCCCGGATCCGGTGTCCAGGCGGATGGATCGCAAGGCGGAGGAGGCGCCGATACCGCTGTTGTATCGGCGCCGACGACAACGCCGCGAGGCGCCGCCTGGGCGCCGGAGGCGGGTAAGACGACCTCGTTTCCTCGGCACTAGTGGGTGGGTGGGCCGCAGGCCGGGTGGGCGTCGTGACCGGCCGGGTTCACGGGGCGACTTCCGGCGTCCGCACGTTTGACGGGCCGCTGCGCGGCGCTGCCGCCACCGCCTGGTGGACGCGGACCTCCCGCGACAGCAGCACGGGGACGATCGCGACGGCGAACAGGACGGCGCCGACGATCCAGATGGTGTCGAGCTGGGCCCTGCCGGTGGCGGAGGTGTCCATCCAGTTGCCGCTGAGGTCGGTGATGAACCAGCCCACCGCGACCTGCAACGCCGCCGCGGCGCCGTTGAGGGTGCCCGTGACCTCCGGCCGGGCGATGCCCGCCCAGTAGCTGTTCACCGTGCCCCAGAACATCGGGTCACACAGGAAGGCGAACGCTCCGATGAACAGGCCCCAGACCACCCAGCTCGAGTCGTGCAGGACGACGCCGAGGATGAACCCGATCGCGCCGCAGGCCGGTCCGAGAGCGAGCCACGGGCGGGTCCGGCCGCCGAAGAAACGGGCCACGAGGCTGCCGTTGATCAGTCCGAACAGCACCGGGATGAGGGCGATGAACGGGCTGACCCACGCGATGGTGTCGGGGTTGACGCCCTCGAGGGTGATCAACCCGTAGGGCAGCCACGGACCGGACAGCCAGGTCGGCGTGGTGGCCAGACCGGTCGCGATGACCATCGTGAGCACGCTGCGGTTCTTCAGCGCCGCCGCCAGCTCGCGGAACGTCAGCTTCTCGCGGACCTCCGCTCCGTGGTGCTCGGCGCGGATCTGCAGCACCTCGTCCGCGCTGATGCCGCGCATCTTCTCCGGCCGGTTGGCGGTGAAGACGAACAGCAGGACCAGCGCGGGCACACCGAGAGCAGCGACGATGAGGAACGCGTCCCGCCAGGAGAGGTGGTTGGCCAGCGGGAGGGCGATCGCCGGCGCGATCACCCCGGCGATCAGGGTGGAGCTCATCCACGTCGACGTCGCCCTGGCCCCGAGCGCACCCGGGAACCACACCGACAGCAGGCGCTGCGAGGGCGCCCACAGGAAGCCGAAGAAGATGCCGAAGACGAAGTTGCGCCACCACATCTCGCCGTAGGTGTGGACGAACGCCATCGTCGCCGAGAGCACGGTGACGCCGACGACGCAGATGATGAGCATCTGCTTGGCACCGATGCGGTCGGCCAGCACACCTGCGAGCAGCAGGAGGGGGAAGTAGCCGAGCAGGTAGCTCGCCGTGACGCTGGAGATCTGCACAGGGGTGAGGTGCAGGTCGGCCGACCAGAACGGGTTCAGCAGGCTGAACTTCGCGCTGTCGAGCCAGACGACGAAGTTGACGAAGAGAATGGTGACGAGCATCAGCCCGCGTCTGCCCGAGAGCAGGCGTAGTGCTGGAGTGGGAGCAGTGATTCCCATGGCCGTCCTCCGGTCGGAGCGGGATCGGCCGCGGATCGCGGTCGAGTGTCAGGCGCTCGAGCGGGGCGGGTGCTTGCTGGGCACCCGCCGGCAGGGCGCGGCATCAGGTCGTCGAACCGCCCGGCGTGCCCGGGCGATCAGGAACGTGGGGGGTGGTACCGGGTCAGCTCACTCCCCGGAACACCGGTGCGTAGGCCGGGTGGTAGCCCTCGGGGAACACCACGCTGGGCGGCCGCGCGGCGAAGATGGCGGCCTCAGCCGGTGAACTGGCCGCCGGCCGGGTGCAGGAGCTGCCCGGTCATGAACGACGACTCGGCCGAGGCGAGGAACAGGCAGGTGGCCGCGATCTCCTCGGGCCTGCCGAGCCGGTTCATCGGCGTGATGCTCATGGCCATCTCGTAGGCGGGGCGATTGTCCTCGATCCCGGCGATCATCGGCGTGGCCGTGTAGCCGGGCCCGACGGCGTTGACGCGCACCCCGGTGGCGGCCAGTTCGAGGCCCATGACCTTGGTGAGCATCCAGACGCCCGCCTTGGACACGCAGTACGGCGCCGCGCCCGCGAGCGGGATACGCGCGGCGCTGGAGGCGATGTTGACGATCGAGCCCCCGGTGCCCTGCTCGAGCATCTGCCGGGCCAGGGCCCGGTCGGTCTGCATCACCCCGACGACGTTGACGTCGAGCACGCGCTGGAAGGTCTCCGTCGCGATGTTCACGACGTGCGTCGCCCGCTCGCCCGCCGCGCGGGTCTGGACGTTGCTCGGGCCCGCGGCGGTGGCGATCCCGGCGGATGCGACGCCCACGTCGACCTTGCCGAACTCGGAGACGGCCGCCGCGACGAGCGCATCGCAGTCGTCCGAGCTCGTGGTGTCGGTCCGGAGCTGGATACCGCGCCTGCCCGCTTTCTCCACCAGCCGCAGCGTCTCGTCGGCCGGTGCCAGGTCGCCGATGACGATGTCGGCACCTTCCTCGGCGAAGCGGACGGCGGTGGCCTGGCCGATGCCGCTGGCCCCGCCGGTGATGACGGCGACCTTGCCCTCGAGCGCGTTGCCCATGGATGTCTCCCTTCGGTACGTGCGGATGAACGTGGGGGCGGCTCAGTCGGGGACGACGACGACCTTCACCGAGCCGTCCACGGCGTGCTGGGTGGCGAACGCCTCGGCGACCCGGGAGAGCGGCACGCGGTGCGACACCAGTGGTGCGACCTGGACGTGGCCCTCGGAGAGGAGCCGGAACGCCTCGGTGGAGTCGACCGGCGTGTAGGCGAAGCTGCCGAGCAACCGCAGTTCCTTCTGCACGATGGTGTTGACGTCGACCGGCGGTGTGGTGCTGGTCAGCCCCGCCACCGCGACCGTGCCGCCGGCGCGCGTGACGGCCGTGGCGAGCGCGAGCACCGGCAGGGCCCCGGAGCACTCGAAGAACGTCCGCACGTTGCCGCTGCCGGGCTGGTACGGCGAGTTCGACGTGCCCCAGCGGTCGAGGATGTGCTCGTGTGCGTCCGCGGAGCGGGAATCGAGCACAGCCGCACCGGTGGCGGCGGCGACCTTCAGCCGGGCAGGAGAGACGTCGATCCCGAGCATGTCGCGGGCGCCCGCTGCCTGCAGTACGCGCAGCACGCACTGGCCGATCGAGCCGAGCCCGGCCACGACGATCGGTGCGTCGAGGTCGGGGGCGGCCGACCGGACCGCGCGCACGGCCACCGAGAGTGGTTCGAGGAACGCTCCTTCCTCGAAGGACATCCCCTCCGGCATGCGGAACAGCCGGCCGTCCATCTCGGCGTGCGGGACGAGCACCTGGTCGCCGAGCCCGCCGCGGGCGCTGCGGTGCGGGTCGGCGCAGAGGTTGGTGCGGCCCGCGGCGCACTGCGCGCACGTGCCGCAGGGGCCCATCGGGTTGACCGCGACCCGGTGCCCGACGGCCAGGTCACGGATGCCGGCACCGGCGGCGCTGACGGTGCCGGCGAACTCGTGTCCCATCGCGGAGCCCTCGGCGATCCAGGCGCCCTCGGCGAAGGCGTGCACGTCGGAGCCGCAGATGCCGCACGCGCCGACGTCGAGCACGACGTCGAGCGGGCCCGGCACCGGCGCCTGCTCCTCGATCAGGCCGATCGAGCCGATGCCCTGCCACCGCGCGGACCTCATGCCGGCACCTGCGCCTGACGGGCCGACCGCATCGTGCGCACCGACGCACCGCCCAGCCGGGGTCCTTCGGTGTGCAGGTGGCAGGCGACCTCGCCGGAGCCGAGGGCGGGGGACAGCAGTGGGTCCACGGTGCGACAGACCTCCATGACGTAGGGGCAGCGGGTGTGGAACCGGCAGCCCGGTGGGACGTTCGACGGGTCGGGTGGGTCACCGGCCAGCACGATGCGTTCACGGGCGCGCTGGACCTTCGGCGACGGCACCGGCACCGCGGACAGCAGCGCCTGTGTGTACGGGTGAGCGGGCGCGTCGAACACCCGGGCCGCGTCGCCGTGCTCGACGATCCGGCCGAGGTACATCACCGCGACGCGGTCGGAGATGTGGCGCACCACCGACAGGTCGTGCGCGATGAACAGGTAGGTCAGCCCGATCTCGGCGGACAGCTCCTCCAGCAGCCCGATCACCTGGTTCTGTGTGGACACGTCCAGCGCGCTGACCGCCTCGTCCAGCACGAGGATTCGCGGGTCGGCCGCGATGGCGCGGGCGATGGTGAGCCGCTGGCGCTGGCCGCCGGAGAACTCGTGCGGGTAGCGGAGCATGTAGTCGGGCGAGAGCCCGACGCGGCGCAGCAGCTCGGCCACCCGCTCGGTCCGCTCGGCCCGGCCCAGCCGCAGGTGCACGTCGATCGGTTCGCCGATCGACTCCCGTACGAGCATCGACGGGTCGAGCGAGGAGTAGGGGTCCTGGAACACCATCTGGATGTCGCGGCGCGCGGTTCTCAGCTCTTTGGCCGGCAGCCCGATGAGCTCGCGGCCCGCCAGTCGCACCGAGCCTGCCGACGGCTCGACCAGGCGCAGCAGCCCGCGTGCCGTGGTCGACTTGCCGCAGCCGGACTCACCGACCAGACCGAGCGTCTCGCCGTCGTGCAGCTGGAAGCTCACCCCGTCGACCGCGCGGACGGAGACCCGCTCACGGAACAGCTTCTTGCGCGGGGAGAACGTGACCTGGAGGTCCTGGACGTCGAGGAGGGGAGCCGGATCCGCACTCACGTCGTGCCTCGCAGGGTGAGCTCGGGGTGCCGCAGGCACCGGGTGGCGTGCGTCGGGACGGGTAGCTCGAGCGGCGGCGGAGCGCCCGTCCGGCAGCGGTCCTGCGCGTAGGCGCAGCGCGGGTGGAAGCGGCAGCCCTCGGGCATGGCGCCGACGCGCGGCGGCTGGCCCGGGATGCTGGACAGCGCCGCGAACGGGTCGTCCATCCGCGGCATCGCGGCGAGCAGCCCCTCCGCGTACGGGTGCGCGGGGTGCTCGAAGAGGTCGTCGAGCGGCGCGGACTCCACGATCTGCCCGGCGTACATCACGAGCACCCGGTCGCAGACGTCGGCGACGACGCCCAGGTCGTGGGTGATGAAGATGACCGACATTCCGTGTTCGCGCTGCAGCTCCTTCAGCAGTTCGAGGATCTGCGCCTGCACGGTGACGTCGAGCGCGGTGGTCGGCTCGTCGGCGATGATCACGTCAGGGCTGCACGCCAGCGCGATGGCGATCATGACGCGCTGGCGCATGCCGCCGGAGAACTCGAAGGGGTACTGCCCGAACCGGCGCGCCGGGTTGGGCACCCCGACGCGTTCGAGCAGCGCGATCGCGCGGGCCTTCGACTCCTTGCGCGACAGCCCCTCGTGCCGGCGCAGGACCTCGGCGATCTGGTCGCCGACGGTGAATGCCGGGTTGAGGCTCGTCATCGGCTCCTGGAAGATCATCGCGATGTTCGGGCCTCGGACGTCGTCCATCTCGCGCGAGGTGAGCGCGGTCAGGTCGTGGTCGAGCACGCGCAGCGTCGTGGCGCGCACCCTGGTCTGCCGCGGCGGCATCAGGCCGGCGACGGCCAGGCACGTCACGCTCTTGCCCGAGCCCGACTCGCCGACGATGCCGAGCGTCTCCCCGCGGGCCACGCCGAACGTCACGCCGTCGACGACGGTGGCCCAGCCGTGCTCCGTGAGCACCTCGACGACCAGGTCCTCGACCTCCAGGGTGTTCTCCTGCGCGCGCAGCAGGGTCTGGCCCACGGGTACGTGTTCTGCGGCTCCGGTCATGACTCGGTGCGCTCCTCCCGGCCCAGCGCGTCGCGCAGGCCGTCGCCGAGGGTGACGAAGGTGAAGACGGTCAGCGCGATGAGCACGCCGGGGAAGATCCCCAGCCACGGCGAGCGTCCGAAGTAGAGGAAGCCTTCGCGGATCATCGAGCCCCAGCTCGCGTCGGGCGGCTGGACGCCGAGGCCGAGGAAGGACAGGCCCGCCTCGGAGAGCATCGCGTAGCCCGCGGTCACGGCGATCGCGACCGTGAGCGGAGAGAGCGTGTTGGGCAGGATGTGCCTCAGGATGATCATGTGGGTGGGCGTGCCGATGCTGCGGGAGGCCTCGACGAACGTCTCCTCCTTGAGGCCGATCACCACGCCGCGTACGAGCCGCAGGAACCGCGGCGCCATCAGGATCCCGACCGCGAACATCGCGTTGCGCAGGCTGGGGCCGAGCACCGCGACCAGCGCGATCGCCAGGAGCAGCGGGGGGAAGCTCATCGCAGCGTCGTTCAGCCGCATGACGAGACCGTCGAACCGGCCGCCCAGGTAGCCGGCGAGGAAGCCGAGCGGCACGCCCACCACCATCGCGACGACGAGCGCCAGTCCGATCGCCAGCAGCGACACCCTGGTGCCGACGATGAGCCTGCTGAGGATGTCGCGCCCGAGCTGATCGGTGCCCAGGAGATGGCCGGGCGAGAACGGGTCGAGCAGCACCGCGCGCAGGTTCTGTGCGTTCGGGTCGGCCGGGGTGATGTACGGGCCGATGAAGGCCACGAGCAGGAGGAACGCCAGGACGCACAGCGCGATGACGGCGCCGCGGTTCTTGCCGACCCTGCGCCGGAAGTCGGCCCAGGCGCCGCCTCCGTGCACCGCGGCGGCCGGAGTCCCGGCCGGCATCGCGGACGCGGCCGGTGCCGCGGGGGCGACGGTCACCTCGGGGACGGAGGGGTCTGCGGGGGATGGCTCGCGCTGGGTCATCGGGGCCGCACCTTCGGGTTCAGATAGCCGTACGTGAGGTCGACGAGGAGGTTGGAGACCATGGCGACCAGCACGGCGACCAGCACGATCCCCTGGATCACCGGGATGTCCCTCGTCGTGACCGCGTTGATCGCCACCTGGCCGAGGCCGGGCACCCCGAAGATCTGCTCGACGAGCACGGCGCCGCCGAGCATCGCGGTGATCTGCAGCCCGAGCACGGTGACGAGGGGGACCCCGGCGTTCTTCATGACGTGTTTGCCGATCACCATCCGGGCGCGCAGGCCCTTCGCGCGGGCGGTGCGCACGTAGTCCTGCTGCAGCACGCCGATGATCGAGCCCCGCAGCTGACGGGCGCTCTCGGCTGCGGCCGCGATCCCGAGGGTCAGTGCGGGCAGCAGGATGTGCGACAGCCACGCGGCGGGGTCCTCGGAGATCGGCACGTACCCGGTGGCCGGCAGCCAGCCGAGCGTGAGGCTGAAGACCAGCACGAACATCAGGCCGAGCCAGAACGACGGCAGGGCGATGCCCAGCGACGAGCCGACCGTTGCGACGCGGTCGAGCCAGGTGCCGCGGCGCAGGGCCGAGAGGATCGCGGTCGGCACGGCGATGATGAGCGAGATCAGCAGCGCCGTCGACGCCAACGCGATCGTGACCGGCAGCCCGTCACCGATCGACGTCGCGACCGGACGGCTGGTGAACAGCGATGTGCCGAGGTCACCGGACATCGCGCCGGTGACCCAGTCCCAGTACTGCACCACCATCGGGCGGTCGAGGCCGAGCCGGGTCCGCACGGCGGCGACCTGCGCGACAGTGGCGTCGGGGCCGGCGATCGTCACTGCGGGGTCGCCCGGGATCAGCAGGACGAGCCCGAAGACGACGAATGTCACGAGGACCAGTACCGGCAGTGTCGTCAGTACGCGCAGGAGGAAGAACTTGAGCACGGGCGTACCTCCTCGATGAAGTCGTCGTGCGTTCTTTCGGTGGGAACACTGCGCATCCGGCAGCAGGCCGGTAACGGTTCTCCAGATCGCTCACCGGACGTTCCGGTGGTACGGACGCTGTGGTGACGGACACAGACGCTAAAGGCTCGGAAGCCGGGAAAGCAACGATCTCACGCAGGCTCTTCAGATAACGATCTGATAACGAACAGCTTTTACGGGCATGTGTGAGGCTGCCCATCGCGCATCGCGGAAAAGTGTGCCGATCTCCATTGTCCGGATTTCGGGGCGAGGCTCATCATGGCCCCGGGTCGGAGCCGGCGCGAGGCCGAGGATGGTGTGTCAGTGAAGTTCCATTGGTTCGCGGAGGTCACCTACGACGGCCTTCCCGGTGCCTTCCCGGCACCTGGCGCCGGAACGTGGGTGGACGCTCCCGTCGACCTCGCCGACCCCCGGGAGATTGCGGGCTTCGTCTTCGGCGCCCCGATGGACTCGGCCTTCGCGTACCCCCGGCCCCCTGTGGAGCTGCGTGAGCGCTTCCACGAGGCGCGCGAGTTGGTGCTGCGGGCATGGCGGGAGCGCGAGCCGTTCGCGCCCAACGGGAAGTT
This sequence comes from Pseudonocardia alaniniphila, assembly GCF_022524485.1. GTDB lineage: Bacteria > Actinomycetota > Actinomycetes > Mycobacteriales > Pseudonocardiaceae > Pseudonocardia > Pseudonocardia alaniniphila. Next base: position 62,215 of record NZ_JAKXMK010000042.1, read on the forward strand.
CACGCAGCTGCGCTACGTCAACCTGTGGCCGCGTCCGGTGCAGGAGCGACCCGCGGTGTGGGTGCCGGGATCGAACAGCGTCGAAACCTGGGAGCTGGTGACCCGGGAAAACTACTGTTACGGTCACCTCTCATTCTCCGGGCTGCGCGCCGCAAAACCACCTGTCGACTGTTATTGGGATTATGTGGCGGCGCACGACGGCGACCTGAATCCGCACCGCATGGCGTTCACGCAACTGATCTGCGTGGCCGATTCCGACGCGGAGGCCGAGCTGATCGCCTCTCTGGACATGGGCGACCTGGGTGAGGAGACGGCGGCCGAGAACACCCACCTGTTCGGCACCAAGGTGATCCCGCAACTGCGTGATCTGTGGGCCGACGAGCCGGACCACTGGACGCCCGAGGTGAGCAGGCAGCGCGTCGGTGCGAGAGCGAGCGCGTCGACGCTCGTGGGAGGGAGCTGAGCATCATGCCGAGCACCACCGTCAACGGCGTGTCCCTGTACTACGAGGTCGAGGGCGACGGGCCGCCGTTGCTGCTCATCGCCGGCCTCGGATCGAGCTCCCTCGCGTGGGCCGCTGCCGTCCCGCGGCTCCGCGAGGGTTACACCGTGATCACGGTGGACAACCGGGGCACCGGCCGCAGCGAGGTACCGCCCGGTCCGTATGCCGTCGACGACCTGGCCGACGACACCGCCGCGCTCGTAGACCACCTCGGTCTCGGGCCGGTCGCGGCCGTCGGCTGGTCGCTCGGCGGCTCCGTGCTCCAGTCGATGGTGATCCGGCACGCGCGGGTGCTCTCCAAGGCCGTGCTGCTCAACGCGTTCCCGTCCTACACCGCGATCCAGGACGGCTGGCTCGACGCCGGACTCGCGCTGCGGCGGGCAGGCGTCGACCCCGTGGCGATCGGGATGCACTCGATGCCGTGGGCGTTCACGCCGCGGCTGCTGTCCGACCACACCGTGGCCGCCGCCCAGGCCGAGCTCGCGCGCAAGGACCCCTATCCGACGACGCTCGCGGGCTTCGAGGCCCAGGCCGCCGGGCTGCGCCGCTACGACTCCCGGCCGGACCTGCCCTCGGCGCACACCCCGACGCTCGTGCTGGCGGGCGCGGAGGACGTGCTGACGCCGGTGTCACAGTCGGTGGAGATCGCCAAGCTGATGCCGAACGCCACGCTGCAGGTGCTGCCCCGCGGCGGCCACGGGATGCTGCTCGAGTATCTCGACGACACGCTCGCCGCGATCACGGCGTATCTCGGCAACGGTGCTCCATGACCCGACCCCTGCACGTCGTCGGGCTCGGCGGCACGGTGCGCACCGGATCGTCGAGCGAGCAGGCGCTGCGGATCGCCGTGGCGCGGGCCGCGGCGCAGGGCGCGAGCACCCGGGTCTTCGGCGGGAGCGAGCTGGCCGCGCTGCCGATGTACGCCCCCGAGGCGGGCGACGGGGGGCCGGTCGCCCGTGACCTCGTGGCCCACCTGCGCCGGGCCGATGGCGTCATCGTCGCCTCGCCGGGCTACCACGGCTCGATATCGGGGCTGGTGAAGAACGCCCTCGACTACACCGAGGAGATGCGGGACGACGCCCTGCCCTACCTGGCCGACCGCTCGGTGGGCCTCGTCGTCACGGCGTACGGCTGGCAGGCGTCAGTGACGACGCTGAGCGCGCTGCGGGCCATCGTGCACGCGCTGCGGGGCTGGGTCACTCCCTACGGTGCGGCGGTCAACTCCCTGCAGACCAGGTTCGCCGACGGCGTGTGCGCCGAGCCTCGGGTGGTGGAGCAACTGCAGACCGTCGCCGACGAGGTGGTGCGGTTCGCCGAGCTCGTCTCCGCCCGCCGTCACGGCGTGCTCTCCGGGCCACAGCCTGCGGAGGGTGCGTGAAACCCCCGACCGGCGTCGAGGCCGCGACCCGGAGCCTCGCCGCCGGGCGCCCGGTGCTGCTGATCGACGACGTGGCGGGTCCCCCGGCCGGCGGGTCGGGGGCACTCGTCGTCGCGGCGGAGCACACCGACAACGCGCTCATGTCGCTGCTCGTGCGGGAGAGCACGGGCATCGTCTGCGTGGCGATGACCGGAGCGCGCCTGGACGAGCTCCGGATCCCGCCGATCCCGACGGCTGGGGGCTCGCGGGACGACGGGGCGGCGTTCGCCGTGTCGGTCGATCTCCGCTGCGGGGTCAGCACGGGGATCTCCGCGCGCGACCGAGCCGCGACGGTGCGCGCGCTCGCCGACCCGGCGACGGCGGCCGGTGACCTCGCGCGGCCGGGCCACGTCCTACCGCTGCGGGCACGCGACGGCGGTGTCCTCGAGCGGCCGCGCCCGGCCGAGGCCGCGCTCGACCTGTGCCTGGCGGCCGGGCTCGCCCCCGCCGCGGCGCTCGCGACCGCCGTCGACGCGGACGGTGGTGTCGCCGGATCCGGGAACCTCGGCGCGCTCGCCGAGCAGCACGGGCTGACCGTCGTGCGCGTGTCCGACGTCGTCGCCTGGCGTGCGGTCCGGCAGCCCGTCCACCGCGGGCCGTCGACGACGCTCCCGACCGTGCACGGGCTGTTCACGGCGGTCGGCTACGGCGATGCCGACGGCGGTGAGCACCTGGCACTCCTCCGTGGCGAGCCGGCCGGCCCCGGCCCGGTGCTCGTGCGGGTGCACCGCGAGTGCCTCACCGGGGACGTGCTGGGTTCGCTGCGGTGTGGCTGCGCATCCGATCTCGCAGCAGCGCTCGCGGCGATCGACCGCGCGGAGCGGGGCGTGCTCGTCTACCTGCGCAGGCGAGAGCTGTCCGGGGTCGGGCGCGTGCAGGCGGTGCGCGGATGCGGGACGGGCGACCGGCATGCGGCCGCTCTCGCGGCGAAGATCCTTCTCGACATCGGGGTGCAGAGCGCGCTCGTGCTCGCCGACGACCCCGCGGAGTCGGCGGACCTCGTTGCATACGGGGTGATCGTCGCCGCTCACCGGCCGGTGCGGTCCCCGCTCACGACCCCGGCCGAGGTCGGGTGAGGAGCACTCGGCGCCGGGACTCTCCCGGCGTGGTCCACTCGTCTCCTCACTGCTGCTGCTCTGCTCGACTGGAGGTCATGCTTGACTACTCCCCGACTTGAAGGACGGGGATTCTCGACCTCGCGATCGAGAGTTCCTGATTCAGCAACCGTTGCCCGCCCGCGCTTGCGCGCGAGCAGGTCTGACACCGTCTCCACAGGCGAGCACGGCCAGCCCGGCCGCTCTGATGTTGATGGCGGCATTCACGTCCCGGTCGTGAACGCTGCCGCAACGACACGACCACTGCCGCACGTTCAGCGCCAACTTGTCCCGCAGCACCCCGCACGCGGAGCACACCTTGGACGAGGGGTACCAGCGGTCGACCACGACGAGGTCCCGCCCGTACCACTCAGCCTTGTGCTCCAACATGGCTCGCAGCTCCGACCACGATGCGTCGGAGATCGCCCTGGCGAGCGAGTGGTTACCCACCATGTTCCGCACGCTGAGGTCTCCGATCACGATCGTTTGGTTCTCACGAACGAGACGAGTCGACAGCTTGTGCAGGTGATCCCGGCGGCGGTCGGTGATCCGCGCATGGACGCGGGCGACCTTCCTGCGGGCTTTCTCTCGGTTGTTCGAGCCCTTCTGCTTCTTCGCCAGCGCCCGCTGGGCTGTGGCGAGACGCGTCCGGTCGCGGCGCTCATGACGCGGGTTCACGACCTTCTCCCCGGTCGACAGCGTGACCAGCGAGGTGATCCCCGCGTCGATCCCCACCGTCGCGTCCGTGGTCGGGGCGTCGTGCACGGTGGCCTCGACCAGAATCGAGATGTGCCATCGCCCGAGCGGGTCACTGGACACGGTGACGGTGCTCGGCTCGGCACCCCCTGGCAGGGGACGCGACCATCGGATGTCCAACGGCTCGGACATCTTCGCGAGCGTGATCTGCCCGTCCCGGTACCGGAACCCGGAACGGGTGTACTCGGCCGACTGGCGTCCCCGCTTGCGGGACTTGAACCGCGGGTACCGGGCCCGCTTGTCCCAGAAGCTGGCGAACGCACCCTGCAGGTGCCGCAGGCCTTGTTGCAGCGGGACCGAGGACACCTCGGACAGGAACGCCAGATCCGGGTCGCGCTTCCACTCGGTGCGCATCGCCGAGGACTGCACGTAGGACACTCGCCGCTGCTCGCCGTACCAGGCGGCGGTGCGAGCCGCCAACGCCCGGTTGTAGACGAAGCGGACACAGCCGAACGTCCGGTTCAACTCCACAGCTTGCTGGTCGGAGGGGTAGAAGCGGTACTTGAACGCCCGCTTCACCACCCGACCGGACACGCTCACACGATAACGCGTCACCGTGTCAGCTCTCCTTCACCCCTACGACCTGGGCGGCTCCTCCCCGGCGCGAACGCCGGGGCATCCGCCGGTTTGGAAACCCAATGACGCCGGAGTCCCTTCCGCTCATGGAGGCGCTGCACTCGACGCCGTCACGCCGGTATCTCGCCCCGGACCCGATCCCGGACGACGTCCTGTGGTCGGTGCTCGACGCCGCCATCCGCGGCCCGTCGGGTGGCAACCAGCAGGGCTGGGGATGGGTCGTCGTGACGGACCCGGAGGTGAAGAACCGGGTCGCGGCCTGGTACCGGGAGAACTGGGACGCCGCGTACGGCAGCAGGCGCGAGGACATCCTCAACGCTCCGCCCGGATCGCGGGGGCTCTCCCAGCGCGGGTTCCTCGGCGCCGAGCACCTCGCCCACCACATCGCGGAGGCCCCGGTCTGGGTGTTCCCGGTGCTGCGCGGGGTGGCGGACGCCACGAACCCGCGCATCGGGTCGTCGATCTACGGGGCGGTGCAGCAGCTGTGCCTCGCCGCCCGGGCCCACGGCCTCGGCACGTCGCTGACCACGCTCTACGGCGGCCACGAGGAGGAGCTGCGGGAGATGCTCGGCCTGCCCGAGGACGCCCTGACGATGGCGCTGGTGCCGATGGGGTACCCGACACAGGGACGCTGGGCGGAGCCGAAGCGGCTCCCCGTCGAGGACGTGGTGCACTGGGACCGCTGGGGCGCCAAGCGCCCGCGCGAGGAGGCCGGGTGATGGGAACCGATCTCGAGGCGCTCTCCTTCGAGCCCTTGACGCCGGTGTCCTACCTGGACCGTGCGGCGGCCGCGCACGGTGACCGCATCGCCGTGGTCGACGGCGGGCAGCGCTGGACGTACGCGGAGCTGCACCACCGGTGCCGGCGCCTGGCAGGTGCGCTGGCGCCGGTCGCCGGTGGCCGGCCGGTCGCCGTGCTGGCGCCGAACACCCACGTGTTGCTGGAGGCCAACTTCGGCGTGCCGTGGGCGGGGGTGCCGCTGGTGGCGGTGAACACCCGGCTGTCCGCGGGCGAGGTGGCCTACATCCTGGAGCACTCGCAGGCCGCGGTGCTCGTCCACGACCCGGCGTTCGACGCGCTGGTCAGCCACGTGCTGAGCCGGATGGCGACGCCGCCGCAGGTGGTGCGCGCCGGTGAGCAGTACGAGGAGCTCCTGGCCGCGGCTGCTCCATTTGCGCTGACCCCGTCCGACGAGCGGGCGCTGCTGTCGATCAACTACACGTCCGGAACGACAGGGCGGCCGAAGGGGGTGATGTACCACCACCGCGGGGCGTACCTGCAGGCGTTGGCGATGGTGGCGCACACCGGCCTCTCGCCGTCGGCGGTGCACCTGTGGACGTTGCCGATGTTCCACTGCAACGGCTGGTGCTTCCCGTGGGCGGTCACGGCCGCGGGTGCCACGCACGTCTGCCTGCCCAAGGTGGAGCCGGCGCAGGTGTGGCGGCTGATCCGGGAGGAGGGGGTGACCCACCTCAACGGCGCGCCCACGGTGCTCTCGATGATCGCCTACGCACCGGAGGCCGCTCCGCTGTCCGGGCCGCCCGTGCGGGTGGCGACCGGCGGGGCGCCGCCGAGCCCGGCGATCCTGCGGCGGATGGGCGACCTGGGGTTCGACGTGACGCACCTGTACGGCCTGACGGAGACGTTCGGGCCGGTGATGATCTGCGACTGGCGACCGGAGTGGAACTCCCTCGACGCCCACGAGCAGGCCCGGCTGAAGGCACGCCAGGGCGTGGGGAACATGATCTCGTGCCGCGCTCGGGTGGTGGCCGCGGACGGCACGGACGTCCCGGCGGACGGGACGACGATCGGGGAGATCGCGTTGCGCGGCAACAACGTGATGCTCGGCTATCTGAACGACCCGGAGGCGACGGCAGCGGCCGTGCCGGACGGGTGGTTCCGCACCGGCGACCTCGGTGTGCTGCATCCGGACGGGTACGTGGAGCTGCGGGACCGGAGCAAGGACGTGATCATCTCGGGCGGGGAGAACATCGCCTCGGTGGAGGTGGAGCAGGCCATCTTCGAGCATCCGGCGGTTCTGGAGGTGGCGGTGGTCGCTGCGCCGGACGAGAAGTGGGGCGAGGTCCCGGTCGCCTACGTCACCGTGCACGAGGGTGCGTCGGTGACCGAGGGGCAGATCATCGATCACGTGAAGGGTCGCCTGGCCCGGTTCAAGGCGCCGAAGCGCGTGGTCTTCGGCGAACTGCCGAAGACCTCCACCGGCAAGATCCAGAAGTACGTGCTGCGGGAGACGGCCCGGGCGACGCCTGCGTAGACCCCGGCAGCCGCGACATGGACACGTATCGCTGTTCGACGCGCGCCGCGTTCCGCGAGATGTGTCCATGTCGCGGGTCGGCCCGGCTGCGTGACGCGGTCAGGGCACGTCCTCGTCGAACCGGAACTGGGCGGCCAGATCGTGCGTGGCGAGTGACCGCGGGACGCACCGGAGCGCGGTGTTGCGCAGCTGTGCCTGGCCACCGGTGAGCCGCAGCATCCGGTTCATCCGGCGTGCCTCCCACTGCTGCTGGGAGGTGCGGGGCAGCCGGCGGGCTGAGTAGATCTGCAGCGCTGCGGGCACGTAGGCCGGATCCGCGTCGACGAGGACCTTTCCGAGCGCCACGGCGTCCTCGAACGCCAGGCAGGCGCCCTGCCCGAGGTCGGGAGTCATCGCGTGCGCCGCGTCGCCCAGCAGCGCCACCCGGCCGACCGCGAGCGTGGGCAGCGGCCGGACGAGCTGGGCCGTCTCGACCACGTGGACGCCGGTGGGAGGGGTGGCCGCGATCAGCGCCGCGACTGACGGGTGCCAGTCGGCGCGCCGATCGAGCAGCCAGCGATGGCGCTGCTCGGGATCGACCGCCGCGTTGTCCGCGCTCGCCCGCCACAGCGAGTACCAGTAGACGCCCTCGACCATGGGCAGGCAGCCGAAGCGGTCGCCGGTGCGATCGTCCAGCAGCTCACCGACGACCGGCGCCGCGGCCGCGGGAGCGACAGGGGCGATCGCCAGCGCCGCCTTCTCCCCGGAGCCGGCGAGGCCGGGATGGGTGGGAAACAGTGCCCGGCGCAGCAGGCTGCCGGCACCGTCGGCGATCACGACGACGTCCGCCTGCACGTCAGGGACCCCGTCCACTTCGACGTGCACGTCCGTTTCCCGCACTCCGGTGACTTCCGACCAGGTCCGGATGGTGCCCGCAGGGAGTGCACCGGCCAGCAGGCCGTGCAGCCAAGGCCGGCGCACGGCCACGAACGGTGAGCCGGTCGGGCGGACCACGGCCGCCGGCTCGGGAGCGAGCAGGGTGTGTCCGTGACGGTCGCGCAGGGCGAAGCCGCCACCGTCGTGCAAGGCGGCACCCGCCCGCGGACGCGCGCCGACGCCGAGCGAGTCCAGGGCCAGCAACCCGTTGGGCAGGATGGCGACCCCGGCGCCCGCCTCGCGCAGTTCGGGTGCCCGTTCGAGAACCGTGACCTCGTGTCCCGCCCGGTGCGCGGCCACCGCCGCGGCCAGTCCACCCAGCCCTGCCCCGACAATCGCTATATGCATCGGCAGCCCTCTGTTCGTGGAACGATGTTACCGATGATCACCTCTCGCGGTCTCGCCAACTAGTTCCTTCATCAGGTTGAACGGACAATCTGGCGGCTTCTCGGCGAATTCTTCCGTGAGTGCACCGCGAGTCGACGCCATGGCCGGCGAAGCGGCCGGAGTTGTCCAGCGCCTGATCCGTGCTGCACGGCCTACCATGTGGGCGCCGGTCGGTCAGTACCGTTGAGGTCGTGGACCACGAGCGGCGGTGGAGCATGTCCGGGATTCCACCGCGGGCCCGTTTCGGGGCATGGTGCGACCTACTGTCCGCTACGCATCTGGCTTTCGCCATCGACATGGTCAGCCGCCCGAATCAGGAATTTGCCGCGGATGTGCAGGAGAACCGGATGGGCACGATGTCGCTGTTGCGCACGTCGGTGTTCCCGCATCGCGGGCGGCGCACCCGGCGGCAGGTGACGGCCAACACCCGCGACGTGGTCGGGTTGCACTTCATCGAATCCGGGCGCCAGGCCGTCGAGTCGGACGATGAGCGGGTGGTGCTCGGTCCGGGTGACGCGATGATCTGGGACGGCGCAGCCACCGGCGACTACGAGATCCTGGAGCCGCTGACCAAGACCACCCTGATCGTGCCGCGCTCACTGGCCGCTACCGCACTGCCGAGCTACCGCCGGTCGTTCGTTCGGACGCTGCCTCGCGACCATGCGCCTACTCGGTCCCTGGTGCAGGTGCTGTCGGTGCTGAACGATCAGCTGCCCACGATGGCCGACGGAGCCCGCGAGGCATCGGCGTTGCTCGTCACCGAGCTTCTCCGACCGCTCGACCGGCTACAGGGCGGCAACGGCCCGGACCGCGCCCGCTGGCCCGCCCTGCAACTGCGGGAGCGAGTGCTCGACTACATCGACGCCAACCTCGACGACACGTTGCTGTGCCCGAGCAAGATCGCCACCGCACACGGGGTGTCGGTACGCACCCTCTATTCGTCGGTCGACGGGCTGGGCATGAGCCTCGGCAGCTACATCCGGCACCGGCGGCTCGCCCGCAGCCACGACGACCTGCTCTTCGGCTCCGAGCCGGTGGCCGTGGTCGCCCGACGCTGGGGTTTTGCGAGCCCGGCGTATTTCAGCCGGGTCTTTCGGGACCGGTACGGCATGCCGCCGGGGCGGCTGCGCCGGCAGCGCGGCTAGGGGTCAGTCGAGCCTCGCCCTGCGGGGGTCCACGTTGCGCGCTCCGAGGATCAGCAGGCCCGAGACGAGGATCGGCAGGCATCCCCAGAGCAACGCCGCGGTCGTCCAGCCGGCGCCCCTGCTCAACGAGTAGGTGACGAGCAGCCCGCCGATGATGGCGCCGATCTGACCTGCGGCGTTGATGATCGAGCCGCCGGTCGCCCGGGTGTGGACCGGGAAACTCTCACCGTTGAAGAAGAGCAGCGCCGAGTACGGCCCGATCAGGAAGAACAGGCCGGCGCTGTAGAGGCCGATGATCAGGCCGAAGTTCCCGGACGGTCCCAGCAGCATGGCGCCGAAGGACAGCGCCGAGAAGACCCAGCCGATCGCGATCGCGTTGCGCCGGCCGATGCGGTCGCCGAGCCAGCCGTGGAACAGATAGCCGGCGAAGGCGGTGGCATTGGAGACGATCAGGATCGCGAGTGCGTTGGTGAAGGCGATGTTCTTGCCGTCGGGAGCCGTCAGCAGCGAGGTGCCCAGGATGGCGAACACGAGGACACCGAGCCAGTTCAGCAGAAACGCCGTGCCGATCACGACGGTCGACCGCAGCGACTCGCCCTTGAAGGCGGAGGCCAGTGGCGCCGAGCGGTCGGTCAGGTCGACGCCCGCGCTCTCGGCGAGTTGGTGCGCGTCGTCGGTGCGCCCGTGCTTGAGCAGCGTCTCCGCGCGGTGGCGGGCGGCGAACTGCGGGCTCTCCTTGAGGTAGCGGGCCGCCCACAGCATGAACACCGCAGGGAACACGGCGACGATGAAGCAGAGCGACCAGCCACCGAGCGGGAACAGCAGGTAGATCGACACCGCCGCCAGGACCGAACCCACCGGCCACCCGGACTGCACGAGCGAGTAGATGAGGCCGCGCCGCCGAACCATGGCAGGGTCGTCGCGGTAGACGTTCGCGAACAGTTCGTTGAGATAGGTCGCGTTGATGGCCTGTTCCGCGTAGCCGAGACCGGCGAGGGACCGGACGACGATCAGGAGCACCACGCCGACCCCACCGACGATGCCGATGACCCATCCGGCCAGCGCGGTCAGGGCCGACGCCACGGCGGCGCCGACGACCGCGATGACGATGCCGCGGCGGCGTCCGACCCGGTCGACGAGTGGGCCGACGGCGAACGCGACAAGCGCGGTTCCGGCCGTCACCCAGGTGTTGATGCCGGTCGACTCCGCCGAGGTCCAGCCCAGGTCAGCGGCGAGCTTGGGCAGCAGATTGCCGAAGAGCACGAAATCGTAGACGGCGAAGGTCCACGCAAAGAAGCAGATCCACGTTGCGATCCTGACGTCCCGAATGGTGAGGCGTGGTACCTCGGCCAGTGCCCGATCGGAAAGATCCATGCCGTTGCTTCCGTTCCTGAGAGCGTGGCTACCGGGTAGTGCTCCCGGACGGGAATGATCAATGGACCCGGTGGGACGAACGACCGGCAGAAGCCTGCCTGCGGCAGATCGACACGCTGCGCGGATGTCGAATGAACACACCACTTCAGCATTCAGATGGCCTCTTTTTATAGCGACCGCTTCATGGGGTGGTCAAGCGGAGACGAAGCGATGCGCCCGCGTGCCGAAACGCCCGCGACCTCGACGATGGCGAGGTGCGCGGGCGTGGCGGGGATTCGAACGGTCAGGAGACGGAACACCCCACCTCGTCCCGGCGCACCTGCTGCACGCTGTGGAGACAGCGGCCGGCAGGCACCTCCTGCGATGTAACAGCTGCTACATTCCTGGTCGTGACGGCGGCGGAGTGTCAGTGGCTGGTGTTGTCGGTTCGCGTGCCTGCGCAGCCGTCACGGCACCGCGTCGCCATATGGCGCGAGCTGCGGCGGGCAGGTGCCCTGTCGATCGGGCAGGGGTGCTGGGCCCTGCCGGACGTCCAGACGATGAACGCGGCCGTCGATCGGGTGCGGGACATGGCGGAGCGAGGCGACGGAGAGGCGGTCGCCGTCGTGGGGGCCGGTCGCACGGAGCAGGACCGGGCCCGTCTGGTGGCGTTGTTCACCGCTGATCGGACAGCCGAGTGGGTGGAGTTCCTGGCCGACTGCAGGAAGTTCGACGCCGAGATCGACAAGGAGATCCGCACCCGCAAGTTCACCCTGGCCGAGCTCGAGGAAGAGGAACAGAGCCTCGAGCGGCTCCGCCGATGGCACCGCGACATCCGCACGCGGGACGTCTTCGGCGCGCCGAACAGCGCTGAGGCCGACCAGCAGCTCAAGCACTGCGCGGAGCGGCTGGAGGAATACACCGAGCAGGTCTTCGCCGCCCTTCATCAGATCTGATCCGCGAGATCGCCGCATTCGGCGGGACGAGGAGACCAGGAACCCGATGAACGACGTACCTGCATCCGGCCAGCAACGGGGGGCACCGGGCGTCGCGACTACCGCCGAGGTGACCCCGTTCCGCGTGCTGGCACCGCTGTACAGCGCGGGTTTCGTCACCGCGTTCGGGGCACACGCGGTCGCCGCGAGCCTCGGCACGCAGTTCGTGACGGCGCAGGTGTCGTTGTTCGCCCTCGGCTTCGCCCTCGCCGTCTACGACATCGCAGAGGTGGTGCTGAAGCCCGTGTTCGGGTCGCTGGCGGACCGGTGGGGACCACGCCCGGTTCTGCTCGGCGGCCTCGTGGTGTTCGCGCTGGTCTCCGGTGTGTTCGTCGTTGTCGACCTGCTGGGCCTGGTGAGCTCGGCTTCCGGGTCGATCGTGGCGCTGGCGCTGGTGCGCCTCGGCCAGGGGGCGGCCGCCTCGGCGTTCTCCCCGGCGGCCGGGGCGATGGTCGGCAGGCTGGTCGGCCCGACGAGACGGGGCCGGGTCTTCGGGTCCTACGGCGCATGGAAAGGCCTCGGGTACACCGCCGGGCCGTTGCTGGGCAGCGTGATCATCACTTTTGGCGGGCTGGCGGCGCTGTTCGCCACCCTCGGCGCGGTGGCGGCCGCCGTGGCGATCTGGGTCGCCGTCACGGTTCCGGTGGTCGCCCCGTTGCCGCGGCGCCGGCAGACCCTGGCCGACCTCGGACGCAGACTGCTCGAGCCCGGTTTCCTGCGGCCGACGTCGGCACTCGCGGCGACGACAGCCGCCTTGTCCGTCGGCGTGGGCTTCTTCCCGGTGATCGGGGTGAGCAGCGGGCTGCCCCCGGTCGCCACCGGTGCGGTCGTGGCCTGCCTGGCGCTGGCCTCGACCCTGGTTCAGCCACGGGCGGGCCGGGCGCACGACCGCGGCCGGCTGAGCTCGCGGCAGGCGATGGCAGCGGGGTTCGCGCTGACCGTGGCCGGGTTCGTCATCGCCGCGACGGTGCCGGGCCTCGGCGGTCTGATCCCGGCCGCGGTGGCGGTCGGCCTGGGCGTCGGGACGATCACGCCGGTCGCCTTCGCCGACCTCGCCGCCGGGTCACGTCCCGAGCGACTGGGCCAGACGATGGGGTCGGCCGAGGTCGGGCGCGAGCTGGGAGACGGGGGCGGCCCGCTGTTCGTCGGCGCTCTCGCGTCGGTCGCCACGGTCGCCGGAGGGCTGGGCGGGTTCGCCGTCGTCCTCGCTGCGATCGGGGTGGCCGCGACCGGCCGCGGCGGACGTCGGCGGACCCGCTCGTAGTCAGAATTCGTGGCAGCGACGCCGCGGACTACGCGTTGCCTCCGGGAGCCGCCGGACGTCGGCGGGGGCGGGGGCGGGCCCGCTCCGCCTGGGCGTCCGGCCTGGTACGGCGCTGTGTGCGCGGACGGCGTTCCCCGCGGCTCTCCGGGCGCTTGCGCGGTCCGCCGTTCTCGTTCGCGGCCTCGGGCCGAGCGTCCTCCGCGTCGGCTGTCTGCTTCTTCGCAGGCCCCGTGCGGAGTCGGCCGGCGAGCCGCTGCAGCGCCTCGAGCAGCTGCAACGCCAGGCGCTGCAGGAGTTGCAACAGCGCCATGGCGCGAGCGACCACGAGACTGAACGCGGCGCCCATCCGCGCCGGCATCGCCGTGCCGGTCGCGCGGGGCTTCTTCTTCTGCTTGGGCTTGCCTGTCAGCGCCTCGCGCAACCCGGTGCCGCCGCTCTCCGCGAAGTCGTCGAGCCGGTTCGCGACCCTGTCGACCCGCGCGATGGCCATGTCGACCACGGTGCCGAGCACCTTGGTGCCGGCGTCGCTCATCGCCTTGCGCGCAACCTCGCCCGCGACACGACTTCCGGCCCCTCCGGCGCCCTTTCGCACACCGCCGGTGGCGCGTGTCGCCGTGCGCGTCACGGTATCGGTCATCCTGGTCACGTCCCTTCTCGGTCCGCCCGCGAGGGCAGGCACTTGCGCGTGCATCGGTCGTACGGACCCGTGCCCGGGCACCGCGGCAGTGGATGAGACGGTGTGCAGGCGCGGGTTGTATGGCCATGCCATTCCCGTTCTGGCGGTCCGGCAAGCGTCCTCGCCACGCCTCGCCGCCACGTCTCCCTCGTCACGCGCAACCGAGCCGGGTGACGTGAACCCGGGCACTGCACGGTCTAGATTCTCGACCATGTCCGTGGACGAGGGTTCTGGCTCGTCGAGGCACACGCCGCTGCTGGTGCTCGGCAAGATCACCGAGATCCTCGACGCGTTCTCCCTCGCCCGCCCGGCACTGACGTTCAGCGAGATCCAGCAGGCCACCGGCCTGCCGACCTCGACCGTCCAGCGGCTGGTGACGAACATGGTGGCGCAGGGGCTGCTGGACCGCGTCGGCGACCAGATCCGGATCGGCGTGCGCATGGCGTACTGGGCGGCCCCAGCGGTCAAGGGCGTCGACGTGCTGACGATCGTCAACCCGGTGCTGCGCGAGATGCGCGACGCCACGGGGGAGACGAGCTGCTTCTTCCGTGAGGAGCAGGGGTTCCGGGTCTGCGTGGCGGTGGCCGACACCCGGCACGTCCTGCGGCGCGACATGTACGTCGGCAAGATCCTCCCGCTGCACGCCGGGTCGGCGGGCCGGGTGCTGCTCGCGTGGAACCCCGAGCTCGCCGAGGCCGTGCTGGCGCGGCCCTTGGAACCGATCACCGACACCACGGTCACGAGCCCGGAGCTCTTGCGGGAGCTGATCCGGCAGACGCGCAGCGACGGGTTCGCCATCACCACGGCCGAGCGTGAGGACGGCTCGTCCGGGTTGTCGGCCCCGGTGTTCAACTCCGCCGCGGAGCTCGTCGGAGCGGTGTCGATCAGCGGACCGACGATCCGGATGCCGCTGGCCCGGTGCGAGGAGTGGGTGGATCTGCTGGTCGGGAGCGCCGAGAAGCTCACCAGGACCCTCGGCGGGCGCTACCCGAGCTAGTGCTCAGTGGCGCGGCCCGGCCACCCACTCGAACGCCGACGCCGTCGACCGCACGCCCTGCGCGGTCTTCGACCGGTTCGGCTCACCGAGATCGGCGAGCAGGTCCTCGGAGAGCTCGACCATGTGCGCGAGGCCGGTCGGCGTGAGCCAGGACGGCCGGGTCGCGAAGACGATGTCCTCCGACGAGGTGTTCCCGCTCGCACCTGGTGCGAACGGGCAGCCACCGAGCCCGCCGAGCGACCCGTCGACCACCGAGGCGCCCGCGGTGATCGCGGCCAGCGTGTTGGCCACGCCCAGTCCCCAGGTGTCGTGCCCGTGGTAGACGATCCGGCGGGCAGGCGTCTCTTCCCGCACCCGCGAGACGAGGCTCGTGACCTGGGCGGGAATCGCCTGCCCGAGCGTGTCGCAGAGCACGATGTCCTCGGCGCCCTCCGCTCGGGCGTCCCGCGCGATGGCGAGCACCCGCTCCTCCGGCACCGGCCCGTCGAACGGGCAGGTGAAGGACGTCGCGATGCAGAGCTGGATCCGGCCGCCTGCCGCGCGAGCCGTCTCGACGGCTGCGGGCATGGCTTCCAGGCTTGCCTCGGTGCTGCGGCCGATGTTGGCCTGGTTGTGCGCGTCGGAGGCCGAGAAGCAGTACTGGACGTTGAGCGCGCCCGCGGCAACGGCCCGTTCCACGTGCCGTGGCGTGGCGACCCAGATCCAGCATTTGGCGAGCTCGTCGGGGCTCAGGGCCTCGACCACCTCGAGGGTGTTGGCCATCGGCGGGACCAGATCCGGGCGGGCCATCGAGCCGATCTCGAGGCTGGGGACCCCGAGCCGCAGTAGCTCCCGGACGATCTCCACCTTGCGCTCGGTGGACAGCAGCTTGCCGGTGAGCTGCAGCCCGTCGCGCAGGGTGACGTCCCGCAGGATGACCTCCTCCGTGCTCGTGCCGGTCATGACTGCTCCTCTCCCGCGGTGATCGCCGCGATCTCCTCGTCGGTCATTCCGAGTACACCGGCGAGCACCTCGGATGTGTGCTCGCCGAGCTCCGGTCCGGGCGTCCGGACCGGCAGCGAGACGTCGCCGATCACGGGGACGATCCCCGGGAAGCCGACCTCGCGGGGTTCGTCCCCACCGGTGTCCACCGGGAGGTACTGGATCATGTTGCGGGCGCGGTACTGCTCGTCGTCGCAGATGTCGGCCGCGGTGTAGCTGGGTCCGGCAGGCACCCCGGCCCTGTCGAGCTGCTCGAGCACCTCGGCTCGCGGCCGCGTGGCCGTCCACTCGCCGATCGCGGCATCCAGCTCGTCACGGCGGGCCCAGCGTCCGGCGTTGCTGCTCAAGGACGGGTCGTCGGCCAGGTCCGGTCGCCCGATCGTCGCCATCAGGCGCTGGAAGATGGCGTCGCCGTTGCCGGCGATGATGGCGCTGGAGCCGTCGCCGCACAGATAGGCGTTGGACGGGGCGATGCCCTCCATCCGGCCACCGACCCGGTTCCGGTTCACGCCGTAGGCCAGGTGGTCGGGCACCAGCGACTCCATCATCGACAGCACCGCCTCGTTGAGCGCAACGTCGATCACGCGTTCGGTCAGGGGCGCCCGGCCGAGCGCGTGCCCTGAGCGGCCTGCCTCGCGCCGGTACAGCGCCATCACCGCACCGAACGCCGCGTAGAGACCGGCGATCGAGTCGCCGATCGAGACCCCGACCCGCACCGGCGGGCGGTCCGGTTCCCCCACGAGCTCACGCAATCCGCCCATGGCCTCGGCGACGGCTGCGAAGCCGGGGCGCTCGGCGAGCGGGCCGGTCTGGCCGAATGCCGAGATGCGCGAGATGACCAGATCGGGGTTCGCGGCGTCCAGCTCGTCGGGCCCGAGCCCCCATTTCTCCAGCGTGCCCGGACGGAAGTTCTCCAGCAGGACGTCGCAGTGGCGCACCAGGCCGAGAACGGTGTCCCGGCCGGTCGTCGTCCTCAGATCGAGCACGACCGACTTCTTGTTGCGGTTGAGCGTCCGGTACAGCATCGACGTCGACCCCGCGTACAAGCGCCAATTGCGCACTTCGTCGCCTGTGCCCGGCCGCTCGATCTTGATCACCTCGGCACCGAAGTCGGCCAGCAGCCTGCCGGCGGTCGGAGCCGCGATGTAGTTGCCCAGCTCGAGCACGCGGACCCCGTCCAGGGGCCGGATCGGGCCGTCGGTCACGAATACTCCTAGACGATGAGTGCCAGCGGTTGGATCAGCAGGATGGCGACGACGGAGGCGACGGACACCCCGACTGAGCACGTCTTCAATGTTCCTCGCGTCGACTGCCCCATGAGGGACTGCAGTAGCCAGAACGTGTTGCTCGTGACATGCACGGCGAACAGCGAGCCCGCGCCGGCGGCGAGTGCGATCAGCACCGGGTCGAGCCCGATGGCGGGCGCCACCGGCGCGAGGATGCCGGCCGCCGTGATGGCCGAGATGCTCACCGACCCGACGGCGATGTGGAGGGCGGCCGCGATCACCCACACCACGAGCAGCGGAGCTGCCGTGCTCGCCGTGAAGTACTTCCCGAGGATGTCGCCCAGCCCGGCAGCCGAGATGGTGGCGGCCAGGGAGCCCCCCACCCCGGTGAGGATCAGGATCTGTCCGCTCTCGCGGAACCCCGTGGCGATCGACCGCTCCACCCGGTGGCGGCCCACCGTGTAGCGGGTGACGAGGCTCGTGCCGATCAGCCCGGCGAGGAGTGCGATGACCGGGTCGGCGACGAACGTGACGACCGGGTTCTCGATGCCTGCGACGTCGAGCACGGCGCCGGCACCGATCAGCAGGAGCGCCCCGATCAGTGGCAGGAACAGCACGATCAGCGAGATGTGACGTCGTTGCTGCACCTCGGGCAGTTCCAGCGCGGTCTGCGTGGCGCCGACGGTCGGCTGCACGGCTTCTGTCGACTGCGCCTGCTCGTGGGTCCGCTCCTGGCCCTGCTCCCCGGCCTGAGCACCGGTGGCCTCGTCGCCGAACATGCCAGGCTGCTCGTCCTTCGCCGCGTCCCACCAGCCGTGCCGGAACACGAAGGACATGATGGCCACCGACA
Organism: Pseudonocardia alaniniphila; assembly: GCF_022524485.1. GTDB lineage: Bacteria > Actinomycetota > Actinomycetes > Mycobacteriales > Pseudonocardiaceae > Pseudonocardia > Pseudonocardia alaniniphila. The sequence continues at coordinate 79,624 of NZ_JAKXMK010000042.1, forward strand.
GGGCGACGGTGGGGATGATCAGGATCAGCCCGAAGATCAGCATCCTGCCCAGCGGCACGCCGAGCAGACCGGCCAGCGCGACGGTCCCGACACCGGGGACCATCAGCACGATCCCGCACTCGAGGCCGATCGCGAGTGCCGTCGCCATCCGTGCAGTGCCCATGCTGCCGATCCGCGGCGCGAGGTTGCGCGCCAGCGGTGCCGAGATCACGAGCAGGACGTCGAGGAAGATCGACTGCAGGGCCGTGGCGAGGGTGAGGGACAGCGCGTACGGCATGCGTTGGGGGCCGAACGTCTTCAGCAGCGTGCCGACCAGCCGCTGGATCGCTCCGGCCTCCTGAAGCATGGAGCCTGTCAGCACGCCGAAGGCGATCAGGAGCCCGACCTCGGCCATGATCTCGCCGAACCCGGTGGTGATCGCCTTGACGGTGCCTTCGGCCCCCATTCCCGTGCTCAGCCCTAGGTAGGCCGCACCGATGATCAACGAGATCACCGGGTTGAGCCGGAACCGGACGATGAGCAGGACAGCTGCGAGTACGGCGACGGCCGTGTTGATGATGATCGCGGTGTCGGACAAGGGTGGTATCCCATCCGGGTGTCGCTCGCCGTCGAGCGAGTGCGGGGAGTCGGTCGTCAGGTTCGCCATATGAACACACATCCACGATGTGGGCAACACGCGGGGTAGGTATCAACGACGCACCGCTATGGCGAGTGCCGTGCCGTCCGGGACACGGCGTATCGGACGATCCGGTCGGGATCGGGGCGCTCGTGAGTGGGCAATCGGGCGCCGCTGGGCGGGCCGCTGTCGATGATCGGCTGATTTCACCTGGATCGGGTGAGGCCCATGGGCGTCGGGCGGAGAAACCTGTGTGGACGAAAGGCCGCCGCTGCCCGTGTGCGGCCAGCCGTGCGGAGCCGGTCACGGGCAACGGCCGTGTGACCATCGGAGCGTTGCGATGGCCGACGTGATCCACTCCGCGGTCCCTGCCATCTCGGCGTCCACGGGGTCGACGGACACGTTCATTTCTCTTCAGCGAATCGGAGACTACGGAGAGATCCAATGCCCAAGGTCGTGTTCCCGCTGGACAACAGCAAGAGCTTCACCGATCAACAGATCGTCGGCCACAACCGATGGCACCCCGACATCCCCGCGCATGTACGGGTCAAGCCCGGGGACACGTTCAGGGTGGATTGCCGGGAGTGGTTCGACGGCGCGATCCACAACGACGACTCCGCCGACGACGTGTTGAACGCGCCGTTGCCGGGCGTGCACGTGCTGTCCGGGCCGATCGAGGTGGAGGGTGCCGAGCCCGGGGACCTGCTGGTAGTGGACATCCTCGACGTCGGCCCCGTGCCGCAGGAGGACTCCGGGCCGCTCGCCGGGCAGGGCTGGGGCTACACCGGAATCTTCGCCACGCAGAACGGCGGCGGGTTCCTGACCGAGCAGTTCCCCGACGCCTACAAGGTGATCTGGGACTTCCGCGGTGGCGTGGCGACCTCCCGGCACATCCCTGGTGTCTCGTTCGTCGGCATCGTCCACCCCGGGCTGATGGGTACCGCGCCCTCGGCGAACCTGCTCGCCAAGTGGAACGCACGTGAGCAGGAGCTCATCGACACCAACCCGACACGGGTGCCACCGCTCGCGCTGCCACCCCTGCCCGACTCGGCCATCCTCGGGACGCTGGAGGGTGACGAGTTCAACCGGGTCGCCCGCGAGGCCGCCCGCACTGCGCCGCCGCGGGAGAACGGTGGCAACCAGGACATCAAGAACTTCACCAAGGGAACCCGGGTCTTCTATCCGGTCTTCGTCAACGGCGCAAAGTTGTCGATGGGCGATCTGCATTTCTCCCAGGGTGACGGTGAGATCACTTTCTGTGGAGCCATCGAAATGGGCGGCTTCATGGATCTCGGGGTCGACCTGATCAAGGGCGGGATGCAGACCTACGGTGTCTCCGAGAACGCCATCTTCATGCCCGGCACCACGGATCCGCAGTTCAGCGAATGGCTGGCCTTCTCGGGTACCTCGGTGACGCTGGAGGGCAAGCAGCACTACCTGGACGCGCAACTGTCCTACCAGCGGGCCTGTCTGCATGCGATCGACTATCTGGTCAAGTTCGGCTACACGCCGGAGCAGGCTTACATGATTCTGGGCGCGTCACCGATCGAGGGCCGGCTCTCCGGAGTCGTCGACATCCCGAACTCGTGCTCGACGGTCTACATCCCGACCGCGATCTTCGACTTCGACGTCAGCCCGGGCAAGGGCGGGCCGCACCAGGTCGACCCCGGCCAGGGCGTGCCCAAGGCCAGCTTCTGATCTGACACACGGACAACCTTCTGTCCCGGCTCCGGCTTCGGCCGGGGCCGGGACAGGCTCTTCATGAGGCGGGACTGCACCTCGCCGGTCGCTGAGCTGATCAGCAGCAGGGTGGCCTGCGTGATCGTGGTGAACCGATCGAGGTCGTGCACCGCGCCGTCGATCATACCGAAAACTTCCCTATCCGCCCCGTGAGATGGCGAAGTTTGAGGTCTGATACGGTAGTTTACGTGACGCAAGAGTTGTTCACGGCAGACGAAGTCGCCGACCGGCTGGGTCTGCACGTGCGTACGGTGCGCAACTACATCCGCGAGGGGCGGCTCACGGCCGTGCGGATCGGCAAGCAGTACCGCATCGCGCGCGCGGACCTCGAGGCGTTCACCGGGCGGCCTGCCGAGCCCGCCGTCCGCGACACGGTCGTCCGCCGTCGCCATGTCGGGGTGTCGAGCATCGTGGAGATCGATGCGATCAGCCCCGAGACGGTCAGCCGCCTGAGCACCGTACTGACCACTGCCACAGCCCATCGCCGCGACGGCGACGGGCAGTTGCGCCTGAACATCGTCTACGACGAAGAGCGCGCCCACCTGAAGATCGTCGTGCTCGGCAGCTTGTCCACGAGCGCGGACATCTTCGGGCTGATCAGCGCCGTGATCGAGGAGCCGGAAACATGAGCGAGATCTACCGGTCGGAAGCCGGGGCCCGCCTGCTACGCGAGCGCTATCTGCAGGCGCTGGAGCGCTGGCCGGTCGAGAACGAACGGTTCCACGTGCCCACGCGCGAGGGCGAGACCTTCGTCATCGCATCCGGCCCGGCCACCGCACCTGCGCTGGTGCTGCTCCACGGCTCCGGAGGCAACTCGGCGCAATGGATCGACAGCATTGCGGAACTCGCCACGCATTTCCGGGTGTACGCCGTCGACGTGATCGGCGAGCGCGGCCTCAGCGCGCCGTCCCGCCCGCCCATGGCGTCCGACAGGTACGCGGTGTGGCTGGATGGGGTACTGGAATTCCTCGGGCTGGAGCAGGTCCGGATCATGGGGATCTCCCTCGGCGGCTGGCTCGCGCTGGACTACGCCACGCGGCGGCCCGGCAGGGTGGAACGCCTGGCGTTGTCGTGCCCGACGGGTATCGGCAGGCAGAAGAAGGGGTTCCTGCTGAAGGCCCTCCTGCTGAATTCTCTCGGGCGGTGGGGCCGGCGTAAGTCGGTGACAGAGGTGCTCGGCTCAGGGTTGTCGACCATGGAACCCGCGGTCGCCACGATGGTCGTCGAGGAGGTGATGCTCGTCGCGGAGAACTACCGCTACCGCATGGGCGAGCTTCCCGTGTTCGACGACGAGACGTTGCGACGGCTGACCATGCCCGTGCACGTACTCGTCGGGGAGCGGGACGTCATGGTGGATTCCGCGGAGACCAAGCGGCGGCTCGAAGACACGGTCCCGCACGCGACGGTGCGGCTGCTTCCGGGCGTCGGTCATTTCATCCCCGCGCAGCCGGATGTCGAACTGGAGTTCCTGACGAGCGTCATCCAGGGGGAGCACCACGCGTGAGTCCTGACGGGCCGGAGTCCGGCACCCTCAGCGTGAGCCGCATGCAAACCCGATCCTGACCCGGACCGTCATAGTCGCGGTGCACCGGCACACCGTCGATCTCGTAGTCGCTCGGTTCGAGTTCGAACCCCATCGCGCGGTGGAACGAGATCGAGCCGGAGTTGGCCGGTGAGGTGACGGCCCGGATGTGGTGGCGTCCCGCGGCGAGCGCTCGTTCGAAGAACGTGGTGTAGAGGCGGTGGGCGACACCGGCGCGCCGTAGGTTCGGGTTCACGCCGACGAAGTGGACGTAGGCCTCCTCCGGGTCACTGGTCGGGTGCAGTCCGATGAGAAAGCCTGCGAGCACATCTCCACGCTCCATGACGAAGCTGGTTTCGCGGAAGAACTCCACGAACAGCCGGGGCAGCAGCAAGGAAAGCTGCACTGCCTCCTGCGGGGTGCGCGAGTCGCCCCACCAGGTCTGGATCGCGCGAACCAAGACCGCATGGTCGTGGGTACGCACCTGACGCAGGTCGGCGCCGCCGTTGTCCCTGCCCGAGCGCACGATGTCGGTCACCTCGCCGGTCGGCGTCTGCAACTCCCGGCTGGGTGCTTGCTCGGAGAAGGTCATGACCGCGCGGTCTCCTGTCGAGGTCGCTGGAGTCGATCTTCCGCCCGCCGCCCGCGGTGCTCGATGATGTCACCGTCGGCGAGGACGCCTGCGCCGGCTGTGGCGAAGGGTGCGGCGGCGCCACCGATCACGAGCGCGGCCCCGGCCGCGATGCCGCGCCGCCGTCGTCCGAGCCAGGATCGAGGCGACGTCGGCCGTGTCGGCGATCATCCCGAGCCTGAGGCCGGCCCGCGGGCGGTACGTGGGTCCGAGCAGGGTGGCCAGCGCGATGGCGAGCTCGCGGGCCCCGAACGCGCGCGCGAGGAACCAACCGACCGGCCGCTCGCCGTGCGATCCGGACGCCATCCCCGAACTCGACAGCGTTCCGGCGGCGCGCGAGTTCCCGCAGCCCGGGTGCGGCCAGGGTTCCTGCCCGGGAGTCGCCCGGGGTCGAGGTGAGGCGAGACGCGCGACAGTGCTCCAGGGGCCGAAGTCCGCGGGACGGACCTCGGCCCCCGGCGCCGGACGCATCGTCGCCGTCCACAGTCGGGAGCTCACCATGTCGTCGAAGTCCAGCGAGCCGGGCCGGCATCGTGCGATTCTCGCCGCCGTCGATGCCGGTGGCGCTGCGGCGCCGGCACCCGCCGGGCAGGTGGCATACGCCAGGTGGCCCCGAACCGCTCCCGAGGCGCTCGACGAGGGCAGGACGCTCTGGGCGACGGCGGCGCCGGAGGACGGGCGTTCCACCAGTTGGTCGACGGTGCGCGAGCACCGCACCGCGTTCGTCGGACGTGCCGCAGAGCTCACCGCGTTGCGCTGCATGCTCGACTCTGCGGTGGCCTGTGAGGGCTCGGCGCTGGTCATCCGCGGTGAGCCGGGAATCGGCAAGTCCGAGCTCCTGCGGGCGTTGCGGGTCGAGGCGGAGCTCCGCGGCATGTCGACGCTGGTCTCGAGTGGCGTGGAGGCGGAGGATCGGTTCCCCTATGGCGCGCTGCACCAGCTGCTGTATCCCCTCGCGGGGCTGCTGGAGCGCCTGAGCCCGGCCCGGCGTCGCGCGCTGCTCGGTGCCTTCCGGGTGGAGGAGATGCAGGAGGACAAGTTCACGGTTGCGCTCGCCACGCTCGAACTGCTCGCGGAGGCGGCCGCCGCACGACCCGTTCTGCTTCTCGTCGACGATGCTCAGTGGTTGGACGAGTTGAGTGCCGCGGTCCTCGGCTTCGTCGCGCGCAGGCTCGGCGGCCACCGGATCGTCGCGGCGGTCGCGGCCCGGTCCGGCCACGGGGAACCGCTCGGGCGCAGCGGCCTACCCGAGCGCGCGCTGTCCCGGCTCTCGCCGGACGACGCGGAGCGGCTCCTGACCGCACGGGCGCCCGACCTCGACGCCGGCGCGCGGACTCACATCCTCACGCACGCCGCAGGACACCCGTTGGCGCTCGTCGAACTTCCCGGGACGTACCCGAGCGCACGAACGCTGCTGCCTGGCAACTGGAGCGTTGTCCCGCTCACGGAACGCCTCGAACGGACCTTCGCCGGGCGCCTCCGGGACCTTCCCGAGGACGCACGCGCGTTCCTGCTCACTTTCGCGGCCGACACCGCGTGCGGCCTTCGGGTCGTCATGGACGCGGCGTCGATGATCGCACCGGAGCCGGTGACCACCGACGCCATCCACCATGCGGTCGACGCCGGCATCGTCGAGTACGCCGATGCCGGTCTTCGCTTCTCGCATCCGCTGACGCGGTCGGCGATCTACTCGACCGCAGGACTCCACACCCGGCTCGCTGCCCACCGGGCACTTGCCACGGCGATGCGGCGGCGCCCTGCACAGGCGATCTGGCACCGCGCCGCCGCTGCGCTCGGCCCGGACGACCAGCTGGCGGAGGAGCTGGAGCAGTTGGCCTGCGCGGCGAGTGGGCGACAGGCGGCGACGGTCGCACTGACCGCCCTGCAGCGTGCGGCCGCACTCGCCTCGGACACGGAACGCCGAAGCGCCTTGCTCGTGCGGGCCGCCGAACTGGCCACCGAGGTCGGTGCCCACGGGGAGGCCCGGGCGCTGCTCGACGAGGCAGACCCGGGTGAGCTGAGCGCGGTCGGGCGCGCGCGCCTGCTGAACGTCGCCGAGGTCGTGGCGTTCGATCCGCACGACGGTGACCGGTGGATCACACAGCTGACACGGGCCGCGGGCACGGCGAGCGGGGCGGGTGAGCGCGAACTGACCGGCAGCCTGTTGTGGCGCGCTGCCACGCGATGCTTCTTCCAGGGCGCGTCGCCGTCGGCGCGGTCCGAGATCGTCGCGCAGGCCGAGGCGCTCGACTCCGTCGAGCAGGACCCCCTGGCGCTCGCCGTTCTCGCCTACGCCTCGCCCGAGCGCTGTGGACCGGATGTCCTCGATCGTCTCGAGAGGTTGAACGGCCGGGACTTCGACGCCGACGGCCTGCGGTTCCTGGGCAGCGCACACCTGGTACTCGGCGACTTCCCCCGATGCGTCGACCAGCTCACGCGGGCGGCCGACGTGTGCCGGATCCAGGAGCGGGCCGGAATGCTCGCCAGAATGCTCGGTGCGAACGCATACGTGCGGATCTGGCTCGGCGACCTGGACCGGGCCCACGCCGAGGCCCAGGAGTCCCACGCCATCGCCCGTGAGAACGGCGAGCACTTCACCGCAGCTGCCACCCGTACCAACATCGCGCTGGTCAGTGCGCTGCGAGGCGACCAGCACACCGCGCAGCGACAGCTCGACCACATCGCATCCAGCCGGCTGGTGCCGGGGATGCGCTACATCCTCGCCGGAGCCCGGCACGCGCGCGGCCTGCTCGCACTGCTCGACGGGCGTCCCACCGAGGCATTCGAACACCTGGCAGCCACCTTTGACGTCGACCAGGACTGCTACCACCCGGTCATCCGCTGGTGGCTCGCACCGGATCTCGCCGATGCCGCCGTCGCCTCCGGCAACACAGCACACGCCCAGGAGCTACTCGCGGACCTGCCGGCGCTGGCCCGCCGGCTGCCCACGCCGATGCTGCTCCTCGCGACGAGCTACACGGCGGCCGTCCTCGCCCCGGAAGCGGAGGAGGACGACCGGTACCAGGAGGCTCTGCGCGGGGAAGTCGGCTCCTGGTCCCTGTACCGCGCCCGCCTGCACCTGCATCACGGCAAGCGCCTGCGGCGCCGTCGGCGACCGTTGGACGCCAAGGAGCCGTTGCGGCGGGCGCGCAACGTCTTCGACGAGCTCGGGCTCAGACCGTGGGCCGACGAGGCTCGCGCGGAGCTGCGAGCGACGGGGGAGGCGACCTCCCGGCGAACATTGGGGGTCGGTGGGCAGCTCTCCGCCCAGGAACGTCAGATCGCGACGCTCGCCGCGGACGGCCTCACGAACCGGCAGATCGCCGAGCGCCTCTATCTGTCGCACCGGACGGTGGGGTCCCACCTGTACCGCATTTATCCACGTCTCGGCATCGCGAACCGAGCGCAACTGCGCAATGCCCTCGACCGCGCCGAATGCGCGGGAGCGGAGGAGTCCGCATAGCAGCGGACTCGCCGAATTCGCCTACCTGAATGAACGGATCGACTCCGGTTTCTGTCGACGTTCATCGTCGGTCGTCGCCGTGTTCCGGGGCGGCGGTACGGTTGACGAAAACGCGTACCGCATCGTGCGGCAGTAAATGAGCGGACAGGTAGGAGTGGGGGGCGAATGCCGCTTTTCGGGCGGGAAGCGGAGACGAAGTGCCTGGCCGAGCTGATCGACGGGGTGGGGAAGCGAGGCGGCGCTCTGATCGTCCGGGGGGAGGCCGGCATCGGGAAGTCGGCGCTGCTCAGCGAGGCCGGCCGGCGCGTCCCCGGTTCGGGCATGCGCATGCTCTCCACCACCGGGGTGGAGTGCGAGCAGCATCTGCCCTACGGCGGGTTGCACCAACTCCTGCGTCCGATCCGGGCCGGTATCACCACCCTCCCCGGCCCGCAGAGCGATGCACTCCGCGCCGCGCTGGGGCTCGCGGACGAGGCCGTGCCGGACGTCTACCTCGTCGGGCTGGCCGTACTGAACCTGCTGGCCGACGCGGCTGCCGACTCCCCGCTCGTGCTGATCGCCGAGGACGCCCAGTGGCTGGACCGGTCCAGCGCCGACGTACTCGCCTTCGTGGCGCGCCGTCTCGAGTCCGAGCCCATCGTGTTGATCGCGACCATGCGTGACGGTGCGGCGTCACGCCTCGATGATGTGGGCCTGCCGTCGATGCGGGTCGAGCGGCTACCGGAGGACACCGCGGCTGCGCTTCTCGACGCGGCCGCGCCCGGCCTCGCACCGGCGGTCCGGTCGCGGCTGCTGAAGGAGGCGGCGGGCAACCCGCTGGCGCTGACCGAACTGCCCGCCACCGTGCAGTGCCTGGGTGGTGCCGATGCGATGCTGCCGGCCGTCCTGCCGCTGACCTCGCGCCTGGAACGGGCTTTCACCGCCCGGGTGGCGGGGCTACCCGCCGACACCCGCACGAGCCTGCTGATCGCGGCGCTCAACGACAGCGGCTCCCTCGCCGAGACGCTGGATGCCACGGCGTCGGCCCTCGGAACCGCCGTCGGCGTTGCGGTGCTGACTCCCGCTGTCGAAGCCCGGCTGATCGAGCTCGGTCCGAGCACAGTGACCTTCCGGCACCCGCTGATGCGCTCCGCGATCCCGCAGGCCGCCGACGCCGGCGAGCGCCAGACGGCTCATCGGGCGTTGGCCGAGACCTTGTGCGGGCAACCGGACCGGCGCGCCTGGCACCGGGCGGCCGCCACCGCAGGCACGGACGAGGGTGTCGCCTTCGAGCTGGAGCAGGCCGCTGACCGGGCACAACGCCGGGGTGGGGTGGCCGGTGCCATCGCCGCGCTGGAGCGCTCGGCGGGGCTGAGCGACGCACCGGCCCGCCGCGCCGAACGGCTCCTGCGGGCAGCCGACCTCGCGGTCGAGTCCGGCCGGAAGGACGTCGTGGAGCACCTGTTGGCCCAGGTCGCCACGTTGGAGCTCTCGGCGCAGCAACGCGCCCGGGCCACCTGGCTGCGCAGCGGTTTCGATGACGGGATGCGCGATGGCTTCGCCAGGCCGATGGACCTCGCCACCCTCGCCGAGACGGTCGCCACCGATGGGGATGTCGATCTGGCCACGCGCATTCTCTGGGGCGCCGGGATGCAGTGTTTCTGGACGGAGCCGGGCTCGGTGGCGCGTGAGCACATCGTGGCCGTGGCGGACCGGCTGCCGATCGACGACGCCGACCCCCGCATGGTGGCGATCTCGGCCTACGTCGCCCCGATCGAGCGCGGCGGGACGGTCGTGACAGCCCTGCGCGAACTGGCGGGCCGCACCGACGGTGATCCTCAGGTGCAGCGCTTTCTCGGCAGCGCCGCGTTGCAGGTCGGAGCGTTCGACCTGTCGGCACGGTTCTCCGCCGGCGCGCTGTCCGGCCTGCGCGCGCAGGGCAGGCTCGGGTTGCTGACCAGGGCGCTGGCCGTCCAGGCGTGGAGTTCGGTGCGCCTGGGTGACCTCGCAGTCGCGCTGCCTGCGGCGGAGGAGGCCGGCAGGCTCGCCCTGGAGACCGATCAGCCGTTCATGTACGGGCTGGCCAGGGCCGTCGAAGCCGAGATCGCGGCGCTGCGCGGCACCTACGATTCGGCCACGGTGCTGGCCGCGGAGGCCGAACGGGTGGGCCTGGCAGCAGGGGCCCGTCCGGTGCTGGCCACGGTGCAGGTGGCGCGCGGCCTGACCGCGTTCGGAGAAGGCCGCTACGCCGACGCCTTCGCGGACCTGCGGCGGATGCACGACCCCGCCGACCCGGCCTATCAGCTCGCCCTGCGCTGCTACGCAGTCGCGGAACTGGCGGAGGCCGCCATCCGCACGGGCCAGGCCGACGCGATGCGCGAGATCCTGCGGGAGCTGGAGACGTTCGCACCGACGACGTCGTCGCCGGCGCTGCACATCGGCCTGCGCTACGTGCGGGCCGTTCTCGCGCTGGGTGACGAGGCCGAGGATCTGTTCAAGGCTGCGCTCGGTGCCGACCTCACCGGATGGCCGCTCGAGCGCGGCCGCGTCCTGCTCGCCTTCGGAGAGTGGCTGCGGCGTCAGCGGCGCGCGGCCGAGTCCCGTGTGCACCTGCGGGCGGCCCGCGAGACGTTCGACGCCGTCGGGGTGATCCCGTGGAGCGAACGGGCACGCGCGGAGCTCCGCGCTTCGGGCGAGGCAAGCCCGAACCGCAGTCCGAACGCCCACGACCAGCTCACCGCGCACGAGCTGAGCATCGCCCAGTTGGCCGCCGACGGGCTGACCAACCGGGAGATCGGTCAGCGGCTCTATCTGTCTCACCGGACGGTGAGCACGCATCTGCACCGGATCTTCCCCAAGCTCGGTGTCAGTTCTCGTGTCGAGCTCGGGGCTGCGCTCCGGCCGTCCGCCGAAGCGCCCGACACGTCGACGGTGGCGAGGTGACGTACACCGACAGCGTCATCCGACGGTAGCGAATTCGGCTGACCCGTACCTATGGTCACTTGTGTGTCACACGCCGAATTCAGACTGTTTCCGTGGCGATGACGTCAGGGGTGGGAGCGGTAGTTGCGCATCGGGGTTCGGGGTGCTGAATAGGAGAGCCTTTTCGCGGGCTGTCGCGGCAGCAGTGACGTCCGCATCGATTGCGTCGGTCACCGGTTGTGCGGAGGCTCGACCGACGCCGCCGAATCCGCCGACGCATACGTCGTTCAGTTCGGTGAAGCAGGTGGAAGCCGGAGTTCTGAACATCGGATACGCAGAAGCCGGGCCCGCCGACGGTCCCGCGGTCATTCTCCTGCACGGCTGGCCCTACGACATCTACAGCTACGTGGACGTCGCCCCGGTGCTGGCGTCGGCGGGCTACCGCGTGATCGTCCCCTACCTGCGCGGCTACGGATCGACGTCCTTCCTCTCGCCGGTGACGTTCCGCAATGGGCAGCAGACGGCCGTGGCCACCGACATCATCGCGCTCATGGACGCCCTCGGGATCGACAAGGCGATCCTCGGCGGTTTCGACTGGGGATCCCGGACAGCCTGCGTGATGGCAGCGTTGTGGCCCGAGCGCTGCAGGGCACTCGTGTCCGTGAGCGGCTATCTGATCACCAGTCTCAAGGCGAACCTGGAGCCGTTGCCGCCGGCAGCGGAGCTGGGATGGTGGTACCAGTACTACTTCGCCACGGATCGCGGCGTGAGTGGCTACAGCAGGAACAGGCACGACTTCAACAAGCTGATCTGGAAGACCGCTTCGCCCACGTGGAACTTCGATGACGCCACGTTCGAGCGCACGGCGGCATCGTTCAGCAATCCGGATCACGTCGGCATCGTCATCCACAACTACCGCTGGCGGCTGAGCCTGGCCAAGGGCGACCCGCAGTTCGACGCACTCGAGCAGAAACTCACCGGAGCTCCGATCATCGCGGTGCCGACGATCACGATCGCCAGTGACTTCGACGGCGCCGCCGCGGACGGAGCCGCGTACCGCAAACAGTTCTCCGGCAAGTACTCCCACCGGGTGCTGAAGGGCATCGGGCACAACGTGCCTCAGGAGGCGCCGCAGGAGTTCGCCCAGGCCGTCATCGACGTCGATCGTTCCTGATCGTCGGCGCACTGATCGTCGGCGGCAGGTCATTCCTGGATCAGGCTCGCCGCTCGCTCGGCTATGGCCACGACGGTGGCGAGGGTGTTGGCGGAGGGGATCGAGGGCATCACAGAGGCATCCGCGACACGAAGACCGCTGATTCCCCGCACGCGCAGGTCGGTGTCGACGACGGACATCTCGTCGCTGCCGATACGGCAGGTGCCCACGGGGTGGTAGTAGGACTGTGTAGCGGCCCGCAGGTACTCGCGCGAGGTGGAACCGTCGGCGCCCGGGCCCGGCGCCACCTCGGCGTCGCGCCAGCTGCCCAGCGAGCTCTGGTTTCCGATCTCCCTGGCGAGCCGGAGTCCGGTGACCATCATCTCGAGGTCATGGCTGTCGCCGAGGTAGTTCGGATCCAGCAACGGCGCCGCGTCGGGCCGTGCACGTGCCAGCCGCACCGTCCCGCGACTGCGGGGCGCCATCGCGGAGAACGCGATCATGTACTGGTCCTCGACACCGGGCTGCGGTGTCAGGAAGAAGGCCTGCAGGTCAGGAGCGTCCACGTCGGCGGCGCTGCGCATCAGCCCGAGCACCTCGATGTGGTTGTTGACGCCCATCGGGACCGACCGGCCGGCGCTGTAGACCACTCCGGAAACCGGGTGGTCGTGCAGGTTCTCGCCGACGCCCGGGAGATCCACGACGACGTCGACCCCGACCTGATGCAGGTGCGCCTGCGGCCCGATGCCGGACAGGAGCAGCAGGTGGGCCGTCCCGATGGTCCCGGTGGTGAGCACGACCTCGCCTGAGCAGTCGGCCGAGATCAGCTCGCCGCCGACGGTGTAGTCGGCTCCCACGCACGTCCCGTTCTCGACGCGGATCCGATGTACCAGCGCGTCGGTGACGACGTCGAGATTGGGCCGGTCGACGACGGGCCGGAGATAGGCATCCGCCACGCTCTGCCGGGCACCTTCGACGATGTTCAGGTCGGTCCAGCCGAATCCTTGTTCCAGTCCGCCACTGATGTCGGTGGCCTTCAGGTGTCCGGCTTCCAGGGCGGCCTCCAACCCGGCAGCGGCGAGCGGGTGGGGCTGTGCCGCAGGCGCGACGACCATCGGTCCGTCGATCCCCCGAACGCCCGCCGCACGACCCGTCGCGCTCTCGCTGCGACGGAAGAACGGCAGCAGGTCGTCGAATCCCCACCCCGGCGCCCCCGCGGCCGTCCAGGCGTCATAGCTCGAACGGTGCCCCCGTGCGAAGACCATCCCGTTGATGCTCGACGAACCACCCACCGCACGCCCACGCGGGACCTGGACGACCGTGCCGGTGCCCGGTTGCTCGACGGTGACGCTCTTCCAGTCGGCCGGGCCTCCCAGCAGCGTGAGCCACGCGGGCGGCGTGGCCATCTCGGGCAACGGATGACGAGCGCCGGCTTCCACGAGGAGCACGCGCGCATCCGGATTCGACGACAGGTGCGTGGCAACCACACATCCTGCTGTGCCCCCGCCCACCACGACGTAGTCATAACTGGACATGAATGCGCCCCCGCCCCCACAGCTCGCATCTGATGCCCCGCGTCTTCGGCTGCGCGGGCACCGGTGCACCGTAGATGCAGTTGGGCTTGCGCCCGCAACTGCCGGGTTTCGCTGCCGGTGTACGTCACTTCGTGGGGGCGCCTTACACCGACAGCGTCGTTCGACGGGCGCAGCACCGGGCAATGCTGCCTACGGTCGGAAAGGTCCGCTCCTTGGATCAATCCGACAAAAGGGAGTTCGCCGTGACCGAGAACACTTACACCGCTGTCGTCACCGCTGCCGGAGAGGGTCGCAACGGAGGCCGTGCTCTGTCCGATGACGGTCTTCTGGACGTCACTCTCGCCATTCCGAAGGCGATGGGCGGAGTCGGCGGGGCCACCAATCCGGAGCAACTTCTCGCCGCGGGCTGGGCGTCGTGCTTCCTCGGGGCGGTCAAGCGCGTCGCCGCACAGAAGAAGGTGCCCGTGACGAACCTGGCTGTGATCGCGGATGTCACCCTGCACCACGACACGCAACTGGACGAGTTCCTGCTCAGCGCGGCGCTGCACATCGAGCTCAGCGGCGTCGACCAGCAGACCGCGGATGAGCTCGGCGCGGGCGCCCACCAGATCTGCCCCTACTCGAAGGCCACCCGTGACAACGTTCCGGTGACCATCGACGCGACCGTCGTCTGAGCCGCTTGCCCCGCCGACCTCAACCGTGATCCGGTGCGGTGTCGGCGTGCCAGAGTTCCGGGCCGCCGAGCCCGTGCTCGTCGTTCCAGGCGACGGCGTCGATCGCCGAGGCCGTTCGCCCGGTCGTTCCACGCTGCACTGCGAGGTGCAACGCTGCCGGGACGATGTGCTCGGGGCGAAGGTAGGGCGGGTTCACGAACCCGGTGGCGGCGCGCGCGGCGGCCATTTCGGCCGAACCCGTCGTCATCGTCGGACCGGGGATCAGGACGTTCGCTGCGATGTCATGGCCGCGCAGCTCCTCGGCGAGGGAGAGGACCATGCTGGCAAGCGCTGACTTGGACGCCTCGTAGGGCTGGTTCAGCCCTGCCGAACGGGAGGCCTGCCACTCGCCGGGCGTCACCGCTCGTGTCATCGCGCCGATCGTGCCGATGGCGATGACGCTCCCGCCGCCCGCCCCGATCAGCAGCGGAACGAACCGGCGGAGGACGGTGAGGGTTCCGAGGACGTTGACCTCCAACATCGCCCGCCAGTCGGCGTCGCTCGCGTCGAGCACCGTGGACAGCCCGGTGGGCTCGAACAGGCTCCGCTGACGCAGCGCGGCATTGCTGACGACCACGTCGACGCGGCCGAACCGGTCGATCGCGGCGTCCCGGGCCGCCGCAATGCTGGTGCTGTCGGTGATGTCGGCGGCGACGGTCAGGACCCGGCGGGGGTCGGGCTCGTCGAACGGCTCCACGCCTCCCGGGTCACGGTCCACCGCGATGACGGCGGCGCCCTCGCGCAGGAACCCGTTCGTCAGGGCTCGCCCGATGCCCCGGGCAGCCCCGGTGACGAGCACGATCGAGTCGGACAGCTCTGTCACAACGCATCTCCTTCACCGCGGCCGCCTTCGTGACGACATCGGATCAGGACGGCGGTGCCCCCGTCACCCTCTTCCGGTCATGTGCTCGTCTGCCCGTAGGGTCCGCCGGGTGCGGATTCGCGGTGCGACCCTCGTCATAGTGGCCACCGCGATCACTGCGGGGTGCGCCGGGGAGCCATCGTTGGACGCGCTCGGTGCTGCGTCCGGTGGTGCGAACGACAAGGGAAGCGTCGTCGCCACGCTCGAGGCACTCGGCCCGCCGCCCGGCCCGCCTCGCCCCGCTCCGATCGAGATCCCTGCCAGCCCCGTGGATTTCTTCCGTGCGCAGATGTCGCTGTGCTCGCAGTACTCCAGCCTGGCGGGCCGCGGGAATGACAACTACCCGCATGTGGAGATGGACCGGTTCCGCCGATCCGTTCTCGTGCGTGAAATCGACCGCGACACGGCCCTCATCGAGGACGGCCGCGGCACCCGCCTGGTCGTCGACCAGTGGAAGACGATGGGAATCGTGCTGCCGTCGTCCGGCCGGCCCGAGGACGTGATGCCGGCGCCGTACCGGCTGGGTTGCCCGCCGGATCGGTTCGTCGGTAGCTTCGGTTGACGCGAGCGAGGCGGGCGCTGGTCAGGTGTCGTTCTCGGCGTGCCGCCCGACGAGCAGTGGGCACGGGGTGTTGTGGAGCAGGTGCTTCGTCGTGCTGCCCAGCAGGGCATCCCGTAGCGCGCTGTGCCCGTGCCTGCCGATGACAAGCGCGGCGGCGTCGACATCACGTGACACCTGGACGAGCGTCTCGCCCACGGTCAGTTCGTCGGCGACGGCCATCGCCTCGGCCGGCATCCCTAGAGAGGTGGCTATCCCGGCGCCCTTCCGGGCCAGCTCGAGGGCGTTGCTGTAGACGGCCTCGTCGAGCTTCGCGGCAGACCGCAGGTCGAACTGTGCAGGCGGGAGGTCGAGACCGGTGCTCGGGATCGTGGCGTAGTCGTAGGCGACACCCGCCTCCCACACCACCACGACCAGACCGGGCCGCGGGGCCAGGAGCTCCGCAGCCTCCTGCAGGGCACGCAGGGCGGCAGGGGAGCCGTCGAAGGCGATCACGACCGGACGAGAGGGCATGGAGCGGAGTTCCCCGCAGTGGCCGCCACAACCGGGTTCGGGCAGTTCAGCCCACGATCGTGGCGCCGAATCGACGACGGTGAGTCGGCCGCCTCGTCCAGGGCGGTGCACAGCCTGCCGGGTTGCGGGCCGGTTGCCGGGCCCTGACGGTGCGAGTCGCGGGCTCGCCGCGGGCCAGCCCCATGGAAGCGAGGAGAAGCCGGGTTCGGACTGCCTGAACCGGCGCCGGCAGCGGCACGGGGCGCGGGCGGCCGGACCCGTTGATCATCGGTTCGGGCCCCGGAGCCGTGTGTGACGTGGTTGCGGGTCCCGGTGTGGCGATCATGACAGTGTGGCTTGCCGGTCGGTGCAGGACATGGTGAGGGCGCCGGGGGAGTTGTCGATCCCCCGGCGCCCTTGTGTGATTCTCGAGGTGAAGGCGTGCCTCATTCACTGCGATCCGAGCCCGAGCGTGACGTGCCACCTGCGGCTTGCAACAGGTCAGGCGGCCGAGTAGAGCCCGGTGTGGTCGTCGGACCCGAGTACGTCGTTGCCGTAGAGCTCCTGTACCCAGTTGGTCTGGTAGACGGTGTCGAGGTAGCGCTCGCCCATGTCGGGGGCGAG
>NZ_JAKXMK010000043.1 GCF_022524485.1 Pseudonocardia alaniniphila
GGGGGGGGGGGGGGGGGGGCGCCCCCCCCGGGGGGGGGGGGGGGGGTGCGGGGGGGGGGGGGGGGGGGGGCGGCCCCCCCCCCCCCGCGGGGGGGGGGGGGGGGGGGGGGGGGGGGGGGGGGGGCCCCCCCCGCGGCGGGTGGTCAGTCGTCGTCGTTGGAGGAGTTGGAGCTGGAGTTGCTGGAGGAGTTGGAGCTGGAGTTGTTCGAGGAGTTCGAGCTGGAGTTGTTCGACGAGTTCGAACTCGTGTTGCTGGAGGAGTTGGAGCTGGAGTTATCCGAGGAGTTGGAGCTGGAGTTGTTCGACGAGTTCGAGCTGGAGTTCCCGGACGAGTTGGAGCTCGTGTTGCTGGAGGAGTCCGAGCTGCAGTCGTCGGAGAAGTTGCTGGAGAAGTTCGAGCTCGACACCGGGAGGATCTCCGCAGGTGCCGTGCTCGCTCCGGCCGTACCGACGCCGATCGCTGCGGCGATGCCGACAGCGCCGATGCCGACGGCAGCGGCCTTCAACGTCCTGCTCTTCGGTGTGCGCATGATGTACTCCGTCGCTCGGGTCCCGCGGCGCGGGACGACTCGTACGAGATTCGGCGTCGGCGGTGAGCACGTGATGAGGGCCTCGTGACAGCTCTCTCATCCGGCGTCCTACTAGCGTGAGGGCCGTGCCGACGATCGAGCGTCCCTACGGTTCCTGGCCGACCCCCATCACCTCGGAGAAGGTCGTCGCCGCGTCGGTGCGGCTCTCCGGGCTCGTCGTCGATGGGGCCGACATCGTGTGGTCCGAGGGACGGCCCACCGATGCGGGCCGAACGCAGCTGGTGCGCCGTGCAGAGGACGGCACCACTGCCGACCTGTTGCCCGCCGGACGCGATGCCCGCACCGCGGTGCACGAGTACGGCGGCGCCGCCTGGTGGGTGCGCGACGGGATCGTGTGGTTCAGCGACTGGGCCGACCAGCGGCTGTACCGGATGGCCCCGGGGGCCGCCCCCGAGCCGCTCACCCCGGAGCCGGCCGCGCCGCGCGCAGACCGCTACGCCGAGGGGGACGTCGCTCCCGACGGCACCTGGATCGCCTGCATCCGGGAGCACCATGCGGGCAGCTCGGCGGTCGACGTGCGCAACGAGATCGTCCGGATCGCGGCCCACACCCCGTCCGAGCCGGAGGTGCTCGTCACCGGTCCGGACTTCGTCGCCTCGCCCCGGATCAGCCCCGACGGCAGCTCACTCGCCTGGGTGCAGTGGGACCACCCGTCGATGCCGTGGGACGACACGCAGCTGCTGGTCCGCGACCTCCGTACGGGCGAGGAGACGGTGGTGGCGGGCGGCCACGGCGAGTCGGTGTTCGAGCCACGGTGGAACGAGGACGGCTCGCTGTGGTTCATCAGCGACCGCACCGACTGGTGGAACCTCTACCGCTGGGTGCCCGGGGCCGACATCCAGCCCGTGGTGCGCGAGGAGGCCGAGATCGGTTCGGTGGGGTTCGGCCTGGGTTCGGCCTACTACACGGTGCTCCCCGACGCCCGGGTGGTGTTCGTGCGCCGCCGCTCGGGTTTCGACGCCCTTGTCGTGCGCGAGCCCGACGGCTCACTCGCCGAGCTGGACCTGGGGTTCTCGGTGATCACGGCGGTGCAGCCGGCCGGCCCCGGCACGGTGGCGGTCATCGCCGGCGGCCCCGTGGCGGAGCCGGGGGTGTACCTCGTGGACCTGGCCGCAGGCACGCTGGAAGTCCTGCGCCCGCCGCGCGACATGGGCATCGGGCCGTCGATGCTGTCGGTGCCCGAGCCGATCTCGTTCCCGTCGGTGGACGGCGCGGGCACGCCGCGCACGGCGCACGCGCTCTTCTACCCGCCGGCGCACGAGCAGTACCACGGCCCGGAGGGCGAGCTGCCGCCGTTGATCGTGGTGATCCACGGCGGTCCGACGTCGGCGGCCGTGCCCGTGCTGAGCCTCGCCCTCCAGTACTGGACGAGCCGCGGGTTCGCCGTCGTCGACGTCAACTACGGCGGGTCCACCGGCTACGGACGCGCCTACCGGGAGGAGCTGCTCGGCGAGTGGGGCGTGATCGACGTCGCCGACTGCATCGCGGCCGCGCAGTGGCTGGCGGAGCGGGGACGGGTCGACCGCAACCGGCTGTGCATCCGCGGAGGATCGGCCGGCGGGTACACGACGCTCGCGGCGCTGGCCCGCGAGGACACCCCGTTCGCGGCGGGCGCCGACCTCTTCGGCGTGGCCGACCTCGCGGCGCTGGCCGCCGACACGCACAAGTTCGAGAGTCGCTACCTCGATCGGCTCGTCGGCCCGTACCCGCAGGCCCGCCAGGTGTACGAGGAGCGCTCGCCGATCCACCACGTCGACCGATTCCACCGCCCGCTGATCGTCCTGCAGGGCAGTGAGGACGAGATCGTGCCGCCGAACCAGAGCGAGCTGATCGTCGAGGCGCTGCGCAAGCGCGGGCTCCCCGTCGCCTACCTGCTCTTCGACGGTGAGCAGCACGGCTTCCGGCGCGCGGAGAACATCCGCCGGGCGCTCGACGCCGAGCTGAGCTTCTACGCCCAGGTGCTCGGCTTCGAGCTGCCCGCGGACGAGGGGATCGAGCCGGTGGTCGTGGAGAACCTCTGAGCGTGCCCACACACGCCGCAGGGCGTCACGCTCCGCCGGTGGCGCCCCCGGTGTCCATCAGCGCCGGGTCGGCCGGCGCCGCGGCCGTGCGCCTCGCCCGCGAGAGCCTGCGCTCCACGTACTCCGCGAGCTTGCCGAGGGCGTAGTTGATGACGATGAAGATCAGAGCGACGATCGCGTAGATCTGGATGGGGTTGTGCAGCGTCTGGATGATGATGTTCGCCGTCCGGACGAACTCCTCGTAGCTGATGATGAAGCCCAGCGAGGTGTCCTTGACGATCACCACGAGCTGGCTGATCAGCGCGGGGAGCATCACCCGGAACGCCTGGGGCAGCAGGATCGAGGAGAGCACCTGACCCCTGGTCAGCCCGAGGGAGTAGCCCGCCTCGGCCTGGCCCCGTGGCAGTGACGCCACACCGGCCCGGATGATCTCCGCGATGATCACCGAGTTGTAGGCGGTCAGCCCGATGACCAGGTACCACAGGATCGGCAGGTCGAGCCCTACCTCGGGCAGCACCCTGGCCGCGAAGAAGATCGCGATCACCACGGGCACGCCACGCAGGAACTCGATCACCCCGACGACCAGCCAGCGGTAGTACCGGTTCGCCGTGATGCGGCTGACCGCGAAGAGCGTGCCGATCACCAGCGAGAACACGAGCGTGAGCGCCGCGGCCACGAGCGTGGCGACCAGGGCCTCGCCGAGCAGCCGCCAGACCGCCGCGAAGTCGGAGTTGAACGGGTTGATCAGCGGGCCCCACAGCTCACCGGAGAACTGGCCCTGGCCCGCCAGCCGGATGATCACGAGAGCGATCACGACCAGCACGATGACGCCGGCGACGCTGCTGGAGATCAGGGTGCGGCGCCGGGCGACGGGCCCCGGTGCGTCGTAGAGGACGGAGGTGGTCATCGAGCCACCGCAACCTTCCGCTCGAGTACGCCCAGCAGGATGCCGCCGGGGATGGTCAGGAGCAGGTAGCCCAGGAGCACACCGGCCAGGACGCCCGCAGCGGCGTAGCCCTGGGCGGAGGTGAGCTGGACGCCGTTGGCGAACAGGTCGCCGCCGACACCGAACGCGCCGACGATGGCCGAGTTCTTGATCATGGCGATGATCACGCTGCCGAGCGGGGGCACGACGGTGCGCAGCGCCTGGGGCAACACGATCAGCGACAGCGACTGGCTGAACGTCAGGCCGATCGCACGGGCGGCCTCGGCCTGCCCCGCGGACACCGAGTTGATGCCACTGCGGACGGCTTCACAGACGAAGGCGGCCGTGTAGCAGGTCAGCCCGATGACGCCGAAGTAGAAGTAGGACCCGTTGATGCCCAGCTCGGGCAGCCCGAACGCCACAGCGAACAGGACCACGGCCAGCGGGGTGTTACGGAAGACCGTGACCCAGGCCGCGCCGACCATGCGTAGCGGTGGCACCGGCGAGACCCTGAAGCCGGCCAGGATCGTGCCCAGGACGAGCGCACCGATCGCGGAGAACAGGCAGATGCGCAGCGTCTGGAGGAAACCCTGCGCGTAGAGCGGGAACTGCTCGACGATGACGCCCACAACACCCCTTTCGCACCGAGGAACGGCACCGGGGTGCCGACCGGCATGGTCGGCACCCCGGTTCCGGAGAGATCAGCTGCAGGCGCCGGCGGCGGGCAGCGGCGGGACCTCCGGGGTGACCTTCCCGACGGTCGAGTCCCAGGCTGCCTTGTAGCTGCCGTCGGCCTCCGCCTCCTTGAGCGTCTGGTCGATGAACTCGCAGAAGGCGACGTCGCCCTTCTTGATGCCGATTCCGTAGGGCTCCTCGGTGAACTTGTGGTTCACGAGCTTGAACGCCCCGTTCGACTGCTCGATGAGGCCGGTGAGGATGACGTTGTCGGTGGTGACCACGTCGACCTGACCCGTGCGCAGCGCGTCGGCGCACTTCGAGTACACGTCGAACAGCGTGAGGTTCGCCGGGTCGATGTACTTCTTGATGTTCTCCGACGGGGTCGAGCCCGACACGGAGCAGACCTTGGCGTTCGCGGCGCGCAGTGAGTCCGGGCCGGTGATGGTGGTGTTGTCGCTCTTCACCATCAGGTCCTGGCCCGCGACGTAGTACGGGCCGGCGAAGCTGATCCGCTCCTTGCGCTTGTCGTTGATCGTGTAGGTGGCGACGACCATGTCGACGCGGTTCTGCTCGATCACCTCCTCGCGCACGGCGGACGGCGCCTCGGTGAAGGTGATCTTGTCGGCCGGGATGCCCAGCTTCGCCGCGATGATCTTGGAGATCTCGACGTCGAAGCCCGCGGGGTTGCCGTCGAGCCCCTTCAGGCCGAACAGCGGCTGGTCGTACTTGGTGCCGACCCGGATGGTCTGTGCCTTGTTGAGGGCCTCCATCGTGGAACCGGCCGGGAACGAGGCGCCCTGCGCGACCGACGGCGCGGCACCCGAGGAGCCCCCGAGCGAGGACGACTGGTCCCCACAGGCGGTGGCGGCGAGCACCACGGCCGCCGCGACCGCGGCGATCCGGGTGATGTGAGCGAGACGCATGGTGGTGCAGGTCCTTCCGTCGGTGCGAGAAACGAGGCCGTGCGGGCCGGGCGAGCGGCCTGTCAGTGCGTGAGGATCTTGCCGAGGAAGTCCTTGGCGCGGTCGGAGGAGGGGTTGGAGAAGAACGCGTCGGGCGCCGCGTCCTCGACGATCTCGCCGTCGGACATGAACACGACCCGATGGGCGGCCCGGCGGGCGAAGCCCATCTCGTGGGTGACGACCAGCATCGTCATGCCGTCTGCCGCGAGTGTGGTCATCACGTCGAGCACTTCCTGGACCATCTCCGGGTCCAGGGCGGATGTCGGCTCGTCGAAGAGCATCACCTTGGGCTTCATGGCGAGCGCTCGGGCGATGGCCGCGCGCTGCTGCTGGCCGCCGGAGAGCTGGGCCGGGTACTTGTCCTGCTGGTTGGCGATGCCCACGCGTTCGAGCAGCGCGAGACCGTCCTTCGCGGCGGCAGCCTTCGACGTCTTGCGAACCTTGGTCGGCCCGAGGGTGACGTTCTCGAGGATCGTCTTGTGGGCGAACAGGTTGAAGCTCTGGAAGACCATGCCGACGTCGGCGCGCAGCGCAGCGAGGGCCTTGCCCTCCTCCGGCAAGCGCTTACCATCAACCTCGATGATGCCGCTGTCGATCGGTTCGAGCCGGTTGATCGTCCGGCAGAGCGTGGACTTGCCGGATCCTGACGGGCCCAGCACCACCACGACCTGGCCGCTGTCGACCTCGAGGTTGATGTCGCGCAGGACGTGGAGCTCGCCGAAGTGCTTGTCGACGGACGCCATGCGGATCATGGCGGTGTTGGTCACTGTAGGCCTCCGGGCATGGCGGGACGCTAGGACGATGCGGACGCATCAGTCCAGCACCTTGAGCAACCCATAGGGTTTCGCTCCGATAACGCTCGGCGAGAAGGTGTGGGGGAATTGCACATCCTGCTGGTTGAAGACGACGATCGGGTGGCCGCTGCACTGCGGCCCGCATTGCACCGTAACGGGATGACGACCACGCGGCTCGCGCACGGCCGCGGGGTGGTCGACCATCTGGCCGGGGTCGACGTGGTGCTGCTCGACCTCGGTCTGCCCGACATCGACGGAGTGGATGTCTGCAGGGAGATCCGGGCGGTCAGCGAGGTGCCGGTGATCGTCGTGTCGGCTCGCGGCGAGGTCGACGACCGCATCCTCGGCCTGCACTCCGGGGCGGACGACTACCTCGTCAAGCCCTACGACATCGGCGAGCTCCTCGCACGGGTACATGCCGTCTACCGCCGGCGCCGGGTCGTCCCGGCCGCGGGATCCGCCGGCCCGGACGACGTGGTGGTGATCGACGACGTCAGCGTGGACCTGCACCGCCATTCGGTCACGGTCGCAGGCAGGCCGGTCAACCTCACGCGCAAGGAGTTCCAGGTACTCGCGCTGCTCGCGAGCTCGGGCGGCGCGGTGTGCCCGCGCAGCCGGATCGTGGCGGAGGTGTGGGGCCGCACCTGGGCAGGCGCCAACCGCACCCTCGACGTCCACGTGGCCACGCTGCGCACCAAGCTCGGCCGGGCCGACCTCGTGCAGACCGTGCGGGGCGTGGGCTACCGGCTGGGAGTGCCCGACAACGGACCCTCCTTCAACGGCACGGAGTAGGGGGTGCGCGCCCGGCTCCTGGTGATCGTGCTGTTCCTGGTCGGCATGCTGGCCGTGGGGCTGGGCGTGCCGCTGGCCCTGACGAACGCGCAGGCGAACCAGCTCGAGCTCTTCACCGACCGGCTGACCGACACGATCTTCTACGCCTCGCTCGCGGAGCGCCCGATCACCGAGGCGGACACGTCGGGGCTGGAGGCCGACCTACGCCGCTACGACTCCGTCTACGGCGTCGCGGTGATGGTGGTGGACCGGGGCGGCCGGGTGGTGGCCACCTCGCGGCAGCCGCCGCCAGTGCTCGACGACGCGGGCCGCCGGCGTGTCGAGCTCGCGCTCGCGAACCGGCGCTCGGAGTCGTACCCGCCGCTGCTGCCCTGGGACGACCGGCCGCTGGTGCTCGCCGAGCCGGTGCTGGTCGATGCCGAGGTCCGCGGGGCCGCTGTCACGGTCTCGCCGACCGACGCCCTGCGTGCCGAGGAGGTGCGGGTGTGGTCGGTGGTGGCGGCCGCCGGGCTGCTCGCGCTCGTGCTGGCCGTGCTGGTCGCGCTGCCGATCGTCCGGTGGATCCTGCGCCCGGTCCGCAGGCTCGACGAAGGCACCGGACGGGTCGCCGCCGCGGTGCTCGCCGGGGCCGAGGCCGAGCCGGTGGCCGACGGGTCCGGACCGCCGGAGCTGCGCAGGCTGTCGGTCTCCTTCGACCGCATGGCCGAGACGGTGACACAGGCGTACTCCGCCCAGCGGGCCTTCGTCGCCGATGCGAGCCACCAGTTGCGCAACCCCCTCACGGCCCTGCGCCTGCGGCTGTCCAACCTGGAGGGGCGGGTCGACGCGACCGCCGTCGAGGACCACATCGCCGCGCTGGAGGAAGCGGAGCGGCTCTCGACACTGCTCGACGGGCTGCTCGCGCTGGCGCGGGCCGAACGCACCGCGCCCGTGGTGGCGGTCGAGGTGGACCCCGCCGTTGCGGACCGGATCGAGGCCTGGCGTCCGCTGGCGGAGCACACCGGCCTGCGGCTCGTCCGCTGCGGAGAGCGCGGCCTGAGTGCGGCCGCGCCGGTCGGGGCGATCGAGACGGTGCTCGATGCCGTGCTGGACAACGCGGTGAAGTTCTCGCCGCCGGGCGGCGCGATCACCGTGCGCACCGGTGTGACCTCCTCCCACGTCGAGATCGCGGTGCGGGACACCGGCCCGGGCCTCGCTCCGGACGAGCTGGAGCGGGCGACCGACCGGTTCTGGCGCAGCCCGGGCCAGAGCAACGTCGAGGGCTCCGGGCTGGGGCTGGCGATCGCCGCCCGCACCGTCGAGATCGCCGGGGGTGGGCTGGAGCTGGAGCTCCCCGCGGGCGGAGGCCTGCAGGTGATCGCACGGCTGCGCCGGGTGCCCCCGGAGGAGCCCGGGGACCCCGTGGGCGGCTAGTGCCGCGGAAACGAGGTCAGATGGCCTTCGTCATGCGGAAGAACCGCTCCGCGCCCGGGTGCAACGGCACCGGCTGGGTGCCGATGGCGGCGCGGGGATCGATGGTGAGAGCCGCCGGGCTCGCCACGGCAAGGGCCGGCTGCGCCTCGAACAGCCCTCTCACCAGCGCGTTCGCCAGATCGTCCGGCATCGCGGCGGCCACCAGCAGGAAGTTGCGCACGAGCAGCGTGGTGACGGGCGCCGGGATGCCGTAGGTCGCGGCCGGGACGGTGCCGGGCGCGTACGCGGGGAAGGCCTCGCGCACCTGCGTGACCACGTCCTCGAGGTCGAGCAGCCGGATCGGCAGGGCCTGCGAGAGCCGGCTGATCCCGTCGGTGGGCACCCCACCCGACCAGAAGAACGCGTCGATCGCACCGCTCTCCAGCGCGGCCACCGACTCGTTGATCCCGAGCTGCTCGGCCTGCAGGTCCGTGTCCGGGTTCAGCCCGGCCACGCCCAGGAGCCGCGTGGCGATCACGTAGACGCCCGAGTCGCGGGCGCCGAGCGAGACCTTGGCTCCCCGCAGGCCTGCGAGTGTGGTGGCCGGTGAGTCGGCCCTGACCACGACGTGCACGACGTCGTCGTAGATCCGGGCGAGCGCCCGCGGGGCGCGCGGATCACCGGGCGCGGACCGTTCCAGCTGGTCGGCGGCCGTGTCCACCTGGCTGAAGATCACGTCGGCCGCCCCCGCCGCGAGGAGCCGCAGGTTGTCCACCGAACCGGCCGTCGAGAGCACAGCGGGCCGGGTCTCGAACCCCAGCTTCTGCTGCCAGGCGTCCGCGAGTGCGTTGCCGAGCGCGAAGTAGACGCCCTGGGTGCCGCCCGTGGCGAGGGTCAGCCGCGTACCGGCGTAGGGCGACGAGCAGCCGGGAAGCGTGCTGAGCAGGCCGAGAGCGCCGAGCCAGCGCAGCACGGAACGCCGGTCCACCTCACGCCCCCCCGCCACGGGGGCATCCTGCCGTGCCCGGCCGATGCGGTCGACCGCCCGGCGGCGGCCTACCCTCAATCTGTGAGCCGTAGCTACGCCATCCGCACATACGGGTGCCAGATGAACGTGCACGACTCCGAGCGGATGGCCGGGCTGCTCGAGGCGGCGGGGTACAGGAAGTCCGACTCGGACGAGGCCGACGTCGTCGTGTTCAACACCTGCGCCGTCCGCGAGAACGCCGACAACCGGCTCTACGGCAACCTCGGCCACCTCCGTCCGGTGAAGGACGCCCGGCCCGGCATGCAGATCGCGGTCGGCGGCTGCCTCGCGCAGAAGGACCGCGCCGAGATCGTCCGGCGTGCTCCCTGGGTCGACGTCGTGTTCGGCACGCACAACGTGCACGCCCTGCCCGTCCTGCTGGAGCGGGCGCGGCACAACGCCGTCGCCCAGGTCGAGATCGCCGAGTCGCTCGAGGTCTTCCCGTCCACGCTGCCGAGCAGGCGGGAGTCCACCTATGCCGGATGGGTGTCGATCTCGGTCGGCTGCAACAACACGTGCACGTTCTGCATCGTCCCGTCGCTGCGGGGCAAGGAGAAGGACCGCAGGCCGGGCGACGTGCTGGCCGAGGTCTCCGCGCTCGCGGCCGACGGCGTGCTCGAGGTGACTCTGCTCGGACAGAACGTCAACTCCTACGGAGCCGAGTTCGGCGACCGGGGCGCCTTCGCGAAGCTGTTGCGGGCCTGCGGCGACGTCGACGGCCTCGAACGGGTGCGGTTCACCTCCCCGCACCCCCGCGACTTCACGTCCGACGTGATCGCCGCGATGGCCGAGACGCCCAACGTGTGCCCGCAGCTGCACATGCCCCTGCAGTCCGGCTCCGACGACGTGCTGCGACGGATGCGCCGCTCGTACCGGTCGGCGCGCTACCTGTCGATCATCGACGAGGTGCGCGCCGCCATCCCGCATGCGGCGATCAGCACCGACATCATCGTCGGGTTCCCCGGCGAGACCGACGCCGACTTCGAGGCCACCCTCGACGTCGTTCGCGCTGCCGGGTTCGCGGGCGCCTTCACCTTCCAGTACTCGCCCCGGCCCGGCACACCCGCCGCCACGCTGCCCGACCAGCTGCCCAAGGCCGTCGTGCAGGAGCGGTACGAGCGGCTCGTCGCCGTGCAGGAGGAGATCTCCTGGGCGGCCAACCGGGCGTTCGAGGGCCAGGTCGTCGAGGTCCTGGTGGCCAAGGGTGAGGGACGCAAGGACGGCGTGACCCGCCGGATGAGCGGGCGCGCCCGTGACGGGCGGCTCGTGCACTTCGCCCCCGGAGAGGCGGGTCCCGCCGCGATCCGGCCCGGCGACGTCGTCGAGGTCGCCGTCGGCTACGGGGCACCGCACCACCTGGTGGCCGATGGTCCTGTGCTGTCCCACCGGCGCACGCGTGCCGGTGATGCGCACGAGGCGGGCACCCGGCCCGGCGGTGCCCCCACCACACTCGGCCTGCCGGTCTTCGGCGCCCCGGAACCGGTGGCGGCCGCACCCGGATGCGGTACCCGCACGTGAACGACGCACGAGCTGATCGGGCGCGGCCATCGAGCGGTGAGGGAGGAAGAGCGATGAACGAGCGGAAGGTCCCCGACGAGCTGGCGGCCCTCGACCAGGAGCTGGACCGGGCGGGCAGGCGCATCGAGCGTCAGATCGACCCCGGCCCCACCGCGCTGGCGGTGTCGATCGCGATACTCGTGCTGATCGGGGCGCTGATGCTGCCGTGGACCGGCTCGATCCGCGGGTGGGAGGTGTTCGCCGGCCTCGAGCCCCGGCTCGGGGTGCTGCCGCGCCTGTTCACCTACACCTCGCTCGGCTTCGGCCTGGTCGTCTCATCACTGGCGCTCGCCACCCGGTGGTGGGGACTGGCCTGGCTGGCCGCGGTGGGCTGCGGGATCTCCGTGGTCACCGGGGTGTGGGCGATCTGGTCCCGCCAGGTCGGGGCGCCGGTGGGCGCCACCGGGCCCGGCGTGGGGCTCGTGCTGGCTGTGCTCGCCGTGGTGACGCTCACCGTGTGCTGGGTGCGGATCGCCGGACGTCGCTGACCCACCGGCAGGCCCGGTGGCCCGGGGAGCGCACGGCCCCCCGGGCGTCCGTCAGCGCTGCCGCACCGCCTGCTCCGCGGTGGTGAGCCATTCGCGCCACTGCTCGGCCTGGCTCCGGGCCTGCTCGGCGCGCCGGGCGTCGCCGGCCGCCTGGGCCTTCTCCGCCTGCGCCTCGAACTGAGCCACCCGCTCGCGGAACTGCGCCACACGTGCCTCGGCCTCGGGGTCGGTGCGCCGCCACTGCCGCTCGGCGGCATCGCGCACCCTCTCCTCGACGGCCCGCAGGCCCGCCTCGAGCGGCCGGATGTCGTCGCGCGGAACCTTGCCGATCTCCTCCCAGCGCTCCTGGATGCGGCGCAGGGCGGCGCGGGCTCCACCCGGATCCGACACGTCGATCTTCTCGGCCTCGGCGAGCAGGGCCCGCTTCGCCTCCGCGTTGGCGGAGAACTCGGCATCCCGCTCGGCGAAGGTGCCGGACCGGCGTGCGAAGAACGAGTCCTGCGCGGTGCGGAACCGCTGCCACAGCGCGTCGTCGGCGTCCTTCTGGGCGCGGCCTGCGGCCTTCCACTCGGCCATGAGGTCGCGGAAGCGGGCCGCGGTGGGCCCCCAGTCGTCGGAGTCGCTGAGCTTCTCCGCCTCGACGACCAGCTCCTCCTTGCGAGCCTTCGCCGACGCGCGCTGGCGGTCGAGGTCGGCGAAGTGCGAGCCGCGGCGACGGTTGAACGACTCGCGGGCCTTCGAGAACCGCTTCCACAGCTGCTCGTCGGTCTTGCGGTCGATGCCGCGGATCGAGCGCCACTCGTCGAGGATCGCCTTGAACCGGTCGCCGGCCTGCTTCCACTGCGTGGCCTCGGCGGCGAGCGTCTCGGCCTCCGCGGCGAGCTCCTCCTTGCGAGCCACGGCGGCGGCACGCTGGGCGTCGCGGGCGGACCGGGCCGCGGTCACGGCCTCCTCGGCCTGTGCCATCAGCTCGTCGAGCCGGTCGCGCAGCCCCACCAGGTCGCCGACCACGGTGGCCTCGTCCAGCCCGTCGCGCAGCGTCTTGGCGCTGCTCAGCGCGTGCTTCGGATCGCCACCTCCGGCGGCGAGGCGGGCCGCGAGCAGCTCCGTCTCGGTGAGCAGGTCGTCGAAC
This sequence comes from Pseudonocardia alaniniphila, assembly GCF_022524485.1. Lineage (GTDB taxonomy): Bacteria > Actinomycetota > Actinomycetes > Mycobacteriales > Pseudonocardiaceae > Pseudonocardia > Pseudonocardia alaniniphila. The sequence continues at coordinate 12,359 of NZ_JAKXMK010000043.1, forward strand.
CGGCGGGCGAAATGGGCGAGCCCCTCCTCGGGCGCCCCGGCCTGCCAGGACCCGACGACCCGTTCCCCGTCGGGCGTGCGGACGTAGATGGTGCCCTCCGCGTCCACCCGGCCCCAGCGGCCCGGATCGACGCTCGCACTGGCGACGGGGGAGGGCTGGGCGACCGGCACCGGCGCGTCCGTGGCTGTGCCGCTCGCAGCCGCCGGTGAGACGACCGGTTGCGGGTGCGGCGCGTTTGCGACGTCGGTAGGGCTCGGGTGCGGCGCGTTGGCGACGTCGGCCGGGCTCGGGTGCGGCGCGTTCGCGACGTCGGCCGGGCTCGGGTGCGCTGCGCCGGCGACCGTGGCCGGGCTGGGCCGCGGCGGGGCGGGCGTCGCGGCCGGGCCCGGGCGAGGCGGCGCGGGCCGGGGCTGCTCCGGAGCGGCGGGCGCCGGAGTTGCCGTCGGCTCGGACGCAGGCGTGGGGTCCTGTGCGGCTGCCGGTGTGTCCGTCTGCTCGGCCGCTGCCTCGGCGCCGGCTTCGGCCGGGGCGGGAGTCGCCTCGGTCGCCGGGGTGGCCGTCGGTTCGGGCGCAGGCGTGGAGACCGGCTCGGTTGCGGGAGCCGGTTCGGCCGGGGGCGTGGCTGCTGCCTCGACGCCGGCTCCCGGTTCGGCCCCGGCGCCTGAGCCGCGACCCTGCCCGAACTCCAGCGGCGATGGCCGTGCCGCCTGGGGCTGGGCTGCCGGGGGTTGGGCGGCTGGGGTCTGCGTGGCCGGGGATTGTGCGGCCGGGGTCTCGACGGCGTCAGCGCCGGTTGGATCAGCGTCCGCATCACCTGCCGGAACCGACTGCTCCTGGGCCGCCGGCTGCGCCGCTGCCGCCTGCTCGACCTCGGTGGTGGGCCCGGTGGCCTCGCCCTCTGTGGCCGTGTGTGGCGTTTCCGTCCCCTGCTGCTCCGACACCGTCGTCCTCCTTGCTTCGGCCCGCCGCGGACGGCGGGCGCCCCGCCCGTGGGCGGAGCCGTGCACAGCGACCGTTCCCGGTCCTCGTGACCGCTGGTCGTCCCGCGATTGAAACAGTTCGGCGGGCCGACCGGAACAACCCGCGCGGGCGCTGCGCAGCCAGCGGCCTGTACCAATCGGCGAGTCGCGCCCGAACGTGCTGGTCGAGAACTGCAGCCTAGGCTTCGACCGTGCTGTCGTTGGTCGCCGTCGTGCCCGAACCGCCCCTGCTCGTTCCCGAGCTGGCGACGGGTGCGGCAGCCGAGACAGCAGAGCTACGGGCGGCGTGCGTCGGCGCGGCCGTGTGTCTGGGGGCGGCCTCGCAGCGGTGGATCGTGGTGGGCGCCGATGCGGGTGGCAGGCGCACCATCAGGCCGCCTGCCCGCGGCAGCTTCGCCGGCTTCGGAGTCGACGTCACGGTGCAGCTCGATCCCGCCTCGGCCGCTGCGCCGATCGACCCCGAGCTCCCGCTGCCGCTGCTGATCGCCGGATGGATGGCGGCGGCCGCGGGCGTCCCGGCCGGCATCCGGGGTGAGCTCGTCGCTCCCGGCGAAACCCCGGCCTCGTGTGCGGCGCTCGGTGCCGCGCTCGCCGCCGAGGCCGTGGCCGACCCGGAGCCGGTCGGCCTGCTCGTCGTCGGGGACGGCGCCGCGACCCACAGCGAAAGGCTCCCCGGCCTGCTCGACGAGCGCGCGGGTCCGTTCGACGCGGCCGTCGCGGCGGCCCTGCGGGACGCCGACACCGACGTGCTGGCCCACCTCGACGCCGGACTCGCCACCGCGCTGCTCGCCGCGGGTCGCGCGCCGTGGCAGGTGCTCGCCGCCGCGGCCGCCGGAGGCCGGTGGCGTGGGGAGCTGTTGCACTCGTCGATCCCGTACGGCGTGGCCTACCACGTGGCGGTCTGGGCGCCGTTGCGGTGAACGCGCCACCACTGGTCGCCGTCGTCGGGCCGACGGCGACGGGCAAGTCCGACCTGGGCCTCGCGCTGGCGGCCGAGCTGGGTGGTGAGGTCGTCAACGCCGACGCCATGCAGCTCTACCGCGGCCTCGACATCGGCACCGCGAAGCTCTCACCGGCCGAACGCGCCGGCATCCCGCACCACCTGATCGACGTCCTCGACGTCACGCAGGTCGCGTCCGTCGCGGCCTACCAGCGCGCGGCGCGGGAGGTGGTGGAGCGACTTCGCGCGGCCGGCCGCACCGCGGTGCTCGTCGGCGGCTCCGGCCTGTACGTGCAGGCCGTCGTCGACGAGCTGGAGTTCCCCGGCACCGATCCGGAGCTGCGCGCGGCGCTTTCGGCCGAGCTGGACGAGCGCGGGCCCGAGGCGATGCACGCCCGGCTCGCCGAGGTCGACCCGGAGGCGGCCGCGGTCGTGCTGCCCACGAACGGCAGGCGGATCGTGCGGGCCCTGGAGGTGATCGCCCTGACCGGCCGCCCGTTCCCGGCGCGGCTGCCCGCAGGCGGTGCGCCCCGCTACGGCGCGGTGATGCTCGGGGTGGAACGCGACACCGCCGACCTCGACGCCCGCGTCGCACGCAGGGTCGCGCGGATGTTCGCCGCCGGGCTCGTCGACGAGACCCGCGGGCTGCTCGGCCAGGGGTTGCGTGACGGGCTCACCGCGTCACGTGCGCTGGGCTACCAGCAGGTGATCGCCGCTCTCGACGGAGCGGGAGACCACTCCTGCGCCGCGGCGGAGACGGTTCGCGCCACCCGCAGGTTCGTGCGCCGCCAGCGCTCCTGGTTCCGTCGCGATTCCCGCATCCACTGGCTCGACGCCGCCGCCCCCGGCCTCCTCGGCCGCGCCATGGCCGTGCTGGCGGCCCAAGTAGGCTCGTGACGTGCAGTTCAGCAAGGGCCACGGCACCGAGAACGACTTCGTCGTGCTGCCCGACCCCGACGCCACCCTGGACCTCACCCCCGCCAGGGTCGCCGCGCTCTGCGACCGCCGCCGCGGCCTCGGCGCCGACGGTGTGCTGCGCGTGGTGCGCTGGGCGGCGCTGACGGACGCACCCGCTCCGGTGCCGGGCGTCGAGTGGTTCATGGACTACCGCAACGCCGACGGCACGGTCGTCGAGATGTGCGGCAACGGCGTGCGCGTCTTCGCCCGCTACCTCGCCCACGCCGGCTGGCTCAGCGGCGGCGAGACACCGGTGGGCACCCGCAGCGGCGTGCGCGTCGTCCGGATGGATCCCACGAGCCCCGACGGTGAGATCTCGGTGGACATGGGGCCCGCGATCGTCGGGGAGTCCAGCACCGCGAGCGTCGACGGCGCGTTCTTCCCCGGTGTGGCCGTGGACGTCGGCAACCCCCACCTGGCGTGCGTCACCGGCCACGACATCGCCGCGCTCGATCTCACCGTCGCCCCCGGCTACGACCGAGCGCTGTTCCCTCACGGGGTGAACGTCGAATTCGTCTCCCCGCTCGTCGCGGCCGGCGGGGGTCCCGACGGAGAGCTGACGATGCGTGTGCACGAGCGGGGTGTGGGGGAGACGCGCTCCTGCGGCACCGGCACGGTCGCCGCAGTCGTGGCCGCGCTGCGCGACACCGGCCGCCACACCGGCACGGTCGCCGTGCACACCCTCGGCGGCCGCCTCCGGGTCACCGTCGAGGCCGCCACCACCGTGCTGCACGGACCTGCCGTTCTCGTGGCCCACGGCGAGCTGACCAGGTCATGGTGGGAGGCCGCAGGCCAGGAGCCCGCTCGGGTGAGCAGCTGACCGCATCCGACACGCGATGTTCCGCGTAGAAACAAACCAGACAGCCGGGGCGTTGGCATGGGAGCATGAATCCCACGATGACTAAACCCGTCCTGTCCGCCACCACTGGTGAGCCGCGCCGTTACGGCGCCGACGCTCGTTCCGCCGACGCCACACGAGGCGACCTCGATCTCGAGGAGCGCACATCTCTGCGCCGCGTGGCGGGGCTGTCCACCGAGCTCACCGATATCACCGAGGTCGAGTACCGGCAGCTGCGCCTCGAACGCGTCGTGCTCGTCGGGGTCTGGACCGAAGGCAGCGCCGAGCAGGCCCAGGCCTCGCTCATCGAGCTGGCGCGCCTGGCCGAGACCGCCGGCTCCCAGGTGCTCGACGGCCTGATCCAGCGCCGTTCCAAGCCCGATCCGGCCACCTTCATCGGCACCGGGAAGGTCGACGAGCTACGCGACTCCGTGGTCTCCGCGAGCGCCGACACCGTGATCTGCGACGGCGAGCTCTCGCCCGGCCAGCTGCGTCAGCTGGAGGAGAAGCTCAAGGTCAAGGTGATCGACCGCACCGGCCTGATCCTCGACATCTTCGCCCAGCACGCCCGTTCCAAGGACGGCAAGGCGCAGGTGGAGCTCGCACAGCTGTCCTACCTGCTCCCGCGCCTGCGTGGTTGGGGTGGGTCGCTGTCGCGCCAGGTCGGTGGCCGCGCCGCAGGCGGCGTCGGTATCGGTGGCCGTGGCCCCGGTGAGACCAAGATCGAGCTCGACCGTCGCCGCATCCGCCATCGCATGACGAAGCTCCGGCGCGAGATCGCCGGGATGCGGCAGGTGCGGGCCACCCAGCGCGGCTCCCGAAACCGCAACGAGGTCCCGTCGGTGGCGATCGTCGGCTACACCAACGCCGGCAAGTCGAGCCTGCTCAACGCGCTCACGGGCGCCGGTGTGCTCGTCGAGGACGCGCTGTTCGCCACCCTCGACCCCACCACGCGCCGCACCTCCACCGCCGACGGACGCACCTACACGCTGACCGACACCGTCGGGTTCGTGCGGCACCTGCCGCACCAGCTCGTCGAGGCGTTCCGGTCCACGCTGGAGGAGACGGCTGACGCCGACCTGCTCGTCCACGTGGTCGACGCGTCCGACCCGCTCCCGGAGGACCAGATCAAGGCGGTCCGCCAGGTGCTCGTCGAGATCGGCGAGGAGCACGCGGGCGCGATGCCCAAGGAGCTGCTCGTCGTCAACAAGACGGACGCGGCAGGCGACCTGCAGCTCGCGAGGCTGCGCCACCTGCTCCCGGACGCCGTGTTCGTCTCGGCCCGTCGTGGCGACGGAGTGGAGAAGCTGCGCGAGCGGCTCGCCGAGCTGCTGCCGCGGCCCGAGGTCGACGTGGAGCTCCTGGTTCCCTACGTGCAGGGTTCGCTGGTGGCCCGGATCCACTCGGAGGGCGAGGTGCTGGCGGAGGACCACACCCCGCACGGCACCCGGCTGCGCGCCAGGGTCGGTGCCGAGCTGGCCACGGCCGTGCTGCCCTTCGCGCTCGCCGGTGTCCCCCTCGAGGACGGCGCCGCACACTGATCCGACTGCTCATGGCAGGGGTCCTGACGGTGTCCCTGGCCGGTCCACCAGCCGCTCCGCAGGTGAAGTGTGCCGTGGAGGATCCGCGGCTCGCCGAGCTGTCGGGCTTGGCCGTCGCGAGCAATGCGCTGTGGGCGATGAGCGACGGGGGCACCCGCGTCGAGTTGCACCAGATCGATCCGGACACGTGCGCCGTGGTCGACTCGCGGAGCGCGGGGGTGAACCCATTCGACCCCGAGGATCTGGCCGTCGGCCCGGACGAGTCCTTGTGGGTGGCCGACACCGGCGACAACGAGCGGCGCCGCGACACCGTCGCCGTGGTGGTGCTGCCGCCGCAGGGGGAGAGCCGGCTGCACCGGCTCACCTACCCCGACGGTCCGCACGATGCGGAGGCCCTGCTGATCGACGCGCGTGGCCGCCCCGTCGTGATCACCAAGGAGGTGGGGCGCCCGGCCGGTGTGTACCGCACTGCCCAGGTGCCCGAGGGCGCCGGACCCACCCCGCTGGTACGCGTCGGCGAGGTGACGTTGCCGTCGTCGGACACGAAGGGCGGACCGGTCGGAGAGATCGGATCGCGCGTGGTGACCGGGGCCGCGGTCAGTGTGGACGGCTCGGTGGTCGCCCTGCGCACCTACACCGACGCCTGGCTCTACCCCGTATCCCGGGGAGACTTCGTCGGCGCGCTCAGCGGCACGCCCGTGCGCGTGCCGCTGCCTGACGAGCCGCAAGGCGAGGCGCTGGCGTTCGACCGCGACGGCACGCTGCTGTCAGGGTCGGAGAGCCGCGGAGCCACCGGTGAGCTCCGCGCCGTGCCGGGAGCGGTGGCACTCGCCGCCGCGCGCGCTGGGACCAACGGTCCCTCGGCGCCCGTCCGCGCGCCGGAGGCGGCGGACGAGCCCACCCCGCCGTGGCTGCCTGCCGCCCTCGGCGGAGGCGCCGTCGCGGGGGTTCTCCTGATGCTGGCGGGGGCGATCGCCCTGCGCCGTCGCTGAGCCGGGACCCGTAGCGCCCGGTTGCCCGGGCTGCTGTCAGAGCCTGCGCAGAACCGCCACCACACGGCCGAGCACGGTGGCGTCGTCGCCCGCGATCGGGTCGTACGCCGGGTTGGCCGGCATCAGCCACACGTGCCCGTCGCGCCGCTTGAACGTCTTGACCGTGGCCTCGCCGTCGATCATCGCGGCGACGATCTCGCCGTTCTCGGCCACGGGCTGCTGCCGGACGACCACCCAGTCGCCATCGGTGATCGCGGCCTCGATCATCGAGTCGCCACGGACGTTCAGCAGGAAGAGCGTGCCCTCGCCGACGATCTCGCGGGGGAGTGGGAACACGCTCTCGACGGCCTGCTCGGCGAGGATCGGCCCACCAGCCGCGATGTTGCCCAGGAGCGGCACGAAGGCGGGTGCCGGGCGGAGCTCGTCGGAGGTGGTGCTCTCGGTGGTGACCGTGCCCGCGGTCACGACGTCGTCGCTGACCGGCGTGTCGTCCGGCCCCCGCACGTCCACCGCGCGCGTGCGGTTGGGATCCCGGCGCAGGTAGCCCTTGCGTTCCAGGGTGCGCAGCTGGTGGTGCACCGAGGAGGTGGAGGTGAGGCCCACGGCGTCACCGATCTCCCGCACGCTCGGCGGGTAGCCGAACCGTTCGACCCAGTCGCGGATCACCTCGAGCACCTTGCGCTGGCGGGGGGTGAGCCCCGCCGGGTTGGTCGGGGGGTCGGGGAACGTGCTGACCTGTGCCGACCTGCCGTTCAGCGTCGCGTTGACGCCGCCGGGTGTGTCCGGGCCGGCCTCGCTACCGGCCCCGGTGCCGGGCTCGTCCCGTGCCATTCGTCGTGCCTCCTCGGTGGTCGCTGCCGGCGGCCTTCTCGCGCTGGCGTGGTTGCGACGCGGTGTCCGTTGTGGTCGGCACGACGGTAGCCCCGATCCCGTCCTCCGCCAAACGCATGTTCGAACGACACGCCCACTTTTCTCGATTCTGTCGGTGCCCGGTGGTAGACATCGCACAGACGTTCGTTCGAACGGTTGTTTGAGTCGCGCGGGCAGCGGTGGGGCTGCTCGACGAGCACGGCGTTGATTGGCACAACGTTGAGAGGCGAGGCGGCGATGAACGAGCACGACGAGATCGGGCGGCCGGCCGAGATTCGTTCCGGTGGGGGACGCCTTCAGACGTCGGGTGACGGGCGGGTGGCGACGTTGACACCGCCGGGGGTGCAGTGGTCGCGCTTTCGCGTCGTCGAGCCGGACGACCGGCCGGACGGCCCGGGTGATGCCGCCGCGGCACGGGCCGAGCGGCGGTTTCGCGCTGCCGACCGCCGGAGGGTCGGCGGGTCCGCATGGCACGGGCGGCGGAGGGGGTCGCGTGGTCCGCGCCCGGTGCGCCCGGTGGCGGTGCCGATCATCGTGCGGCCGGCCGCGCTGCCACGTCCGGCGTGGCCTGCGGTGCGGCTGCTCTCGTCGGGGCAGCGGCTGCTGGCGCGGCGGGTTCGGGGTGGCGGTGCTGGGCTGCCGCTTCGGATCAGGGTGCGCCGCGCGCTGGCCGCCACGGGTCTCACCGTGGTCGCTGCGGCGGTCGTGGTCGGGCTCGGGCAGCTGGGCGGTGTCGTGGCCGAGTCCCGGGCTGACGTGGGTGGTGGCCCGGCCGTTGCGGTCGCCACCACGGTCACCGTGGGGCCCGAGGCCACCGTCTGGGAGGTGGCTCGTGGCGTTGCGCCCACGGCGTCGGGGCCCCAGCTGGCGGCGCTCACGGAGCGGATCGTCACCACCAACTCCCTCACTTCGGTGCAGCTGCACCCCGGCCAGGTACTGCGCGTGCCACAGGGTTGACACTCGGCGTCCGCCGCGCCGCACCGAGTACTGCTGGTACTCGTTAGGAGGACAGATGGCGGCACGTATGGGGCCTCCGGCTTCCCCCACCCCTACATGTTGTGGTTACACTCGTGTTGTTCGTTCACGGGGGTGGGTCTCGCGGCGTTCGCGCCGGGAGAACTGTGGGGAAGGGATCGGTCCGATGCGCTGCCCGTTCTGCCGGTACTCGGACTGTCGCGTGATCGACTCCCGTGAGGTCGACGACGGCCAGGCCACGCGGCGCAGAAGGTCCTGCGCGGCGTGTGGTCGTCGGTTCACCACGGTCGAGGAGGCCGTGCTCGCCGTCGTCAAGCGCAGCGGGGTCACCGAGCCGTTCAGTCGCGAGAAGGTCGTCAACGGAGTTCGCCGAGCCTGCCAGGGTCGCCCCGTCGACGAGGACGCGCTGCAGAAGCTCGCCCACCGCGTCGAGGAGGCCGTCCGTGCGGGCGGCACCGCCGAGATCCCGAGTCACGAGGTCGGGCTCGCCATCCTCGGCCCGCTGCGCGAGCTCGACGAGGTCGCCTACCTCCGGTTCGCGAGCGTGTACCGCTCCTTCTCGTCCATCGAGGACTTCGAGAAGGAGATCGCCGAGCTCCGCACGCCCGGCAGCGGTCAAGCCGCCGACTGAAGTCCCGCACCCCGGCGCCTCGCTCCATTCGAGCCGCCGCCGTCCGGGCATCGACCGAGAACACATCTGCACACCCCGCACAGCAAGCCGAAGCATTCGCAACGCGCGCCGGTGACCCAGCCACCGGCAGCGCGCAGGAGAGGGAGAGCATGACCGAGACCGTCGGAACGGCATCAGGGCGAGGGAAGAAAGCCCAGGGCAAGTCGGGCAGGGCGGCGGCCCTCACCGTCGAGCGGATCTACACCACGCCGGGTGTCCATCCCTACGACGAGGTCAGCTGGGAGCGCCGCGACGTCGTCATGACCAACTGGCGTGACGGCACGGTCAACTTCGAGCAGCGCGGCGTCGAGTTCCCCGACTTCTGGTCCGTCAACGCCACCAACATCGTCACCAGCAAGTACTTCCGTGGCGCTGCCGGCTCGCCCCAACGGGAGTCGAGCCTGCGGCAGCTGATCGACCGGGTCGTCGGCGTCTACCACCGCTCGGGCCTGGAGCACGGCTACTTCGCCACCGAGGAGGACGCCGAGGTCTTCGCCCAGGAGCTCACCTGGATGCTGCTGCACCAGGTGTTCAGCTTCAACTCGCCGGTGTGGTTCAACGTTGGCACGAACTCTCCGCAGCAGGTCAGCGCCTGTCTTCCGTACGACGCCATGGTCAGCACTCCGGCCGGCCTCGTCCCGATCGGCGAGTTGGTCGAGCGCGACGCCGTCGGCACGAAGGTGTTCGACGCGCACGGACTCACCAGCGTCGTCGCCACCAAGGCCAACGGGGTGCGCGAGGTCATCCGGCTGCACACGAAGGCGGGCCACCAGCTCGACGTCACGCCCGACCACGTGGTGTGGAAGAGCACCGGGCCCGGCACGGGCCGCTGGGTCGAGGCAGGGACGCTGCGCCCGGGCGACCAGCTTGAATGGCACCGCACACACTCGTACGGCGAGTCGGTGATCGAGGTCGCCCAGCTCGCGGAGGCGTCGCTGGCCGGTTGGCTGCAGAGCGACGGGTTCGTCGGCCGGTACGAGACGGGCACCAACCGATCGCTCACGATCGAGGCGATGACGGTCACCGAGGCCGAGCGGGTCTGGGTCGGAGCTGCCCTCGACGCGGTGTTCCCGGGGGTGCACCGCCACGAGCGCAAGGTGGCCACTCAGGACACTTCGCTCGACTGCCGGCGCACACGCCTCTACGGAGACGTGCTCTCCGAGTTCGTCGATCGCTGGGGGCTGCGGACGCGCGGTGTCGAGATGACAGTGCCCGCCCATCTCTTCACGGCTCCGCTGCCTGTCGTCGCCTGCTACCTCCGTAGCCTGTTCCAGGCGGAGGGATACGTGTCGAGGCGTGAGAGCTCCACGCTCGTCGGAATGGACATGATCAGCGAACAGCTGATCCGCGGCGTCCAGGCCCTGCTCGGCCGGTTCGGGATCTTTGCCCGCGTGGGACGCAAGACCGAACCTCGGCCCGATCGGCACGACCTGTGGTGCATCCGCATCCAGAACGCCGGCGACCGCCGCGCCTTCGCTGACGAGATCGGGTTCATCGATCCTGTCAAGGAGGCAAAGCTCGAAGAGTCGTTCGAGCTTCCCGGTCTCTCGGCCCGCGCTGTGAAGCGACTCGAGATCGCACGGATCGAGGAGCGCGGCGAGCAGGAGGTCTACGACATCCAGACGGAGTCCGGCGAGTTTCTCGCCGCTGGCCTGCGGGTGCACAACTGTTTCATCCTCGCCGTCGACGACACGATGGAGTCGATCCTCAACTGGTACCGCGAGGAGGGGCTGATCTTCAAGGGCGGTTCCGGCGCGGGGCTCAACCTGTCGCGTATCCGCTCGTCCAAGGAGCTGTTGTCCTCGGGCGGCACGGCCTCCGGCCCGGTGTCGTTCATGCGCGGTGCGGACGCCAGCGCGGGCACCATCAAGTCCGGGGGCGCCACGCGCCGCGCGGCGAAGATGGTCGTCCTCGACGTCGACCACCCCGACATCGAGGAGTTCGTCGCCACCAAGGCCAAGGAGGAGGCGAAGATCCGCGTGCTGCGCGACGCGGGCTTCGACATGGACCTCGGCGGCAGCGACATCACGTCGGTGCAGTACCAGAACGCCAACAACTCGGTGCGTGTCACCGACGAGTTCATGCGCGCCGTCGAGGCCGACGGCGAGTTCGGGCTGCGTGCTCGCATGACCGGAGAGGTCATCGACCGGGTTCCGGCGAAGAAGCTCTTCCGCACCATCGCGCAGGCGGCGTGGGAGTGCGCCGACCCGGGCATCCAGTACGACGGCACGATCAACGACTGGCACACCTGTCCCGAGTCTGGCCGGATCTCCGCGTCCAACCCGTGCTCGGAGTACATGCACCTGGACAACTCCAGCTGCAACCTCGCCTCGCTGAACCTGCTCAAGTTCCTCGGCGACAACGGCCAGTTCGACGCGGCGCGGTTCCGGAAGGCCGTCGAGCTGATCATCACCGCGATGGACATCTCGATCTGCTTCGCCGACTTCCCCACCGAGCCGATCGCCGACACCACGCGCAAGTTCCGCCAGCTGGGCATCGGCTACGCCAACCTCGGCGCACTCCTGATGGCCACCGGCCACGCGTACGACTCCGAGGGCGGCCAGGCCCTCGCCGCGGCCATCACCTCGCTGATGACCGGTGCGGCCTACAAGCGCTCGGCCGAGCTCGCCGGCGTCGTCGGCACCTACGACGGCTACGCCCGCAACGCCGAGGCGCACCAGCGCGTGATCCGCAAGCACGCGGCGGCCAACGACGACGTCCGCACCTTCCCGGCGAGCAGCCCGGTCCACAAGCTCGCAACGAGCACCTGGAAGGAGTGCCTCGCGATCGGGGAGCGCAACGGATGGCGCAACGCACAGGCCTCGGTGCTCGCTCCCACCGGCACCATCGGCCTGATGATGGACTGCGACACCACCGGCATCGAGCCCGACCTGGCGCTGGTCAAGTTCAAGAAGCTGGTCGGCGGTGGCTCCATGCAGATCGTCAACCAGACCGTGCCGCGGGCGCTCGTGAAGCTGGGATACCAGCACGAGCAGGTCGAGGCGATCGTGGAGTACATCGGCGAGCACGGTCATGTCATCGACGCGCCCGGGCTGCGCCACGAGCACTACGAGGTGTTCGACTGCGCCATGGGCGAGCGGTCCATCGCGCCGATGGGCCACGTCAGGATGATGGCGGCGGTGCAGCCGTTCCTGTCCGGGGCGATCTCCAAGACGGTCAACATGCCCGAGGTGGCCACCGTCGAGGACGTCGAGAAGATCTACCTCGAGGGCTGGAAGCTCGGCCTGAAGGCGCTCGCGATCTACCGGGACAACTGCAAGGTCGGCCAGCCGCTCTCGGCGGGCAAGTCGGCCAAGGCCACCGAGAAGGCCGAGGCCCCCGCCCCGGTCGAGGCCCGTCCGGTGCGCCGCAGGCTGCCGAAGAAGCGCCCCAGCGAGACGGTCTCCTTCACCGTCGGTGGCGCCGAGGGCTACCTGACGGCGGGGTCCTACCCGGACAACGGGCTCGGCGAGATCTTCGTCAAGCTCGGCAAGCAGGGGTCCACCCTGGCCGGTGTCATGGACGCCTTCTCGATGTCGATCTCGGTGGGCCTGCAGTACGGCATCCCGCTCGAGTTCTACGTCTCGAAGTTCTCCAACCTGCGGTTCGAGCCCGCCGGGATGACCGACGACCCGGACGTCCGCATCGCCACGAGCGTGCTCGACTACCTGTTCCGGCGGCTCGCGCTGGACCACCTGCCCTACGAGAAGCGCGCGCAGCTCGGCATCTTCTCCGCCGACGAGCGCACCAAGCAGGTGGCGGGCACCGACTACTCCACGGGCTACGGCGAGGTCGACGTGGAGGGCCTGCGGTCCTCGGTCGACGCCGCACCGGCGGCCGAGGAGGCCGAGCACACCCCGGGCGCCGCGCCCGCTCCGGTCGAGGTCGGCAGCTCCACCGAGCTTCTGGAGCTGCGGCTGGGCAAGGCCGCCGACGCGCCGTTGTGCATGACCTGCGGCACGAAGATGCGTCCGGCGGGCTCCTGCTACCTCTGCGAGGGCTGCGGCTCCACCAGCGGCTGCAGCTGACAGCAGGCGGAATCGCGCTGGATGCGACTTCCCGTCGCATCCGAGTAGCGCGAACCTCCGGGTGGTGGGGGCGGCGTCTCGCCGCTCCCACCACCTCCGGTGGAGGTCACGATCCTCCGGTGCAACAAGAACGACGTCGATATCGGGCAAGGCCTGTGCGGCCGTGCGGGTGGCGCCTCGACCGACGCCGAGGCGCCACCCGGCAGCCGGTCGTTCAGACCGTGATCAGGCTGCCCGCGCCCGAGCGCGCCGCCTGGAAGCGGTTCTGGGCGTCGGCCCAGTTCACGACGTTCCACCAGGCCTTGACGTAGTCGGGCTTGACGTTCTTGTACTGCAGGTAGAAGGCGTGCTCCCACATGTCGAGCATGACCAGCGGGATCTGGCCGGCGGGCAGGTTGGCCTGCTGGTCGTAGAGCTGGTGGATCAGCAACCGGCCGCCGAGGGCGTCCCAGCCGAGGATGGCCCAGCCGGAGCCCTGGATCGTGGTGGCGGCCGAGGTGAAGTGGGCCTGGAAGGCGTCGAAGCTCCCGAAGGCGTCGTCGATGGCCGCGGCGAGCTCGCCGTCGGGCTTGTCGCCGCCGTCGGGGGAGAGGTTGTTCCAGAAGATCGAGTGGTTGACGTGGCCGCCCAGGTTGAACGCGAGTGTCTTCTCGAGTCCGACGATCGCGTCGAAGTTCCCGCTGTCGCGGGCCGCCGCGAGCTTGTCGAGCACGCCGTTGAGCGCGGTCACGTAGGTCTGATGGTGCTTGGAGTGGTGCAGCTCCATGATCTCGGGCGCGATGTGCGGTGCCAGCGCGCTGTAGTCGTAGGGGAGATCGGGAAGCGTGTACTGGGCCATGTCGGGTCCTCCGGCAGCTCGAGTGGTCGCCATCAGTCACAAGTAGCTGGCAACAACCTATTGCTTGCATCCTGAGGCCGCCAACGGCGGAGGTCGCTCGTCCTCGGTGCCCAGTGACGATCAGGCGGCATGTACGTCGAGGGGCGGGCCACACAGTCCTCGACAACGGTGTCACCGGCACGGCACGCTAGCTGCAGACGATTTGCAAATACCAGATGGATGCAGTGGTGTGATGTCGGTGCTGGAGACACACGTGTCGTCGGAGTGTTCGGGCTGCGACTGGGAGCGACATGCCCAGGCGTTCCGGTGGTTCCCGGAGTTGGGTGCTCCGCTGCGGTTTGCCCACCGTGCGGATCGGCGGCGGCCCGAGGCCGTTCACCATCCGGTAGGGGGCAAGCCGCGTGACCGGGGCCGGCGCGTGCGCCCGGCGTCTGATTGCTAGATCGGCGGCCGCCAACTGCTCGCCCCGCGGCGGGTTCTCGTGGCCCTCGTCCACGATCAACTGTTCGTTCAGCGCGGCCGGCAGCGGCGCATCCTGGGGCCTGGCCGGCTGGAGGCGTGGCACCGCAGTCCTCTCGTTCGACGGCCTGCACCCGGCGCGGCCATGGCCGACCCCTGCCGGTTCCGTGCAGCCGATCACTACACGCCTCGCCAGCACAAGGTAGTTGCCAAGAACTTGCAACAGCCGCTTTGGGCTGAGAGCATCAGGGCCTGCTCCGGTGATCGTTCTGGCAGCTCGACATCGGAGCGTCTGCGGGGCTCGTCGTGCAGCGGCGAGTCCCGCTCGCTCTGTGAGCGGCTCGGTGGGCTAACCCGATCCGCGGGCCGTCCTGCCGATGCTCTCCGTTGCGTGGTGATGTCGTCTGGGGGGAGTTGCATGCCGGCTGTCGGGCTGTTGCGGGCGACGCGCGCGATGCTCGCGCTCATGGTGGTGGTGCTGGTGTCCTCGGCGTGCGCGGGCGGAGGGAGCCCGTCCGGTGGTGGACCCGCTCCGACCGAGCTGAGGTTGGCGATCGGGGGCGAGTCCGAAGAGGGTTACGACCCCACGCTCGGCTGGGGCCGCTACGGCTCGCCGTTGTTCCAGTCGACGCTGCTGACACGCGATGCGGACCTGAACATCGTCAACGATCTCGCCACCGGATACACGGTGAGCCCGGACGGTCTCGTGTGGACGGTCGACGTTCGTGGCGACGCGAGGTTCACCGACGGTTCGCCGGTCACCGCTCAGGACGTCGCGTACAGCTTCACCGCTGCCAGCAGGAGCGGTGGCCTCACCGACGTCACGGTGCTGCGGGAGGCCGTTGCGATCGACGGCGACACGGTGGAGCTGCGGCTGATCCGGCCGCAGAGCACGTTCGTCAACCGGCTGGTCTCGCTCGGGATCGTGCCGCAGCACGCGCACGGTCCCGACTACGCCCGCAACCCGGTGGGCTCCGGCCCGTTCCGGTTCGTCCAGTGGGACCAGGGCCAGCAGCTGATCGTCGAGCGCAACGACGATTACTACGGCACGAAGCCCGCGTTCGAACGGATCGTCTTCGTGTTCACGGGCGAGGACGCCACGATGGCGAGCGCGAGTGCGGGTCAGGTGGACATGGCGGCGGTGCCGTCGTCGCTGGCCACCGCCACGGTGGCGGGGATGCGGCTCGTGCCGGTGACGTCGGTGGACAACCGGGGGATCATGTTCCCCACCGTCCCCGACACCGGGCGGACCACCGCCGATGGCCAGCCGATCGGCAACAACGTCACCGCCGATCTCGCAATCCGGCGGGCCGTCAACTACGCGATCGACCGGCAGGCCCTTGTCGACGGCGTGCTGGAGGGCTACGGATCGCCGGCGACCGGTCCGGTGGACGGGCTGCCGTGGTACGAGCCGAGATCAGCGATCACCGGCTACGACCCGGCGCGGGCGAGCGCGATCCTGGACACAGCGGGTTGGGCCGACACGGACGGCGACGGCATCCGTGAGAGAGGAGGGGTGCGGGCCGCGTTCAGCCTGCTGTACCCGGCGGAGGACACCCTGCGCCAGGGGCTCGCGCTGTCGGCTGCCGACATGCTCCGCCCGGTCGGTATCGAGGTTGTCACCAACGGTGTCAGCTGGGATGTGATCGACTCGCGGCTGCATGCCGACGCGGTGCTGTTCGGCTGGGGGAGCCACGACCCGACCGAGATGTACAACCTGTACTCCTCGAAGCAGGCCGGAATCGAGTACTGGAATCCCGGCTTCTACGCGAACGCGAGCGTCGACGCCAACCTCGACGCGGCTCTGGGCGCCACCGATCCGCAGGCCGCCATGGCGTTCTGGAAGGCCGCGCAACTCGATGCGAACGGTCAAGGCTTCGGGCCGGCGGGCGACGCGGCGTGGGCGTGGCTGGTCAACCTCCAGCACACCTACTACGTCGACGAGTGCCTGGACATCGGCAAGCCTCAGATCGAGCCGCACGGGCACGGATGGCCGATCACGGCCGGGATCACAGGCTGGCGTTGGACCTGCTGAACACCGGCCCGTCCGCGAGGTGGGTGGCGGCGGGCCGGTTCGTCCTCTCGCGCCTCGGGCGGCTGGCACTGCTGCTGGTCGCGGTTGCCACGGCCTCGTTCGTCCTGATGGTCAACTCCCCGGTCGACCCGGTCAACGCCTACGTCGGCGCCGACGTGGCAGCGATCGGGCCGGAGCAGCGGGCGCAGATCGCCGAGCGCTGGGGCCTCGACGACCCACCGCTGGAGCGGTTCGGCGCCTGGCTCGGGCAGATCGTGCAGGGCGATCTGGGCTGGTCGTCGACCTTCAACCAGCCGGTCGCCGACGTGATCGGCGAGAAGTTCCTGACCAGCCTCGCGTTGATGGCGGTGGCCTGGTTGTTGTCCGGGGTGATCGGGTTCGGGCTCGGGGTGATCGCCGGGGTCCGCCGTGGCCGGTTGGCCGACCGCGTGATCTGCTGGTGGGCCTACACCCTGGCCTCGGCGCCGACGTTCTGGGTGGGGCTGCTCCTGCTCTACGTGTTCTCGGTGTCGCTGCAGTGGACGCCGCTGTGCTGCGCGGTGCCGGTCGGAACACTGGCCGGCGAGGTGAGCCTGCTGGACCGGCTGCACCACCTGATCCTCCCGGCCGTGACGCTGTCCATCGTCGGGATCGCCCCGGTGGTTCTGCACACCCGGCACGCGGTGATCGAAGCCATGGCCGGCGATTACGTCGCTTTCGCGCGGGCGCAGGGCGAGTCGACGTTGGGGCTCGTCGTGCACCGGGTGCTGCGCAACGCGGCCGCACCCGCTCTGCTGCTCCAGTTCGCCTCCCTCGGCGAGCTGTTCGGTGGCTCCGTGCTCGCCGAACAGGTCTTCTCCTACCCGGGGCTCGGAGCGGCCACCACGGCGGCCGCGCTGGGACAGGACGTCCCACTGCTGCTCGGGATCGCCCTGTTCACCACGGTGTTCGTCTTCGCCGGCAACACTGCAGGCGACCTCGTGCACGCTCGCCTCGATCCACGGGTGGGACGGAACCCCGCAACGGCAGGCACCCACCGGGCGAGGCGCACCGACACGAGCCTGCCCGTCGACCGACCGGCCCTCGGCGAGGGAACTCGATGACCGCGCACACCATGATCGCCGACCGGACCGGGCTGCTCGCAGACCGTCGCCGCCGGACCCTGGCCTACATCGGGCTGTCGCTGATGCTCGTCCTCGGTGTCGTGGTGGCCGGCACCCTGGCGACCGATGCCGCACAGACCACCAGCCTCACCGACCGCAACCTGAGCCCCTCGTGGGAGCACGTCTTCGGCACCGACCGGCTCGGGCGCGACATGCTTGCGCGGGTGCTCTCCGGGCTGCGGCTGAGCCTCGTGGTCGGCACGACCGCGGCGGTCATCTCTGCCCTGATCGCCGTGGTGCTGGCCTGCGCGGCAGCTGTCGGGGGGAGGCTCGTCGACCGTGCCGTGACCTGGCTCGTCGACCTGTTCCTGGCCCTGCCGCACCTCGTGCTGCTGATCCTGCTGGCCTTCGCGCTCGGTGGCGGCACGCAGGCGGTCATCATCGCCGTCGCGGTGACGCACTGGCCCACCCTCACGCGGGTGCTGCGTGGGAAGGCCGCCGAGGTGGTCTCGTCGGACTACGTGGCGGTCGCCCGCAGCCTCGGCAAGGGCCGAGGTTGGATCGCGCGCAGGCATCTGGTGCCGCACCTGGCCGGCCACTTCCTCGTCGGGACGGTGCTGCTGTTCCCGCACGCCATCCTGCACGAGGCGGCCCTGTCGTTCCTCGGTCTCGGAGTGGACCCGGCCGAACCGTCGATCGGGGTGCTCCTCGCCGAGTCGATGCGCTACCTGACGGCGGGCGCCTGGTGGCTCGCCGTGCTGCCCGGCTTGTGCCTGCTTGTCGTGGTCAAGCTGGTCGACACGATCGGCGAGAACTGCCGGGTGCTCCTCGACCCGAGGAGCCACCACCTGTGACCGCACCGCTGCTTCGCATCGACGACCTCCGGGTCTCCTTCGTCCAGTACGAGCGGGGCCTGCACCGCCGGGTCGTCACAGCGCTGGCCGGGATGGACCTGACGGCCGACGCGGGGGAGGTGGTGGCGCTGGTCGGAGCGAGCGGGGCGGGCAAGAGCCTGCTGGCCCATGCTGTGCTCGGCCTGCTCCCGCCGAACGTCCAGGAATCCGGCACGGTCGTGTTCGACGGGGCAGTCGCGGACCAGGACGTTCGTCGGCGGCTCGCCGGGCGCGAGATCATGCTGCTTCCGCAGTCGGTGACCTTCCTTGACCCCGTCGCCCCGATCGGACGCCAGGTGCGGCGCTCGGCCCGGCTGGCAGGCCTCGCTGATCCGCGGCGGGCGGCCGCAGAAGCCCTCGAGCGGCGCGGACTGGGTCCAGAGGTGCTGCGCCGCTACCCGCACGAGCTCTCCGGCGGCATGATCCGCCGGGTCCTGGTCGCGATGGCCACGATGAGCCGTCCCCGTCTGATCTTCGCCGACGAGCCGACCCCCGGCCTGCAGCCGGTGGCCGCGCGAGCGATCCTCGCCGAGTTCCGGGAGCTGGCCGACTCCGGCGCTGCCGTTGTCCTGATCACCCACGAGTTGCGCGGTGCGCTGGAGATCGCCGACCGGATCGTGATCTGTCACGACGGCCGGACGATCGAGGTGGCCGACCCACAGTCGTTCAGCGGCGACGGATCCCGGCTTGCCCATCCCCACAGTCGCGCGCTCTGGCAGGCGCTGCCGGACAACGGGTTCCGAGTGGCCACGGAGGCCTGATGCTGCACGCCGACGACCTGTGGTTCCGCTACGACACCAGGCTGCCCTGGATCGTGCGCGGGGTGTCCCTTCGCATCGAGGACGGCGAGGTCGTCGGCCTACGCGGCCCGAGCGGCACGGGCAAGAGCACCCTCGGTCGCCTGTTGGCCGGATTCGCACAGCCCGACCGTGGGAGCGTCACCGTCGACGGCGCGCCCGCTCGCCCCGACAACCAGGCGCGGCGCGCGCATCCCGTGCAGCTCGTGCTGCAACACCCGGAGCGGGCCGTCAATCCGCGGTGGACGGTCCGCGAGATCCTCGCTGAGACCGGTGCGTCGCGGACGGACATCGACGGGCTCGACCAGGCCCTCGTCGCGCCGCAGTGGCTCGACCGGTTCCCCCATGAGATCAGCGGGGGCGAGCTGCAGCGGGTGAACCTCGCACGCGCTCTGCTGGCCCGGCCGCGGTTCATCATCGCCGACGAGATCAGCGCCAGCCTGGACGCGGTCACCCAGGCTCGAATCTGGCACCTGCTGCTCGCCGAAACACGTTCGGCCGGGATCGGAGTGCTTGCCATATCCCACGATCCACCACTGCTCGACGTGGTGGCCGACCGCACCCTCGAATGGGCCGATCTCTCCACGATCGGGACTCCGGAGCTGACAAGTCTGGAGCCGCCCCGTTGACCGTCGCCTGATCAGAGCAGGTCGTGATGGCCGGTGCGATCAGGGCGAATCCGACCTACACGCCGCCGTGGGCGAGGAGGCGGTTCATGATGGTCGCTGCGCCGCGCACGTTCTTCTCGGCGACGGCACTCACGAAGCTTCGAAACTCTCCGGTCTCCGGGGGGCCGCCCGCCTGTTTCGACATCATGAGCAGGGGGCTGTAGAACGAGAGGGCCAACAGCTCGATCGCCGCATTGTGGCTCGCTCTTGCGACGCGAATGTGGAACTCGGCCGAGAGCGATCCCAGGTCGCCGTTGGTCGAGTGGACTGCCTCGGAGCGATCGCAGATCGCGAACAGGTCCTGGATGTCGTTCTGATCTGCGCGGTCGCACACGACCGGCAGGATCCCCAACTCGAATGCCTGCCGCGCCTCCACCACGTCGGCGGCCTCGTTCACCGAGAGGGCCAGCACGTCAGCGATGCTCTCGATGACCCGGACCCCGGTCGGGGCGGTGATGTACGCACCACCATGAATGCCGACCCGGATTGTGACCAGCCCGTGCGTCTCCAGCGTGCGCAGGGCCTCCCGCACGGTGACCCGACTGACACCGAACCGGTCGCCGAGCTCGCGCTCCGACGGTAGGCGATCTCCCGCGACCAGCAGTCCCGCGCGCATCAGAGCTCGAACCTGATCAACGATCATCATCGGCGCCCGCCGTGCCGTGGTGCGGTCGAACGTGTCGGCGGTCGCAGCCGGGGTGACCAGCAGCTGGTGGTCGTCCTCGTGAGATTCCATGGCCCGTTCCCGAGGTCGAGTCGCTGGGAAGGCTGTCCGCCCTGCGGACGAGGGCGGCCCGACGAGCGGGTAGCGCTTCCGGTCTCGGCCCTATCGGGCGGCATCAGCTCTCGGCCACCTTATTGCAAGTTATCTGCAACTGCCAAGTACGCGCATGAGCTGGCGAGCTGGCGGCCTGCTCCGCGCGCCAGATCGAGTCCGCGGGGGGTCCCGTCCGCGACGCGGGCATGGTCGAGAACGACGACGCGGCCGGGCGCTCGCTCGTACCGCGACGACGGGCAATCAGCCTGGTTCAGAAGTGCGCTCGACCGATTGGGTCGTTCCGAGACCACGCAGCGGCGGCGGCAGCGACTGCAACGTCACGCAGTCGCTGCCGCCATCACCTCCGGCAACGGTCGTACGTCGGTCACAGGGCTTGCTCGTCGGAGGGCTCAGCAGGAAGGGCGCCTGACCCGTGAGAAAGGCCGGGGTTGTCGGATCAGCGTTCTTTCATGAGGCTGGTCACACGCCGTGTCCCGCGGGTCGGGATCTGTAGTGCATCCACATGGCGTCGGCGAGCAGGAACGCGAGCAGGGACACGCCGAGGACCGGGAGGAAGACTCCGGCGGCCACGGCGACGAGCCCGACCACGAGCACGGCGCCGGTGCCCGGTCGCTGGTTGCCGGCCGGGCCGGGCATCGCGGCGCTGCGGGTGGGGCGGCGCAGCCACCACATCCGGTAGCCCCAGACGACGAGGCAGATGATGCCGAGGGCGAGGACGGCGAGGATGATCTGGTTGGCGACGCCGAACAGCAGGCCCATGTGTGTGTCGATGCCCCAGCGGGCGAGCTTCGCCGCGAGTGGCCAGTCCGCGAAGCGCAGCTCGTCGACGATCGCGCCGGTCGTGGGGTCGACGGAGACGGCGTCCTGCTTCTCCGGCCACGACCGCTGTACCTGCTTGACGACCCAGGCCTCGCCGTCGCCGGGAGTGATGGCGACCGGGTCGGACAACCCGGCCGCTCGGGCCGCGGTCAGCACGCGGTCGGCCGTGCCGGCCATCTGCGCCGGATCGGTGCCCGACGAACCGTGGCCGGCGGTGCCCCCGGACAGGGTCTGGCTGACCGAGGGAGTCGACCAGTTCAGGGCCTCCCGCAGATCGGAGACGTTGGTGCCGGCGAACTGCGACCAGGTCAGGCCGGTCGCGGACAGGAACAGCATGCCGATGGCCGCCCACAGCCCGACGGACCCGTGCCAGGAGCGCAAGCGGGTGAGGCCTCGCGCTGATCCCTGCGGCAGCAGCGTGCGGCGGACCCGGAGGCGGTTGCGGTGGCGGACGCACCAGAGGGTGAGGCCGCTCAGCGCGAGTACGCCGAGCCAGCTCGCGGCCAGCTCGCTGTAGACGCGGCCGACGTCGCCCAGCATCAGTGTGCGGTGCAGCTCGTCGAACCACGCCCGGACCGGGAGCCATTCCCCGAAGGTGTCCAGCACGCCGCGGACCTCGCCGGTGTAGGGGTCGACGAAAGCGGTGCGCGTGTATCCGTCACGGACTCCGGGCGCATCGAAGGAGACCCGCGTGGTGCCGTCGGGAGTGCTCTGCGGCCGGATCTCGGTGATCGTGCCGGCCGGCACCGCGGCGGCCGCCGCGGCGACCTGCCGTTGCAGGTCCACCCGCTGATCCCGGATCGGGACGGTGAGCTCCTGGTGGTGTACGAGCTGTTCGAGCTGAGGCGTGACGGTGTACGCCAACCCCGTCACTGCGGCCACCAGCAGGAACGGCCCGACGAACAGCCCGACATAGAAATGCAGCCGCAACACCAGCGGCCGCAAGCCGGACCACCACCATGCGCTGCGTCCGCGGGCTTGTGGGGCTGTCGACATCGGCGGTTGTGGCGCGGAACCGCCGGGTGTCGGGTGATCGAGGATCTCGGACATCGCCGGCCTTCTGGTCGGGGGTGGGGGACATGGACGCACCGGCCGCGACGGAGCGGCCCATCGATCCGGTCGAGAACGGGGGGAGGCTGCTCAGCGCATGGCGAGCAGCGCTGCGGCCATGCCGAGGCTCATCAGCAGGTGGCAAGCGGCGTCGAGCCGGGGTCCGGTCAGTTGCGCGACACCGGATGATGCGGTTCGGGTGATGACGGCTGTCGCTGCGCCGGAGGCCGGCACGGACGACCGGACGTCGGACGGGGAGACCTGCGCAGCAGCCGGCCGGAACAGCCGAGACGACCACATCGCCATCGCGGCGACCAGAAGTACGACGAACGCGTAGGTGACCACACGAGCCCAGGTCGGCGGCCCGCCCACGGCACTCATATCCATCCCGTCAGGACCGTTCGCGCTGTGCATTCCCGGCATGTCGTCCATGCCCGCCATCGAGGCGTGGTCAGCGTGCGCGCCGCCTCCCGACGACATGTCCATGCGCATGCCGGATCCGCTCATCAGAACGGGCATGGCGGCGACCATCCACACCATCGCGGCCGACATGACGAGGTGGTAGGCCGTCGCGATGCGGCCGTGTCCGGGTTCGGGCCTGGCGATACGGCCCAGGAACCACAGCCCGAGCAGGCCGAAGACCACGATCTGCAGGATTCCGCTCGCGGTGTCCGGGCCGCCGCTGTATGCCCACGTCATGGCGATCATCGCCAAGCTCATCAACAGGTGCGTCAGCTCCGCGACACGGTCACCGTCGGTCGCCGCGCCGGAGACCAGCCCGGCGAACCGAACCAGTGAGTACAGGCCCGTCACGGCGAACACGAGCGTGAACGCGATCATCAGCGTGTGGGACGCGAACACATCACCCTCCTCTACTGTCGGTAGAAGAGGTCGTCATCTGTCGGTCGCTGGTTCCACACCGACGGTCACATCTCACTTCGGGCCGCGCATGAAGGGCCGCCGGCCGCGGCGGACCGCGGCGATCTCGCGATCGGCCGGCACTGCCGGCTAGTGCCGGTGGCCGGGTTCGTCCACGGTGAGCACGCGCCATGGGGCGGGGAATATTCGCCATTTCCCGTTGACGTGCACCAGGCCGTCGAGAATCACGCCGCTGGTTTGGCCGGGTGCGACGAAGACGATCTCATAGATCGTCAGTCCGGGTTTCAAATGCGGCGCGATCGCTCGGTAACCGCCCGGGAACTGGGGCGCGGCGCCGGTCCCGGCCGCGAGTTGTTCGCTCGTCGCCATCTCGATCCTGAACTCGGTCTGGCCCGGCGCGGGGGACACGATCCACGACGGCTTCGCCCAGAATCCGTCGTAGTGGATCCGTGCGGCGGCGAGCACCTCCTCGTCGAAGACGGCGGCGTAGTCTTCGTACGCCGGTTCGAGAGCCAGGGTGAGCGCCAACGGGTTCGCGTCAGGCTTCAAGAATTCTTCGGCGATCAGGCGAACCCCCTCGGGAGGCCCCGGATAGCTCGCCAGTTCCGGACCTCGGCATCCAGTCGCGAGAAGACTCAGGAGGGCCGCCGCGAGTGCCCAGGGGCGTCGAAATCGGGGTCTGGCTCGATCATGTTTCATCGTGCCTCCGGATCTGCTCCAACGCCGCGGCGGCCGAGCGCGCGGCCGGAGTTCGATCGCGCCGGGTTCAGTTTCTTTTCGCTGCGCGGCGGGCGTGCAGGAGGGCGCCGACACCGACGCCGAGACCGAGCGCTCCGAGAAGCAGGCCGGCGCCGCCGAGCCAACGAGCGGTGGAGTCGGTCTCGCCGGCACGTGGACCGTTCCCGCTCCCAGGAGCCGCGCTCTGATCGCGCCCAGTCGGAGTGGCGGCGGTCAGCATGATTCTCGGGGCGGGCCGCTCGGGCTCGGAGCCGTCGGGATTCGGCGGCTGGTTCCAGTCGACGACCTCACCGTTGTCGTACGTCTGACTGGTCGGCAGGATCACCTCGCTGACGCCGGTCGGGAATTCGATCAGGACCGGGAATTCGAGGTACTGCCCGGGCGCGATGCGGTTACCGGGGGCCGCGGTCCAGGTGACCGAGCCGATGGCTTCTGTGAGCGTCTCACCGTCGACCTGCACCGGCGGATTGAGCGGGACCGTCCTCGTGGTCGCGTTCCAGCCCGGAATGGGCGTGGTGGACACCGAGGTGATCGGATGATCGGTGGGCATGGTGACCGACAGGGCGATGGTGTCTGCGACATCGGACTCATCGGGCACACGAAAAGCGATGACGGTCTCGCTGCCCTGCGTCGCAGTGTCGGGCTGCGGTGTGACGTGGGCAAAGGCCGGGGTGGCGCCGACGAAGGCAACTGCTCCGGCGACGGTGACGACAGCAGCGACACGCGGGATGGCGCGACGTGCGGTTCGGCTCGCAGAACACTCGGACGGGGGAAATTCCGCTGTGGAGGGTCTGGCCATGGATGACTCCGGAGAACGGGCGCGCTATCGGACTGAGGGGCAGGGTGCGAAGCGCTCAATGCTGGAGCGCTGAGGACCCCACCGGAGGCCCACGGCGAATATGCGCGACTGAGAGAGCTCGCGCCAGATGCGCGGGGACCGCGGGCTCGGGCACGACCACTCTCGGCAGCGGGCACTGCACGGCTGGAAGGACGAGCCGTCGTGGCACTACCCGGCGCAGTACGGCACCTACCGCGAGCATCGCGGCATCGGCGTGACGCACCGCCACGGCGGTGGCGACGGTGACCGCGGCATGCATCCCGAGCATCCGCCAGCTCGACATCGCCATCGGATCCGCAACAGCGTGGGTCGGGTGCATCAGCACCATCAGGTAGTGCAGGACGACCTGGCCCGCGGCGAGTCGTACAACGGTGCCCGCCACGCCGGCGACGTGCCGAGCGATGGCCACGAACACCCCTGTGAGCAGCGGGAACAAGAGAATCAGCAGCGCAAGCGACGGAATCGTGCCGCCGCCTGCGAGGTGTCCGGCCGCGGTGAGCAATGAGGTCGTTCCGGCCAGCACGACGCCACGCAGGATCCCCTGGCTGCCTCCGGCCTCGTCGCTGCTCATACGGGCAGAACGTAGCCTCGGCAACCGCAAGTCGCTGGGTGTTCATGGTGGGGCGCGAGCAGGTGAAGGTCCGGCAGACCCGTACCCGTGCACAACCGGCCATGCGCCGTCCGTGGGTTCGCGCTGCGGCCCGGGTCCTCCGAGGTCCTGGTGTCGCAGGCGGGCACGGCCAGGGAAGAGCGACGGTGCGAAGCGGCGGCCGCAGAGCCCGTGCCTGTGCCCGCACGAGCGCGTGGGGCCGACATGCACCGGGACGCGCTCCGTCCGGGCGTCGATGCTCGTCAGCAGGCCGTCGACGCCCTCGCCACGTGCAGGGCGAACGCGCTGTCCGTGCCCGAGGACCAGCTCACCCAGGAACGCCCCGGAGCCGACATCGTCGCCCACGGTAGCCCGCCTCGCGGGTGCATCCCGGTGGTCGCCGCGCGGGCCGCATCGCTGAACGCCTGACGATCCGGTTCTGGCACCGGATCAGGGGCTTCGGTGCTGCCTGACATGAGTCGGTATGTTGCTCGCCAGGAAGGTCATGGATCACCCGATATTAAGTGTCTCCCAATGCGCCTGTGAACACGCTGAAGATCAGTGGTTCCGATACAGCGAAATAACAGTGTTGCTTGCGACAATATCGCCATGACCGGCCACCTGCTCCTCATTGAGGACGACCTGACAATCGGAGAAGTTCTGACCTCGAGTCTCCGTGTCCGCGGTCATGAGGTGGTGTGGGAGCGGTTCGGAGAGAAGGGGCTCGCCCAGGCGTCGGTGACGCCTTTCGACCTCGTGCTGCTGGACCTCGGCCTGCCGGACATCGACGGAATCGAGGTCTGCCGACAGCTGCGCCACGCTCAGCCTGCCTGCGTGATAGTCATGCTGACGGCCCGATCGGCTGAGATGGATGTCGTGGTCGGACTCGATGCGGGGGCCGATGACTACTTGTTCAAGCCGGTCCGGCTCAGCGAACTCCTTGCTCGTGTTCGTGCGCATCTGCGCCGCAACGAGGGGCCGGGTCGGTCTGTGCGACCGGTGGGTGACCTGGTCGTCGACCTCTCCCGTCGTCGTGCGACGGTCGCCGGGCGGGAGCTGCAGCTGCGTCCCAAGGAGTTCGACCTGCTCGCCCGCCTGGCCGCGGAGCCCGCGGCGGCGCTGAGCCGGAAGACGCTGATGACGGATGTCTGGGACGAGCACTGGTTCGGCCCGACCAAAACGCTCGACGTTCATATTGCTGCGCTGCGCCGGAAGATGGGGAGAGCCGCATCTGCGGCAGTCCGTGTTCCGAAGATCGTCACCGTTCGCGGCCACGGATACATGCTGGAGATCAGCCCTTGTGAAGGGTGACCGCCCGCGCCTGGTCCTGGCTGCTGATCGTCCTCGACGGCCCGAGCTCGACCGTGATCATCCAGAATTCCTGCGGCCGGAAGCAGGAGGGTGAATGTGGGCGGGTCCGGCCGGCGAGCAACAGCCGGCCACCTTCGGCCTGGGCAAGGCGGCGGGCCGATGGGAGACCGATTCCATTTCCGCTGCGCCGTTCCGCCCTGCGCGCGAACAACACATCCGTGGGCTCGCGGATGCCCGAGCCCACGTCCGACACGTCGATCGCCACAGCGTCAGGGGCATCGCGCACCGTGACGTCAACGGTGCCCACGCCGTGAGTCAGCGCGTTGTCGATGAGGACTGCGAGTACTTGCCGGATCGCAGCCGTAGAGCCCAGGGGCTCCTCCCCGGAGCCCCTCGAGCTGACGCGGAGGTCGCGGTTCTGCAGCGCGAGACGGCCGACTGCACCCGTGGGAGTCCGAGGGGCGCCCCATCCGCTGCGAACGCGGCCGGACACTACGACAGGGACGACCGTCATGTCGCCCGCGGACGCCCGGGCGGGTTACGCCGGCTGGGCCTCGTTACATGCAATCGGGGGACAGATCCCACGGCCTGGTAAGTAAACGTATATTTGTGATCGTTTTACCAGACACTTAACTGTTGAACGCTACTCGAACCTACGGTGGGTAGAGCAAGCCTCTGTGCCACCTGCAGCAGCCTGCCCTGGTCAGCCCGATGGGGCTGGGCCTCGTCAAATGTGGCGCTTCCGGGGCGGGGTGGGAGAGGGCGCTTGTCGGATCCGTAACGCGGGGGCATTTCTCGATCTCTTCCAGAGGAGCTCATGCGGTGGAGAACCTTATCAAGGGATTTCCGGTCGACCTCGCCGAGTCGTCGCCCATTCACAATGGGCGGATCGTTTCGAGAATCGATATCGGCGAGGCCTTCGCGGAGAAGTTGGCCGGTATCCTGGATGTCGATGAAGTGGCAGTGGACGCCGACTTCTTCGGCGATCTCGGTGCCGACTCCATGGTGATGGCACGGTTCTGTGCGTGGGCGAGGAAGCGGCCGGACCTCCCGAACGTCTCGATGAAGGAGATTTATCGCCATCCGACGGTACGTGATCTGACGAAAGCGCTCGCCCCACCCGTTTCTCCTCTCGAAGAAGACCTGGAAAGGAACGTGGCGCTGAGGGCGGAGGCGGCACCCGCACGCAGGGCGGAGTACATCCTGTGCGGAGCGTTGCAGTTGCTCGTCTTCCTCGGATACTCCTACCTCGTCGGTGTCGTCGGCGATCTGAGTTATACCTGGATCTCGGCTGCAGCCGGTGTGGGCGAGATCTACTTGCGGTCGGTCCTGTTCGGGGGTGCGGCCTTTGTCGGGATGTGCACGCTTCCGATCGCGGCGAAATGGATCCTGATCGGGCGGTGGAAGCCCCGAGAGATCCGCGTATGGAGCCTGGCTTACGTCCGATTCTGGATCGTCAAGACCTTGATCCGATCGAACCCGCTCCTCGTGGCCATCGGCGGCCGATCGCGATCGAGCACGGCGTCGCCACTGCTCAACCTCTATCTGAGGGCGTTGGGCGCGAAGATCGGCCGTGGTGTCGCGATCTTCTCCCGCAACATCCCTGTCTGCACCGACCTGCTCACGATCGGGGCGGGTACGGTCGTCCGCAAGGACTCGTTCATCTCCTGCTATCGCGCTCACAACGGCATGATTCAGACCGGCGTGGTCACGCTGGGAAAGAACGTGTTCGTCGGTGAGATGACGGTGGTCGACATCGATGTGTCGATGGGCGACGGCACTCAGCTCGGCCACTCCTCGTCGCTGCATGCCGGGCAAGCCGTGCCGGCCGGTGAGCGTTGGCACGGGTCCCCTGCGCAACCGGCCGAGGTCGATTACTGCACGGTCACCCGCGCTGACGGTGGCAGCCTGAGAAGCGCTCTGTACGGGTTCGCGCAACTGCTGATCGCGTTTGCTGTGTACGTGCCGCTGGCCGTTGGTGGCGTGATCCTGCTGCTCGTCGAGGTTCCGCAGCTCAACGGGCTCCTGAACCCGGCGTCGGCAGTGTTCTCGGCGTGGACGTACTACGTCGACATCCTGATCGCCGGCACGGTGCTCTTCTTCGGATTCGTGATCTTGGGCCTACTCGTCGTCGGCTCCGTGCCACGCCTGCTGAATCTCGCGATCAAGCCCGATCGGGATTACCCGCTCTACGGTTTCCATTACGGGATCCACAAGGCGATTGCGCGAATGACCAATGTCAGGTTTTTCACCTGGCTCTTCGGGGACAGCAACCTCGTCGTCCATTATCTGCGATGGATCGGTTACGACCTTCCGGCGGTGGTGCAGACCGGGTCGAACTTCGGCATGGAGGTACGGCACGAGAGCCCATACCTGGCCACTGTCGGCAGCGGCACGGTGGTCGCCGATGGTCTCTCGATCATCAATGCGGAGTTTTCCAACACGTCCTTCCGTCTCTCCCGGGCGACGGTCGGGTCCAACAGCTTTCTGGGGAACAACATCCCCTACCCCGCGCAGAGCACTGTGGGCGACAACTGCCTTCTGGCCACCAAGGTGATGGTGCCCGTTGCCGGCGAGATTCGGAAGAACACCGGGCTCCTGGGATCGCCCAGCTTCGCGATCCCGCGCTCCGTCCAGCGGGACGGCATGTACGACGACATGGTTGCAGATGGAGGACTGCATCGTCGACTCGCCGCGAAGAGAAGGCACAACGTCGTCACCATGGCGCTATATCTGTTGGTCCGCTGGATATACGCTCTCGGGCTCACTCTCCTGCTTGCCGGGATCCTGGAATTCTATGACAGGAGGAACGAGGCTGCAATCGGGCTGGTCGGCGCCATCACGCTTCTGTTCACCATCGCCTACTGGATACTGGTCGAGCGTATTGTCGCGCGCTTCCGCAACCTGCAGCCGCGGTTCTGCTCTATCTACGACCCTGCTTTCTGGCGCCATGAACGATTCTGGAAGGTGCCCGCGGTGGCCTACCTCCAGGTGCTCAACGGAACCCCGTTCAAGAGCCTGGTGTGGCGCCTGCTCGGCGTCCGGATCGGTCGAGGGGTCTTCGACGACGGTGCCACGATAACCGAGCGCACCCTCGTCGCCATCGGCGATCATTGCACGCTCAATGCGTCCAGCAAGATCCAATGCCACTCGCAGGAGGACGGCACCTTCAAGTCCGACCACATCGTGATCGGCACCGGGTGCACGCTCGGGGTCGGCGCCTTCGTCCACTACGGCACGTCGATCGGCGACGGTGCGGTGCTCGCGACCGACTCGTTCCTCATGAAGGGCGAGGAAATGCCGCGGAACGCAGTGTGGAGCGGAAACCCGGCTCAGGAAATCCGAGCCGCCCAGAGCGGATCGGCACCGGGGCCGGGAGCGCTTGCCCGAGCCTGATCCGGCAAGGATCGTCGCGCCTCACATCGAGAATGAGACTCAGAGACGTTCCGTGGGCGCCGGGGAGCGGCGTGCGGCGATGAAGGACCGCACTCCCATGACGATGTAGATCACCAGCAGAACGAACATGATCGTACTGACGACAATCGCTGACGGGCGCTGGGCGGTGCCGGCGAATACATCGCCGAGCTTGACCACGTTCATGAGCGATCCACCCGCACCGAGCACGGCGACGACCAGTGCGGCGTGGATGCTGTGGCGGCGCAGCGCCGGCCTGCGCGCGAGGGCGGCGCAGACCAGTAGGAGCAGGCCGACGAACGTGGGGATGAGCGCGGTGATGCTGGCAGCCCCGGTCGCGACGTACGCGACGATCCCCAACGCGGTGAGAATCCCGCCGATGGCGAAGGTGAGCCTCGTCATGCGCCACGCTCCTACGTGTTTCGTCCTGAATGTTCGATTCTACGCGCGGTGATAGCGACGCTTCGGGCAGGCCGCGCAGCGCGGCGGGGCGACTACGGTGGACGGCTGTCGTCGACGGCCTCGAACACCGTGGCGTTCACTCTCGGCCGCTCACGTTCCGCTCGAAGATCCGAAGGGCAAGATGTCCGCCATGTCCGATCACGCTCCCCTGCCCAGCGGTGGCCGCAAAGTCGTAGCCGCTGTCTGGGCCGCAACCGGTGCGGTGCACCTTGTGCTGGCGTTGGAGGCCGCAGCCGGTCCTGTTGCGAATGCCGTCTCGTGGGTGCTTGCGGCTGCTGCCGTGGCCGGCGTCGTCGCTCTGCTCCTCCGTCCTCGCCGCGAGATCATGCTGGCCGCTGCGATCGTCGGGGCGATAGGAGTGGCGAGCTTCTTGGTGCCGTTGATCGGCCCGCTGGTGGGCTTCGGCGGCGCGCACGGCAACCCGGTGGGCCTCTGGTCGTTCGCCGGGTTCGTGCTCGACGCGCTGACCGTTCGGCTCGCAGCGTTCACGTTGCGCCGTGCTGCCCGGACCGGAGGGTGACGGCGGGCGTCACGAGACCAGCCCCACCCAGTACGGCCAGAATCGGACGGCGATCAATGCGACGATCACGAGGAACCAGAGGCTGAGGATCGCGCTGTGGTAACGCGCGATGTGCGCTGCTGCTTGTTGCCATCTCGCGCGGATCGGTAGGTGACCTGCAGTCAGGTTGTGCAAGGTGACGTACCAGAACATCGTGATCGTCACGACCCACACGATCATGCAGTACGGACACAGGGCGCCGATGCTGTAGAGGCTCTGGCCGATCAGCCAATGCACGAAGAAGAGGCCGGCGGCAGCGCCCAACTGCAGTCCCAGCCACACCGATCGTGGAACGGCGCCGCCGACGACCGTGACAACACCGATGGTGGTCACGATGGGAAACGCGACCACGCCGATCAATGGGTTGGGGAACCCGAGAACCTCGGCCTGTGGCGATGTCATGACCGAACCGCATGACAGCAGCGGGCTGATGCTGCAGCTGGGTACGAAGTCGGGGTCCTTCAGGAGCGAGATACGGTCGAGGATGAGCGCGAATGCGGCGACGGTGCCGAGCGCGCCGCCCGCCGTCAGGATCCACGCGGTTGCGCGTGACAGGAATGTGACGAGGCCGGTGTCTGCGACGTTTCTGTGACGCTGAGCCGTAGTGCTCGCTTCGCGGGTGTCCGCATCGGTGGAAGTCACGTCGACTCACCCCTACCGGTTGAGAGCAAGGTCGATCGCTGCACGCAAGTCGTCTCCGGACCGCACCCTGAGCTGCACGCCGTTCAGGTAGAAGGTCGGCGTGCCCTGGACTCCGGCGGCCTCCCCGTCGCGCTTGTCGGCGAGCACCCGTTCGAGAGTGTTCGGATCGGCGACCGCACGGTCGTACGCAGCCATGTCCAACCCCATGTCGGCAGCGAAGCCGCGGAAGACGTCGACCTTGGATTCCCGCTGTTCACCCCACTGGGCCTGGGTCTCGAACATCCGCTGGTACATCTCCTCGAACCGACCTTGCCGGGCCGCAGCTTCCACCGCTACCGCCGCATTCTCGGCGTTCGCGTGGCTGGGGATGGGGAAGTACCGGGTGACGAACGTGACTCGGCCTGCGTACTCGTCGCGGAGCTGTTCGACCAGCGGGAACGCGGCTCTACAGGCTTCACACTCGAAGTCGAGGAACTCCACGAGTGTCACTCTTCCGTCGGCCGCCGTGGAGAGCCGGTGGCTGTTCTCCCGAACCAGGACCTCGGACGAGACGGGGGAGCCTGCGGATGCCTCTGCGCTCTCCGGTGCCGGTGTGCTGGGCCGGCTCACGAGAAGAACGAGAGCGAGTACGGCCGCTGCAACGGCCGCGACAGTGACGGTGACTTTGAGGTTCTTGGTCATGGTTGGCCTCTCTGGAGGAAGCGGACGACGCCGCTCACGCGGGTTCTGAGGCGACTCGTTGCACGACCGAGAGCAGTTCGGATGCGCGAACCGTCGTCAGGAAGACGGCGGCGACCCGATGCGACCGGTCGAGGACGAGCGTCGACGGAATGGTGTTGCGCGGGAAGCCGCGAAAAGCCGCCAGCGTGCGTCCCGGTTGATCGAACAGCGAGGGGTAGGTCAGGTTCCAATTACGCATGAAGTCGGCCGCTGCCTGCTGATCGTCGCGGACGGCGACGCCGAGAACGGTCACGCCCGATGGCCGGGCGATGTCGTGCACCTCTTGCAGTGCGGGCGCCTCCTCCCGGCACGGACCGCACCAGGAGCCCCAGATGTTGACGACGACGACCTGCCCCGCGAAGTCGGACAGTGAAATGCGCTCGCCCGGCTCGGTCACGCTCTTCGCGGACATTTCGCCTGCACGGCCCCGGCTCGCCGGGGGATCGTAGAAGATCGTCGTCTGGCCTCCGGGAGCGACGAACTCGAACGAGTCGCCGACGGCGACGGCGTCGGTTCCTGTTCCGCAGCCGATCAGCAAGAGAGCAGCCGCAACGCAGAGGCCGCCGCGGTGGACCAGGGAGCGTCGACGTCGAATCACATGGGTGCCGGTCACAGGCTTGCCTTCGGTCGGCGGAAACGGCTGTGGAGGGTCCGGAGCGGGTTCATGAGGCATCCCGCGAAAAGCGGGCCATGCGCATGGCTCAGGCAGATGATCGGGAGCCGGGGCTGCCGGTCGTCCGGATGCCTCTGGTCTGATCAGACACGTGTGATGCAGAGGGCCATGAGCCGGTGCCGACCTCGAAGCGACTTTCGCGGTGCCCACTCCCGGGGCCCGGCGGCGGCCAGGAATCGCGCCACTGCAGCGGCCGTGATCGTGACGAGAGCGGCGAGCAACGCCACCTGGGTGCCGGGATCGTCGCGTCTCGTGTCGCGACCGGCGACAGCGGCAGAGCTGAACTCGCAGACGACGTCGTGCCCGGTGTCGCTCTGGCACGAGATCGCGGCGGCCGGGACCGAAGGAGAGGCGAGGACGGCCTGGCACGTAAAGGCCTGAGTCAGGATCACCAGCGCGATGACGGCAAGCAGGCTCCAACGCTTCGCCACGGGACTGGCGGTGCTGGAGATCCGGCTGCGGGTCACGATGGTCGGAGCGTAACAAGCACCACTAAGTCCTGTTTGCGAAGGTTCTCCCTCGCGCGGGCCGGTACTTGCGTCCCCAGCGGGGATGCCCGGACGAGCGATGCCGCCTCGCGGCGGGCACCAGCTGTGCCCGCGGCCTTCCGATTGATCTCGAATCGGCGCTAGCATCGCCTTGTGGCGATGGATTGTTGTGGGCGGGATCTCGGGCCGGCGGTGGCGTTGTTCCGGTCCCTCGGCGATCCGACGCGGCTGGCGATCGTCCGGCGGCTGGCCGAGGGTGAGGCCCGGGTGGTGGACCTGACCCGGGCGTTGGGGTTGGCGCAGTCGACGGTGTCGAAGCACCTGGCCTGTTTGCGGGACTGCCGGCTGATCGACTATCGCGCCGAGGGGCGGCAGTCGTT
Source organism: Pseudonocardia alaniniphila (assembly GCF_022524485.1). Classification (GTDB taxonomy): domain Bacteria; phylum Actinomycetota; class Actinomycetes; order Mycobacteriales; family Pseudonocardiaceae; genus Pseudonocardia; species Pseudonocardia alaniniphila. The sequence goes on from NZ_JAKXMK010000043.1 coordinate 46,262, forward strand.
CTACTCGCTGACCCGGCCCGAGTTGATCGACCTGTTGCGCAGCGCCGAGGCGTTGCTCGTCCAGACCGGAGAGGCGGTGGCGCTCTGCCCCGTCTACGGCGAACCCACCGGCATCTCGGAGATCGCGGTGGCGGATGCGGCCGAGGCGGCGTCGTGAGCGTCCCAGGGGTGACGTCCGTCCGGCGGGCCGTGCTGCACCGGCGGATCCGGTGGCTGGTCGCGGCGACGATCACCTACAACGTGATCGAGGCGGTCGTGGCGATCTCCGCCGGCACGGTCGCGGGCTCCATCGCGCTGATCGGGTTCGGGCTGGACTCGGTGATCGAGGTCAGCTCAGCCGCCGCGGTGGCCTGGCAGTTCGCCGGCCCCGACCCGCAGCGGCGGGAGAAGGTGGCGCTGCGGGTGATAGCGGGCTCGTTCTTCGCCCTCGCCGCCTACGTCTCGGTCGAGGCGGTGCGCAACCTGATCGGTGCCGAGCGGCCCGCGCACTCGCTGGTGGGCATCGTGCTGGTCGCGATCAGTGTGGTCGTCATGCCGTTCCTGTCCTGGGCCCAGCGCCGGGCCGGACGGGAGCTGGGCTCGGCCAGCGCGGTTGCGGACTCCAAGCAGACGCTGCTGTGCACCTACCTGTCCGCGGCGGTGCTGGTCGGGCTCGTGCTCAACTCCATGTTCGGCTGGTGGTGGGCCGACTCCGTGGTCGCTCTCGGCCTGGCCGTCGTCGCGGTCCGGGAAGGCCGCCAAGCCCTGCGCGGCGAGACCTGCTGCCCGCCCGTCCGCCTCGATGAACGCGATGACGATCCGGGCGGCGATGGCGACTGGCGATGCGCTCCGGGCTGCACCGACACCTGCTGCACGGGGGAGACCCGATGAGCCCGGCGGGCTGGGCCTGGGTGGCCTTGTTGCTCTACCTGGCCGGCCTGGTGCTCGCGTTCGGGGTCCGCTCCTGGCTGCAGATCCGCCGGACCGGCACGAGCGGATTCCGTGGCATCTCCGGCCGGCCAGGATCGCCGGCCTGGTGGGGTGGGGTGCTGTTCCCCATCGCGCTCCTCCTCGGGCTCGCGGCACCCGCGCTGGTGCTCGCAGGCATCACCGCGCCGGTGCTGCCCGCGCACCCCGCGCTCGCCGCCGCCGGGCTCGTCGTGGGCCTGGCCGGGCTGGTGGTGGTGCTGCTCGCCCAAGCCGCGATGGGCTCCTCCTGGCGGATCGGGGTCGACGACACCGAACGCACCGAGCTGATCAACAGCGGGCTGTTCCGCTCGATCCGCAACCCGACCTTCACCGGCATGGTCGCGGTCTGCGCAGGCGTCGCGCTCATGGCTCCCACCCTCGTCGCGGTCCTCGCCTTGGCCTGCCTCATCGGCGCGGCGCAGATCCAGGTGCGTGTCGTCGAGGAGCCTTACCTGCACCGCGTCCATGGCGATACCTACACCCGCTACGCGGCCAGGACCGGCCGGTTCGTGCCTGGCCTGGGGCGCATCCGGCCGGCCGGCGCGAAGGCTCCACTGGACACCGGTGCGTGACGAGCCGTGGACCTCGGAACGTGCTCGTGTCACGGGGCGCCGTGGTGCACCGCCTCGACGTTGTTGCCGTCGAGATCCCTGAGGAACACGCCGTAGTAGCCGGGGTGGTACTCCGGCCAGATCTTCGGCGCGTGCAGGATCTGGGCACCGGCCGCCACAGCGGTCTGGTGCACGTCGTCGACCGCGGCGCGGCTGGGAGCCGAGAAGGCGAGATGCACCTCCCGATCCGCCGCGGTGCCCGCGGGCCCGAGCCAGAACCGCGGCAGGCCGTCCGGTCCGCACAGCCCGACCACGGACTGCCCGTCGCGGTCGAACCGCATCGCCTCGCGGACGCCCACAGGCGCGAAGACCCGCAGGTAGAACGCCGCCGCGGCATTGACGTCGGTGACCTGGATCGAGACGTGGTCGAGCAACGGGGCCTCCCGGGAGTGAGCACGTGGAGGGCCACGGTAGCGACGGCCACCGACGAGAACCGAGATCCCGCGACCGTGCAGTCAGCCCGCGTGTGCGCTCCTCGGCTCCGCTGGGCGCACCAGCTCGCGCCACTGCACCGTGCTGCCCCGGCAGCGCCTCGCGGGCGCACCGGCATGGGAGCCGTCGGACGCCGAACACGCCCCACCAGGTGGCGACTGCCCGTGGTGCGGGTCGTGCGCAGAGAACCGGGCTCCGCGTCCTGCCCCGTGCCGTTCGGTACGCGGCGTGTTCCGACCGGACCTCAGTTCGCCCTGGCGGCGGCGGTGTGGGCGTCGACGGCGTCACGCCCGGCCTCGTAGCGCGCCGCGCGGATGAGCTCCTCCACAGCCGCCCGTTGCACACGGAACGACCGGCCGAAACGCACCGCCGGTAGCTCGCCGCTGTGTACGAGCCGGTACACGGTCATCTTCGACACCCGCATGCGCTGGGCGATCTCGGCCACGGTGAGGAACGGCGCCCCCATCAGATCTGGGTGTCGCATTCCGTCAGCAGCCATCGTGCGCATCCTCCTTCGTGACCCCCGAACGGGGGCTGTTGATCGCAATGAGATGGACACTAACGGACGGTTGCAACACTTTCGGGTACGTCGAGGTTCACTGAAGAGTGGTCTTGAAAAAAGTGGGCGCTCTCACCGGGGGTACGTGGCCGGCCGGGCAGCGTCGCGCACCGTGACGCCAAGACGCCTATCGTCGCGGGCGTGATCCCCGACGATGAACCGGACGGTGACTGGACCGCTCCGGGAGTGTTCCGCTGCGCCCCCGGTGTCTACCGCATCCCGTTGCCGCTCCCGAACGACGGGCTCCGGGCCGTCAATATCTATGCAGTGGCGGACGGCGACGGGTGGACGCTCATCGACTCGGGATGGGCGCTGGCCCGCGCGGACGATCTTCTGCGGAGCGCGCTCGCCCGGCTGGACTCCGGGCTGGGCGATGTGCGCCGGTTCCTGGTCACCCACGTCCACCGTGACCACTACACCCAGGCCGTCGTGCTGCGGCGGGAGTTCGGCATGCGGGTGGCGCTGGGGCGCGGGGAGCAGCCCGCGCTCGAGGTGATCAACGGGCCGGATCGGCGAGGCCCGGCCCACCTGGGGCGATTGCGGCGCGCCGGCGGCCAGGCTCTGCTCCCGAGGATCGCGGCACAAGGGGAGGCGCCGCACGACAGCACGGTGTGGGAGTTCCCCGACGACTGGATCGAGGACGGCGCGGAGTTCGTGCTGGACGCCGCCGCGGGCGGGGAACGGGTGCTGCAGGCGCTCGCGACGCCGGGGCACACGCAGGGGCACGTGGTCTTCGCGGACCACGGTGGCGGTCTGCTCTTCTCCGGCGACCACGTGCTGCCGCGTATCACGCCCTCGATCGGGTTCGAGGCGGTGACCTCGCCCCGCCCGCTGGCCGACTTCATCGCCTCGCTCGAGCTCGTACGGGCACGTCCGGATGCGGCGATGCTTCCGGCGCACGGTCCGGTCGGCATGCGCGTGCACGAGCGCGTCGACGAACTGCTCGCCCACCACGCCAAGCGACTCGACGCGACCCTCAGTGCCGTACAGGCCGGACGCTCCACGGCGTACGAGGTGGCGGAGGCGCTGCCCTGGACCCGCCGTGACCGGCGCCTGGACGAGCTCGACCCGTTCAACGCCATGCTCGCGACGCTGGAGACCTCGGTCCATCTCGATCTGCTGGCTGAGCGCGGTCTTGTGACAGCCGGCGAGGAGAACGGCATCGCTCACTACACAACGTGATAACAATTCACTCTTTGTAGAACCCGGCGGGGACAGCGAAATGCGTCGGTCGTACGCTTCGCGCCGTGCAGGGGTTGGGTGGGCAGGGTCGGGTTCTCGTGCGTGCGGGGCTCGCCCTCGCGGCGTGCGTGCTCGCCGTGTCCGCCGTGATCGTGGCCACCGAGGGAGGCACCTTCCCCGGTGGTCCCGGCCCCAGCGTCACCCTCGCCCCGACGGCTGCCGTCGGGTGCGATGCGGCCGGCCCCTACAACCCGCCGGAGCGGGGCAGCGTGGGTCTTCCCGCCGGGATCGGCGAGCTCTGTTCCGGCGGTTCGATCACGTTGTCCGTCGCCGGTGCGGTGCTGGACGGATGGGACGTGCGCGGCGGGATCGTGGTGGACGCCCCTGACGTGGTGGTGCGTCGCAGCCGTGTGACCGGGGACGGTGCCACTCCCTACGGGATCGTCACCACGGCGGCGGGCTCGGTGCGAATCGAGGACGTGACGCTTACCGGCGACTTCCCCGAGGCGGCAATAGGCGGCGACCGGTGGAGCGGTGAACGGATCGAAATCGTCGGTGTAACGCATGATGGCGCCCGGCTCGGCGAAGGGGCGCGGCTCCGCAATAGCAACGTGCACGACTTCGCGCCGACACCGGGTGGCGATGCTCACGCGCTGGTGCTCCGGGGAACGGGCAGCAATGTCCTCGTCGAGGACAACAGGATCGAGCTCGGTGATGGCCCCGGGCGGGCGAGTGCGGTGCTGCTGGCGCCCGACAAGGCGGGTCGGCGTGCCGACGGCCCCGTGGTGATCAGGGGAAACGTCCTCGGTGGCGGTCGATACACGGTGCAGCAGGATTCGCCCTCCGCGGTGATGACCGATGTGGTCATCACCGGGAATCGATTCCGCCGTGGGGCCGGGGACATTCCCCTTCGGGTGTCACGCCGAGCGGTTCTGGAGGACAACATGTACCTCGATGGTGGGCCTCTTCCGCAGCGATGAGTTACCGCACGGGGGTAATTCGATAGCGCAGCGTCACGGATCTGTCGCTCGTCGCACGACACGCCCACCCGTCGCGGCGTGCTGGCCGTGTCGTCGCAGGTTCGTGCAGACTGATCACCACAACAAAACCGGGAACGATCCGGTTGCATGAGCGGGCTGCCACGGCGTGAGGACGTAGGGGAAGACGATCCTCGTCGACGTTGGAGGTCTGCAGTGAACGCACGCGGCGTGGTCTTCGTCCACTCGTCGCCGACTGCGGTTTGTCCGCACGTCGAGTGGGCGATATCAGGCGTGCTCGGGACAAAAGTGTCCCTGCAGTGGGCTACCCAACCGGCGGTGCCCGGTCAGATGCGGGCGGAATGCAGCTGGACGGGTCCGGCCGGCTCCGGTGGCGCGATTGCGGGCGCATTGCGTGCCTGGCCGATGCTTCGGTTCGAGGTGACCGAGGAGCCCAGTTTCGGCGTGGACGGCGAACGGTTCTGTCATGTTCCTACGCTCGGTCTGTGGTCCGGGCGGACGAGCGCCAACGGCGACATCGTGGTGGCGGAGGACCGGCTGCGGGCCCTCCTCGCCGAGGTGCCGGCGAGCCAGCTGCCCACCCGGATGCACGACCTCCTCGGCTCGGCGTGGGACGACGCCCTGGAGCCGTTCCGGTTCGCCGGTGACGGCGCCCCGGTCACCTGGCTGCACCAGGTGGGGTGAGGCGGGAGAAGAGCGTTGCCGTCGCCTCTGGCGGGGCAACGCTCTCGCTCACGCTCCGGTGAAGACGACGGCGGCGTTGTGGCCGCCGAACCCGAACGAGTCGCACACGGCCGCTTCGAGGTCGACCTTGCGCGGCTCACCCGCCACGACGTCGAGCTCGACGCCCGGGTCGAGATTCTCGAGGTTCAGCGTCGCCGGGATCACGCCCTCTTTGACCGAGAGCAGCGTGATGATGCTCTCCACGGCCCCGGCTGCACCCACCATGTGACCCAGCGCGGACTTCGGTGCGGTGAGCACCGGGTGGTCGCCCAGGGCCTTGCGCACCGCGCGCGTCTCACCCACGTCGCCGGCCACTGTGGACGTGGCGTGGCAGTTGACGTGGCCGACGTCGATCGCCTCCAGCCCGGCGTCGCGCACCGCCTTGGCGATGGCCCGCGACTGCCCGATGCCCTCCGGCTCGGGACCGGTGATGTGGTAGGCGTCGGAGGTGAGCCCGGCACCGGCGAGCCTGCCGTGCACCGTGGCTCCGCGCGCCGCCGCGAAGTCGGCACGTTCGAGCACCATGATCCCGGCGCCCTCACCGAGCACGAACCCGTCGCGGTCGACGTCGAACGGACGGGAGGCCCGCTCCGGCTCGTCGTTGCGTTGCGAGAGCGTGCGCGCCTGCACGAAGCCGGCCACGGTGATGCCGGTGATGCAGGCCTCCGCACCGCCGGCGATGACCACGTCGACCTCGCCCCCACGCAGCAGCCGCAGCGCCCACGCGAGTGCCTCCGCACCGGAGGCGCACGCCGAGACGGGAGCGTGGACGCCGCCCTGCGCGCCGTACTCGATGCCGATCCAGGCCGCGGGGCCGTTCGGCATCAGCATCGGCACGGTGAGCGGTGAGACCTTGCGCAGCCCGCTGTTCTCCAGCAGGTCGTCCTGGTCGAGCAGCGTGACCGCGCCGCCGATGCCGGTGGCGACCACGACGGCGAGCCGCTCGGGGTCGACCTGCATGTTGTCGCGATCACCGAGACCGGCCTGGGTCCACGCCTCCTTGGCCGCGACCAGCGCCACCTGCTCGCACCGGTCGAGCCTGCGCGCCTGGACGCGGGGGAGCACCTCGGTGGGTGCCACCGCCAGCGGCGCCGCGATCTTCACAGGCAGCTGGTGGCGCTCCACCCACTCGTGGTCGGCGTCGTCGATGCGCCGGACGCCCGACCGGCCGGCGAGCAGCGCCTCCCACGTCGACGCGACGTCACCGCCGAGCGGGGTCGTCGCACCGAGCCCGGTGACGACGACGTCGGGAGCTGTGCTCATGCTGCCTCCGCAGGAACGGCCGCGTACAGGTGCCTCACTGGTTCTTCGCGATGTAGTCCACCGCGTCGCCGACCGTCTTCAGCTCGGCCAGCTGGTCGTCGGGGATCTTCACGCCGAACTTGTCCTCGGCCTGCACCGCGATCTCGACCATCGACAGCGAGTCGATGTCGAGGTCGTCGACGAAGGACTTCTCGACGGTCACCTCGGCGGGGTCGATACCTGCGACCTCCTCGACGATCTCGGCGAAGCCGCTGAGGATCTCGGTGTTGTCAGCCACGGTGGTTCTCCTTCTGGTGGGAACTGGAGTCGTCGGATCGGAGGTCAGGGACAGACGACGACCTGGCCGGCGTAGGACAGGCCCGCGCCGAAGCCTACGAGGAGCACGGTGTCGCCCGAACGCAGCCGCCCGTCAGCGCGCATGTGGTCGAGCGCGAGAGGGATCGACGCCGACGAAGTATTGCCGGAGTGCCGGATGTCGTCGGCCACCACCATGTCATCGCGGGCGCCCTTGGCGCGCAGCCGCTTGGCCACGGCGTCGACGATGCGCAGGTTGGCCTGGTGCGGCACGAAGACGTCGATGTCGGCCGGGGTGAGCCCCGCGAGCTCGATCGCCCGTAGTGCCACCGGGGCGATCTTGGTGGTGGCCCACCGGAAGACGGCCTGGCCCTCCTGGGCGAGCGCGTTGTTGTCCGGCTTGATGTGGATCGTCTGGGACATGTCACCGGCGCTGCCCCATGCGAGCGGCCCGACGCCGACGGAGGCCTCGTCCGAGGCCGGTCCGAGGACGGCCGCGCCGGCCCCGTCGGCGAAGATGATCGCCGTCGAGCGGTCGGTCCAGTCGAGCCAGTCGGACAGCTTCTCCGCGCCGATCACGAGGACGTTGCGTGCGCTGCCCCCGCGCACGAGATCGGCCGCCGTGCCCATCCCGAAGCAGAACCCCGCACATGCGGCGTTGATGTCGAAGGCTCCCGGCGCGGGGATGCCGATGCGGTCGGCGGTCTGCGCGGCGGCGTTGGGGATCGGGGTGGGCATGGTGCAGGTGGCGACGATGACCGTGTCGATCTCGTTCGGCGTCAGCCCCGAGTCCTTGACGGCGCGGGCCCCGGCCTCTGCGGCCATGTCGACCAGCAGCGTGCCCTCTTCCGCGATGCGGCGGCTCTCGATGCCCACCCGCTCGCGGATCCACTGGTCGTTGGTGTCCATCCGCTGGGCCAGGTCGTCGTTGGTGACGACGTTGTCGGGCTGGACGCTGCCCAGTCCGAGGATCCGGGCGCCCGCCGTGGTGGATGCCAGTTTCAGCTTCGTCACTTTTCTGCCCCCGCGTGCTCGGTGATCAGGTCGACGGCCGCCTGGAGGTCGTCCGGAGTCTTGAGGGCCACGGTCGCGGTGCCCTTGAGGTCGCGCTTGACCAGCCCGACGAGCGCGCCCGCCGGCGGCAGCTCGATCACGGCGGTGACACCCAGCTCCTGCAAGGTGGCCATGCAGGAATCCCAGCGCACCGGCCGCGTGACCTGGGCGACCAGCCTACGCAGTGCCTCTGCCCCGTCGGAGAGGAGCGTGCCGTCGGCGTTGGACAGCAGGGGGCGGGTGGGGTCGGCGGGGGAGACCTCGGCCGCGTGGGAGCGCATCGTCTCCTCGGCAGGCGCCATGAACCGGGTGTGGAAGGCCCCGGCCACGGCCAGGGGCTTCACACGGGCCCGCTCCGGCGGGTTCTCGGCGAGCGCCGCCAACGCCGCCACGGGGCCGGCCGCGACGATCTGCCCCGCGCCGTTGCGGTTGGCCGGGTCGAGGCCGAGCTCGTCGAGCCGGGCGAGCACGTCGTCGGGTTTCCCACCGAGCACCGCGCTCATGCCCGTGGGCTCGAGCGCGCAGGCGGCGGCCATGGCGCGCCCACGCACGGCGGCGAGCGCGACGGCGGCGTCCGCGGTGAGTACCCCGGCAACGGCGGCTGCGGCGAGCTCACCGACGGAATGACCCGCGGCGGGCGCGGCGGCGGGCAGCTCCGCGCGCCCGCCGAGCCGGGCGGCGGCGAGCAGCGCAGCGGCGACGACCAGCGGCTGGGTGACGGCCGTGTCCTTGATCTCCTCGGCGTCGGCGTCCGTGCCGAGATGGCCGAGGTCGAGGCCGGTGGTGGCGGACCATCTGGCGAGCGTCTCCGCTGCCGTCGGATCATCCAGCCAGGGGGCGAGCATGCCAGGAGTCTGGGACCCCTGACCAGGTGCGAGCAACGCGATCACGAGAACCAGGGAACACCGGCGGCGGACGCCGCGGGGATACCGGCACGCACCAACTCCGGCCCCGGGATTTGGAGGTTTCCTCCAACGCAGCTCCGGTCACTCGTCGGGTAAGTCACTGCCCATTCCCTTTGTGTTGTAGGCGTTGCGCACCTCACGCCGAAGCCCCCGGATCTCGCCCGAGGGTCAGCCTCGCCGCGATGACGGCGGTGCGCAGTACCAGCGCATCGCGCGGGTCGAACGGGCTGCGGCCGGTGAGGTCGCAGATGCGGCGCAGCCGGTAGCGCACGGTGTTGGGATGCACGAAGAGCGTTCTCGCGCAGGCCTCGAGCGCCCCGCCGCCCTCCAGGTACGTGGCGAGCGTGTGCAGGAGCTCGCCGCCCGCCGTCTCGAGCGGGATGACGATCGACTCCACCAGCCTGCGGTGGGCCGCCGTGTCGCCTCGCAGCGCGCGCTCGGGCAGCAGGTCGTCGGCGGCGACCGGCCGCGGGGCATCGGGCCATCCCGGCGCGGCACGCAGCGCGGAGAGCGCGTCGCGGGCACTGCAATGGGCCGTGGCGAGCTCGCCGGCCACCGGGCCGACCACCACCGCGCCCGCTCCGAAGGCGTCGACGAGGCCGCCGATGTCCTCGCCGGTGTCGCTCCCCGGTCCGCTCCCGGCGGGGGGCTCGGACAGCAGCAGGATCAACCTGCTGCCCTGCACCCCCACCAGCACCGAGCGGCCCGCCCTGGCTGCCTGACGGCGCAGCTCGCCGAGGCGCTCGGCGGCCGTGTCGGGGGCCGGGCTGCCGGCCACCACCCGCACCGCCACGTCCGGGTCCCAGCCCAGCGTGGAGGCCCGGGAGACGAGCGCGTCGTCGGCCCCGCCGTCGGCATCCGGGCCGCGCACCACGGCGTCCACGACGAGGGCCTCGAGCCGGGCGTCCCACGCGCCGCGGGTCTCGGCCGCGCCCGCGTACACCGTTGCCGCGGCGAAGGCGATGTCGCGGCCGAAGCGCAGGACCCCCTCGACGAGGGCGTGCCGTTCGTCCTCGTCGGCGGCGAGCGGCGGGAGGTGCCGCTCGAAGACGTCGGTGGCGATGCGGACGAGGTCGACGGTCTGGCGCAGGCTCAGCCGCCGGGCGAGGTCTCGCGGGGCGATGCGGAAGGCCTCCGCGGTGAGCCGGATCGACTGCCCCCGCTCGCCGAGCCAGGCGACGAAGTTGGCCACGCCGGTCTGGGTGACCAACAGCACCGCCGAGCGCTGCTCGGCCGGCAGCCGGGCGAACCACGGCTGGTGTTCCTCCATCGCTACCAGGCACGCTAGCGCGAGGTCACCGGCAGCGAGTTCGAGTTTGCGCAGCGTGGCCGGGGAGACGGCGGCCGATCCGGACCGCGCCGCCTCCGTGCTCGCTCCGCCGCGTGCCACGCTCGGCAGCATCGCACGCCGGTAGGAACACCGTGGGACCGACGGGCGTTGGCGCAGACGTTCCGCTACAGGAGGCTCGGATGGGCAGGCCCCTCGCCCCGTCGGTGGAGGTGCGGCGGGCAGGTGACCGGATGCGCACCCGGACCGCGTGGCTCGACTCACGCCACAGCTTCTCCTACGGCGCCCACTACGACCCGGCCAACACGCACTTCGGCCTGCTGATGGCCAACAACGAGGACGTGCTGGCACCCGGCAGCGGTTTCGAGCCACATCCGCACCGGGACATGGAGATCGTCACGTGGGTGCTCGAGGGCGCGCTCCGGCACGAGGACGACACCGGGCACTGCGCGGTGATCCGGCCGGGCACGGCGCAGCGGATGAGCGCAGGATCCGGGGTCGTCCACTCCGAGCGCAACGCCGAGGGATCCCGTGAGGTGCACCTCGTGCAGATGTGGGTGCTTCCGGGCTCGTCGGCGGGCCCGCCCGGGTACGAACAGCTCGACATCGGCTCCGCGCTCGAGACGGGAGAGCTGCTCGTCGTGGCGTCGGGGATGCGGAAGCACGCGCAGGACCGCGCGGTCTCCCTCCGGCAGGAACACGCGGCGCTGTACGCGGCCCGCCTGCCCCCGGGTGTCATGGTGATGGTGCCGGGAGCACCACTCGTGCACGTGTTCGTGACACGCGGAGTGGTCCAGTTGGAAGCAGCAGGCGAACTCTCGGCTGGGGACGCCGCGCGTATTACTGTCGGTGACGGGCAACATATTGTGGCTGGTCCGGGAGGGGCAGAGGTGCTCCTATGGGAGATGCGCAGGGGCTTGGGGTGACTGTCCGTATCACTTTGCCGGTGCCGCGCACGGTTGTTCGACGCCCGTTCGGCGACGGTCCATTGCCGTGGCCAGACGTTCTCACAAGCATTAAGGATGTCCTCAGCTTCACCGACGTCGGATCGAGCACCCGGAGGAGGGTGACCGGATGACCGTTGGCAACGGCAGCCCGCGGCAGCGCTATCGAGACCAGGTGCGCGCCGAGATCAAGCAGGCCGCACTGGCCCAGATGTGCATCGGCGGGCCCGCAGCGCTCAGTCTCAACGCCGTTGCGAAGGAGCTGGGTGTCACCGGCCCTGCTCTCTACAAATACTTCCGCAGCCGGGACGACCTGCTGACCGAACTGGTCTTCGACTGCTACGCCGACGCGGCGGCCGCGGTGCACGCCGAGGCGGAGCGCGTCACGGGCCTGCCCGCGCGGGAGCGTCTGCACCGCCTGGCCGAGGCCTACCGGCAGTGGGCCGTTGCCGCGCCGCACCTGTACCAGCTGCTCACGGTGATGCCCCGGCCCACGCTCGATTCCCCTCCGGAGACGATCGATCGGGCCAAGGCCGTGCTCGGCCCGTTCCTCCCCGCGCTCGGTGAGGGACAGGCCTGGCCCGCCGCCACGGAGCTCAGGAAACAGGTGCAGGGCTGGGTCGACGGAAACGAGCCGGTGGCCGACTGGGTGCGGGCGTACGCGCCCGGAGCAGACCCCTACACGGCGCTCACCGGGGCACTCATCGTGTGGGTGCGCCTGCACGGCGTGGTGAACCTGGAGGTCCAGGGCAAGTTCGTCGGCATGGGCCACCAGGCTTCCACGCTGCTGAGCGTGGAGATGGACTCGCTGGCCGACCTCATGGGGCTCCCCGCGTCCTGACCCTGCGTACGCGCCTTCTACGGCGCGGACGCATAACCGCACCCGGTCGTGTGACCGCGTGGGCAGACCGCTACCGTCTGATACACAACGGCACGCGCGATATCGGATCGTGACCCCCGTCCGGGGGAACACGGGCAGTCGCGTGCCCACGGAAGGCGCACATGGCGCCGGAAGTGGGGTGGGCCGAGATGCCGTGAACCCGATCGAGGGCGAGGCGATCCGCCGCAGGCCGTGCGATGGCCAGCGGATGTCGGTCAACGCCTCCGGTCCGATGGCGTGCTGTGGGCCGGAGCGCGAAGGGTGGGGCGCAGGAGCGCCGCGGGAGCTACCGGATGATCTGATCCGGCAACTCGGTCTCAGCCGAGCGGAGTGACCTTGGTTGCCTGCGGACCCTTCTGGCCCTGCTCGATGTCGAACGACACCCGCTGGCCCTCGTCGAGGCTCTTGTAACCGTTGGTCTGGATCGCTGAGTAGTGCACGAACACGTCCGCGCCACCACCGTCAGGAGCGAGGAAGCCGTAGCCCTTCTCGCTGTTGAACCACTTGACGGTGCCCTCTGCCATTCTTGCTCTCCTCGTACCTGGTGCTGGGGCACTCGCCCCCAGCATCGCGCCGCCTGGCCGCTACGGTCCGCGCCCGGGTCGGGACGCCGTTCCCGATCACGCGGGCTCGGCATCGCGCGGAGCGTATCGTGTTCCGGCCCCGCTGCCGAGAGCCAATGACCTGTGTGTTTGTCATGGCGCCGCAGGTGAGGCGCCGTCCGGGTGGTGCGTCAGGGGAGAGTGACGCAACCGGGCGACCGGGTCGCACGCCCTCGGCGACGGGCCGTTCACACAGTGTCGACGGTGCCGGCGAGGGCGTCCTGCCCCGAGGCGTGCATCACACCTCGGGGCAGGACGTCGTCAGGCGACGCCGCTGTCGGTGGTCTGCGGCCCCGCGGCCTGCGGGTCGTCGAGCCGGTACTTGGCCGCCGCCTCGGCCACCTGGCCGCGGTCGAACTCCCCGCGCTCGGCGAGGGCCTCGAGGGCGGCCACCGTGATCGACTCGGCGTCGACGTTGAAGTGCCGCCGCACCGCCGGACGGGTGTCGGACAGCCCGAACCCGTCGGTGCCGAGCGTGGTGAACGGCGCCGGTACCCACTGACGGATCAGGTCGGGCACTGCCCGCATCCAGTCCGACACCGCCACCACAGGTGTGCCGCTGTCGCCGAGGGCACGTGTGACGTACGGCACGTGCTTCGTCTCCTCAGGGTTGATGAGGTTGTGCCGCTCGGCCTCGACCCCGTCGCGACGTAGCTCGCCCCATGAGGTGACCGACCAGACCTCGGCCCCGACCCCCCACTGCTCCGCGAGCATGTCGCGGGCCCGCAGAGCCCACGGCACGGCCACACCGGACGCGAGCAGCCTCACCTGCGGCCCCTCCGCCCGCGGGCTGCCCACGTAGCGGTAGATCCCGCGCAGCAGGCCGTCGACGTCCAGGTCCTGCGGCTCGGCAGGCTGCACGTACGGCTCGTTGTAGACCGTCAGGTAGTAGATGACGTTCTCGCCGCCGAGGGTGCCCTCGTCGTCGGAGGAGCCCTCGCCGTACATGCGCCGGAGCCCGTCCTTGACGATGTGCGCCACCTCGTAGGAGAACGCCGGGTCGTACGCCAGAACGGCCGGGTTGGTGGCCGCGAGCAGCAGCGAGTGGCCGTCGTTGTGCTGTAGTCCCTCACCGGTCAGCGTGGTGCGTCCGGCCGTGGCCCCGACGAGGAACCCGCGGGCCATCTGGTCCGCCGCGGCCCAGATCGAGTCGCCGGTGCGCTGGAAGCCGAACATCGAGTAGAAGACGTAGATCGGGATCATCGGCTGCCCGTGCGTGGCGTACGACGTGCCGGCCGCCGTGAACGAGCCCACGGACCCCGCCTCGTTGATTCCCTCGTGCAGCAGCTGGCCCTGCTCGGACTCGCGGTAGGCGAGCATGAGCGAGGCGTCCACCGAGGTGTACTGCTGCCCGTTCGGGTTGTAGATCTTCTGCGTCGGGAACATCGAGTCCATCCCGAACGTGCGTGCCTCGTCGGGGATGATCGGGACGAACCGGCTGCCCATCTCCTTGTCCTTGACGAGCTCCCGCACCAGCCGGACGAACGCCATGGTGGTGGCGACCTCCTGCTTGCCCGAACCCTTGCGGACCACGTCGTAGACCTTGTCGCCGGGCAGCACGAGCGGCTTCGCCGTGACGCGGCGCGACGGCAGGTTGCCGCCGAGCACGCGACGGCGCTCACGCAGGTACTGGATGGCCTGGTCGTCGTCGCCGGGGTGGTAGTACGGCGGCAGGTACGGGTTCTGCTCCAGCGCCTTGTCCGAGATCGGGATGCGCTGGGAGTCGCGGAAGTTCTTCAGGTCGTCGAGCGAGAGCTTCTTCATCTGGTGCGTGGCGTTGCGCCCCGCGAAGTGCGAGCCGAGGGCGTAACCCTTGATCGTCTTCGCCAGGATGACCGTGGGCTGCCCGTTGTGCTCCAGCGCCGCCGCGTAGGCCGCGTACACCTTGCGGTAGTCGTGGCCGCCGCGCTTGAGGTTCCAGATCTCGGCGTCCGTCATGGGCTCTACCAGCGCCTTCGTGCGGGGGTCGCGGCCGAAGAAGTGGTCGCGGACGTACCCGCCGTCGTTGGCCTTGTAGGTCTGGTAGTCCCCGTCCGGTGTGTTGTTCATCAGGTTGATGAGCGCGCCGTCACGGTCGGCGTGCAGCAGGGCGTCCCACTCACGTCCCCAGATCACCTTGATGACGTTCCAGCCGGCGCCGCGGAAGAACGACTCCAGCTCCTGGATGATCTTCCCGTTGCCCCGCACGGGCCCGTCGAGGCGCTGCAGGTTGGCGTTGACCACGAACGTGAGGTTGTCCAGTCCCTCGGTGGCCGCGATCTGGATGAGACCGCGCGACTCCGGCTCGTCCATCTCGCCGTCGCCGAGGAACGCCCAGACGTGCTGGTCGTCGGTGTTGGAGAAGCCCCGGTCGCCCAGGTAGCGGTTGAACCGCGCCTGCATGATCGCGTTCATCGGGCCGAGCCCCATCGAGACGGTGGGGAACTCCCAGAAGTCCGGCATCAGCCGGGGGTGCGGGTAGGACGGGAGGCCGTGGCCCGGCCCGCCGTGCGACAGCTCCTGCCGGAACCCGTCGAGCCGGTCCTCCGACAGCCGCCCCTCGAGGTACGCGCGGGCATAGATTCCGGGGGACGCGTGGCCCTGGATGTAGATCTGGTCGCCCCCGCCCGGGTGGTCTTTGCCACGGAAGAAGTGGTTGAAACCGACCTCGTAGAGCGTGGCCGAGGACGCGTAGGACGAGATGTGGCCGCCGACGGAGATGCCCGGCCGCTGCGCGCGGTGGACCGTCATGGCGGCGTTCCACCGGATCCAGCGCCGGTAGGTGCGCTCGACCTCCTCGTCGCCGGGGAACCACGGCTCGCGGTCGGTGGGGATCGTGTTGACGTAGTCGGTGCTGGTCAGCGAGGGGACGCCGACGTGGCGTTCCCGTGCCCGCTGGAGCATCCTGAGCATGAGGTAGCGCGCACGTTGCTGGCCCGCGGCATCGAGCACCGCGTCGAAGGAGTCCAGCCACTCCGCGGTCTCCTCGGGGTCGATGTCCGGCAGGTGCGCAGCGAGCCCATCGCGGATGACGTGGACCCGCCGCGGCTGCGTGGGATCATGGTTCGTGCTGTCGCTGGTCTGCCGGGTCAAGGGGTTCTCCCTGGTGGCTCGTGCCGAGTAGACGTCTGAGGTATCCCCTATCGTGCCCCTCGGCATGCGATCTCGTAACGAGTGGTTGCGCGTCGGTGAGTCGTCGTGTTCGGATTCCGCAACCCGATGAGCAGGCCCCGGGCTGTACGCCCGGGTGAGGCACGAGGAAAAGAGGTACACGCGTGGTCGCCGCGGATGATGCCGGACGCACGTCCGACATCGCGGGCAAGCTCGGCGTCGAGCCGGGCATGGTCGTCCAGGAACTCGGTTGGGACGAAGACGTCGACGAAGCGGTGCGTGACGCCGCCGAGGAGAGAGCCGGGGACGAACTGCTCGACGAGGACGCCGTCGAGGTTGTCGACCTCGTCCTCATGTGGTGGCGAGAGGGCGACGGCGACCTCGTCGACGCCCTGGTCGACGCCATCGGCCCGCTTGCCGACAACGGCGTGATCTGGGTGCTCACCCCGAAGACGGGGCGCCCCGGGCACGTCGATCCCAGCGAGATCGCCGAGGCTGCGCCGACGGCTGGGCTGGCGCAGACGTCCAACATCACGGTCAGCGAAGGCTGGACGGGATCTCGGCTTGTGGCACCCAAGGCGGCGAAGTCGCGGCGGTGACCCCACCGCGCAGATGTCTGCGGTCCGGTCACCGCCGGTCATGCAGGCGGTCGCGCCACGAGCCCCCGTCCGGGTCGTCGACGAGGCGATAGACCGGCACGGCCCTGAGCTTCGTGCGAAGCGGCATGCGCTCGGGTTCGTGGCGGCGCAGGCGGCCGGGTGGGCGTTCCCACCCGCCCGCCGCCGTGTCATGCGTTCAGAGCGCCTTCAGCGGCCGTCACGGCGCGTACGGCGGCGTCGGGGTCCACGAGGTCCTCGTCGTCGCCCAGGGCGCGGTCGAGGTGCTCGCGCAGGAGCTCCAGCCGTAGGTTGCGGGCGACGGCGCGCACCGTGGCCTCCCGGGTCGGTGGGCTGCAGTCCGCGAACGCGGCGCAGAGCGTCCGCGAGGAGCCGGGCGATGTGCGGGGACCACCATGTCCGGTCCTCGAGGTGGACGAGCCGCTCCGCCGGTCTCAGGGCCTTCGCGTACCCACGTGCCAGCGACGCTCCCCCGTCCGGCACGGTTGCCAGTCTTCGGCGCGCACTTTCACCGCCGGACCGTCCGTGCTGGGGAAGGCCCGGTCGCGGCTGGGCGGGGCGGGACTAGGCTCGCCATGACCACATCGTTCGAATCCCGAGGAGACCAGCCCATGGCGCCCGAGGTCGGCACCGAGGCCCCTGACTTCAGCCTGAAGGACCAGAACAACCAGGAGGTCACGCTCTCGTCGTTCCGGGGGAAGCGCAACGTCCTGGTGGTCTTCTACCCCTTCGCGTTCTCCGGCATCTGCACGAGCGAGCTGTGCTCCGTCCGCGACGACCTCCCCAACTTCCAGAACGACGACGTGCAGATCCTCGCGATCTCCGTCGACCACCCGTTCACGCTCAAGGCGTGGTCGGATGCACAGGGTTACGACTTCCCGCTGCTGGCTGATTTCTGGCCGCACGGCGAGGTCGCAACGGCGTACGGCGTGTTCAACGACACGCGGGGGATGGCCCTGCGCGGCACCTTCCTCGTGGACAAGGACGGCATCGTGCGGTTCAGCGAGGTCAACCAGCCCGGTGATGCCCGCGACCAGGGGGGCTGGAAGAAGGCTGTGGCGGAGCTGGCCGCCTGACCTTCCCCGGTTCGATCAGCCCGGGTCACCGGGCTCCCGGGCGCGTAGCTCAGCGGAAGAGCACTCGGCTTACACCCGAGCGGTCGCAGGTTCGAACCCTGTCGCGCCCACCAACCTGACCAAGGTGATCGTCGAGTGGAAGGCCACGGCCGCGATCTACGCGAATCCGGTGCTCGTCGAAGAGCTGAGCCGGCCACTCGATGACGACTTCGGGCCGGTTCCGGAGCCGGAGGAACCCTGACGTTGCCGGTGAAGCGGGGTCACCGTGTGGCGCCTTCCACTTCCACGACCAGCGCTGTTGATCGGCCTCACGCTGCCGCGAGGCGCTGGGTGAGGCGGTCGACGCCTGGGCCTGTCAGGTGCGCCAGGGCGGCGGATCGCCCGGCGGCCGCCAGAAGCAGGTTCTCAGCCGTTCCCCGCACCTGCGGCCCGTCGCCCGTCGACCACTCCACGTCGGTCGCGACCAGTTCGAGCCCCGCCACCCGCTTGGGGCCGCCGAGGAAGCGGTTGGGCGCGACGTAAGCCAGGGCCGGTAGCGCGAGGTTCGTTCGCATCTCGTGCGGCCGTGCCAGCGGGCGGGCTATGTCCTGGCCGTGAACGAGCAGGTCCACCAGGGGGTCCATGGGGCCGCTGCCGACGGTCCTGCGGGACGAGTCGGCGCTCTCGCGCAACTGCTCGACGAGCTCTGTGGTGGTGAACCGTGTTGCCCGGTCACGTGCCATCTTCTCTTCCATGCGGTCGAAGCTGCCCCGGGCCTTGATCGCGGACGTGATGATGAACGGGATCGTGGCTCTGGTGGTGAGCGTCAGGTGCGCGACCACCTCGCGCACGGTCCATGCTGAGCACAGGGATTGAACCGTCCATTCGGAGTCGTCCAACCCGTCCAGGTAGTCGCACAGATTCAGCCGCTGGGTTCGCACGGCGGAATCGATCTCGTCCGGCTCCAGGGTGTGACAGCGGTCGGCGTCGTTCACAGCTCGTCCTCCGTTGCGCTCGGTCGCTTCGGAGGTGAGACCGTGAAAACGCGCGCGAATCATCGGGGAAGCGACGACAGGATCTTGACGACCAGAGCATCCGTGAGTTGCAGCCGCGGTGCGTTCTCACGTGCCCGCGCGACGATCTGTCGCGGGCTCAGTCCCATGTCGTGATAGAGCCGGGTGATCTTCTCCTGTTCCGGGGTCCACGGTCGCCGCGGCGCCGGCTGCCTGCGCCGCTGCTGCGGCACTCGGGGACGCGGCGCGGCGGGCGCCCCGGTCGGGCGGTAGTCGAGCCCCACACCGGAGTCCTTCTTCCTGAACTCCCCGGCCTCGCCCCGGCGCCGGATCTCGTCGGCGTCGGCGACCACGAATGTCTCGCCGCTCTTGTTCAGCCCGAAGGCCGTGACGGCCAGACCGCGGTGGTACTGGGCCTGACAGGAATCCTTGGTGCAGTAGCGGTAGCCGAGTTCTGCCCGTTCCTCGGGCATCTTCTCGCCGCAACCGATGCAGATCATTTCTTCGGGAGTCGTTGTGCCCACCTCCGCAGGTGAAACGCCCTATCGGGGTGGGCTGTTCCGCGTCGAAAATTGATCACCGGCAAATGTCGCATCCCCCGTCGTGGGTGATGCGCGTGCCGCGCGCGGGCGTAACAGTCAGCGCGCCTCGCCGAGCTCGTCTCCCGTGTCGGTATCAGGAGCCGGCCCGGGCCGGGGCGTTTCGCGCCATCAGCCGTTGGCGCCCGGAGGTGACACCGATGCGTCGTTTCGGCGTGGGATTGCTGGTACTCGTCAGTGCGCTGCTGCTCGTGCTGTCCAGCACGTCGTTGTGGACACGCCACAACGTCGTGAACACGGACGTCTTCGTGGCGAACGGTCAGAGGATCATCACCGATCCGACCGTCTCCGCCCGGGTGGAGACCCAGGTGGTCGACACGATCATGGCCAAGCCCGAGGTCCAGCAGGCCATCGACCAGGCCGTCTCGGTGCTTCCGCCGAGGCTGCAGGTGTTCCGGCCCTCCGTGGAGGAGGGGACGAGGAACCTGCTGTCCAGGGGCGTGCAGCTGATCCTGACCTCACCCCAGTTCGCCGGGCTGACCGGCGCCGCCCTGCGTACCGCTCAGACGCAGATACTGAACGGCGAACCCGTCGGGCTCACGTTGGGGCAGGCCAAGGCACGGATACCGGCCGAGGACCGGACGGGCCTGGCCGGGCAGGTGATCGACCTGATCCCCGACGATGTGGGCTTCACCGTCCTCACGCCGCAGCAGGCTCCTGGCGTCTACACGGCGCTCAACCTCTTGAAGTCGCTGTGGCTGTGGGTCGGCCTGATCTCGCTCGGCATCCTCGTCGGGGCGCTGGCGCTGTCACGGCAGCGGATGCGGACCCTCCGGGCGTGGGCGGTGACCACAGGGGTGATCGCGTTACTGCTGGTGCTGTCGCTCGGCCTGATCCGTGGACCGCTGCTGGGTGAGGTCAAGCCGGCCAACGCCGAGGCGGCCAACGCGGTCTACCAGGGCATCACCGCCAGCCTGCGCAGCTGGACCCTCTGGCTCGTTCTGATCATGGCCGGGATCACGGCTTTCACGTTGCTCTGGGGCCGGACCGGGATCGTCCGGGCCGTCCGGCGTGGCTACGACGCCGCCCGTGCCAAGGCCGAGCAGCGCTGGACGGCCCGGGCGGCTGCCGCTTCGATGGCCGGAGTGGAAGGGGAAGCCGCCGAGCCGACGCGGTCGTGGCCGACCCGGATCGCGGACGAGAGCAGGGCGTTCGTCGACGGGATGAACCTGCCGGAGCGGCTGGCCGGCCTCGCGGCGTTCCTCCGGCGCAACCTGCGGGCGGTCCGGTGGGCCGGAATCGCGGTCGGAGCCCTGGTGCTGCTGCTGTGGCCTGCACCGTCCCTGTCGGTGTTCATCTGGGTCGTGGCATGCGTCGCTCTGTACATCGGGCTGATCGAGCTCGTACTGGCCGTGGGCGCCCGATCCGAGACCGCCGCCGATGAGGAGACGAGCCAGATTCCCGTCGCCACGAACGGGGGCGTCACCGCAGGCGGCGACGCCGATTCCTCGGCGGTGCTCCCGCCCCCGGCGGCCCGCTCGGGGGTTGGCGCGACGAACGATGGCGCGAAGAATGACGCCGCACCAGGGGAGGCCGGGGAGGCCGCTCAGGCGACCGTCGCGAAGCCCCCGGCCAACCAGCCGATGACGCCGGAGGGCATCTCGGCGATGAGCAGCAAGCTCGACCTGCTCATGCGCCTCGGTGACGCGCGAACCGCAGGCGTCCTGACCGACGAGGAGTTCACCTCGCAGAAGACCCAGCTCCTGACCTCCTGAACACCGAACACGTCCATCGGCGGCCAGTGGAAGGGGGCGACCGCCGTGTGGCGCGGCGAGTTGTCGTCGTGGTTCCTCTTTCGCGGGCATCGGTGGTGAACCGGGCGGGCTGCCACGGCGTAGTGGGGGATGGCCGGATCGTCCGGCGAAATGAAGGGTGTACCTATGTCGCAGATCGAGTCAGCTCGCAGATCCGGGGCCGGGGCGCGGACCGCGCTGCAGGTCACGGCGGTTCTGAGCACCATCGAGGTCCTCTTCCAGGGTGCGACCGCCGGACAGATTCTCAGCGGCACCGGAGCTGCCGAAGGGGTGCACGGCGCCGGTGCGATCGCCTTCCACGTGCTGTCGGCGCTCATGCTGATCTCGGCTGTCATGCTGTGGCGGGCCACGCGTGGGTCGATCTGGCCCACCGTGATCAGCGCCGTGGTGTTCCTGGTCGGCCTGCTGCAGGCCTATCTCGGGGACATCGGAGTGCTCGCCGTCCACGTTCCGCTCGCCCTCGCCCTGACGCTCGGCACCGCCTGGGTGCTGACGTGGTCCTTCCTCGGCGGACGCACGGTCCAGGCCAGGCACAGCGCCTGATCTGCCGGACGTTTCCGTCAGACCCGTAGGTCATCACGATCAGCGGGCGCGCGTCGGCAGCTGTGCGGGTTCCTGCCGCAGCGCCATCGTCGCGATCGCGATCACGACCCCTATCACGAGCGCCGGAAGGAGCGGCGCATAGGGATGGGCATGGTTGAGCATCCAGTCCCCGACGGCGGCACCCACGGCCATGCTCACGACGACTCCGGTCAGCCGGCGTGCCGCCGGGGCTTTGTGGGACCAGGTCGCGATACCGGTTGCCAGGCTGATGAACGTGGCGGTTGCGGCCGTGGTGGAGACGCCCGGCACCCTGAGGAACCGGATGGAGTTCATCTGGACGCCCATCGCGAACGCGCTCAGCGCGACGAGGACGTTCTCCACGTCACTCGTCAGCGAGGAGGCCATCCACACTGCGAGGAAGACGACCTGCACGATCAGGCCGACCCCCAGCGCGATGGACACGCGGCGCGGCCACACCTGGAAGACCTCGTGGTCCTCCACCTCGTCGTCGCCGTCGAACGCCTGCAGGATCCGCACGGCCGCCATCGCCCCCACCGCGAACGCGACGAGCGAGATGATCACCCGCACTGTGTCGGGCCCATCGGGCGGGCGAGTTCCTGCGATACCGAGTCCGAGGAAGACGATGTTCCCGGTCTGGAACGCCGTGAAGACCTTTCCGAAGGAGAGGAAGCAGATCGACTCGTAGATTCCTGATGCGAAGGCCAACGCCACGAGCAGCCGGTCGCGAACCGCGATGAGAGCAGGCGACGCGTACGCGGCGGCCTGATCCACGATCCGTTCGGCGGACGGCTCGAGAGGCATGGCACCACCTGGTGCGGTCAACCGATTCCACCTCGCTCGGGAAATGCGAGTGGTGCCGGGTAACGTGTTCCGCTGTGTCCGGGTACATCCCGCGAGGGTGGATCGATCCGGCCGATGTTCGACGACGTCGTCTTGTGCATGTCGCACACGGTGCATCTCCCGTAATTCGAGTGTCAAGGACCACTCGGGATTCCGTGAGACTGTTGTAAGAGGCCTTCTCGGGCCGCTGGGGCGAACCAGTTGGTGACAGGTTGAGTGAATCGTTCCCGAAACGTCAGCTCGGGTATCTTCGGACAACGAGCTCGACTCGCATCGATTCCGGCCTGAACCGGGACCACGGCGGAAGCCGGGCGTAGACGGGCCCGGCACCGGGCAGCTGCCGGGCCGGGGACGGCGGACGGGATCGACAACGCCGTGGCCACGCTCGCCGCGCGCCGGCAGTGGACGGCATGACGGCGGATCGCTGCGGAACCGTTCCTGTATCTGCTGAGGATGGCGCTCGCGCTGCTTGCGGCACAAATGGCGTGAGCTATTACAGGATCATTGTGCGATGTCCCGTACGGCCGTGCGCATCTCGGTCGACGTCCGCTCGGGTCGCGCACTGTGGAACAGGAACACTGCGGAACAGGAATACGGCCCAACAGAGCGTCGCCCAGCCGGTCAGGACGAGGAAAGAGAAGGCGTGCTGTCCGGCGTCAGATACGGGGCCGCGACCGGCGACGTGCGATCGGCAGGCGCTGGAACGGAAGGGCGCGGTCGGACGACCACGGCGCAGGCGGGGCCATGCACAGCGATGCGAAGCGCAACAGCAGCGCGTCGTAGTTCACCCGCCAGCCCACGAAGTCGCGCCATGCCCGGTCGCGGTCGGGCTTGAGGGTGGCACCGGCGTCACTCAGCCGTCGGCACGCGGCGTCGTACTCGGCGCGCGTGACCGAGATGGCGCCGTCCGGCGCCGGATCGGGGTCGTACGGCATGGCGAAGAAGTCACCGATGTTCTGCAGCGCCAGGTAGCCGGAACGGATGCAGAGTGCCGCGGACGGCTGTTTGGGCACGTCCAGGGTGGACGACACGAGCGCCGCCGCATCGAGCACCGTGCCGGCCGCGATCACCCACGACCGCTCGGGCTGCGGCGAGCGGAAGAACACCAGCGTCGGCGTCGACGTGTGCGTCTCCGCGATGTCGGCGAACCAGCGGCCCCACTCCTGCCAGAACGCATCGAGCTCGCCGATCCCGTCGATGCGGGCGAGCCGTTCGAGTAGCTCCACCGCCGATGGCGGGCTTCCGGCCTGGGTGTCGAGCGAGGTGACCATGAGCTCGCGGCGGGAGAACGAGGAGTACGTCGACGGAAGGTAGGACACCACCAGCGCGAGCAGGCCCAGCCCGAGAATCGCCTCGGAGAACGTCAGGATCGCACCGACCGTGTCGGTCGGCGTGCGGAAGCCGAGCGTGAGGAGGGAGGAGCCGCTCTCCAGGAACGCCTCCCAGAGCGGGTGCGCGCCCAGCGACCAGTAGATCGCCATGAAACCGATCGTGACGAGCGCGAGCCACACCACCGGAAGTGCGAGCAGGCCGAAGGGTGCGTACAGGGCCATCACCCGGTCACGGGACAGGTAGTCGCGGCGGCGCCACAGCGCGACGGTGAAGAACGCGCGTACTCCGGCGAACACCCACCGGGTGATCAGGACGGGGGCGGCGCGGGGAACGACCACGGTCTTCACTGCCGAGACCAGTGTCAGCAGGACACAGGCCGCGCCGGCCAGCCCCACCATGACGGCGACGGCGATATGCATGCCTGACGTCAACCCCTCTGCGCTTGCTTTCGGTGGCAGCGGAACACGAACACAGCGGAGCACACCGCCGCCCACACGATGAGGACGATGAAGGGGAACGCGTGTTGGTTCGCGCCGAAGTAGATGGCGGTGTGCTGGGCGTTCACCGCGGCGCCAGGTGGCAGCCACTGGCCCACGGCGGCGAACAGCGACGGCAGCAGGGGCCAGGCCACCGCACCGCCGGACGAGGCGTTGCCGAGCATCACCAGCAGAACCCACGTCGGCGCGATCGCCCACCGCCCGATCAGGGAGGTGAACATGTGGAAGACCACGCCGCAGGTGAACATCGTCAGCGACAGGATCAGCCACGACTCGGGCAGCGGCAGCCGCAGTGTTCCCAGCACCCAGTCGACGACCGTGATGATCGCCAGTCCGCCCAGCACGGCAAAGCCTGCGGTGAAGGCCAGTGTCTGTCCGGGCCCCAAGCGGGCCGCGTGCACGGTGAGCTGGGTGGCTCCCACGAAGCCCACCACCACGGACGCCAACGTGATGTAGAAGATGGCCAGTCCGTGCGGGTCGCCCGGCTGCAGGGGGTTGATGTCCCGCACGGTCAGGTGGGCGCCCACGGACGCGCTGACCGCCGGAGTGACCTGCGCCAGCAGCTGCGCGACGGTGGCACCCGAGGCGCTGGACACGTCCAGCTCGGGACCCTCCGGCCGCAGCTGCAGGATGGCGAACACCTCCTGCCGGTCGACGGCCTCCCTGGCCTGCTCGTAGGAGTCGTACTGCTGCAGGCGCAGCGAGGCGCCGGTTGCCCGGTCCATGCCTTCGACGAACGCGACGTGCGTGGCCTCCGAGGTCGAGGTGCCCGTGACGGCGATGGGGATGTCGTGCGGGGTCGGATCGGCCATCGCGTAGGTGTAGGCACCTGCGAACAGGCCTGCCGCGAGGGCGGCGACCAGAATGATCACCGTGCCGGGAAGGAACGGTGATCGGGAAAATGTCTCCCAACGCTCCCTGACCGAATCCTCGACCATGTAATCCCCTCCGGTGCGACTGTCCCCCGCCGTCAGACTGCCGGAGCGGTCACATTCGCGGCCAGCGCTGGCTCACCGGGTTCCGGGCATCGGCACGGCGTCCCCGCCGGCCGGCAGAGCGCCGGCCCCTCCGAAACCGGACAGTGTGATCCCACAGTCTGGCGGAGAAAACTCTTGGACGGTCTCCAGTGACGTCAATTCGGTCCGCTAGCAGAGTTGTGGTGAAAGGTTCTCCGACCGCGACTGATGAAGGAAACCATGGGCGAACACGAAATGATCGATCGGCAGGCCGTCGAGGCCACCACCGACGCCGTACGTAATGATCCGGGACTCGCCCGGGTCACGTTCGCGGTCGCGGGCCAGTGGGCTGGTGGGTTTCGGATCGACTCCACAACCGGAAAGCTTCGCCAGGGTGATTCGACCGACGCGTCGCGGACCGGGCGGTTCACGATGTCCAGCGACGAGCCGACCTCGCTGCTCGGCGCGGACACCGCCGCTTCGCCCGGCGAGTACGTCGCCCAGGCCCTCGCCGGTTGCTACACAGCGACGCTGGTCACGAACGCGACAGCCCTGGGAATCGGCGTCCGCTCGATGGCGGTGGAGGTCGAGGTCGACTTCGACCTCCGGGGTTTCCTGGGGCTCGCATCCGATGCGCCGGTCGGAGCGAGCGAGGTACGCGTGCAGGTGAGGCTGGATGCGCCGGGGCACGCCCCCGATGAGCTTCGCAAGCTGATCGCCGTGGTCGAAAGCCGCTCGCCCATCCGAGACACGTTGGTCCGAGCCGTACCCGTGGCCACCACGCTGCAGATCGCCTGACGAAGGGTCCGGGACCGGACCGGAGAGGGAAGCGACCGATGAAATTAGGTCTTCGGCTCCCGCAGCGCACGGGAGTGAACCTGCAGAACGACATCGTCGAGGCGGCCCGGAGGGCTGAGGCCGCGGGCTACACGAGTCTGTGGACGTACGAGCGTCTGCTCTTTCCGATCGAGCCCCGGGAGAGCTACTTCGGTCAGCCGTGGCCCGAGCCCCAGCAACAGGCCGCGGACCCACTGGCCGTGCTCACGGCCGCCGCGGTCGTCACGACGAAGGCCCGGCTGGGCACCGCGGTGCTGGTGGCCCCTGCACACGCGCCCTTTCAGCTGGCCAAGAGCCTGGCCACGATCGACCGGATCAGCGGCGGCCGGCTGATCGCCGGTCTCGGCAGCGGCTGGTCCACCGACGAGCTGCAGGCGACCGGGGCCACGCGGGCGGACCGCGGCCGTTTCGTGGACGAGCTGCTGGACGTGTTCGACGCAGTCTGGGGCCCGGACCCGGTCACCTACCGGGGCAGGCGCGCCGTCATCGAGAACGCCCTCGTGCTGCCCAAGCCGGTTTCGAAGATCCCGGTGATGTTCGGGGGAGGCGCCACGGCGTCGACGCTGGAGCGCATCGCCACGCGGTCCGACGGGTGGTTGTCGGTCGCCGACGCGAGTGGGCTCGAGGCCACCGCCCGGACCTGGAACGAGATCCGTGACCTGGCCGCCCAGCGCGGCCGTGACGTGGACCGGATGGAGCACATCGTCGTCGGGAACGTCACGTTCACTCCGCAGCCGCAGGGCCGGGATCGCGTGCCGTTCATCGGCAGCCTCGACGAAGTTGTGGAGGACATCGTCACGGCGATCGCGCTCGGCGCGGACGAGGTCATCATCGATCTCAATCTCCAGAAGTGGTTCACCGACACGGGCCGGATGCTCGACACCGCTGAAGAGCTCCTTTCTCGTGCCCGGGATGAGGTTCCTGGGTCCCCTTCCCCGTAGCCGAGGCCACGGACGCCGTCGCGTCCGTGGTTCAAGACCGCCGCAGCCGGGGACGAGGCCCCCCACACCCGTCCCCGGCTGCCGTGGTCACTCGGGCTTGGCGACTTGCCCCGCGCCGTCGTAGGTTCCGAAGGCCCGGCAGGCCTGGATGAACTGGATGTCTGCCAGGACCATCGGGTTACGAAGGTCGAGGCCGCTGACGCTGCGGGCCGCGGTGATCCGGTAGTAGATGGTGTTCGCGTGGACCCGTAGGGCACTGGCGGCACCGGAGATGCTTCCGTGGGACTGCGTCAGGGCCTCGGCGGTGCGCACCCACTCATGGCCTGACCTGGCGTCCTCGGCCAGCAGGGTGGTGAGCGCAGGGGGAACGTCCTCGGCATTCAGGTCGACCTGCAGCGCGGCGATCTGCACGAGCGAGAGCGCACCGAAGTCCACCAGACGCGTTGTCGGGCCGGCTCCCCGGAGAGCCAGCTCGGCCTGCCTGTTGGGTACCGCGAGGTTTCCGGTGATGGGCCACGGACGGCTGACGCCGACGCGCACGGTGGGCTCGAGCCGATCCGCAAGGCTCGCAAGACTCTCCCTTGTGCGTTCGTCGTGCGGCAGGCAGAGGATCAGGCGCCCGTCGGACACCGTCCACGGCAGGCGACGGGTGTGTGCCTGGATGTCCCGGACCAACGGCTCGAACCTCGATGACGGCTCGGCCGGGTCGTTCGGTCCCGTGCCGGTGAACGAGAACCGCGCGATGAGCACCTTCTCCGACCGGATGCCCAGCACCTTCAGCATGGTGGCGGTCTCATCCGACGCCCGGCCGTCGAGAAGCGCGTCGAGCGACGCGTGACGGCACACGAGTTCGCTCGCGCGCAGCTCGCTCTGGGTTTCGAAGAAGGCGTCCATGCCGGCGCCCACGTAGCGTTCGTGGACGGCGAGCAACTCGTTCCAGACGGCCAGTCCGTCGCCTTGCAGATCGAATTCTGTGGGGCACTTCGTGGTCAACCAGACCCAGAGTTCGTGGTTCAGGACCCGCCACCAATGGGCGAGTGTCCCGCCGTCGATGCCGCGCAGGGCGAGTTGGCGTGCGTACTCGATGAGTGAGTGGTCGATCTCGTTGCGCTTGCCTTCCACATGCTCGATGAAGCTCCGCAAGGCAAGGCTCGCCGGGCACCGAAGGTCCTCGTCGAAATCGGCATATGCCGGAATCGCCGCAAGCGCCGCCTCGGAGACGTGATCGGCTATCTCGGGAAGGTGGCGATGAAGTGTGGCGAGCAGAATCTCTCGGGTGGCCCTGGCCATTTCGGCAAGTTACATAGCGCGGCAGGACCCGGCATCTCAACGTGTCCGGACCCACCTCGTCCCCGGCCTCGTCATCCCGGTGGTGGTCGCCGGTGCTCCGCCCGCCGCTGGTGATCCGGAGAGTCTGAGCCCGCGCGGCGGTGACCGGCTCTGGTCGCTGCGCGATCACGACTGAGCCCTGACGGGGCGGGCGTGAGCCGTCTACTCTCGGGCAAGATTCCGCAGATGCGGGTCTGATTGCCAGATATCTCCGTAGGCACGGTGATAGCTGGCCGGAGGGAGATCGGGCATGAGCGTCACCAGTGACACGAGGGCACCGCTGCGGCGCCCCGACCGGTTCTTCATCGACGGGGAGTGGGCCGCCCCCTCGTCGGGAGCCATGATCGACGTGATCGAGCCGACCACCGAGGAGCTGTTCTTCCAGGTCGCGGAGGCCAGGGAGGCCGACATCTCGGCGGCCGTCGCAGCGGCCCGGAAGGCCTTCGACAGCGGCCCCTGGCCGCGGATGTCACACGAGGAGCGCGCCGGGTACCTGCGGGCGGTCGCTGCGGCGATCGGCAGGCGGGCCGAGGACGCCAGCCAGATCTGGCCGCGCGAGTCCGGCATCCTGTACGCGACTGCACGCGCCGGCATCGGCGGCATCCCGAAGACCTACGAGTTCTACGCAGACCTCGCGGCGGACTATCCGTTCGAGACGCCCAGGGAGCCCGTGGCGGGCGGCAAGTTCGGGCTGCTGGTTCGCGAGGCCGTCGGGGTCGTCGGGGCGATCATTCCCTGGAACGCCCCGATGGCGCTCATCGCGCACAAGCTGGCGCCCGCGCTGCTCGCCGGGTGCACGGTGGTGCTGAAGTGCTCTCCCGAGGCACCGGGGGCCGGTTACCTCATGGCGGAGATCGCCGAGGAGGTCGGGCTGCCGGCCGGGTGCTCAACGTCGTCACGGCCGATCGCGAGGTCTCCGAACTGCTGGTGCGCGACCCCCGCGTCGACAAGATCGCGTTCACCGGGTCGACGGCGGCGGGGCGGCGCATCGCCTCGCTGTGCGGCGAGCGGATCGCACGCTTCACGCTCGAGCTGGGCGGGAAGTCGGCCGCGGTGATCCTCGACGACATGGACCTGGGCCGGGCGGCCGAGGTCCTCTCGAGTGCCGAGTGCCGCCTCACCGGCCAGGTGTGCGCGTCGTTGACCCGCATCGTCGTCACCCGCAAGCGCCACGGCGAGCTCGTCGAGGCGCTCTCCTCGACCTTCTCGCAGGTGCAGGTCGGCGACCCGTTCGACGACAGCACCCAGATGGGCCCGCTGGCGATGCGGCGCCAGCGCGACCGGGTGGAGGGCTACATCGCGAAGGGGATCGAGGAGGGAGCGGTGCTGGCCACGGGCGGTGGCCGGCCCGAGCACCTGCACCGCGGGTTCTTCGTCGAGCCGACGGTGTTCGCGAACGTCGACAACTCCTCCACCATCGCGCGTGAGGAGATCTTCGGCCCGGTGCTGACCGTGATCCCGGCCGAGGACGAGGAGGACGCCGTCGCGATCGCGAACGACACGATCTACGGGCTCAATGCCTCGGTGTTCACCAACGACGTCGACCGGGCGCGGCACGTCGCACGGCAGCTGCGGTCCGGCACTGTCGGGCACAACGCGTTCCGCATGGAGCTCAGCATCGGCTTCGGCGGGTTCAAGCAGTCCGGGATCGGACGCGAGGGCGGCCGTGAAGGACTGCTGCCCTACCTCGAGTCGAAGACCGTGATCCTCGAGGACGTGCCCACCGACTACCGCACGAAGTAGCCGCCGCACCCGACGGTCACCCCACACGGTGCAGGTGTGCGGTGACCGTCAGGGTGTGCGGCCGGGCTCAGCGTCGGCGCCGCCGACGGCGGGCGAGAACGAGTGCCGCCACGCCGGTCAGTGCAGCTGCGGCGAGCGCGGGCCCCCGCCGGGACGCCGGTCGGTCACCCGTGGGCGGCGCTGCGTCGTCGTCCCCGGCCTCGTCGAGCAGGGTCACCGTGCCCGCGTCGCCGTCCACGCGGATCTGCGAGCCGTCCGCGATGCGCCGGGTGGCCACGCCGGTGCCGAGCACGGCGGGGATGCCGTACTCGCGAGCCACGATCGAGCTGTGGGACAGCGGTCCGCCGACGTCGGTGACCACGCCGGACGCCATGGCGAACAGCGACGTCCATGCCGGAGTGGTGATGCTCGCGACGAGGACGTCCCCCGGCCTCATCCGGCTGAAGTCCTCCGGGCCGCCGAGCACGCGGGCAGTGGCCGTCACCTGCCCTGTGCTGGCGCCGGTGCCGCGCAGGACCGGGCCCGCCTGGTCGGCCGACGCCGCGGGCATCATGCTCTCCCAGCGTTCCCACGAGGTGCCCTGCGGCAGGATCTGCGGCGGCGTGACCCGCCGCTGCCCGCGCCAGAGGGCCTTGCGCTCCTCGACGGCCTCGCCGAGCGGTCTGGCTTCGCCGAGCACCTCCTCGCGGCGTAGCCAGAACACGTCGTCGGCACGGTCGATCGTCCCGGCCGCCACGAGCCGCTCGCCCAGCTCGCGCAGCATCCGGCGCAGCTGCGGCCAGGCCAGGCCGATGTCGGCGAGCGCGTCCTCGCGGACCGGCGCGATGCCCTGCGCCCACCGGAGCAGCCGGGTGAACGTGGCGCGCCGCGGCGCGTCCAGCCGCGCGAGCACGGCCGCCGTCGCCTCCTCACGGCGCGCGCTGGTGCGGCGCTGCCGCTCGTACGGGTCGGGGCCACCACCGCTCGACGCGTCGGCCGACGACGAGTCGAACCGGCCCAGGTAGAAGCGGAGCGTGTCCAGCAGCGGGGCGGGGTCGTCGGCCGGCACGGCGTTGTGGAAGTCGAGGTTGTAGACGGTGTGCCCGTAGCGGTCGAGATGCGCCCGGAACCGGCCCCGCCAGTCCTGCCAGGTTGCCGCGTCGACGCCGGGGGGTGTTCCGTCGCCGCCGAACAGGCCGACGACGTCCGGCGACGCCGTCGTGCGCAGGTACTCCGCGAGGCCCGGGTGTTCGCGGACCCACGTCCCGAGGTCGTAGAGCGACTTCTCCGCCTGGATCGGCGCGCTGTCGAAGCCGAGCAGGAACGTCGCGGCAGGAGGGTCGCCGGCGCGGCGGACCAGCCGCTCGTAGAACTGCGTGAAGGTCACCTCGCTGCCGGCGGCGATCGGGATGATCGTCTGCACCGCCGTGTAGTACTCCGTGCCCGCGTCGAGCAGCTCGCCGACGCCCGCCATCAGCTCGGGCACGGTGAGCCCGTCCAGCGGTCGTGCCGCCCAGCGTTCGACGACCCGCTGGTAGCGGGGGTGGGAGTACATGCGCCATCGCGCCTGTGCGCCCTTGTTGCCGGACGCCGTCAGGAGCTTGAGGACTGCCGGGCTGCGCAGCATGATCCGCGTGAGCCCCGCGCGGGTGTACCGGTAGTAGGCGTAGCCGTTGACCGTGGGCATGCTGATGTCGCCGTCGCGCACCACGTCCGCACCGAGGAACTCGCGGAAGAGGGCCTGCAGCGACCGCGTGACCGAGGAGTCGACGAGGTCGGCGAAGAGCGGCGAGAGCGGGTCGGGCAGCTGCTCGACGATGCTCGCTCGCATGTAGTAGGCGATCTTGGGATCCGGCACCGACCAGTCGGTGGGCGCGTCGGCCTCCGGCTCCGGGAGCGCCGTGATCGGCCGGGCCTGCACGATCCAGACCTCGCTGCCCGCGCGCGCCCACTCGACGTCCTGCGGTGCGCCGAAATGGTCCTGGATCCGAGCGCCCAGCCGGGCCAGGGCGGCGGCGCCGTCGTCGTCGAGCACCTGGCGGGCTCGCTGCCCCGCGGGCACGGCCCGCTCCTCGGTGCCCTGCTCGGTGGCGACCGTCATCACCGCTTTCTCCGCCGTGGTGCGGGAGCGCACGCGCCCGCTCGGCAGTTCCACGATGACGTCGTCGGTGGTGACCGATCCGCTGACGACGGACTCGCCGAGGCCCCACGCGGCCGAGACCACCGTCTCGTTGCGCCGTCCGTTGGTGGGGTTGGCCGTGAACATGACCCCTGCGGCGTCGGCGTCGACCATCCGCTGCACGACGACGGCGAGCGCCACCATGGACGGGTCGATGCCCTGGCGTGCCCGGTAGGCCATCGCTCGCGCCGTCCAGAGCGACGCCCAGCAGTCCCGCACGGCCGCCAGCAGCGCGTCGGTGCCGCTGACGTTGAGGTAGGTGTCCTGCTGACCGGCGAAGCTCGCGCCCTCGAGATCCTCGGCGGTGGCCGACGAACGGACCGCGACCGGGGCGTCACCGAGCAGCAGCCGGGCGTCGAGCACCTCCTTCGCCACCGCGTCGGGCACCGCCGCCGAGCGGAACAGCTCGCGGATGCGTGCCGACGGTTCCTCGTACGCTCCAGGTTCCGCGTCGGCGGGCAGCGCGGCGAGGCCGAGCACCTGGTCGCCGATCCCGCTCGACGCGACGAACTCGCGGTATGCCGTCGTGGTCAGCACGAACCCCGGCGGCACGGGCAGCCCGGCCCGCGTGAGCTCGCCGAGGTTCGCGCCCTTGCCACCGGCGACGTCCACGTCGTCGCGGCCCAGTTCGTCGAAACTTCGAATGATCCTTTCCACGTGCCCCCCTTGA
This sequence comes from Pseudonocardia alaniniphila, assembly GCF_022524485.1. Lineage (GTDB taxonomy): Bacteria > Actinomycetota > Actinomycetes > Mycobacteriales > Pseudonocardiaceae > Pseudonocardia > Pseudonocardia alaniniphila. The sequence goes on from NZ_JAKXMK010000043.1 coordinate 78,939, forward strand.
CTGTGGTGGTGGTTCTCAGGCGTTACGGGGCTCGGGGAGAGCGGCCAGGATCTTGGCCGCGTCCTCCGTGCTCAGCATGGCGTGGGAGTAGATGTCGATCAGCGTGCGCGCGAGCAGCAGGTCGCCGTCCGGGCTGAACACCTCGACGCCGATGGCGCGCGACAGGTGCTCGTGCAGGACGGAGACGGACAAGGCCATCGCGGTGACCACCGCGGCGCGCGTGCGGCGATCGACGCCGGGAGGATCGGGCCGGGCGGCGTCGGCCTCCGCGAGCCATTGCTCGCTCAGCTCGACCATCGCGTCGAACAGCGCCGAGGCGGAGCCCTCGGCCAGGGCGCGCGCCATGTAGCGCTGGTAGGGCCCTATCGCGGCGCGGGCGCTGGCCACGTGGTTGACGCGGCTGGTCGTGTAGTCGGACCGGACCTGGTCGTTGAGCCTGCGGATCACCGATGCCAGGTGCGCGTCGCACGCCTCGCGCAGGGCCTGCTTCGAGCCGAAGTGGTGGCGTACCAGCCCGGACGACACGCCTGCCGCCTCGGCGATCCCACGGATCGTGGCCCGGTCGAACCCGTACTCGCCGAAATGCAGCAGCGCGGCGTCCCTGATGCGGGCGCGTGCGGTGAGGTCCGCAGGATCGATTCCGGGTGACGCCACACTTCCCCCTGCACGCGCGAACGGCTGACTGTACGTGGAGACAGTACGCTACACGCGCGTGTAGCCGCTAGATGTCCTGACCACAGAGGTTGGGTACGACGCGCCCGCGCGATGCCGATCGGGCACCGCGGGGCTCAGAGATAGGACTCGTAGTCCGGTTGTGCCGCCCAGAAGTACTCGGGTCCGAGTTCCTCGCCGAGCCGTCCCTTGATGCGGGAGTAGAGCGCCAGGGCCGCCGACCAGGGCCGCGCACAAGCGACGATGTCGGCCAGGTTGCCATCGTCGAACCTCAGGACGCACGCGATCGACACCGGCTGCCCCGTGATGTCGCCTGCCGCCGCCCGCGCTCGGCGCCCACGGGGCCGACTCGCCGTCCCCATGATCACCGGTTCGGGGTCGAGAACGGGGTCATGCCCTGCAACGGGGCCCGAAATGATGATCACGAGTTCCCCGACGACGCCTCGGACAGGACGGCGACTCCCGGCCCGGTATCCCCTGTTGGCGACGGGACGCCGCCGATTTCTGACGGGTCGGGGGCGGCGGGTGCGGCATGATCATCAGTTGGGGGCCGGGAGCCGGGTGATGCCCTGCCGCACGGCCCGAAAAGTTGATCAACGCCCGCGCAGGCCGGCGAGAAGCCGGGTCCAGGGGCAATCGTCGCCTCGGCATCACCCCGGGCAGTGCAGCGCCGCCGATTCCGGACGATGGACCACCAAGACCCGGGGCCAGGGGTACCGGACTCCACATGATCACCGGTTCGGAACCAGCAGCCGGGCCATGCCCTGCCGCGCGGCCCGAAGAATTGATCAACGCCGGCAGGGCGACCAGATGCCAGGGCGGGGGCCGAAGGTTGGCTCGGCCCACCTCTGCAGCTTCTGCTCGCGCCGGTTCGGGACTCACATTGACTTGCCGACCGCAGGTTGACGGACCTACTGTCGATACCGGATTTCGTCGAGCAAGCTCGAATTCTTGTAAGGTAGGAATCGTGACCGACGTGACGGGAACGACATATAGCTAGTACCCGCACAAGAGATCGGTTCAGTGACGGGAAAGGCATCGACTGCCGATCCTGCGCCCCGCCGCCCCGACGGCGTCCGGACTCACCGCGGCAGAGCAGCTGCGGGAATGGCGTGGCGGATCCGGGTCTGTGACCCCTGGTCGGTCTCCCCGGGAAAAACGAGACAGCGTCGAGTAGTGCGTATCCACGAGTTTTCCGGCGACGGACTGCACGACCTCGCCGGTGAGTTCGTCATGTCCCTGATCGTCCGGACTCATCCCGACCGCAGATTCAATTCAGACGAGGCGAAGGGGAGCCTGTTGCCTTCCACGATCGAGGTCCGCGACCTCGACCCGTTTTCTCTTGACATGATCCGCGACCCCTACCCGGCATACGAGGCCATCCGGGAGGCCGGGCCCGTGGTCCGTCTGGAGCGGTATGGAACATGGGCGAGTGCGAGATATGGAGCGATCCGCTCGATCCTGCTCGACTCGCCGAGCTTCTGCTCCGGAGCCGGGACCGGGTTCACGAACCTGAATGAGGAGAAGGGATGGCGCCCGCCGTCGCCCTTGCTCGAGGCCGATCCCCCCGAGCACTCTCGCACCCGCCGTGTGGTCGCGGGAGTGCTCTCAGCCGCGGCCGTCCAGCGCCTGGAGGAGACCGCTGCCGCGGTCGCAGACGAGATGGTCGCGCAGCTGCCGCAGGACGAGCCGTTCGACGCGATGGCCGACCTCGCGAGAGCGTTCCCGACGCGAGTCTTCGCCGACGCCGTAGGCCTCCCCACGCAGGGGCGGGAGAATCTGCACCCGTATGCGCGCGTGGTGTTCAACGCGAAGGGCCCGAGGGAGCGGGCGGACGGGTTGGGCAGCACCTTGTTCCAGGAGGCCATGGCGCAGGCCGGAGCCTCGCGTGAATGGGTCGAGCAGTACTGCCGCGCCGAGAACCTGGCTGCCGATGGCCTGGGCGCGCAGATCCATGAGCGGGCCGCAGCCGAGGGCTTCTCCTCCGACGTGGGCGGCCTGCTCGTGCGCTCGTTCCTCTCAGCGGGGATCGACACCACCGTCTACGCCCTGGGCAACGCGTTGTGGTGCCTGGCCGGCCACCCCGACCAGTACGCCGCGATGTGCTCGCAGCCCGACGGTTCGCGAGCGGCCTTCGAGGAGACACTGCGCTTCGAGTCGGCCGACCAGTGGATCTTCCGGACCACCGCCCGAGAGGTCGAGCTCGACGGCGTCGCCCTCGGCGAGGGGGAGAAGGTCATGTTGTTGCTCGCCGGCGCCAACCGCGACCCGCGCCAGTGGACCGACCCGGACGTCTACGACGTCACCCGGCGGAGCACCGGGCACCTCACCTTCGGCTACGGAATCCACGCCTGCCTGGGCATGGCGTTCGCCCGGATGGAAGGCCAGGCCGTGCTGTCCGCACTCGCCCGGCGCGCACGCCGGATCGTGCCTGCCGGACAGCCCCGCAGGGCACTCGTCAACTCGCTGCGCGGCTTCGAGACGCTGCCGCTGCGCCTCATCGCGGGCTGACCTCCCTCATCTGCCCCGCACTCCGGCCCCGAGCAGCTGGAGAGGGCCCTTGCGGGGTTCTCGTGCGCGTCAGCCGGGTTCGCGGGCCACGAACCGCTCCAGCCGCCGTGGCCGCAACCCGTCCGGGTAGGACGTCTCGGCCTCCGTGCGGGGAGCGCGGTCGTCGCTGGCCCAGCGGGCGACGAGAGCGAGCACCGCGAGGATCACCGGGAGCTCCCCGAGCGCCCATGCCAGCACCGCGCCGAGCCGCTGGTCGGCGAGCAGGTCCGGGACGTACGGCAGTTGCAGCGCGCCGTAGAAGCCGCCGGCCACGGGCGTGGACAGGCCGAGCAACCACACCGAGAACCCGGCGTGCAGCGCCATCACCGCGAACACCATGACGATGCGCGCGATCGCCGGGAGAGCCCGGCTGGGCAGGCTGCGGCCGAGGACGGGCCAGAACAGTGCGAGGCCGGTGGCGAAGAACGCGACGTTCATCGCGAGGTGCGCCCAGTGCTCCTGCACGATCGCGGCGTACAACCCGGTGGGGTAGAGCCCGAAGAGCGTGGCCGCGACCGCCAGCCAGCCGACCACGGGGTGGCGGACGAAGCGGACCCCCGGACTGTCGAGGATCCCGAGGAGACGGGCGGCCGGGCCGGGCTCTGCCACCCGCAGGGCGAGGGTCACGCCGTGGCCGAGGACGAGCAGCACCGGCGCGAGGGTGGCGAGCAGCATGTGCTGCACCATGTGGACGCTGAACACGGCCGCGCCGTACGTGGCGATGCCTGAGCAGGTGACGATCAGCACGGTGGCACAGCCGGCCAGCCACGCGACCGTGCGCCCGGCCGGCCAGTCGCCGCCTGCACGGCGCAGCCGGCGCACCCCGATCAGGTAGCTGACCGCCCCGAGCACGGCCAGCGGGCCGAACACCAGGTCCGGCCGCCAGCGCACGGCGAGATCGACCGCGGTGAGGTGTGCCGGGAGGTCGTAACCGATCAGGTAGACGTACCGGGTGGCCTCGTAGCCGGTCTCGCTCGGCGGCGGTACCCGCGTCAACGCCGTGCCGGTCGCGAACGCGAGTGCGAGCAGCACCAGTTCCACGGCGACGACCCGTAGCGCCGCCCCCCGCCCGGCGATCCCCGGCCCGACCGCGCCGAGCCGGTGTGTGGCGAGAGCCAGCAGCGGCACCGCCAGCACTCCGACCAGGGCCAGCCACCCGTACCCGCTCGTGAACACGTCGGACGGGGCGAGCGCGTACGCGGCCGACACGACGCCGGATGCGGCGACCACGACGAGCGCACCGTGGGCGACGGTGCGATGGCGGCGCAGCACGACGTCGGCGGCCGGACCGCGCCGCGCAAGGTGCACCGCGGTGGCGGCTGTACTGCCCAGCCACAGCACGGCGGCGAGCACATGGAGGGTGACCGCGTCGCCCGCGATGTCGTGGGAACGCTCGGCGTTCGTGGCGGCCGTCAGGGTGACGGGCAGCAGCGCGGCCATGGCCAGCACGAACAGCCCCACGGCGCTGCGCCACGACAGCGCGAGGGCCGCGAGCACCGCGACGGCGAGCGCGGCGAGCGCCGAGACCGCCCAGCCGCCCGCCTGCTGGATCTGATCGACGCCGACGACGAGCACGTCGAGACGGCCTGCCAGCGTCGCCGGTGGGACGCCACTGTTCTCCGCGACGAGCAACCCCGTGACGACGGCCGACGCCACGGCCTGCACGAGCGCCCAGCGTGCCGCGGCCCGCAGGCCCGCGTAGCCGCTGGGCGAGACGACACCGTGCACGTCCCCGGGGGCCAGCACCGCCGCGAGCAGCAGGTTCCCGATGCTCAGTGCGGCCGCGCCCACCGCGACGACCCGGGCGGCGGGTAGCCCCGCGTCCACGATCGGGCCCAGGTCCTGCAGCCCGTACTGCACGGCGACGCTGGGAGCGAGCGCAGCGAGCAGCGCGCCGGTGAGCACGGCCGAGACCGCCACCCCGAGGATCAGAGCCGCCCGCATGGACCCGCCCGGCATCGCCGTGCCGTGCCGATCCGGGGTGATCACGCCGGGCCGATCCCGCGTCGTCACGCGATGCCGGTCGGACATCGTCACAGCGTGCCGCCCGCCGTGGGCCGGAAGTGCCGCAGACGCAGGCTGTGCGACACGACGAACACCGACGACAGGGCCATCGCCGCAGCGGCGATGAGCGGACTGACCAGGCCCACCACCGCCAGCGGCAGAGCGGCGGTGTTGTACCCGAAAGCCCACCAGAGGTTGCCGCGGATGGTGCGGTGGGTGCGGCGGGCGAGTTCCACGGCGTCGGCGACGACGAGCAGGTCCTCGCGGCCGAGGACGATGTCGGCGGCCTCGATCGCGGCGTCGGTGCCGTCGCCAACGGCCATGCCGAGGTCGGCCGCCGCGAGCGCCGCGGCGTCGTTGACGCCGTCGCCGACGACGGCGACGCTCCGGCCCTGCTCCTGGAGCTTCCGGATCACCTCGACCTTGCCCTCGGGCAGAGCCTCGGCGACCACGTCGTCGATGCCCACCTCGGCGGCGACGGTGGCCGCCGTGCGGGCGTTGTCCCCGGTGACGAGGACCGGGTGCAGCCCCAGCCGCCGCAGCGCGGCGACCGCGGCCACGCTCGTCGACCGCAGCGTGTCGGCCACGGCGAGCAGGCCCTGCGCCGCGTCGCCCCAGCCGACCAGGACGACGGTGACGCCGCGCGTCTCGAGTTCGTCGCGGGCGGCCTCCATGTCCTCCGGCACCCGCAGGCCGTGCTCGGCGAACTGCTTCGCCCGGCCGACGACCACCCGCTCGCCGTCGACGAGGCCGTGAGCGCCCAGACCCGGCTGGGCCGCGAACTCGGTGACGGCGGGAAGGGTCCCGAGCTCGGCGGTGGCCGCCGTGGTGACCGCCGCCGCGATGGGATGCTCCGACGCGGCCTCGACCGCGCCCGCCATGGCGAGCAGCCGCGAGCGCGTGACGCCGGGTGCGGTGCGGACGTCGACGAGCCGCATGCGCCCCTCGGTCAGGGTGCCGGTCTTGTCGAGGACGATCGTGTCCACGGCTCGGGTGGCCTCCAGCGCGTGCGGGCCCTTGATGAACACGCCGAGCTGGGCGCCACGGCCGGTGCCGACCAGCACCGCGGTGGGCGTGGCGAGGCCCAGCGCGCAGGGGCAGGCCACGACGAGCACGGACACCGCCGCGGTGACCGCCAGCCCGACCGGGTGCCCGGTGAGGAGCCAGCCGATCAGGGTGAGCACGGCGAGGGCCAGCACCGCGGGCACGAACACCCCGGCCACGCGGTCGGCCAGCCGCTGCGCGCCCGCCTTGCCCTCCTGCGCCCGCTGGACGAGCCGCGCCATCCGCGCAAGCTGGGTGTCGGCCCCGACCCGGGTGGCCCGCAGCACGAGCCGTCCGCCGGAGTTCACCGCGCCGCCGACGACGGCGGTGCCGGGGACGACCTCCTGTGGCACGGGCTCGCCGGTGACCATGCTGAGGTCGAGGGCCGAGCTGCCGTCGATCACGACGGCGTCGGTGGCGACGATCTCGCCCGGCCGGAGGGTGAACGTGTCGCCCACCTCCAGCTGCGACACGGGGATACGCCGCACCTCGCCGTCGCGCAGCACCTCGACGTCCTTGGCGCCCATCGCCAGCAGCGCCCGCAGCGCGGAGCCGGCAGACCGCTTCGCCCGCGCCTCGAAGTAGCGGCCCGCGAGCAGGAAGGTGGTGACTCCCGCGGCGACGTCGAGGTAGAGGGCGTGGTCGCTGCCCGACAGCACGGACAGGCCCTGGCCCAGGCCGGGCGTGACGTCGCGGTCGGCGATCATGACCCAGAGCGACCACACGGAGGCGGCGAGGATCCCGACCGAGACGAGGGTGTCCATCGAGGCCGCGCCGTGGCGTGCCCCGGCCAGCGCTGCCCGGTGGAAGGGCAGTGCGCACCACGCGACCACGGGGGCGGCCAGCACGAGCAGCACCCACTGCCAGCCCGGGAAGCGCAGCTCGCCGAACAGCGACAGGGCCAGCGACATGTCGCAGATCGGTACGGCCAGCACAGCGGCCACCGCGAGCCGACGTCGCAGGTCGGCGACCCGGCGCTCGTGGTCGCTGTCGTCGTCGCCCGCGGCGGCGACGTCATCGATCCGCCGTGCGGTGTACCCGGCCCGCTCCACCTGCTCCACCAGCGTGCGCGGGTCGACGCCGTCCCGGCACAGCACGCGCGCCCGCTCGGTGGCGTAGTTGACGGTGGCCTGCACGGCGTCGAGCTTGTTGAGCCGGCGCTCGACGCGGGCGGCGCAGGCCGCGCACGTCATCCCGCCGACGAGAATCTCGTACTGCCGCAGTTCGCCGACCTGGTCGGCGGCGACCTCGGCTGCTGCGTCCGCCGTCACGGCCGGTCTCCCTTGTCTCCGGAGGTGCGTGCGTGCAGGGCCGCCAGCGCCTCGTTGTAGGCCCGCAGCGCGCTCTCGTCGTCGTCCACGTGGTCGACGTCGGTTGCCGCGGTGCCGAGCAGCGTGCGGTGCCGCACGCCCTCGATCCAGGTGCCGAAGCCCTGGTCCTGGTCGCGGGCCCGGCCCCAGCGCACCGCGATCGCGATCATCAGTACGAGCATCAGGACGTCGCCGCCGAACCACATGATCGCGCCGGCGACCTCCTGGTCGGCCAGGGCACTCGGTCCCCACCCCGGGTGGGCGGCCGCATAGGCGCTCGCGAGGGGCCGCGGGGTCAGCATCAGGACCACGCCGGTGAGCGTGTCGACGCCCATGCTCAACGCCAGCAGCACGAACCGCAGAAGGTGCGGCGGCGACCACGGGCTCATCTCCGAGCCCGCGAGCGGCAGGAACAGCAGGTAGCCGCTGACCAGGTAGAGAACGAGCTCGACCGCCCGGATCGGGGGCTGGGTGGCCGAGATCTGCTGGAAGCCGGTGAGGTGGGTCAGGATGACCACGGCCGCGTAGAGCCCGAGGCCGAGGAGCGGCGCGGTCAGCCAGCGCGCGACCCGGCTGCCGACCACGCGATCCACGGCGGCGCGTGCACGGGGGCCTCCCGCCGTGTGCACGAGGCGCCACGGCTGGGCCCAGACGAGCAGCACCGGCGCGACCATGATCAGCATCAGGTGCTGCACCATGTGCACCCAGAACAGCACGTCGGAGAAGGCCGCCACCGGGCCGTCCAGCGCCACCACGAGCGCGGCGACGGCGACGAGGAACGCGGCCGTGCGCGGCCACGGCCAGCCGGGGCCGGCCCCGGAACCGCAGCGGCGCACGAGCAGCAGGTAGCCCACCGTCGCGAGCGCGAGGAGCAGGTCGACCACGGGGGAGAACCGCCAGAGCGCCAGTGCCGCCCCCCAGCTCGGCGCATCGTCGATCACGGTCGTGCCCCACCTCCGCCCTCGGGTCGTGGCGCGCTGGTACACGCGTCGACATCCATAGTCGTCGCCGCGACCCGCTTGGTTCCCGGAGCCGGTGCTCGTCACATCTGTCGCACGTCACATAACGACCCCCTGCCATGTCATAGACGCATAAGGCTGTTCGGCGGCCCGCGGAACAGCGACACGTGTCCATGTCGTGGAGCTCGGGATGTGTGACGTGGCCCATTGCGCGGAACCGCGCGGGTACGACCGCGGACCAGTAGAGCGGCATGTTCGGGGGAGGGGAGCAGCCAGAGTGATGACCGACCAGGTTTCCCGGTGGATTCTGTCGGCGGCATTCGCCGTCGCCGCCGGGTACTACATCGCTCGTGTGGCCGGGCAGTGGAGGCCTCGGCCCCGGTGGGGGTCCACCCTCGGCGCGGGCCTGCACGCGCTCATGGGAATCGCGATGATCGCGATGCTCTGGAGCGTGGCGGTTCCGATCATGCTGTACGTGACGGTCTTCACCGGCGCGATGTTGTGGTTCATCGCGGAGGCACTGTTCGCACGCCCGGCGACCGGAGGGCCGGTCGTGATCGGCCACGACGCCTGGTACCACGCGATGATGATGGGATCCATGGTCTGGATGGGCGTGGTGATGTCCACCATGCCGCCCCCGGCGTCCGCGTTTTCCGAATCGGGCCAGATGTCGTCCGGCGAGATGGCCTCGATGGCGGGAATGAGCATGTCGGGAATGAGCATGTCGGCCCCGGCCCCGGTTGGAATGGATGCGATGTCCGGGCTCCCGATGTGGACCAGGCCGCCGTGTGTCCTGCTCGCGGTCGTGTTCTGTGCCGCGGCGATTCGACTGGTGGCGCACGAACTGCGTCCCGTCCTTTTCCGCCGAGCGCGAACCGGCACGTCGATGACGGCCGCGGTGATCGGCGGCCTGATGGCGGCCGCGATGGCGGTGACGTTCGCCGAGATGGCGTAACCGTCCGCGGCGGACCGGAACGAGAGGTGAGGGAATTGAGTGACACGGCGGTCGGAGTCGAGGTCCGGAAGCGCCGGTGGGCGCTTCGGGCGGGTCTCGCCGGGCTCGGAGCGGTGGTGGCCACCCTGGCCTTCGCCGTGCCGGCATCGGCGCACGTGAAGGTGTCCGGCACCGACGCGGTCCAGGCCGGCTCCGGGGTGGTGACCTTCCGGGTGCCCACCGAGTCGGCCACCGCGTCGACCACCGGGCTGCAGATCACCTTCCCCGCGAACACGCCGTTCACCTCGGTGGACACCCAGCCGAAGGCGGGCTGGACCGCGACGGTCGAGAAGAAGCCGCTCGCCCATCCGGAGCCGGGCGAGGACGGGTCGACGATCACCCAGTACGTCTCGCAGGTCGACTTCAAAGCAACGAGCCCCGCGTCGGCCATCCCGCCGGGACAGTTCGACATGTTCAACCTGTCGGTGGGCCCGTTTCCCAAGGCGTCCACCGTGTCGTTCGGGGCGCTGCAGACCTACAGCGACGGCACCACGGTGAACTGGGACGAACAGTCGGCCGACGGAACCACCGAACCGGCCCACCCGGCGCCGGTGCTGACGCTCTCGCCCGGCGGGTCCGGCATGTCCGCCGCGGGCGTGAGCACGGCCGGGGTGACCACCGGGACGACCGGGCAGGAGAGCTCGTCGGGAAGTTCGTGGACGGGCATCGCGGGCCTGGTCCTCGGCATCGTCGCCCTGGTGATCAGCGCCGCCGCCCTGGCGCTCGCCCTGACCAGGCGTAGGACCACGGCGGGGTCGTGATCCGGGCGCCCCGCGTGGGCTCGAGGCTGCGCACCCTGGCCCTCGCCACGCTGCTGTCCGTCGTCGCTCTCGTCGGGCTGGCGGGTCCGGCGAGCGCGCATGCGGTGCTCGACGGCAGCTCACCCCAGGACGGCGCCAGGGTCGACAGCGAGCCGTCCGAGGTGTCGCTGACGTTCGACGAGGCCGTCCAGCCCATCCCGGCGTCCGACGAGGTCATCTCCAGTACCGGGGAGCGGGTCGACACCGGGCAGCTGCGACAGTCCGCCGACGGCACGACGATCATGCTGCCGCTCCGGCCGGGCCTGCCCGCCGGGACGTACTCCGCGACCTGGCGCGTGGTGTCGGCGGACACGCACATCGTCGGCGGCTCCATCACCTTCGGCATCGGCGTGGACCCCTCGGCCGCGCCCGCACCGCCGCCGGACCGCACGCGCTCACTGGACGTCACCACCGACGTGGCGCAGGGCCTGCTCTACCTGGGGATCGTCCTGTTGATCGGGGTCGGCGCCGCGGCGGCGTGGTTGTGGCCATGGGTGATCACCGCGCGCCGCACGCGCCTGACCTTGTGGTGCGGGTGGCTGCTGATGGTGGTGGGCACCCTGGTCGCGTTCGTCCTCCAAGGGGCACGGGCGGAGGACGGCAGCTGGCCCGCGGTGCTCCGGCTGGCAGGCGCCGGCGAGACGCTGGGCAGTGCCTTCGGGCAGGAGCTGATCGCCCGGCTGGCGCTGCTCCTCCTGGTGATCCCCCTGCTGACCAGCGCCTCGCTGGCTCGACTGCGCCGCCTCGGGCACGCCGTGACCGGCGCGGTGGCGGCGCTGGCGCTCCTGGTCACCGTCGCGTTGACCGGGCACGAATCCGTCGGTCCCGACGTCCCGCTCGCGTTGATCGCAGCGATCCTGCATCTGGCCGCGATGGCGATCTGGCTGGGTGGCCTCGCGGTCCTCGTCACGGTCGTGGTGCCGTTCGCCCGGCGGGGCGGGCATGAGCTCCACTCCGCCGTGATCAAACGCTGGTCCTACATCGCCTACAGCTGCGTCGCGTGCCTGGTGGTGACCGGAGAGTTCCAGGCCTCGCGCCAGGTCGAACCCGTACAGGCGCTGTGGTCCACCGGCTACGGCGCCGTGCTGCTGATCAAGCTCGGTGTCATCGCCGCGATGCTCGTCGCCGCCGTTCTGGCACAGCGCCGCGTTCTGGCCACCGCCGCGAACGGCACGGGCGACGAGCGCTTCGCCGGTGGCGACGTGCTCACCGTCCTCCGGCGCAGCGTGCGCATCGAGGCCGCCCTCGCCGTCGTCGTGCTGGCCGTCACCGCGGTGCTCGTGTCGCAGCCCCCGGCCTCCACCACCTACGGGCCGCCGGTCGACGTGGACGCACCCCTTGGCGCGGACGTCGTGCACGTTCATGTCGACGACACGCGGCGGGGCAGGCAGGACCTCGAACTCGACGTCACCGACGCCGCCGGCAGGCCGGTCCCGGTACAGGCGATCACCGCGAACCTGTCCACCGCGAGCGTCGCAGCCCTGGGCGTCAGGCTGGTGAACGACCCAGGTGACACGTCGCGGTGGCACAGCACGAACACCGTCGTGCCGCTTCCGGGGATCTGGACCCTCACACTCGACGTGACGGTGGACCCGACGCAGGCCTACGCGACAGCGGCGCGATACCGGGTGTGGTAGCCGCACCGAGCGGGGCCGGTCTCATCCGTCGAGCCGCGGCTCGATCGCCCACCCCGATCTGTTGGCCCGAGCCGCCGAATCACGATGACGCTGGTCGACGATGCCCCGCAGTCGGGCCATCGTGGCCGGGTCGTCGACTCGGCGGCATGTGCAGTCAGTGGGAATGAACCATCCACATCGTCCGCAGATCATCGCGTTCTCCTTCAAGTGACGAGAAGGGCACGTGTGCAGTTTCGTGGGGTCAACCTCCGGTCGCGCCCGTGTCGGTCCCCGGTCACATCCCCGGGCAATCCACACAAGCGGCGCAGGGGAGGTGCGATCGGCGCGAATCGGTGCCGATGCGCCGGGCACTCACCCCGGAGCGAATCGCCATGAATGAGATGACGTCCGGGAAGCCCAAGGCGGTTCATGAGCGCTGCTGCGTGTGCGACGTGGTGCTCAGCGTTGCGAAGGTGCGCGGACGCGGATGGGCACGCGTGCACCGGTGAATGCGGGTGCGGATCAGGCGGTCGATCGTGTCCCGATAGGCGCTCTCAGGTCGTCGGTGCTGCCGGCAGCCGGTCACGAACCAGCATCGGTGGGGCCCCACGTGCCGGGGGCGTACGGCAGGGGCGCCGTGCCCACGTCCAGGATCGGTCCGACGATCCGCCAGGCCTGCTCCAGGTTGTCCAGCCGGGCGAAGTGCGCGGGATTTCCGGCCAGCGCGTCGTCGAAGACCCGCTCGTAGGGCGCGTGGACCGGGCCGAGCACCTGGCGGAAGTCCACCGACACGGGCAGCTCGGTCGCCACGTCGTCGCCGCCGGGCCGCTTCGCGAGGACGTGGAAGGTGACACCGGCGTCGGGCTGCAGGCACAGCCGGATCCGGTTGGGCGGCGGCGGCCCGTCCGTCCCGGTGAACAACATCCGTGGCGGCCGGCGGAGGACCAGGACGACGTCCACCACAGTGCGTGGCAGCGCCTTGCCCGCCCGGATGTGCACGGGCACGCCGCTCCAGCGCCAGTTGTCGATGTGCAGGGTCAGTGCCACGTAGGTCTCGGTCGTCGAGCCCGCCTCGACACCGGCTGCCTCCTGGTAGCCGATGTACTGCCCGCGTACGACCTCGGCCGGGTCCACGGGACGTACGGCACGCAGGAGGTGGTTCTTGGCGTCGTGCTGGTCGTGGGCTGCGTCGGTGTGCGGGGCGTCCATCGTCAGGTAGGCGAGCACCTGGAGCAGGTGGTTCTGCACGACGTCGCGGACCGCGCCCACCGAGTCGTAGAACGAGCCCCGCTCGGCGACGTCGAAGTCCTCGGCCATCGTGATCTCGATGCGCTCCACCCACGTGCGGTTCCAGATCGGTTCGAGCAGGGTGTTGGCGAACCGGAGCACCAGCAGGTCCTCGACCGGTTCCTTGCCCAGGTAGTGGTCCACGCGGAAGATCCGCTCGTCCGCGAAGTGGCGGCGCAACAGCGCGTCGAGCGTCCGGGCGGAGTCGAGGTCGCGGCCGAACGGCTTCTCCACCACGAGCCGCGAGAACTCGTGCAGCCCCACCGCGGCCAACCCGTCCGCGACGACGCCGAACAGGCCCGGCGGCACGGCCAGGTAGTGCACGGCGAACGCGCTTTGCCCCGCGTGCCTGTGCACCGCGTACGCGAGCCGTTCGAACGTCAGTGGGTCCCCGTAGTCGCCCGACACGAGGTGCACCAGACCCTGCAGCCGTCGCAGCGCTGCCGGCTCGACGTCGTCCAGTGCTGCCTCGACGCTGTGGCCGACGTGTTCGCGCAGCTTCTCGGTGTTCCAGTCGGTGCGGGCCACGCCGATCACGGGCACGGTGAGCTCACCGCGCTCGACGAGCCGGTAGAGCGCGGGAAGGATCATCTTGCGGGCGAGGTCACCGGTGACTCCGAAGAGCACCAGGACGTCCGCCCGGGGGCCGGGGTGCCACGCGGCGAGACCGGTCGCCGCGGGGTCGGCGGCCGTCATCCGGCGCTCCTCTCGATGTGTCCGCCGAACTCCCTGCGCTGCGCCGACTGCACCTTGTCGGCGAAGATCTCGCCCCCGCGGGAGGCGAACCGGCTGTAGAGCGCGGCGGTGAGCAACGGGGCGGGTACGCCCTCCTCGATCGCCGCGATGGACGTCCATCGGCCCTCGCCGGAGTCGGAGATGCGCCCGGTGAACTGCTCCAGGTCGGGGTCGGCGAGCAGCGCCTGCGCGGTGAGGTCGAGCAGCCACGAGCCGATCACGCTGCCGCGGCGCCACACCTCGGCGACCTCGGCGAGGTCGATCGCGTCGAACGGGTAGTACTGCGGCTCGCGCAGCGGCGCGGTCTCCGCGTCCGCCCGGGTGTCGCGGCGGCCCACGCCGGCGCCGCGGATGACGTTCAGACCCTCCGCGTAGGCCGCCATCAGGACGTACTCCACGCCGTTGTGCACCATCTTCACGAAGTGGCCCGCTCCCGGAGGGCCGCAGTGCAGGTAGCCCTGTTCGGACTGCGACACCGCGCCGTATCTGCCGGGCGTGCGGGCCGCCGCATCCACACCCGGCGCCAGCGAGGCGAACACGGGATCGAGCCGTGCGACCGCGCGGTCCGGCCCGCCGATCATGAGGCAGTAGCCGCGATCGAGCCCCCACACCCCGCCGCTCGTGCCGCAGTCGACGTAGTCCACGTCGTGGACGGCCGCGGCTTGCGCCCGGTCGATGTCGTCGCGGTAGGAGGAGTTGCCGCCGTCGACGATCGCGTCGCCGGGTTCCAGCATGTCGAGCAGTCTCCGGACCGTGCCCCCGGTGATCGCCGCCGGAAGCATCAGCCAGACGGTGCGGGGTGCCTCGAGCCGGGACACGAGGTTCTCGAGTGACGACGCCGCCTGCGCACCCTCACCGGCCAGCGCGTCGACGGCGTCGGCCGAGATGTCGTGAACGACGCACTCGTGCCCGTCGCGGAGCAATCGGCGCACCATGTTGGCGCCCATCCGCCCCAAGCCGACCATCGCTATCTTCATGCTCGGTTCTGCTCCATTTCTCGATCTGCTGCATCGTCATCCGTCGGGTCTCTCCCGGTGCCCGGCCGGGTACGGGAATCAGGCCCGGCCCAGGGAGCGGCGTGCGGCGTCGACGACCGCCTCGGCGGTGATCCCGAACTCGCGGAAGAGCGTCCTGTAGTCGGCGCTCGCCCCGTAGTGCTCGATGGAGATGCACTCACCGATGTCGCCGGTGAACCGGTGCCAGGGCTGCGCGATTCCTGCCTCGACCGAGACCCTGGCCCGGACGGCGGCCGGTAGCACGGACCGGCGATAGGCCTCGTCCTGCTCGTCGAACCATTCGACGCAGGGCATCGAGACGACCCGGGTGGGTACGCCGTCGGTTTCGAGCATCGTTCGGGCGTCCACCGCGATCTGCACCTCGGACCCGGTGGCCACGATGATCACCTGCGGTTGGCCGGTGGATGCCTCGGCCAGCACGTATCCGCCGCGGGCGACGCCGTCGTAGGAGGTGCCCTCCAGCACGGGCAGGTTCTGACGCGTGAGGGCGAGGCCCGTGGGGCCTTCGGCCCGTTCGAGGGTGGCGCGCCAGGCGTGGGCGGTCTCGTTGGCGTCGCCGGGGCGGACGAACGAGAGGCCGGGGATGGCGCGCAGGGCGGCGTAGTGCTCGATGGGTTGGTGGGTGGGGCCGTCTTCGCCGAGGCCGA
>NZ_JAKXMK010000044.1 GCF_022524485.1 Pseudonocardia alaniniphila
ATCGAGATCGGCGAGATCGAGAACACCCTGCTGCGCGTCCCCGGCGTCCGTGACGGCGCGGTGGTGGTCGCGGAGCGACCCGACCAGAGTAAGCAGCTGGTGGCCTTCTACGCCGGCACGCAGCCGCTCGAGGTCGACCTGCTGCGGGAGCGGCTCGGCGCCTCGCTGCCGCACTACATGGTGCCCGCGGCCTTCCACTGGCAGGAGAACCTGCCGCTGACCGCCAACGGCAAGATCGACAAGAAGTCGCTGACCGCGCTGGCCGGCGAGCTGGAGACCGTCGAGCAGGGCTACGAGGCACCCCGCACCCCGACCGAGGAGCGGATGGCGGCGGCGTGGGCGAAGGTCCTCGGTGTCCCGACCGACCAGATCGGCCGCGCCGACCACTTCTTCGACCGGGGCGGCAACTCGCTCTCCGCGGTCAAGCTGGCGATCGCGCTGGGGCGCATCGTGTCGCTCAAGGACGTCATCCGCTGCCCCGTCCTCGCTGACCTGGCCGAACTGGTCGACGTCAAGTCTCAGCCACCCGTCGGGCTGCTTCAGTCCCCGTCGGAGGCAGAAGACACGCAGACTGGCGGGGTCGAACCGATGGCCTCTTCACAAGCGAACTGAGAAAGGAGATCGTGATGTCGTCCTCTTTTTCGCCGTCGCCGCTCGACGTCAGTCTGCGGCCTGGCGCACCTCCGATGCTGCAGGTCCCACCCACGGGTGATGCCCCGAGCTGGGCAGACGCGAACCGGCAGGCGCTGTACGGGATCGTCGCCGAGCACGGTTCGGTCCTGGTCCGGGGTCTCGGGCTGAGCGACGCGAACACGGTGGGTTCGGTGTTCCAGCGGATCGGGCGTGGGCTGATGGCCGAGCGCGAGGCGTTCGCGGCCCGGCAGGTCTACTCCGAAGGTGTGTACTCCTCGGCGAAGTGGCCGTCGAACCAACCCATGTGCATGCACAACGAGCTGAGCTACACGCTCGACGTTCCCAGCCTCATGCTGTTCGCCTGCCTGACCGCACCGACGGAGGGTGGCGCCACCGGAGTGGCCGACTCACCGACCGTGCTCGACGCGCTTCCGGCCGAGCTGGCCGCCCGGTTCGAGCGGGAGGGCTGGCTGCTCGCCCGCAACTACAACGACGACATCGGGGCGTCCTACGCCGACGCGTTCGGCACCGACAACCGTGCCGCCGTCGAGAACTACTGCCGGGCCAACGCCATCGAGTTCGAGTGGCAGCCCGAAGGTGGTCTGCGCACCTGGCAGCGACGCAAGGCCGTGGTCCAGCACCCGATCACCGGCCGGCGCTGCTGGTTCAACCAGATCGCGTTCCTCAACGAGTGGACCCTGGATCCGGAGGTGCGCGAGTTCCTGGTCGACGTCTACGGCGAGGACGGGCTGCCGTTCAACACCCGCTTCGGCAACGGCGACCCGATCGGCGACGACATCGTGCAGCTGCTGAACGGGGTCTACGACGCCAACACCGCACGTGAGCCATGGCAGGCGGGCGACCTGATGCTCGTCGACAACATCCGCAGCGCGCACAGCCGCGAGGCCTTCAGCGGACCACGCGAGGTGCTCGTCGCGATGGCCGCACCGGTCCGCATGACCGACACCCCCCAGACACCGAGGTGACGAACTGATGACCACCACCGTGCCACCGTTCGCGGTGATCCCCGGCGCACAGGTCCAGCAGGCCCTGCAGGGCCACGAGAAGCAGGTCATGGAGGTGGTGGAGGCCACCTACCGGCTGCACGGCGCCGGCGACTCGGTGAACCCACCGTCCTACTTCCTGCGCTTCCCCGACCGCCCGTCCTCGCGCATCATCGCGCTGCCCGCGTCCATCGGCGGGCAGTCGCGGGTGGACGGCATCAAGTGGATCTCGAGCTTCCCGGACAACGTGGCCGCGGGCATCCCGCGAGCGTCGGCGGTGCTGATCCTCAACGACCACGACACCGGCTACCCGTTCGCCTGCCTGGAGAGCTCGATCATCAGCGCCACCAGGACGGCTGCGTCGGCGGCACTGGCAGCCGACTGGCTCAGCCGCGGCCGGGAGCGTCCCACCCGCGTCGGATTCTTCGGCGTGGGCCTGATCGCCCGCTACATCCACACGTTCCTGGCCGGCACCGGCTGGTCGTTCGACGAGGTGGGCGTCTTCGACCTGTCCGCCGACAGCGCGGCCGGATTCCGCGGTTACCTGGAGCAGTCGGGCACCACCGGCCGGATCACCCTGCACGAGTCGGCCGAGGATCTGATCCGCTCCAGCGACCTGGTGGTCTTCGCGACCATCGCCGGGAAGCCGCACGTCACCGACACGTCGTGGTTCGACCACAACCCACTGGTGCTGCACGTCTCGCTCCGCGACCTCGCGCCGGAGATCGTGCTGGCCTCGACCAACATCGTCGACGACGTCGAGCACTGCCTCAAGGCGGACACCTCGCCGCACCTTGCCGAACAGCTCACCGGCAACCGGGACTTCCTGCAGGGAACCCTGGACGACGTGATGGCCGGGCGGGTGAGCCTGCCGACGGACCGTCCGGTGGTGTTCTCGCCCTTCGGCCTCGGCGTGCTCGACCTCGCGGTCGGCAAGTACGTGTACGACCAGGTGGGCCGTGCCGGTGACCTGAACGTCATCGACGACTTCTTCCACGAGCTGCGCCGATACGGCTGACCAGCCCAGCTCAACCAGATGATGCCTGCCGCGATGGTCGCGAGGACGAGTCCTCCGGCCACCCGGCAGGCACCTCTGTCGAGGCCTCAGCGGGGGCCGAGGCCGGTTTTCCCGTCGATGAGCTCGCGAACGATGTCGAGGTGGCCGGCATGGCGGGCGGTCTCTTCGATCATGTGAAGGACGATCCCGCGCAGGTCGGTGATCTGCTCTCCCAAGACGCCGGGGTGGCGGGCACGCGGGGGCGAGGACAGCGGCAGGGCCGTGAGGATCGCATCGGAACGCTCGCACTGGTCGCGGTAGAACTCGAGGACCACTGACGGCGGCCGCGAGGTGACCAAGGGCGTGTCGTCGTCGGGCCAGGGCAGCGGATCGGCGGAACCGGTGGCGATCTCCTGGAACCAGTGCCGCTCGGCATGGCCGAGGTGCTCCAGGAGTCCCAGCGGAGTCCAGCCCGACGGCACGACCGAGGCTGTCAGGGCTTCGGTGTCGAGCCCGTCGATGATCGCCAGAACGCTGGCACGCTGCCACTCCAGGAACGCCAGGAGAGCCTTCTTCTCGTCGTCCATCGGGACATGCCTCTCTCCTGGAATGAGAGGCGGACGCTAGCAGTCGGCACCGACAGCCTCGGCGACGTCAGCAGGCCCGTCGGTCGCGGCGCGCCGCCGACCGGGCCGGTGTGCTGCCCCGCTCAGAGGGACAGCGCCAGCGAACGCAGCACCAGCGCCGCGATGAACACGACCGTGAACGCGAGGTCGATCTGCACCGAGCCGACCCGCACGGGTTTCAGCACGCGACGCACCGGCGCGAGTACCGGCTCGGTGAGCGTGTGGGACACCGAGCGAGCCCGTGCGGCCCAGCCGTCGCGCGCCGCGCCGAGCACGCCCGTCCAGTCCAGTACGGCGCGCACGACCATGACGATCAGGAACAGTAGTAGGACGAAACCGAGCAGAGCTCCGATGGCACTCATGGGCACCCCTCCACCCGTTCAGCATCCTCGCCCAGCCTGAGCTACGCCTGAGACCTCCGACTTTCGTGGTCACCCTTGTCGGCGACAGCCCGGAAACCCCGGTGTACACCCCCGGGCAACCCCGTCACACGTTCTCAGGAGACGGTCCGGTGACCGGAGCGGCGGCCGCCATGATGCGGTCGATCGCCATGAGGTCGCTGCGGCTCAGCGAGAGATCGGCCGCGGCCAGGCTGTCCTGAACGTGGTCGGCCTGCCGTGCACCGACGATGGCCACGTGCACAGCCGGGTTGGCCAACGTCCAGGCGATGGCCAGCTGACTCACCGTGACGCCCCGCTCCCCGGCGAACTGCTCCAGGGCGCGCACCGCGGCCAGGTTGTTCCGAAATCCGTCGCCGCTGAACATCGGGCTGGTGGCGCGCCAGTCGTCACTGCCGAACGTGGTGGCCTCGGTCATCGTCCCGGTCAGCAAGCCGTGGGCCAGCGGTCCGTAGACGAGCACGCCGACGTCGTGCGCGCGGGCGTAGGGCAGCACATCGTGTTCGACCTCGCGGCGGCGGAACAGGTGATACGGCGGCTGCACCGTTTCCACCGGCAGCGTCGCGGCGAACTCGGCCATCTGCACCGCGGAGTAGTTGGACACGCCGACGTGGCCGATCTTGCCCTCGGCGACCAGCTCCCGCAGCGCACCGGCCGTCTCGGCAGCGGGAACCTTCGGGTCGGGCCAGTGCACCTGGTAGAGGTCGACGTGGTCCACGCCCAACGCCGTCAGGCTGGCGTCCACACCGTCACGCAGCCCCTGCGGGCTCGCGTCGCGGACCAGACCCGCGTCGGTCATCCGCAGCCCACCCTTGGTGGCGATCACGAGTTGATCCCGGTTGGTGGCCAGCTCGCTGCGCAGCGCAGTCCCGAGCAGCCGCTCGGACGCGCCGAAGCCGTAGGCCTGCGCCGTGTCGAAGAAGTTGACGCCCAGGTCGCGGGCCCGCCGGATCGCCGTGACCGCCACGGCTTCGTCGAACCGGCCCCAGTCACCGCCCAACTGCCACGCGCCGAAGGCGATCCGGGAAACCTCGAGCCCGCTACCACCCAAGATAGTGGTCTTCATTCTGTTCTTCTCTCTGGTGCAAGGCGCCGAGGAGACGTGCTGTCCCGGGGAGCCGGACAGCACGGACGGTCGCGCCGATTCAGATCGATCAATTTCTGTTTCGCTGGGTCGCGATCAGTCAGGGGAGACACGGGGGAAGGATTCGCGGGAACCGCGGATCAGGACTGTCGGGCGCGGACGGATTTCTCGGTCCGCTTGCCGATCTGTCCGTCGATGTTCTTCCGGCACTCGAAAGCGCGGAGTACTTCGGGGCGGCGTACTCAAGTGTCTTGTCGGGGGCGGCGCTCTACATACCCAGGCCTCCTAGAAACTGAACGTCTAGTTTCCAATCAGGCTAGCGCGGGCCTCGGCGTGCGGCCGCTGTCCGAGCGGTGAGGTCGGTCTCAGCAGGCCAGACCGCGGATCGCCAGGTCGACGATCGAATCGGCGACGTCGTCGCCCATGGGCGCGTGGCCCGCGACGAGCCGGTAGATCGCAGCCCCGAATATCAGATCGATCGCGGACTCGGGATCGATGTCGGCACGGAGCTCACCGCGTGCGATGCCGCGAGCCAAGATCGTGCGTCCCAGTTGCCGCCGGGGGCCGATGAGTCGATCGTTCAGTTCTGCGGCAATCTGCGGATCGAACTGCGCCTCTCCGACGATCTGAGCGTAGACCCGCCCGCTAGGGCTGTTGTAGAAGCGCATCATGCCGCGCAGTACGAGGCGGAAGTCCTCGTGCGCGGAACCGGTGTCAGGATCGCCGGATTCGACGAACATCTGCGACAACATGGCCTCGACGGCAACCGCGTACTTGTTCGGCCACCACTTGTAGATCGTGGCCTTGCTCGCCCCGCACCGACTGGCGATCTCCTCGGTGGTCATCACCCGCAGCCCGACCTCGTGCATCAACTCCCCCGTCGCACGCAGAACGGCCTTGCGGGTCTGCTCGCTGCGTGGACGACCCGGGCGGGGTCGAGGCTGGTCCTGCTCGCTACGACTGACGGCCATCGGCCACCTTCCCCCAAATACGATACTGCCCGTTCAGTTTACATCTACGGGAGTTCGCCAGGGCCGAACAGTGGCTGGTCGTTGCCCCGTCAGGTCGCAACCACGGATGGCCCGGCCGCACCCCACTGCGGGTGCGGCCGGGCCATCGTCGTCGCCTCGACGGTCGGGAGCGGACGTCACTCGGGCCAGTCGGAGCCCAGGATCACCTCGACGAAGTCACCGCGGCGGAAGCCGGGTACGAAGTGTTCGAGCACGTCCGCCTTGACGTTGCCGAACGTGGTCTCGGGCCGGTCCTTGATGCCGTCGGTGAACGCCGCGAGGATCTGGTTCTTGAAGTCGGGACGTGGGTGCGCCGCCACGATCTGCGCGCGCTGCTCGTCGGTGATCGCGTCGTAGCCGATGCCGAGCACGTCCAGCTCGACGCCCCGGGTGACGAGCGCGACCTCCGGTGCCATGTGCAGCGGGATCTCCGGCGTGGTGTGCAGCGCGATGGCCGTCCAGACGGTCTCGGCCGGCTCCGTGCCGATTCCGTGCGCGAGCAGGAAGCGGCGGGCCTCGTCGGCGCCGTCGATCTCGAAGCGCTGGTCCGTGCGCCGGTACTTCGCCGTCAGCCCGAGGTCATGGAACATCGCGCCCACGTAGAGAAGCTCCGGGTCGAAGCGCAGGCCCTGCGCGCGGCCCCGCAGGCTGCCGAACAGGTAGACCCGGCGGGAGTGGTGATAGACCAGTGGGATCGTCGCCTCGCGCACCAGCTCGGTGGCCTCGGCGACCAGTCGCGTGTCAGGAATCTCGACATCCGAAATCGTCTCCGTCATGGACCTAGCATCGGGCGAGGTCGAAGTCCGGCACCATGTCTTGAAGGACGGGACCACCACACATCCGGACACGAGCGGGAGCTACCCATGGCACGCGCACATCGGGTCGGGATCCTGGTGTTCGACGGCCTCACCATGCTCGACGTCAGCGGGCCCGCCGAGGTGCTGGGCACGGCCCACCGGTTCGGTGCGTCGTACGAGGTCGTCCTGATCTCTCCCCGGGGCGGCGACGTGCTGACCTCGGCGGGTCTCCGGCTGGGCCCCACGGTGGCTGCGCACGAGGTGGGACACCTGGACACCGCGATCATCGCGGGAGGCGACCGGCTGCCGGTGCAGGTCATCGAGGAGGAGCTGCTCACCGCGGCACGGGTCGTCGCCGCGGCGGCGCAGCGGGTGGCCTCGGTCTGCACGGGGGCGTTCGTACTGGCCGCACTTGGCGCGCTGGACGGCCGCCGGGCCACCACACATTGGCGCCACACCGACCGGCTCGCGCGCCACTACCCACAGGTGCTCGTGCAGCCCGACGCGATCTTCGTCATGGACGGGCACGTGGTCACGTCAGCGGGCGTGAGCGCGGGCATCGACCTGGCGCTCGCGCTCGTGGAGCAGGACGAGGGTGCGGAGGTCGCGCGGAAGGTCGCCCAGGAGCTCGTGGTGTTCCTGCAGCGCCCGGGCGGTCAGTCGCAGTTCTCGGTGGCTGCCCGCACCCCCGTGCCGCTGAACGCGAAGATCCGCGAGCTGCTTGCGGCCGTCGTCGCCGAGCCGGGCGCGGACCACTCCCTGACGACGATGGCCGCCGCGATCCCGACGAGCACCCGCCATCTGGCGCGCCTCTTCCAGGAGGAGGTGGGCACCACGCCTGCTCGGTGGGTGGAACGCACCCGGTTGGAGGCGGCCCAGCGGCTCCTCCTGGAAGGTCACAGCGTCACCGCGGCCGCGGAGCTCAGCGGCCTGGGCAGCGACGAGTCGCTTCGGAGGGTGTTCGGCCGCCACCTCGGCATCACGCCCAGCGAGTACCGGCAGCGGTTCGCCAGCACCCGACGCAGCGCCGCGAGTTCCTCGGCAGAGCCGACGGTCGACGCGCTCTCGGCACGCTGACCCCTCACCCACCGACGCTGCGAGCAGCCTTTCGCTCCGATCAGGCTGCAGATGTCGTTGCGCCGGCGGTCATTGTCGGTGGCCGGGCCGGCCAGGCTGCTCGTGCCACCGGGGACCGACGGTCCGCGGCTACGAGAACGCGACGAGCGCGGCGTCATGCGCTTCGAGCCATGGCCGCGCGCCGCAGTAGTCGTCCCACAGCGAGAGGTGCACGTAACCCCAGTCTCCGCCGGGCAGTCCCGCCAGGTAATAGTTCCGGCGTTCCTTCGCGGGTTTCCGGGTCATCACGAGGTTCTCGTACCCGTTGTCGAGGTCCTTCCCGTTGTCGTCGCGGTACGGGTGCCAGTGGCCGTTGACCAGCTCCGCGACCATTCCGTTGAGGGGCCCGCCGATGTAGATCGTCGCGTGTTCGCTCATCCGGCCATCACGCCCCCGTCCAGCTCGATTGCCGCGGCTCGTCAGCGTCCACGTGGTCACCCCTTGCTCAAGAGCGACTACCAGTCGTAGCCGGCGGACGCACGCTAATCGGTCACGAGCACCGAGACAGCACCCGGCAGAGCGACACGAAGAACAGGAAGTTCACCCATTCGACCAGGACCCGACGCCGCGACTCGCCCGTCCGTTCACACGTTGCGACTGATCACCCTATTGGTCGACGCCCTCTCGCGCGGCGCGGCCGACCTGGGCGGGCAGCTGATCGACCTGGGCGGGACGCCTCAACGATCACTGCGGGCGGCCGGCTCGTCGGCCTTCGCAGCCTCTGGCCGCTCGCCGCTGTCCGCGTCGGCCGAGAACACCCGGCTGGCCAGGAAGTCGGCGGGTTCGAGCCGCATCAGGTCGTCCTTGGCCCATTCCCGACCGGGTTCGTCCACCAGGCGATTGGCGTGGCGCAGGCGGGCGCGCTCGAGCGCGTTGCGCACGCTGCGCGCGTTGGCGAACCGCGGCTGATGCATCCGGCGGCGCAGATAGTCGTCCAGCGTCTGCTCGGCGTCGGCGGACAGGCGGTAGCGCTGTCTGCGCAGCATCATCTGCGCGATGGCGATGAGCTCCTCGAGCTCGTAGTCCGGGAAATGCAGGTGGTGGGCGATGCGTGAGCTCATCCCGGGGTTGGACGCGAAGAACTCCTCCATCCGGTCCTGGTAGCCGGCGAGGATCACCACGAGGTCGTCGCGCTGGTTCTCCATCACCTGCAGCAGGATCTCGATGGACTCCTGGCCGTAGTCGCGCTCGTTCTCCGCCCGGTAGAGGTAGTAGGCCTCGTCGATGAACAGGACACCGCCCATCGCCCGCTTGATGACCTCCTTGGTCTTCGGCGCGGTGTGCCCGACGTACTGCCCGACCAGGTCGTCGCGCGTCACGGCTACGAGATGACCCTTGCGGAGATAGCCGAGCCGCTGCAACAGCCCGGCCATCCGCAATGCCACCGTGGTCTTCCCGGTACCGGGGCCGCCGGTGAAGCTCATGTGCAGGTTGGGCCGCTCGGTGGTGAGGTCGAAGCGGTCCCGCACGCGATCCACCAGCAGCAGCGCGGCGATCTCCCGGATCCTCGTTTTCACCTGGGCGAGCCCGACGAGCTCCTCGTCCAGGCCCGCCAGGATCTCGTCGATACCCGACGCCGCACGCTCGGCTTCGAGGTCGACCGTCGCGTCCTCCGGCAGTGCCTCCTCGGCGGACCCACCACCGGGAGACTCGACGCGACGGTCGTCCGCGGCCTCACCGTTGCGACGATCGCCGTCGCCGGAGTCGTCAGGATCCGGCGACGTCACCCCGGGCCGCGGCATCCCGAAGCTCGGCCGGCCGCCGTCGGATGCCGTCATCGCCGGTCGGTGGGCTGGTACCGCTCAC
This sequence comes from Pseudonocardia alaniniphila, assembly GCF_022524485.1. GTDB lineage: Bacteria > Actinomycetota > Actinomycetes > Mycobacteriales > Pseudonocardiaceae > Pseudonocardia > Pseudonocardia alaniniphila. The sequence goes on from NZ_JAKXMK010000044.1 coordinate 9,472, forward strand.
CCGCCGGACGCTCGGTGGCGTACGCATGGGTGGTGTAGCGGATGGCCCGGTCGTGGCTCTCCTGGCGATCCAGGCGGAATCCCGGCTCCTCGGCCGGCCGATGGACCAGGAACGACAGCACGATCGTCTGTCGCCCCAGGCGCGCGTCGTAGGCGTTGAGCCGGATGTAGTGGTTCGGGTACGCCTCCCGGCACGCGTTCACCTCCATCAGCACGCCGGCCGCGTCCGCCAGGTCGAACATCGGCATCCCCCACATCTCCCAGTACGTGTTGCGGGGATGCGGGTCGTCGGTGAACTCCACCGACAGCGGCCACGAGTTGCCCAGTGCGTAGTCGATCTGGGCGGTGATCTCCTCGTCGGTCAGATCGGGTAGATAGGAGAAGGTTCCCTGCGTGATGTGCATCGGTGCTCCTAGGCGTGCGTCGGCGTCGCCACGACGTCCGGGGTGTCCGTGGACTCGTAGTTGAACGTGATGTCGCCCCAGGTGGAGAGCGCCACATCGAGCTCGCGGCTGTGCTTCGCGGCGGCCTTGAGGATGTCCTCACCCTCGGCGTAGTAGTCGCGGCCCTCGTTGCGCGCCTTGATCATCGCCTCGACGGCCACCCGGTTCGCGGTGGCGCCCGCGGCGATGCCCATCGGGTGACCGATCGTGCCGCCGCCGAACTGCAACACGACGTCCTCGCCCAGGTAGTGCAGCAGCTGGTGCATCTGACCGGCGTGGATCCCGCCGGAGGCCACCGGCATCACGGTGGCGAGCGAGGCCCAGTCCTGGTCGAAGTAGAGGCCCTTGACCGGGTCGGCGGTCACGTGGTCCTTGCGGAGGACGTCGTAGAAGCCTGCGGTCGCGTTGGGGTCACCCTCGAGCTTGCCGACCACCGTGCCGGCGTGGATGTGGTCGACCCCGGCCAGCCGCATCCACTTGGCGATCACCCGGAAGCTGACCCCGTGCGTCTTCTGCCGGGTGTAGGTGCCGTGCCCGGCGCGGTGCAGGTGCAGGATCACGCCGTTCGCCCGCGACCACCGGGCCATCGACTGGATCGCCGTGTAGCCCACGGTCAGATCGATCATGACGATCACGCTGCCGAGTTCCTTCGCGAACTCGGCGCGCTCGTACATGTCCTCCATCGTCGCGGCGGTGACATTGAGGTAGTGCCCCTTGATCTCGCCGGTGGTGCTCTGCGCGCGGTTCACCGCCTCCATGCAGAACAGGTAGCGGTCCCGCCAGCGCATGAAGGGCTGGCTGTTGATGTTCTCGTCGTCCTTGGTGAAGTCCAGCCCGCCGCGCAGCGCCTCGTAGACGACCCGCCCGTAGTTCCGCGCGGACAGGCCCAGCTTCGGCTTGGTGGTGGCGCCCAGCAGCGGACGCCCGTACTTGCCCAGGTACTCCCGCTCCATCACGATCCCGTGCGGCGGTCCCTGGAACGTCTTGACGTAGTGCGGCGGGATCCGCATGTCCTCCAGGCGCAGCGCCCGCAGCGCCTTGAAGCCGAAGACATTGCCGATGATCGACGAGGTGAGGTTCGCGATCGACCCCTCCTCGAACAGGTCGAGGTCGTAGGCAATGTGGGCGATGTACTGCCCGGGCGTCCCGGGCACCTCGTCCACGCGGTAGCACTTCGCCTGGTAGTGGTCATACGCCGTGAGCCGGTCGGTCCACACCACCGTCCAGGTCGCGGTGCTCGACTCCCCCGCCACTGCCGCCCCGGCTTCCTCCGGCGGCACGCCCTCCTGCGGCGTGATGCGGAAGGCGCACAGCACGTCGCTGTCCTTCGGCTCGTAGTCCGGCTGCCAGTAACCCATCTCGGCGTACGGGATCACACCCGCGCCCCAGCGTTCGGCCATCTCCACCACCTCGGTGTGTGTTCGTCTACGGCTGGAGTTCCCTACCGTGGCCTCGGACTATCGAACTGTCTATTGAGAATCGCCGCGACATCGTCAAGTATCGACTCATGAGTGGGGGGAGCCTGCGATGACACTGGCGCAGCTGCGCACGTTCCTTGCGGTCGCGGAGACCGGGTCGGTCAGTGCGGCCGCGGCGCGGCTGGTGGTCACGCAGTCCGCGGTCTCGGCGTCGATCGCGGCACTGCAACGCTCACTCGAACTCCAGCTCGTCGAGCCGAGTGGCCGAGGCCTGCGGCTCACCCCCGCAGGCGCCATCTACGCCGGTTACCTGCGCCGCGTACTCGGGTTGCTCGACGAGGCGCGGGTCGCCGCAGGCTCCGAGGGCGAACCCGCACGAGGTGAGCTGCGCATCGCTGCGGTGACCACCGTCGGCGACCACCTGCTGCCGAGGATTCTGGTCCGTTTCCGGGAGGCCCACCCGGAGGCACGAATCCACGTCGAGGTGGCCAACCGGGCGCAGGTGCTGGCTCTGCTCGACGACCACGAGGTCGACCTCGTGCTCGGCGGTCGCCCGGTCCGCAGCCGCAACCACGTGGCACTCGCTGTGCGGCCCAACGAGCTCATCGTGGTGGGTCCGCCGGACTCACCCCGCCACAGCGGCGACGAGCTGCTGAGCTGGCTCGCCGCTCAGACCTGGGTGCTGCGCGAGCCCGGGTCGGGCACCCGGGCAACCACCGACTCCTACCTGGCCGGCCTCGACCTCACACCCGCGCAACTCACGCTGTCGTCCAACGCCGCGGTCTGTGAGTCGGTGGCCGTCGGGCTCGGCGTCACCCTGATCTCCCGCGACGCGGTGGCCCGCGACCTGGCCGAGGGGCGGCTGGTCGAGCTCGCCGCGCCGGGCGCCCCTCTGGAACGCGACTGGTACCTGCTGGCCCACCGGAGCGGGCCGCCTGCCACCGCGCGCCTACTCGTCGACCAACTGCTCGCCAACGGCGAGTTCGAGCACCCCGCGGTAGCTCGCCGCCGCTCCCGAACGCGCGCCGAGCCGGTCGGCGACCGCTAGTGTTCTGCGTCAATAGTTCCTGGCCAGTGCGGCGTAGAACGAGTGCGGCCGGGTTGGCGTTGACGGCTGTCCGGCCATGATCGTCAATTGGGGCCTCGTAGCCGTGTATTGCCCTGTTTCCGACCCCGATCTGCTGATCATGGTGGGGTGCAGGGCCGGCCGTGCGGCACGGCGGGGCCGCACGGCCCGATGATCAACGTTCGGGGCCGGGCAGCCGGGTCCGGCACGGTTGCCGGGCCCGCACTGCTGATCATGCAATGGCGAGGGGGTCGTCGCCCGGCACGGCGACGACCCACCGCCAGTGTCATTCGGGGCCGCGCTGGTGTGCCGCCGAGTTGGTACGTGTCGACCCGCTGATCATGGGCGGGCGCGGGCCGCCGTCCTGTCGGGGCGGGGTCCGCCTGCCCCGAGGCATGATCGTCATCTGGGGCCTCGTAGGCGTGTATCGCCCGGTTTCCGACCCCGATCTGCTGATCATGGTCGCGTCGGCCCGCCCGGCACGGCGGCGCAGGCCCGCCCGCGGACTAGCTCGTCTCGACCGGACGGTTCGGGTCGCGGCTCCACTGCGACCACGAGCCGGGGAAGAGGCGGCCGCCGCCGAGACCGGCGTGCTCGAGTGCGATCAGGTTGTGGCACGCCGTGACGCCCGATCCGCAGTAGGAGATCACGGGCTCCTCCCCCGTGATGCCCGCCGCGGCGAACGTGGCCCTGAGCTCGTCCTGCGGCAGGAAACGCCCGTCCGGCGCGAGGTTCTCCCGGCACGGGACGCTGCGTGCACCAGGGATGTGACCGAAGCGTGGGTCCAGGTTGTCCGGCGCGCCCTCGAAACGCTCACGCTGACGGGCGTCGATCACGATGTGGGCACCGGCCTGTGCGGCGTCCTCGATCGAGGCCAGCTTGTCCTGCGGCCACGGCCTGGCGGTGAACGTCGCGGGCGCACGCAGCGGCGGATCCGTCTCGAGCGGGCCGTCGTAGGCCTGGATCCCGCCGTCGAGCAGCGCGGCCTCGTGGCCGGTCGCCCGAAGCATCCACACCAACCGCGCCGCCATGACGCCGCCGGCATCGTCGTAGGCGACCACGACGTCGTCGTCACCGATCCCGAGGGCGGACATGTCACGGGCGAACGCCTCCGGATCGGGAAGCGGGTGGCGGCCCGCGACGGACGGGTCGGTGTGGTCGGCGAGCACCTCGCCGAGGTCGACGAACACGGCTGCGGGCAGGTGGCCGGCGTCGTAGGCGTCGCGGCCGACACGCCCGTCCAGGTAGGAGCGCACGTCGGCGAGCACGGCGCCGACTGGAGCATCTGAGACGACGGGAGCAATCACACTTCGGAGGGTACGAGCACCGGCGCGACGGGGTGAGTGGTTCTCCCACCGGAAACCCCTCGCCGGAGGGAAGGACGTCCCGCTGCACCCGCCTACCGTCCGGGCAACCGGGCGGCGAGTCGGCGTGCCCGCCTTCCGCACCCGGCGAAGGAGGACGCCATGACCGAGCTCGTCACGACCGCGCGGGCGCTGGTGGCCGACGGCAAGGGCGTCCTTGCCGCCGACGAGAGCACCGGCACGATGGACAAGCGGCTCACCGAAGTCGGTGTGGCCGCCACCGCTGAGTCCCGCCGGCAGTTCCGCGAGATCGTGGTGACCACCCCCGGCCTGGGCGAGAGCATCAGCGGGGTGATCCTCTTCGACGAGACGTTCCGCCAGAAGACGTCCGACGGAACGCCGCTCCCGAGGGCCGCCGAGGATGCCGGGATCCTGCCCGGCATCAAGGTCGACACGGGCGCGAAGCCGCTGGCCATGGCCACCGACGAGACGGTCACCGAAGGGCTCGACGGCCTGCGCGAGCGGCTCGCGGACTACGTCGGGCTCGGCGCACGGTTCGCCAAGTGGCGGGCGGTCATCCGGATCGGCCGGCAGCGACCCACGACGCGGTGCCTGCGGGCGAACGCGCATGCGCTGGCCCGCTACGCCGCGCTGTGCCAGGAAGCCGGGGTCGTGCCCATCGTCGAGCCCGAGGTGCTGATGGACGGCGACCACTCGCTGGAGCACAGCGAGCAGGTCACCGGGGACGCCCTGGACCACGTGTTCGCCGAGCTCGCCGGCCAAGGCGTGCTGCTGGAGGGCATCGTGCTGAAGCCGAACATGGTGCTGCCCGGCACGGATCACCCGGACCAGCGGGACGTGGCCGCGGTGGTCACGGCCACCTTGCGCTGCCTACGCCGGCACGTCCCGGCGGCCGTGCCCGGCATCGCGTTCCTGTCCGGCGGCCAGGGCGACGAGGCGGCGACCGTCCATCTCGACGCTCTCAACCGGGCGGGCCCCCAGCCGTGGCGGCTCACCTTCTCCTACGGACGAGCGCTGCTCTCCCCTGCGCTGGCGGCCTGGGCAGGCCGGGAGGACCAGGCGCCCGCCGCCCAGCGGATCCTCGCGCACCGGGCGCGGTGCAACGGGGCGGCCGCGATGGGCCGCTACTCCCCCGAGCTGGAGGAACGCCACGAGGTCACCGCTTCAGCCTGAGCGGCACCCGCACCCGCAGCGTGCTGCCCCGGCCAGGGGCGCTGTCCACCTCCAGCCGGCCGCCGAGCAGCTCGGCACGCTGCAACATCCCGGACAAGCCGTACCCACCCGACCCGGGGCTCTCGGACTCCGGCACCGACGCCGGATCGAAACCCACGCCGTCGTCGCTGACCTCGAGCAGGACGGTGCCCGAGGAGACCTTCAGCCGGATCTCCACGTTCTGCGCCGACGCGTGCTTCACGACGTTCTGCAGCGACTCCTGGGCGATGCGGTAGAGCGCCGTCTCCAGGTGCTCGGGCAGCGCTTCGGTGCAGACCTGGACGTCCACGTCCAGCTCGGGGGACGCGTGCGCGAGGCTCTCCAGGCTCGCCGCCAGCCCCAGGTCGTCCAGCACGGAGGGCCGCAGCCCCGTCATCGCCGCACTGACCTCGTCCAGCGCGGCCGCCGCGAGCTGTTGCGCCTTGTCGATCTGCTCGCCGGCCAGCGTGGCGTTCGTGCCCACCAGGTCCGCTGCAGCGGACAGGTAGAACGACAGGCTCACGATGCGCTGGCCGATGCCGTCGTGGATCTCCCCCGCGAGCCGCCGCCGGTCCAGCTCCTGCATCCGCACCATGCGCTCGGTGAAGCGCTCGAGCGCCTCCTCCCGCTCGGCGAGCCTGCGGTGCAGCCGGGCGTTGTCCATCGCGCCGGCGATCAGCCCGGCGATCGACCGCAGCAGCTGCACGTCGGCCTCGGTGAACTCGCGGCGGAGGCGTGTGTGGACGTTCAGCACGCCGACCAGTGCACCCAGCCGGGTGATGATCGGGACCGAGACCAGCGACGTGAAGTCCTCCCCGCGCAGCTCGGGAATGTACTTGTACCGGGGGTCGGCGAACTTGTCCTGCACGATCACCACGGGCTCGCGGTGCGCGGCCACCCATCCGGCCACGCCCTCCCCCACCGACAGCTCGATCCGCCGGACCACCCGCTCGAACGGCGGGGTGGCCCCCCGAAGCTCCAGGTGGCGGCCGGAGTCGTCGATGAGGTGGACGAAGCAGACGTCGGTGGCGGTCATCTCCGTGATCACCACGGCCACGCGCTGGGCGACGGCGTCGAGGTCGAGACCTGCCGAGATGGTCTCGATGATGCGCATCAGCAGGCCGACCTCGTGCTCGGCGTCGGCCAGGCCGAGGCGTCCCTCGGTCATTGGAAGACCCCTTCGCGCAGGGCGGCAGCGACAGCGCCCGCTCGGTCGCTCACCTCGAGCTTGCGGTAGATCCCCCGCGAGTGCGTCTTGACCGTCTCCTCGCTGACGAAGAGCTTGGTGGCGATGGCCCGGTTGGACAGCCCGGCCACCATGAGGGCCAGCACCTCGCTCTCGCGCTGGCTGAGCCCGAGCTGCGCGCCCGGCCAGAACTCCCCGCTCTGCACCCGCGCCGCGGACAGCGCAACCCGGCTGGCCAGCGCCGGGTCGACCAGCGTCTCGCCCTCGTACACCCGTGTGAGGTACGCGACCAGCTCACTGCCTTCGATCCGTTTGAGCAGGTAGGCCGCCGCTCCCAGACGGAGCGCCTGGTAGAGGTACTGCTCGTTGTCGTAGACGGTCAGGAAGACGATCCTGCAGCCCGGGTCCTGCTCCAGGAGGTCTGCGCAGAGGTCGAGCCCGCTGGAGTTCTGCAGCCGCACGTCGAGCAGCACGGCATCCGGCTGTTGCTCCGCGACGATCCGGATCGCCTCATCCGGCCTGCTGGCCTCGCCGACGATCTCGACCTGGTCGGCGTAGGGCAGCAGCATCGCCTTGAGCCCGTCCAGCACGATCTGGTGATCGTCGACGATCACCAGGCGCAAGGGCCGCGCTGTGCCGGATTCCATGCCCGAGAACAGTAGATACCGGGGGGTCGTCGAGAAAGGCGAGGAAGCAGCTGCCACCCCATGAGCCCCACCTGCGGGGGAAGCGACACCGTCTGCGGGTTCGTACCGTCCCCGAATGGACAGACGACGCGCCCAGATCGCGCCCTCGGTTCTCCCGGCGGACTTCGCCGCCCTGGGCGAGGAGTGCCGGGCGCTGGAGAAGTCCGGCGCCGACCGCATCCAGTGGGACGTCATGAACGGCCGGTTCGTGCCGAACCTGACGTTCGGTCCGGACGTGGTGGCCGCCGTGCGACCCCACACCGCGCTGCCGTTCGAGGCGCACCTGATGGTCGTCGAGCCGGACGCGCTCGTCGGGGAGATGGTCGAGGCCGGCTGCGAGCTGGTCATCGTGCACGCCGAGGCGTGCGTCCACCTTCACCGCACCCTGGGCGCGATCCGCGACCTCGGCGCGCGCTCCGGGGTGGCGGTCAACCCGGCCACCCCGCTGACGGCGGTCGAGCACGTGCTCGACATCGTCGACCTGCTGCTGGTGATGACGGTGAACCCCGGGTTCGGCGGCCAGCCGTACCTCGCGAGCATGGAACCGAAGATCGCAGAGGCGCGCCGGCTGATCGGACGGTCCGGTCAACGGATCGAACTGGAGGTCGACGGCGGAATCGGGCCGGCCACGATCGGTGGCGCCGCGCGCGCCGGTGCCGACGTGTTCTGCGCGGGCAGTGCGCTCTACCGCCACCCCGACGGCCTCGCGGCGGCCGTCACGGAGCTGCGCGAGTGCGCCGAGGAGGCCTGGCGATGACCAGGTGCGGGACGGGAGAACAGCCATGTCGCACAAGTTGATGCAGATGCAGCGCGCCGAGACAGGACCACCGCCGGTGCGGCCCATCATGCTGGGGATCGCCGGGGACAGCGCCGCGGGCAAGACCACCCTGACCGGCGGCCTCGTGGAGGCGCTCGGAGCAGCGCGCAGCACCTCCCTCTGTGTGGACGACTACCACCGCTACGACCGCGCGGAACGGGCGTCGCTGCCGTTCACGCCCCTGCACCCGGACTGCAACTACGTCGAGATCATGGAGCAGCACCTCCAACTGCTGGCCACCGGAAAACCGGTGCTCAAACCGGTGTACGACCACAGCGACGGCACCCTCACCCGGCCCGTACTGCTCGAACCGAGGGAGTTCGTGATCGTCGAGGGTCTGCTGCCGCTCTACACCAAGCTGGCCAGGGCATGCTTCGACGTCACGGTCTTCCTCGCCCCGCCCGAGGACATCCGGACCCGGTGGAAGATCACTCGGGACACCACCAAACGGGGCTACACGGAGGAGAAGGTCCGCGCCGAGATGCAGCGGCGCGAGCCCGAGTCCGAACGCTTCATCCGCTCGCAGCGCAGCAACGCCGACATCGTGATCGTCTTCAGCCCGATCGAGGGCCGCGACGACCCCCCGGATACCCCGTTGTCGGCCACGATCCTGCTCCGGCCCACCATTCCGCACCCACCGCTCGCCGAGATCCTCGCGGAGACGCCGAGCAAGGCCATGCACGTCAAGTTGATGCGGGACGTCGACGGCAGCCCGGTCGACGCTTTGCACATCCACGGCTACGCACCCACCGAGCAGAGCACCGCGGTGGCCAACGCGATCTGGGAGCGGCTCCCGGTCGACGACCCCCTGCCGGACGGGCTGGGCAGGCTGGCCGAGGGCCAGCACAACGAGCCCCTGCGGCTGGCCCAGCTCATCCTGCTGTACCACCTGATGGGCGGCGCCTGACAAGATGCGAAAGCGCCGATTGCGGCCTTTTCGGATGTCACGAATTCGCATTCACGGACGACCCCGAGGCCCTGCACTACCGTGATGTGATGGCAGCGAACGGCGGACGGTACACCGGAAACGGCCCCGCTCCACAGCCCGCCGTCCTCATCGCGACAGGCAGCACTGGGAGTTCGTCATGCGGATCGACCGGCTCGACCACACCGTCCTGACCGTTGCCGACCTCGGCAAGACGATCACGTTCTACACCGAGGTCCTGGGCATGGACCTCGTGACGTTCGGGGAAGGGCGCAAGGCCCTGACCTTCGGCCGCAACAAGATCAACCTCCACGAGGCAGGCCACCCCTTCTCCCCGCACGCCGCGAGCCCCGTCCCCGGCAGCCAGGACTTCTGCCTGATCGTGGACGGAGCACTCGAGGACGTGATGGAGGACCTGAAGCGGGGTGGCGTGGCGATCGAGTTGGGCCCGGTCGACCGCACGGGCGCCACCGGCACGATCCGGAGCGTCTACGTGCGGGACCCGGACCAGAACCTCGTCGAGCTGAGCGTCTACGGGGTGTAGTCCGCGACCTCGTCGGCGCGGACTACTCCCCCGGGAGCCCAGCAGGATCGGTCAGCCTCCCGGCAACATGGAGTGCAGCGAGATGTCGAGGGTGGTCGCGAAGGTCAGGTACATCAGCCAGAGACCGGTGATCAGATGGAAGAACCCGAGCGCGCGCTCCCCCGGGTTGACCACTGAGGCCTCGGGTGCCCGGCTCGCGCCCAGGGACCCGATCGGAACCCCGCCACCCGACTCCGCCCCGCTCAGGGACGACGGCCGACCCGTCCGGGCGCCGATACGGAAGCTGGCGAAGAACTCACTGACGTAGACACCGGTGAGGCCGGCGAACAGGATCCCGACGGGCCAGGCTCCGGCGGCGAAGAAGACCACCAGGCCCAGCACCGAGATGATCGTGAACGCGATGGACATCAGGCCGGTCGGACGGACGTCGTTGCCCTGATACCTGTTCCAACCCAGCGCGAACCAGTGGATGCCGTAGGCGGAGAACGCAAGCGCCGCGGTGTACAGCACCGGATCCTTCAAGGTCTCCAGCCAGGTCAGCGCCACGAACAGGTACACCCCGGTGACGAACTGACAGAAGCCGGGCAGCCAGATGCCCCAGACCCCGGAGGCCCGGTCCACCGACGCATCACGGCGCGGGAAGCCGAACAGCTCCTGAGGCCCGTAAATGAGATAGCCGGTGCCCAGACCGAAGAATCCGAGGACGACCGGCGCAAATGCTGTTGTCGCGAGCGTCACATTCATTAATCGCTTCTCCTTGCGGCACGGTGTCGCGCTGACCGCTCGGCCGCCGGTAGCCCGGCGCTGACGGTTCCAGGATGTACATCGTGTACAAGGCGGACATCCCCGCCAGCCACCCCCCGCCGCTACCGCTGGGGGAGAGTCCGGATACCGGCTACCCGGAAGGCGTCTACCGAAGCATGCCTCGATGTCGGGGAATGCACGCGACGCCGCATTTCATGGATTCTGATGAAAGGACGCAATAGGAGAACAGCACAGAATGGCCCTGCGGCGTCGAAACCGCCCATCAAGCGCTCCAGGGCCTGAAGGTCACCTGGATGCCCGCGACCCGGCGGTCGTTCGACATGGTCGGGTACGTCTCCGCCCCGGCCGCAGGTCCCGAACCGGTGATCATCATCCCGCGGGCAGCCGGTGCTGGTCGCTCGGCGAGGCCATCAGGCGTGCGGTGGAGAGCTTCGACGAGAATCTGGACGTGCAGATCTGGGAACTGGTGGCATGAGCCACCGACTTCAGGGCCCGTGCGCCGGGCTGATCAACACGCCGTCCGACCAGGAGCTCCACCGACACGACCACGTCCCGGCATCGAACACCGCGGTCGGTCACATCGTGCCGGACGCCGCGGCATGACGGCGCCGGTACGGATCGCGCTCGTCGGAGCCGGGGCGTTCGGGGCCAAGCATCTCGACGCGCTGTCGGCGATCGAGGACGCCGTGGTCGACACCGTGGTGAGCCTTCCGCTCGAACAGGCCGAGAAGCTCGCCGGCCGCCATGGCGTGGCACGCGCGGACAGCGACCTTCACCAGGTGCTGGCGCGCGACGACATCGACGCGGTCATTCTCGCCACTCCCACCCCGCTGCACGCACAGCAGGCCCTCGCCGTGCTGCGGGCGGGCAAGCACGTGGAGGTCGAGATCCCGCTCGCCGACTCCTGGGCCGATGCCGAGCTCGTCGCCCGGGTCGCCGAGCAGACCGGGCTGGTGTGCATGGTCGGCCACACCCGCCGGTTCAACCCTTCGCACCGCTGGGTGCACGACCGCATCCGGCGCGGCGAGCTGAGTCTGCAGCAGCTCGACGTGCAGACCTACTTCCTGCGCCGCACGAACATCAACGCGCTCGGCGAGCCGCGGAGCTGGACCGACCACCTGCTGTGGCACCACGCCGCGCACACGGTGGACCTTCTCCGGTACCAGACCGGAGAGGAGGTGGTGGCGGCGAACATCCTGGCGGCCCCGACCCACCCGGAGCTCGGCATCGCGATGGACATGTCGGTGCAGCTACGCACGAGCGGAGGAGCGCTGTGCACCCTGTCGCTCAGTTTCAACAACGACGGCCCGCTCGGCAGCGTCTTCCGCTACATCGGCGACACGGGCACGTACCTCGCGCGCTATGACGACCTGTTCACCGGCCACGACGAGCCGGTCGACCTCTCCGCGGTGCCCGTGCCGCAGAACGGCATCGAGGGCCAGGATCGAGAGTTCGTCGCGGCGATCCGTGAGGGCCGCGAACCCGAGTCGAGCGTGCGGGCGGTGCTGCCGTCGTATCGGGTGCTGGCCGATCTCGACGCGCAGCTCCACCCCACGAGGTCCTAGTATCGTGAGCCCTCGGGCACGGGCGGCTCATGCCGTGCCGAGTGGCCGGCCCGGTACACGACCATGATCAGCAGATCGGGACCGAGAGCCGGGCGATATACGGCTGCGCGGCCCCAAATGTTGATCACCGGGCAGGCCGGCCCGCCGCGCCCGGGCGGTCGGCCCGGCACCTGACCATGATCAGCAGATCGGGGTCGGAAACCGGGCAATACACGGTTATGGGGCCCCAAATGACGATCATCACCGGACAGCCGGGCCGACCGAAATCAACCTCTCCACCGCATCATCGGACACCGTGCGCGGCCGTCCCGGCCGCGGTTCATCGACCGGCCCGGCCAAGCGCCGCTGCGCGAACCGATCCCGCCAGATCCGCACCGTCGTCCGCGACACCCCCAGCCGAGCCGCGATCGCGGAACTCGACCCACCATCGGCCGCCGCCAGCACGATCCGACTCCGCAACGCCAACCCCGCTGCACCCGTCCTGCACCGCGCCCACGACTCCAACTGCAAGCGCTCACCATCAGCAAGCTCGATCAACGACGGGACGTGGAGACGGTATCCCCCACAACAGAACCGCACTGACCAGGAACTATTGACTCAGAACGAGTCCGGCCACGCTGGCGCATCGCGTCGGCGGCCGGGCTCCGCTCCTTGCCGATCGCGTCCGGTTCAGCCGGCCACTGCAGCGCCGGCAGCCGCCCCCGCGGAGTCCCGCTCCAGCGCGCGCACCGCCAGCTCGGCGTGCAGCAGCACACCGTCGGAGAGCACGGAGTCGCTGAATCGGGCGCGCGGACTGTGGTTGTTCGGGGCCGTCTGCCAGTCCTCGCCCATCGCCGCCCCGAGGAACAGGTAGCAGCCGGGCACCGCGGCCAGCACGCGGGAGAAGTCCTCGGCTCCGGTCTGCGGGTGCACCATCGGGGCGTACCTCTCGTCACCGAACACGTCGGCGGCGACCCCGGCAGCGAACGCAGCGTGGTCGGCGTCGTTGACGGTCACCGGGTACTCCTCGATGTACTGCGCGTCCACCTCCATGCCGTAGGCGGCGGCCACCGACTCGCACAGCCGCACCGACTCGACACGCATCTGCTCCCGCGCCGCCACCGAGAACGACCGGACCGTCGCCTGGAACCGCGCCTCGTCCGGGATGATGTTGCGCATCGTTCCGGCGTGGAACGAGCCCACCGTGAGCACCACGGGGTCGAAGGCGTTGAACCGCCGGGTGATCAGGGTCTGCAGGTCGCCCACGAGCTGCGCGGCCACCGAGATCGGGTCACGCGCCAGGTGCGGCGCCGAACCGTGCCCACCGGCACCGCGCACCACCACGCGCAGTTCGTCGGATGCGGCCATCAACGGGCCCGGCCGCGTGATGAACTGCGCCGGGGGGATCGCCGAGGACATCACGTGCATGCCGTAGGCCGACGACACCCGCGTGCCCGCGGCGTCGAGCACGCCCTCCGCCAGCATCTTCCCGGCGCCGTCGTAGCCCTCCTCGCCCGGCTGGAACATGAACACCACGTCCCCGGCGAGCTGGTCGCGGTGGGCGCTCAGCAACCGGGCCGCGCCGGCGAGCATCGCGGTGTGCAGGTCGTGACCGCAGGCGTGCATCACCCCGTCGACCTCGCTGGTGAAGTCGAATCCCGTCTCCTCCTGCACCGGCAGCGCGTCCATGTCGCCACGCAGGAGCACCGCCGGGCCCGGACGACCGCCGCGCAAGACCGCTGTCACCGAGGTCAGCGCCTCGCCCGTGCTGATCTCCAGCGGGAGTCCCTCCAGCGCCTCGAGGACGGTCTCCTGCGTCCGGGGGAGCTGCAGCCCCACCTCGGGACGGCGGTGCAACCGGTGGCGCAGCTGCGCCAGCTCGCCCTGCATCGCGTGCGCGTCCTCGCGCAGTGCCGCTGACCCAGCCACGTGCCCCCCTTGACCTCGACCCGCCGAACGTTAGGAGAAGTTTGGTCGATTCCTCCAACATGCGAGACAATCTGCATGTATCCGTCACGAAGGGTCATCAGAATGCAGGGATCGGTTGCGCTCGACGAGGACGACCTTGCTCTGGTGGAAGCGCTGCAGCGCGACCCACGGGCCCCGTGGACGACGGTCGCCGAGATCGTGGGCACGAACCCCGTTACCGCGTCGCGCAGGTGGGAGCGGTTGCGCTCGACCGGCGCCGCTTGGGCGACCGGCACACCCGGACCGGGGTCCTATCACGCCCAGTGCCTCGCGTACGTCGACGTCACCTGCCTGCCCAGTGAGAAGACGCGAGTGGCACAGGAACTCGCAGGCGATGCACACGCGCTGTCGGTCGACATCACCGCAGGCGGCCGGGATCTGCTGATGACCGTCGCCGCGGTCGACCTGCCGACGCTCGGGCGGTACCTGCTCGAGCGCCTGGACCGGGTGCCCGGCGTCACCGGCACGCGCGCCCGGATCGCCACCCGGCTCTACGCCGAAGGCAGCCTGTGGCGCCTCGGGGTGCTCCCCGCCGCCGCGGGTGGCGCACCACTTCCGCCGACCCGCGCCGCCACCCTCGACACCGTCGACCGCGAGCTCATGTCCGCGCTCGGGGTGGACGCCCGCGCGTCCTATGCCACGTTGGCGCAGGTCACGGGCATCAGCCAGCCGACCGCGCGCCGCCGGGTGGACCGCCTGATCAGCTCCGGTGCGATCCTGCTGCGCACCGAGGTGGCGGCACCACTCGCCGGCTGGCCGGTGTCGGTGGTGCTGTCGGCGGACGCGCCTGCCGGCCGCCTGCACGACGTCGCCACCACGCTCGCACGGCTGCGGGAAGTGCGGCTGTGCGCCACTCTCGCCAGCACGCCGAGCCTGCTCGTGGTCGCCTGGCTGTCCTCCCTGGAGGAGGTCCACCGGTTCGAGCAGGACTTCCTGCAGAAGGTGCCCGACGTCGAGGTGCTCGACCGGCTGGTTGTGCTGCGCGCGGTGAAGCGCATGGGCCACCTGCTCGACGACGAAGGGCGCGCCGTCGGCATGGTGCGGATGGAGGTGTGGCAGGACCCGGTGAACCCGGACTAGTAGGGACGAACAGGACAGCGCGCGGGGCCCGGGCGGGGGCGGAGAGCGATCCACGATCACGCGCGTAGCACGGCGATGATCCACGGCCGTTATACGACTGTCACCCAGTCGATGTCGATCTGCCCTACTTTTCACCAACTGATCCGTCACGAAGGGCCCGTTGGTGAGCGATCCCGTCCTATCGATCCGCGGTTTGACGACGGAATTCGTCACGCCGGCGGGGGTGGTCAAGGCCGTCAACGACGTGAGCTGGGATCTCCATCCCGGCGAGACGCTGGGTGTCGTCGGTGAGTCGGGGTCGGGCAAGAGCGTGACGGCCATGTCGATCCTCGGCCTGATCCAGAAGCCTCCGGGCCGGATCGTCGCCGGCGAGATCCTCTTCGAGGGCCAGGACCTGCTGAAGATGTCGGAGAAGGCCCTCCGGCAACTGCGCGGCCGGGCGATCGGGATGATCTTCCAGGACCCGATGACGAGCCTGAACCCGGTGCTCACTGTCGGCGACCAGATCGCGGAGACGATCCGGTTGCACAACCGCGGCATCGGACGGGACGAGGCGCGCACCCGGGCGATCGAACTGCTCGCGATGGTCGGTGTCCCCGACCCCGAGAGCCGGTACGACCAGTACCCGCACGAACACTCGGGCGGCATGCGCCAGCGCGTGATGATCGCGATGGCCATCGCCAACGACCCCAAGGTGCTCATCGCCGACGAGCCCACCACCGCGCTCGACGTGACGATCCAGGCGCAGGTGCTCGACGTGCTCCGGACCGCTCAGGAACGGACCAACGCCGCCACCATCATGATCACCCACGACCTCGGGCTGATCGCCGAGAACGCCGACCGCGTCGTGGTCATGTACGGCGGCAAGGTGGTGGAGGTCGCCGACGTGTTCTCGATCTTCGCCGCGTGCCGGCACCCCTACACCCTCGGCCTGATGAGCAGCCTTCCCCGCCTGGACGTCGACGTCGAGCAGCTCGAACCGATCCCCGGTTCACCGCCCAACCTGATCGACCTGCCCACGGGCTGCGCCTTCCACCCGCGGTGCCGGGTCTCTAAGGGGCGGGAGATCTGCCGTACCGAGGTGCCGCTGCTCCGCGACGTCGGCGACGGGCAGCAGGCCGCGTGCCACTTCTCCGACGAGGTGCCCGCAGAGATGGCCGTGGTGTCCGACGAGATGGGCGCCCAACTCGGAACGGCGACGTCATGAACGCATCCGGCAACCCACCCCAGGACCTGCACGAACGCACGGCGCACGGAGCGGAGATCCTCCGGGTCGAGGACCTCAAGACGCACTTCCCGATCCGGGGCGGCGTGACCCGCCGCCAGATCGGCACGGTCTACGCCGTGGACGGCGTCAGCTTCAGCCTGAACGCGGGCGAGACCCTCGGGCTCGTCGGGGAATCGGGGTGCGGCAAGACCACCACCGGCCGCACCCTGGTCAAGCTCCTCGAACCCACGTCAGGCCGGGTCTTCTTCAAGGGCAACGACATCACGAACCTCGGCGGCGCGAAGATGAAGGCCGTCCGCCGGGAGGTGCAGTTCGTCTTCCAGGACCCCTACCGTTCGCTCAACCCCCGGATGACCGTGCGGGCCATCGTCGGCGAGCCCTACCGGATCCACGGCCTGGCCTCCGGCAGTGATCTGCGTGCGCGGGTGGACACGCTCCTGGAGTCCGTCGGGCTGACGCCGGAGCAGGCCGACCGCTATCCGCACGAGTTCTCCGGCGGCCAGCGGCAGCGCATCGGCATCGCGCGGGCCCTGGCTCTGGACCCCCAGGTCCTCGTCCTCGACGAGCCGGTGTCGGCGCTGGACGTGTCGATCCAGGCCCAGGTGGTGAACCTGCTCGGCGAGGTGCAGTCACGGCTGGGCCTGGCCTTCGTGTTCATCGCCCACGACCTGTCGGTCGTCCGGCACATCTCGGATCGCGTGGCCGTCATGTACCTCGGCAAGATCGTCGAGATCGGGACGCGGAACGACATCTACAACCGGTCCGCGCACCCCTACACGCAGGCGCTGCTGTCGGCAGTGCCCATCCCCGATCCACGCAAGCGGGGATCCCGCGAGCGGATCATCCTCACCGGCGACGCACCGAGCCCGGCGA
Organism: Pseudonocardia alaniniphila; assembly: GCF_022524485.1. Taxonomy (GTDB): domain Bacteria; phylum Actinomycetota; class Actinomycetes; order Mycobacteriales; family Pseudonocardiaceae; genus Pseudonocardia; species Pseudonocardia alaniniphila. The sequence continues at coordinate 26,530 of NZ_JAKXMK010000044.1, forward strand.
ATCCGCCGTCCGGCTGCAACTTCCGGACCCGCTGCCCCAAGGCCCAGCAGATCTGCGCCGAGGAGGAGCCCCAGCTCGTCGACCGCTTCGGCCACGGCCACCCCAGCGCCTGCCACTTCGCCGAGGTCCGCCCGGTGGTCGCCTAGCCCCCAGCCCGGAACGTCCACATCGCACCACTTCGTCAAAGCAGGAGCCCATGAGCACAACAGCACGAGGACGCACCGTCCGGATAAGAGCCTTCGCAGCAGTCGTGGCGGCCGGCCTCCTCCTGGGCGCCTGCAGCTTCTCCGAGGACCCGGCGGCGTCGTCGGGAGACGGCGGGAGCTCGTCCTTCTCGATCGCCATCGGCGTCGACCCGGACACCTTCGACCCCGCCGGTCAGACCACGACGACCGTGCAGAACATCGTCGACTACTCGGTCGAGACGCTGGTGAAGATCGAGGACGGCAAGGTCGTCGGCCTCCTCGCCGACACCATCCAGACGTCCCCCGACGGGTTGACGATCGACCTCACCCTCCGCAAGGGCGTGAAGTTCCACGACGGCACGCCGTTCAATGCGGAAGCGGTGGTGTTCAACCTCAAGCGCATCACCGACCCGAACCTGACCGTCCCGCTGGGCGCACCGTTCGAGGTGATCAAGTCGGTCACGGCCAAGGACGAGAGCTCCGTCCAGATCGTGCTGAACAGGCCGTCCCCGGGCTTCCTGAGCGCCCTGTCGGTGACGACGGCAGGAATGATCTCGCCGGCCTCGGTGACGGCCGACGGCAACACCAACGACAACTACCAGCACCCCGTCGGTACCGGGCCCTACACGTTCACCGACTACGTCGCCGGTCAGAGCGTCAAGGTCACGAAGTTCGCCGACTACTGGGGCGAGAAGCCGTACTACGACGCCGTCGAGTTCCGGGTGGTTCCCGAAGCCGCCACCCGCGAGAGCCTGCTGCTCGCCGGCCAGGTGGACATGATCATCCTGCCGCCGGTCTCGGACATCGAGGCGCTGCAGAACAACTCCGCGGTGAAGGTGATCCTCGGCGAGAGCGACCGCTCGATCTTCATCGCGCTCGACAACAACGATGCGCGGCTGTCCAACCCGAGGGTGCGCCAGGCGCTGAACTACGCGGTCGACAAGGACGCGATCATCAAGAGCGTCCTGTTCGGGGCCGCCCAGCCGATGGACGCGCCGATGGCGTCGAGCCTGTTCGGCTACTGCAGCACCGGCACCTACCCCTACGACCCGGACCGCGCCCGGCAGATGCTCGCCCAGGCCGGCGTTGCGGGGGCGACGTTCGACCTGCTCACCCCCAGCGGCCGTTACGTTCAGGACCAGCAGGCCTCCGAGGCCGTCGCCGGTTACCTGCGTGAGGTCGGCCTGACCGTGAACGTCTCGACGAGCGACTTCCCGTCGTTCCTCGCGCGGGTGAACGCGGCGCCGTCGCCGAACACGGTGGACATGCACCTGCTGGGCTGGGCGCCGGCCTACCTGGACGCCGACATGCAGATGCAGATGTTCCGCAAGGCCACGCACCCGCCGGCCGGTCTGGGCACGGCGTTCTACACCGACCCGAAGGTCGAGGAGCTGCTGGCGCAGGCCGACACCGAGGTCGACCAGGACGCCCGCAAGCAGATGTACTGCGACGCGTCGAAGATCATCTGGGACCAGGCGCCCTGGATCTTCCTGTGGACCCAGTCCTTCCCGGTCGTCCACTCCACCGACGTCACCGGCATCACCACCACACCGACCGAGAAGTTCGACGCCATCCACGCACGTCCGGCGAGCTGAGCCAGACCATGCGGCCGCTCCCGCCTCCGGCACGGGGGCGGGAGCGGCCGCGGACATGCAGAAGGGGAAGCCGCGCATGAAGGGCCTGGCGCGACGAAGGGCGCTGTCACGATGAAAGGCACCGCAGCACACATCGTGCGCACGCTGCTGCTGTCGCTGATCACCCTGTTCGGGGTGTCGGTGCTGATCTTCCTGATGCTGCGGGTGCTGCCCGGCGATCCGGCCCGGGTCCTGGCCGGTCTGGACGCCAGCGCGGAACAGGTCGACCGGCTCCGCGCCCAGCTGGGGTTGGACCAGCCGCTGCTGTCGCAGTACTGGTCGTTCATCTCCGGCGTGCTGCAGGGCGACCTGGGCGAGTCGGCCCGCACGTCGCGGCCGGTCGTCACGGAGATCGTCGCCCGGTTGCCGGCCACGCTGACACTGGCGGCGGTGGCCACCCTCGTCGGCTCGGTCATCGGGGTGACGGCGGGAGTCATCGCGGCCGTGCGGCGCAACTCCGTCCTCGACCACGTGATCTCCGGCGTGGCGATGGCCGGCGTGTCCATGCCGGTGTACTGGCTGGGCCTGCTGCTGATCCTGGTGTTCGCCGTGACGCTGGGATGGCTGCCCGCCGCCGGCAGCGAGGGGCCGCTCAGCATCGTGCTGCCGGCGGGCACCCTCGCGGCGTTCTCCACCGCGCTGGTCTCCCGCATGACGCGCGCCAGCATGCTCGAGGTGCTCGGACAGGACTTCATCCGGACGGCGCAGGCCAAGGGCGCACCGCCGGGCACGGTGATCATCCGCCACGGATTGCGCAACGCGTTCATCCCGGTTCTGACGGTCATCAGCCTGCAGTTCGGAGCGCTGCTGGGCGGGGCCGTCCTGACCGAGACGGTCTTCGGCTGGCCAGGTATCGGGCGGTTGATGGTCGACTCGATCGCAGCCCGTGACTTCGCCGTCGTGCAGGGACTCGTCCTCGTCTACGCCACGCTGTTCATCCTCCTGAACGTGATCGTCGACGTCCTCTACGTCGTCGTCGACCCGCGGATCAGGTACTGAGATGGTGGAGGGAACCCGATGAGAGCCTGGCGGCGCTTCCGCCACCACCCCCCGGCGCTGATCGGGCTGGGGATCATCCTGACGTTCATCCTGCTGGCAGCCATCGCGCCGCTGATCTCGCCCTACGACCCGAACGCGCAGGACCTGTCCGTCGCGATCCAGGGACCCTCTGGATCGCACTGGCTCGGCACCGACCAGCTGGGGCGCGACATCGCCACCCGGCTCATGTACGGCACCCGGATCTCGTTGCTCATCGGTGTGCTGGCGGTGGCGATCGGCCTGCTGATCGGCGTGCCGCTGGGGATCGTCGCCGGGTACTTCGGCGGGTGGGCCGACCTGGTCGTCTCCCGTTTCGCCGACATGCTGTTCGCCTTCACCAGCATCCTGCTGGCGCTCACCCTCGTCGCGCTGCTCGGGGTGAGCCTGCAGAACGTGATCATCGCCGTGGGCATCAGCGTCATCCCGGTGATCGCCAGACTCGTGCGCTCCTCGGTGCTCAGCCTGCGCGAGGAGCCCTATGTCGAGGCGGCGCGGGCGCTGGGCGCCGGGAACCTGCGGATCATCACCCTGCACGTGTTTCGCAACTCACTGACGCCCGTGCTGGTGCATGCCACGCTGAGCATCGGGGTGAGCATCCTGCTCGCGGCCGGGCTCGGATTCCTCGGCCTCGGCGTGCAGTCACCGACCGCTGAATGGGGGACGATGCTCGGCGAAGGGCGGCAGTTCATCTTCAGCGCTCCGCACCTGACGGCCTTCCCGGGCATCGCGATCTTCCTGGCCATTCTCGCCTTCAACCTGCTCGGCGACGGCCTGCGGGACGCGCTGGACCCCCGGATGCAGGTCGTGGACCGGCCGGCGGCATGAGCACCGGCCCTCGCCTCCTCCCTTCCCACTCCCGAGAGGCCTCATGAGCACTCCGAGCTTCCTGATCCGCGACGTCACGATCATCGACGGCACCGGCGCATCACCGGTCCCCGACCAGGCGCTGGTGGTCGAGGGCCGCCGCATCGCCTGGATGGGTCCGGCCGATCAGGCGCCCGTCACCTCCCCGGAGACCGTGGTGGAGGGCGAGGGCCGCACGCTGCTGCCCGGCCTCATCAACTGTCACGTGCACCTGACGGCAGACGGGGCACCGGACACGTTCGCCCAGGCCGCCGGAGACAGCATTCCCAAGGCCACTCTCCGGGCCGCCCGCAGCGCCTGGGCCACCCTGCATTCGGGGGTGACCACGGTGCGCGACTGCGGAGCCGCCGACGGCGTCGTCGTCGAGCTGGCCAAGGAGATCGAACGCGGAGCGGTACCCGGGCCGCGGGTGCAGGCCGCCGGCCGGGTCATCACGATGACCGGAGGCCACGGGCATTTCATCGGCCGCGAGGCCGACGGCCCCGACGAGGTGCGCAAGGCGACCCGTCAGGAGATCAAGGCAGGCGCCGCGGTCATCAAGATCATGGCCACCGGGGGCGTGCTCACCCCCGGCGTCACGCCGACCCAGACGGCCCTGCTGCCCGAGGAGCTCGCGGCCGCCGCGCAGGTGGCGCACAACTCCGGCCGGCGGGTGACCACACACGCCATCGGCCGGGCCGGCATCCACAACGCCCTGCTCGCCGGCATCGACTCGATCGAGCACGGCTTCTACCTCGACGACGAGCTGCTCGATCTGGCCATCGACCAAGGCACGTTCCTCGTCCCGACGATGCTCGCCGTCGACGGGATCATCCGCAACGGCCAGGCCAAGGGCATCCCCGCGTGGGTGGTCGACAAGGCCGCGTCCGAGGCGGAGCAACAGCGCAAGAGCTTCGCGGCCGCGGTGGCCTCCGGCATGCGGATCGCCGCAGGCACCGATGCCGGCACCCCGTTCAACGCCCACGGCGACCTCGCCCGCGAGCTCGCGCTGATGGTCGAGCACGGGCTGGCGCCGATGCAGGTCCTGGTCGCCGCCACCAGCGCCGCCGCGGAGAACCTGGGCCTCGCGCACGATCTCGGCACGCTGACGGCCGGCAAGCTCGCCGACCTGATCCTGGTGGACGGTGACCCGATCGCCGACATCACCGCGACCGGCCGCGTCGCACTGGTCGTCAAGGACGGCGTGGTGCAGCGGAACGAACTGACCACGTCGGGTCCTGCGGTCCCGACGGCTCTCTGACTCTTACTCGCACCACGATCCTGCGGGTCCGCGGCCGACGCGCTACCGGCGGGAGCCGCGGCCCGCACCGGGACGGCTCAAGCATCGTCCCGGTCCGGCTGCGGCTCGGCCCAGATCCCCCGCACGTGACGGATGTGGCGGTGCATCAAGCGCTCGGCTCCCGCCGCGTCCCCCGCCTCGATGAGGTCGATCAGCTCGGCGTGCTCGTGCGCGGAGGGCACCAGCTCGTCACGCTCGGCGAGGCTGCGCAGCCCGTAGATGCGCGATCGCGAACGCAGCGAGCGCACCGTCTCCACCAGATGCGGGTTGCCCGCGAGGGCCAGGAGTTCGAGGTGGAACTCCATGTCGATGGCGACGTGAGCGATGAAATCGCGCCTCTCGGCGGCCTCCTCGATACCGGCGGCCAGTGGCCGGAGCCGGTCGATCACCGACTGGTCGACACCGGCCTCGGCGATCCTCCGCACCGTGGGCACCTCGATCAGGGCGCGCAGCTCGCTCAGGTCGTCGAGGTCCTTGTCGGACAGCTCGGTGACCCGGAACCCTTTGTTCCGCAGGGCGTCGATCAGCCCTTCCTTGGCCAGATCGAGCATCGCCTCCCGCACCGGGGTGGCTGAGACGCCGAACTGCGCAGCCAGGCTCGGCGCGGAGTACACGACTCCCGGCCGTAGCTCGCCGGAGATCACCGCCGCGCGTAACGTCTCGATGATCTCGTCACGCAGGTTCCGGCGCACGCCGAACGAAGGCAGAGTCAACGAGGGATGACCCTCCGCGGCCGTCATACATCTCCCCTGCTCGTTCCGCCGCTGGTCACAGCGATCGGCAGATCCTCCCATGCCGAGTTCACGCTCCCGGAAAGCAAGACGTGGGGGATGCCTCTGACTACACACAGCAAACCCCGCATGTGTGGCATGTGACATAGTACAATCGCATCGGCCGGGATGACGTCATGATCGTTGCCGGATCCGGGTTTCCGCCCCCGCAGGGGCGCGCAACCGAATCTCGCGGCGATCTCGCCGCACCCCTTGGCGGGATGCCGGGCCGCCCGCTCGGGCTCAGACCGCGGGCACGCCGGGGCCCAGCCAGATCGCGGCCGCGGTCAGCATCGCCTCGACAGCACGTCGCAGGGTCGGCTCGAGGCCGGTCGGGACGAACTCCGGCGAGTGGCCCCCGGGGGCACGCCCGGCGGTCACCGCTACCTGTGGCCGCTGCGGGCCGTCGGGGAAGAGCGCCGGGTCGAACCCGCCGAAGTTCCAGAACACCGACGGCACCCCGGCGGCCTCGGCGAAGCACCCGAAGTCCTCGCTGCCCGTCTTGGGGGTGGTCTCGTGGACGTGGTCCGCCCCGAACGCCTCGCTGAACGCCGCCATCACCTTCCGCGTCGCCTCGACGTCGTTGGTGAGCACGGGGAAGCCGTTGATCGGAGCGATCTCGGGCGCCCTGGGCGCTCCGGCCGCCGCGGCCTCGGCCTGCACGATGCGCGTGATCGCGGCCAGCACGTGCGACCGGACGTCCGGATCGAAGGTGCGCACGTTGACCTTGAGCTCCGCCTCCGCGGGGATGACGTTCTCCTTGCGGCCCGCGTGGATGGCGGCGACCGTCACCACGGCCACGTCGTTCGGCGCGACCTCCCGCGCGACGATCGTCTGCAGCCGCATCACGATCGACGCGGCGATGACGACGGGGTCGATCGTGGTGTGCGGGGCCGATCCGTGCCCGCCGCGACCGTGGACGGTGATCCGCAGGCTGTCGGCCGCGGCCATGAACACACCGGGGCAGGCGTACAGGTGGGTGCTGGGCGCCGAGGTGATGTGCTGTCCCAGCGCGACGTCGAAGCGCGGGAACCGCTCCAGGAACCCGTCGTCGAGCATGGCGCGGGCACCGCCCCCGACCTCCTCCGCGGGCTGGAGGACCGCGAGCACGGTGCCCGACCAGTCCCCGCGGCGCGCGGCGAGTTGCTCTATCGCGCCGACCAGCGCGGTCATGTGGGTGTCGTGCCCGCAGGCGTGCATGACCGGAGCGGCGAGCCCGTCCTGGTCGATGCCGGTGGCGCGGCTGCGGTAGGGCACCTTCTCGATCTCCTGGACCGGCAGCGCATCCATGTCGGCCCGCAGCAGCACGGCCGGCCCCTGCCCGTTGCGCAGCACTCCGACGACGCCGGTGCCGCCCACCCCGGTGGTCACCTCGAACCCGGCGGCGGCGAGCCTGCCCGCCATCACCGTCGCAGTGCGCTTCTCCTGGAACGACAGCTCGGGGTGCTCGTGCAGGTCGCGATAGAGCGCCTCCAGGTTCGGTAGTCGATCTTCCAGGCCTGCGATCAGATCTTCAGCTCGGGTCATGGTGATGCCGAATCCGTCCCTTCTCACTCACTGTGCGCACGACCTGCCCCGCCGCGGCGCCCGTGGGTGCGCCGTTCTCCCATATGGGCTGCCCCCGCAGGAGCGTGTGGATCACGCCCTCCGCCAGCTGCCACGGTTCGGAGAAGGTCGACGGGTCGCCGACCCGGTCCGGGTCGAAGCAGGCGATGTCGGCGACGGCACCGGGACGCAGCACGCCGCGGTCGGTCCAGCCCAGCCGCGACGCGGGGAGCGAGGTCATCTTCGCGACAGCCGTCGGCAGATCCAGCAGTCCTTCGTCGCGGGTGTAGCGGCCCAGGACCCTGACGAACGTGCCGAAGCTTCGAGGGTGCGGCATTCCGTCGCCAGGGCAGCTCAGTACCCACCCGTCACTCGCGACGGCCACCGCGGGGTCGGCGAGCGCCGTGCGGACGTCGTCCTCCGCCATCCCGTGCATGATGATCGACACGGTGCCCCGCTGGCCGCGCAACACCTCCAGCATCGCGCGGGCGGGCGTCTCCCCGATCGCCGCGGCGATCGTGGCGAGGTCCTGGCCCACGAACCGGTGGAACGGCCCCTCCGGGGTGTCGGCGACGACGATGCGCGGGGCCAGGAACGACCACATGTCGTCGGCCTCCAGCTCCGCGACGATCCGGTCGCACACCCCCGGGTCGGACAGCCTGCGCAGCAGCTCCGGCACGCCGCCCTCCATGCTCCAGGCCGGCAGCCGTGTGGTGAGAGTCGTGCTTCCCGCCGCGTAGGGGTACTGGTCGGCGCGGATGTCGACGCCGTCGCGGCGAGCCGCGGCGATCTGCTCCATCGCAGCCGCGACCCGCCCCCAGTTGGCCGGTCCCACCGCCTTCAGATGGGAGATCTCGACCCGCACGCCCGTGCTCCTGCCGACCTCGATCGCCTCGTCGATCGCGCTGTCGAGGTAGTCGCCCTCGTCGCGGATGTGCGTGGAGTAGACCCGCCCGAACCGAGCGGCCTCGGCCGCGACGGCCGCGAGCTCCTCCGGCGCCGCGTACGACGCGGGGGCGTAGATGAGGCCGCTGGACAGGCCGGCGGCGCCGTCGGCGAGAGCCGCCCGTGCGAGCTCACGCATCCGCGCGAGCTCCGCGTCGTCCGGCCGCCGGTCGTCGAGGCCGAGCACGGCGATCCGCAGCGCCGAGTGGCCCACCTGCGGGGCGATGTTGACGCCGAGCGGGAGCCGGTCGACGGCGTCTGCGTACTCCCCCGCGGTCGACCACTCCCACGTCAGGCCGTCGTCGAGGAAGTCACCATGGGAGCGCAGCTCCTCGGCGTGCTCGGGCACGACGGGGAACGGGGAGAACCCGCAGTTGCCGGTGACCAGCGTGGTGACGCCCTGCGCGGACTGGGTGACGGCCTCCGGCGCTGCGAAGACGGTGTAGTCGGCGTGCGAGTGCAGGTCGATGAAGCCGGGGCACACCACGGCACCCGAGACGTCGAGGTAGCGCTGCCCCTCGCTCCGCGCGATCCTGCCGATCTCGGCGATCCGGCCGTCGCGGATGCCGACGTCGGCGGACCGCGCGGGAGCGCCGGTGCCGTCCACGACCGTGCCGCCCTTGAGCACAAGATCATGCACCGCGGATCTCCTCCTTGAGCCGTGACGACACCTTCCGAGGAAGCTACACAGCAAGATCAGACGGCCGCATGGACTTCGGCGGCGAGCACCAGGTCCTCCCACGCCATCCCGACGCTCTTGAACAGTCGCGGCCGGGACGGCGGAACGACCACCACGCCCCGGGCGACGTCCGCCAGACCGACGAGTGTGCCGGGGTCGAGCAGGCCTGCCTGCACCGGCCCGATCACGTCGCCCGCCTCCCGCAGCGCCGTCATCCGGTCCTCCACCACGACGGTGCAGGCGCACACGGTGGTCGCGTCGACCTCGGCCGCGTCCGGCTCGTGCGAGCCCACGGCCACCACGGTGGCGCGCGGGTGCAGCAGTGCGCCGTCGAACAGCGGCGTGCGGGCAGTGGTGGCGCAGACGACCAGATCGGCTCCTGCCACGTCTGCGGCCGTGCCCACGCGGGCCGTGAGTCCCTCCCCCGCCGCGGCGTCGGCGAACGCACGTGCCCGGCCCTCGTCACGGCCCACGACGACGACCTCGTCGACCGGCCGGACCGCGCGCACCGCGGCGAGGTGGCTGTGCGCCTGCGGCCCCGAGCCGAACACGACGAGCCGCCGCGCGTCCGGCTCGGCGAGCAGGTCGACGGCGACGGCCGACACCGCCGCGGTGCGGATCGCGGTGAGCGACACCGCGTCGACCACCGCGAGCGGCCTGAGCGTCTCGCCGTCGAGCAGCAGATAGGCACCCTGGATGCGCGGCAGGCCGCGCTCGGGGTTGCCAGGCGCGACAGTGGCCAGCTTGACGCCCGCGTACCTGCCCCAGTACGCGGGCATCAGGAGCAGCTGTCCGTGCGGTACCGGCACCACGGAGCGGGCAGGACCCGCTGCCGGGTCGAGCCCGCCGCGCAGCGCGTCGCGGATCGCGGCGATCGCGACGGGCATCGCCAGCGCCCGCTCGACCGCCGCGCCGTCCAGCGCCGCGGGCACCGTCACAGCTCGAAACCCTCCGGGAACGGGTCGGCGGGGTCGAGGAAGTACTGCGCTGTACCGGTGATCCAGGCCCGTCCCGTGATCGTCGGGACGACCGCGGGCAGGACCCCGACGGTCGTCTCCTCCACGAGCCGCCCGATGAAGTGGGTGCCGATGAACGACTCGTTGTCGAAGTCGGTGTCCATGGGCAGCTCGCCGCGGGCGTGCAACTGCGCCATGCGGGCGCTGGTGCCCGTGCCGCACGGCGAGCGGTCGAACCAGCCCGGGTGGATGGCCATCGCGTGCCGCGAGTGCCGCGCCGTGGAACCCGGTGCGGCGAGGTAGACGTGGTGACAGCCTGCGACCTCGGGGTTCTCCGGGTGCACCGGGCGGTCCTTCGCGTTGACGGCGTCCATCATCGCGAGCCCGAAGTCGAGCAGCCGCTGCTTCTCCGCCCGGTCGAACGGGATGCCGACCTGCTCGAGGTCGAGGATCGCGTAGAAGTTGCCGCCGAAGGCCATGTCGTAGCGCACCTCGCCGTAGCCCTCCACCACCACCGTGCGGTCCAGGCCGAGCGCGAACGACGGCACGTTCCGCAACGTGACGGCCCGTGCGACCCCGTCCTCGACCGCCACGTCGGCGACCACGAGCCCGGCGGGGGTGTCGAGCCGGATCGTGGTGACCGGCTCGGTGACCTCCACCATCCCGGTCTCGACCAGCACCGTTGCCACGCCGATGGTGCCGTGGCCGCACATCGGCAGGCAGCCGGAGACCTCGATGAACAGCACGCCCCAGTCGGCGTCGGGCCGCGTGGGCGGCTGCAGGATCGCACCGCTCATCGCGGAGTGCCCGCGCGGTTCGTTCATCAGCAGCTTGCGCACGTGGTCGAGGTGCTCCATGAAGTACTGGCGGCGGGCGAACATCGTGGCGCCGGGAACCACCCCCATGCCACCGGTGATCACGCGCGTCGGCATCCCCTCGGTGTGGGAGTCGACGGCGTGGAAGACGCGTTTCGCGCGCATGGTCAGGTCAGTCCCTCGGCGACGGCCTTCTCAGTGGCCTGGCGCACCGTCTGTTCCTGCTCCGGGGTGAGCGGCACGCGGGGCGGTCGGCACGGGCCACCGTAGCGGCCCACGACGTCCATGCTCAGCTTGATGGCCTGCACGAACTCGGTGCGGGAATCCCACCGCAGCAGCGGATGCAGCGATCGGTAGAGCGGCAGCGCGACATCGAGATCCTTCGCCGTCGCAGCCTCCCAGAACCGCACCGTGGAGCGCGGCAGAGCATTCGGGTAGCCGGCGATCCAGCCCGGCGAGCCCGCGATCGCCAGCTCCAGCGCCACATCGTCGGCGCCACACAGGACGTCGAGCCCGGGCGCGAGCTCGGCGATGCGGTAGATCCGGCGCACATCGCCGGTGAACTCCTTGACCCCGACGATGAGCCCCTCGCCGTGCAACTCGGCGAGCAGCTCGGGCACGAGGTCGATCTTGGTGTCGATGGGGTTGTTGTAGGCGACGATCGGCAGGCCCGCCCTCGCCACCTCGCGGTAGTGCTCGACGACCGCGCGCTCGTCGCCGCGGTAGGCGTTGGGCGGCAACAACATCACCGCGGCACAGCCGGCCTCGGCGGCCTGCTCCGCCCACCGCCGCGCCTCTCCGGCCCCGTAGGCGGCGACACCGGGCATCACGGTGAAGCCCTCCGGCGCGGCCGCGACCGCCGTGGTCACCACCCGCGCGCGCTCCTCGGGCGTCAGGGTCTGGTACTCACCCAGCGAGCCGTTCGGGGTGACACCCTGGCAGCCCTGCTCCGCCAGCCAGGCCACGTGCTCGGCGAAGGTGTCGAAGTCGGGGGCGAGCACCCCGGACTCGGACGGCCGCAGCGGCAGAGCGGTGGCCACCAGAACTCCGTGCCACGGTCGAGTGGGTGCGGTCATCGGTCCTCCGGAAGGTCGTCGGTCGGGTCCAAACCTGCGGCGACGCTGCCGAGCGTCACCGGTTGCGCGATCGGGCGGGAGGCGGTGCCGAGGAGATCCTGAGCGGTGACGGCGCGGCCGCACTCCCGCGCCACCAGGCCCGCGGTGGCATACCCGCAGACCCGGCCCTGGCAGAGCCCCATCCCGGGGCGGGCCAGCAGTTTCACGGTGCGCGCCTCGGTGGCTCCGAGCTCGGTGACGGCCGCGCGGATCGCCGACACCGGCACCTCCTCGCAGCGGCACACCGTGGTATCTCCGGTGAGCCAGCCCGTCCAGCCGGTGGGAACCGGGTGCGCGTCGTGCATCGCGGTGGCGAAGGCGCGGAGCCGGTCGCGGCGGCGCCGCAGCCGGGCGAGCACGCCGGGATCGAGGTGGCCGCGCGCTGCGTGCAGCCCGGCCAGCTGCCCTTCCACCAGCGACAGCGCCGCCCCGCCGACCCCGCACACCTCGCCTGCGAGAAACACGTCGGGCTCGGACGCCTGCTGCCGGTCGTCGGCGACGGCCACCAGGCTGCCGTCGGCGTCGAGTCGCGTGGCGCAGCCCAGCTGCAACGGGATCTCCAGTTGTGGGGTGAAGCCGTAGCCGACGGCCACCGCGTCGCACTCCAGCACCCGCTCGGTGCCCGGCCGGACATTCCACCCGGCGTCGAGACGGGCGACCGTCACCGCATGCACGCCGTCGCCGCCGCCGTGTGCGGCGATCACCGCCGTGCGGGTCCGGTACTGCACGCGGTGGCGCAGCAGCGTGCGCGCGTAGCCCGCGCCCTCCGCGAGCTTGCCGACGTTGGCGAGCACCGCGGCCGGGTGGCGGGCGAAGCCGGTGGGCGCGCCCGCCTCGAAGACACCGACGACCTCGGTGCCCGCCTCCGCGAGCCCGGCCGCGACAGGCAGCAGGAACGGCCCGGTGCCGGCGACGACGACCCGTCGGCCCACCGCCACACCGTGGCCCTTGAGCAGGGCCTGCGCCCCGCCCGCCGTGTAGACGCCGGGCAGCGTCCAGCCGGGGAACGGGAGCTGGCGGTCGTAGGCGCCCGTGGCGACGACGAGCGTCCGGCAGCGGATCCGGCGGGAGACCGATCGGCCGTCCACAGTGGTCGTGGTGTGCAGGGTGACACCGCGGTCGGTGCGTTCGGCGTGCCAGACCGCGTGGCCACCGAGCAGGTCGGGTCCGGCAACTGCGGCGCGCAGCCGCCTCAGCTCCGGCCACTGGTGGTGGCCGGTGCCGTCGTCGCCGTCGCGGTGGCGCCAGAACTGCCCGCCCACCCGTGTGCCTGCGTCCACCAGCGCCGTTCGCGCTCCGGACGCCCGCGAGGCGACCGTGGCGGCGAGCCCGGCAGGCCCGGCGCCGAGCACGGCGACGTCGTAGCTCTCAGCCGGTGAGGTGCTCACGGCCCGTCCCCTCCTGACGCTCGACCCGGTCTCCCGGCCGCACCTCGGTCAGGCACGCCCGCTGGTTCGGCCTGCCGTTCACCATCACGAGGCAGTCGAAGCACACCCCGATGCCGCAGAACGCACCGCGCGCCTCGCCGCCGACGCGGGTGGTGCGCCACGACCGCCGACCCGCGGCGATCAACGCCGCCGCGATGCTCTGCCCCGGTGCGGCGATGAGCTCGGCGTCGTCGAAGACGAAACGGATCTCCGGCGTCATGCCACCTCCACGGTGAAACGGTCCGGCCGGAACGGGGCCAGGTCCAGGTCGGGCTTCTCGCCGGTGAGGACCTGCGCGATCAGATGGCCCGTGGCAGCGGACAGGCCGATCCCCGCCCCCTCGTGGCCGCAGGCGTGCACGAGGCCGGGTGCGCGCGGATCCTCGCCGATCACCGGCAGATGGTCCGGGCAGTACGGACGAAACCCCAGGTAGCTGCGCAGCAGCGTCACGTCGGAGAGGAACGGGAACAGGCCGATCGCCTGCGCGGCGAGCCGCTGCAGCACAGCGACCGAGACCGTGCGGTCGAAGCCCACCCGTTCCCGGCTCGCCCCGACGAGCACGGTGCCCGCCCGGGTGCCCTCGACGACCACCGACGTCTCGAGGCCCGCGTCGCCGCTCGCCACGTTGGCGACGTAGTCGGCGGAGTAGACCTTGTGGCGCACCACAGCGGGCGGCAGCGGCTCGGTCACGAGGATGAACCCCTTGCGCGGCAGCACCGGAACGTTCACCCCTGCCATCGCCGCCACCTCGCCGCCCCAGGTGCCCGCGGCGTTGATCGTGTACCGCGCGGAGATGTCCCCCGCGCTGGTCGTCGCCCCGATCACCGCGCCGTCCGGGCTCCTCCGCAGGCCGAGGACCTCGCAGCCGGTGCGCACGGTGGCGCCGCGGACGCGCGCCTGCCGCAACAGCTCGGCGGCCGCCAGCATCGGCTGCACCTGCATGTCCTGCGGGTAGTGCGCGCCGGCGCTCACCTCTCGCGTGAGGTTCGGCTCCAGCTCCGCCAGCTCCGCCGCGCTCACGTCGCTGACCTCGACGCCGTCTGCACGCTGGGCGGCCACCAGCCCGGCGAGGCCTGCGGCAGCCTCGGCGGTCTGCGCCACGACCACCCCGCCCTTGGGCTCCAGTTCGAGGCGATCGGCTCCGATGCGCTCGCCGAGCGCGGCCCACAGCTGCACGGACAGCAGCGCCATCTCGAGCTCGGCACCCGGCTCCTTGTCGGAGACGAGGATGTTGCCCTCTCCCGCGCTGGTGGTGCCCCCGGCGACAGGTCCGCGGTCGACGACCGCGACCCGCAGGCCGGCCTCGGCGCAGTGGTACGCGCACGCGGAGCCGACCATGCCTGCCCCGATCACCAGCACGTCCACAGTCACCACCGGCACCCCAGTACTATGTCACATTGCACGGGATTTCCGGGACATTTTCCCGACCGGGGCGCCGCCGATCAGCTCGCCCGCGCACTCCCCTCGATGGATTCCATCGCGACCCACGCGAACGTCGCGAGCCAGTGCGTCGAGTAGTACTCGTCCGAGACGCTCGCCGCGAGCCCCGCGCCGAGCAACGGCGGGACACTCGCCCGCAGTCTCCGTGCCAGCTCACCCGCGTCGCCGTCGTCGGGGAGAGCGCCGGCGATGCGCGTGGCCGCGCCCGCGCGGAAGAGGTCGAGGCCGTAGAGGTGGACCTGATGCCCGTCGCGCGCATCGAGCACGGTGACCGGGCGGAAGATCGGGCTCTCCGGTGCGGTGGCGCCGAGGAACCCGACGCACCACGAGACGTACTCCTCGGCTGGCAGCACGAGCCGCATGAGGTCGGCCTCGGCGAGGCCGGGCGAGAGGAAGTCCTGCCCGCTGCGCTCCCAGTCGGCGGGCCAGCCCCGGTCGCCCGCGAACCAGCGGCGCGCGGCGCCGGCACAGGCGGCCTCGAGATCGGCGAGCCCCAGCGTCCGCGCCGACTCGACGATCAGCGCGAGCGCGAAGGCCGAGTTCGAGTGCACACCGTGGCGCACCGGCTCGGGCACGCTCACCGTCCACGCCGCGACGAGCTCCGCCACCGTCCCTGCGAACGCGGCGGTCGCCGGTGCCAGCGCCCGGACCGCGGAGACCGGTGAGGTGGCGACCTCCGCGGCCAGCCGAAGGGCCCACGCCCAGCCGTACGGCCGTTCGAAGTGCGGGTGCGCGACCAGGTAGGCGGCTTCGACCTCCAGGTTGGCGGCGGTGAGGTTCTCCGCGAGGAGCGCCTCCAGCCGGGCGCCGACGGCCTCGTCGACGCCGAACGACAGCAGCCGCGCCGCCAGCCAGTGCATGTGCACGCACGAGTGCCAGTCGTAGGACGTGGCGAACGCCGGGTGCAGTTCGATCGGCAGTGCGCGGTCATCCGATCCCTGGGTCTCGTGCTGCGTGGCGTACGGGAAACGGCGCGACAGGTTCGCGACGACGACGGCAGCGAAACCGTCCGCCCAGCTCCGTCGGTCCGTCGGCGTCTCCGTGGGCAGCAACAACTCAGAATGCGACGACATACATCACTCCCATGTTCACCAGCAGCACGAGGCCTGCCGTCGGCAGTTGCGCCTTGATCGGGCCGTACTTGTCCTTCATCTCCAGCAGGGCGGCGGGAACGAGGTTGAAGTTCGCCGCCATCGGGGTCGCCAGCGTTCCGCAGAAACCCGAGAGCATCCCGATCGCGAATATCGGAGCCGGCGCGCCACCGAAGGTCTGCACGAGCACCGGCCAGCCGACCGCCGCCGTCATGATCGGGAACGCTGCGAAGGCGTTGCCCATGATGACCGTGAATGCGGCCATCCCGATCGCGTAGACGGCGACCGCCGCGAGGAGCGAACCCTCGGGCAGTACCCAGCCCGCGATCGTGCCGACCGCCTTGCCGACGCCCGCCTGCGTGAAGAGGCTCCCGAGCGTCGAGAGCATCTGCGGGAGCAACGCCGCCCAGCCGATCGCCTCCAGCAGGCGGCTGCTCTCGCGCAGCGGAACGCCGAGCGACGGCGGCGCGGCGGGCGACGGGGGCCGCAGCAGCCGCATCGCCACCACCAGCGCCACGATCGCGCTGATGCCCAGACCGGTCAGCGTGGCGCTGCCCTCGGCGAGCAGCGGCTCGCCCCCGATGCTGATCAGCGGGCCGACGAGAGCGATCAGCACCGCCACGATCGGCACGACCAGCGCGGGCACGAAGAGCTTGTTGCCGAAGCGCTCGGCGAGACTCGTGCGCTCCTCGGGGGTCGTGGTCCCGGCCTTACCCCTCCCGACACGGCCGAACCCGGCGAGCGCCACCATCACGAGCACCACGATGCCCAGCAGCCACGCGGGCGCCTGGCCGCTCTGCACGAACGTCCCGTAGAAGAAGCTGATGCCCAGGAGCCCCCAGAACGCGGCGCTGCCGAGGCGCCGCGGGTGCTCGGTGTCGCGCAGGATGTGGACGGCGATCGCCACGAAGAACGCGCCGATGAGCCAGTAGAGCCATTCAGCTGTCAGCACTGGCCGTCTCCTTCTCCTGAGCCGGCGCAGCGGCCATGCGCGTGAGCTTGCGGTCCAGCCACAGCAGTTGCGGGGCGTGGATCAGCAATGCGGCGACGCCGGTCGGGATCGCCCAGAGCGCGAGGTCGATGGGTTCGAGGGCGAGGCCGTAGGTGGTGTCGACGAAGCTCGTGATCAGCAGGATCGAGCCGATCGCAACGAAGATGTCCTCGCCGAAGAACACGCCGACGGTGTCGGCAGACGACGCGTAGCCCTTGATCTTGTCTCTCATCCGCAGCGACAGCGGGCCGTACCGCTCCAGCGCCGCCCCTTCGGCCATCGGGTAGATCAGTGGCCGCACGGTCTGCGCCGGGCCGCCGATGCTGTTGAGCCCAACTGCGGCGGTGACCTGCCGGATGATCATGTACCCGGCGAGGATCCGCCCGGTCGTCATGGCCTTGAGGCGGGAGATCAACCGCTTCGCCTGCTCCTGGAGCCCGTAGCGCTCGATCAGTCCGATCACCGGCAGCACGATCACGAACGTCGTGACCGATCGGCTGCCCGCGAAGCCGGTGCCGAAGGCGTTGAGGATCTCGACCGGCCCGATCCGGGCGATCGCAGCGGTGGCGATACCGGCGACGGTGACCACCAGCAGCGGGTTGATCCGGAGTGCGAACCCGACGACCACGAGTCCCACGCCGATCAGGACGTACATGCTTCCCCGATTCGATCTTCACGAATGTGGCATGTGATATTGCACTTTCGTCAGACAGTCCGGCAATAGTCGCCCCGCGGGAGAAACCGGATCGTCACAACGCCCGTCGCCGCCCCTGTGGGCCTCACACCCGGAAGCCCGCAGGTCGGGCAGTACGCGGGCGGCATCGGCGTCCACGAGAGGTCGACGTCGCCGTCATCTGTTCGTTACAACGAACGCTGGGAGCGGTAGGTGAGGGCCGACTGGGCCGTACGTCCCGTCGTGGACCACTATCGGCGCAAGGTGTTGACTCTCCGTATCAAGATCCCTAGCCTCCCGTTCACTTTATCGAACGACGGCGAGGTCAGACATGCCATCACAGCCGGACGTGAGACGGGCAGCCGCGAGCAGGCCGGTGCGTCCCGGGACTCCGCACCCGCGCTTCGCGCCCTCCGGTACGACGGGCTGACGGATGGGCGTCTTCATCGTGCGGCGCGTGCTCGCCGCCCTGCTCACGCTGTTCATCGCGAGCATCGTCGTGTTCCTGGGAGTGCGCGCGCTGCCCGGTGACCCGGCGCTGGTGCTCGCCGGGGAGAGCACCGACGAGGCCACGCTGGCGGCGATCCGCGAGCAGTTCGGGCTCGACGACCCCCTGCCCGTGCAGTACTGGAACTACGTCAGCCAGGCGGTGCAGGGCAATTTCGGGCTCTCCACCCGCGACCGCATCCCGGTGGCCCAGATCATCATCGAGCGGCTGCCCGTCACGATCGAGCTGACGGTGCTCGCGGTGATCGTCGGCCTCGCGATCGGCGTGCCTGCCGGGATCGCGTCCGCGGTCCGCCGCGGCGGCCCGGCCGACTACGCCGCCACGGGACTGGGCCTGTTCGGGCTGTCGGTCCCGCATTTCTGGCTCGGGTTGCTCGCGATCCTGGTCTTCTCGGTGACGCTGCGCTGGCTGCCGGCGTCCGGGTTCGTGGGAATCGCCGAGGACCCGCTGGAGAACGTGCGGCGGATGGTGCTCCCCGCGGTCGTGCTGGGCACGGGGTTGTCGGCGGTGCTCATGCGCCAGACGAGATCGGCGTTGCTGGGCCAGCTCTCCGCCGACTACGTGCGCACGGCGCGCTCGAAGGGCGTGTCCCGGCCACGCGAGGTCCGCCACGCCCTGCGCAACAGCCTCACCACCGTGGTCACCGTGCTCGGCCTGCAGCTCGGTGCGCTGATCAGCGGCGCCGTCGTGACAGAAACGATCTTCGTGATCCCCGGGTTCGGCAAGTTGATCGTCGACGCCGTACTGGCGCGCAACTACCCGGTGATCCAGGGCGCCGTGCTCGTGACCGTCGCCGGGTACGTGCTGATCAACCTGCTGGTGGACCTGACCTACGCCTATCTCAACCCGCGACTGCGTCTCACCGGAGCGTCGACATGACCGACCCCAGCGGACCGCTCCTTCTCGAGGAGGCCGCCGACAGCGTGGCACCGCCCCCGGCGGCCACGGCCTCGCGCTGGCAACGCATCCGCCGCCGGTTCCTGCGCCGCAAGCTCGCGATGCTGGGCCTGGTGCTCGTCACCGCGTTCGTGTTGCTCGCCGTGATCGGGCCCCTGCTCACCGGCGATCCCGAGGAACAGGACTTCTCGACGACGCTCGCCGGGCCGTCCGCCGCGCACCTGCTGGGCACCGACGACCTCGGCCGCGACGTGCTGTCCCGCATCGCGCACGGCGCGCAGGTCTCGCTGCTGGCCGGGGTGCTCTCCACCACTCTGGCCCTGCTCCTCGGCGTGCCGATCGGGTTCCTCGCCGGCTTCTACCGGGGATGGCTCGACCCGGTGATCATGCGGATCAACGACGTGCTGCTGGCCTTCCCGTTCCTCGTGTTCGCGGTGGGGCTCGCCGCCATCCTCGGGGCGTCGCTGCGCAACGTGGTGATCGCGCTGGCGGTGGCCCAGATCCCCGCGGTGGTGCGAATCGCCCGCGGTGAGGCGCTGATGCTGCGCGACCAGGACTTCGTGGCCGGTGCGATCGCCGACGGCGCCCGCGACAGCACGATCCTGGCCCGCTACATCCTGCCGAACACCATGAACGTGCTGATCGTGCAGGCGACCGTCGCGATCCCGGGCGCGATCATCGGCGAGGCCACGCTGAGCTTCCTCGGCCTCGGTGTGCAACCCCCGACCCCGTCGTGGGGAACGATGCTCACCGACGCCCAGCAGTACCTGTCGCAGGCGCCGCAGCTCGCGCTGTTCCCCGGCCTCGCGATCGCGATGGCCACGCTCGGGTTCAACCTCCTCGGCGACGGACTGCGCGACGTCCTCGACCCGCGGAGCACCCGGTGACCGCCGCCGGACCGCTCCTCGACGTACGGGACCTGCGCGTCACGTTCGCCACCGACGACGGCCCCGTGATCGCCGTGAAGGACGTGTCGTTCACCCTGGATCGGGGCGAGATCCTGGCTCTGGTCGGCGAGTCCGGCTGCGGGAAGTCCGTCACCGCGATGGCGGTGCCCCGGCTGCTGCCCGACGGCGACGTCACGGTGGAGGGCACCGTCACGCTCGACGGCGTCGAGCTCACGTCGCTGCCGGAACAGCGGATGCAGGAGCTGCGCGGCAAGGACGTCTCGGTGGTCTTCCAGGAGCCGATGACCTCGCTCAACCCCGCGTACACCATCGGCCGCCAGATCGGCGAGGTGCTGCAGCAGCACGAGCGGCTCAGCAGGCGTCAGGTGCGCGAGCGCACCGTCGAGCTGCTCGCCCTGGTCGGCATGCCGGACGCACGCCGCCGTGCCGACGCCTTCCCCCACCAGCTCTCCGGCGGCATGCGCCAGCGCGTGATGATCGCGATCGCGGTGGCCTGCAACCCGAAGGTGCTCATCGCGGACGAGCCGACCACCGCACTCGACGTCACCGTGCAGGCCGGCGTGCTGGACGTGATCCGCAAGCTCCGCGACGAGCTGGGCACCGCGGTCGTGCTCATCACCCACGACCTCGGCGTGGTCGCCGACGTCGCCGACCGCGTGGTGGTGATGTACGCGGGCAGGCGCGTGGAGCAGGCGCCGGTCGCCGAGGTGTTCGCACGTCCGCAGCACCCCTACACCGTCGGCCTGCTGGGCGCCCTGCCCGGCCGGGCCCGGCTGGTGGACGGCAGGCGACGGCTGACGGAGATCCCCGGGCTGGTACCCGCGCCCACGTCCGACCCCGACGAGTGCCAGTTCCACCCCCGCTGCCCGCGCGCCACCGATGCCTGCCGCGGCACCCGGCCGCTGCTGGAGCCGAAACAGGCAGGGCACCTGGCGGCCTGCCACCACCCCGGCCCGGGAGGTATCCAGTGACCGGCGAGAACCCCGTGCTGGTCGTGCGCGACCTGCACAAGCACTTCGCCGGCGGGTCACGGCTGCGCGGCGGCCGGCACACCGTGCGTGCCGTCGACGGCGTCGATCTCACGATCGCGCCCGGCGAGGTGCTCGGCCTGGTGGGCGAGTCGGGCAGCGGCAAGTCGACGGTGGGTCGCTGCATCGCGCGCCTGGAGACGCCGACGTCGGGCACCGTCGAACTGCTGGGCCGCGATGTCTCGCGGATCAGCCGCCGGGAGATGCGGCCCGTACGGCGTGACGTGCACGTCGTCTTCCAGGACCCCTACTCCTCGCTCAACCCGCGCATGACCGTGGGCCAGATCGTCGGCGAGCCGCTGCGGCAGCACGGCGAGGGCGAGCGCCGCGACCGGACGCGGCGGGTGGGCGAGATGCTGGAGCGAGTGGGGCTGCGCGAGCAGATGCGCACCCGCTACCCCCACGAGCTGTCGGGCGGGCAGCGCCAGCGAGTGGCGCTGGCCAGAGCGCTGGTGCTCGGCCCGCGGCTGCTGGTGGCCGACGAGCCCGTGTCCGCACTCGACGTCTCGGTGCAGGCCTCGATCCTCAACCTGTTCCTGGACCTGCAGCGCGACCTCGGCTTCTCGTGTCTGTTCATCACCCACGACCTGTCGGTCGTCGAGTTCATCAGCGACCGGATCGCGGTGATGTACCTCGGCCGGATCGTGGAGACGGCACGCCGGGAGACGCTGTTCGCCGATCCCCAGCACCCGTACACGCAAGCGCTGCTGTCCGCGGCGCCCGTGCCCGACCCGGCCGACGTGAGGCGCCGGGAGCGGATCGTCCTCAGCGGCGACCTCCCCAGCCCGTCCGATCCCCCGTCCGGCTGCCGGTTCCACACCCGCTGCCCGGTCGCGATCGACCGCTGCGCCACCGACAACCCGCCGCTCACGGGCGTCACGGCACCGGACCACCCGGTGGCGTGCCACCTCGTGACCGCGGAGTCCGGACGGCCGCGGGTGGCCGCGCCATGACCGCAACGAACGACCGGAAGCCCGACAAGAGGAGTCCCGTGTTCACCACCCGTCCCGAAATCACCGGCGACATCGGCATGGTCGCGAGCACCCACTGGCTGGCGTCGTCGGCCGGGATGTCGGTGCTCGAACGCGGTGGGAACGCCGCCGACGCCGCTGTGGCGGCCGGGTTCGTCCTGCAGGTCGTCGAACCGCACCTGAACGGGCCGGGCGGCGAGGTGCCCGCGCTGGTCTGGGACCCGGGCACCGAGGACGTGACGGTCCTGTGCGGTCAGGGCGTCGCGCCGCAGGCGGCGAACGTGGGTGTGTTCGCCGACCTCGGGCTCGACCTCGTGCCCGGCACGGGGCTGCTCCCGGCCGTGGTCCCGGGCTCCTTCGGCGCCTGGCTGCTGATGCTCGAGCGCTGGGGCACCTGGCCGCTGCGGGACGTGCTGGAACCCGCCGTGCACTACGCCGAGCACGGCCACCCGATGCTGGAGCGGGTGTCGCACGCGCTCGGCACGGTCGCCGAGATGTTCACCAGCCGCTGGCCCACGTCGGCCGCCACCTGGCTGCCGGGCGGAGCCGTGCCCGCACCGGACGCCCGGTTCGCCAACCCCGTGCTGGCCCGCACCTACAAGCGGCTGATCGAGGAGGGTGAGGCTGCGGGCGGGAGCCGCGAGCGGCAGATCGCCGCGGCCCGCGACGCCTGGTACCGCGGGTTCGTCGCCGAGGCCGTCGGCGAGTTCTGCGCGGACACCGAGGTCGTCGACACGTCGGGGCGCGCGCACTCCGGGCTGCTCACCGCCGACGACCTCGCGCGCTGGGAGCCGACGTTCGAGAAGCCGGTGACGCTCGACTACCACGGCTACACGGTGTGCAAGACGGGCCCGTGGGGGCAGGGCCCGGCGCTCCTGCAGCAGCTCGCGCTGCTCGACGAGCTGGATCTGGCCGCCGCCGAACCTGGCTCGGCCGACTGGGTCCACACGATCGTCGAGACCGCGAAGCTCGCCATGGCCGACCGTGAGGCCTGGTACGGCGACCCGAACCACGTCGACGTGCCGCTCGCCGACCTGCTCGATCCCGCCTACGCCGCAACCCGCGCGAAGCTCGTCGGCGCCGACGCGTCGTACGAGCTGCGGCCGGGCTCCCCCGGGGGACGGACACCCCGGCTGCCCGGCGCCCGCGCGACCGGCGTCGCCGCGGCGGTCGCGGCGGGCGTCGGGGAGCCGACCCTCACCCCGGACGGTGAGGTGCGCGGCGACACCTGCCACATCGACGTCGTCGACCGGAACGGGATGATGATCTCGGCGACACCGAGCGGCGGCTGGTTCCAGAGCTCGCCGACGATCCCCGCGCTGGGGTTCTGCCTGTCGACGCGCGGCCAGATGTTCTGGGCCGAGGACGGGCTGCCGGCCACGATCCGGCCCGGCGCCCGCCCGCGTACCACCCTCACCCCGTCGTTCGCGCTGCGTGAGGGCAAGCCCTGGCTCGCCTTCGGCACCCCGGGCGGTGACTACCAGGACCAGTGGTCGATCCAGCTGTTCCTGGCCATCGTGCACGGAGGGATGGGCCTGCAGCAGGCCATCGACTTCCCCATGTTCCACACGGATCACGTCCGCAGCTCCTTCTACCCGAGGGAGGCGGTGCCGGGCTCGCTCGTCATCGAGGACCGGCACGCACCGGACGTGCTGGCCGATTTGCGCGCCCGCGGCCACGACGTGCAGGAGGTCGACGGCTGGTCGCTGGGACGGCTATCCGCCGTGGCCCGCGACGGCGAGTGGCTACGCGCGGCCGCCAACCCGCGCGGCTCCCAGGGCTACGCGGTCGGGGGGGGGGGGGGGCGCCCCCCCCCCCGGGGGGCCCCCCCCCCCCCCCCCCCCCCCCCCCCCCCCCCCCCCCCCCCCCCCCCCCCCGCGCCCCCCCCCCCCCCCCCC
>NZ_JAKXMK010000045.1 GCF_022524485.1 Pseudonocardia alaniniphila
GGGGGGCGGGGGGGGCCGCCCGGCCGGGGGGGGGGGGGGGGGGGGCCCCCCCGCCCCCCCCCCCGGGGGGGCCCCGGGGGGGGGGGGGGGGGCGCCCCCCCCCCCCCCCCCCGGGGGGGCCCCCCCCCCCCCCGCCGCCTGCCGACCCAGCTCCACGCCGCGGGCTCCCCGCTGACCGCGGCGCACCCCTCCCCGCCCGCAATCCCCTTTCCTTCCTCCGGAGGTCCTCGTGAGAGCACGACGTTGGATCGTGGCGCTCGCCTTACCCCTCGTCCTCGCCGCCTGCACCACACCCGGTGCGAGCAGCGGCGCCAACGCGTCAGGCGGTGCGGCCGCCTCGGGCGGCACGCTGGTGATGGCGCTGTCCGCTGAACCCGACGTGCTGGACCCGACGCTCGCCAACACCTTCCCCGCGCGCGTCGTGTTCACGTCGTTCTGCGAGAAGCTCTACGACACGAACGAGACCCTGAGCCTGGTTCCCCAGCTGGCCGCCGACGTTCCCCAGGTCTCCCCCGACGGCCTGACCGTCACCATCCCGCTGCGCCAGGGCGTGAAGTTCAACGACGGCACCCCGTTCAACGCCGAGGCCGTCAAGACCTCGCTGGACCGGCACCGCACGCTCAAGGGCTCGGCACGCACCAAAGAACTTGCGTCGGTGCAGGACGTGACGGTGGTTGACCCGAACACCGTCCGGCTGACCCTCAAGTACCCGTTCACCCCGCTCGGCGCGCAGCTCGCCGACCGCGCCGGGCTGATCATGTCGCCGACCGCGTTGCAGCAGCTGGGCGACAACTTCGGCACCGCGCCGGTCTGCGTCGGGCCCTTCAAGTTCCAGTCCCGGACGTCGGGCAGCGAGATCGTCTTCACGAAGTCCACGGACTACTACGACGCCGACAAGGTGAAGCTCGACGGCGTCACCTACCGCATCATCACCGACCCGAACGTGCGGCGGGCGAACCTGGAGTCCGGTGACGTCCAGGCCGCCGAGCGCATCACCGCGACCGACGCCATCGCGCTGAGGAACAGCCCCGACGTGACGATCCAGGACGTCGACACGATCGCCTACCAGGCCGTCAGCATCAACGTCGGCAACACCACCGGCACGGCGACGCCGACCGGCCAGGCCGGCACCCCGCTGGGTCAGTCGGCGCAGCTGCGCGAGGCCTTCGAGCTGAGCCTGGACCGCAACGCGATCAACAAGGTCGTCTTCGCCGACTCGAACGCCGTCGACTGCCTGCCGCTGCCGCTGCAGAGCCAGTTCCGGCCGTCGGACCCGCAGTGCACGCCCTACGACCCGGAGCGGGCGCGCCAGCTCGTCGCGCAGTCGGGGGTGCCCACGCCGATCCCGGTCAACCTGATGGTGCCCGCAGGCAACGAGGGCCCGCGCACCGCCGAGGTGATCGCCGGGATGGCGAAGGACGTCGGGTTCGACGTGCGGATCAACCAGCAGGAGTTCGTCTCGTCGCTGGCGGCGGCACGAGCCGGGCAGTTCGACGCGTTCCTCATCGGCTGGTCCGGCCGGATCGACCCGGACGGCAACATCAACGACCTGGTGACCACCGGTGGCTCCAACAACTTCAGCGGCCTCTCCGACCCGCAGGTCGACGACCTCGCCAAGCAGGCCGCCGCTGCCACCGACCAGGCCGAACGCGTCGATCTCTACGGCCAGGCGATCCGGCGGGTCCACGAGCTGCGGTCGGTGATCTACCTCTACCACGACGCCTGGTTCCTCGGGACGTCGAAGAACCTGCAGGGCGTCGTCTACTACCCGGACGGCATCCCGCGCTTCAAGACCGCGTCGCTCGCCGGGTGACGCCGGCGGGCCGGGTGGTGCCGTCGGCGCCACCCGGCCCCTCCGTGTCCCGGAGAGGATCTGACGAGAAGGAGGACGGGATGGCCGTCGTCAACGTCACCACGAGCCCCGGCTTGCGGGTCACCGACCATCGCGTGGACGTGCCCGTGGACTGGGCACGCCCAGACGGCGAGACCCTGCAGGTCTTCGCCCGCGAGGTCGTGGACCCCGCGAAGGCGAACGAGGACCTGCCGCTGCTGCTGTTCCTGCAGGGCGGCCCGGGCGGCAAGGGCCCTCGCCCGCAGCGCGACGGGTGGCTGCCCGTGGCGCTGCGGACCCACCGTGTGGTGCTGCTCGACCAGCGGGGAACCGGGCGCTCCAGCCGGGTCGACGGTGCGGACATCTCCCGCTTCTCCGACCCCGCCGCCGCTGCCGCGTACCTGCGCTGCTTCCGCGCCGACAGCATCGTCGCCGACGCCGAGCACCTGCGGACCACGGTCTACGGGGGACGGCGCTGGGAGACACTCGGCCAGAGTTACGGCGGGTTCATCACCCTCACCTACCTCTCGCAGGCCCCGCAGGGCCTCGCCGCCTGCTACGTCACGGGTGGGCTGGCGTCGCTGGAGCCGTCCGCGGCCGAGGTCTACCGCCGCACGTACCCGCGGGTGGCCGCGCGGGTACGCCGCTTCTACGACCGGTACCCGGCCGACGCCGACCTGGTCTCGGCGGTCGCCGACCACGTGGCCGCGTCCGACGTGCGGCTCCCCGACGGGGACCGGCTGACGGTGCACCGGCTGCAGGCACTCGGCGGCGACCTCGGCATGGCCCCGGGCGTGGACGAGCTCCACTGGCTCTTCGACGAGGCGTGGGCCGACGAGCGGCGCGCCGACCGGCTCTCCGAGACGTTCTGCCGGCAGGTCGCCGAGCGCACCGCGTTCGCCGACAACCCGCTCTTCGTCGTGATGCAGGAGAGCATCTACGGCCACGGCGCCGACGGACCCGCCACGGGCTGGGCGGCGGCCGCGGAGCGCGAGCGCCACCCGGAGTTCGCCGAGACGGCCCGGCCGCTGACCTTCACCGGCGAGATGATGTTCCCCTGGATGTTCTCCGAGATCAGGGCGCTGCGCCCGTTCGAGGCCGCGGCACATGCTCTCGCGACCACGCCCGGTTGGAGCGACCTGTACGACCTCGAACGGCTGGCCGCGAACGACGTGCCGGTCGCGGCGGTGGTCTACCACGACGACCTGTACGTCGACGCCGGGCTGTCGCTGCGCACGGCCGAGCACGTCGGCAACTGCGAAGCGTGGGTGACCAACGAGTACGAGCACGACGGGCTGCGCCGCGACCCGGCCGTGCTGGAGCGGCTGCTGGACCGGATCCGGGACCGCGGCGGACCGCTCACCGGATGAGCGGCGCAGGCACCGGGAAGGGGCCAGCCAGGAGAAGGACCCCGGGCTGGGTAGCGTTTCCTCCCGACGAAGGAGGTCGCATGGCCCGGGAACGAGCCGGTGAGGTGCTTGCGGCCAACCTGCGGCTGCTGCGGGAGGAGTCGGGGCTCTCGCTCTCGGAGCTGGCACGGCGGTCCGACATCGCGAAGGGCACGCTCTCCCAACTCGAGTCGGGGGCGGGCAACCCGACGATCGAGACGGTGTTCAGCCTGTCGAGCGCGCTGCAGGTTCCGGTCTCGTCGCTGCTCTCCCAGCGCACCGACCCCGACGTGGTGCTCGTGCGATCGGCGGACCTGGAGGTGCTCAGCAGCAACGCTGTGGACCTGCGGATGCTGCGCCGGCTCGACATCACGGCCGAGGTGGTGGAGGTCTACGACCAACGCGTGCGGCCCGGGGAGACCCAGCAGTCGGCCGGGCACCACGGTCGCGAGCACGTGATCGTGACCGGGGGCAACCTGCTCGTCGGCCCGCCGGACAACCCGTTCGAGCTCGGCCAGGGCGACTACGTGTGCTTCCCCGCCGCCCGCCCGCACATCTACCGCAGCCTCGGCGGGCCCGTCACCTCGGTGCTGCTCCTGGAGTACCCCGCCGACGCCGGACCGCCCACCGTCGCCGGGTGCGCCGTGCCACGGAGTGAGCCCACCGTGGTCAAGCCCGTGGGGTGAGGGCGAGGCGAGCACCGAAGGCGATCAGGACGCCTCCGGTGATGCGGTCGGTCCAGCGCGCCGCGGTGGACCCGGCCAGGCGGTCCTTGAAGAACCCGGATCCCACGACGAGGCTGCACGACCACACGGCTGCGATCGCGCAGTGCACCGCCGCCAGCAGCAGCCCCATCCACAGTGGAGAGACGCCGTCGGGCACGAACTGCGGGATCATCGCGATGTAGAAGACCCCGACCTTGGGGTTCATCAGGTTCGTCGCCAGGCCCAGCGTCAACTCGCGGTGCAGCTTCGGGCTCGACGGGACGTCGGGGGCCACACCGGGTGCACCGTCCTGGCGGCGGAAGGTCTTCCAGAACATCGAGGCGCCCATCCAGATCATGTAGGCGGCCCCGAGGATGGTCAGGAGGCGGTAGGCGGACTGGCTCGCGGCGAGCAGCGCCGCGGCGCCCGTCGCCGCCGCCATGCCCCAGATGAGGGTGCCGACCTGGATTCCCGCTGTGGTGGCCAGCCCGTACGCGCGGGAACGCGCCAGCGTGCTGCGCAGCACGAGAGCCGTGTCCAGTCCCGGAATCACGGTGAGGAGCCCCGCGACGAGGGCGAACTGGAGCACGGCCTCGGCGAAAGTCACCCGGAGACCCTATGTGGATGTTCGTCCGCGCTGTGATCAGGTCCTACGCAGCGATTCAGGAGTCATGCTCTGGGCCCCCGACCACCACCCCGCCCGTGATCACCGACGGCGGCCGGGCGGGAGCCCACAGCAGCGACGGGTCGGTGAACGGATCGCCGTCCACGACGAGAAGGTCGGCGACGCAACCGGCCTGGACCCGGCCGAGATCGGGGCGCCCGAGCAGGTCGGCGTTCACCGAGGTGGCCGCCTGCAGAACGCGTGCCACCCCCTCCACCTCGGTCTGGATACGGAGCCCGCCGAGCTGCTCGTCCTCCAGCACGCCCATCAGGTCGGTGCCGAACCCGATCCGCACGCCCGCGGCACGGGCCAGCTCCACGGCGGCGCGGCCGGAGTCGAGCACCTCCTGGTTCTTCGCCTGCCCCACCGGCGACAGCCCCACCTCCGCACCGCGCCGGTTCATCGCGTCGTAGGTGATGAGTGTGGGCACCAGGTAGGCCCCGTGCGCGGCCATCGAGGCGGCGGTCTCGGCGTCGAGCAGGTTGCCGTGCTCGACGGAGCGGACGCCGCTCTCGACCGCGTGCCGGATCGCCTCCGGCGAGTACGCGTGCGCGGCGACGTAGCTGCCGCGGCGGGCGGCCTCCTCGGTGACGGCGCTGATCTCCTGCGCGGAGTACTGCGGAATGCGGATCGGGTCCGTCAGCGAGACGACGCCTCCCGAGGCCATGATCTTGATGGCATGTGCCCCGCGGCGGAAGCGGTCGCGCACCGCGTGCCGGAGCGCGTCCACGCCGTCGACCACCTCGTTCATGTGGGCGTGGCAACCGCAGATGTCGCTGTCGGCGCTGCGGGCATCGCCGTGCCCGCCGGTCTGGCTCAGCGCCGGCCCGGTGAAGAGGTAGCGCGGCGACGGGAACAGCCCCTCGTCGATCGCTGCCGCGAGACCCGCGTCGCCACCCGCCACGTCCCGCACGGTCGTGAACCCGCGGGCGAGCGCCCTCGCAAGCCGCCGCGCGCCCGCCAGCGCCACGTAGCTCAACGAGCGCGACTCGACGCCGAGCAGGTCGAGGCCGATCCCGTACGCGTGGAAGTGCGCATCGATCAGGCCGGGCAGCACCGTGCCGCCGCGCGCGTCGATCACACGGTCCGCCGTGGCGCTCGCGCCCGGTCCCACCTCCGTGATTCGCCCGTCGACGACGTGCACGGGCCCGTCGGTCAGCTCCTCGGAGACGCCGTCGAAGACACGCGCGTTCACGATCGAGAGCGATCCGCTCGCACGCTCGCGCTGTGTCGATGATTCGCTCGCGCGCTCGCTCATCGCATTCCCTCGCTGCGCTCGGTCTTCGCTGCGCGAAGGCGCTGTGTCCATGATTCGCTCACACGCTCACTCATGCGGCACGCTCCCGCAGCCGCGCCGTCGCCGCTGCGTCCACCGTGAACGTGTCGGCATCGATCACCACGCCGTAGTCGCGGGCCGCCGCCTGCACCGACACGAAGCCGTTGCGCACGTCGCGGGCCACGCTCTCGGGCTCCCGCGTGAACGGATCACCGAAACCGCCTCCGCCACCGGTGTCGTTCACCAGCACCTCCCCCGCCTCGAGCCTGTTGTAGCTGCCGCCCTGCACCACCTCGAGATCGGTGCCGGGGTTGAGCACGATCCTGTTGTTCTCCCCCGCACTGCCCCCGCCGATCGGCCACGGCTTCGTCCGGGTCTTGTAGACCAGGCAGATTCCCGTGGAGGGCGCGGTGAAGCGGTAGGCGCGGCTCACGCCGACCCCGCCGCGGTGGCGGCCGGCGCCACCGGTGTCGGGGCGGTAGCCGTAGGACTCGATGAACATCGGCGCCTTCGTCTCCAGCACCTCGACAGGGTTGTTGCGGCACCCGGGCTCCGACAGGTGCATCACGCCGTCCGCGCCGTCGCCACCCGCGTGGCCGCCCATGCCCACGGCCTCGTTCGTGGCCTCCAGCCACGCCTGGCCCGTACGGGGGTCGACGCCGAGCCCCATCATCGAGCAGACGTCCCCGCCCGAGCAGGCAGGCACGCGCTCCGGCATGCCCTCGGCGAGCGCCTTGAGCACCACCTCACCGGCGAGCAGCCCGGTCCACAGCGTGAACGTCGGCATCGGCGGCACGGCGTGCATCACCGAGCCGGGCCGGGTGACCACGCGCAGCGGACGGAAGTTCCCCGCCACCACCGGGGTGTCGGGCGTGGTCAGCGCCTTGAACACGAGGCTGCACAGCGCCTCGGTCTGGCCCAGCGGGAGGTTGATCGGGCCGCGCACACCGCTGTCGCTGCCCGTCCAGTCGATCACCATCTCCTCGTCCGTGACGGTCACGGCCACCTGCAGCCGGACCATCCGGTCGACGTCGACGCCGTCGGAGTCCACGAAGTCGTGCGCACTCCAGGTACCCTTCGGGAGCTTCGCCAGCGCGAGCCGGGCGAGGCGCTCGCCGTGGTCGTTGATCGCGGCCATCGCCCAGGCCAGCGTCTCGGCGCCGTACTTCGCAGCGATCTCCTGCACACGGCGCACCCCGGTGTGACACGCTGACACCTGCGCCTGCAGGTCACCGATCGTGCGCTCGGGCATCCGGCTGTTGAACCGGATGATGGTGAAGACCTCGTCGTTGCGCACTCCGGCGACGTAGAGCCGGGTCGCGGGGAAGAACAGGCCCTCCTGGTGCATGTCGGTGGAGTCGAGGACGTAGCCCGGGTCCTTCTGCTTCAGGTCGAGCACGTGGATGCGGCAGGACGCGAAGCCCGCCAGCGCACCGTCGACGTGGATCGGGGCGAACACCAGCGGGTCGAGGGTGTGCGCCGAGGACCAGTACGGGTAGTTGAGCACGAACATGTCGCCGGGGGCCATCGCGTCGGCGCCGAGGAACTCCACGGCCTTCTTGATGCCGTGATCGTTGCCGCGGGTGAAGATCGCGATGCCGGGGGCGTCGGCCACGACGTCGCCGCTGACGTCGTGCAGGCCGATGCCGTAGTCGTGGATCTCGTAGACGACCGTGTTGTAGGCCGTGCGGCACAGGTTGCGGGCCATCTCCTCGGCAGCCGCCAGCAGGCCGTGGCGGATGATCTCCACGGTGATCGAGTCGGTGCCGGTCATCGGGCGGTTCCTCCCAGTACGGTGACGACGAGCTCGCCGTGCGCGCCGACGCGCAGGTGGTCGCCGGTGTGGATCACGGTGGTCGCGGTGTGCTCGGCGATCACCGCGGGCCCGGCGATCTCGTCGCCGGCGAGCAGCGCCTCCCGCGTGTACAGCGAGTACGGCACGGCCGGCTCCTGCGCCGACCGGTACACCGGGCGGCTCCCGTCGGGCTCCGGCCCGCCCGACTCGCGGCGCGGCAGCAGCGGCAGCTCCGGTTTCTCGACCGCGCCGGTCGCGCGCAGCCGCAGCATGGTGACCTCGACCGGGTCGGTCATCGTGTGGCCGTACTGCCGCTCGTGCAGCCGGGCGAACACCTCCGCCACGGTCGCGCCGAACGCGGCGCCCGGGGCCGGGCACGGAACCGTCACCGAGTGCTCCTGTCCCGCGTACCGGACGTCCAGGCTGCGGACGCTCCGGCGGTCCGGCGCCGCGAAGCCCTCGGCGTCGAGCGCCTTGTCCGCCTCCTCGGCCATCTCCGCGTAGACGGCCTCCACCTGGGCCGGGTCGAGGCCCGCGAGCGGCGCGACGAGCGTGCGGGCGAGGTCGTGCTGCACGTCGGCCATCAACATCCCGAAGGCCGAGAATGCACCCTGCCCCGGCGGAACGACGACCGTCGGCACGCCCAGCTCGGCGGCCACGTCCACCGCAACCAGCCCGCCGCCCCCTCCGAACGCGAGCAGCGCGAAGTCCTTCGGGTCGCGCCCCACCTCCACCGTGATGGCCCGGACGGCGCCCATGATCTTGGTGGTGGAGATCCGCACGATCCCGCCGGCGAGCGTGGGCACGGTCATGCCCAGCCGTTCCGCGATCGGGGCGAGCGCCTGATCGGCGCGCTCGGCGTCGAGCACCAGCCGACCGCCCAGCGGGGTCTCTGTGCCGAGGTAGCCGATCGCCAGAGCGGCGTCGGTGAAGGTCGGTTCGGTGCCACCGCGCCCGTACGCGGCGGGACCGGGCACTGCACCCGCGCTCTGCGGCCCGACCTGGAGCGCACCGGCCTCGTCGAGCCGGGCGAGCGAGCCACCGCCCGCGCCGATCGTGTGGATGTAGAGCGAGGGCGTGTTGATCGGCAGCTCCTCGAACTCGGCGCCCTGGTGCAGCACCGGCTCGCCGTCGAGGACCAGGGAAGCATCCAGGCTCGTGCCGCCCATGTCGATCGTGATCAGGTTCGGCTCGCCGAGCATCCGCGCGAGCGCGGCCGCGCCGATCACGCCGCCGGCCGGACCGGAGAGGATCAGGCTCACGGGCTGCTCCCGGGCCCGCCCGACGGTCATCGCGCCGCCGCCCGAGCGGGTCATGAGGAAGCGACCGCGGAACCCGTCACGGGTGAGGCTGCCCTCCAACTCGTGCAGGTAGCTGCGGACCACCGGCTTCACGTAGGCGTCGAGCACCGCGGTGCTCGTCCGCTCGTACTCGCGGTACTCCCGCGACAGCTCGTGCGACAGCGACACCGCAACGCCCGGCGCGACCTCGGCCAGCACGTCGCGCATCGCCAACTCGTGGGCCGGGTTGGCGTAGGCGTGCAGGAACGCGACCGCCACCGCCTCGTAGCCGCGCTCGGCGATCGTCCCCGCCACCCGGCGGGCGTCGTCGAGGTCGAGCGGGACGTGCACCGAGCCGTCGTAGAGGCTGCGCTCCACCACCTCGAACGTGTCGTAGCGCTCCAGCAGCGGCGCGGGCTTGCGGTAGGTGATGTCGTAGTTCGTGCGACGGTCGGTGCGCCCGAGCAGGTAGACGTCCCGGAATCCCGCCGTGCCGACGACGGCGGTGCGCGCGCCGCTGCGCGTGAGCAGCGCGTTCAGGCCCAGCGTCGTGCCGTGGGTGAACATCGTGACGCCGGCCGCCCCCGCCTCGGCCACGTCGACGGCGTTCAGCACGCCCTCCGTCGGGGCGTAGGGGGTCGTCGGCACCTTGTCGAACCGCAGCCTGCCGGCCCGCAGCTCCACGACGTCGGTGAACGTGCCACCGACGTCGATCGCCAGGCGGCTGGTTCCGTTCATGGTCGATTCGCCTCTCTCGCCGGGTCCGGGGCAGGCGGAGTATCGGAGTTTCCGGCGAGGAACGACTGTGTGACGGTGCACAGCCGCGGCGCCCGGCCCTGTGCGCGCAGCACAGTGGCGCGCTCCCCATGACCGTCAGCATTCCTCCACCCGATCACACCCAACGGTGGAGGTGGCCACGGATGATCCGCAGTGTCCTGGCTCTGCAGGCCCGACCCGGCGCCGCCCGCGCCGTCGAGGAGCTCTACCGCGACCGCAGGATCATCGAACGCTCCCTGCGCTTCCCCGGGTGCCGCAGCTCGACGCTGCTGCGCTCGGTCGACGACAGTCCGGCCTCCCACCTCGTGGTCGCCGAGTGGGACGACGCCGACGCCTACGCCCGCTGGGTCGCCGACCCGTGGCGCGCTGCCGTCAGCGCCGAACTCGCCGAGCTGCTCGAGGCCCCGCCCGGCTCTCCCGTCGTGGCCCGGCTGTACGAACCCGTCCCGCTCACCCCCGAGGAGCAGTGATGAGACGCCCGCTCAGGCACTTGGCGCTCGCCGGCGCCGCACTCGCCCTGTCCGTGTCGGTCCTCTCGTGCAGCAGGCCCAGCACCGACACCACCACCGCGGCACCACCCGCAGCAGCGGACAAGCAGCTCAGCATCGGCTTCTTCGGCTTCGCGAAGGCCAACTCCTTCGCGCAGGCGACCTGGGCCGGTATCCAGGAGTACGCGGCGGCCAACAACGCCACCGCCACCTTCCTGGACTCGAACTTCGACGGGCCGACGCAGGTCAACCAGCTGCAGGACGCCGTCACGTCCAAACGCTACGACGTGGTCATCGTGCAGGCCAACGACGGCACCGCGATCGTCTCGGCGGTGAAGCAAGCCGTGGCGGCCGGCATCACGGTGGTCATCGAGTTCACCCCCGTCGGCGGGCGGTACGACACCACCGAGGCGCAGATCCCGGGCACCGTCAGCATCGTGGACGCCCCGACGATCAACGGCGAGGGCCTGGCGACGCTCGGCCTCGACGCCTGCAAGCAGGCGGCCGTGACGCCGTGCAAGGTGGCCTACCTACAGGGCTTCGCGAACTACCCGCTCGACACGGCCCGCACCAACGCGGCGGTGGCGGCGCTGGAGAAGGGCGGCGCGCAGGTGGTGGCCAACGTCGTCGGCGGTTACACCCCCGACTCCGGCCGGGCGGCGTTCCAGAACGTGCTGCAGGCCCAGCCCGACGTCGACGTCGTCATCGGGTCGTCGCAGGCCATCGAAGGTGCGGCGCCGCTCGCCGCGGGCAAGAACATCTTGTTCGTGGGCAACGGCGGCTCGACGCAGGCGTTCGAGGGAGTGGCGTCGGGAGCCTGGTACGGCGTCTACGTCATCCCGGAGAAGGCCGAGGGCGCCAAGGCCGCGGAGCTGGGCCTCGCGAAGGCCAGAGGCAAGGAGGTTCCGACCGCCACCGACGCGCGGTCCCTGACCCCGTACGCGGCGCTGGGCACGAAGGCGACGCTGCAGGGGCAGACGGCCGACTACTCGGACTGACGAGGAGCCATGGCCTCGCTCACCACCGCGGGATCCACGACCGCGGCGTCCACCGGCACGGCCCCGAACATCTCGCTGCGGGGGATCGGCAAGAGCTACAGCGGGGTGTCGGTACTGCGGGACGTCGACCTGAACATCGGCGCAGGCGAGGTCCACAGCCTCGTCGGAGAGAACGGCGCGGGGAAGAGCACGCTGCTCAAGATCCTCGGCGGCGCCGTACGCGCGGATCACGGCACGCTCAGCTTCGACGGCGAGCAGGCCGCGATCAGCGGGCCGCGCGACGCGATCCGCCACGGCGTCAGCCTCATCTCGCAGGAAGGCGCTCTGGTACCGGCGATGACGGTGCTCGAGAACGTGTTCCTCGGGCGCTGGTCGAACCGGTTCGGCCTCGCGCGGCGCCGCGCGGACCGTGCCCGGTTCGACGAGCTGATCGACGTCACCGGCTTCGCGGTCGACCCGCAGGCCCGTGTCGACCGGCTCCCGATGGGGACGCGCCAGCAGGTCGAGATCCTGCGCGCGCTCGCCCGGGGCGCCACGGTGCTGGCCATGGACGAGCCGACGGCCGTCCTGACCGAGCACGAGAAGGAGAACCTCCTCGGGCTGATCCGCAGGCTCGCCGCGGGCGGCACGACGGTGATCCTCGTGTCCCACTTCCTCGACGAGGTGCTCGCCGTGGCCGACCGTGTCACGGTGCTGCGCGACGGGGCACTCGTGATCACCGACGACGCCTCGCAGCTCACCCCCACCACGCTGGTCCGCCACATGGTCGGGCGCGAGATCGACGTGCTCCACGCCGAGCCGGCCCCGGTCCAGCCGGACGCGCCCGTCCGGCTGGCCGCCCGCGGACTGCGGCGGGGACTCGTCGACGGCGTGGACCTCAGCGTGCGGGCCGGGGAGATCGTCGGCATCGCCGGGCTCGTGGGCAGTGGCCGCAGCGAGACGCTGCGGCTGCTCTTCGGCGCCGACCGGGCGTCTGGCGGCGTCGTGGAGCTCGACGGCGAGACGCTCACGCGGCTCACCCCGCGCAAGGCGATGGCCGCGGGCATCGCGCTGGTCCCGGAGTCGCGCAAGGAGGAGGGGCTGGTCATGGTGCGCTCGGTGCGCGAGAACGTCGCGCTGGCCTCGCTCGCCGGGCGCCGGTACGGGCCGTTCGTGCGGCCGGCCGCGGAGCGGACGTCCGTCGACGACGTGTCCCGCACGGTCGACATCCGCGCCGCGCAGCCCGCGGCCGCGGTCGAGACGCTCTCCGGCGGCAACCAGCAGAAGGCCCTGTTCGCCAAGTGGCTGCTCCGCGAGCCCCGCGTGCTCCTGATCGACGAGCCCACCCGCGGCGTCGACGTCGCGGCCAAGACCCAGATCCACCGCCTGGTCGTCGAGCTGGCCAGGAACGGGATGGCGGTGGTGGTCGTGTCCTCCGAGATCGAGGAGGTGCTGGGGCTCTCCCACCGGGTGCTGGTGCTGCGGCAGGGGCGCGTGGTCGGCGAGTTCCCGCGGGGCGCTCCACGGGAGGACGTCATGGCGGCCGCGTTCGGACACGCCTGAATCACTCCGCACGCACCCGACAGAAAGGAGGAATGCCATGGCCCTCGACACCCCCACCGCGCATCGACGCACCCCGGCGCCGACGATCTCGCGCGGAGCACGGGTGCGCGACTACGGGATCGTCGTCGCGCTCGTCGCGATCGTCATCGCGCTGTCGCTCTCCACCGACACGTTCCTGAGCACCGGGAACCTCGTGAACCTGCTCGACCAGTGCGCCGTGGTCGGGCTGCTCGCCACGGGCGCCACCGTGTGCATCATCAGCGGCGTCTTCGACCTCACCGCGAGCGCCACCCTGGCGCTCTCGGCGATCGTCGGTGTGCAACTGGTACGCACCGTGGGCGTGCTGGGCGGCTTCGCCGCGGCCGTGGTGGCGGGCGCCCTGCTCGGCCTGGTCACCGGCACGATCGTCGTGCGCAGCGGCGTCAACTCGTTCATCGCGACGCTCGCCACCAGCATCATCTACCGCGGGCTGGCGGTCGTCGTCACCGCCGGTTCGATCATCTACCCCCTGCCGGAGCAGGCCGAGGACTTCGGCATGCTCACCTGGCCGTCGGTGTTCGGCCTGACGTCCGCCACGATCGTCTTCGTCGTGGTCGTCGCCGGCATCGGAGTCCTGATCGCCGCCACGACCTTCGGGCGCCGGGTGTACGCCGTGGGCGGCAACGTGGAGGCCGCGCGACTGTCCGGCATCCGCGTCGGACAGATCCACGTCGCGGTCTACGTCGTCAGCGGCATCTGCTCGGCACTCGCGGGCTTGATCCTCGCCTCGCGGGCGGGCTCCGCCCAGTCGAGCATGGCCACCGGCATGGAGCTCACGGCGATCGCGGCGGCCGTCATCGGCGGCACGAGCATCCTCGGCGGCGAGGGCGCGATCTGGCGGGGTGTGGTCGGGGCGCTGCTGCTCACGCTGATCGGCAACGGGTTCAACCTGCTCGGCTGGGACACCATCTACCAGCAGGTCGTGCAGGGCTGCCTGATCCTCGTGGCCGTCGCCGTGGACCGCTACCTGCGCAAACGTGGTCGATAGCCGGAGGTAGTGTTCAGAGATGCCTGGCCGGGCTGCTCCACCCGCACTGGTCGGCGTGAGCCTCGGCCCGGCACGCTCGCACGCTGTCGTGATCCAGAACCGCAGCGTGATCACGTCCCTCTCGGTGGCCGGTCCCGACCCCGCCGAGCTGTTCGCGCGCATCGCCTCCGAGTTGCGGCTCCCCGTGGCGGGCGTCGTCGTCGACATCGGCCGGCTGCTGCTCGAGCGGATCCTGCGGCAGCCTGCGGAGCTGTCGGCGGTGGCGATGATCCGCGTCGTACCTCGCGCCGCGTCCGACCCCGCGCTCGGCCGGCACCCGGACGACGTCCTCGAACGGCTCATCACCCAGCGGTTCACCGTTCCCGGCGGCCACGACCTGTTCGGCCACGAGCTGCGCCCCCTCGACCGCGAGGCGTTGGGTGCGGTGTGCCGGGAGATCGCGGCGCACCCGACCCGCTGTGTCGCGGTGGTCGCCGCGGGGGCGGGCACCCAGCCGCGCCACGAGCGCGAGGTCGCCGACGCCGTGCAGGCCGCGGTACCGGACGCGCGGATCTCCGCTGCACACGAGTTCGGCGGGCAGGGTCTGGCGGCACGCGAGGCCACGGTCGTGCTGAACGCGGCGCTCGCGGTGGCAGCGCAGGACGTCCTGGACCGCTGCGAGCGGGCGGCGCAGCGCGCGATGCCCGGCGTGCCACTGCACATCGCGCGCGGCGACGGCGGATGGAACAGCGCATCCCGCCTGCGGGTGCTGCCCGTACTCGGCCTCGGCGCCACCGACGCGCTGCAACTGCGCGGTGCGGCCGAGGTGGCGGGCGGGGACTGCCGGGTCCTGCTCCGTCGCACGCCGCATCCCGTCGTCGGTGACGTCCGACGCGGCCTGGTCGCCGTGCGGCCACAGGTCCTGCGCGAGCTCGACACCGCCCTCGTCGTCCCGACCGCGACGCTCGCCCGCTCCGGCCCGGATCCGGGGGCGGGACCGGCGGGCGACGTTCCGCTCGTCGTGGCCGACGGCGACCCCGACGAGCTGGCCTGCATCGGCGCCGCCGTGAGCCGTCCGACGGCGTGGCTGGACGAGATCGCGTTCATCGAGTCCACCGCCCGCCTCGACGGCGTCCGGCGCGACGCCGAGGCCCGTGCCACGGCGATCGCCACCGCCAACGGCGCCGCGCCCGGCACGGCCGACATCGTCGAGGTGTCCACGGTCGCCGTGCCCTACAGCCCGTCGGGCACGGTGCGGATCCGCGTGCGTGTCGCGGGCGCACCGGACGGGGCGCAGAGCCCGGGCCGCTCGGCGCAGCTGTCTCCGGTGCCGGGATGACCAGCAGGTACGTGGGGGCCGCGAGCTCGGTGACGGCCGACGACGTGCCCGCGCTCGTCGAAGGCGCCAAGTTCTACTCCCCCGCCGTCGGTGACGCGGGATGGATCTCGCTGGTGTCGTGGACCACCGAGCTGCTGCGCCGCAACGGGCCCGTCGTCCTCGTCCGGCCGGACGCCGTGGCCCCTCAGACGCGCGCCGTCGCGTTGTGCGCCATCGGCTCCGGCGCCGCGCTGGCCGACCTGCCCCCGGCCGGCGACGAGTTCGCCCTCGCGGTGCGGGAGGTCGAGCACCTCACGCGCAGGCGGGCCGGTGTGGTCTACCCCCTTGCCGCGGCCACCGTCAGCGCGCTGGTCCCGCTGGTGGCCGCCGCGCAGCTGGAGGTGCCCTTGCTGGACGCCGACGGGATGGGCCGCACCTTCGCGCTGATCCACCACACGTCGATGCACCTCGCAGGGCTCCCGATCGGCCCGCTCGTCGCCCGCGGCGCCACCGGGGAGTCGATCGCGCTGAGTGTGCACGCCGCGGCCCGCGCCGACACGCTGCTGCGCGGGGGCATCGACAGCCTCGGCGGCTGGGCCGCTCTCGCCGCCTACCCCTGCACGGCCGGACAGCTGCGCACAGCGGCGCTGCCGGGCACGGTGTCGCGGCTCATCAACGTGGGCAGGCTGCTTCTCGAGTCCGGCGACACGGAAATACTGATCGGCAGGCTCGCCGCCGTGGCGGGTTGCCGTCGCATCGGCCGCGGCCGGATCGTCGAGCTGGAGCACCTCAGCCGCCCCAGCGACGTGACGATCCCCGCGCACCCGTCGAGCGTCGTGATCGACGAGGTCGGCGGCCACGGCAGGCTGCTGCGCCTGGAGCTGCGCAGCGAGATCGTCGCCGTCTTCGCCGACGGCGCGCTGGCCGCAGCGGCACCGGATCTGATCTGCCTGATCGACGTCCTGCGCGGCGAGCTCGCCACCCTCGACAGCCTGGAACCGGGCGCACTCGTCGACGTTCTGGTGATGCCGGCCGACGCGGTCTGGTACTCCGCCGACGGCCTCGCCATGGTCGGCCCCGGCTCGCACGGAATCCCACTGGACCATCCGAGGCGCCGGTGACCGGGACCGTGCGTCACCCCCCACCGCGGCGATCCGCCACCGCCCCGCTGGAGCTGGCAGAGCTCCTGCGGGTCGAACCGCTGGCGAGCGCGGACGCCGTGCACGTCCCCGATCCGGGACGGCTCGTGCACCAGGTCGTGCTCGCCGAGACCTTCGAGCGACTGGGCCGGACGGGGCCGCACGCGCTGGTGGTGCTGCACGCCGAGGCCGCGACCGGTGGCTGGTCCCTCGCGGCCGGGCTGCACGCCACGTGGGAGCGCAACGCCGCCGCAGTGGTCGTGCCGCGCCCGGCGATGAGCGCCTCCAGCGTGATACTCGCGCAGCGGTTGGGCATCGCGCTCCTGGTGATCGACGCTGACCCGGTTGACACCTCGCTCGCGCTCGCCGGGCAGGTCAGCGCGCCGGAGGCGGCGCGGGCCCTGCGCGTGGCGCTGTGCGCCGAGCGACTCGCCGACCAGACCAGCATCCGCGGCGTACTCGGCGTGCTGAACACCGAGCTGGCACCCGCACCGGTCGCCCTGATCGTCGGCAGCTCCGTCGCCGCGGGGCGCGCCGCAGCGCTGCACGAGCGTCCCGACCACCGGCAGGTGCGGATAGAGGTCAACGGAGCGGGCGGGCGCCCGTGGGCCGAGCTGGTGGCGAGCGTGCCGAGTGCCACCCGGGCGGCCGCGGGTCACGTCGAGTCGTTGCTGGGTCTCGCCCGGCTACCTCTGCTGGCGGCGTGGGCGCAGGCCCGCTTGCAGACGTCCACGCAGGCCGTCCAGGAGCGAGCCGCGTTCCAGATGCTCCGCAGGCTCGCAGGCGACCCGGACAGCGAGGCTGTCCCACGTTCCCGCGTGGGATCGCCCGACGTCGCGGCGCCGTCCTGGGCCGGCGACCTCGGCTGGCGCGTCACGGGCACCAACCGCGCGGTATGGATCGGCGCGGCACACGGCGCCGACACCGAACCCGCTCCGGAGCTGACGGAGCTGGTGCGTTCGGCGTGGCAGCGCGAGCGGCCGGACTGGCCGATCATCGCCGACGCCGACGGCTGGGTCTCGTGGCAGAACATCTCGGCCGAGGCCCCGACCGGCGACGACCCCGACCGGGATCACGTCGACGACACCGACACCGACGACGCAGCGGCGATGCGGAAGGTGATCGGCGCGGTCGGGAGAGTGGCCCGCCGCCACGGCCTGGTGCTCGGCATCGGCGGCGCGCACGCCGGCATCCCCGGCCTGATGCATTCGGTCGAGGAAGCCCGGCTGGCCGCCCACGTCGCCCGCGACGGCGGACCGGGCACGGTGCAATGGTTCGACGAGGTGGGAGCCCGCGCCACACTGGCGTGGCTCCCGCGCGGCCAGATCGCCGGGGTGGCCGAACTCTCCCTCCCCGACCTCATGGCCGCCCGCGACCGCGTCTCCCTGGTCGACACCGTGCTCACCGTGCTGGACTGCGGCGGCTCACTCAGCCAGGCCTCCACGAGGCTGGGAGTGCACCGCAACACAGTCCTCGCGCGAGTGGCGAGGGCCCGGGAGCTGGGCCTGGTGGTGGACGACCCGGACCGACGCCTGGCGATGCACGTGCTCTGCTACGCCCTGGCGACCCTCTGGAAAACGCCCGCCCGCACCATGGACACGTAACGCTGTCCGAAGGGCCTGCGGAACAGCGCTATGTGTCCACAGTGCGGGGTCAGGCCAGGACGATCTTCTGGTCGCCGAAGTCGGCCACCACGTCGAGGTGGCCTCCCAGCGCCTCGACGTAGGCACGGATGGTGGCGATACCCGCGCGCTCGATCTCGCCGCGTTCCAATGCGGAGATCGAGGGCTGCGTGACATGCATCCGCGCGGCCAGATCCACCTGGGTCACGCCCTGACGTTCACGGATCTCGCGGAGCCGGTAGGCACGGACCTCCGCGTCCATCTGCGCCCGGTGCTCCGTCACCCGATCCTCACGCGGTGGGCGCTCCGCACGAATCTCCTGCCAGCTCCTCGCCATCGACCTCACCTCCCCTGGCCTCACTCGCATCCTTCGCTTCGCCGCCACTCGTCATACCGGCGCTCCGCGAGCGGGATCGCCGAGGCATACCACGATCCCCAGGCTCGTGCCTTGTCCCCGGCCACCAGCAGCGCCGCTCGGCGCCGCGGATCGAACACGAACAGGATGCGCACCT
The DNA here is from genome assembly GCF_022524485.1 of Pseudonocardia alaniniphila. Taxonomy (GTDB): domain Bacteria; phylum Actinomycetota; class Actinomycetes; order Mycobacteriales; family Pseudonocardiaceae; genus Pseudonocardia; species Pseudonocardia alaniniphila. Next base: position 18,341 of record NZ_JAKXMK010000045.1, read on the forward strand.
CGCTGCACCCGGCAGAACCCGGCCGCAGCTCCTTGAGATTGTGCGTCGTGGACCCCGTGATCCGGTCGACCAGCGGCCTGCCGAGCGTTGGTCCGTCCTGGGCGAGTTTGTCGATCGCCGCAGCGACCTGGTCGTAGGAGTCGTCGTCCAGCGCCAGCAACCACGACTCCACCTCCTCCAGCACGCGGACGTCCCATCCCACCGGCCGGAATATAGACCACAGCCACTATAAGCCGTGGTCTGTTCCAGCGCCACGGGCAGGCGAGCGCGCGTCATGGACACATAACGCTGTTCGAACGGGTCGCTTGACAGCGTTATGTGTCCATAGTGCGGGGTCAGGCTGCGTGCGGGCCCACCCCGTAGCGTTGCATCGCCGTTGTCTCCGTGATGTGGCGGTCCAGTACGTCCGCCCGGACGTCGGCCTCGGCGCGTTCCACTGGGTCGCCGAAGCCGCCACCGCCACCGGTGGCGCACCGCACCACGTCGCCCTTCTTCAGGGCGGCGCCGTTGACCTTCAGCATCCGTCGCTCGTCGGGCCGGCCGGGGTTGATCACCACCTCCGGACCGGTGGCGTCCTCACCGCCGAACAGACCCCACGCAGGCTGGCGCGACCGCTCGAACCACAGCGAGATCGAGCAGTCGCACAGCGCCTCGTACTCGCGGATCACGCCGTTGCCACCGCGCCACCGGCCCGCCCCACCGGAGTCGGCGCGGATGCGGTACTCGCGGATGCGCAGCGGGTAGCGCGTCTCCAGCACCTCGATCGGGATGTCCTTCAGGGAGCCGTTGACGTTGTTGATCAGCGCGCTCTCCCCGTCCGAGCCCTGCCAGGCGCCCCAGCCGCCGACGGTCGCCTCCAGGTTGACGAACTCCCGGCCGACGCGGGGGTCGAGCCCCGAGGTCAGCACGATCATCGAGTCGCCGTGGCTCGCTCCGGCCACCCGCTCGGGCACGGCGGGCGCCAGCGCCCTGGCGACCATGTCGATGAGCAGCCCGAGGTGGGAGAAGTACCACTGGCACGCCGCGGGGGCCTGCGCGCCGAGCACGGAGCCCTCCCGCACCTGGGTGGTCATCGTGCGGAACGAGCCGCCGTTGCCGGGCAGGTCGGGGCTCACGAGGAGCTTGTAGCCGACCCGCAGCGCCGACACCGCCTGGGCGACGCCGCAGTTCACCGGTCCGGTGGTCTGGTCGGCGGACTCCCGGACGTCGAAGTCGATGGTGTCGCCCGCCACGGTGATCCGCAGCCGGATCGGCACCGGGGCGTCGAGCACGATCCCGTCGTTGTCCAGCACGCCCTCGGCCGTGTAGACGCCGTCGGGGATCGCGGCGATCGTCGCGCGCTCCAATGCCTCGGTCTGGCGGAAGATCTCGTCGCGCGCTTGCGTGAGCGTGTCGAGCCCGAAGCGCTGCACGATCTCCTGGAGGCGCTTCTCCCCCATCGTGATGCAGGCGATCATCGCGTGCATGTCCCCGGTGGTCGGGTACGGGAAGCGCACGTTGCGGGCGATGGTGTCCATGAGCGCACGCTCGTCGGCTCCGCCGGAGACGAGCTTCTGTGGACCCAGCCGCAGGCCCTCCTGGAAGATCGTCACCGAGTCCATCGAGCCGCCGGGGTCCTTCGAGCCGACGTCCACCCAGTGGGCGCGCGACGCGGTGAAGCCCACCAACTCCGTCCCGACGAAGACCGGGCCGAAGATCGTGACGTCGTTGAGGTGGGTGCCGCCGAGGTAGCTGTCGTTGAGGATCCACACGTCGCCGGGCTGCCAGACGTCCCGGCCGAAGGTCTCCTCGGTGGCCTTGGTGCAGGTTTCCAGGTTGCCGAGGAAGATCGGCAGACCTGCCGACTGACCGAGCACCTGGTGGTCGGCGCCCAGCAGCGCCACCACGCAGTCGCCGCACTCGTAGATGATCGGGGTGTAGGCGGAGCGGATGAGGGTGGCGTTCATGTCCTCCGCGGCGGAGTTCAGCGCGTTGCGGATGATCTCGACGGTGACCGGGTCCACCCCGATGGTCGTGCTGGTCATGCCTTGCCCTCCACTCGGATGATCATCGAACCGAGCTCGTCGACGGTCAGCTCGTATCCCGGCGGGACGACCGTGGTGGCCGTGTCCTCCACGACGACCGCCGGTCCGGTGAGGCCGTGACCGGTGAGAAGGTCGTCGCGGCGCACCACCACCGTGTCGCGGGCTTCACCGTCGAAGATCACCTGCCGCACCTCGTGCGGGAACTCCGGCGACTCCGCGAGCGGCCACTTCTGCGGTTCGGGGCGGCCCAGGTCCCCGAACGCCGTGGTGCGCAGCGTGACGAACTCGATCGGCGCACCGAGGTTCGCGTGGCCGTACCGGCTCTTGTGCATGTCGGCGAACCGGCGTGCGATCACGTCGAGGAAGTCCGCTCCCGCCGGCTCCGCAGCGTCGGTGAGCGGCACGGTGAGCGTGTACTCCTGCGCCTCGTAGCGGATGTCGACCGCGTGGGACACCGCGCGATCCTGCTCCGGAACACCCTCCTCGCCGAGGGTGGCGAGCGCGTCCCGTTCGATGCCGGCGAGCACGGCCGCCATGCCTGCGCCGTCGAGATCGGCGTCGAGGGAGAAGTACGGCTGGGTCAGGTCCTTGCGGATCCTGGTCTGCAGCATCCCCCACGCGGAGAAGGCGCCGGGGAAACGCGGCACGATCGTCTCGGCGATGCCGAGCTCTCTCGCGAGGAAGACCGCGTGCATCGGGCCTGCCCCACCGAAGGCGACCAGGCTGGAGTCGCGAGGCTCCACACCCCGCGAGACCGTGATCGTCCGGATGGCCTGCGCCATCTTCGAGTTGGCGACATCGCAGACGCCTTCGGCCATCGCCACCGCGTCCAGCCCGAACTGCGCGCCCAGGCCCTCGACTGCGGCCACCGCCAGGTCCACGTCGAGCGACATCGAGCCGCCGGCGAACCCGTCGGGATCGATGCGCCCGAGCACGAGGTTGGCGTCGGTGACGGTGGGTTCGGTGCCGCCGCGCCCGTAGCAGGCCGGTCCGGGCCGGGCACCCGCCGAGCGCGGTCCGACGCGCAGCCCGCCGGCCTCCACCCAGGCCACCGAGCCGCCGCCCGCGCCTACGGTGTGGATGTTCACGACGCTCATCAGCATCGGCAGGCCCTCGAGGTGCGCCTCGGCCGACACGTCCGGCTCACCGTCGACGATCAGGGAGACGTCGAAGGACGTGCCGCCCATGTCGATGCCGATCAGGTTGGGCCGCGCAGCCGCCCGCGAGAGTTCGGCGCACGCGATCGCGCCGCCGACGGGGCCGGAGAGCAGTGTCTGCAGCGGCCGGTGGCGAGCGGAGTCGGCGGTCAGGATCCCGCCGGACGACTGCATCACGTGCAGCGGAACCGCGAGCCCGCGCTCCCGAAGCCGGGACTCGAGGTTGCTCAGGTAGCGCCGGACGATCGGGCCCGTGTAGCTCTCGACGACCGCCGAGGACGTCCGCTCGTACTCGCGCCACTCCTTGGCCGCCTCGTGCGAGAGCGAGACCGTGAAGTCCTCGCCCAGCTCCTCCAGCACGATCTCGCGGGCCCGCAGCTCGTGGGCCGGGTTCTGGTAGCTGAACAGGAAGGCGATCGCGATCGCCCCGAGCCCCCGCTCCCTGGCCGCGACCGCGGCGTCGCGCACGGCCTGCTCGTCGAGCGGCTCCAGCTCCGTGCCGTCGACGGCGAGGCGCCCTCCGATGCCCACGGTGTCCCGGCGCGGCACGAGCGGCTCGGGCTTGCGGTAGTGCAGGTCGTACAGGCGGGTCCGGGGCCCGCGCGCGATGTGGTAGCTGTCCTCGGCGCCGGAAGTGGCCAGCAGGAGCACCGGCACTCCGCGGCGTTCGAGGAACGCGTTGAGGCCCTGCGTCGTGCCGTGCACCAGAAAGCTGATGTCCGCGGGTGCGTCGACCACCGCGGCGAGCCCGGAGACCACGCCCTCGCTCAGGTCCTCCGGGGTGGTCGAGGCCTTGCTCGCGGTGAAGGCCCCGGCCTCGTCGTCATAGGTGACGACGTCGGTGAACGTGCCACCGATGTCCATCGCCACGCGGTACCGAGCCATGAGATCTCCCTCCGACGGCCGACGCCCGTGAAGCTAGGTGGCGGCGACGCCGGTGGGCTGTGCGCTGCGCATAGCCCGGACACGCAGGCGCGTGCGGAGCGCACGGCAGCGCGCCTACCGGGGGTGAAGCCATCGTGACGCGCGGGATGAAAAGGAATTCACGATCATGTGCGACTGCGAATTAGGGCAAACCGGCTCCGTACACCCGCGAGACATCACAGTTTCGTCATATTTGAAGCATTGATCGACTCAATTGAAGATCCGTACTGTGGGTCGGAGCCGCCAGCGGCGCTGGCCGTGACGGCTGACGAAGGCAGCAAGACGCGCGACGCGGTGTCCAGTCCGCTGTCTGCTCGGCTGTGAGGAGCGGCCGCCAGGGCGGACCGAGCGCATGCCGTCCCGCGTGGGGATGGACCAAAGGTGGTTCTCCACGGTGAAGGACGTACATCCGCACGAGCCCACGCTCGGCAACCCGGGCCGGGGCACGGTGCTCGCTGCATGGGAACAGTTCGTGCAGGGCGAGGATCATGTCCGCGGCGTTCGCCCGGAGGTCGCGATCTCCTGGCACCGGTGCCGGGAGCGATACCGGGTGGACCCCCACCTCACCGCAGCACCGGCTGCTGTCGGACGAAGCGACCATTCGGTCGAGCACGATGTGGTGTTCACCGAATTGGGAGGTATGGCGGCGTCATTGGCACCGGAGGTGAACAACCTCAGCGGCATCGTCACCGTCACCGACGCCACGGGCCGGGTCCTGGCGGCCTGGGGCGACCAGACCACGCTCGCCAAGGCCCACGAATCAAACCTCGCGCCGTGGTCCTGCTGGTCGGAAGGCGCCGTCGGCACGAACGGCATGGGCACGGCCCTCGAGGTACGCGGCCCGGTGCTGATCAGAGGCGCGGAGCACTGGTGCCAGGCGTTCCACAACTGGGTGTGCGCGGGCATCGCGGTGCGTGACGTGGTCACCGGCGAACCGATCGCGGTGCTGAACATCTCGAACTGGCGCACCCATCTGCCCGAGGCAACCGGCGGGTGGCTCACGCAGGCGGTCACCAAGACGCAGAGCATGTTGAAGAGGCACGCCCGCGACACCGGCACCGAGTTGGCCGCCGCCTTCTCCAAGGCCAGGGAAGCCTCCGGCGCAGCGCTGGCCGCGGTGGACACCGTCGGCAAGGTCGTGATCGCCGACGACCAGGCGAGCCTGCACATGAGCGTTCCCGCCCACACCCCGGCCGTCGATCCCGCCGTGCGCTGGAACTCCGCGCTGCCCGATCTGATCGGGGTTGCCCGGTATGCCAGTAAGCACGCTGCGCTGGATCCGGACTGGGTCGGCTCGACACAGATCTTCACCCACCTCACCGACGAACCCACACCGATCAGCGTCCGGCCCGTGTTCCTGGCCGGTCGTCTGGCCGGGCATCTGATCGCGTTCGGCAGCTCGGACGGGGCGCAGCTGCCCCCGGTGGAGGGGCGGAAGGGCTCTCCCGGCCAACCACGCCGGTTGGTCGCGTTGCGCGACAACAGGATGGTGCTGTTACGCCCGCGGGAGGTCCAGTTCGCCGAGTCGGACGGCAACGACGTCTGGCTGTCCACCGATCAGGGGCGGCTCCGCGCAGCCTCGCAGGGCCTGGACAAGCTCGACGGCGAACTGGCCGATGCAGGCTTCTTGCGGGTACACCGCCGCTACGTGGTCAATCTCAAGCGCGTCCGGGAGGTCGAGCGCACGTGCAAAGGCGAGCTGTACCTGGTCATGGAGGGCACGACGAACGACATGGTGCCGGTTTCCCGGCGAAACGTACCGGTTGTGCGCCGCGCGTTGGGCATCTGAACAGGGCCGGGCCCGACCGCTAGTTCCCGAACGCTATCGGGAGCACAACGGCTGCGACGATGAGCGCCACACCGCTCAGCAGATCGGAGCGGATACGGATGAGACGGGCCGCCACTCGCCCGACGTGCAGCCCGACCAACGACATCACCGCCGTGGTGAGACCGAATACCGTCGCCGAGATCCAGGGAGCGAATCCGAGCAATCCCAAGCCTGCGCCGGCGAGAAGATTGTCCAGGCTCAGCGACAGCGGAATGCCGAACAGTGCCCATGGATGGTCGATCTCCTCTGGTTCCGGCTTTCGCAACGCTCCGATGAGCAGGTACAGGCCATAGGCACCCAGCGCGGCCGACCCCACATATTCGGCGACGGTGCCGGTGCTCTGGCTGACGTAGTTGCCGAGCATCAGGCCCACGAGCGGCATCACTCCGTCCCACAGCCCGAACACCAGGGCCACCTGCAGGGATCGACGAACACTGAACGGAACCGTGCCGAGCGCGATCGCGACCCGGAAGTTGTCCAAGCTGAGAAAGAACCCGAGAACGAGGAGCTCGACGATCATGTGGCTGCGGATTTCAGCCACCGACCCACATGACAGGCACTACGACGACAGCGTCGCTCTCTCATGTGTCCCACCCTAGTTCCGCGCCCCGCGGCATTCAATCTTCGACTCAGCCTTAGGGCACCCGATTTTCCAGCCCGACGAATCGTCTTTCGCTGACACCGGAAACGGATCGCGCATATCGCCAGAATCGTCATCATCTGATATCGCGAGGCTGACCCCCGGCTCGCCTCACCGGACAGTGACCGGCTCGCGCCCGGCCGCGGTGTTCAGTCCCGAGCGTCGACGAGCGCGGCGATGTCGGCGGGCCCCACGCGGCAGCACCCGCCGACGACACGAGCACCCTGCGCGATCCACTGCCGGGCGTCCTGCCCGCAGAATCGCGCCTTCCCCGTCCATTCCCCGCGCCGGGCGTCCCAGCCCTCGCCGCTGTTCGGGTAGACGATCACGGGCTTCCCGGTGACCTCGCGGGCGATCGCGATCGCCGCCGGCACATCGCTCGGCGCGCAGCAGTTGACGCCGACCGCCACGATCTCCGGCACACCGACGAGCACCGCGAACGCCTCGGCCAGCGGCTGCCCGGCACGCGTGCGGTCGCCGTCGATGCTGTAGGTCAGCCACGCCGGGACACCGATCCCGGCCACGGCGGCCACCAGGGCCTCGGCCTCGTCGACGTCCGGCACGGTCTCCAGAGCCAGCACGTCCGGGCCGGCCTCGGCCAGCACCTCCAGACGGGGCCGGTGCCACGCCCGCAGCTCGGCCACGCTCAGTCCGTAGCGACCTCGGTACTCGGATCCGTCCGCCAGGGCCGCACCGTACGGGCCGGCCGAAGCCGCGACCCACCGCCGGCGCCCGTCGGCCGCCACCTCCGCGCGGGCCGCCTGAGCCAGTTCCACACCGCGCCGCAGCATGCGCGCAGCTGCGGTCCTGTCGAGGCCGTACTCGGCGAAGCCGTCGAAGGACGCCTGATAGGTCGCCGTGGTGGCGATGTCGGCACCGGCACGGAAGAACGCGCGATGGACCGCCGTGATCTCCTCCGGGGAGTCGAGCAGCAGCCGCGCCGACCACAACGCGCTCGACAGATCGTGGCCGCACGCCTCGAGTGCGGTGGCCAGGCCACCGTCCCCGATCAGGACGGTGCCCTCCGGCCCGGGAAAGCCCACCGGTCCACCCTACTGACGCGATCGCGCAGGTCACCGCGCTGTGTGCGGCTGCCCCACGGCCACATGGCCGATTGACCCTCGCCTCCACGCGAGCACGATGGGACGACCTGAGTCGCCGCGGCGCGCTCACAGCGGCCGTCAGCCCCGCCGGAAACCGGCGCGTCGTGCGTCTCACCCTCACAGCGCGCGGAGACGCCGACACCACTACCGCGACCGGAGGAGAGGATTCGAGATGGGTAGCTACTACTCCGAGGAGACTCACGGCCCGCACGAGTACTTCGAGCTGGGCGACTACGAGCTGGAGAGCGGAATCACCCTCCCCGGCGCCAGGCTCGCCTACAAGACCCACGGCGAGCTCAACGAGGCCAAGGACAACGTCGTCCTGTTCCCACACATGTGGTCGGGCACGCCCAAGGCGATGGAGATCTTCATCGGCCGCGATCGGCCGCTCGACCCGGGCAAGTACTTCATCGTCCTGCCGGGCCAGTTCGCGAACGGGTTCTCGTCGTCGCCCAGCAACACCCCACCGCCGTTCAACGGCGGCGCCTTCCCGAACGTCACCATCGGCGACGACGTACGTGCCCAGCATCGACTCCTGACCGAGCAGTTCGGAATCGAGCGCCTGGAGCTGGTGCTCGGCTGGTCGATGGGTGCCGAGCAGACCTACGAATGGGCCGTCCGGTTCCCGGACATGGTGAAGAGGGCGCTGCCGTTCGCCGGCACGGCGAAGACCACTCCCCACGACTACCTCTTCGTCTGCTCGCACGAGGATGCGCTGAAGTCCGATCCCGCGTGGGACTACGGCTTCTACGGCGATCAGAGCGACGTGCACGTCGGGCTCCGCCGGCACGCTCAGATCTGGTCGGTGATGGGGCTGTGCCCGGAGTTCTACAACTCGGAAGCCTGGCGCAGCGTCGGGTTCACGTCACTCGAGGACTTCCTCAAGCGGTTCTGGGAGGCCTACTTCGCCCCGATGGATCCCAACAACCTGATCTGGATGGGCTGGAAGTGGCGCCACGGTGATGTCAGCCGCCACACCGGCGGAGATCTCGCCGCGGCGCTCGGACGGATCACGGCGAAGACCTACGTCGTGCCGTTCTCCCGCGACATGTTCTTCCCACCGGCCGACTGCGAGGCCGAGCAACGGCTCATCCCGAACAGCGAGTTCCGGGTCGTCGACAGCCTCTGGGCCCACTTCGCGATGTTCTGCATGACGACAACCGACCGTGAGCAGATCGACGCGTGCATCGCCGACCTGCTGAAGGAGGAGGTCGGCTGACCGGCATGACCTCCGAGATCAGCCTTGACGACCGGCACACCGTCGCCGGCCGCTTCTGGCACCCGCTCGACGACGGCCGGTTGCAATGCGACGTGTGCCCCCGCGCGTGTCGGCTGCGCGAAGGCCAGCGGGGGCTGTGCTTCGTCCGGGGCCGGGTCTCCGACCAGGTGGTGCTCACCTCGTACGGCCGGTCCAGCGGGTTCTGCGTCGACCCGGTCGAGAAGAAGCCGTTGAACCACTTCCTGCCCGGCACCCCGGTGCTGTCCTTCGGCACTGCGGGCTGCAACCTCTCCTGCCGGTTCTGCCAGAACTGGGACATCTCGAAGTCCCGCGAGATCGACCGGCTGACCGACGCCGCCGGCCCGGACGACATCGCCGAGGCCGCCGAGCGGCTCGCTTGCCGCAGCGTGGCGATGACCTACAACGACCCGGTGATCTTCCTCGAATACGCGGTGGACGTCGCGGACGCCTGCCGCGCCAGAGGGATCAGGGCGATCGCCGTGACCGCCGGCTACATCACCGGCGAACCCCGGCGGGCGCTGTTCGCCCACCTCGACGCCGCCAACGTCGACCTCAAGGCGTTCACCGACGACTTCTACCACCGCATCTCGGCCGCGCACCTGCAGCCGGTGCTGGACACACTGCTGTACCTGCGCCACGACACCGACGTCTGGTTCGAGATCACCACCCTGCTCATCCCCGGGCACAACGACTCCGACGGCGAGATCGACGCGGAGTGCGCCTGGATCGCCGACAACCTCGGCACGGACGTACCGCTGCATTTCACCGCGTTCCACCCGGACTTCAAGATGCGCGACGTCCCGCCCACCCCTCCGGCGACACTGACCCGGGCCCGCCGCATCGCCCTGGGGCACGGGCTGCGCTTCGTCTACACGGGCAACGTCCACGACCCCGAAGGCGGCCAGACCATCTGCCCGGCGTGCGGCACGGTCGTCGTCGAGCGCGACTGGTACGTCATAGGCCGCTACGAGGTCACCGGCGATGGCCGCTGCACCAGCTGCGGTGCCGCGATCCCCGGCCGCTACGACGGACCGGCGGGGCAGTGGGGAGCACGCCGCCTGCAGGTGTCCGTCGGTCGGCACTGAGTACGAATCCGTCGCCTCGGGGGCTTCCACGAAGCGCCGGGCGGGTGTATCACGAACAGATGGCGGAGCACGACGCGCCACGCCACTCGACATCGCGATATGTCGCCATTGCCGATCTCTTCGCTGCGCTCGACGAACTGATGTGCAACTACCGGTCGTCGTCCGAGGACGAGCGAGCGAAACGCTGGTCGGACGACGCCGAACGAATCACCGGCGAGGTCGCGCGCCATCTGGCCGTCGCCCGCGTCCGGATAGCCGCTGTTCCGCGTCACGATCCGGAGGAGAGCGGCTACTCAGCGAAGCCGCGTGATGCCGGTCAGAGGTCGTAGTAGAGCATGAACTCCCAGGGGTGGGGCCGCAGCCGGATCTGGTCCACCTCCTTGGTCCGCTTGTAGTCCAGCCAGGTGTCGATCAGGTCGTCGGTGAAGACGTCTCCCTCGGTGAGGAAGTCGCGATCCGCCTCGAGCGCCTCCAGCACCGCCTCCAGCGAGGCCGGCACGTGTTTCACCGCTCCTGCTTCCTCGGGCTCGAGTTCGTAGAGGTCGCGGTCGATCGGCTCGGGTGGCTCGGTCTTGTTCCGGATTCCGTCGAGGCCCGCCTGCAACATCGCCGAGAAGGCGAGGTAGGGGTTCGCGGTGGGGTCGGGAGGGCGGAACTCGAGGCGCTTCGCTTTGGCGCTCTGCACGTACATCGGGATGCGCACACAGGCCGAGCGGTTGCGCTGCGAGTAGACGAGGTTGATCGGCGCCTCGTAGCCGGGAACGAGACGGCGGTAGGAGTTGGTGGTCGGCGCACAGAACGCCAGCAGCGCGGGAGAATGCTCGAGGAGCCCGCCGATGTAGTACCGGGCGAGGTCGCTCAGCCCCGCGTACCCGGCCTCGTCGTAGAAGAGGTTCTCCCCGTCACTCCACAACGACTGGTGGACGTGCATGCCCGAGCCGTTGTCGGCGAAGAGCGGCTTGGGCATGAAGGTGGCCGTCTTACCCGCCCGCCAGGCGACACTCTTGACCACGTACTTGTAGTTCATGACGTTGTCCGCCATGGCCAGCAGCGATGCGAAGCGCATGTCCATCTCGGCCTGGCCTGCGGTGCCCACCTCGTGGTGCTGCACCTCGATGGGAACACCCAGCGCCATGAGGGTCAGGGCCATCTCGCTTCGCAGGTCCTGGTGCTGATCCATGGGAGGAACCGGGAAGTACCCCTCCTTGTACCGGGGTCGATAGCCGCGGCTCCCCGGATCCCCCGATGCCCACACCCCCTCGATCGACTCGATGTGGTAGTAGCCCTCGTGCTGGTTCTGGTCGAAGCGCGCCCCGTCGAAAATGTAGAACTCGAGTTCGGGACCCCAGTAGGACACCTCGGCGATGCCGGTTTCCTTCAGGTGCGCCTCCGCCTTCCTGGCGATGTGGCGGGGATCGCGGGAGTAGCTCTCGCGCGTGATGGGGTCGACGACGAAGCAGTGAATCTGGAGGGTGGGTACATCGCGGAACGGATCCATCACGGCCGTCGACGGATCCGGCATCAGCAGCATGTCGGACTCGTGGATCGCCTGGAACCCGCGGATCGAGGAGCCGTCGAAGCCGTAGCCCGACTCGATTCCTTCTTCGGTGAGCTCCTCCACAGGGATGGAGAAGTGCTGCATCAGCCCGGGAAGGTCGCAGAACCGAAGGTCCACGATCCGCGCGTCAGCGCTGTGGGCAAGTGCGACGACATCGTGCGGCGTTTCTGGCATAACCAGCTCCTGGTGAACCTGGCCCGTGCGTTGGAAGATCTTTCCAGGGTTCCCCCGTCAGCGCCCAGAACGGGGGCGGAGGACATCACCGTGTGCCCAGGCTCCGAGCACCGTCCACAAACGAGAACAGGCAAAGGAATGGTAACGCCGTACTCATGATCAGCGTGAATCACGGCTCCGGTATTCGCTGGATCCCCGGCTCGGCGGCGAGCCGGCCCGCCCGGCCACCAGGAGACGCTCCTGGGTGCTCCGACGGCGGGGCTTGTCAGGGGACGGGGCCCGGCATAGCTTTTATCAAATGTTTGACACGATTGAGGCGGCTGCGGAGCTCCCGCTCTCCGGCGTGCGGGTCGTCGACGCCGCGACGATCTACGCCGGTCCGATGATCGCGACCCTCCTGGGCGATTTCGGCGCCGACGTGGTCAAGGTCGAGCATCCCCACGGCGATGGCCTGCGTTCCTGGGAGTGGCGCAAGGACGGCGAGTCGCTGTGGTGGGCACTCGTCGGGCGCAACAAGCGCGCGATCACGCTCGCGCTGTCCGACCCGCGCGGTGCCGCGATGCTGCGGCAACTGCTGGCGGAGGCCGATGTGTTCGTCGAGAACTTCCGGCCGGGCACGCTCGAACGCTGGGGCCTCGACCCCGAGGACTTGCTGCGCATCAACCCGCGGCTCGTCGTCGTGCGGGTCTCGGGGTTCGGCCAGACCGGGCCGTACCGCTACCGCCCGGGCTTCGGCACCCTGGCCGAGGCGATCTCCGGCTTCGCAGGCGCGTTCGCCACGATGATCGCGCTGCGCCACGCTGAACGGACCGGCGACGCACCCCGGCCTGGGACCGCTGCGGATGCAAGGGCTGATCGCGAACCTGACCCGCACGCCCGGACGCATCCGCAGCGCCGGGCCGCTGCTCGGCGAACACAACGACGAGATCCTGCGCGACCGGCTCGGGTGCCGGCCTGCGGAGCTCGCACAACTCATGGCCGATGGCGTCATCGGACCGACCGGCACCCGCTCGCCCGGTGAACGCAGCGAGCGCTCGCCGACGGCGTGGACACCTCGATGACCGGAGAGTGGATCGTCGAGCCGATGACCGGTGTGATGACGTTCATCGACGGGGAGCACTCCACGCCGGGTCGAGTCCGGGTGGGCCGGCCCGCCGACGCCGAGTGAGAAGGGTGTTGATCCGATGACCGTGCCGAGCGCGCAGCCGCTGCGGTTGCGCACGCTGCTCTTCGTCCCGGGAGACCGGCCGGACCGCATCCCCAAGGCCGCCGCCGCGGGCGCCGACGGGATCGCGATCGACCTCGAGGACGCCGTCGCGCTCTCGCGGAAGCAGGCAGCCCGGCAGGCCGTGGCGGAGACGCTGGCGACCCTGCCGCCGGACGGGCCGGTGATCGCCGTGCGGATCAACGCCGTCGACACGGGCCTCGCCGAAGCCGACGTCGAGGCGCTCGAACCCGTGCTCGGCCGCGTCGACCTCGTGATCGTCCCGATGAGCTCCAGCCCGGCCGCGGTCCGCGCCGCGGCCGCACTCCTCGGGAAAGCCGAGGCCCGCGCGGGCATGGAGCCGGGCCGGACCAGGATCGTTCCGCTCGTCGAGACCGCGGCGGGAATCGCCGAGGCGAGAGACATCGCCGCGGCCGACCCGCGGGTCCACACGCTCGCCTTCGGCCCGGCGGACCTGTCCCGCGAGCTCGGGGTTACGCCCACCGCCGACGGTGAGGAACTGTTCGTCGCGCGGTCGCAGGTGGTGCTCGCCGCCGCGGCCGCCGGACGGCCCCGGCCGATCGACGGACCCCACCTCGACCTCGACGACGCCGACGGGCTCGCCCGGTCCGCGGCTCGCGCGCGGCGGCTGGGATTCGGGGGCAAGCAGGTGATCCACCCCCGGCAGATCCCGGTCGTCGCCGCGGCGTTCGCGCCGAGCGCCGAGGAGCTCCGGTGGGCCCGCCGGGTGGACGAGGCCTTCCGCGAGGCCGAGGCTGCCGGCGTCTCCTCGATCCGCCTCGACGACGGTACGTTCGTCGACTACCCGATCGCCCACCGCGCCCGCGCCCTGCTCGCCGAAGAAGCCGCAGGTCGCAGCATCGACCAGAGCCCGAGGACGCCCACCATATGAGCCCCGAGACCCCGCGGATCGTGGTCACCCGCGCACTTCCGCCCGCGGCACTCGAACCGTTGCACTCCGTCGGTTCCGTGTGGGTGTCACCGCACGACCGGCCGCTGACCGTCGACGAGCTGCACGGGGCCGTGCGCGGGGCGAGCGCGATCATCAGCATGCTCACCGATCGGATCGACGACGACGTCATCGCCGCCGCGGGCCCGGACCTGAAGATCGTCGCGAACACCGCCGTCGGCTACGACAACCTCGACGTTCCCGCCATCACCCGCAGTGGCGTGCTCGCCTCCAACACCCCCGGAGTGCTGGTCGACGCCACCGCCGATCTCACGATGACCCTGCTGCTGACCGTCACACGGCGGGTGGCCGAGGGCGACCGCCTCGTCCGGTCCGGCACGCCGTGGTCGTGGGACATCGCCTTCATGCTCGGATCGGGGCTGCAGGGCAAGCAGCTGGGGATCATCGGGATGGGGAGCATCGGCCGGGCCGTGGCGCGGCGGGCCGCCGCCTTCGGCATGGACGTCGTCCACCACTCCCGCCGGTCCGTCGATGTCGACGGCTCGCACCCGCTTCCGCTGGACGAGTTGCTGGCGACGTCCGATGTGGTCTCCTTGCACTGCCCCCTCACGCCGGAGACCCGACACCTCGTCGACGCCGACGCCTTGCGCGCCATGAAGCGCGGCGCGTACCTGATCAACACCGCACGTGGCCCGATCGTGGACGAGGCGGCGCTGGCGGCGGCGCTCGCCGACGGCACCATCGCGGGCGCCGGCCTGGACGTCTACGAGAACGAGCCCGAGGTGCACGACGACCTGCGGCGCCTCGATAACGTCGTGCTGGCCCCGCACCTCGGGTCGGCCACCGTCGAGACGCGCACCCGCATGGCCGCACTGGCCGTGGACAACGTCGTCGCGGTGCTCACGGGGAAGGACGCGCCCACTCCCATCTCAGTACCGTCCTCCTGACCATCCACCGACGGGAGGGGCTCGATGCCGGGGAAGCGGGATCGCGGGTCGGTGACGAAGGCCGAGGAGGCCTTCACCGTGATCCGGCGGCAGATCGAGCGCGGCAGGCTCGCGGGAGGCGCGAAGCTGACTCTGCAGAGTCTCTCGGACGAGATGCAGATGAGCCTGACGCCGATCCGCGAGGCGCTGCGCATGCTCCAGGCCCACGGGCTCGTCGAGTACCGGCCGCACCACGGCCACGTGGTCACCCGGTACTCCATCCCGCGGGCCGAGGAGATCTACCTGCTGCGCGAGACCCTGGAGCCGCTCGCCACCCGGCTGGCGAGCGAGCGCGCGACGGCCGGGGAGCTCGAGGAGATCCGCGGCCTGCACGAGGAGTTCCGCGCCGCCGCCGAGAAGGAGGACGGCGGACAGGGCGTGATCGTCGATCTCAACGCACTGTGGCACCGCACCGTCTACGAGGCGGCGCACTCGGCGTTCCTCGACGAGTTCATCGACCGCCTCTGGACGGGCGTGCCGTACCAGGCGATCTGGTTCATCCACCGCCGCCACCGCTCCGTCGACGACCACGCGGCCGTCACCGACGCACTGCTCGCCCGGCGGGGCGACGAGGCCGCCACCGCGATGCTCGACCACATCGAGCGCGGCAAGACCGCCACCATCGAACACCTGCGGGCCATCGGCGCCCCCGAGACCTGAGCTCAGCGGCGTGTATCCGCACGTGCGCGAGCAGGGACGCCGGGCCGGGACGAGCGAACCGGCCCGGCGCCCCATGGCTCAGAAGTCCATCCCTCCTGTCGGGTCGCCGCCGGCCGAGGCCGGGTTCTTCTCCGGCTTGTCGGCGATGACGGCCTCGGTGGTGAGGAACAGGGCCGCGATCGAGGCCGCGTTCT
>NZ_JAKXMK010000046.1 GCF_022524485.1 Pseudonocardia alaniniphila
ACCAGCACACCGACCGGCAGGTCCACCAACTGCAACACCGTCGGCTCGCCGAAGATCGACACCTCGCCACCGAACGGAATCACCGAGAACGCCACAAACGCCGGAATCGTCGAAATCACCGGCGCAATGAAATACACCCGCTTATCCGCCATCACCGGCATGATGTCTTCCTTGAACGCCAGCTTGAGCGCGTCGGCGAGGCTCTGCAGCCAACCCCCCGGACCCACCCGGTTCGGGCCCGGACGCTGCTGCATCCGACCCACCACCTTCCGCTCCGTGACGATCATGAACATCGTGAACAGCAGGCCCAGCGCGAACAACGCCACGACCTTCAGCAGAATCAGCCATAGCGGATCGTCGATGAGTAGTTGCTGGTATCGCGTCAGTTCCATGTTCGCCATTCCCCCCGGCGCCACGTCAGTAGTGCGGCACAGTCGTTGATTTACTCGTCACACTCGGAGTCACGCCGCGTCGCCCGGTCGAACATCTGCACGAGCTCCCGCGTGTAGGAATCCACGTCGAGATCGGGATCTGCGGACACCTGGGTGGCCAGGCCGTCGAGTGCGTGCCGGAGCGTGATGGCCATCGTCCGGGCGTCGAATCGGCGGAACTCCCCAGACTCCTGTCCGGCGGCGAAGATCTCGGCCACCACCTGGAACTCGGGCTCGTGCGTGTGCAGGCCGAACCGGAGCAGGTCGTCCCCGGTGCGGAACCTGACCCAGATATCACGCACGGCGATGACGTGCTGGCGGTACTCGGAGTAGAAGCGGGCGCTGGCCTCGATGAACGCGCGCAACTTGCCCGCCTGGGTCGACTCGGCCAGCACATAGGGCTCGATGAAGCGGCCCGCCACGGTGAACACCTCGGCGACGACCGCCTCCACGAGGTCGTCCTTGCCGGCGAAGTGGTACGAGATCAACCGCGTGCTCGACAGATCGGCCCGGCGTGCGATCTGTGCGAACGACGCCTTCGCGAAGCCGAGTTCGGCGATCGTCGCGATCGCGGCCGACACGATCTGCGCCCGCCGGGCAACGGTGGTGACGGACCGCTCCGGATCCGCTCTTACTGACACAAGTAAAAGTTACTACGGCCAGGTAAAGTAGCTCAAGATCGACGTTCAGTACTCGGGCCGCAACGCGTCACGGAGCGCCGCCCGGGAGCTGATCCCGAGCTTGGGGAAGACCCGGTACAGGTGAGCCCCGACCGTCCGATGCGACAAATAGAGCTGCCGCCCGATCTGCTTGTTCGTCAGGCCGGTGGCGGCGAGCATCGCGATCACCCGTTCCTGCGGGGTGAGGCAGTCGGCGCCGCGGTCCTCGGCCGCGGCGGCCCCGGCCCCGAGGGCGCGGAGCTCGAGGCCCGCCCGCTTCGTCCACGGTCGGGCGTCGAGGCGTTCGAAGGCGGCGAGAGCCGCAGTGAGCTGCACCCGCGCCGACGAGTGGGCCCGGTGCCGGCGCAGTCGTTCGCCGTACGCGAGACGGACCCGCGCCAGGTCGAACGGCCAGCGCTCGACACCCGGAACCGCGAGGGCCTGCTCGAACAACCCGACAGTGGCCTCGTCGGGGGCGGCCATGCCCGCCGACCCGAGCGCCACGAGGGCCAGCCGCGGGGAGAGCGCGGCTATACCGGCATCGGCCATCGCGGCGACATGTGCGACGGCGTCCGAGCGGCGGCCCGTTCGCAGCGAGGCGTCGACGAGGTCCATCGCCGCCCTGAGCGCCATCGGTTGGCGGGGGGCGAGGATGCCCGGCGGGCTGATGGCCGCGGCCTGCTGGTAGGCCTCCTCGGCGTCGCCCTGCCCAAGAGCACTGGCAGCACGAACGTATTGCGCGTACGACCGCACGAGCTCCACACCGCGTGGGGCCGCCCAACGCATCATCCTGTCGGTGAGCTCCAGCGCCCAGTCGACATGGCCTCGCCAAGCCGCCACGACGGCCTCGCCGTACCAGAACGGCCACTCCAGGAGGCGGTAGCCGTGGAGGGCACACAGCGCGCGGCCTTCCTCGACCAGCTGCTGCGCCTCGTCCCATCGGCCGGTGAAAACGTCGTCGATGCAGAGGTTGATCATCGCGCCGATGGCTGAGGCCACCGCCCCGCCGCGACGCCCGTCGTGGACGACCCGCCAGTGCGCCTCCCGGCACGCCGTCATGCGATCGACGAAGAACGCCGCCCTGCCGATCCAGACGATCAGCGCGGGATCGTTCACGTCCGGAAGCCGGCTGATGATCGTCCCGAGCTCCGTCATCTGCTCAGCCGTGGCACGTGCAGGGTCGCCCAGGGTCACCACGCAGAGCGACAGGATCGCCGGGGGGCGCGGCGTCAGCCGCGCGACGGCCGCGTAGAAGGGCTCCCACAGATCCTCACGATTGGCGCCGACGAAACACACCAGGAACAGCGTGTACAGCGCTTCGATGAGGGCCCGGTCGTCGGCCCGGTACTCGCCGTCCTTGGCCTCGATCGCCCCGATGAGCAGGCGGCGGGCCGTGTCGACGTCCCCCTCCTCGTTGAGGAGCAGGTAGGCGGTCGCGACCGCGGCCCCGAGCGACCCGCCGTGGTCGGGGTCCGCACGGCGGGCATCCATGAGCAGCTGCGGAACGGTGTGCAGTTGACCGGTCACGTCCACCCCGACGTACGCCGCCTCGGCCAGGCGGCGGCTCCGGTCGGCTCCGCGCGGACTGAGCTCGGCAGCCCGGAGCAGGGCGCCGGTGGCACCGACCGCGTCACCCCGGGCGAGCATCCGCAGGGCGGCGCGCTCGAGCTGCGAGGCCACCGGCTCGTCCGGCGAGGGTGTCGCGTGGGCCAGGTGCCAGGCGCTGCGCTCCGGCTGGTTCGTCAACGCCTCGGCCAGTACCCGATGGGCGCACCGTTGCTCGAGCTCGCTCGAGAACTCCACCACGGTTGATCGCACCAGCGGGTGGCGGAAGCAGAGCCTGCGCGTGCCCTGATCGACGCTCACCAGCCGCGTTCGTTCAGCCGGCTGCAGGTCCGGCAACCCGCTCCCACCGCGGACGGCCGCTTGCAACACACCCAGGTCACCGGTGCCGTCCAGGGCGGCGAGCAGAAGCACACGACGGGTGGCGGCGGGGAGATCAGCGACGCGGGACGCGAAGAGCGCGAGAAGCCGCCGGTTCAGCGGCAGAACCGACGGCAACGCCACTCGCGCTGTGCGCTGCGACGTGCTGATCACCGCCGGGAGCTCCAGGAGGGCCAGCGGGTTTCCCTGGGCCTCGGCCAGCACGCGCCGGCGCACTTGTGGGGCGAGCATCGGGAAGTAGGCACCCAGCAGGCCTGCCGCTTCCGTCTCGTCGAGTGGCGGCACCTCGTTCTCCGGCAGCCCGCCGTGGTCGAGGAAGCTCTCACCTGCCGTTCTCGACGCGGCGATCAGCCCGATCCGGCTACCGGTGAGGCGACGGGCGACGAAGCCGAGCACCGCAGCGCTCGACCGGTCGAGCCACTGCAGATCGTCGACGACGACGAGTAGCGGGCGATCGACCGCGGCTCGGCACAGCAGCGCCAGCACCGCGGTGAAAACGGTCAGCCGGACGCCCCCCGCCTCGTCACCGATACCCAGCACGGCCGACAGCGCGCGGCGGTGCGCGCCGCCGAGCTGCCCCACGTCCTCCTCCAACGGGAGGAGCAGCTGGTTGAGTCCGGCGAACGTGACGTCGGCCCCGAACTCCGCCCCTGCGGCACGAAGCAGCCGAGCGCCGGCGGCCGACGCCTCCTGCGCCGCGGCGTCCAGCAACACCGTCTTCCCGACGCCGGGCTCGCCCGACAGCAGCAGCGCGTCGCCGTCGGCGGCTGCACGGGCCAGGAAGGACCGGATGCGCTCGAGCTCTCGCTCGCGCCCGACCAGCCCTCCGTATTTGACTGTTTGACGCGTATCGGTATCGCCCATCCGAGTTGTCCTCGTCTGGTCGTAAGCACGGAAATCGTGCAGTTTACGCGTTGTCCGAGGCTGTTCGACCGACGTGAGGAGCTTCTGGACTGCACCGGTCGGAGGGGCTCGCAGCGGCCGGACGGCCACATCCCCGCTGGTCCGGCGCTCGCCCGTCGGCATTGAGCCAATGATCTCCTGCTGCTACGGTCCTCGCGCGACTGCCGGGTCGGCCATGGGCCACGAGCGAGACGGGTTCCCGGCGGATCTGTGAGCGCCGGGCGGGCCAGAGGCCCGCC
This sequence comes from Pseudonocardia alaniniphila, assembly GCF_022524485.1. Classification (GTDB taxonomy): domain Bacteria; phylum Actinomycetota; class Actinomycetes; order Mycobacteriales; family Pseudonocardiaceae; genus Pseudonocardia; species Pseudonocardia alaniniphila. The sequence continues at coordinate 4,177 of NZ_JAKXMK010000046.1, forward strand.
ACCCCACTGCGGAAACGCACGAATTCCGCGGTGGAAGGAGGTGAATCACATGAGCACACCACATCAGATCACGCCGGAGTCGGCGTGGCAGCAGTTCCTCACCCAGCAGTGCGCGCGCACGCCGGTGAACGGAATCGTCACGTCGATCGTGCCGTTCGGTGCCTTCGTCACGTTGCACGACGGCGTCGACGGCCTGCTGCACCAGTCGGAGTGGTCGGCCGAGCCTGAGCTCGGCGCGACCGTCTCGGTCCGGATCCTGCAGCTGGACCTGGTCAACCGTCGGGTGAGCCTTGCTCTGGCCTGATGCCCCGGTGGCCCGGGGGCGCTGAGACCGCCCCCGGGCCACTCGGAAGCCTAGAGCGACGGCCGAGCGAGCAACGGCGCGAACGCAGCCCGCGCGCGAGAGGCCGGCCGACGACTCTTCCCCCATTCACCGTGAACACGGCTAAAAGCCTCTGATTCGAAGGCGCACATTCCGAAAATCGCGTGCAACGCGCTTCACCTGGTCGATGCAGGCGCCTACCGTCACGCAGGGAGGCACCGAGACGAGGAGGCCCGCTATGGATCCGACGTTCTACCGGTCCGCCGCCGACGCCGCAGCTGCTCCTGGCGAGGAGTTGGCCTACGTGGTGGCTTTCGACCGTGCCGGGCAGCGCAGCGACGCGATGACCGTGATCGATGTGAACGCGCAGTCCGACAGCTACGGGCGGGTCGTGGGCTGGACCGACGTGCCCGGGCTGGGTGACGAGCTGCACCACTTCGGCTGGAACGCCTGCAGCAGCGCGCTGCGCCACGAGGGCCACGACATGGCCGGGTTGGCCCGGCGCTATCTGCTGGTGCCCGGCCTGCGCTCGTCGAACATCTACGTCCTGGACACCGGCCCGGACCCGCGCCAGCCCAAGCTGGTCAAGACCATCGACGCCACCGAGCTCTCGGACAAGGCCGGCTACTCCCGCCCGCACACCCTGCACTGCGGACCCGACGGGGTGTTCCTGACCTGCTTGGGCGGGCCCAAGGGCGACGACGACGGGCCCGGGGGCATCGCGCTGCTCGACCACGACAGCTTCGACGTCCTGCGCGCCTGGGAAACCGACCGCGGCCCGCAGCACCTCCACTACGACGCCTGGTGGCACCTGAACCAGAACGTGCTGATCTCCAGCGAATGGGGCAGCCCCTCGATGATCGAGAACGGGGTCGTGCCCGAACTGCTGCTGGGCCAGAAATACGGCCACCACCTGCACTTCTGGGACCTCGCCAAAGGCCAGCACCAGCAGAGCGTGGACCTCGGGGCCCAGCACCAGATGGTGCTGGAGGTCCGCCCCTCCCACGACCCCGACGCCACCTGGGGCTTCGTCGGCGTGGTGATCTCCACCGAGGACCTGTCCGCATCGGTCTGGCGCTGGCACCGCGACAACGGGGATTGGCAGGTCGAGAAGGTCATCACCATCCCGGCCGAGCCCGCCGACCCCGACCTGCTGCCTCCGGCGTTGAAACCCTTCGCCGCGGTCCCCCCACTGGTCACCGACATCGACCTCTCCGTCGATGACCGCTTCCTCTACGTCTCCTGCTGGGGCACCGGCGAGCTCAAACAGTTCGACGTCACCGATCCCGCTCACCCCCGCCAGACCGGCTCGGTACGCCTGGGCGGCATCGTCGAGCGCGTCGCCCATCCCGCCCGACCCGACATGCCACTCTCCGGTGGCCCGCAAATGGTCGAGGTCAGCCGCGACGGACGCCGCGTCTACTTCACCAACTCCCTCTACGGCTCATGGGACGACCAGTTCTACCCCGACGGCGTCGGCGCCTGGATGACCAAACTCGACGCCCACCCCAACGGCGGACTCACCATCGACCAGGACTTCTTCCCCCACGAGGACGACTTCCGCGGCCTGCGCGTCCACCAGATCCGGCTCCAGGGCGGCGACGCCTCCTCCGACTCCTACTGCTACCACTGACCGAAACTTCCGCATCCGGGCACTGACCAGCGGCGAGCCGGACCAGCCCGTCGCCGGTCAGATCCCCTCGCCGCGCGCGTCCACCACGACCTCGTTCCAGGACATCGCGCTCTCGCCCTCCTGGAGACCTTCCATCCTGGCCCGGGTCTCGGCGAACGCCTCGTCCTCGTGCCAGGCCTGCCAGTCGGCACGGCTCTGCCACGTCCCGACGACCACGCGCTTGTTCTGGCCGTCGAGCGGGATGAGCAGTTGCGCTGCGACCCATCCCGGCCGGCCACGGGCGGCCGCCAGTCGCTCCCGCATCGCTGCGTCCCACTCCGGTTCGGATCCGGTCTTGAGAGTCACCCCGGTGACGACGGTCATCATGTGGACCTTCTCCTTCCTGCGGGCTCCGTGCCCGGGGTTCCCGCAGCGGCCGATCCCCACTCCCGCGCTGGATCCGACGAGGAAATGGGTCGCCTGCATGCGAAGGGACCAGCAGGATGGCCCACCGTGCACCGCGACCAGATCGACTCCGCCCTCGCCGCGCGGCTGGTCGCCACGCAGTTCCCGGAGTGGGCAGGCCTCCCGGTCGTTCCGGTCGAGGTGGACGGCTGGGACAACCGCACGTTCCGGCTGGGCGACACCATGACGGTGCGGCTCCCGAGCGCCGAGGGTTACGTGCGCAGCGTCGAGAAGGAGAACACCTGGCTGCCGCGGCTCGCACCGCACCTGCCGCTCCCCATCCCCGTTCCGCTCGCCGTCGGTGCACCGAGCAGCGAGTACCCGTGGCCGTGGTCGGTCCGCCGGTGGATCGACGGACGCATCACCACGCGCGACCGGATCGCCGACCTCGACGCGTTCGCGAAGGACCTCGCCGGCTTCCTCGTGGCATTGCAGCAGATCAGCACGGCCGGGGGGCCACTGGCCGGCGCGCACTGCTTCTATCGCGGCGCCCCACTCGAGGTCTACGACACGGAGACGCGCGACGCCATCGCGGCGCTCGGTGCGCGGATCGACGCCGCCACTGCCACCGCCGCGTGGGAGGACGCGCTCGCGGCGGCGTGGTCAGGTCCATCCGTGTGGTTCCACGGCGACGTGGCAGCCAACAACCTCCTCGTCGACGGCGCGGGGAGGCTTGCCGCGGTCATCGACTTCGGCACCTGCGGCGTGGGCGACCCCGCCTGCGACCTCGTCGTCGCATGGACGCTCCTCGATGGGGAGAGCCGCGAGGCGTTCCGGGCCGCGATGCCCGCCGACGACGCGATGTGGGCGCGCGGGCGCGGCTGGGCACTGTGGAAGGCCCTCATCACGATCGACTCCCCCGACGCCACCCCGGCCGCCGCCTCGGAAGCACGCCGGGTGGCCGCCGACGTAATCGAGGAATTCTCGCGGTCCTGAGCCTCGACGACGGCTGCGGTATTGACCAGTCGCACCGCGGCAATTCGGCAGGACACCCCGGCGCTGACTGGCTGACCGCGCGTTCGGGGACAAGGATGGCCAAGTGGCCAGTCGCATCCTCTTGGTAGAGGACGACTCGACGATCGGCGAAGTTCTGGCGTCGAGCCTGCGCAGCCACGCCCATGAGGTGATGTGGGAGCAGACGGGCGCAGGCGGTCTCGCACGGGCCGCCGGCACCGTCGTCGACCTCGTCCTGCTGGACCTCGGGCTTCCCGATCTCGACGGTGTCGAGGTCTGCAGGCAGCTCCGGCGCACTCAACCCGGCTGCGTTCTCGTCATCCTGACAGCACGGGTGGCCGAGATGGACGTCGTGGTGGGGCTGGAGGCGGGCGCCGACGACTACCTGGTCAAACCGATCCGGCTGGCCGAGCTCCATGCCCGTATCCGTGCTCACCTTCGCCGCAACGAGGCGACCGGAGCGGCACCACCGGTCCGGTCGATCGGCGACCTGGTCGTCGACGTGTCCCGGCGTCGTGTCACCGTCTCCGGGCAGGAACTGCGCCTCCGCCCCAAGGAGTTCGACCTGCTGGCCTGCCTCGCCGCCCGACCGGACGTGGCGCTCACCCGCGAGACGCTCATGTCCGAGGTGTGGGACGAGAACTGGTTCGGCTCGACGAAGACCCTCGATGTCCACGTTGCGGCGCTTCGCCGCAAGATGACGGAGATGGCCGCGCTGGCCGGAGCCCAGGTCCCCGAGATCGTCACGCTCCGGGGGCACGGCTATCGGTTGGCACTCGACCCACCGACCAGCGACGGCGTGGCTCGCTAGTCGCGGTCGCTCGTGGCGAGTCGTCCGGCGCCGGCTCCACCACCGGATCCTCGGCGACGGCCGACGGCAGCAGAAGCGTGAACACCGGGGGCGTCCGCTGGGTCAGTTCGAGCCGTCCGTCGTCGGCCTCCGCGAGGCGACGTGCCAACGGCAGGCCGATACCGTGCCCGTTCCGCTCGTCGGCGCGCTGGGTGAACAGCACGTTCTCCGGATCGGACACGCCTGCGCCCTCGTCACAGACGTCGATCGCCACGGCGTCCGAGGACTCGCGGACCGCCACCGTGACGGTTCCCGAGCCGTGGACCGTCGCGTTGTCGATGAGCACCCCGAGGATCTGACGAACCGCGGCAGTGGACGCGGACGGGTTCTGGACCCCCGAATCGATCTTCAGCTCGAGGGTGCGTCCCTGGAGCGCCAGGCGCGCACACCATTCCGGCGACATCTCGGCCAGCAACGCTCCGAGATCGATCGGGGCGGTCTGTGCGGCGCGCTTGTTCCGGGCGAGGGCGAGAAGCTCGTCGATGGTCGTTTCCAGCCGATCCGCGTCGACGAGGCTCGCCGCGATGGCCGCCCTGAGCTCGTTGTCCGGTCGCTCTAGCACCGCTTCGAGCCGGAGCCGGAGGCCCGCCAGCGGCGTCCGCAGCTGATGGGAGGCGTCTGCGGAGAACGCCTGCTCCCTGGCGAGAAGGTCGTCGAGGCGCCCGGCGGTGCCGTTGAGCGCGCTCCCCACAGAATCGATCTCCGGGATCCCGCCTCGCCGGGTGCGCACGCTGAAGTCGCCCTCGCCCAGCCGGCGGGCGGCGACCGCCAGGTCCTCGAGCGGGAGGGCCAGCCGCCGGGCCTGCCGGCGCCCGACGAGCCAGGCGGCGGCGACCGCCAACGCAGCGAGCGCGGCCATACCGGCCCAGACCAGCACCACTCGCTGCATGACCGCGCTTTCGGGCGCCGACGCGCGCACCGCCCCGATCACGTCGTCGTCGTGCGTGACCGGCACCGCGACGACCAGGTCGCCGGCGACTTTTCCGCTGCCGATACCGCCGCCGAGAGCCTCACCGACCTCGGATTCGCCTCTCGGCCCCATTCCTCCCAGCTGGTTGCCGTGCTGGTCGTACACCGCCACCTTGATCAGTCCGGGCCCGCTGATCTCATCGATTCGCTCGCCGTCATAGACGTCCGAGGCCACCGTGAACGAGACGGCGTTGGCGACCCGCTCGAGCTCGCTGCGCTCGGCCTGCATCGCGTACTGGTGCACAGCCAGGGCCAACGGCACTCCGAAGAGCACGATGGCCAGTACCGAGGCCCAGACCGCCAAACCGATGATTCGAGTGCGCACGAGCGTCGTCTCCGTTCCGCCGGCGCTGCTGTCACCGCGCTCGGTGGGCACTCCAGCATGCCTCGCCCGACGGCACGTGTCACTCCAGCGCCCTTGACGGAAACGGGTTCGGAACCGCTTCGGAGGGCGTGATGAGATCAAATTTCCAGGGTTCAGTTGACGCTGGGTGCAGCTCCGTTCGGCGTGCCGGTGGCGGGCGTACCGAGGTCGCCACATGCTTTCCACGGCGGCAGGTCGAGTAACGCCGCACCGTCACGTACGGGTTGCCTCGAACAGGACCCTCGGGCGTTCTGGTGCCGAGGCTCCTCTCGCACCTTCCTGGCTTTGGACAGCACGTCGAAGGCGGCGAACAACTGCACGTGCTCGCCGTCCTTGTCCAGCCGCGTGAGCCCACGACCTCGTGGAGTGATTCGCAGTAGCGGCTCGGGGACGCTCATCACCGAGCCCCGAAGGACGGTCTCGGCGCGATCCAGCAGTGCCGAGAACGTGCGTTGCGACCGCCCGTCCGGCCGCCCGTCCGCCGTGCACTTGTGGGCCGAGACCTGCAGGCTCTGCAGGACGACGATCTCCGGGCCCCTCTGCACGGCGACCGTGTCGGAGCCCCACGGTTCGCCCGTCCAGTCCAACGTGAGGTAGTAGCCGTCTTCAGGGACCTTCATCTCAGGTCCGACGATCAGGATGCGTGATGCGTGAAGGCCGAGCATTCCCAGGACTGGGTCATTGGCTAGCAGCTCGCGGGTGGCGGCGCGGGCCGCCATCACGTCCGCCTCGCTCGGACTCGCTGTTCGAAGGATGCCCGAGCCGGTCCCGGTCTCGTGCGTCACCATCGGCCATCACCTCGATCTGGCGCTGGGCCTGGAGATCAGCGGATTCCTCGACTCTAAGGAGTACCGCGTAAGCACCGGGCCACTGCTGGGTAAACGGATGGCAAGAGGTAGCTCCCACTGCGAGTCCATACGCTACCTGGCTTCATCAACTCTGTGACCCAGGTAGCCAAGGGATTTGAGACGACCTGCAACGCGGCCGCCGGAACCGGCTCCGGTCTCAGCAACGAGGCCGGCGAGCGTCGTGGTATGGAGCCAAACTTCCCGCGCCTGTTCCACCCGATTCATCACGAACGCGATGCGGGAAGAGTTACCCGCACCGAGCAGCCCTTCATGAGGCCCGACCGGCGCCATAGGGCTTCTCGTGCGGCCACGCACTGTGACGTCTCGCGCCCGGTCGCACACTGTGCGTGCACGAGGCTTCCCTCCGCCTCGGCACGATCCTCACAGCTGCCCGCCACCCCACTCCGAACGCGGCCGTCGGCCTGGTACAAGATCGGTGCGATCCGCGGCCATCTCGCCGGCGACCAGCGTGTAAGCATCGTCACACCGGTGCTCCTCGCCGCCGAGGGCGCCTCGTTCAGACTCGCCCGGTATGCACACCCGCCCCACACCGAACTTCTCCACCCGTGGTCGGTTCGTCCGGAACGTCCCATGAGGCACCGGCAGTGGACATCCGGGGTTCCGGCCAGCCGGTACTGAGGATGGCCGGAAGCCATGACGACATCCGCCCGCTCGAACGTCAGTCTTATCGCAACGGCTCGCGCCACGTAGGGACGAACCGTGGCGCGGGCCGACGCCACACGCATCCTCGATTTCGCGGCCGCCGTCATGTCCTGGTGTCAGATTCGCCCCGGCAACAACAGAGATACCGGCTTGGACACCCGACCCGGCCCAGGCAATGCACGGGCGGGAAACGGCCACGGATCCGGAGGCGAATTGAGCACCGACACCGAAGGGTGCGGGACGGCCGCGAAGCCGCCCGAGTCCGGGTACCTGCGCGACCACACCGCCATTGCGCTGTTGCCGGTTGCTGCGCCTTCCATTCTCGGACTGTTCGGCTTCGCCGCGGCCACCTTCATGGTCGCCGCCAACCTGGCCGGCTGGTACGGCACGACCGAGGCCCCGCAGATCCTCTTCCCCTTCGCCCTCGCCGCCGGTGGGATCGCGGAGCTCCTCGCCGCCATGTGGGCCTTCGTATCCCGCGACGGGCTGGCCACCGCGATGCACGGCGTCTGGGGCTCGTTCTGGATCGGCTACGGCCTCTACAACCTGCTCATCGCGCTCGCCGTGCTACCCCCCGCCACCTCCGACACCACCGCCGCTGTGGCCTTCGGTTTCTGGTTGGTCGTGCTGTCCGCGGTCACGCTGGTCGGTGCGATCGCCGCCACGGCCGAGAACATCGCGCTCACCACTGTCCTGGCGACGCTGGCGGCGAGCTCCGTACTGCTGGCCATCGCGCTGCTGGGCGGCGTGGCCGTGATCCAGACCGTCGGTGCCTACGTCTTGCTCGCCGCCGCCGCGCTGGCGTGGTATCTCGCCGCGGCGATGATGCTCGAGGCCACCGCCGAGCGGGCAGTCCTGCCGATCGGCAAGCGCCGCACCGTACGGCTTCCCGCCACCTGCCCGCGGCCCAGCCCGGCGTGAAGACAGGCCGATGACAGCTCGAGCCGTCACCGCGGATGCGCCCGATCGCGCGGTGGCGGCTCCTTCAGGAGTCGAGGAAAGGACGCTGATCCGATGGAGCTAGAGGGTCACGTCGCCCTGGTCGCCGGTGGGTCGGCCGGGATCGGCGCCCACGTGGCGCGCCTGTTGGTTCGTGAAGGCGCGCAAGTCATCATCTCCGGCCGTGACACGGAACGGGGAAAGGGGGCCGCCGCGAAGATCGCAGGCGAAAGCGGGGACGTCCGATTCATCGCGGCCGACCTCGGGGATCTCCACTCGATCCAGAACCTCGCGGATCAGTCCGGGGAGGTCGACATCCTGGTCAACAACGCGGCAGGCGCCCCGACCGGGCTGACGGCGGACCAGGACGTCGCCTCCTTCCAGAACATGTTCGACACCAACGTGCGCGCCACCTATTTCCTGACGGAACTACTCGCTCCCGCCATGCTGGCCAAGGGCCGGGGCAGCATCGTGAACGTCGCCGCGATGGGTGCCTCGATGGGGGTCGCCGGCGCTTCCGGCTACAGCGCCACCAGGGCTGCTCTCATGTCGCTGACCAGGACCTGGGCAGCGGAGTTCGGCCCACAAGGGGTCCGGGTCAACAGCGTCACACCCGCACCGGTCCGCTCCGGGAGCGCCGGCGTCGAGTGGGGCGAGGCTCTCGTGGGAGACCTGCATGGCCGAGAGCCCACGGCGGGAGCACAAGAGATCGCCGAGGCGATCCTGTTCCTCGCCTCGCCCCGGGCGCGCTACGTCACGGGTTCGACCCTGGCGGTCGACAGCGGCGCCGCCGCCACCTGACCGCGTCCGGTCGCGTGCCGGGTCAGCGGGTCGGCCAGGCCGCGGAGAACTCCTCCTCTCGGCTGCCTGTCCTCATCTCGATCCCCGTGACCCTCCCGCTGTTGATGATCGCGACGCGTGTGGTCCTCGGCTTCTGGGCGACCGCCGCGGCATGGGCCAGCGCCGCGTCGCGGGCGGCCTCGGCCCGATCGGCGCGTGCGGTCTGGGCCGCGTGCGCGCGCTCGACCGCCCGCAGCTGTCGCCGCGTCTGCGCGAGCACACCTTTGACCTGCGCGATCTGCTGCACAAGCTGCTCGTGAGAAGCCGATTCGGCTGAGTCCGACGGGGGCGCTGGGGGCGCGGCTGCGGTCTGCGGTGCCGGCCGAGGCATGGTTGCGGTCGGCCGCGCCGGCGCGGGTTTCGTGGGGCCGGCTGCCGACGTCGGTCGTGCTGCCGGTGGAGGTTCGGTCTCGGCTTCGGGGGTCGGCGTCCGGCGAACGGTGATCGTGCCCAGGCAGCCCCAGGTGCGAGGCCGGAGGACGAGCCATCCCGCGAGCGCGAGGAAAGCCACGTCGCGGAGCAGATCCTGGCCGTAGCGGGTGTCGTCGGCGGCAACCTCTCCACCGCCACCGAAACACCCGCATTCGATGGTCAAGCCGCGCATCCACGCTTGACCGACCGCGGCGGCGAAGACGAGCAGAAGCACGGCACTCGAAGCGGCGGCGAACCGGACGCCGATCCCGGCGAGGAGCAGCATGCCCAAGCAGAGTTCGACGAGCGGCAGCGCGTCGGCGACCGGACCGATCATCCCCGTGGGCAGGACGTCGTAGGCTTTGACGGCCAGATAGGTCTGCCCCGGATCGAGCAGCTTGGTCACTCCGGAGACGATCCAGACCACGGCGAGTCCGAGCCGCGCCAGGGTGCCGATCACGTCCAGCAACCGCCCCCCGCGATGCCGGGCGGTGGAGCCGGCCTCACCCGCGGGACGGCTCGGTTCGGTCGCCCGGGTGTTCGCCGGGTCGGGCCGGTCGTCCTGCTCGGCCTGGCGCCGGATCGGCTGGGTCGGCCCCTCGAACTCGACGGTGGGCATCTCGTCGGCGACGATCGGCTTGGAAAGCCGGAGTCTCATGGTGTGCTCCTAGTCGCAGACGAGGGGCCGCTGTGTTCAGCGCGGCGGCGGCCGATGGTGAGCGGGGGTTGTTGCAGCCTCGGCCTCGTCGAGCAGCGGGCGGAGCCAGTCGATCAGCCTGCCCTGGTTCTCGTAGGTCACAAGCTGTCCGTCGTGGACGATCGTGGGCGTCCTGAAGTTGCCCTGGTAGTGGTCCTTGCCCACGGTTGCCAGCGCATGCTGGTAGTCACGTTGGATGGCGGGCACATAGCGCTGACGCTCCACCGCGTCCACGAATTGCGGACCCAGCCCGAGCGCCTGACCCAGCGCCAGCAGTTGCGCATCGGTGTAGCCGGCCGAGCCCTCCGCCGGCTGCGCCTCGTACAGGCTGGAGTAGAAGGGCACGAACTTTCCGCCCTCGGCGGCGGCGATCGCGGCATTGGCGGCCCGACCGGAGTAACCCACCGGGTTGGAGAAGCGATCCAAGAAGGGCAACAGGTGGAAGCGGACCCGCAGTTCGCCGCGTTCCACGGCGGCCCGGATCTGCTCGTCGTAAGCGTCGTACAACAGCGCACACGCCGGGCACAGAAAGTCCTCGTACAGATCAATTGTGGCGGTGGCGGTGGACAGACCGACGGTCACCACACCCGTCAGGGGGTCCATCGCCTCCGGATACCGGGCGGTCACCGTGCTGACCGGGATCGGTGCCGCAGCCGCCTGCATCGCCTTGCGCTCCGACTGGACGATCAGGCCGACGGCCGCCACCACGACGACGATCGCCAGCCCGACGACGGCCCGCGTCCGGCGACCGCCGCGAGGCGGCCCACCACCTGCGATGGTCGCCCGATTCTCGCCGACCGGCGCGGCGCTCGAGTCATGCCGATGTCGAATTCGGGTCAGCACACGCCGCAGTCCTTCCTCGTCGGCCGCGCACAGAGCACCTGCGGTCGCGAACCAACGGATCAGCAGGTCGGTGTCGAGCTCGGGAGCGCTCAGGCCGGAATCCGTGAAGCGCCCACCACTGTGGAGCCGCACAGTGGCGATCGGCTTAACTGCTTCCGATCACGCGGGTTACGCCACTCAGGTGCATTCCCGACGGAACCAACTCTTCAGAGTGACACTTTCGTGATCATCTCGTTCGTTGATCTTGATCAACCCGCGGGCCTCTCGGCCGGATGGCCCGGCACACCTGCGGCAGCCCCGTCGGCGGTAGGGAGACATCTTGGGCCGGCCGGTGCCGCTGAGAGCCGTTCTGCCGCTCGCTGGACGCCGGAGGCACCACGGAGTCCGGATCGTCCACCTGGCCGGCCGGCCGGGCCACTCATCGGCTGTGCCGGCTCCCGAAACGAGACCGGCGGCTCTCCGTCTCGGAGAACCGCCAGGTCAACATGGTGCGCCCGAAGGGATTCGAACCCCTAACCTTCTGATCCGTAGTCAGATGCTCTATCCGTTGAGCTACGGGCGCGTGCTCTTCAGTTGTCGTACCCCGTCGCGGTCGATCTTACCCGACCGCTCCAGGCGCGGAGGCTCCGGGATTTGAACCCGGGATGGGGGGTGACCCCAAACCGCATTAGCAGTGCGGCGCCATAGACCAGACTAGGCGAAGCCTCCCGGGGCCTCTCGGCCTCCAGCGGGTCCCAGCCTACACAGGCCGATCCGCCCGGATCACTACCCCCCGTTCCCCAGCGCGAGGAACGGGGCGAGCGCGTCGGGGTTCTGGAGGGCGCCCCGGCTCACGGCCTTCTCCGGGGCCACGCCTGCCAGGATCTTCTTCACCGGAACCTCGCATTTCTTGCCGTTGAGGGTGCGCGGCACGGCCTCGACGACGATGAAGCGGTCGGGCACATGACGGGGCGACAGTTCGGTCCGCAGGGCACGCCGCAGCGCCGGCTCGACGTCCTCCAGTGACGCTCCCGGCGCCAGCACGACGAAGCAGAGCAGGGCACCCTCGCCGTGGGTGCCGAGTTGAGTGGTGTCGATCACCAGGGAGTCGACGATCTCGTCGAAACCCTCCACCACCGCGTAGAAGTCGGCCGTGCCCATCCGGACGCCGCCGCGGTTGAGGGTGGAGTCGCTGCGGCCGTAGATCACGTACGAGCCGCGCGGCGTGACACGCAGCCAGTCGCCGTGGCGCCAGACCCCGGGGAAGTCCTCGAAGTAGGCCTCGCGCAGCCGGGTGCCGTCCGGGTCGTTCCAGAACGACACCGGCATCGACGGCATCGGCCGGGTGATCACCAGCTCGCCCACCTCGTCGATGAGCTCCTTGCCGGACTCGTCGTAGGCAGCGACGGCAGCACCGAGGGACGCGCAGGAGATCTCCCCGAGCCACACGGGGACGGTCGGTGCCGCGCCGACGAACGCGGCGCACACGTCCGTGCCGCCCGACACCGAGCAGATCTGGATGTGCTCGCCGACCGCGTCGGCGATCCACCGGAAGCCCTCCACCGACAACGGCGCACCGGTGGACCCGATCGCCGTGAGCGAGCCGAGCTCGTACCGGTCTCGGGGCCGGAGCCCGGCCTTGAGACACGACTGGACGAACGGCGCCGACACCCCGAAGTACGTGACGTCGTGCCGCTCCGCCAGCGCCCACAACGCACCGAGGTCGGGGTGGCCCGGACTGCCGTCGAACAAGACGATGGTGGTGCCCACCAGCAGCCCGCCGATGAGCAGGTTCCACATCATCCAGCCGGTGGTGGTGAACCAGAAGAAGCGTTGGCCCGGGCCGAGCTCCATCTGCAGCCCGAGCGCCTTCACGTGCTCCATGACGATTCCGCCGTGGCCGTGCACGATGCCCTTGGGCAGGCCGGTGGTGCCGGAGGAGTACAGCACCCACAACGGGTGGTCGAACGGGACGGGCTCGAACTCCAGAGCAGCGTGCGTCGCGGTGAACTCGCTCCACGGCACGGTGCCGTCGAGCGTGGCCGCCTCGTCCAGGTACGGGACCAGCACGGTCGCCTTCAGCGTGGGCAGCTGTGCGCGGAGTGCCTCGATCGTCGGACGGACGTCGAACCGCTTCCCGCCGTAGACGTAGCCGTCGACCGCCAGCAGGACCACCGGCTCGATCTGCGCGAACCGATCGTGGACGGCACGCGCTCCGAAGTCCGGCGAGCACGACGACCAGACGGCGCCGAGGCTGGCGGCAGCGAGGAACGTCACCAGCGTCTCGACGCTGTTGGGGGCGAGAGCCACGACCCGGTCGCCGCGGCCGACTCCGGAGCGCACCAGACCCGCGCGGGCCCGGCCGACGAGTTCCCGCAGCTCCGCGTGGGTGACGATGCGCTCCAGGCCGTCCTCCCGCGCGAAGACGACCGCGACGTCGGAGTCCTGGCGGCCCGGGCAAGGGGTGAGCGCGTGCTCGGCGTAGTTGAGCGTCGCCCCCGGGAACCACTCTGTGCCCGGCATCTCCCGCGAGCCCAGCACGGCGGTCGGCTGCGAGCGGAAGCGAACGCCCGCGAACTCGGCGACGGCGGACCAGAAACCCTCGAGATCATCGACGGACCAGGCGTGTAGCGCGGCGTAGTCGGACACGTCGACCCCGCGGTGCTCACGCACCCACTCGCAGAACTCGACCATCGGGCCGGCGTGCTCCGGGTCGGGAGTCCACAGCACGGCGGGGATGTCGGACGCAACCATGTCGGCCAGCATGCAAGCCCGCCGCCCGATCGCGCCAGCGCCGACCGGGGTGATCAGCGACAGGCGCTGCGCGACCGGATCGGGTATGGGCACACGCCCCACCGCAGGGCGCCCCGGGGAGCGAAAGGTGTGGGTGCGCAAACCATGCCGACGCAGGCCCTCAGCGGCTCAGCGAAGGTGGGAGTCGAACCAGTTCAGGGTGCGCTGCCAGGCGTCGGCCGCGACCTCAGGGTCGTCGTCGAACCGGTAGCCCTTGCGCGGATAGACGACGACGTCGGTGGCCACCTCGGACGAGCTCGCCGCATCGCGGAGCCTGCTGACGTCGGGGTCCGGCTTCCCGTCGGCCGTCTCTCCGTAGATCCCGAGCCAGGGGCACGTGAGGTCGGGCGCGGCTTCGATGAGGGACGGGAGGCTCGCAGAGGGCGCGAGCGCAACGCCCTCGCCCGCCACCGTGACCGCGGCACCGAGCCGCCGCTGTGCCGCCACCACCAGAGCGACCGAGCCGCCGAGGTCGAAGCCGATGACGCCCATCCGGTCGGCGCTGATGTCGTGCTCGGCGAGCCAGCCGAACGCGGTGTCGGTGTCGGCCATGATCTGCTCACCCTCGAGCCGGTCGACCTGTTGCTGAACCTCGTCGTCGGCCGCGCCGTCGAGTTCGTCGGCGGCGTCGCGGTGGTAGAGGTGCGGTGCGACGCTGAGCCACCCGTCTCCCGCCAGTCCCTGCACGAGACCACGCACGGCCTCGGTCACGCCCCGCGCCTCGTGGAGGACCACGATCCCTCCTCGGACCGGGCCGTCCGGCTCTGCCACGGTTAGCCGCAGAGCGCTGCCGTCGACCAGCGGGACGGTCTCCGTCCTGATCTCGGTCATGACGACAAGGGTGTCACGGCGGGAGCTGTGGGAGGGTGGCGGCACCACGTTGAGGACGTCACAGACATAGGGTGTCGGCATGCCGTTGATTCGCCCCGACCTCGACACGCTCCCGGCCTACGTGCCAGGCCGCGCGATCGCCGGAGCGATCAAGCTCGCAAGCAACGAAGTGTCGCTGCCGCCGACGGCACCCGTGCTCGCCGCGATCGCCGAGGCCGCCGCGGCGGGCAACCGGTACCCGGATCTCGCCGTCACCGGTCTCACCGCGCGCCTGGCGGAACACCTCGGTGTGGACACCGGGCGGATCTCCATCGGGTGCGGGTCGGTCAGCCTCTGCCAGCAACTGGTGCAGGCCACCTGCCTCGAACCGTCGGACGAGGTGGTGTTCGCGTGGCGCTCGTTCGAGTCCTACCCGATCGTCGCCCACATCGGGGGCGCCACGATGCGGCGGGTGCCGCTCGACGCCGACTTCCGCCATGACATCGACGGCATGATCGCGGCGGTCACCCCGAAGACGCGTCTGGTGCTCGTCTGCAGCCCGAACAACCCCACGGGCACGGTCGTCACCCGCGCCGAGATGGAGCGGTTGCTCACCGCTGTCGGCCCGGACGTCCTCGTGGCACTGGACGAGGCCTACTTCGAGTACGTCGATGACCCCGCCGCTGTCGACGGGATGGCACTGGTCGACGCCTACCCCAACCTCGTCGTGCTGCGGACGTTCTCCAAGGCCTACCGGCTCGCCGCGCTGCGGGTGGGCTACTCGGTCAGCACGCCCGAGGTTGCGGCGGCCCTGCGAAAGGTCTGCTCGCCGTTCAGCGTGAGCTCCGTGGCGCAGGCCGGTGCGATCGCGGCGCTGGACAACGCCGACGAGCTCCTCGCCGCGTGCACGGACGTGAAGAGCGAGCGGATCAGGGTGCGCGATGTGCTGCTGCAGGCCGGCTACCCCGTGCCGCCGACGCAGGCCAACTTCGTGTGGCTCCCGCTCGGCGAGCGCACCGCACCGTTCGACGCGCACTGCCTGGACAACAAGGTCATCGTCCGCCCGTTCGCGTCGGACGGGGTGCGAGTGACGGTGTCCGCGCCGGAGGAGAACGACGCCTTCCTGGCCGCGGCACAGTCGTTCGTCGACTGACGTAGCTCTCTGGCCTGCGGTTCCGGAGACACCACGGCCCGGTTCCGACGGGCTGTCGGGACCGGGCCGCGGTGGTGGTGCGGGTGGAGTCAGCGCGTGACGCCACGCCTGCTGTAGGCCCCCGCCGCGATGGTGACGCCGATGGCGGCGACGATCACTTGCAGGATGAGTTCGATCCAGTCGATTCCACCGGTGCTGGCCACACCGAAGAGCTTGGCGATGGCCGTGCCGATGAAAGCGGCCACGATCCCGACGAGAATGGTCAGCCAGATCGGGATGTTCTGCTTTCCGGGGGCCACGAGCCGGCCGACGAACCCGATGATGGCGCCGATGACGATCGCTGTGATGATCCCGGTGATGGTCACTGCAAACTCCCGAGGTCTCGGCAGGACCGACCCCGCGCGGCCCTGTGTTGCATTGGGTAGCACGGGGTGAGCGAACCTGCACGTCAGGAGACCGGATGACACCCGAAGTGTTATCGGGTCGCCGCCCACCCTTCGCCTGACTCTCAGGGCTCCAGAACGTATCCCTCACCGCGGACCGTGCGGATCCGCTCCGCGCCGATCTTGCGACGCAGGTAGGAGATGTACACCTGCACGAGATTTGCCGAAGCAGTCTCGGACCATACGGCGCTGGCGAGGCGATCGGGTGACACGACCTCACCCCGAGTGGCGAGCAACGCCATCAGCATTGCGAATTCCGTGGGCGACAACGACACCGCCTGGCCGTCGACCGTGACCTCGCCGAGCTCCGTGTCGACCGTCAGCTCGCCGTGGCGGATCACCGTGTTCTCGACGGCCGTGCCGAGCCGCAGCCGGAGCCTGATCCGCGCGGCCAGCTCGTCGACGGCGAACGGCCGGAGCAGGTAGTCGTCGCGGTCACCGCGCAGCTGACCGAGCAGGGCCGCCCGGCGTTCGCGCGGGGTGACCGCGATGACCGCCACGTTCGGCGCCTCGCTCTGGACCGCCGCCAGCACGGCCGCCTGGTCCGGCCCGGGCAGCTCGACATCGAGCACCAGAAGCCCCGGTTCACGGGAACGGACGGCGTCGAGCACCGCGATGCCGTCGCTGACGGGGCTGATCGACACTCCGTCGGACCGCAGGCTGCGCAGCACGGCAGACGACGCGGCCGTCGGGGGTAGCGCCAAGAGGACGTGGTCGTTCGGGGGTACGGACACACGTGTCGGCATCACTGCCGACACGTACGAGGACGCACCCCCCGGGGGAGCAGCGGGGAGCATCACCCCAAGCTTGTCGGAGTCGGACGCCGATAACAATCGTCTAACGGAGCGACTGTTGCTCAAGTTGAGTGGAACCTCTCAGACAGCTGAGAGGTCGGGTACTCCGAACGGAGTACGGAGGCGCTCCCGTACGTCCGTCTGAGGGCATTCTGGCGCGTCTGACCGACCTGTTGGCGCGCACGCGCAACCGTGGCTCTCAGGATTGCTGATCATCCGGCCCCTCCTTCTTTAAGGTTCCGCCCCATGCGACGGACTACCTTCGCTGCGGAAGATCGCCCGGAGTCCCCGACCGAGCTGATCGCACGGATCTCCGCAGAGCACGGCTCCCCCACCGTGACGAGCACCGGCCGGCACCGCCGGCCCGGCGGTAGCGTCGACGCCGTTGTCACGACCGACCCGCTCCCCCAGCGCTCACTGACTCGCAGGCTGGCCCCCCTCGCCATCGGCGCCACGGTGATGCTCATCGCGACCACTGTCGCAACCACCCTCCGGCCCGCCGAGGACGCCGAACTCGCCGCCCCCGAGTTGAGCAACGCGATCGTGCAGAACGACCCCGCGACGGCGGTCGACCTCCCGACTGTTCCGAACCTTCCCATCCCCGACCCGGTCACGGGAGCACCCCCTGCCCCGCAGGACGCTCGCGAGTCCGCGGAGGGCCCCACCTCCACCACCCAGCACACGCAGAAGAAGCAGGCTCCGCCTCCGGCCCCGCTCGTGAAGCCGGCGGGCGACGGCAAGCAGGCCGGCCTTCTCAAGGGCTGGACCCAGGTCGGCGGCGACGAGTTCAACGGGAGCATCAGCTCCAAGTGGACTCTCTACGAAGGCGAGGGCCACAGCGGCAACGGCACCCGCAGCGAGAAGGCGGTCACCGTCGAGAACGGCTCGCTGGTCATTCGCGGCGACTCCGACGGCAACACGGGCGGTATGGCATGGGGCGACAGCCAGCGCTTCGGCAAGTGGGAGATGCGCGCGAAGTTCCCCGCCGGTGACTCGCAGTACCACCCCGTGCTGATCCTCTGGCCGAGCGACGTCGACTGGCCCGAGGGTGGCGAGATCGACTTCGCCGAGACCACCAGCGCGTCCAAGGACGTGTCGTTCTTCCTGCACTACAGCTCGAGCAACCAGCAGAAGTACGCCAAGAAGAACATCGACATCACCCAGTGGCACAACTACGCCGTCGAGTGGGTCGACGGCCGGGTCACCGGCTACATCGACGGCGAGAAGTGGTTCGAGAGCACCGACGGCAAGACACTGCCGCCCGGCAAGATGCACCCGACGATCCAGCTCGACTACTTCCCCGACGGTGGCTCCCCCAGGCCCACCGAGATGTACGTCGACTACATGCGGATCTACAAGTAGTCGCTGACGCATCGACGTCCACTCGTCCCGCCCGGCGCTCCCCACCGGGCGGGACGAGTCGTTTCCGGGCTCATGTCCGGACGGCGGTGAACATCCGGGCGAGCCTCGCGTCCGAGTCGCGCAGGGCCGAGCGGTCGAACGTCGAGGTCGACACGAGCAGCTCGTCGGCGCCCGTTCGCGCGAGCAGCCCGGCCAGGGCCTCCGCGACCGTCTCCTCGTCACCGTGCACGGTGCGGTCGACCGCCTCCTCGACGACGCTGCGCTGGCGGGCCGAGAGCGGACGGCCGACGTCGACGGGTTCCAGGGCTGGGAACTGCCCCGTGGTGCGAGCGGCCGCAAGCGCCCACGCCTCGGGCAGGGCGAGCGCACGGGCCGCCGCCACCGAGTCGGCCACGAGCACGTCCCGCGACACCACGACGTAGGGCTCGGCTCCGGCAGCGCGGACGCGGGCCCGGTAGTCGGCCAGCCCCTCGCCGATCCCCTCGTCGTCGAGCACGGGTCCGCCCAGCACGACCGGCAGGCCGGCATCTCCGGCGATCGCCAGACCCCGGCTGGTGGCCAGCACGAACACCGGCACCGGCAGCGCCGGCCGCGGACGCACGGTGACGGGGGCCGAGCCGTCGAGGTAGGCCCGCAGCTCCGCGAGGTCGGCGGCGAACGTGTCCGGGGCGGCCGAATCGCGCCGCAACGCTCTGCGCACCGGCGGGGTGAAGCCGAGGGAGCGCCCCACGCCCAGATCGATCCGGCCGGGATACAGCGCCTCGAGCATCGCGAACTGCTCCGCCACCACGAATGGCTGGTGGTTGGGCAGCATCACCCCACCCGAGCCGACGCGGATCCGCTCGGTGCGGGCGGCGACAGCCGCGATGAGGACCGGCGGGCTCCCGCTCGCGATCCCGGGGACGGCATGGTGCTCCGCCACCCAGAACCGGTGGTACCCGAGCTCCTCGGCGCGCCGCGCGCGTTCGACGGTGTGGCGGAGCGCCGCTGCATCGGGCTCCCCGGCCCGCGTGCGTGAGCGATCCAGGAGCGAGAGCCGGACCTGCGGAAACATCATCTGGCGCAACACGCGCCGTGCGACACGCATTCCGGACCGCCCCACCACGGGGCGGTCCGGCGCCAGGTCAGCTGATGCGGCGCTTGGTGTGACTCCGGCCGCCACGGCGCGCCGGGGCGAACCCGGGCTGGGGCCCGACGTGGGACGGGTCGGCCTGCTTGGGCTTCGCCCTGCGGGCGGCGCGGTTGAGCGGCTCCGCCTCGGCGGCGGGCTCGGCTTCGGTGGTGGCTTCCGGAGCGGGCTCGTCGACGAGCTCCGGCTGCTCGGGACCGGACGACTGCTGGGACATGGGGAACCTCCGAGATCGTGGGGAGTGGGATGAGGGACCGCAGCTCAGAGGATCATCAAGCGAGAGTATCCCGGGTACGCGTCCGAGATCTCCCCGGTTTCGTGCCGACCACCCGGCGCACCGAGAGCCCGGCAGACGGCGACGTCGGGTGCTAGCCCGTCAGGCCACGGCGGGCGAGCAGCGGCGCGATCTCGGGATCACGCCCACGGAAGCCCCGGTAGGCCTCCATCGGGTCGACGGAGCCGCCGCGGGAGAGCAGCTCCCTGCGGAAGGTATCGCCGTTCTCCCGGAGCAACCCGCCGTTCTCCGCGAACCACTCGACGGTGTCGGCGTCGAGCACCTCGCTCCAGATGTAGGAGTAGTAGCCCGCGCTGTAGGCGCCGCCGAAGATGTGGTTGAAGTACGTGCTCCGGTAGCGAGGCGGGGCGGTCGGCACGGCCACCCCCGCCGCCGCGAGCGCGTCGGCCTCGAACCGCTCCACGTCGGCGACCTGCGCGTCCGGCCCGAGACGGTGCCATGCCTGGTCGAGCAGAGCGGCAGCCAGGTACTCCGTGGTCGCGAAGCCCTCGCCGAAGAGCTGCGCCTCGTCCAGCCGCTCCACCATCTCGGCCGGCAACGCCTCGCCCGTCTCGTGGTGGCGGGCGTAGTGGGAGAGCACCTCCGGATCGCGCAGCCACATCTCGTTGACCTGCGACGGGTACTCGACGAAATCGCGGGGCACCGCGGTGCCGGCGAACATCGGGTACTGCACGTCGGAGAACAGCCCGTGCAGCGCGTGCCCGAACTCGTGGAACAGGGTGCGCACGTTGTCGATCGTGAGCAACGTCGGTTCGCCGTCGGCGGGACGCGCCAGGTTGAGCGTGTTGAGCACCACCGGCAACGTGTCGAGCAGCCGCGACTGCGTGACGAACGAGTTCATCCACGCCCCGCCACGCTTCGACTCACGCGCGTAGAGGTCGGCGACGAAGAGCCCGAGCTGCCCGTTCTCGTCGAAGACGTCGAAGATCCGGACCTCGGGGTGGTAGCGGGGTAGGTCGTGGCGCTCGCTGAACCGCAGCCCGTAGAGGCGGCCGGCGGCGTAGAAGACACCGTCGTGCAGCACGCGCTCCAGTTCGAGGTAGGGCCGCATCGCGCCGGCGTCGAGGTCGAAGCGCTCGCGGCGCACACGCTCGGCATAGAACGCCCGGTCCCACGCCTCGACGGGATACCCGGCCGCGGCCGACAGCTCGTCCGCCTCCTTCTGCGCGTTGGCCGCCGCAACCGGGGCGAGCTTCCCGAGCATCGCGTCGATCGCGTCGACGGTGCCCGCCGTGCCGATCTCGACCACCCAGGACGCATGGTGGGGATGCCCGAGCAGCTGGGCGCGCTCGGCGCGTAGCTCGGCCATGCGGAGCACGATCTCGCGGGTGTCGTGCTCCCCGCGGAGCCCGCGAGTGACCGACGCGCGGTGCACCCGCTCGCGCAGTCCGCGGTCGCTGATCGAGGCGAGCACCGGCTGCCCGGTCGGCAGCACGAGCGTGATCAGGTGGGCACCGTCGTGGCCACGCGCGGTGGCCGCTCGCGCGGCGGCGGAACGGGCGTCCGCGGGGAGCCCGGCGAGCTCCGCGGGATCCTCGACGAGAACCGCCCCGTCGTTCGCCCCGGCCAGGAGCTTCGCACCGAACTCGGTGGAGAGAGCCGAGAGCTGCGTGTTGAGCGTCCGCAGCCGCTCCTGCTCGGCGGCTCCGAGGCGCGCCCCGGCCCGGACGGCATCGCGATGGCGGCGCTCCAGCAACCGGAGCGACTCGGGGTCCAGGCCGAGATCGTCGCGCGCCGCGAAAAGGGCCTCGATGCGGGTGAACAGCGCCGGGTCGAGCATGATCGCGTCCGAGTGCGCGGCCAGCTGCGGGGCGACCTCGGCCTCGATGGCGCGGATCCCCGGGGTGCTGCACGAGCCGACGAGCGTGAAGAACACCGCCGAGACCCGCCGCAACACCGCGCCCGAAAGCTCCAGCGCGACGATCGTGTTGTCGAAGGTCGCCGGACCGGGATCGGCGGTGATCTCGTCCACCTCGGCGCGCTGTTGCTCCATTCCCGCCGTGAACGCCGGCAGGAAGTGCTCCTCACGAATGGCGTCGAAGTCGGGGAACTGGAAGGGCAGCGGGCTCGGGGCGAGGAACGGGTTGGTGCTCACGCGCGCGAGCATAGGTCCGTGACGGAGGTACGGGTCGGTGTCGGCGCAGTGGTGGTGGACGACGGGCGGGTGCTCGTGATGCGGCGGGCGGGAGCGCACGGCGCGGGCCTGTGGGGCCTGCCCGGCGGCCACCAGGAGTTCGGCGAGTCCCCGGAGCGCACTGCGGTGCGTGAGGTGGCCGAGGAGACCGGCCTCGTCGTCGCTGTCACCCCCCGGCTTGGCTTCACCGACGACCCGATGCCCGACATCGGCCGCCACTACGTCACCTTGTTCCTCGCGTGCTCCCGGATCACGGGCGAGCCGCGCCTCATGGAGCCGGAGAAGGCCACCGCGCTGGACTGGCTCACCGTCGACGAGCTGCGGGCACGCCGGAATGAGCTGTTCGTGCCGCTTCGGCACTGCCTCGACGACGGTTTGCTGGACCTCGAGCGGGTGTGAGGGCGCACACTCGGAGGCATGGATGTGGACGCCCTCCTCGACCGGATCGGGGCCAAGCCCCCGGCCGCGCCCACGGGCGCGACGCTCTCCGAACTGCACCGCGCCTTCGCCCTGACGATGCCGTCCGAGGACTACGACATCCACCTCGGCGTGCCGATCTCGCTACACCTTGACGACATCGCCGACAAGATGATCCGCCGCCGGCGCGGGGGCTACTGCTACGAGCTCAACGGATTGTTCGCGGGATTCCTGCGTGAGCTGGGCTTCGACGTCACGCTGTTCTCGGCGTTCACCATCGGCGAGGACGGCACCCACGGCCCCGACTTCGACCACCTGCGGCTGCTCGTCGACACGTTCGACGGCCTGTTCCTCGCCGACTGCGGCAACGGTGGGAGCTGGATCGACCCCGTGCCGCTGCGGACCGGCGTCCACGGTCACGTCCGGCTGCAGCGCGACGGTGACCTGTGGTGGACGTCCGAGCGCCGCCACGACGGCCGCTGGGAGCCGGGCTGGGCCTGGTACCCGCGGGCGAGGGAGCTGCCGGAGTTCGGGGAGCGCTCCCGCTACCACGAGCACGACCCGCACTCGTACTTCGTGGCCCGTCGCTTCGCCGTGCTGCCCACTCCCGACGGCCGGATCTCGCTGCTCAACGGGGTGTTCTCCGAGATCGACCACGACGTCCGGATCGACCGGAGGGTCGACGCCGACGAGGAGCGGTCGCTGCTGGCCGAGCGGTTCGAGATCGTGATCGACCGGCCCTGGCGACCCCTCGCGGTCGAGAAGAGCTCGACGGCTTCCTGACTCCGGTCCGTCAGCGGCGCCGGAGCAGCTCCGCCGCCTTCTCCCCGATGGCGACGGCGGTGGCGGCCGTCCCGCGGCGCGGCACCACCGGCAGCACCGAGGTGTCCGCCACCCGCAGATCCGCGACGCCGTGCACGCGCAGCTCGGAGTCCACGACGGGGCCGATCGCGGCGCTTCCGCTGAGGTGCTGGGTGGTGCCGAGGTGAGCGGCGATCCAGCCGTCCAGCGCGCGGTCGGAGCCGAGGACGTCGCCCGTCGGAGCCGTGCGTGTGCCGAGCCCGGCCCGGAGCATGTCGGCCCCCACGCGGATCGCGTGCCGCAGGCGGCGCCGGTCGTGCTCCGTGCGCAGGTAGGCGTAGGAGACCTGGGGGCGGGCCCGCGGGTCGGGCGAGGTGAGGGTGATCGTCCCGCGGCTGTCGGGGCGCTGAAGCGCGCACATCAGGTGCAGGTCGCTCCCGTTCTCGAACGGCCGGACGAACAGCATGACCTCCACGTCACCGGCCGGATCGGCCCCGGCGTCCAGGTCGAGTGAGGCCTGGACGCACGTCGCGTGCGGGTGGGCGGGCGGGTCGCCGGTGCCGAACGGGAGGTACACGGCGGGATGATCCGACCAGTCCTGGCCCACGCCCGGCAGATCGCGCGCCACGGCGACGCCCACCGCGCGCAGGTCGTCGGGTGGTCCGATCCCCGACAGCAGCAGCAGTTGGGGCGTCGCGATCGCGCCCGCGGCGAGCACGACCTCCCCCGCTTCGACCACCGTGCCGTCGTGCAGTTCGACGCCGCGGGCCCGGTCGCCGTCGAGCAGCACGCGCGCCACGGCGGAGTCAGTGCGCAGCACGAGGTTGGTGCGGGGCTCGCGAAGGTAGGCACGCGCGGTACTCACCCGCACTCCGTCGATGCCGCTGCTGGGCAGGAGCCCGGCGCCGGGTGGCCCACCCGCGTTCTTGTCGGGTTCAGCGGGGAAGCCGAGACGTCCCGCCGCGGCGAGGAAGCGGGTGGTGGCCGGGTGCGTGAGCTGCGCTGTCGGCCGCTGCACACGTACCGGTCCGCGGTCACCGTGCCAGGGTGAGCCGGGATGATCCAGGTCGTTCTCGCTGCGGATGTAGTGCGGGAGCAGGTCGGCCCACGTCCACCCGGGAACACCCCAGCCGTCGGCGTCCGCGGGGGTGGCCCGCAGCCAGCTCGCCCCGTTGATCGCGCTCGACCCCCCGAGCCCGCGGCCGCGCGGCACCGTGGTGACACGGCCGGGGCGCAGCTGCGCGGGGTAGGCCCAGTTGCTCGGATGCCCCGGCTGGGTCGCGGCCAGCGACCCGACGTCGAGCAGGTCGGGTGTGGACTCGGCCGGACCTGCCTCCAGCAGCAACACCCGCCGTGCCTGGTCCTCCGTCAACCGGGCAGCCAGAGCGCAACCGGCTGAACCGGCCCCAACGACCACCACGTCGAACTCCTGCCGGGGCACGTGGGAGAGGATGCACCCGATGACGGATCTCGCGCAGGACCTCGCCGACTTCATCGCAGCCGCGCCCACCCCGTACCACGCCGTGGCCCAGGGTGTCAGACGCCTCTCCGCCGCCGGGTTCACCGAGCAGCCCGAGGCGGGCCCGTGGGACGACCGCCCCGGCGGCCGCTACCTCGTGCGGGACGGCACGCTGCTCGCCTGGTTCGTGCCTGAGTCCGTCCGGCCCGGCACCCCGATGCGCATCTTCGCGGCGCACACCGACTCGCCGACGCTCAAGGTCAAGCCGCGCCCCGACATGGGAGCGGGCGGCTGGCGGCAGGTTGCCGTGGAGGTGTACGGCGGGGCGCTGTGGAACTCGTGGCTCGACCGGGACCTCGGCCTGGCCGGCCGGCTCGCGCTCTACGACGGCACCAGCGTGCTCGTGGACATCCACCGGCCGCTGCTGCGGGTGCCGCAGCTGGCCATCCACCTCGACCGCCAGGTCAACCAGGGCCTCACCCTCGACGCCCAGCAGCACCTGCAGCCCGTCTGGGGCCTCGGCTCGCCCTCCGACGGCGACTTGATCGAGTTCCTGGCAGGCGAGGTCGGCGTCGACCCTGACGAGGTGGCGGCACACGACCTCGTCGTGCACGACGTCAATCCGCCCGCGCTGCTCGGCGAGGAGGAGGACCTGCTGGCCGCACCCCGGCTGGACAACCTCGCCTCCGTGCACGCCGGCCTCGGCGCGCTCCTCGCGGCGTCGGACGACGTCGCCGCCTCCGACCGCCCGGCCGTGATCCCGGTGTTCGTCGGCTTCGACCACGAGGAGATCGGCAGCGGCTCGGCCAGCGGTGCGTCCGGCCCTCTGCTGGAGACGGTGCTGACGCGGCTCGCCGGTGGCTTCGACGCCCGCGGCACCGCGTTCGCGATGTCGCGCTGTCTCTCCGTGGACGTGACGCACGCGGCGCACCCGAACTACCTCGGCCATTACGACCCCACCCACCGGTCGCTGCCGAACTGCGGCCCGGCGCTGAAGGTCAACGCCAACCAGCGCTACGCCACCGACGCCCTGGGCGCGGCCGCCTGGCACCGCGCCTGCCGGGACGCGGACGTGCCCACCCAGTTCTTCGTCGGGAAGAACACGGTGCCGTGCGGCACCACCGTCGGGCCGCTCCTGGCCACCCGTCTCGGGATTCGGACCGTCGACGTCGGGATCCCGGTGCTGTCGATGCACTCGGCCCGGGAGCTGTGCGGGGTGCGCGACCCCGGCCACCTCGCCGCTGCGGCCACGGCGTTCCTCACCGACCCGGCGTGACGCTCCCTTCCTGCGTCAGCACCGTGGCGAGCCGGGACGCGAACTCTGCGGGGTGCGTCGCGTATCCCACGTGCCCACCGGGGAAGTCGACGACCCCGAGTCCCAGCCGCTCGGCGAGCACGAGATTCGGCCGGTAGGGCATGTGCTCTCGCGATTGCGCTCCCCCTGCGAGCACGATCCGGTCTGCGACCGCGGCGAGCGCATCCGGATCGGGGTCGTAGCGGGGGTAGGAGCGCAGTTCGTGCTCCAGCCAGAACGTCGCGTTCGGCTCGGCCCGCGCCATCATCTCGGCGACGGGCGGCGGAAGCTCCACACCGGGCGGCGGCCCGCTGCCGCCCACCCCGACCGCCACGCCGAACCGCTGCATCGCCGGCCACACACCTTCGGCGCGGTAGGTCGCGTACACGTCGTCGAATAAGGCACGCCAGTCGGCTCCGTCCGGCAGCAGCCCGGTGATCGGCGGTTCGTGCGCAACTGCGGTGGCGACGAGATCGGGGTGCCGTGCCATGAGTTCCAGCACGACGATCGCCCCGGAACTACTTCCGGACACGTGAGCGGGAGCGCCACCGAGATGGTCGATCAGTCGGCACGCGTCGTCGACGTCGGTGGCGATGCGGGTGTCGTCGTCCACCGGGCCGGACACGGGGCTGCGGACAAAGCCGCGCCGATCGTAGGTGGCCACGGTGAATCGGTCGGCGAGTGCAGCGGCGACGCCGCCGTAGATCGTCGAATCCCCGTTTCCGCCGACGACGAACAGCAGCAGCGGGCCGTTCCCACGGGTCTCGAGGTGCAGCCGGGCGCCCGGCACGTCGAATGCGTGGATCCCGGGTTCGGTCACGTCGCGACCTTGGCACGACATGATGCGCCCGAGAAGACCGACGATCAGTTGGGCGCTCATGCCGTCGCGCCCGTACCGTGTAGCGGATGCAACCGGAGCAACCCAATATCGCGGGTGGCCTGGACGCCGAGACGCTGGCGTTCGCGCACCGGATGTTCGATCTTGCGCGTGAAGGTCACACCGCCGAGCTGATTGCCCATGTCGACGCCGGGCTGCCGGCCAATCTCACGAACGACAACGGTGACACCCTGTTGATACTCGCCGCCTACCACGGACACTCGGACACGGTCACAGCGTTGCTGGAACGCGGCGCCGACCCCGCCCGCCTCAACGACCGCGGCCAGACAGCGCTCGCCGCCGCCACGTTCCACCGCTGCGCCGAGAGCGTCACCGCCCTCCTCGGCGCGGGAGCCGACCCCGAGCAGGGCAGCCAGTCGGCCCTCGCCACTGCCACCTTCTTCGATCTCCCCGACATGCTGGAGCTCCTGCAGCGGAGACAACAGTCGTGACGGCCGAGGAAGCGTCTCTGGCGGGCGAGCGCAACGTCTACTGGTTCGTCGGCGGCCCGCTGGACGGGCGCGTGCACACCCGCGAGCCATCCGAACCGGCGCCCTGCACCGTCCGCTACACCCATCTGCACGACGGACCGAAGATCGTGCACCACTACGACCTGCACGAAGTGGCCGGGCACGGTGGCGAATACCGGCTGCGGCGCCCCCAGGCAGGTGACAGCGGCGGCGACGACGTCAAGGATGGCGTCGACGACGGTGAGGACTACGACGGCGATCCGCGCGACCCTGCCGGCGACACGGGCTGAGGTCCCCTCAGGTGATCGGGTCGCGACAACGCGCCGATCATGTTGTGCTGGGGACGTCGCGGCACGGGGCTGCCGCCCGCACCCGCCGGCGAAGGAGGCGACGTGGCCGAGGAGCCGCAGGACTACGGGTTGTTCGGGCCCGACTCCGTGACGTGGCGCGTGCACCTCGAACCGGTGCTCTGGGTCGGCGGATTCCGGGCGCTGCTGCTGCAGTCGCTGCATCCCCGCGTGATGCGCGGGACCTATCAGAACTCGGCGCTGTTCGACCCGCGCAAGGCGTGGTCGAGGTTCCAGCGCACCGTGGAGTTCGTCGGCGTCCGGACGTTCGGCACGACCGCCGCCGTGGAGGCCGCGGCCGCCCGCGTGCGCAGGCTGCACGCCTCGCTGCGCGGCCACGACCCCGTGACCGGGGCGACGTTCCGGATCGACGAGCCGTCAGGGCTGCTCTGGGTGCATTCCACGGAGATCGACTCGTACGCCGACATCGCACGCCGGGCCGGGATCATCGACGACCAGCAGGTCGACCAGTACTTCGCCGAGAGCGTCCGGGCCGCCCGCGTCGTGGGGCTGCCGGCCGCCCCGGCGTCACGGATCGAGATGCGGACCTACATCGAGAGCATGCGTCCCGAGCTCGGGCTCACCGACGAGGCCCGCCACGCCGTGGGCAACATGTTCGCCCCGAAGGGCGGCGCGGCCCCGACCGTCGTGACGAAGCTGGCCGTCCCGGCCATCGCCTCGCTCGCCCTCGCGTCCCTGCCCCGCTGGGCGCGCCGCATGTACGGACTCCCGGGTGTGCCGACCACCGATCTCGGCGCCACCCTCACCCTGCGGACGCTGCGCACGGCCACCCACCTGCTGCCCGACATGCCGGCACCGCCGGAGATCCAACGGGCGCGCCGGCTGGTCCACGGCCGGGACGATGTATCAGAACGGCCGCATTCCTCTCTTGCCACTGGTGGGTAGCGGCACCGGGGGCGCCGCTACCCACCCCTGTGGGCCTCAGGACAGGTGGTGCACCTCCTGAAGCCCGTACACGGGCGTCGGGATGCCTTCGTGGCGCGCCTTCAGCTGCAGGGCCAGATAGAGCGAGTAATGGCGGGACTGGTGCAGGTTGCCGCCGTGGAACCACAGCCCCTCCTGCTGGGTGGGCTTCCACATGTTGCGCTGCTCGCCCTCCCACGGCCCGGGGTCCTTGGTGGTGGCGGAGCCCAGACCCCAGACCTTGCCGACCTTGTCGGCCACTTCCTGGCTGATCAGGTCGGCGGCCCAGCCGTTCATCGAGCCGTAGCCGGTGGCGTAGACCACGAGATCTGCGGGCAGCTCGGTGCCGTCGTCGAGCACCACGGCGTCCTCCGTCAGCTCACGGACCGTGCCACGCACGAGCTTGATGTCCCCGTTCGCGACGAGGTCACCCGCGCCGACGTCGATGTAGTAGCCCGAGCCGCGCCGCAGGTACTTCATGAACAGGCCCGACTCGTCGTCACCGAAGTCGAGCCAGAAGCCTGCCTTCTCCAGCCGCTCGTAGAAGTCGGCGTCGCGCTCGCGGATCGCGTCGTAGATCGGCTTCTGGAACTCGTGCATGATCCGGTACGGCAGCGACGCGAAGATCATGTCCGCCTTCTGCGTCGTGATCCCGCCCGCCACCGCCCGCTCGGAGTACAGGTCGGCCAGCCCCAGCTCCATCAGCGAGTCGGACTTCACGATGTGCGTCGACGAGCGCTGCACCATCGTCACATCGGTGCCGTGCTCCCACAGCGCCGCGCAGATGTCGTGAGCCGAGTTGTTCGAGCCGATCACCACCACGCGCTTGCCCGCGTAGGCATCCGGCCCGGGGTGCTGGGAGCTGTGGTGCTGATCGCCGCGGAAGCGGTCCTGGCCGGGGAGGGTGGGCACGTTCGCCTTGCCGGACATGCCGGTGGCCAGCACGAGCTGCTTGGGGTGCAGCACCACCTGCTCGCCTGCCCGGTCGAGCACCACGGTCCACTCGCCGGCCGCCTCGTCGTAGGACGCGCTGGTGGCGGTCGTGGAGGACCAGTAGTTGATCTCCATGACCTTCGTGTACATCTCCAGCCAGTCGCCGATCTTGTCCTTCGGCGAGAAGACCGGCCAGTTCTTCGGGAAGTCGATGTAGGGCAGGTGGTCGTACCAGACCGGGTCGTGCAGGCAGAGCGATTTGTAGCGGCTGCGCCACTGGTCGCCCGGACGTGGGTGGCGGTCCACCACCACGTGCGGGATCCCCAGCTGCCGTAACCGCGCGCCCAGCGCGATCCCGCCCTGACCGCCCCCGACGACCACCACATAGGGCTCGGTGGTGCGGCCCATCTCGGCCTGCTCCGCCTCGCGGGCCTCCTTCCAGGAGATCCGGTCGCGGTGGGCCCCGTGCTCCACACCCATGGGCCGCTGTTCGCCCTGGGGCTCCTCGTGGCCCTTCAGCTCGTAGAGCGTGGTGAGGAAGGTCCACGCCCCCTCCTCGACCAGCCGCAGATGCCCCCGGCCACGCCCGACGGCCGTCTCGAACTCCAGCCACGCCTCGACGACGCCGCCGGCCTCCGTCGGCTCCTCGGTCGTACGGAAACCCCGGGGGTCGGTGCGCTCGAGCGTGGTCCGCAGCAGCTCCGCCACACCCTCGCGGCCCTCGACCGTGGTGATGTTCCAGGTGAACGCGATGAGGTCGCGCCAGAACGAGGTGGTCGCGAACAACCCGGCCGCGCGCTCGGCGTCCCGCGCGGCCAGCGCCGCTTCGAAGTCCGCCAGCCACGTGTCGACACGTTCACGCGCCGTCGTGCCGGACGCCGGTTCGAGCGTCTGCGTCATTCTCGCTCCCCGTGGTCGTGCGCCCTCCTCGTCGACGGCGCCCTGGTTCGCAGGAAACACGGCGACGGAGCAACACAGCAGGGTTGCAAGGGGTTGCAACGGTCCCTTGTGCCCCGTATCGCGCGGGTTGCAGGATGGCGGCCGGAGGAACCCATGCCCCGTCCGGAGAGCGCAGTACGGCCCGGTGAGGACCCACGAGAGCGGGCCAGGGTGCTCGGCCGGGTACGGGATGCCGCTCTGAGCGGGGCCGCTCCCCCGGTCTCCCCACGGCCGGTGATCAGCGCATCGTGGCGGCGGGTGCGGGACGCCGGGCTCGACCCACGCGGATCGGCCGAGCAACCGCTGCTCGACCAGGCCGACCTCGAGCAGCGCCGCGCGGCCAGCGGGCTCGCGCCCCTCCTCCCGCTGTTGCGGGCCCGGCTGCTGCCTGTGGCCGAGGCAGCCGCCCAGATCATGGTCGTGGTCGACGCCGAGGGGCACGTGCTGTGGCGCGAGGGCGGAGCCGCCGTCCGGCGCCGGGCCGACGACCTCCGGTTCGTCGAGGGCTCGGCGTGGGACGAGAACACCGTCGGCACCAACGCGATCGGCACGAGCCTGGTGGTCGAGGAACCCCTGCACGTCTACGCCGGGGAGCACTGGTCGGAAGGCCACCAGCCGTGGACCTGCGCGGCAGCGCCCCTGCACGACCCGATCACCGACCGCCTGCTGGGCGCGGTCGACCTGAGCGGGCCCGCCCACACCGTCCACGCCAGCACGGTTGCGCTCGTCGACGCCGTCGCCCGGCTCGTCGAGCTGGAGCTACGGCTCACGCACGAGCGGGCGGTCGAGCGGCTGCGGGTGGTCGCGGCGCCGGTGCTCGCCCGGCTGTCCGGCCCGGCTCTGGTGGTGAGTCAGGACGGCATCCCCGCGGCCGCGGTCGATCTCCCCGTCCCGGCCAGGGTGGCGATGCCCGACGCACTGGCGGCGGGCGAGGTGTGGCTGCCGGGACTCGGGCTCTGCAGCGCCGAACCACTGCCGGGAGGATGGCTGCTTCGCCCCCGGACGGCGGGCGCGGACGGTCCCACCCATCTGCTGGTCGACCTCACGAGCGCGCCGCCCCAGATTCACGTGACCACCGCCAGCGGCTCCTGGCAGCAGACGCTGACCCCGCGCCACGCCGAGGTGCTCCGGGCGCTGGCCCGCAGTCCGGAGGGCCGCTCGGCCGCGCAGCTCGCCGAGGACCTCTTCGGCGAGGGCGGCAGCCGCGTCACCGTGCGCGCCGAGATGTCACGGCTGCGCCGGACGCTCGGCCCGCTGCTGCAGCACCGGCCGTACCGCATCGCCGCAGGGGTGCGCGTCGAGCTGCGGGAGCCGGCGGCGGGAGTCATCCACTCCTCGTGACGTCCGGCGCGACCGGAGCGCGCAGCAGTCGGGGCAAGGCCACGGAGATCAGCACGCCGAGGGCCGCCACCAGCGGAATCGCGCCGACGGCCCATGCCGCGTACACGCCGAAGGTGGCGATGTCGGTGCCGATTCCGGCCACTGAGGTGACCGTGGCACGCGATCGGCTCTCGATCCGCTCCTGCAGGCGCGCGTCCACCACCACGAGGACGCACCGGTACGCGCCGTAGAACGCGGCCAGCGCCGCGATCCCCGCCGGATGGTCGGCGAGCCCGGCCGCTCCGAACAGGAACATCGCAGCTCCGAGCACCACGGCGAGCGACACGGAGCCCAGCCGGCCTGCCCGCCCCGCGAGGGCGGCCCCCACCACCCCGGCCAGCACGATCGGCAGGTCGGCCACCGGGACGAAGGCCGTAGGCACCCCCCAGCCGACGACGATGAGCGGGAAGTACTCCTCCACCGCGTCGAAGGCTCCCAGCAAGGCCGTGGCCACCACGACGGCACGGACACCGGGCCGGTTCGCGGCGACGACGAGACCGGCGCGCAGCGTCGCGAGATAGCTCAGCTCGTCCTCGTCCTCGTCGGTGCCGCTCCCACGCGGGGGCTCCGGCAGGCGGGACGCCATCGCGGCCGCGGCCAGGCATACTCCGACGCTCACCCACCCGACCAGCGGAAACCCGCCCACGGCGTACAGCACGGTGGCGGCGAGCGCGGCCGGGAGCTGCGCGACCAGCTCCGCTGCGGTGACCCACCCGTTGACCCGGGCGTACTGCTCCTCGGCGCCTGCGGCGACCAGCCCGTCGTAGAGCAGTGCCTCCTGCGCGCCGGACACGAGCACACCGCCCAAGCCCCAGAGGACGAACCCGAGCGCGAACCCGGCGAAGCTCGGCAGCAGAACCCAGGCGCCGTAGCCGCAGGCCTGCAGGACCCCAGCGGCAACCAGGCAGGCGCGCCGCGAGAAGCGGTCGGCGAGCGCACCGGACGGCACCTCGGCGACGACCCCGACGGCGGACCAGATCGCGAACAGCGCGGAGATCTCGGCCGCGGACAGGCCGCTGTCGGCGAACAGCAGCGCGTAGAGGGGGTAGAGCGGGATGACATCGGCCAGCAACGCCCACCCGAGCATGCGTCGGGCCAGCGGACGGGCCGGGGGCGGCAAGGTGCGTCAACCGGGCATAACGCCCAAGCTAACGGACCCCCGTCGCCCCGGCCGAACGCTTTTCGATGAGCGGTCGCGACATGGACACGTATCGCTGTTCCGCGCGCGCCGCACTCCGCGTCATGTCTCCATGAGACTGCCGGCGGGGCGGGCCAGCTCCCGCCCGAGGTGCGCCGGCGCCGGTCGGCCCCGGCGGATCAGTCTGCGGAGGTCGGCAGCGCTCTGGTAGCTGAGCTGGAGATGGAAGTAGTTGACGTACTCGGCCACGGCGAAGAGCCACACCGCCGCCGCGAACCACTGCGCGAAACCGCCACCGGTCACGATGTCGGCGACGACCACGACCAGCGTGACACCGAGCACGACGATCAGTCCCACGCGCGCAATGGCGAATGCACGCAGGTTCGGGGTGCGCGCGAGACCCCGGCTCGCCTTGGCGGCGCGGGCGAACCAATAGCAGGCCCCGACGACGAGCGCCGCGTCGACCGCGACCCAGGCCGCCACGGCGCCCGCCGTCGGGCCGGTCACTCGTAGGAACACCGCGGGTAGCAGCACGGCACACAAGAGCTCCACCGCACCCTGGACTCGCAACCGTCGCGCCATCGCTTCGCCTGCCACCCGCCAAGCATCCACTGGATCACCGGACATTTCGCCATGGCACCCCACAACGGTAAAAGTCGAACAGATGGGATCATCCGGAGACGATCCTCAACCACCACGAGGCCTCGATGAGCCCGACGGGGCGGGCGAAACGCCAGGCCGACCGCTGAAGGAGCGCATGATGGGCACGATCAAGGTGCACGAGTTCACCACCATCGACGGAGTGATCGACACACCGACCTGGACCTTCGGCTACGAGTTCACCCCCGGGATGAGCGACGCCCTGGGCACCGTCACGGGTTCGTGCACGGCCATCCTGCTCGGCCGCACCACCTACGAGATGTTCGCCCCGGCCTGGTCCTCCCGCACCGTGGAAGACGACCCCGGGGCCCCGTTCTTCAACGACACCCCCAAGTACGTCGTCTCCTCCACCTTGGAGCAGGCCGACTGGAACAACTCGAGCGTGCTCGGCGGCTACGACACCGAATCCATCCGCAAGTTCAAGGATGGCGTGGACGGCGGGATCTACATCAGCGGTAGCGCCACTCTCGTCCGGGCCCTGATCGCCGACGGCCTGGTCGACGAACTCCACCTGTTCGTCTACCCGGTCGCACTCGGCACGGGCTTGCGGCTGTTCCCCGAGGGCACACCGAAGACGACGATGACCCTTGTCGGTAGCCAGGCCTTCGACAACGGAGTGGTGCAGTTGACCTACGGGCCGGGCACCTCGGACTGAACCGATCGCCCCACGTCGCGGGTTTGACAACGCACCCCGGAACCTCCTTGTCAGGTTCCGGGTGCGTTGTCGCTCGTCGATTTGTTCGAACCGACCTGCGCAGACAATTCTTTCCCTGGGTGCCGACGTGCTTCTGGTGCTCGGTCACGACGACTGCGGCGCCGTCAAGACCGCGATCGATGTGGCTGACGGGAAGATGCCCGCAGGAGAGTTCGCGCCGTTGACGGACCCGATTCAACCGGCGGTGGCGGAGGCGCGCCGGACCGGCGCAACCGGACCGGCGTTGCTGCACGAGGCCATTGCAGCGAACGTGCGCCTGGTGGTCGCCGCGCTGCCCGCCATGGCTTCCGGGCTTGCGCAGGCGGTGCAGGCCGGCAAGTTGACCATTCGGGGCGGCGTGCTCACCCTGTCCAGCGGAAAGATCGACCTGCTCGACTGAAGAATTGCCGGCGTGACCGCGAACGCGACAGAACGCTCGTACGCACCACTGACCGATGCTCACCTTGCACGTCTGTCGGTGATCGCCGACGAGGACCACCGCCACTTCACCCGGCGGCAGGGGCGTCCGGAGTACTCGGCACGCCGGCTCTGCGTGACCCTTGCGCAGGGAGCTGCGCTCCACCGCCTCGATGGCACAACGGGCGTCAAGGACATCGACGTGTGGACGTTCTACGCGGCGATCCTGGGCGAACCGTTCACGTTCGGCCAGCGGAAGCGACACGTCGACTTCGGGGTGTCGGAGCACGGCCGGAACTCCTACCCCGACCACTTCGAGCACCGCCAGTTGCCGCGGTGGTCACGGTTCGCCGGGCGACGAGTCGATCTCATGATTCGAAGCCTTCCCGTCCCTCCCGAGGCACCCTCCGACGCGATCGTCGATGCGCTTCGCCGGTGGCTGACCGCCGGCGCGCAGCGGCGCCGGGCCGACCCGGAAGACAGGATGCCGTCGAACTGGTGGCTCGCGCAGAAGGCCGTCGTGCTGATCGATCCCATCACGGATCGCGGGCAGGTCGTCTGGCCGGCAGGGCCCACGTCTCCCGATCATGCTTGCACCGCCTTGCTCGGATGAGCTAATTTCTGTTCGTGCAAGCAAGAACGTTCACCGGGTCGGGCAGGCGAGCCCAAATCGTGACGGCGGCGATCGAGGTGATCGCCGAGGTCGGCTACGCCAAGGCGTCGTTCAGCCGGATCGCGAAGCACGCGGACCTGTCGAGCACCGGCATGATCAGCTACCACTTCGCAGGCAAGGACGACCTGCTCACGGCGTGCGTCGCCGAGATCGAGCAGGTCACCGGGGCGTTCATGCAGCCGCGCATCGACGCTGCCGACGGCCACGTCGCGCGCCTGCGCGCCTACGTCGAGTCGAACCTCGCGCTTGTCGGCGAGCACCCCGCGGCCGTCCGGGCACTGATCGACATCGTGAAAAACGCCGCCTCGCAGAGCCCCGCCGTCAACGGCCGTCTCGCCGTGTTCGAGGAGCACTTCCGCTCCGGGCAGGCGGCGGGCGTCTTCCGCCCCTTCGACGTGCGGACCGTGACCATCGCCCTCATCACCGGCCTCGACGCGGTCGTCGTCACCGCGGCCGACACAGCACCCGAACCCACCGAGCTCGCCCGCCTGGGGCGCGAGCTCGCCGATCTGTACGTGCGGGCGACCGCACTCGATCCCGAGGGGGGATCCGCCTGATGATCGACGAGAAGACCGTGCCCGACGCGGGCCTATGCCGGGTGATCCGCGCCAACGCGATGACCGTCGTGTTCGAGGTGGTCGTGCCGATGGCACTGTTCTACGGTCTGCGCGCCGCGGGCGTGAGCCAGTGGTGGGCACTCATGGCCGGCGTCCTCGTGGCCGCGCCCTTCGTGGTCTGGACCATCGTCCGAAACCGCCGGGTCGATCTCCCCGCCCTGGTCACGTTGAGCGTCCTGGTGCTCTCCGTCGTGCTCGGCCTACTGTCGGACGACCCACGCACCCTGGCGATCCGGGAGGGGTGGACCGCCGCGCTCGGCGGCCTGTTCGGCGTGTGGATGCTGGTCACCGTCGTCGTCGGCAGGCCCGCCCAGCTGACGTTGGGCCGGACGATCGCCGAGGTCAAGCGCGGCGCCGAGGGTGCGGCCGCGTGGGCGGCCCGCTGGGAGACCGACGCCCGGTTCCGGCGCGGACTGCGCATCAACACGGCCGTCTGGGGCGCCGTGTTGCTGGCCAACGCCGTGGCGCACGTCGTGCTCGTCTACACGCTGCCCATCGACCTCATCTCCCTGGTCACCACCGTGGTGTGGCTCGGCGCGCTGGCGTGCCTGATCACCTGGCACGTCTGGTACCTCCGCAAGGAACACCTCGATGCCTGACGTCCTGGTGGCGGGCCGGCCTGCCGCAGCGTGCTCGTGGACGCGTCACTGCCTCTGGGCCGGGCCGACCTCGTCGGGAGACCCGGCCGGCCCTCGACCGGAGAGCAGGTCGGCAGCGCGCTCGGCGATGGCGTAGACCGTGGCGTTGGTGTTGGCGGAGACGATCGAGGGCATCACCGAGGCGTCGGCGACGCGGAGCCCGTCGATGCCGTGCACCGTGAGGTCAGGGGCGACGACCGCACCGTCGTCGATCCCGATCCGGCACGTCCCCACGCCGTGGAAATAGGTCAGCAGGTTCGCCCTGAGGAATTCACGCATGTCGCGCTCAGCCCGGACCGAAGGATCGGGTAGCACCTCCTCGCCGCGCCAAGGATCCAGCGCGGGAGCCCGGCCGATCTCGCGGGCGAGCTCCAGCCCCGCGCTCATGACATCCATGTCTCGCTCGTCCGTGAGGTAAGCGGGGTCCACGAGAGGGACGCCGGTGGGATCGGCGCAGTCCAGCCGAACCGTCCCCCTGCTGTGCGGAAGCATGGCCGAGAACCCGATCGAGTAACCGTTCTCGGGCCCGGCCAACACCGGGGCGTAGTGCGGGATCACTGTGAAGAGGAGCTGCAGGTCGGGCACGTCGGCGGCCGGGCTGCTACGCACCAGGCCGATCGCCTCCGCGTGGTTGAACCGCCCCGGGGGCATCGGCCGCGCCGCGCTGTGGACGACAGTCGATATCGGGTGGTCGTGCAGGTTCGAGCCGACACCTTGAAGGTCCAGCGTCACGGCG
Organism: Pseudonocardia alaniniphila; assembly: GCF_022524485.1. Lineage (GTDB taxonomy): Bacteria > Actinomycetota > Actinomycetes > Mycobacteriales > Pseudonocardiaceae > Pseudonocardia > Pseudonocardia alaniniphila. The sequence goes on from NZ_JAKXMK010000046.1 coordinate 41,260, forward strand.
ATGCCGGCCTCGCGGAGATGGGTCCACGGTCCGATCCCGGAGAGCAACAACAACTGCGGCGACCCGACGACGCCCGCAGTGAGCACGACCTCTTGCGAGCAGGCAGCTTCGAGAACCTCGCCTCCGATCGTGTACGCGACGCCCGTGCAGCGACCCCGCTCGACGATCAGCCTGCGGGCTGTCGCCCCTGTCACCACGTCGAGGTTCGTCCGGTGAAGCGCCGGCGCCAAATACCCGTCCGCAGCACTCTGCCGGATCCCGTCGACGATATTCAGATCGGTCAGCCCCACCCCCTCTGTCACGCCGGCACTGACGTCCTTCACCCGTGGAAGGCCGCGTTCGACCGCGCCGTCCAGGAGCGCCACCGTCACCGGATGTGGCTCGTTCGCCGGAGCGACCGTCAGCGGGCCACCCCGCCCCCGCAGTCCAGGGGCGCGACCCGTGGTGTTCTCGGTGCGCATGGCGTACGGGAGCAGGTCGAGGAATCCCCACCCCTTCGCGCCGCCCTCGACCCAGGCGTCATAGCTGGAGGGGTGGCCGCGAGTGAAGACCATGCCGTTGATGGCCGAGGACCCTCCGAGACCGCGCCCGCGCGGCCACGGCATCGCAGCCCCGGTGGCCGCGAGCTCAACGGTGGCGGTACCCCAGTCCATCGACGAACCCAGCAGACTGACCCATTCACGCGGTACAGCGGCACGGTCCAGACCCGGGCCGCCTGCCTCCAGCAGGAGAACACGGACGTTCTCGTCCTCCGACAGCCGGGCCGCGATGACGCACCCCGCGCTGCCTCCACCCACAATGACGAAGTCGTGAGTCGATGTCGGTGCAGCCATCCTTGTCAACCTTTCGCGTCAGAAAAGTACGAAAATCGTGCGAACTACGGCTTTTCGTTGGCTGCTTTTCATGAGACACGCATAAAGCTTCCGTAGCTGAAAAACTCCGGGGATTCTCACACCCAGGCGCGCCGGCCGAACGCGGCAAGCTCGGCCTCAGCCAGCATCGCTTCCGCATCCGCCACCTCGCGAAACCACGCAGTATTGCGCTCGACGCCATGGTCGTAGCGGTTCGCGCGGAACCACCATTCGTCGTACTCGTCGGTGCGCGCGCGGTCATAGCCGATCTGATCGGCGACGATATCGCCCATGACACTCAGGGGTCCTCTGCCAGTGCAGATTCACAATCGGAAGTAACTCGCCGAGATCACCTCACCGGTGGGCCACCGCGGCGAACATCGTGACCGAGGCGTGGAACTCGCCTCGCCTCTGCGCGTCCGCCAGCCCGGCGAGGAACTGCTGCCGTTGCTCTGCGGTGATCTCGCCGTGAGCGACGGCCAGGTCGGTCAACGCCAGCAGCCCGGCGTTCAGGAACATGTCGTACGGCAGGAACAGCGTGCGCGCCTCGTGGCCGGTGACCGTCAAGCCCGCTCCTGCCAGCCAGCTTCGCAGCTTGCGGCCCGCCAGCGGCTCTCGGTTATGGAGGCTGCCCGCCAGCATGGACTCCATGGTCCGCAGCACCTCGGGGTCGCCCGGGTACAAGGTCGCGCTGGACCAGTCGCTGTCGATCAACACAACTCGCCCGCCCGGCCGCAGCACTCGCGCGATCTCGGCGACCGCGTGCTCGGGCCGGTCCAGGAACTGGAACACCCGTTCACACAGCACCGCGTCGACCGACCCGTCCGCGAACGGGGCCGCATGGACGTCTCCGTGCACGAACCGGGCCGCTGAGCCGGCGCGCCGCGCTCGGTCCTCCGCCACGGCCAGCAATCCCTCGTTCGCGTCCAGACCGATCGCCTCTCCATCCGGACCGACGGCAGTTGCCAGCCGCTGGACCGAGGAGCCGGTGCCGCTGCCGACCTCCACCGCACGTTGACCCGGGCACACCGCCAAAACTTCGTGCGCCCAGCCCCGTAATTCGCTCACGGCCGACGTCGCCGCCTGCTGATCGAGCAACTCGACGAGGTATGAAATCTCCTTTTCGTCGACCCGATCCGACTGGAACGATCGAACCCTCAGTTCTCCATCCGACACACCACAGAAGTTACTTCACGGGATCCCGGCAACTGACGACGTGAGCATTGTCACCGTGGATCCGCCCCCGCTGCAACCGTCCACAAAAGAGACAGACTGTAACTACAGGTCGCCGGAATCATGATTCCCCCATGGCCTTTGCGAGGCCTCCTGATGTGCCGCCGCGTCACGCGCCTCGAACTTCCCCTCGCCGGTCAGCAATAACCCCGGGGAGTTATTTATTCAGCGCTCGGGGCGACCCATTGCGATTGGTGGTGCAGGGCATTGGGACATGGGTAACCTCGGCCCATGTCGCAGGCGCAAACACCGATCGTCCGTCTGAACAGCGGCGTCGAGATCCCGCAGATCGGGTTCGGCTCCTGGCCGGTCGAGTCGGCCGTCGTCGTGCGCGACGCGATCGAGGCCGGATACCGGCACATCGACACGGCCGCGGCCTACGGCAACGAGGAAGCCGTGGGGCAGGCCGTCCGCGAGTGCGGGCTGCCGCGCGCGGAGCTGTTCGTCACAACGAAGCTGGCCGACGACCGTCACGGCTATGACAAGGCGATCGCCGCACTCGACGAAAGCCTGCAGAGGCTCGGCCTCGACCAGGTCGACCTCTGCCTGATCCACTGGCCGCACCCACGGGCGGAACGCATCGTGGAGACCTGGAGGGCTTTCGAGAAGATCGCCTCGGACGGCAAGGCGCGCGCGATCGGCGTCTCCAACTTCCGGATCTCCGACCTCGAGCGCCTCGCGGCGGAGACCGACACGCTGCCGGCGCTGAACCAGATCGAGCTGCATCCGTGGCTCCCACAGCGCGAGCTGCGTGCCTACCTCCGCGAGCACGCGATCGCGACCGAGGCCTGGAGCCCGCTCGCCAAGGGCGGGGAGCTGCTCACGGACCCGACGATCGCCGGGCTCGCAGAGAGGCACGGCAAGTCGCCCGCGCAGATCGTGCTGGCCTGGCATCTCCGGCTCGGCAACATCGTGATCCCCAAGTCGGTGACGCCGTCACGCATCAGGGAGAACATCGACATCTTCGACATCCGGCTGTCCGACGAGGACATGGCCGCGATCGCGAAGCTCGAGAACGGTCGCCGCACCGGCCTCGACCCCGACGTCTTCCCCTGACCACCCTCACGCCGAAGGTTCACCGGCCACCAGCGCTCGGAAATCGGCGGCCGTCATCACGTGCGCCGTGGTGCGCGCAAGTATCGCAAGCGTCGTGCGGTGGATATCGTCGGCCGACAGCGCACCCTGGCCGACCTCGAGGTAGTCGACCGTTCCCGTCACGTCAGCGAGAAATGCCACACGATAGTTGTGGAACATCGCATCTCGTGCCGTCGCGTGACAGCAGCACTCGGTGGTCGTCCCGGAAATCACGACGGTGTCGATTCCCCACTCGCGCAGTATCAGGTCGAGATCGGTGGCGAAAAACGCGCTGTAGCGATGCTTCTTGATCACATGCTCACCCTCGGCCGGAGCCAGTGCGGGGAAGATCTCGGCACCCGAGCTTCCGTCCACCAATGCGGCGCGCTCGGCGATCTGCGGGATGAGATCGTCGTACAGGCCCATGTCCGAACCGTCACTGCGGTGGACGTGCGCCGTGTAGATGACCTTGATACCGGCGGTGCGGCAGAAATCCAAGGTGTCGGACAGCCTCCCGACCATCGCCGAGGCCTGCTTGACCTGCATGGACGCACCTTCGTCGACGAAATCGTACTGCATGTCCAGAACAATCATCGCGGTGCGGGACGGGTCGATCCTGTCGATCACGTACGGCATGGCATCTCCCGATCTCGTGGGACTGCAATATCGCTTTGAGGACGCGGAAAAATCGCGGTGCCCGACGGCACGCCGAACCCTGCGGCAGCCGGCAAAAATGGCCTGTTGTCGAATCTGCCAGTACAGGTTCACAGTCGAAAGATGACGAATATCATAAATGGATCCGATCGATGCCGAGCACGGCGGCAGGTGATTGCGAATGCACCCTGACTCGGGTTTTGGTGTCAACAGCACGACACGCCCGTGCCACCGGGCCCGGTGCCGGGCGTGACCGGGGAGCGTCAGAGTGGGTCGAGGCGAGCCTTGAGCAAACAGAACTCATTGCCTTCGGGGTCGGTCAGGACATGCCATTGCTCCTCGCCCGTCTGACCGATGTCGGCCGGGCGAGCACCGAGCCCCAGAAGGCGTTCGAGCTCGGCGTCCTGATCGCGGTCGGTGGGATTGACGTCGATGTGCAGCCGGGATTTTCCCTGCTCCGGCTCATCCCTGCGACTGAGGAAGATCGTCGGCTGCGGACCGCCGAACCCTTCGCGCGGCCCGATCTCCACCGAGCCGTCGTCCTCGCGATCGAGCACGACGAAGTCCAGGACCTCGCACCAGAACCGCGCCAGCACCTCGGGGTCGCGGCAACCGAGCACGAGCTCACCGATACGACACGCCACGGCCGAAACCTACTCCCGGCATGGGAACTGCCCGGGGGAAGCTCCCAATGCCGTCATGCACGCTGTATCGCCGCTGCCGGCACACGTGGTGCGGGGGGATCGCCGGGGTAACCCCGTGACCTGGCGGAAGCGGAGGGATTTGAACCCCCGGACCCTTGCGGGTCTCTCGCTTTCAAGGCGAGTGCATTCGGCCGCTCTGCCACGCTTCCGGAGAGAGCGTAGCCCGCTGCCGGCACCGCATTGCAGCTCCACCCGAGTCGCGCAACGGCCTGGATCGTGAACGGAGGGTGACAGGCGCCGGACCGAGCAGGCGCACCGCCCATCAGGTGTGATGGGATCGGCGCCCGAGCACGGGAGGCTGCGATGCGGTTCGACGAGAACGCTGATCTCGACACCTCGAACATCGACGACCTGCGGGGCGGCGGTGGTGGCGGGGGCGTCGGAGGTCGGGTCGCGGTCGGGGGCGGCGGCCTCGGCATCATCGGGCTGATCCTGTACTTCCTGCTGTCCTCCTTCGGCGGGGGTGGTAGCGGGGGCGGAGGCGGGCTGGGGCTTCCGTCGGGGCTGGGCAGCCTCCCGCAGGGTCAGACGGCCGACACGTCCCAGGCAGCGTCGAGCTGCCGGTCGGGCGCCCAGGCCAACACGGAGCTGGACTGCGAGGTCGTGGCCGTCGTCAACTCGCTCGACGGCTTCTGGAGCGACACGTTCGCCCGGTCCAACATCAGCTTCCAGCCTCCGCGCACCAACTTCTTCAGTGGTTCGGTCAGAACCGGGTGCGGTGGCGCCACCTCCGACGTCGGCCCGTTCTACTGCCCCACCGACAACGAGATCTACATCGATCTCACGTTCTTCCGCGAGCTGGAGACGCGCTTCGGCGCCGAGGGCGGCCCGTTCGCGCGGGCGTACGTGATCGCCCACGAGTACGGCCACCACGTCCAAGCCCTCCTGGGGACGAACCAGCGTGTGCGGGCCGGGGACGCGGGTCCGACCTCGGGCTCGGTGCGCCTGGAGCTGCAGGCCGACTGCTACGCCGGCGTGTGGGCCAACCACGCGACGTCGGTGCCGACGGCAACCGGTCGCCCGCTCATCACCGACGTCACGCAGGAGGACGTCTCCGCCGCGCTCGACACCGCCGGGCGGATCGGCGACGACTACATCCAGAGCCAGCTCGGGGGCGGGCGCGTGGACCGGAGCCAGTTCACCCACGGCACCTCCGCCCAGCGCGAGCGCTGGTACGCAACCGGCTACCAGACCGGCGACCCGACCCGTTGCGACACGTTCGCCCGGGGCGTCAACCTCGGCTGAATTCCGCCCTGATCGGTTCGAGATCCGCCTGATCGCCCCGCCGAGGGCGGAAAGCCGGATCTCGCGAGGGTCGGCTTCCGTCCAGCAGAACTGACGTGGCTGCGCCGGTCCGCTGATCCGTAGCGTTCGAGCGGACCTGCGACGGCGCAGCGGACGAGAGGACCACCCATGACCTCGACGACGGACCGTGCCCAGGAGCTCCAGGACCCGGGCTCGACGTCCGGCCTCCCGGCCTCCGACGAGTTCTCGATCTTCACCGGTGAGGCGGTGCATTCGCTTCGCGACATGCTCACCGAGGTCACCTTCACACCAGGCCCCGGCGAGGAGTTCGCTGCGACGTCCATGTTCAACGGCCTGCGGTCGCTGGTCCCGTTCTGCCACGCGGGGTCCGAGGGGTTCAGCATCGTGCGCGTCTACCTGGCGCCGAACTACATCCTCCCGGCGCACACGCACGACAGCGACTGCCTCTACTACGTGCTCCAGGGCCGGGCCATCCTCGGCAAGCGCGTGATCGAGCCGGGCGGCGGCTTCTTCGTCCCCGCCGGCAAGGCGTACGGCTACACGGCGGGAGCCGAGGGCGCCGAGGTGCTCGAGTTCCGGCACGCCACCACCACGGACTTCCACGAGACCGAGCGCAGCCCCGCCCGCTGGCAGAAGATCCTCGAGAACGCCGAGCGGAACGACGGCTGGAAGGACGCCGACCTGCCCTACTGAGCGGGGACGCCGAGGAGCGGGCGGCACGCGTCGACGCCCTCGACCTGCAGGGTCCAGGGCGGCCGCACGAACCACTCGGGGGTCACGAGCAGTCGCACGTCCTCCGTGGCCCGCCCGCGGCGCACGTGCGACTCCGTGCCATCAGGCTGATAGCCGAGTCGCTCCGACACGCGCATCGACGCCGTGTTCTCCCGGAACGCCGACGACCGGGCGCGCACGGCGCCGAGGTGGTCGAAGGCGAACGCGAGCACGGCGGCGCGCATCTCGGTGCCGATACCGCCGCGCTGGTGGCGCAGGCCGACCCAGGAGCCGGTGACCACCTCGCGCAGGATTCCGAAGTTCACGCCTTTCAGCCCTTGCATGCCGACCACGCGCCCGTCGAGGCGGACGAGGAAGTTGACCGTCCATCTCTCCGGAGTCAGCTGCGCCCGCTCGGACCAGTAGTACTGCAACGTCTGGTGGCCGATGTCGTCCGTCCACGGGACGAGGAACGGCATCTCCTCGGGCGGGTGCACCCCGCGTCCCGCCTCCGCGACGAGCTCGAGCAGGCCCTCGTCGTCGTCGGGGCGCAGCACCAGCCGCGGAGTCCGCAAGGTCAGGTGGCGCAGCGGCCAGGGCTCCGGCGTCATGGCGGCACCCTGCCGGATCTGCACGGGTGAACTCGACCGAATAGTTTCGAAGCCATGCATGCGATCACGGTCAGTGCCCCGGGCGGTCCGGATGTCCTCCAGTGGACCGAGGTCCCCGACCCAGTAGCGGGGCCCGGGGAGGTCGTCATCGACGTCGTGGCCAGCGCGGTCAACCGCGCCGACCTGCTGCAGCGTCAGGGTCACTACCCGCCGCCCCCCGGTGCGTCGGACATCATCGGGCTGGAGTGCTCGGGGCGGATCGCACAGATCGGCGACGGCGTCGAGGGATGGCAGGTCGGCGACGAGGTGTGCGCGCTGCTCGCCGGCGGCGGCTACGCGGAGAAGGTGGCGGTGCCGGCGGCTCAGCTCCTGCCGGTGCCCTCCGGTGTCGACATCGTGACCGCTGCGGGCCTCCCCGAGGTGGCGTGCACGGTCTGGTCGAACATCGTGGGTGCGGGCCGGCTCAGCGCAGGCGAGACGTTCCTCGTGCAGGGCGGCAGCAGCGGGATCGGGACGCACGCGATCCAGGTGGCGAAGGCGCTCGGTGCTCGGGTCGCGGCCACGGCGGGGGCGCCCGACCGGCTGGAGCGCTGCCGTGAGCTCGGTGCCGACATCGTCATCGACTACCACGACGACATCCCCGCCGAGCTGAAGAAGGCCACCGACGGCTACGGCGCCGACGTCATCCTCGACAACATGGGCGCCAAGGGCCTGGCCGCCAACATCGACGCCCTCGCCCCCGACGGGCGGCTGCTGATCATCGGCCTGCAGGGCGGCGCGAAGGGCGAGCTCAACCTCAGCAAGCTGCTGGTCAAGCGGGCCAGCGTCACGGCGATGGGGCTGCGCGGCCGCCCGGTGGACGGCCCCAACGGCAAGGGCGCGGTCGTCGCGGGTGTGCGGGAGCAGGTGTGGCCCATGATCGAGCAGGGGAAGGTACGGCCGATCACGCACGGCAGCGTCCCCATGCCCGACGCCGGGAAGGCTCACGCGCAGCTGGAGGCCGGAGGTGTGGTCGGGAAGTTGCTGCTGGTGACGCCGGGCAACGACTGACGGTCGAGCACGCGCCTGCCCGTCGCAGTGCGGATACGGTATCGGGAAAACAGGACGTTGACAGTGATGCGGCGGGCATGGCATCTGCTCGCCGGGGAACACGGGGACCAATGAGCCAGCCATCGGAACAGAACGCGAACGACAGCGGCGAGCAGCAGGTCGTGGTCATCGGGCCGGACGGCCGTCCCGTGGGCATGGCGACGCTACCGCGGTCGGGCGAGGACGGTGGCGACCAGCAGGGCGGTATGGAAACCATGGTCGAGCAGCCCGGCAAGGTCATGCGGATCGGCACGATGATCAAGCAGTTGCTCGAGGAAGTGCGAGCGGCGCCGCTCGACGAGGCCTCCCGCAACCGGCTCCGCGAGATCCACGAGAACTCGATCAAGGAGCTGGAGGACGGCCTCGCGCCGGAGCTGCGCGAGGAGCTGCACCGCCTCAGCCTGCCTTTCACCAACGACAGCACCCCGTCCGACGCCGAGCTGCGGATTGCACAGGCACAGCTCGTCGGCTGGCTCGAGGGGCTGTTCCACGGCATCCAGACGGCGTTGTTCGCCCAGCAGATGGCTGCCCGCCAGCAGTTGGAGCAGATGCGCAGAGGGCTACCGCCCGGTGCCTCTCCGCAGCAGCAGGGCCCAGAGGGGCACCTCGGACGGGGGACGGGCCAGTACCTGTAGGCCGGACGACCACAACCGGTCACCGGAGAGGCGCGATCATGCCTCAAACCGGCGACGACCTCGCGTTGCTGCAATCGGGGCAGGCCCGCACGAGCCACCCACAACTCGTCGGTACCCTCGTCCGGTGGCTCAGACGATGACCACCGGTGACGACCGGGCCGAGGATGCACCGTCCCTGCCGACGGTCATGCCCGACGCGCCTGCGTCCCGCAGCTGGCGCCGGGCTTTCGACGACCTCGGGCAGGGATGGCGGCAGCGTCCGCTGTGGGGGTACCTGGGCTGGCAGGACATCAAGCAGCGATACCGCCGCTCGGTGCTCGGGCCGCTCTGGATCAGCATCACCATGGCCGTTGTCGCCACGGCGATGGGCATCCTCTACGGCGCGCTCTTCGGCGAGGACATCCGCACCTTCCTGCCCTACGTCGCCACCGGCCTGCTGATCTGGTACTTCATCAACGGCTGCATCCTCGAGGGCAGCGAGGTCTTCATCGCCAACGAGGGGCTGATCCGGTTCCTGCCGGCGCCGCTGAGTCTCCACGTCTATCGGCTCGTCTGGCGCCAGACGCTGTTCTTCCTGCACAACCTCGTGGTGTGGGGCATCCTCGTCGCGATCTTCCGGCCGCCACTGGGCTGGACGCTCCTGCTGGCGATTCCCGCCTTCGCGCTGCTCATCGTCAACGGCGCATGGATCTCCGTGGTCACGGGCATCATCGCCACGCGGTTCCGGGACATCCCGCCGATCATCGCCAGCCTCGCGAACCTGCTCTTCTTCGTGACGCCGATCGTGTGGCAGTACAACACGCTGCTCGAGAACCCGGCGGTCGCCGAGCGCGCCAGGATCGCCGAGCTGAACCCCGTCCTGCACTACGTCGAGATCCTCCGCGAGCCGCTGCTGGGCGAGCCGATCGTGTGGCACCACTGGGCCGTGGTCGGCGTCATCACTGTGGCGGGCTGCATCGCGGCGCTCGTCTGTCTCCGTAACTACCGCTCCCGCGTCGCGTACTGGGTCTGAGGACGGCATGGTCAGCATCGATCTCGACGGCGCCGCCGTCGACTTCCCGATCTTCGACGCGAAGACGCGCTCGTTGAAGAAGGCCGTACTCGGCCGCGCAGGCGGCCGGATCGGCACCGACTCGAAGGTGCCCATCATCGAGGCGCTGCGCGACATCACGGTGTCCCTGCGCAAGGGCGACCGCGTCGCGCTCGTCGGGCACAACGGGGCAGGGAAGTCCACGCTGCTGCGGCTCATGTCGGGCATCTACGAACCCACCCGCGGGCGCTCCTCCGTGATCGGCAAGGTGGCGCCCGTCTTCGACCTGGCCGTCGGGATGGACCCTGAGATCTCCGGGCTGGAGAACATCCTCATCCGCGGCCTGTTCCTCGGCATGACGCGCAAGCAGATGGAGTCGCGGGTCGACGACATCGCAGCCTTCACCGAGCTCGGCGACTACCTCAAGATGCCGCTGCGCACCTACTCCACGGGTATGCGCGTGCGGCTCGCGCTCGGCGTCGTCACGAGCATCGATCCCGAGATCCTGCTGCTCGACGAGGGCATCGGCGCGGTCGACGCGGAGTTCCTCGCCAAGGCACGCGACCGGCTCAACGAGCTGGTGGAACGTTCCGGGATCCTGGTGTTCGCCTCGCACTCCGACGAGTTCCTCGCCGACCTGTGCGACACGGCCATCTGGATGGACCAGGGCACGATCCGCGAGCACGGCCCTCTCCGCGAGGTGCTGCGCAACTACAAGGGCCGTGACGTGCTGGCCGAGATCGAAGCGAGCCGGTGAACAACGAGCCGCTCGCGGCCGGCTCGGTCGTCGCGGTGGTGGTCACCCGCCACCGCACCGACATGCTGGTCGACTCGCTCGCAGCGCTCGCGAAACAGACCCACCCGATCGCTCACCTGATCGTCGTGGACAACGGGCCCGACAAGCCTGCCCGTGAGATCGTCGAGGCCTGTGGTCTGCCGGCCACCTGGCTGCCGTCCTGGAACAACCTCGGGGGTGCCGGCGGCTTCGCCCTCGGCATGCTCCATGCGCTCGCGATGGGCGCGGAGTGGATCTGGCTGGGCGACGACGACGGCCGGGCGGCCAACGAGACCGTGCTGGCCACCCTCGTCGACCTCGCGGAGCGCCGCGGCCTGGCCGCGGTGTCGCCCACCGTGGCCGACATGGACCATCCCGACCGTCTCGCGTTCGCGGTGCGCCGCGGCCTCACCTGGCACCGCTCGCGTGCCGCCCTCGCGGCCGACTCCGGGCACGGAGCCGACGACGAGCTGCTCCCCGGCGTCGCCGCGCTGTTCAACGGGGCGCTGTTCCGGGCTCGCACCCTCGATGTCATCGGGGTTCCCGACCTACGGCTGTTCGTCCGGGGCGACGAGGTGGAGATGCACCGCAGGCTGGTGCGTTCCTGCCTGCCGTTCGGCACGTCGCTCCGCGCCGCCTACCTGCACCCGGCAGGCTCCGAGGACGACAAGCCGATGCTCGGCGGACGGCTGCACGCCCGCGACCCCGACGATCCTGTGAAGCGCTACTACACCTACCGCAACCGTGGGTACCTGGTGTCCCAGCCGGGGATGCGCAAGGTCGGGCTGCTGGAGGTGCCGCGGTTCGCCTGGTACTTCCTGGTCACCAAGCGCAGCCCGCGCCAGTTCGTGCAGTGGGTGCGCCTGGTGCGCCAGGGACGTGCGGAGCGTTTCCACCGCGCCTGACCCTCAGCGGGTCCGTCACAGCTCGCCACAAGGCACTACACGATCGTGTGTGATGAGGATCACGACAAATTTATCGTATCTTTTTCTGCCGTTAGTCGTGTGGCCGGTTGAATGTCAACGAAATACGTCTAGTATCCTCAACGCAAGCCTCCGACCTGCGGATATGCTCCAACTCGACCGATCAAGGTTAAACCCTCGTTAACACCTCTAACCACCACTCCAGGTGATCGCTGTCTGTACCCCGCTGCTAATTTCGTCCCTCGATAGTGGTCAGAATCGGGGGAAAACGATGTGGGATTGGCTCCGCTTTCTGGAGCACTGGCAGCTCTTCCTGCCGGTCGGCATCATCGGCGGGATCTCGTGGTCGGTATGGCTGATCCGCAAAGTCATGTCAGCCGGATACCGCCCCCTCGTCAACGACTTCCGGACCACCACCTCGGTGGTCGTCCCGTCGTTCCGTGAGGACCCCGACGTCCTGATGCGCTGCCTCGACACCTGGCTCGCTCAGGGACCCACCGAGGTGATCATCGTTCTCGACGTGGAGGACCTCGAAGCCCGCGATCGGCTCATGGCGCGCCACGACCGGCGCATCCACGTCATGATGTTCGCCCACGAAGGCAAGCGCTCCGCGCTCGGTGTCGGCATCCGCGCCGCCCGCCACGAGGTCCTCGTCCTCACCGACTCCGACACCGCATGGGAACCCGGTCTGCTCGCCGCCGTGCAGATGCCCTTCGCCAACCCCAAGGTCGGCGCCGTCGGCACCCGGCAGAACGTCCACGAGCCGCGCAGCAGCGTCTGGCGCCGCGTTGCCGACTGGATCATCGACCTGCGATACATGGACTACGTGCCCGCCACGGCCCGCCGCGGCGGCGTCGTCTGCGTCTCCGGACGCACCGCGGCCTACCGCCGCTCGGCAGTGATGCCGGTGCTCGCGAACCTCGAGCACGAATACTTCCTCGGCAGGCGTTGCGTCGCGGGCGACGACGGCCGGCTGACCTGGCTGGTGCTCGCTCAGGGCTACCGCACCGAGCACCAGGACTCCGCGCGGGCGCTGTCGATGTTCCCCTCGACGTTCAAGGCGTTCTGCAAACAGCGCGTCCGCTGGAGCCGCAACTCCTACCGCTGCTACCTCACCGCTCTCTACAAGGGCTGGCTCTGGCGAGTCCCGGTGATCTCCCAGCTCACCGTGTTCCAGATCCTCTTCACGCCGGTCACCATGTTCGCGACGGTGTACTACCTCGTCGCCGCCTGGTTCAGCCCCCAGCGTGAGCTCGCCGTGATCCTCGGGCTCGCCTGGCTGTTCCTCGGGCGCGCCATCCGCAGCTTCTCCCACCTGCGCCGCACCCCGTCCGACATCGTCATCCTGCCGCTGGTGACCCTCGTGATCATGTTCGTCGCCCTGCCCATCAAGACCTGGGCGTTCCTGACCATGAACAAGCAGGGATGGCTCACCCGCCGCGCCGACCTCGTCGGCGGCGAGGGGCAGGACGAGGCCAGCCTGACGGAGGACAGCCGTGGCGCAGCCTGATCCAGCCGGTCCACGCACCGGCCGCAAGTGGCTCGTGCGGCTCGCAGCACTCGCCGTCGTCGGTGGCATCGCCGTGGCAGCCGTCCAGACGGGGATGGTGGAGCGGGTGCTCGGCCCCGACCTGTCCGACACCGGCAGCATGCTCGACGACGCCGAGGAGGCCGGAGTCGTCGAGGCGCCCACCGACGCCGAGGACACCAGCGCGCCCACCACCGAGGCTCAGCACCACCAGGCCACCCTCGTGGAGGCCGAGGACGACCGGCTCTTCGCGATCGTCAGCGACCGGCCGCCGTCCGATGTCCCCTACGAGGTGCCGGCCGCCGCCGGTCAGACCATGTCGACCATGGTCCTCACTCCCCGCCCTCAGCCCTACGACATGCCGTCGTTGGAGCGCCTCGGTGCAGCGGCCCGGCTTCCCGACGGATCGTGGCTGCTGAACCGCTCCGTGGTGGTCGGACGCGGCGCGGAGCTGCGGGTCCAGGAGCCTGGTGCGACGCTCCGTTTGGCCAGCGGCCCGGACGGGTTCGCCGCGCTGGTCGCGTTCAAGGGGACCTTGACGCTCTCCGGCGGCCCGGACGCACCGCTCACCGTCACGAGCTGGGACCCCGCGGCGAACGCGGCCGACACCGAGCGCAACGACGGCCGGGCCTACCTGCGCGCGGTCGGGGCCCGGATGGATCTCACCGAGGTCAACGCGGCCGACCTGGGGTTCTGGAGCGGCCGCACCGGCGGCGTTGCCTGGACCGGTAGCGCGGGCGCCCCGGCCACCGGTTCGGCCAATCACGTGCGCGTCGAACGCGGCCACTACGGGATCTTCACCAGCCGGGTCAACGACGTCGTCCTCAACGACGCGACGCTGCGCGACAACGAGCTCGACGGGCTGCTGCTGCACCGGGAGACGGCTGGCGTCGTCGCCACCGACGTCACGAGCACCGGCAACGGACGCGACGGCGTGACCGCCACCCGCGGGGCCGAGCGCATCACCCTCACCGAGGTGACAGCGGCGGACAACAAGGGCAACGGGTTCCGGATCGACGGCTCCCCGCTGGCAGCCGAAGCCACCGCAGGCGGGGCGAGCACAGCGCAGGGCGCCGGCTACACGATCGAACGCTCGACCGCCACGGGCAACGCCGAGGTGGGGATCCTCGCCGTCGAGGCGGGCGGGCTCAACGTTCGCGACAACACCGTCTCGGGCAACCGCGACGGGATCGTGGTGCGGGGCGTCACAGAGCGGCCTGCGATCACGGGCAACACCGTGGACGCCGCGGAGTTCGGCATCGCGGTGCGCGGTGGCATCCGAAACGCGCAGGTCACTGCCAACCGGGTCGGCTCCGCGGTCATCGCGGTGCAGGTCACCGACGCATCGGCGGCCGTGGAGCAGAACGAGGTGCGCGCCGCGTCCAGGTACGCCGTCTCGCTGGTCGGTGACGTCACCGGGTCGTCGGTCACCACCAACAAGCTCGGTGGCCGCGGGCTGGCGGCGCTCGACATCAACCGTGTCGGCATCACGGCCACCGTCGGCATCACCGCCAACGACGAGTCGCGGTGGACGGTCGACCGGGACGAGCTGCGCTACTGGCGCGACTACGCCGCCGACCACCCGCTGCTGCTGTTGTGGCTGCTCATCCTCGTGCTGCCGATCGCCGCCCGGGTGTGGCACAAGCGCCGTCGACGGCTGCGGGACGACCACGTGCACCCCTACGTCAACGTGCCGCCGGGCCCTCCGGTCCCGGGCAACAGCAACGTGATCACCTCGGTCGGCCGGCCCGCCCCGGTCGCACCACGGCCGATGCCACGCCCCGGCCCGCGGCCCCCCGTGCCGCCCCGCCCGGGGTCGGAGGAGGCGTCCGCCACCGTGGCGCTGCCGGTCACCCGCGTCACGGTCGTCTCCGGGAAGGGGGCTCGCAAGTGACGCCGGCGAACCACCCCGGACGGCGGCTGGCGAGGCTGGCCGGCGGGCTGGCCGCCGCGGTGGTGCTGGCAGGGGTCGCGGCGTGCGGCGCCGGCCCCGGCCCGGCACCACCCTCGCCGCCCCCGGCTCCCGCTCCGGCGCCCACGGCCGGATCCGCCTGTACCCAGAAGCCCACCACCGAGGTCCGCACCTCCGACGAGCTCGTCGAAGCACTCGCAGGGGCCCACCCGGGCTCGGTGATCGCCATGGCTCCCGGCACCTACCCCGGCACGTTCGTGGCCAGTGCCCAAGGCACCCCCGACAAGCCGATCGCCCTCTGCGGTTCGCGCGAGGCGATCCTCGACGGCGGAGCCATCGACGGGGACTACACGTTCCATCTCGACGGGGCGGCGTACTGGCAGCTGAGCGGGTTCACCGTCCGAGGCGGCCAGAAGGGCGTCATGGCCGACCGTGCGCAGGGCAACCTCATCGAGGGTCTTCTCGTGGAGGGCATCGGCGACGAGGCCATCCACCTGAGGCAGAACAGCACCGACAACGTGGTGCGCGACAACACCGTGCGACGCACCGGGCTGCGCAACGGCAAGTACGGCGAGGGCATCTACATCGGCAGCGCCGAAAGCAACTGGTGCGACCAGACCAACTGTGAACCGGACCGCAGCGATCGCAACATGATCGAGGGGAACACCATCTCCGAGACCACGGCGGAGTCGGTGGACATCAAGGAAGGCACCACCGGCGGCACGCTGCGCGGCAACACGTTCTCGGGCATCGGGATGACCGACGCCGACTCCTGGGTGGACGTCAAGGGGAACGGCTGGCAGATCACCGGCAACGTCGGCACCGACAGCCCGGAGGACGGGTTCCAGGTGCACGAGATTCTCGACGGCTGGGGCCTGGACAACACCTTCGAGAACAACAGCGCCACGGTCAACGCCGGTGGCTACGCGATCAACGTCACCAAGAACAAGGAACGGAACCGCGTCGGCTGCGACAACCGCAGCGTCGACGCCGGCCAGGGGCTGAGCCCCGAGGACTGCGGCTGAGCCGCCACGACCTCTCCAGACCATCCGAATCGAATCGAGAGGAGCCGATGTGTTCGCTCGACGGATCGCCGTCATCGGCACCGGCTACGTAGGACTGACCACCGGCGCTTGTCTGGCCTCGCTGGGCCACCACGTGGTGTGCGCCGACATCGACCCCGACAAGATCGACCGCCTCAGAGAGGGCGAGATCGACATCCTCGAGCCCGGGCTGCCCGAGCTCGTCTCCGAGGGGGTCGCCGCCGGCCGCCTCCAGTTCGTCCTCGGCGCCCGCAACGCGATCGTGCGCCCCGACGAGCCCCCGGTCGAGGTGGTGTTCCTCTGCGTCCCGACTCCGATGGGCGAGGGCGGCGCCGCCGACCTCCGTGCCGTGGAGGCGGTGGCCAACGAGGTGCGCCACCTGCTGCCGAAGGGCTGCGTGGTGGTCAACAAGTCGACGGTGCCGGTCGGCACCGCCGAGGCCACCCGGAAGATGCTGGGCCGCCGTGACGTGTCCGTCGTGAGCAACCCGGAGTTCCTCCGGGAGGGCAGCGCGGTGCACGACTTCCTCCACCCCGACCGGATCGTGGTCGGCAGCGACGCCCAGGACGCCGCGGAGCGCGTGGCCGCCCTGTACTCCAAGCTCGGAGCCCCCACCCAGCTCACCGACGCGGCCAGCGCCGAGATGGTGAAGTACGCCGCGAACTGCTTCCTGGCGATGAAGCTGTCCTACGTCAACGCGCTCGCCGACCTGTGCGAGCGTCTTGGTGCCGACGTCATCGAGGTCACCGAGGGCATGGGCTACGACCGGCGCATCGGGCAGACCTTCCTCTCACCCGGGCCGGGCTGGGGAGGTTCCTGCTTCCCGAAGGACACCCACGCCCTGCTGCAGATCGCCGCGGCCGCCGGGATGGACTTCGAGCTGGTCGGGGCGAGCCTGCGGACCAACGAGACCACCCAGAGGCGCGTGGTCGACAAGGTCCGCGCCGCGGTGGGAGGCCAGCTCGCCGGGAAGCGGATCGGGCTGCTCGGCCTCACCTTCAAGGCAGGCACCGACGACCTTCGCGACTCACCGTCGCTCGCCGTCGCGAAGCTGCTGCGCGACGAGGGGGCCGAGCTCTCCGGTTACGACCCGGCCTGCCCGCATGACGTGCCGGGCGTGACCAGCGGGATCACCGTCGTCGACGACCCGCTGGACGCCTCGAAGGACGCTGCGGCGCTGGTGGTTCTCACCGAGTGGCCGCAGTTCCGCTCGCTCGACTGGAACGCGCTGGGCGGCGTGATCGGGTCTCCCATGGTGATCGACACCCGCAACCTGCTGGACCCCGACGTGCTCCGCCGGGCCGGTTTCGCGTGGATCGGGCTCGGCCGCAGCTGACGCACCACCGGTTCGGCGGCCATCGGCCGCCGGACCGGAAACCGCGGTCCTAGTGTCGGAAGACGACCGTGCGGAGCATCACGAAGTTGATGGCCGTGGCGGTGCCCTGGGCTATCACCCAGGCGATGCTCACCCGCAGCGGGATGGCAGGCAGCACGGCGAGCATGAGCGCGTTCATCCCGATGTTCAGGGCGAATGTGGTGCCGTAGAGCAGAACGAAGCCCGCGAACCTGGCGCGGCCCGCGCCGTCGACCGTGAAGGTGAAGCGCCGGTTGAGCAGGTACGCGGTGGTGGTGCCGAGGATGAAGCTGATGGCCTTGGCGACGTGCACGTAGGTGCCGAGCGCGAGGAGCCCCTGGTAGCTGCCGAAGTCGACCAGCGCGGACAGCACGCCGATGGCGACGAACCGGCTCAGCTGCGCAACCAGGCCGAGCTCGGCCGGTGCTGGGCGGGTCGCGGTCACAAGAGCAGAGTATCGGCCGGGTCCGCCCGCCCTGTCCCTCCCCCGATGGGCCGGGTGCACGGATCGTGACGGCGCGGCACGATCACCGGGTGACCACAGAGACCGATGACGGCACCCCCACCGGGGTGCGTGCCCTCGCCGACGACTACGTCCGCCGCCTCGCCGACCTCGACACCAGGGTCGCGACCTCGCTGGGCACCCACCCCGGCGACGACCGGGTACCCGACCTGTCCCCCGACGGCCAGCAGGCCATCGACGATCTCGCGAACACGGTGCTGGCGGGGCTGCCGACGGCCGCGGTGGCCGGTGAGGACGACCGGCGTTGCGCCCGGCTGCTCCGCGAGCGCCTCGAGGCCCAGCTCGCCGTGAGCGACGCGGGTGAGCACCTGCGGCAGGTGCGCAACATCTTCGGGCCGCATCAGCAGGTCCGGCAGCTGTTCGAACTGATGCCCACGGTCACGGCGGACGACTGGGCGGTCGTGGCGCGCCGGATGGCGAAGGTGCCGCAGGCGTATGCGGGGTACATCGCGTCGCTCACCGAGGGGTCACGTCGGGGCCTGCACGCTGCGCCGCGACAGGTCGAGACGGCCGTCGGTCAGCTCGACGCGTGGTTCGCCGATCCACGGGGTTCCTGGTTCCACGGCTTCGTGGCGGACGCACCCGAGGACATCGCGCCCGCGGTGCGTACCGCGCTGGACGAGGCGGCCGGGGCCGCCGCCACTGCCGCCACCGAGCTGCGCGACCACCTCGCCGGCGTGTACCTCCCGGCGGCGCAGGGCACGCCGGACGCCGTCGGCGCCGAGCGCTACCGGCTCGGCGCCCGGCTGAGCACGGGCTCGGACCTCGATCTCGCCGACGCCTACGAGTGGGGCTGGGACGAGTTCCGCCGTCTCGACGAGGAGATGCGCCGCGAGGCGGACACGATCGTGCCGGGCGCCGGGCCGATCGCCGTGATGCGCCACCTCGACGAGAACGGTGAGGCCGTCGACGGCGTGGAGGAGATCCGCGTCTGGTTGCAGAAGATGATGGACACGGCGATGGACGAGCTCGCCGGCACCCACTTCGACATCCCGGCGCCGGTCCGCACCGTCGAAGCCATGATCGCTCCGTCCGGCAGCGCCGCCGCGCCGTACTACACGCGTCCGTCGCTCGACTTCTCCCGGCCCGGCCGCACCTGGCTGCCGACACTCGGCGCGACCCGGTTCCCGCTCTGGGGCCTGGTCAGCACCTGGTACCACGAGGGCGTTCCCGGCCACCACCTGCAGCTCGCCCAGTGGGCGCATCTCGCCGACCAGCTCTCGACGTTCCAGACCACCATCGGGTCGGTGTCGGGCAACACCGAGGGCTGGGCGCTCTACGCCGAGCGGCTGGCCGACGAGCTCGGCTACCTGACCCTGCCCGGCACGCGGCTGGGGTACCTCGACGCGCAGCAGATGCGCGCGATCCGGGTGGTGATCGACATCGGCATGCACCTGCAGCTGGAGGTTCCCGCGAACTCGCCCGTCCACGCGGGCAAGACCTGGACCCCCGAGGTCGCACGCGAGTTCTTCGGCGCCTTCTGCGGACGGCCCAGCGCGTTCCTGGACAGCGAGATCGTGCGCTACCTCGGCTGGCCGGGCCAGGCGATCAGCTACAAGCTCGGGGAACGCGCCTGGCTCGCCGGCCGGGATGCAGCCAGAGCCGCACGGGGCGCGGACTTCGACCTCAAGTCCTGGCACGCCGCCGCACTGTCGCTCGGCAGCCTCGGCCTGGACGACCTCACGGACGAGCTCGCCCGGCTCTGACCGGTCGGCGGGTCAGAAGTAGTGGCCCGCCAGCCGGTAACGCCTGCGCACCGTCACCGAGCCCATCCCGGCCCGGCCGTGCACCACGAAGTGGGGCACGCCGGGCCGCCGGATGGACGGGACGCTGCTCTTGACCGTGCCCATCGTGGCCACGACGCGATCGATGTCGGCGGTGGCCTCGTCGGGCACGAGGAGCCGCGCAGAGCCCGCACCGAGATCCACCTCGATGTCGATCACCGGGTGGCGCAGCGTGGTGTCGCAGAAGTCGAGGACCACCGAGCCCATCGCGCTCTGCAGGCGCAGCCGGGCCGGCACGTCCCAGGCGCCACGACGCTTGATGGTGGACGCTCCGGTGCGCAGCACCACAGCAGGCGCATCAGGCGCCTCGAGGGGCCGGGACGCGGCGATCGCCGCCTGGTGCGCTCCCGGTAGGTCGGCCAGTGGCGGGCGGAGATCCGCCTCGTATCTGGCCGCATACACCACCGTGAGTCGCTCCTCCAGCTCCGAGACCGTGATCCGGCCCTCGGCGAGTGCCTGGTGGAGCTGGGCGGCCGCGCGCTCCCGGTCGGCGTCGGAGATCCTGAGTCCCGGCGGGTCCGGCGGCGTGCTCACCACAGCAGGATAGTGCTGACACCAGGCCGAGTACTGATTACTCCCGGTGCGCAGATGCGCCTGCGCCGCCCGCGGGCAGGCCGGGCGTTCCACGGGGTGGAGCGGCGGCCGCGATCTCTACGGGGAGTAGCCTGACGCGGATGTCCGGAACGGCGAGTCTCCGCGGCTGGGGACGCACCGCGCCCACGATGGCGCAGGTGCTGACACCCAGGTCCATCGACGACGTCAGCGCTGCGGTCACGGCAGCGGGTCCGCGCGGGATCATCGCCCGCGGCCTCGGGCGCTCCTACGGTGATCCCGCACAGAACGCCGGCGGCATCGTGCTCGACATGACCGGTCTCGCCACCATCCACTCGATCGACGCCGGCAGCGGAATCGTCGACCTCGACGCCGGGGTCAGCCTCGACGCCCTGATGCGCGCCGCGCTCCCGCACGGTCTGTGGGTCCCGGTGCTCCCCGGCACCCGGCAGGTCACGATCGGCGGGGCGATCGGGGCGGACGTCCACGGCAAGAACCACCACACCAAGGGCAGCTTCGGCAACCACGTCCTGTCGCTCGACCTGATCACCGCCGACGGATCACTCCGCACGCTCACGCCGGACGGCCCGGACGCCGAGCTGTTCTGGGCCACCGTCGGCGGCATGGGCCTCACCGGCATGGTCGTGCGCGCCAGGGTGCAGCTGCACCGCACGGAGTCGGCGTACTTCGTGGTCGACACCGACCGCACCGCCGACCTCGACGAGCTGATGGCGCTGCTCACCGACGGCTCCGACGACACGTACGGCTACTCCGCCGCCTGGTTCGACACCACCACCACCGGCGCCCAGCTCGGCCGGGCCGTGCTCACCCGCGGCTCGCTCGCCACCGTCGACCAGCTGCCGGTGAAGCTACGCAACGACCCCCTGAAGTTCGACGCGCCGCAGCTTCTGTCGTTCCCGGACGTCTTCCCCAACGGCCTCGCCAACCGCTTCACGCTGCGGGCGTTCAGCGAGCTCTGGTACCGCAAGGCCCCCAAGCGCCAGCGCGGCTCGATCCAGAACATCACGAGCTTCTACCAGGTGCTCGACCTGTTCGGAGACTGGAACCGGGTATTCGGCTCGCGCGGCTTCCTGCAGTACCAGTTCCTGGTGCCGTTCGGCGAGGAGCCGACGTTCCGCCGGATCGTCGAGCGGATCGCCACCTCGCCGCACGCGTCCGGCCTCAACGTGCTCAAGCGGTTCGGCGACGGCAACGCGGCACCGCTGTCGTTCCCGCAGCCGGGCTGGACGATCACCGTGGACTTCCCGATCGCCCGCGGCCTGCACCACTTCTGCGACGGGCTCGACGAGCTCGTGCTCGCTGCGGGCGGGCGGCTCTACCTCGCCAAGGAGTCCCGGGCGAGCGCGGAGACGATCCGGCGCTGCTACCCGCGCTTCGACGAGTGGCGCAAGGTGCGCGACAACGCCGACCCCTCCGGGGTCTTCACATCCGACATGGCCAGGCGGCTGGAGCTGACGAACTGATGATCGACGCCGTGGGCAACCCCCAGAGCGTGCTGCTGATGGGCGGAACCTCGGAGATCGGGCTGGCCGTCGTGGAGGCCTTCGCCTCCGACCGGCCGCTGCGCGTGGTGCTCGCCGCCCGGCCGTCCGAGCGGCTGGACGCCGCGCGCGCCCGGCTGGAGAAGCTCGGCTGCGCCGTCGAGACGCTCCCGTTCGACGCCCTCGCCCTCGACACCCACGCGGACGTGGTGCGCAAGGCCTTCACCGGCGGCGACATCGACGTCGCGCTCGTCGCGTTCGGGCTGCTCGGCGACAACGAGCAGGCGTGGACCGACGTCGACACCGCCGTCGAGCTGGCGCAGGTCAACTACACGGCAGCGGTCTCGGTGGGCGTCGCGCTCGGCGAGCGGCTGCGCGCCCAGGGCCACGGTTCGCTGGTGGCGTTCTCCTCGGTCGCGGGTGAGCGCGCCCGCCGCTCGAACTTCGTCTACGGCTCCACGAAGGCCGGGATGGACGCCTTCTACTCCGGCCTCACCGAGGCCCTGCGCCCGTCCGGCGTGGTCGTCACGGTCGTGCGGCCGGGCTTCGTGCACACGAAGATGACCGAGGGCCGCAAGCCCGCCCCGCTGTCCACCACCCCCGGCGCCGTCGCCGCCGTCGTGGTCGACGCGGTGCGCAACCGTCGCGAGCTCGTCTGGTCTCCCGCCCCGCTCCGCGTGCTGATGAGCGTGCTGCGCCACCTGCCGCGTGCGGTGTTCCGCCGCATCCCGGGCTGACGCGTACACCCGCTCCGGTGAGCTGACGGAGCCGCCGTCACCACGTACCGGCAGAGCGCGCCGTCCAGCTCGTCCACGACACGCTGACCGTCGGAGATCTGCCGATTCGGCTGGCCCGGCTGTCCGGTGATGATCGTCATTCGGGGCCTCGTAGCCGTGTATTGCCCGGTTTCCGACCCCGATCTGCTGATCATGGTCAGGAGCCGGTCCGAATGCCCGGCGCGGCGGGGCCGGCCTGCCCGATGATCAACAATTGGCGCCGCGCAGACGTTCGAGCGCAGCCCGTCACGGGACCGCCTGACCGCTAGCGGCCCGCCGGCCGGATTCGCTCAGCCGGCCACGACGGCGGTTCGGGCTCGCCCGCGTCGCCGGTCACCGGCTTCAGATCGGGCACGACACCGTCCCAGAAGTACTCGACCCTGACGACCCTCCCGGCTTCTGCGCCCGGGTCGTCCACTGGGTCGTAGAAGAGCGACTCGGTGTAGGCGGGCAGGCGGGTCTTCGGGTCGACGTAGTAGACGGCCTCCACCTGGTGGGAGGCAACACCCGCATTGCCCGGCATGAGTACGTGCGACTTCCACCTCGCCCCGATCGCCCGGAACGACCAGATCAGGCGCATCATCCCGTCCTGGTTCCCGTCCCGGTCGAGAGATCTCAGGACGAACGGCATCCGGACGTACTGCCGACCGTCACGCTCGACCAGCGAGAGCTTTCCGACGTCGAGGTAGTCGGGGTAGTCCTCGTGGATCGCGCCCACGAACGCCGTCGCCTCGTCCGGTGTGAGGCCGGCGGTCAGCACCCCGTCGCTCACGGCGCCGATGATCTCGAGGGTGCTGCTCGCGTTACCGAACACGCCGTCGGTGCTGATCGCACAGCTGCGATCCACCTCGGACCACGTCTTGTCCAACGTATCCAGCAGATAGATCCTGCCGTCATCGCAGATGGTGTTGAAGCCGTCCAGCTCGTGATAGGCGAAGTCGTTGGTGCGGAAGTCGATGCCGCCGTCGCTGACCGCGGCACGGTAGTCGCCGCCGGTCATGTACAACGGCAGGTCCGCCGCGGTCTCCATCCGGACGTGCAGCACGGGTTGGGTGAGCAGAGCGACCATGCTCTCGTCGAGAAGCTGCCCCGCACTCACCTTGACGAGATCGGCGTCGGTCAGTGGCTCGGCCCTGTCCAGCGGGCCCGCCGGAGGGTGCACCAGGTCGACCGGCGCGGCCTGTCCGGGCACTTCCCTCTCCCACACGGAGCACGCAGTCGTGCTGCCGGCAGCGAGTAGAGCCGCGACCAGCAGGACGAGCGGTCGGGCCTGTCCACGGTTCCGAGGCGGGCGTCGCATATCGCCCATGTCGCTGCTGTCCCCCCATGCACGTACCAACCCCACAAATGGATCTTGCGCTCCGGGTGAGGCGCTGATCGCACGGGGGTCAGGGACGGACCGATGTCGAGAACATGGCGCCGCCTACGACCTGTTCGCGACGGTGCCCGCCCGGGCGGCCGCGTTCCGGAGGAGTCGATCCGTGAAGTACATGCTGATCATGCAGGTGAACCCCGCGGCGTTCGATGCGCTGACCGAGGAGCAGCGTGAGCAGGTGATGACCGGCCACGGCGCGTTCATGGAGACGATCAAGGCGTCCGGCGAGATGGTGGAGACGCACGCCCTCGCCGATCCCGCCCAGAGCGTCGCGGTGCGCGGGCGAGGCAGCGTGCCCGTCGTGACCGACGGCCCGTTCGTGGAGACCAAGGAGTTCATGGGCGGCTTCTACGTCGTGGAGTGCGCGACCCGCGAGCGGGCGATCGAGCTCGCCGGCCTGATTCCGGACTCCTCGGTCGACGGGCTGGGCGTCGAGGTGCGGCCGATCGTGTTCTCGGCCGGTCCGCAGTAGCTGCGACGGTGCCGGCCTCCTGCCCGCGGCACATCGGGCAGGAGGCCGGCTGCTCAGCCCCCCGCGTTCAGATATCCCCCGCGCACGTAGAGGGCACGTTCGTAGTCGTCGACGTTCGCCGGCGCCCGCCGCTGGGCGTTGATCAGCGCGGCAGCCAGCACCCCGTTCCGAGTGCCCAGGGCGGGTCGGCGCGGCACGGAGAACTCGGCTGACTCCGCCGCCTTCTCGGTGGGGCGGATCTCGCTGTTCGTGCGGTCGGCGAGTGTGCGGCGCGCGGCTGCGATACGGGCGGCGGTAGCCGTCTGGTGGCCCACGCTGGGCCAGCCGGCGGCGGACCCACCGACGGCACGATGGCGAGGCGCCTTCGACACCGATTCCACCTCGGCAGGCACCAGCTTGCGCATCCGCCGCCGCGCGGGCTCCTCCACCGCGTGATAGGCGAGGGCCGCCACGCCGATGGTCGAGACGAACACCAGAGCCCCGGCGACGTAGGCGAGGACGGTGTCCGGTCCGAGCAACGAGAACTTCCGCAGTGCCAGCCAGTAGATCTCGAACATCGGGATGTGCACGAGGTAGAGGCTGTAGGAGATGCGGCCGCCGTAGACGGCCCACGGCGCCGACAGCACCAGCGCGGGACCCCGGTCGGCCAGGGCCAGCGCGCCGACCAGCAACGGGAACAGCATGATCACCGCGCCGCCCCGGCCTGGACCGATCAGCTCACCGAGCAGGAGCCCACCCGCGATCATCAGCGGAAGCACCACCGCGAACGTCGACGCGCTGCGCCGTGCCCTCGACGACATCCGGAGCGTCCGACGGACGGCCAGGTACATCAGCGCCCCACCGCTGAATCCGCAGAGGATGCGCACCACCCAGCTCCACGGGTAGTACGGGCTGCCGGTGGAGAGGTACGCCCACGCGACCGGAGCCATCAGCGCCACGGCTGCGACGCCGAGCACCACGGCAGGGAGGTTGCGCATCCGGAAGAGCACGAGCACGCCGACGGGGAAGAGCAGGTAGGCCAGCCACTCGGCGCTGATGGACCAGGTGGGGCCCACCCAGGACGCCCCGTCGAAGAACGCGTTGTCCCAGAGCTGAACCATGAACAGCTGCTGGATGTACTGCCCGACCCCGAGCTCGGGCTGAACGGCCTGGAACGCGATCTCGGAGTCCGAGCCGAACACCATGCGGGCCATCAGCCACAAGCCGAACAGGTGGAACACCACCGCGTACACGGGCCAGATGCGACAAGCCCGCGCCCAGACGAACCGCGTGGTGGCGCCGATGCGCAGCGCGGGCCCCAGCTTGTCCATGTACGTGTAAGCGATCACGAACCCGCTGAGGACGAAGAACAGGTCGACGCCGAGGGCGCCCGCTGTGACCAACGGCCCGAGCGTCGCCGCGACCTCGGCCACTCCCGGCAGCGGGGTGAAATGGAAGTGGAACAGCACGACCCAGATCGCTGCGACGATCCGCAGCCCCGTCAGACCCTTGAGCTCGCCGGTGAGAACACCGCGACTGCCGCACGGGGTGGTGACCTGCTGGCCTGCTCTCGTCACGCTGAGAAAACGAGGCCTTTCGTCGCCGCGGTTCGCCTACCAGCCAGAACGTACCGTGTTGGCCCGGGCTGTCACTGCGTGCTGGCGTGTCGTAGGGCCGACCGGGTGGCAGTACGGGGCCCCGTTCAGCACACTGTGCAACCGGTGACCACTCTCCGCTACCACCGGTCCATGTGCAGAACGGTATCGAGCGGCTCGCGTGTCGCGGGCTTGAACGTGTCGCCGGTGTAGTAGGCGGTGGGCAGGAGGACGCCCTGCCGCACGTTCAGCGGGATCCCGAGCAGCTCGGAGATCTCCTTCTCGTATCGCAGATGCAGGGTGGTCCAGGCGCTTCCGAGCCCACGGGCGCGGGCGGCCAGCTGGAAGCTCCACGCGGCCGGGAGCAGCGAGCCCCACAGGCCTGCCTGGTTGCTCGCCGGCAGCTCCTCTCCCGCCTCGATACAAGCGATGACATGCACCGGGACATCGCCCATCCGCTCCGCGAGGTACTCGGCGGAGCTCGTCACCCTCGCCTGCACGGCGCGGCGCTCGTCGCTGTGCTCGGAAACGTCGCCGCCGTAGGTCGGGGAGTTGCGGTAGCGATCGAACGCCTGCTGGTAGTACTTGCCGATCTCGGCCCGCAGCCCGGGGTCGGTGACGACCATCCAGTGCCAGCTCTGCCGGTTGCCTCCGGTGGGGGCCTGCACGGCGACCTCCACGCACTCCCGCACGAGCTCGATCGGTACCGGCCTGTCCAGATCGAGGCGCTTACGGACGGACCGCGTGGTGCTGAGGAGTTCGTCGGGAGACAGCGGCAGAGTCATGTGCCGATCATGCCTCCGCACCGTGCGGACCGTCAGCGTCATTCGGCTACGCGGCACTCCGCGGCAGCGCGCGGGTCACGGGGGTACCGGTAGGACGTGCGCTCCCACGCCCCGGTCAGGTTGTCCCAGAACCGCTGTGCGGTGAGCGGGGCCCGCACCGAGTCGAGCAGTTCCTGCGTGCGCGGACATGCGAGGGCGGCGCGGGCCGCGGTGACACCGCCAGGGTCGACGAATCCGGTGTCACCGGTGATGCCGCTGTCGGCGAGGAACCACTCGGGCGGCAGGTCCTTGTCGTGGCCGATGCGCCCGTCCGGCAGGCCGGTGGCGTGCGCGGCGATCGGGTTGGTGAGCCCCACGCCGTCGAGCACGGTGGTGGACAGCGGCGCGAGCTCGCCCGTGACGCCGAGGTTCAGCCAGACGATCGTGTCGCGGGCCTGGTCGGCCGGCTTCGGGAACAGCCACCAGCGGAGCCCGTCGTCGCCTGGCCCGGCCACTCCCAGCGATGGCGCGGACGCATCGCGGAGGGCTGCGACCCCCTCGGGTGCCACGGGGTGGTCGAGGAAGTTTTCGCTGGTCACGGGGTTGGGCTCGCCGACCAGCACCACGTAGTAGAGGCGTTCGTTGGCGATCCAGTTGGGGCCGAGCGTGTCGTAGGCGGGTCGCATGCCCAACACACAGGCCAGCGCCCACACCGCCATCCCGATCGCGGGAAGCGCGGTCCACCGGGTGAACGGCAGCGCCATGACCGGCAGCACCAGGCAGAACAGGGCGGGGAGCAGCATCCGGCCGTGCATGAAGTCGCCGCCCACCCTGGTGACGTAGAGGGCGAGCAGCGCAGCACCCAGCACGGGCACGACCAGCACCAGGACGGTGGCGAGGCGCATCCGGCCCGAGGGCCGCGGAGCGGCACCCCGGCGCCCGCACAGAACCGCCACCACACCGATGAGCAGCACCAGCAGCGGGATCCACAGGCGATACGGCTCGATCAGGTCGAGCAGGTAGTACACGCCCTGCTGCCAGCGGGCCACGCTCGCTTCCTTGGCCAGCGCCGTGGACGGCACCAGCAGTCCGTAGAAGCCGGCCCGGAACACCTCGTAAGCCAGCGGCACCGCGACGGCCACCGCCGCGAGCCCGACGAGGCGACGCCACCCCCGCCGGAGCTCCAGCGCCACCAGCGCGACCGCCACGAGCAGCCCGAACAGCGCGAGGTCGGGGCGCACGAGCGGCGCGAGCCCGAGCACGAGGGCGAGCGGCCATGCCCGGCCCGCGTTCCCGGTGCGCGCGGCGACAAGGCGGCCGACGAGCAACCACCACGTGAAACCGAGCCACCCGACGATCAGGCCGGTCTCCAGCCCTGACGTGCCGAAGTCCCAGAACGGCGGCAGGGAGACCACGACGAGCGCCCCGAACGGGATCATCAGCCGCCCGCCGGCGAAGAGCCGCCGCGATGCGTCGAGCCCGAAGCCGACGCCGGAGACCGACAGCACGAGCCCGAGAACCACAGCCGCCCAGTTGAGCGACAGCCACGGCACCATGCCCGGGATCGCCAGGATCGCGGTCCACAGCGTGGAGGTGTTCGCCTCGACACGCTCGCCGACGTTGAAGACCGGCCCCTCGCCCGCGACCAGCTGGCGGACGGTCCGCAGGACGATCAGCCCGTCGTCACTCATCCAACGCCGGTGCCAGATCAGCGTGGCGAAGACCAGCAGCGTCACCCCGAACAGCGCAAACGTCCACGGGGTCCGAGCGGAGGGAATCGGCCTGGGGCCCGGTTCAGCGGCCGCTGGGCCCGCCTGCAGGACAGTGCTCATCGCTGGCCCTCGCTGCGCTCGGCCGACGCCTCGCGAAGGCGCTGTGACACCGATTCGCTCGCAAGCTCGCTCATCGCTCGCCCTCGCTGCGCTCGGCCGGCCCATCGGGAGACGTCACTGCGCGCGGACGCTGTGTCACTGATTCGCCGGCAAGCTCGCTCACCCGGACTCCCCCCACGCGCCCAGATGCCCGGCGCTCGCCGAAAGCGGACATCATCATGGTGCCGGGCACCACTGGGAGGGGAACGTCCGGGTCAGGACGAAGCGGGAGCCTCCAGGACGAAGACGGATGATTCGCCGGAGCCCGGGCGCAGGAACAGGCGCCCTGCCAGGAACTGTGCGAGCGCCGGACCGGCGTGCAGCCCGGCGTCGACGAGCTTCGGGAGCTTGCCGTACGGCACGTTCCACAGCCCGTCGCTGCCCTCACGCACCACGGTGAAGCCCGCGTCGGCGAGGACCGTGCGCCACTCGCGGTGGGGCTTGAGGTTGACGTGCGTGGGGTCGCGGTAGCCGTTCCAGCCGTCACCGGCCAGGGCACGGCCCTTGCCGGCAGGGTCCGGCATGACGACCAGCGCCCGCCCGCCCGGCACCAGCACCCGGCGCCAGCAGGCGAGCACCGCCGCGACCGTCTCGTCGTCGAGGTGCTCCAGCACGTGAACGGCCGTGAGGCCACGGAAGGCGCCGCCCG
The DNA here is from genome assembly GCF_022524485.1 of Pseudonocardia alaniniphila. Lineage (GTDB taxonomy): Bacteria > Actinomycetota > Actinomycetes > Mycobacteriales > Pseudonocardiaceae > Pseudonocardia > Pseudonocardia alaniniphila. The sequence continues at coordinate 70,495 of NZ_JAKXMK010000046.1, forward strand.
GGATCGCGTCGAGCGTGGTGTACACGTCGCAGCCCGGCGCGGTCTCCCGGGCCATGCGGGCCGAGTAGGGCGAGATCTCGAAGCCGGACGCCGGTCCGTGCGCGGCGAGCCTGCGCAGCAGGTGGCCGGTGCCGCAGCCGAAGTCGAGGTAGGGACCCTGGCCGAGGTAGCGCCGGACCATCCGGACGTACCAACGCAGTGCAGGCCGGTCGCCTGCCTGACCGTTGTTGTCGTAGTAGTCCGCGTCGTAGTGGTCGGGCGAGCCGGCGACTGGCTCGAACTCCGTGCTCATCTGGTGCTCCTGAGGTGGTGTGCCGCCTTGTCGATCAGGACCTCGTAGCCGTCGAGCACTGCGGAGACCGAGAACGCGCGGTGTGCGTGTGCCGCTCCTGCCGCGCGGTCGGGCGGGTTGGCCTGGAAGGCCTGCAGCGCGCGGGTGATCGCCGCGGCGTCTCCAGGCGGGACGACGGTACCGAAACCGGTCTGCGCCACCGGCTGCCGGACGCCCGGGATGTCGCTGGAGAGCACGGGGACACCGGCCAGCATCGCGACGGCCTGCACGATGCCGAACGCCTCGAAGGCGTTGACCGACGGCAACGTGAAGACGTCCAACGACGCGTAGAAGTCACCGATCCGCTGCTCGGGGACGAACCCCATCAGCCGGATCCGGTGGTCGTCGCCGATCGCCTCCCGCACCTGGTCGACGACGCTGCCGCCGGCGACGTGGGTGAAGTCGCCGCCGATCAGCAGGCGGGCGTCGGGATCGGGCAGCGCGCGGAAGCCGCGGACCAGGTACTCGAGACCCTTCTCACGCACGATCCGGCCCAGGAAGCCGACGTGCAGCCCGTCGGTCTCGCGGTAGCTCGGCTCGCCCGTGGGCGGCGGCGAGCACGGTGGCGGGACGACGACCATCGACGGCTCGATCGAGGGCCACATGCGGCTGTTCCGGGCGTAGTCCTCGCTGGTGACGGTCACGACGGCCGAGCGGGACATCGCGAGCCGGTTCGACGCGTCGACGACGAGCCGCTGCGCGGTGTTGACCAGACCGGGCGGCAACGTCACGTCGCAGTGGTAGGTCGACACGATCGGGGTGCGCATCCCCGCGGCGATCGCCCCGGCCTCCAGCATAGGCAGCTGGAGCGAGCCCACCGCGGCCCTTCCCATCGCGGCGCGGGCCAGGCGCACGAACTGCGGGCTGATCACTCCGCGGCCGAGCCGGAGGAGCACCGGGGCACGCAGTACGCGCACCCCGTTGATCTCCTCCTCACGCGGCAACGACGTGTCGTAGCGGCTGGTGACCACGGTGACCCGCTTGCCGCGGGCGGCGAGACCCTCGGCGATGTCCCGCGCCATGTTCGTGAGGCCCGAGACGTACGGGGCGTAGTAGGTCAGCGCGATGACGAGGTCGTCGCGGCGCATGCCGACGCGGCGACCGGGGCGGTCTCGATGCGGCTCCTCAGGCGACACTCTGCAGCTCCCGTTCCCGTCGGCCGCTCAGCACCAGCGCGGTGGCCACGAGCCACCCCACGAGGGATCCGAGCAGGAAGGCCAGTTCGGCGCGCAACAGCAGGTCCGGCACCAGCGCGAGCACCACCCCGGCGACGAGCAGCCCGGACAGCCAGCTCCACGCCACCAGCTTGTGTCGCACGGACGCGACGAGCACCTGCGTGACGAGCACCAGCCCGATGTAGGTAGCGACCCCCACGGCGAGCAGGGCGATGTGCGATCCGGGCAGGACGTACGAGGCGCCGAAGATCAGCTGGACGAGCCACGGACCGAGCAGGTACCCCAGCCCGAAAGCGGCTGCAGCCAGCACGAGCAACCCCAGCGACAGCCTGCGGACCAGGCGGTGGAGCGCCACGCGGTCGCCCGAGTGCAGGATCGAGGTGAACATCGGCAGCAACGCGGTCTGCAGCGGGACCACCAGGAACAACGGGATCCGGGCGAGCGTGAACGCCGCCAGGAACTGGCCGGCGCGCGTCACGTCCACCTGGTTCTGTGCGAGCACCGGCACGAGCACCGGCGGCCCGTTGAGCAGCAGCTGTGCGCAGAGCGATCCCATCAGCAGCGGCGCGACCGCGCCCCAGATCGTCCGGGGGGTGAGCCAGCCGGCGGCGGGGTCGGGTTCGGTGGCGGCACGGGTACGGCGGCGCAGCAGCGAGAGCAGCTGCGGGGCGTGCGCCAGCCCGATGGCCACGACCAGCGTCCACGCGAAGGCAGGGCTGCCCGGGGTGGCCACCAGCGACGCGACGAGCGCGGCCAGGCCGACCCTCAGGGCGGAGTCGAGGAGCATGATCGCCGCGTGCCGGCCCATCCGGTCCATTCCGATGAGCGCGCCGCGCACCACGAACTGACCGGCCGACACGAGGCACAGCACGCCCATCGCCACGACGGTGACGGCCTGGCCGCCGAACGCCCTCGACAGCACCGGCCAGCCGAGCGCGACCACCGCGAGCATCGCGACTGCCATGGTCGCCGCCGTGAGCAGGACGGCGCGGAGCACACCGAGCGGCCTGCCGGGCGTCTGCAGCAGGCGGGCGGTCTCCTGCTCGATGGACAGGAACATGCCGAACCCGGCTACCTGCGCAAGCGACCAGAAAGCGCCGAAATAGGCGTACTCGGCGGCCGTGAGGCTGCGCGCGACGATCGCGAGATAGACATTGAGGAGCAGACCGGACGCCACGATCCCGAGGACGACGAGCCCGACAGACCGAAAACGGGTGCCGGGTGCGCTGGCCAGGACCGGAACCTTCCGCTCGAAGTCGTCAGGAGGCCCGATTATGCAACTTCCATCGGCTTGTCGCGGGTTCAGGCTCGGGTCGCCGGGCACCGTCGAGTCGTCGGTTGGGCCGGTCAGGGGTGGCTGCGCGGACGACGCGGGCCGCTCACGTCCGACTCGCCCGACCCGGTGACCGGAGGGGGCACCATCCGGGCGACGACGCGTCAACCGGGCACGCACCGCGTCCGGCAGGAGATCAACCACGCCGGAACTGTAGAGGCGTCAATCATCCAACCGGGCGGGGCCCGGTCCGGCCGCACAGATCGTCAGAACAGCGGCCATGGCCGTTCACCACCCGTTCGGGCGCCGTCCAACGCCCTGATCGCACCACCTTCGTGTGCATCTTGTTGCCAGAACGTGGCTTCCCCGCAATCGGCCCCGTTCGTGTTCATGGGGGAGCTCCTGACAGCATGCGGCTGTGACTGACGTGTCCGGTGCCGTCCGGGAGGACGACACGGCGCCGGCCGGAGAGGCGGCCGACCACGCCGGCCCCTCCGGTCCCCCGCAGCCCGCCCCCCGCAGGGGACGGGGCACCGCCCTTCTCGCCGGCTTGGCCGCACTTGTCGCCGTCGTGTGCGCGGCACTGCTGCCGTTCGCTCCCGTCTCCGTCTCCGAGCCCACGGTGAGCTGGCCGGTCGATCCGACGCACCCCGAGTCGACGCTGCTGTCGCTGACGGCGTACCGGCCGCTGACCCTCGACGTGCGGTTCAGCTGCGACGCCGTGCGCGCCGCTGAGGCAGACGGCGGGGTCGTGCTGTCGACCGCGGCGCCGGAGTCGCCGGTGGCAGGCACCACCGGGATGATCGTGACGGTTCGCGAGGGCCGCGTGCGGGTGGGCGCCTTCGACCGGCTCCTGCTGGACGACCCACTACCGGCGGGCCCGTGCGAGTACCGGATCACCGGCGACAGCCGCGGGCTCCCCGCCTTCGTCCGGGACGACCCCGACCCCGCCGACCCGGACGCCCCGGATCTCTCCTCCTTCGCCCACCGCGACAACGCCGAGCTCACCATCAGCCGCGACGGCACCGAGCTCGTACGCACTCCCGCGGTGGAGCTGCCCGACGTCGACGTGCTCGCCACCGACGCGACAGTGCTGCCCTCAGGCGGGCTCACCGTCTCGATGCGGGCGGACGACGAGTTCACCAGCAGTCCCACCGCCGTCAAGAGCGCGCTGATCTGGACACTGATCGCAGCCCTGCTCGTCTCCGCTGTGCTGCTGCTGCGCCTGGACCGGATGACTCCGCGGGTGCCGCGCGTGTGGCGGCTGGGATGGCCGCGGATCGTGGACTTCCTGGTGCCCGCGGTGATCGTCTTCTGGATGTTCGTGGCCCCGGCCACCGACGACGACGGCTACTACGCGGCGATGGCCCGCAACTCGGTGCTGTCGGGCGACGTCGGCAACTACTTCCAGCTCTACGACCAGAACTTCACCCCGTTCACCTGGTTCTACCAGTCGCTGGGCTGGTGGCAGCAGTTCGCCGGCAACGCGCCGGTGATGCAGCGCATCCCGGCGGCGGTGTTCGGGATCCTCACGTGGTTCGCGCTGCGGCGGTTCGTCGTCGCCGCGATGAACGACTGGGCACCGCACCGGCGCGGGGTGCGGATGATCGCCCACGCCGTGCTCGCGGTGACGTTCCTGTCCTGGTGGGTGCCGCAGGACATGGGCGTGCGCCCCGAGACGGTCGTGGCGCTGTGCGGCGCGGCCACGATGCTCGCCGTGCTCGCCGCGAGCCGCAGGCGCCGGCTCTGGTTCGCCTGGCTCGCCTTCGCGCTGGCCGGGCTCGGCTTCGCGACCCACCCCACGGGGTTCACACTCCTCGCCCCGCTGATCGCGGGGCTGCCGCTGCTCTGGCCGGTCGTCCGGGTGACGGGCGACCGGATCGGCACGGCCCTGCGTGTCCTGGCCGTCGCCGCGGGCGGCATGGTCGCGCCGTTGCTGGCCTTCGCCGACGGCGGGCTGCGGGACTTCATCCGCGGGCAGACGATCTTCCTCTCGCTGCAGGGGCAGGAGAACTGGACCACCGAGATCCAGCGCTACACCTTCCTGTTCTCGCAGATCGCGATGGGTAACTACGCCAAGCGGGCCGCCGTGCTGGTGTGCATCGTCGCGCTCGTCTGGTTCGCGGTGCTCGCCGTCGCGGCCCGGGCCCGCCGGGTCACCGTGCCGACTCCGCTGTGGCTGTCCGCTTCCACCACTGCACTCGCGTTTGCCGCGCTGTGGCTCACCCCGTCGAAGTGGACGCACCACTTCGGTGCGCTCGCCGGCGTCGGTGCGGTGTTCCTGGCGCTGTTCCTGGTGATGGCGGTGCCGCTCACGCGGCGGGTGCTGCAGGGCTCGAGGCTGTCGATCGGCGTGCTGGTCGCGGCGGCCGCCACGTTCGTCGTCACGATCACGCTGGCCTGGCACGGCCCGAACCAGTGGGCGTACGCCTGGCTCGAAGGTGCCCACCGGCCGGAGCTGCCGCCCGCGGTGAAGAACATCTCGCTGGACCGTCCGCTGCTCTGGGCACTGGTCATGGTCGTCGCGGCGCTGATCGGCGGGCTGGCCGCACGCCTGCTCGGCAGAGGCGATGTCCGGCTCGGGGCGCTGCGCGCGGTGCCCGCCGTCGTGCTGATCTCCCTGTTCGGCACCACCGTCTACACCGTCGGCACGTTCGGCGAGGCCGCCGTGATGGGCGTCCCCCGGGAGTCGATCTGGGCGCAGGGCTTCGCCGACCCCGCAGGCGAGCACTGCGGGGCGGCAGGCGCCGTGCGTGTGCTCGACCCGTCGACGGCGTCGACGCTGCCGGTGGCGGCCGGTCTGCCGGCACCACCGCCCCCCGACGGCTTCGAGCCCGGTGACGGCTTCTACATCGGCGACCCGCCACAGGGGCCCGCCGGCGCGGAGGTCTGGGGCAGTCTCCTCTTCCGCAACGGCCACGGCGCCGAGCGCAACTTCGGCGACATGACCACCTCCTGGTACTCGCTCCCGTCGGGAGTGGAGGGCGGTGCCGCCACCACCGTGCTGGCGGCAGGCAGGCTCGAGGAGGGCAACAGCCTCACCGCGGTGTACGGCCGCAGCTCCGGATCAGAGGTAACCCGGGTCGGCGAGCAGGAGCTCACCGACACTGCGACCGAGTCGTCGTGGCGCACGTTCGTCCTGGCGCCGCCGCCGGAGGCCGACGTGGTGCGGCTCGAGGCGGTCGACGCGACCGGGATGGTCAACGGCTTCGTGGCCTTCAGCGCCCCGGCCGTCCAGCAGCCGACCGTGCTCTCGGACTACCTGCCGGCCGACGCACCGGTGGCACTGGCGTGGCCGCTCGCGTTCGCGTATCCCTGCCAGCGCCAGCCTGCGATGGTCGACGGCATCACCGAGGCACCCGAGTACGCCGTGCTGTGGGGCGACGGGGGCGCGCTCTCGGGCTTCGCGGACGGCACCTGGGTGCCCTCCCGCGGCGGCGCGTTCGCGCAGGTGCCACGCACCCAGGGCGTGCAGCAGCTGGCTGTGGTGGGCGGGGCCGACCCGCACATCCAGGTGTACTCGTTCAGTACCCCGCTCGCCCGCGCCGCCTACACCGTGACGGAGACGACCCGCACGGTGTCCGGCGCGTCCACGGCCACCGGGACCGGCCCTGCCCCGCAAGAGTGAGCCGGCATCCCCCGGCCCGGGAAGGTAACCGGCTCCCCATAGGCTGCCCGCGTGCTCACGCCCGCACGGTCGGTGACACCGCCCGAGCCGGACAGTCCTCGGAAACCGCAGCCCGGCGGTCGTGGCAGCCATGACGTGACCCCACCCCTGCGCACATCGCGCGGGCCGCGCCACGCCGTGTTCGTCCTGGGACTGATCACCGTGCTGGCCGCTGTGGCGTTCCCGTTCGCGCCGGTGCACCAACCCGACGTCCGCTACAGCTGGACGGCATCGGACGGGCCTGCCGCTATCCCGCTCATGCCGTACCAGCCGGTCGATCTCACCGCCACGGCGAGCTGCGCCGTAGCTCGCGTCGACGGCGGACCCGGCGGCCCCCCGGTGAGCCGGGAGCTGCTCTCCACGGTGCCTCTGCGACCCGACGCCACGGCCGAGCCACTGTACGGCCTGCGACTCACCGCCTCCGGCGACGAGGTGCGGGTCATGAGCGCGGGCGTGGATCTCGGTGCCGTGCCCCTCCCGCGGGGCGCGTGCACCCTCACCGTCCACTCCGACCCGGAACGCACGGAAGTACTGGTCGACGACACTCCGGTACTCACCCGCACCGGCGACGTGCGACCCGACGTGGCCGGCGCGTTCAGCGACGTGCAGACCGGCGTCACCCTGTCGCTGCGCACCGACACCCGCTTCCAGACCACCATCTCCGCGATCAAGACCGCGCTGGCCGTGGTGTGCGTCCTCGGGCTGCTCGGCATGCTCGTGGCGCTGCGCCGCGCCGACCGCGCGGTCACCCCGCCGGTGCGGTTGCTCCCACGCCGCTGGTGGCGGCCGCGCCCGGTCGACGGCGCGGTCGTCGCACTGTTGGGGGTCTGGTGGCTCGTGGGCGCGATCACCGTGGACGACGGCTATATCGCGGGCATCGTCCGCAGCATCGGGAGCAACGGGTTCATCGGCAACGTCTACCGCTGGCTGAACGCGCCGGAGGCCCCGTTCAGCTGGTTCTACGACGTCTACTACGCCTGGTCGCTCATCTCGCCCTCCACGTTGTGGATGCGGCTGCCGTCGGTCCTGCTCGGGCTGCTGTGCTGGTGGCTCCTCTCCCGGCTCGTGCTCCCCCGCCTGGGCCGCTTCGCCGCAGGGCGAGCCGCGCCGTGGCTCGCCGCGCTGGCGCTCGCCACCTGGTGGGTGCCGCTCAACCTCGGGCTGCGCCCGGAGCCGTGGGTCGCCGTCGGCACGCTCGCGGTCTTCCTCGCCGTCGAACGGGCGGTGGCCTGCCGCAGGATCACGCCGCTCGTCGTCGGCCTCCTGCTCGCGGGCGTCACCACCGCGGTGACGCCCGCCGGACTGATGGCGTTCACGCCGTTCCTCGCCGGCGCGCTGCCCGTGCTGCGGCTGCTGCGCGCCCGCCGCGACCTGCACGTCCTGCCGGTGCTCACCGCGATCGTGGCCGCTCCGGCCGCCGCGGTGCTGCTGATGGTGACCGACCAGAGCCTCGCCGGGATGCTCGAGGCCACGAGGGTCCGCACGCTGATCGGCGGCGGGATGCCGTGGTACCAGGAGTACGAGCGCTACTCGGCGCTGCTGGCGCCGGGATCATTCGAGGGTTCGATCGGGCGGCGCGCCGCGGTGCTCCTCACGCTGCTCGCAGCGGCGGGTGTGCTGTGGGCGCTGCGGGGATCGCGCACCGGCATCGCCACCGGCCCGGCGCGTCGACTGGTGCTCGGCTTCCTGCTCTCCCTGGCCACGCTGACCGCCAGCCCGACGAAGTGGACCCAGCACTTCGGTGACCTCGCCGGCTACGGGGCAGCAGTGCTGGTGCTCGGGATGGTGGCGTGGTCGGCGGCGGCACCGCGACAAGCGAACGTGGAGCGCCCGTCCGCTGCGCAGGCGTGGGTACCGCGAGGACTGCTGGTGCAGCGCCCGGTCTCCCTGCGCGAGCAGCCACATCGGATGCTCACCGCCCTCGGTGCGGTGACGGTGGTCGGGGCGTTGGTGCTGGCCGGCTACAACATCTGGCCGTACGCGAGCAACTGGTTCACGCCGAGCTTCTCCACCACGCCCCCACAGCTGGCGAACATCCCGGTGGCCACCATCGCCCTCATCGCAGGCGGCGTGGGTGTGGGCGTGCTGATCGTGCGGTCGGCGTGGCTGCGCGCAGGCGGGGCCACCGGTGTCGCCGTGCCGCGCTGGGTGCCCGGCCCCACGCCTCTGGTCGCCCTCCTCCTCGTGGTCGTGCTGGCCCTGCAGGTGCTGAGCTTCGTTCGGGTGGCCGTGGCACACCGCGACAGCTACACGCTCGCCTCCGACAGCATCGCCACGCTGCGCGGCGAACCCTGCGGGCTGCAGCGGCTGCTGTCCGTCGAGACCGACCCCGTGGACGGGCTGCTGCCGATCGCCGCCGGCTCACCGACCGGCCGCACCCTGCCCGTCGACGTCGGGAGGAGCACGATGCCGGGCATCGCGGTCGCCGGCCGCATGACCACGGCCTGGTTCCGGCTCGATCCGCAACAGCGTGCCGGCGCCCTCCCCGTCGTCGTCACGACCTCGGGTGAGACCCAGCCGGGCGACGTGCTCACCGTCGAGTTCGGGGTGGGCGACCGGGTGATCGAGGGCCGGCCCGTCACCGCCGACAGCCTCGGCCCGACCGACCACCGCCAGATGGCGCCGCCAGAGGCCGACACGGTGCGGCTCGCTGTGAACGCACCCAACGCGGGCCCGCGCTCGCCTGCCGTCGCGTCGCTCCCGCGGGTGCCCCGGCTCACCCCGATGACCGAGGTCCTGCCGCCGGGCACCAACGCGATCCTCGACTGGCCGATCGCGTTCCTCTTCCCCTGCCTCACCCCCGAGCCGTTGCCACTCGGCACCGCCGGGCTCGCGCAGTGGCGCGTCGGACCACCGGCGTCCGATCCGTCCGCGGGAATCACCTATTCGGCTGGTTTCGGCGGTCCTTTCGCAGCACCCCGGCTCATCGTCACCGAGCAGCGGATGCCCACCTACCTGCAGGGCGATCCCACCCGCGACGCCGCGCAGCTCTACCGGTGGAATGTCGAGGAACCGCTGGCCAGGCCCGTACCGGTCATCACCGACCGCACGGTGGCAGGGTGGGAGCGCAACGGTCACGCGCGGGTGCCCGGACTCGATCCTGTGGGCTGACCCCCGTCGGGTCCGGCCCTCCGCTTGCTCCACAATGAGCCCACCAGCAACGCCCCCGACCGAGGACGAGGACGGCCGACTCCATGCTTCGGATACCGGAAATCACGGACACGGCGGTGCCACTGCACCCCGACGCCGAGCTCGCGGAACCGGAGTCGACGGCCGACGGTCTACGGTCACGCCTCGTCGTCCAGCGCGGACTGTTCTTCGGTCCCTCGGCCCGAGTCCCGGAGGACCTGTACTCGGTCGTCGACAAGGGCGCCGCCCGTCGCGAGCGCACCCGCGTCACACTCGAACCGAACACCCGTGTCAGCACCAACACCTACTTCGGCCGGCTCCACGCCACCTACTGGCAGCGGTGGACGGACGTCCGCGAGATCGAGGTCCAGGCGGTCGTCAGCGGCACGGGCCGGGTGCGCCTGATGGCCTCCGACACCAACAAGGTGTGGCGCATCGTCGAGGCCCATGAGGTCCAGGACACCGACGAGCGCACGATCCGGCTGACGGGGCCTGTCGACCGGTTCATCGACGGCGGCGGCATGTGGCTGGAGCTCACCACCGAGACCGGTCAGCTGACGGTGTCGGACGTCCGGTGGACCGTTCCCGACGCCCGCCCCGGTCTGCGCACCGACGTCGTGATCTGCACGTACAACCGGGTGGAGGACTGCCTCAACACGCTGGCGGCCATGGCCTCCGACCCGCAGGCCCTGAGCTGTGTGGGCGCCGTGCAGGTCGTCGACCAGGGCAGCGACCCGCTGGAGTCCCGGCCCCGGTTCGCGGAGATCGCCGAGGCGCTCGGCGAGCGGCTGCGCTACGTGCGCCAGCCCAACCTCGGCGGTGCAGGCGGGTTCACCCGCGGGCTGTTCGACGCCACGAAGGGCGACCCCGAGGATCACGCCGACGTCCTGCTCATGGACGACGACGTGCTGCTCGACCCCGAGATCATCGTCCGGCTCACCGCGTTCGCCGCCAACACCCGCCACCCCACGATCGTGGGCGGGCAGATGCTCAACCTGCTGCACCCCGCCCACCTGCACATCTCCGCCGAGTACGCCGACCCGGAGCTGCTGCAGGTCGGCATGCCCGTCCCCGGTGCGCTCCGCGAGGCGTACCTGCTCGGGATCGACGAGCGGCAGCTGCCGATCAACCAGGAACGCCGCGTCGACACCGAGTACAACGGCTGGTGGTCGTGCCTGATCCCGGCCGAGATCGTGCGGACGATCGGCTATCCGCTGCCGCTGTTCTTCCAGTGGGACGACATCGAGTACGGCTACCGTGCCCGTTCCCACGGCTTCCCGACCGTCGCCCTGCCCGGAGCCGGCGTATGGCACGCCGACTTCGGGTGGAAGGACTGGGACGAGTGGCACCGGTACTTCAACATGCGCAACGGCCTCATCACCGCGGCGCTGCACACCGACTTCTCGATTCGGCGCATCACCAGGCGCCTCGGGCAGCTGCTCTCGCAGTACGTGATCAGCATGCAGTACGGGCTGTCGGCCACACTGCTGCAGGCCGTTGAGGACTTCCTCGACGGCCCCGAGATCCTGCGCGACGGCTCGGCTGCCGCGGCCGCCGAGATCCGGCGGATCCGGGCCGGCTACGAGGAGACGGCCATGCGCCCGGTCTCGGAGGTACCTGACGACTTCCGCGAGCTGCAGGTCATTCGCGCCGCCAACCCTCCCGGCAGCGAGCGCCTCACGTGGATCAAGCGCGCCGCGTACCTGCTCACCGACCGGTCGGTGCACCGCACCGGGTTCGTCCCCGCGGGCGACGCGCACTGGTGGCACGTCTCCACGTTCGAGCGCGCCGTGGTCACGGACATGTCCGAGCAGGGCATCCGGGTACGCACCCGCGACAAGGAGCTGGCCCTGCAACTCACGAAGCGTGCTGCGCGCACCTTCCGCCGCTTCGTGAAGGAGGGCCCCACGGCCGCGCGGCGCTACCGCGCGGAGATGGGCAACCTCACCAGCAGGGCGAACTGGGCACGGCTCTACGGCCTCGACGACTAGGAGCGCGCTGAACGACTCGGCCCTACTGCGCGGCGCCCTCGCGGCGTTGTCGTCGGGCCCGATACAACAGCGGTATCGGCCCCTCCTCCGCCTTGCGATCGCCCGG